>NZ_JAYREC010000002.1:0-37973 GCF_041909055.1 Leeia sp. | reverse complement strand
CAGGCTGGCAACGGCCTGGCAGCGCCGCTTGAGGCCCACATTACCGCCCCGGAAGGCGCTCAGCAGAAAGGCAGCACATGTCCTCCAGTACCGATTTTGACTTCTTCATGGGCCGCTGGAATATCCAGCACCAGCGCCTGAAAGAGCGTCTGGCCAATTGCCAGGAATGGGATCACTTCCACGGCTCTTCCCATGCCCAGCACATCCTGGGCGGCATGGGCAATATTGATGACAACTATCTGGAGATGCCGGGAGGCGCCTATCGCGCCATCACCCTGCGCTCCTTTGACCCCGCCACCCGCCAATGGAGTATCTGGTGGCTGGATGGCCGTTTTCCCGGCACGCTGGATGCCCCCATGCGCGGCAGCTTTGAAAATGGCGTGGGCTGCTTCCTGGCGGACGATGTGTTTCAGGGTCGGGACATCAAAGTCCGTTTCCTGTGGTACCCCGCCAAGGACGGCACCCCGCGCTGGGAGCAGGCCTTCTCGGTAGACAACGGACAGACCTGGGAAACCAACTGGATCATGATTTTCCACCCCGCCGGGGAAGGCTCAGCCCAACCGGTTTGACCCGCAAGGGGAGCAGTAGCCACAGCCCATTGAGTTCACTCGGTGGGCGCGGTATGCTGGCAGGGCAAGCCATATGCCATTCGCCAGCCTGTCGCCCGGAAAGGGTAATGGGTGATGCCCTCAACAGCCCGTCAGGCCACCCATGCAGCCCACCCCCGCCGAGAAACGCAATGTGCTGCTGCTGGCCAGTGCGCAGGCCCTGTTCCAGACCATTTCCGTGATGGTGCTCACCCTCTCCGGGCTGATTGGCCAGCAGCTGGCCACCGACAAGCGGCTGGCCACCCTGCCGATTGCCATGATGATGGTGGGTGCCGCGGCCACCATGATCCCTGCTTCCCTGCTGATGCAGCGCCATGGCCGCAAGGCGGGCTTCCTGCTCGGCACCGGGCTGGGCTGCGCCGCCGGGCTGCTGGCTGCACTGGCCCTCTGGCTGCATCACTTCTGGCTGTTTGTCCTCGCCAATACGCTGGTGGGCGGCTATCAGGGCTTTGCCCAGTACTACCGCTTTGCCGCCGCCGACATTGCCAGCGCGGATTTCAAAAGCCGCGCCATCTCCTGGGTGATTGCGGGTGGTATCGTCGCGGGTCTGCTGGGGCCGAACATCGGGCGCTGGACCCAAAGCATCAGCCCGCTGCCTTACCTCGCCGCTTATCTGGTGCTGTTTGGCCTCAGCCTGCTGGCCATGCTCATCGTCAGCCGCACCCACATCCCGCCGATGCAGGTGAGCCAGCAACACGGCCCGGCGCGACCCCTGCTCACCATCCTGCGCCAGCCGGTCTTCCTCACCGCCGTGATCGGCTCTGCCGTCGGCTATGCCGTGATGGCGATGGTGATGACCGCCACCCCGCTCGCCATGCAGCTTTGCGGCCAGCCGCAAGGGGCCTCCGCCACTGTCATCCAGTGGCATGTGCTCGGCATGTTCATCCCCTCGTTTTTCACCGGCAACCTGATCCGCCGCTTTGGCGTGCTGCCGATCATGGGCCTGGGCATCGCCCTGCTGGCGTTACAGGTGCTGATCTCGCTCAGCGGCATCGACTTCCTGCACTTCCTCTCCGGGCTGATTCTGCTGGGTGTGGGCTGGAATTTCCTCTTCATCGGCGGCACCAACCTGCTCACCGAGTCCTACCAGCCCAGCGAACGCGCCAAGACGCAGGCCGCGCACGACTTCCTGATGTTCGGCCTGGTCAGCCTCGCCTCCCTCTCCGCCGGTGGCCTGCTCAACACCTGGGGCTGGCAATCGGTCAACCTCACCGTCCTCCCCTTCCTCGCCCTCGCACTACTCGCCGTGCTGGGGCTGGGGATCAAGCGGCGGGGGCGTCTCCAGCTGAGCTGAAGCCGCGTAAACGTCCCTGAAGCGCAGCATGTCTGCCAGGCGCGCCTCACCGTTCCCCGGAAAGCCACAGGCCGGGACAAAATCTTCGGCCTCCTTGAACGTGCCAAACAGGCGATCCCACAGGGTCAGATCGCCATAGTTATAGTGGTGCACGTCCAGCTGATGGTGAATGGCGTGATGCTCCGGGCGCTGAATCAGGTAACCCAGCCATTTCGGTGTGCGGATATTGGCGTGGTAGAAATACTCACCGGTTGCACCAAACAAGGAGGTCCACGCCCCCGCCTCTGCCGTACCCCCCATCACGCAGTAGATCAGCAGGCCGGTCAGGATCGAGTCCGCCGCAATCTCCAGCGGATGCTTGTAGAACGAGGTCAGTACCTCAATCCGGCTGGGGCTATGGTGAATCTGGTGAAACAGCAACCAGAAGCCTCTGGCATGGCGAAGGCGGTGCCACCAGTAGAACACAAAGGTGCCCACAAACCAGTAGAACAGGCCTTCCAGTACCGGATTAGACCAGCCGCCAATCTGCAGCAGGGCGTGCCCCCGGAAATACCGATTCCACGTCAAACCGCCCAGCCCGATCAGGCCAAGCTGCAGCAGGTTCATCCAGCCCGCCCGCCAATACCAGCCGCGCGCATTCGGCAAGGCCCGCCCCGGCGCCACCCGCTCCACCACCAGAAATACACTGGTACTCAGTACAATCAATACTGCGGGAAGGAACTGCTCCTGATACGGCATGGGGCCCTGCGCCTCCGGTCATCAAGCAGGCTAGTGGTACCTGAAGCAGGTACCCGCTGCCTGCCCGTCATTCAAAGTGGTACAGAAACGAGCATGTGCGAATGCACATGGATTGCATGGTAGCAAGCCTGCCCATGCCCGCCACGCCGCAAAAGAAAGTCCCATTTATTGATACCCAAAGGCGCAAGACAGCATCCCAGCCTGCCAACCCGCAGGCGTGGGTACTTTCAGACAGCCTCGGGTATGATGCACACATGGAAGGTTGTGCTCGATGGTTATTAGGCTTTACATCACAGCAGTCACTTAGTATTCAACAGAGTAGCGACTTCAAGAGGCCATCATGCCAGCAACTGCAGGAAATCACGAAGGGGGTCATGTGGTTATAAGCACGAAGCTTGAGCTTGTACGAGCCCTGCAAGCAGCAGGGGTTAGACCAAACGCCTACAGCATATCAGGCTCTTCGAATATGGCACTGTGCTTAGAAGAGGACGCCAATGGTTGGGAGGTTTTCTATTATGAGCGTGGAAGCAAATTTTCCCCCAAGAGGTTTCAAACCGAAGCTGAAGCATGCACTGACATGTTTCACGAACTGTTGAGTGACCAGGCTGCATTTATTTAGCCTGCGTAGAGCGTAATAACCGCAGGGCATTGCGCCTACCCTTGCTTCACAGCAATTGCTCTCGCTTGCTCCAGTGTTTCGGTGGACGCCTCCACTATTCCCCCATCCACTCAGTACAACAGCACACAGCCCGGTTTGAGCGCCACTTGCGCTTCGTTCAGCACACGCTCCGCATCTAGCGCCCCATCAAAGACCCAGTAAACCTTGATGGTGGTCTCTTTTCTTTGCAGGGGATAAGGATTGGCCAATACGCTGGCGATCGAATCGACATAACCCCCTCTATCAGGCTGGTTCCCCATGGTAGCGGTCAGGCAATTCAGGTTAGCACGGGTATGGCGTAAGGTGGACTGGCTGATCTGTAAGGTGCCATACAACAGGGTTTGGTGGCGGTCGACCTTCTCATCGGATGTTACGGCCCGGGTTTTGGTGATGGCAATGCGCGCGTCGCCTTCCTTCAGGGTGATTTCCGCCGGGGCAGGCTGGCAGCCGCTCAGCAGCGTGACCACGCCCAGCATAAGCAAACCCCAGCACTGTGTTATGCGCATACACTCTCCTTTTTCTGCACCAGCACCTGTCATCCTGACAATTGCCAGGACCGTCGCTCGCTGCACCTCTCCCCTCAGCGCTCAGCAGCCCCCCGACTTCGCTGCTTGCGCCGCCGCACGGCGGGTTTTCCATCGTCGCAGCAGGAAGATGCCTTCGTAGAACAGCATGTTGACCAGCAGCGCCACACCATAGAAGGAGCCAGTGCTATGGGCTTCAATCAGCCCGGCGACCAGCAGCCCCGGTGACAGGCATACCAGCACAAATATCAAGCCCGAGTGTGCCAAGGCCATGCCGTCCCGCGCCACCCACAGCAGGGGTAGCGCAGACCATGCCAGGCTGTACAGATGGTGGCGGGTGACGGGCTTCATGTTTCCTTCCGATACTTGGTGCGAGAGGGGTAATACGCTTGATGTCAGTCGGCATCAGTCTCCAACAAAATGCCAGCTTTTCTGGGCAAAGTCGTAGTTATACGTTTCAAATACCGTCCATGGCGACTGGTATATCAGAGCAGGCCGACCTTCACGATCCCGCCAATAGTGCAAGCCCAGCTGTTGCCGGAGCTGCTGTGCGTTGTACCCAATAGTGTCGAATTTGGCTGGGTAGTGCCCGGTGCGGGCATGGTATTGGACAATCGCTTGAGCAACGACGCTCGCATCTTGTTCGATAGACCAGCTGCGGTAGTATTGCCCGCCCCAGGCTGCCGCGGCCACCAGCAAACCCAGCATATATACCGCCCTGGGGTGGAGGCGTGTGCGCCGCAACAGGCCCGCCAGAGCCCAAATCAGCATGGGGACGGCCAGCATCAGCGTCATCATGCCGGGCATGCGCGCCATAAGCAGCAATACCACGCCCATCGCCAACACATACCAGCTGACTCTTGGAATAGTCATGCCGACTCCTTTATCCGCTTTGGGGTACACGCTACCATACTGTTCAGCCTGTGGCAGCCTTTCACGCATGCCGTTACGGCACGGGATCAGCCAGCGGGCTTGGAGGCGGGATGGCTCAGGCAAGCCTCGGGTATGATGTACACACACGGCGCAATGCCCTGCGGTTATTGCGCCCTTCCCTT
The DNA here is from genome assembly GCF_041909055.1 of Leeia sp. NCBI lineage: Bacteria > Pseudomonadati > Pseudomonadota > Betaproteobacteria > Neisseriales > Leeiaceae > Leeia > Leeia sp. The sequence continues at coordinate 33,096 of NZ_JAYREC010000002.1, read as the reverse complement.
GCTGCACTGAATTATCAGAGCCAATACCGTGGTAATGATCTAATTTTGCATTCCAATGACGGACTTATATACACGACAAGCGATAACTATACAACGTTTAATAAGGTGCAATAATGCAGCAGATTCATAGTGTGACAATTAACGGGAATGAAGTGCTCTCGGCGGAAGAATTCCACGGCCTACTTAAGCAAAAACTTGAATTTTCAGATTATTATGGAATGAACCCTGACGCTCTATGGGATTGTCTGTCAGAAGCATTGCTTTCAGATGAGCGAATAGAAATTGTTTGGTCTTCATTTGCGAAAAGTTCTGCAATCATGGGCGGGGATGCAGAAATATTGCGAGAGACTTTACTTGATGCACAGGGGAAATATCCTGATCAATTAAAGGTATCAATAACTCTTTAGCAATGGAATTGTGATCGATTTTAAAAAAGCCTGCCGATCTGGTGGGCACTTTAGCATCTGCGGTTCGGTCGCGGTCGGGGTTTCCGGCTCTTCGCCCGCGTACGGCGCAATACCTGAGGCATTGCACCGTACCACGCCTCTCTTTCGAGACGGCTCAGGGCGCATGAACGTGCTGAAATTTCGACTTGACCTGACTTTCAAGCTTTGCCGAAAGTTAGGGCGGTCATCCTGCTACCGCCCCAACAGCCCACCAATCGCCTACTCAATCAGCACCTGCGTCTCGGTCTGCCGCTCCATCACGGTCTGGATGTCGTCCACCATGCCTTGAAACGCCGGGTCGTTGATCAAGTGTTCGCCCAGCTCGGCCAGCAGCAGGGTTTCCAGAAAGATGCGGAAGGCTTTGCGCTGTTGCTGTGCGTCGTCCGGGTTCAGTGCAGTAGGGCGCAATAACCGCAGGGCATTGCGCCGCATCGGTGGCCCTGACCAGTGTGCTACACACAAGCGTGCCATGATTGTCAGGGCATTCAGGGTGGGAAAAGTATGCACTACCGCCTGCGGGTAACGCCAGTTAGCGCCCTTCACGGTTGGTATACCACCCTCGCTCCTCCAACTGGCTGCAGGCGTGGATACCTCAAGCATGCCTCGTTATGATGCATACACGCGGCGCAATGCCCTGCGGTTATTGCGCCCTACCTGCTGAATGGCGCGCTGTTCAATCATCGCCCCTCCACCATTGGGCACTTCAATCCCAAGGCTTCATTGACGTGCATAAAGTCCTGATAAGCGGTGGCGTATTGGACTCCAGCGTCTCCCGGCACCACAACCTTATCCTCATATTCCTTAAACGCTATTTTTTTATGCTTCAGGTACATCACATAGCCATGGCGGTAGCATGAGGATTTGGCAAGATATAACTCTGACAAGGCGGGGGGCTGTGGTGTTTTATGCAGCAACAGCCATGCACCCGCTAGCGCAAGGATGGCGACAACAAACAGAATGCTCTTCTTCAAGATAGGCAAGCCTTGGGTTGTGTGACAGCGGTCACGGTCTGGGCGCTTCTCGTTAGTTTACCGTGATGGAGACCCCCAATAAAAAACCCCGCACTCTCGTACGGGGTTTTTGTTTGAAGCAGAAGAACACTCAGGCTTTCTGGCCCAGCTCGCGGGCGAGGTAGAGCCAAGTTTCGACCACGGTATCGGGGTTGAGCGAGACGGTTTCGATGCCTTGCTCAACCAGCCATTTGGCGAAGTCCGGGTGGTCGGAGGGGCCTTGGCCGCAGATGCCGATGTATTTGCCTTGCTTGCGGCAGGCGGCAATGGCCATGCTGAGCATGGCTTTGACGGCATCGTTGCGTTCGTCGAACAGGCTGGCGATGGGGCCGCCGGAGTCGCGGTCGAGCGCCAGCGTGAGCTGGGTCATGTCGTTGGAGCCGATGGAGAAGCCGTCGAAGTATTCGAGGAACTGTTCGGCGAGGATGGCGTTGGACGGGATCTCGCACATCATGATCAGGCGCAGGCCGTTCTTGCCGCGCTCGATGCCGTTCTGCCGCAGCAACTCAACCACCTGGCGGGCTTCGTCCAGGGTGCGGACGAAGGGGATCATCACTTCGACATTGGTGAGGCCCATGTCGTCGCGCACGCGCTTGATGGCGGTGCATTCCAGCTCGAAGCAGTCGCGGAATTCCGGCGAGATGTAGCGGGAGGCGCCACGGAAGCCGATCATCGGGTTTTCTTCGTGCGGCTCGTAGTTGGTGCCGCCGATCAGGTTGGCGTATTCGTTGGACTTGAAGTCCGACATGCGCACGATGACCTTTTTCGGGGCAAAGGCGGCGCCAATGGAGGCGATGCCTTCCACCAGTCTGGCGATATAGAACTCCACCGCATTGGGGTAGCCGGCAATGCGCTCTTCCACCTGGGCCTTGAGGTCCCACGGCAGGTTCGGGTAGGCCAGCAGCGCCTTGGGGTGGACACCAATCATGCGGTTGATGATGAATTCCAGCCGGGCGAGGCCTACGCCTTCGTTGGGCAGCTGGCTGAAGTCGAAGGCGAGCTCAGGGTTGCCGACGTTCATCATCAGCTTGACCGGGGCGGGCGGCATCTTGTCCAGCGCGAGGTCGATCACGTCGATCTCCAGCAGGCCTTCGTAGATGTTGCCGGTGTCGCCTTCGGCGCAGGAGACGGTGACGGGCTGGCCGTCTTTCAGCAGGTGGGTGGCGTCACCGCAGCCCACTACCGCCGGGATGCCCAGCTCGCGGGCGATGATGGCGGCGTGGCAGGTGCGGCCACCGCGGTTGGTGACGATGGCGGAGGCGCGCTTCATCACCGGTTCCCAGTCCGGGTCGGTCATGTCGGTAACCAGTACGTCGCCGGGCTTGACCTGGTCCATCTCGGAGGCGTCTTTCACCAGTCGTACCACGCCCTGGCCGATCTTCTGGCCGATGGCACGACCGGACACCAGCACATTGGAGCGCTGCTTCAGGCGGTAGCGCCGCAGGGTTTCCACGCGGGCGTCTTGCGACTTCACGGTTTCCGGACGGGCCTGCAGGATGTACAGCTTGCCGTCCACGCCGTCCTTGCCCCATTCGATGTCCATCGGGCGGCCATAGTGCTGCTCGATGATCATGGCGTAGCGGGAGAGCTCCAGCACGTCGGCGTCGGAAATGGCGAACTGGCGGCGCTCGCTCTGGGTGGTGTCCACCACGCGCACCGAGCGGCCGGTTTCGGCCTTGTCGGCAAATTCCATGCGGATCAGCTTGGAGCCGAGGTTGCGGCGCAGGATGGCCGGGCGGTTGGCGGTGAGGTTGGGTTTGTAGACGTAGAATTCGTCCGGGTTCACCGAGCCTTGCACCACGGTTTCACCGAGGCCATAGCTGGCGGTGAGGAACACGGCGTCCTTGAAGCCGGATTCGGTATCGAGGGTGAACAGCACCCCGGCGGAGCCTTTGTCCGAACGCACCATGCGCTGGATACCGGCAGACAGTGCCACTTCGGCGTGTTCAAAGCCCTGGTGTACGCGGTAGGAAATGGCGCGGTCGTTGTACAGCGAGGCGAACACGTGCTTGATGGCCACCAGCACTTGCTCGATGCCGGAGATGTTGAGGAAGGTTTCCTGCTGGCCGGCAAAAGAGGCGTCCGGCAGGTCTTCCGCCGTGGCGCTGGAGCGCACGGCCACCGAGATGGTGGCGCCGGAGTCGGCTTCCATTTTGGCGTAGGCGGTGCGGATGTCCTGTTCCAGATCGGCAGGCAGCGGGGCGTCGATCACCCACTGGCGGATTTCGGCACCCACTTTGGCCAGCTGGGTGACGTCGTCCACGTCCAGCCGGGAAAGGGCTTCGTTCACGCGGTCGGTGAGGTGGCTCTCGGCCAGGAAGCGGCGGAACGCTTCAGCTGTGGTGGCAAAACCACCCGGCACCCGCACACCGGCACCGGCCAGCTGGCTGATCATTTCACCCAGCGAGGCATTCTTGCCCCCTACCCGTTCCACGTCCGTCATGCGGAGGTGCTCGAACCAGACTACATTTTGCGACATCGTCGATTTCCCGTTGATTACGATCAAAACCGGCAACACGCACACGCACCAAGGCCGCAGGCAGCCAGTTTGCTGCAGTGCACCGAGGGGGCGGCGTGGAATGCGCGCATTCTACCGTGTTTCGTTTTTACCGTGCGCGTTCGCACTGTAAAAAGGATGAAAAGTCATTATGTTACGCAAACCCACCGAGACAGCCTGTAGTTTGACTAGATTAACGTATTTTTCAGCGCCGAACGCTGCCGAAAGCGCCCATTCTCCGTCTATAATCGTCCATCCCCCCTCCAGCAGAGAGCCAACATGACGCACCGCCGCAAGGTGTTCTTCGTTTCCGACCGCACCGGGATCACTGCCGAAGTGCTCGGCCACAGCCTGATCACCCAGTTCGAAGACATCGACTTCCAGCGTACCACCCTGCCCTTCATCGACACCATCGAAAAGGCACAGGCAGTGGCACAGCAGCTGGGCGACATCTGCATGCAGGAGGGGCACCGCCCGGTGGTGTTCTCCACCATGGTGGACAGCCAGATCCGCAACGCGCTGCGCCAGCGCAACAATGCCCTGCACCTCGACTTCTTCGAGAAGTTCATCGACCCGCTGGAGCAGGAATTCGGCATGCAGTCGTCGCACACCATGGGCAAAAGCCATGCCATTGATGACAACGACGACTACAAAACCCGCATCGACGCGGTGAACTTCACCATGGCCAATGATGATGGCGGCCAGACCAAATACTATGAAGAGGCGGATGTGATCCTGGTTGGGGTATCCCGCTCTGGCAAAACCCCCACCTGCCTCTACCTTGCCCTGCACTACGGCATCCGCGCCGCCAACTACCCGCTGGTGCCGGAAGACTTTGGCAGCATGACCCTGCCCAGCGTGCTGCAGCCCTACCGCAACAAACTGTACGGCCTCACCATCCGCGCCGACCGCCTGCAGCAGATCCGCAACGAGCGCAAGCCAGACAGCAAGTACGCCTCGCTGGACAATTGCCGGTTCGAAATCGCCGAAGCCGAAGCGCTGATGCGCCGCGAGCGCATCTCCTTCCAGGATGCCACCCATAAATCGGTGGAAGAGCTGGCCTCCACCCTGATCCACACTGCCGGGCTTACCCGTCGGCTGTTCTGATCGCCTTGCCTGCTTTCAGTGTAGACGGCGCACCGCAGAATGTGCGCCGGACTGCAGCATGACTGTGCGGGCTACTTGAGGGTGACCCGCGTCACCTCCATCAACACCGGGGTGTGGTGGTGGCCGGTGATGGCGTGAAAGAGTGTGCCGGTCAGCACCACCGTCTTGCCTTGGTAAGGCTTGAAGCGCATACCAGCGGGCGGCACCAGGGTAATAAGCCGCTGGCCCGTTTCAGCTTCTTCTTCAGTTTGCGGGTTCGCCGCCACACAGATCGGTTTGGGCAGCACCAGCACCGCCTGCACCTCGCGCGCATCCGTCTTTGGGCTCTCGCCATAGTTGGGCGGGCCGTAGAAGGTTTTCAGGGTCACGGTTCCCGTGAGCGTGAGCGGCGCACCGGCGTAATGCAGGCAATCTGCAGCACGGGCGGCCGGGGCAAGGCTGAACGCGGCCAGCAGGGCAAACCAGCGGAAGGTCATAATGGGGATGGCTCCTTGGGGCAGATCAGGCGACGCTGAATCCAGACAGCAGTGCGGGTACGGTCAATTGTACGTAATCATATCAAGGCTTCGTACTCAGCCTCAGCGCTCAGGGCGATGCGTTGCAGCAGTTCGGGATGCCTCGTGTCTCGCACGTCTGCGCCACCATAGCAAGATCGCCGCATCCATCCCCAGCAAGATACCCTGCACGGCGGTCAACCAGCCCAGGAGCAGCACCAGCCCATACGCGACTTCATCCGCGCAGCAAGGGTGGGTGTACAGCAGACTGGCCGCAAACAGCAACAGGGTCATCGCTGCCCAACAGGTATTGCGCCGGTAGCGAGGGATGCGCAGAAAGTGGTGCCAGAAGGCGGCTGGCATCAGGGGTGCTTGCCGGGATGCATTCTGCGCCGCTGGGGGTTGAATACCCATCACTGGCAATCAGTCTTTGCGCTTCTTGCTGCCGTACCGGGCCATGCCAATCCGGACATGGTCGAGGATGGATTCGTGGTAATCCCGGTTGAGCGAGCATTTGTTGATGCGAACCGGATGAAGACGGAGGCTGTTGTCTTTCGCAATCACCGGATAAGGTGCCGCTACCGTCACAGTCATGGCAGCGTGCCCGTAGACGGCAAGATTGACGACCACATCCTTTTCCTGCCCGGGAGGATAGTCGTGGTAGGCATCTCGCACGAGTACCGCGAACGCGGCTTTTTCCGGATTGCTCCACAAGATCTCATCCGCGCGGTATATCGCATCCTCTTCTGACTCCTCCATGATGGGCACCATCAGACCGCCGCCATTCTGGGTCGGATACAGGATGGTCGGTGTCGTCGGCTGAAGCCCTGCCGACATGAACCGTCCATAAGCCAGCATCATGCCTGCCTCCTCGCAGGCTTTGGCTTGCTCAGGGTCCAGTGCCGCTTTCTCCATGGCCAGCAAGGTCAAGCCGCCCTCCTCCTCATCCGGCTCCGTAGGCGTTGGCGGATTCAGCCGGAAAATGTCTTGGGCATGCTGCGTGCAGCTGGTTTGCCTCTCACCAAACAGTATCTCGTTTATGGTGAGCAGCGGAGAATACAGCGCATCATTCAGGCGGGCCCAGTGGGTGAGCTCGAATGCCAGGTCCCACCCCATGCCCAGCTTCTGGGCCTCTTCGTAGGTATGCCAGGTCAGCACATAGGGGCCATTACGGGCTACGGTGGTCGCAAAATAGAATGCCAGGAATTGCAGAAAGTTGACGGTGTCCGGGTGGGTAATGAAGTCACCATAGACCGGGGCTTGCCCTTTGCGGATGGTTCTCAGCAATGCATCGACCCGTGTCAGACTCTCCAGCGAGTAGTCCAGCGTCAGCCGCTCCAGCGCGGCGCGAAGTGCGATCCGGTCGCCAATATATTCCTTGTCAGCGTACAGGCGCAGCATGAGCGGCACCCAAATGTTCGGATCCTGGCGTGCTGCTGCATGATAGGTGTCCAGCGTTTGCTGGAGGGTTGTTTGCAGCGACACATCCCGTTGTGCAAACAGTTTCTGGTGAAGGTAGGTCAGCGGCGTGAACGCTTTACCGAGCGCGTATGCGACCAGCCGGTTCTCTGGTTTGTCCCCCAGCTTAAAGGTATCGGGATACTGCGCCAGCATCTGCTCACGCGTTCCCCAGGTCAGGTCGGTACCTATCCGCGCTGACAGGTAAGACCCAATATAGAACGACACCATATTGGCAAAGCGCTGCACAGCAGGATCCTGGCTCAGATCAGCGGCCTTGAGCCCTGCTTTGTCATGAATCTGCTCCAGCAACGCGTCCAGCCTGTCGAGACTGGCGGGGGTGCCATCCAGCCTTGCTTGCTGCAGGGCCTTGAAAAAGCGGATACCCCCGGGCAGGTCTTGCTGCCGGGCATACGCATCCAGGTACTCGCGCGCCGCACGGTTCCAGTCCATGAACACTCATTCATACATAAGGAAAGCGCAGGATGATGCCGCAGGTATGCAGGTCAATTCAATAGCCGGGAAACCGCTCGGTGCGGAATATTTCTTCCGTTGCCCGCCTTGCCGCACAAAAGATCAAAAATACCGCGCTATCCCGCATGGGATATGGGTTTGTCACTTTTGACCGGACAGGGAAAAGTACGCTTCTTTGCAGCACCTGCCACAGCATTGAGATCAATGCCGAGAGCACCGGGCAGCAGCCCCTCAGAGTTCACCTGCTTCAGCCGGTGCTGCCGTCGGTTTGCAGTATTGCTGCAGCAAGGCCAGGTGATGATTGGCATCCAGAATGAAGTAACGGCCGTGATGCACCGCCAGCTTGCCCCACCACCAGTTGCGCTCGGTGATGCAGTCAAAGTAGCGGCTCTCACCGTTATCCAGGTAATAGGTTTCAACACCGCGCTTGTCCATCTGGCCGTAGAAGCGGTCTTCATTGCCGTCGATGAAGTCACCGGAGTCCTGCGCCAGCAGCACGTAAGTGGCAAATGCCGGGCCTTGGTAGTAGCGTAGCTGGAATTCAAACGGGCGCGGGTAGAAGGTGATGAGCAGGAACAAGGCAACCGGCAGCAGCAGCATGCTCAACCACATGGACGGTGATTTGCCGCGCCAGCGCAGCCACAGCATGCAGCCCAGCCCCATCAGCATGAACAGGGCGGACAGCAACATGAACAGCTGATTGAGGCCCCAGATTTCCAGCCCGCCTGCGTTCAGGGTATCGCCGTCTTTATTCAGGATCTGCTGCAAGCCAAAGGTGTTGTAGCCACCGGACAGCATCAGGATGGCGGTACAAAAGCTGCTGACCGAGAACAGCCCCATATAGATGGCAGCGGGCAGATTGGGGAAGCGGGGCAAGGACATATCAGGGTTGCAGGCAATCAGACATGCAGCAAGCATATCATGTTGCCAGCATATCCGCCCTGCAGTTCACCGGATTTAACCCTGTACGGAGGATACGCAGGCATTCATAACCCGTTCAGCGAGCGCGGTGCACACTACGCTGCATGTCCACCACGATGGTGGAAGTCGACTGAAAGGAGTCACACCATGCGTCGCTTGACTGTGTTTGCTACCCTCGCAATGAGCCTGGCGGTTCCAACCCTGCGGGCGGAATCCTTTGCAGATTATGCCCGGGTGCGTCAGGTGGAGCCCCAATATGAGCGCGTCAACTCACCACGCGAGGAGTGCTGGACGGAAACCGTCAGCAGCCAACAGCCGCGTGAATCCCGCCGCAGCACCAGCGGTGCCATCATTGGGGGTGTGGTGGGGGCGGCGCTGGGCCACCAGGTTGGCAAGGGGCGTGGCAAGGATGCCGCCACGGCGGTCGGTGCCATCGCAGGCGCCATGATTGGCGACCGCTGGAATGATCGTGGCGGCGATGAATATGAAACCGTGTCTCGCGATGAGCGCCGCTGCCGCAGCGTGGACCAGTGGGACAATCGCCTGACCGGCTATCGCGTCACCTATGAATACGCAGGCCGCCGCTATACCAGCTTCATGCCGCGCGATCCGGGCCGTGAGGTGCGGGTGAACGTGTCGGTGGAGCCGTCGCGCTGATCCACGCCAAAGGCGTTCTGGCACGGTACAATGGGCAGCCGGATGTGACCTCGGCTGTCAGAAGGATGGAGATAAGATCATGATGCGCGCAGCCCTGCTCACCCTGTTGCTGGTGGCCGTTCCGGCCTGGGCCATTTCCCGTGATGATGCCGCCCGCATCGCGCAGGAGCGGACCGGGGGCAAGGTGCTGGCGGTGGAACAGCAGGGTACGCTGTTTCGGGTCAAGGTGCTGAAAAGCAACGGCGAGGTGGTGATCCTGAAGATCGACGCCGGCAGTGGGGAGGTACGCTAAGATGCGCATTCTGGTGGTGGAAGACGAGCCCATCCTCAATGCCCGCCTGCGGCAAATGCTGACGGAGGTGGGCTACCGGGTAGAAGGCGCGCAGGATGGCGAGCAAGGGTTGTTTCTGGCCAAAGAGTACCCCTTCGACACCATCGTGCTGGATCTCGGCCTGCCCAAACGCTCTGGCCTCGACATCCTGCGCATCCTGCGCTCGGAGGGCAGTACCACCCCGGTGCTGGTATTAACCGCCCGCGACCGCTGGCAGGATAAGGTGGAAGGGCTGGAGGCCGGGGCCGACGATTACCTGACGAAGCCGTTTGAGCCGCCAGAACTACTGGCACGGGTCAAAGCCCTGTTGCGCCGCGCCGCGGGCGCGCCACAGCAGAAACTGCAATTCGGCCCGCTGCAACTGGACCTGGCCGCGCAGAGCGTACAGCGTGAAGCGCAGGCACTGGACCTGACCGCCTTTGAATACCGCATGCTGGAATTTCTGGTGACCCACCGGGATCGGGTGGTGCCCAAGGCGGAGCTGAACGACTACCTCTACCCGGTGAACGCCGACCCGGACAGCAATGTGATTGAAGTGCTCCTCGGCCGCCTGCGCAAGAAGCTGGACCCGGATGGCAGCCTGCAACCGATCGAGACCCTGCGCGGACGCGGTTACCGCTTTACCCTGCAACCTGGCGCATGAGCCGCAAGCCCCGCTCGATCAACCAGCGGGTGATCCTGGCCGCCGCTGTGCTGCTGCTGCTGTTTGTGATCCTCACTGGCGCGGCGCTGGACAAGGCCTTTCGCGAAAGTGCCGAAACCGCCCGCCGCGAACGCCTGAGTGCCCTCGCCTACCTGCTGATGGCCGCCGCCGAGGTTGATGAGCAAGGCGTGCTGCACATGCCGCCACAACTGGCCGAACCCCGCCTGCAACTGCCTGGCTCCGGCCTGTATGCCCGCGTTCAGCTTGGCCGCACGCAATGGCTATCCGCCTCCAATACCGGCCGCGCCATACCCTTTGCCGACAGCGCCACGCCAGGCCAACCCTGGTTTGGACAGGTGGACATGGACCACCAGCGCTACTGGGCGCTCTCCATGCAGGTGAGCTGGCCTGTCGGCGTGCGTCGGCTGCCACTGCTGTTCAGCGTCAGCGAGGACCTGCGTGATTTTGAGCGCGAGCTGAACACCTATCGCCGTACCCTGTGGGGCTGGCTGGCCGCCTCGGCCGTACTGCTGTTGCTGACCCAGACCGTGCTGCTGCGCTGGGGACTGCGCCCGCTGCGGCAAGTCGCACGCGCCTTGCGCCGCATCGAGCAAGGGGAAGATGAGCAGCTGGATGGCCCCTACCCGCGTGAGCTGCAAGGGCTCACCCGCAACCTGAACACCCTGCTGCAGCGCGAACGCGCCCAGCAGCAGCGCTACCGGCACGCGCTGGCCGACCTCGCCCACAGTCTGAAGACCCCATTGGCGGTACTCAAAGGCACGCCGGAAGACGATGCCGAATTTGCCCACACCGTGCGCGAGCAATGCCAGCGCATGGAAACGCTGGTGGGCTATCAGCTGCAGCGCGCCGCCACCGCAGGCAGTGCGCCCTTTGCCGCCGCCCGTCTGCTCGCGCCCCAAGTGCAACGGATCACCGACACCCTCAGCAAGGTCTACCGTGACCGAAGCCTGCAGTTCCAGCAAGACATTCCACCTGATTTCAAACTACGGCTGGATGAAGGCGATTTGCTGGAGCTGCTGGGCAACCTGATCGACAACGCCGCCAAATGGGCTATGCATCAGGTGCGCATCAGCGCGCAGCGAGAGGGAGAGCGCTGCACCCTCAGCATCGAGGACGACGGCCCTGGCATCAGTGATCCCAGTTTGATGCAGCAGCGCGGGGTGCGTGCGGATGAGGCAGTACCTGGCCACGGCATCGGACTCGCCATTGTGAACGATATCGTCAACGCCTATCAGGGCCGCCTAGACATCCTGCGCAGCGATACACTGAGCGGTGCCTGCATCCGTATCCAGTTCAACGGCGTGTGAATCCCGCTTGGCACCCCGCCAGCAACTGTGCAGCGGCGAGGTTCATGCCCCAGAACCCTAACCGCTCAGGGCTGTACAACCACCCCGGCACGCTGTAAATAAGCTTGCAGCGCCATCAGTTGGTCAGCGTTGTCGTGGCAGGCGTCGGTGTTACGGTTGATGGTCTGGACGGCGGCAAAGGCATCAAGGCCTTGGGTGGAGCCATCAGATCCGCCGGCACCGTCCAGGCGGGGCACGTCGCGACGGATGGCGGCGTTGTAGAGGTACACCCAGCGAGCAGGCAGCCGAACCCGGCCAGCAGCATCCATTTCATAGCGTTTCTCCAGTAAGATACGGGTTTGCGTTGCAGCCACACGCTGCTGTAACCGGTGCGCCTGATCCTGCAGCGCATAGGTGGCGGCCTCAGACTGACGGCGCGCCTGCTCCGCATTGCGGCGCGTGGCCACCGCCGCCTGCTGAGCCAGCAACGCCTGCTGCTCCGCCCAGCGTGCCTGCCAACGCCGCTCGGACCAGGCATGGCCCGCCCAGCCCGCAAGCAATAACAACACCACCCCGGCCAGACCGCGCCAATGGCGCAGCAGCCAGGGAAAAATCATGGCAATCATCGGGTTTACTCCGGATGGGTTCAGGCAAACACTCACGCCCCTGTTTTATCGGCAGGAGCATGGGTGGTCGTGAGCTTAGATGGATATTTTCAACATGCAGAACCGGGGCAAATTCCTTGAAAGCTCAACAGAAACCTGCACCTCATTTAAGATAAGCAGCGCTCAGTACTTGATGCAGGCCAGCAATGTGAGGTTGTGCGGTCGGACTTTCCTGAACTCATAGGTCTTTCCCGCCGCAGCACTAATGTTGATTGAGGAGTTGGACCCATAGTGGCTTATACCATCAGCATTTTTTACATCTGTTAGAGGTATAATCCCACTTGAATTGTCATATACCGCAATCTCACTGGCGTTCTGCATCGTACCCAGCGAACGCCCCGCATCCAGGCCGCGTCCGTCATCCCAGCCGCGCATGAATTCACCCCGCAGGTCGGGCAGGTTGAAAGTAGTGGTACCGTCACCAAGGCCGAACCAGCTTTGCAGGTAGCTGTGCGTGCCCGATTGGCTGCCGCTGGTCGCTATCCGGTTTCCCCACTCCCGCAGATAGAAGTTGTTAGCGTCAATCATTTCAACAAGATAAACCCCTGTCATAGTGCTCAACCCAGTAGGCAGGGCACCTGTCGTATAGAGCCGTAGCATCTCCCCCCCGGTGAAGCCGTGGGCGGTCTTGGTGAAGACGGCCGGGTTGGCGATGTTCACGGTGAACGTCTGCGGGGTGAAGCCTGCGTTGGTGACCAGCGCTGCAAACAGGGCGGGATAGGCGCTACGGGACACGGCGGCCCCATTGGCTTTCAGGTAGCCTGCAGGCGGCGTGTTCTGCGCCACATGGATGATGGTGCCGACCGGAACGGCGGATGACAGCCCTGCCGCCGGGTTCAGCAACAGCCATTTGTCCAGCGTCTGGTCATACAACAGTTCCAGCCAGTGGCCGGCACCGGCAATGTCGCCGGTCACCAGCGCTTGCCCCGTACCTTTGACGATGGTTTTGGCCGGGATGACGCCGCTGTTCGGGGTAAAGGTTGGGGCCGCGGAGGCATTGCTGCCGTTGCTGCGCACGCACAGTGACATGCCGTTGATCAGAGTGGTTACTGCGGGGGCAAAGCTGGCGGTGAGCGCGTCACCGGTGCCACCGGCCGTGGCGGTGACTTGACGTCCACTCTGGATGCCAAGGTCGCTCAAACTACCCAGTACGGTCCAGCCGTCGTTATTGCCATTGCGTAGCTTGAGCAGGCCGCTTTGGGTGTCGGCCCACAGCCGGTTGGCACCCACTGCGCCGGGGTCGGTGGCACCGCTCAGGTTGCTGGCGATGGTATCCAGCGCATCATTCACTTTCTGCACCAGGCCAAGGCCGGTCAGCGTGCCACTGGTAGGCAGTACGGTCGGATTTTGTGACATTGCTTTCTCCATGAAAAAGGCCGCCCGCAGGCGGCCTGTCTTGTGCAAACGGGATGGTGCTCAGTAGCCTTGGCTGATCCAGTTGATCTGGCGTGCCACATCATTGCTGCCGTTGACCACCCGCACGGTGAAACCGCTGCGGGTTTGCGCGGTCAGCAGCAGGTCGTCCCCCGGCATGGCGTTCAGCAGGGTAATCTGCGGCAGGGGCCAGGGCTGGCTGCCGTTGCCGCCGTTAAACGGGCGCTCGTAGAGCACTGAGAAGCCACCGATGGGGACGTTGACCGAGCCGCTGTCAACGCGGTCCGGCGCATCCACCAGGAAGGTGAGCCCGCTCAGGATGGGGCTGATGCCGGGATCACGGGTGCTGATCAGCACCCGTGCCTTGAAAGACTGGGCGACATAGCTACCCGGTACAAACTGCTGCCAGTCACCAAACACCCCGTCTTCCTGTGCCAGCGCGATCTGCGGCACCACATCCACCTGCTGCCCCAGCACCTCACCGAACCAGTCGTTCAGCGCGAAGATGTCGGGCGTGGTCAGCACGTTTTCGTGGATGGCCTGCCCGCGCACGCTGTAACTGATCAGCACATTGCAAGGCGCTACCCGGCCGATATTGATGGTATGGCTGGCGGGCAGGGTATACATGCCACTGCCCGCCACCCCGCCCAGCCACAAGATATCCGGGTTGGACAGCACATCCGGCAAAGCCAGCAGACTATCCGCCGCATCCAGCTGAATGGCGCCACCCAGTACCATGGCGCCACCGGAGCACGTCCCCGACCAGCCGCTGACCGCTTCGTCGAAGCGGGCTACCACGTTCTTGACCAGCGCGGCACCGGTGATGCTCAGCCGCCCGGGCTGAGCCGAGTACACCTGCACGCCGCCTTGTGCCTGGTAGTGTGCCGCAATCCAGTACAGGCCATCCCCCACGGCGGTAAAGCGTGGCAGCGGGGTGCGCCCCAGTACCTTGGCTTGATGCCAGCTGGGGCCGAGCCGGATTTCATAATCGACCGGCCGCAAGTCCTGCACCTCGTCCCAGTAGAGTTGCGTCAGACCCGCCACGAAGTTGGTGCGCAGGTTGCGGATGTCCGGCATTGGTGACAGCAAAGCGGTACCTTGCACCGTGTACTGGTAGGCGGGCACCTGGCTGATATCCTGCAGCCCGCCCCCATACACGTTGAAGCTGACCAGCTTGAACCACAGCGTTTTGCCCACCTGATCCAGCGACAGCGCCTCGCTCTCCCCCACCGTGGCATCCAGCCGCACAAAGGGGCTGCCCGCTGCATGGTTGCTGGCCGTACTGCCCCAGCTGCCGCGCTGCAATCCACCCAGGGTGTATTGATTGACGCCATCCAGCGTTGCCTGCTGATAGCCAAGGTACTCGCCATCCACCCAGCAGGCGGTGTGCATCAGCCGGGCATCTTCCTCGGTACCGGACAGCAGCTGCCCGCCTTTACCCGTCAACTGTACTGACAAGGCATTGCCCGTGGCCGCCAAAGTAGAACGCAGGGTGCCATAGCGGCTGCCGCCCACGATGCGATCCACCTGCTTGTAGGTGGCACCATCCTGCGAAGCATACACCAGACAGCCCCCCCACATGGGACCAGGGCCCGTCACCGCCAGCTTGACCCGCAGGGTCTGGTCCTGCCCGGTGAAACCGGGCTCGAAGAACAGCGGCGGCAGTACCTTGCCGGGGTCGGCATTGAAGTCATGACCAAACCCGGCGACCACCTGCGTCGGATAGCGCACCGAGCTGGCCACCCCGCGCGGGAAATCCTCAGCGCGAACGGTCAGGCCACCATCCTCATCCTCTTCGATCGACGTCACCCGTATCGGAGTTTGCTGCAGGCCAAGGCCACTATCGGTCAGCGTCACCAGATCCATCGGCTCCAGCAGCGCGTGTCGCCAGCCCAGCCGGAATTCATAATGGTTGCGCACATACAAGGCCCGCTGCAGCAGCAGCTGCGCCACATGGCGGGCTACCGCCGGTTCGCAGATGGCGTGCAGCTTGACCGGCTCCTGCGGTCGCAACCCGAACTGCTCGATATTGGCCAGATCCTTGGCCTCGGCCACTTCGAGGTTGTAATCGTTACTGCGGTTGAGAAACTCCACCTGCACCTGGTTATAGGCATCCGCAGGCGTCTTGCGCTGCACCCGTACCGGGTCATCCGCGCCGCTGACCAGAAAATCGTCATCGCTCAGCGCGTACACCGGGGTCAGGTCGGGCAAGAATTGAGCCCCCCAGCCGCTGGCAATCTCATCCCCGTAGGGCAGCACCTTGAGCTGCCCTTCCGACCACAGCAGCGCCGAGTTGGACAGCATCGCCAGCTCCTGCAAGTGTTCATGGGCCTGGCGCTGCTCGTGATAGGCGGGCGAAATGAACAAGCCATTGGCGGTGCAGTAATCCCGATAGCGGCTGAAATTGCCCAGCTTGCCGGACGGGAAGCCTGCACCATGACGCGGATTGGACAGCAAGTCCGACATCACGTCCGCCGGGTTGGCATCGACCACCCCATTGCCAAACGCATAGCCGCCCACCACTTCAAAGCTGTGGTTTTGCACCTCGGCATTATTGGTCAGCTGGTAATTGGCGCCATACAGCACGGCCGTCTGGCTGTAGCCAATGGCCTGCGCCGGATGACGGCTGAGCAAATGTCCCCATGCAGCCTGCCCTGGCACCCCCGATTGCAAGGCCAGCCCCAGCTGTTGCAAGGCGCTGAGGTAGTAGGCGGCATCACGCCACTGATAGCTGAGTTTCACCGCCCTGCCGGCCAAGCCCGCGTTGAAGGTATACACACCATTGCTGATGCTGAAATCCGCCCCCGGCGACAAGGTCCGCTCAGACCAGTAGCTGCGCCTCTCGCCCTCCACCCGTTCGCTGGTGGTGGCTGACAAGTGCGCCACCCAGCTTGCCGCCTGCGGCACGCTCACCTGATAAGGCGCGGTCGCGGGGACCGTCACCGATAGATTGTTCTCCGTGTGCAAAGCACCGGGAAACAGGCTGCCGCGCAGGCGCTCCTTGCCACGCCAGGCGGACACCACCGCGTTGATCGGCCCTTCGCCCAGGCCCATCACCAAAGCAGCTTCGTAGGTATAGGTGGTGTCTTCCTGCACCGTCTTGCCACCGCCACCGCCCTTGCCGCCGCCCCCCGACTCTGTGCGGGTCACATGCGGGATGGCGGTGAAATCGCCGTACCACAGCAGGTTGCCCGTGACCCGGGTCTGCCCATAGACAATCGGCACCACCAGACCATAGCTGGACTGCTGTACCTGAATGGCACCCAGTCGTGGCTCTGAGGTCGAGATGGTACTGGTCTTGCGCTTGCCAAACATGCCGCCCATCAGCTACTCCCACAAACTGTAAAACCGTACCGGCCGGTCGGCCAACGGTGTCTCATCCCGCCGCGCCAGCACCACGCCCTGCTTGAAATAGGCATGCAGCACCAGCGTGTCGTCGACCACCACCGCACCGTGGCTGAAGCAGCGACCAAAGCGCCATACCGCCACATCACCGGGCTGCGGCTGCGCCACTGGGCGGGCATACTGTTTCAACCAGCCCAGATAGCGTTCATCGTCACGATGAAAGTGCCAGTCCGGCGGATAGGGGCGTGGGTCTATCCACGGGATCAAGCCCACCTGGTGATAGATGTCACACAGGATCATGGCGCAATCCACGCCTACCCCCTTGACCCGCCCCTGATGGTGATACGGCGTGCCCAGCCAGCTGCGGGCTTCGGCCAGCACCTGCTGGCGTTGTTCTGCCTCCGCCATGGCTTCCTCCATAAAAAAACCGGGCCGCAGCCCGGTTCATGATTGGCGCAATGCCCCGCTCAGGCGGCCGTTTCCGGCACCGGGATGTAGGGAAAGCCCCGGAAGCGGGCCAGGTTGTTGAATTTGCCCTGGCAGGTCGTCTGGGTCTTGTCGCAACCTGGCAGCATGGAGATGGCATCCCCCGGCTGCACCGCTGCTGGAAAGGGCAAGGCGATCTGTACCTGCTGACCCTCGGCGTAGGAACGCACCGTCCGCGAGATACCGGCATTGGCACCACTGCTGAAGGTAATCAGCCCTTGGTCAAACCAGCCCGCCGGGCGCGGCAACGACACCACAAAGCGATTCGGGTCCAGTACCTGCACGATGCTGCCGGTCTGCACCATGGAAGCACGGCTAACGGCACAGCCCGCGTCATACACCGTATGCAGGCAAGACGGCTGGTACAGATTGCGCGGCATCTTGATATTGAGCAGCTCCAGATCACTCTTCACCTGCAGATGGCAAGCGCCACGGGTACCCGATACCTCCGCCACCCGACCGCTGAACAAGGGCAACACCCCAACCACGGGCGCATCCCAGCGGCTCAAGAACGCGCGCGACAACGTCAAGTTGGCACCATCCAGCCCGCCACGCATGGCATGCGCCACAAACGGCTGGCCATTGATCTGGTCCGTCACCGAAGCAAACACGGTCACTTCCAGCGTATCCACCTGCACCCCCAGCGACAGCTGGGTACGACCGCGCTTGAAACCCGGTCCCGTCGACAAATAGGTTTCCCCCTGCCAGCTGACCGGTGTGTCCGCACTGGTATAGCGCAGCACCTGCCCACCTTGCAGCACAAACACAAACAGGTCTGCCATGCAGAACGCGTCCTGACTGTTCAGCAGGTCCAGTAAAGGTTGGCTCGCTGTCTTCATGGTTTCACCGTCAACAATTCCACCCGCTTCAACGCCCACAGATTGGACATGAACTGCTCGAACTCCGCCTGATCCTGCTGAAAACGGCAGCGAAAACAGAATTTCCCGGACCAAGACAGCGCACTACCTGCCACAGGTGGGGTAACAAACGTCACGGTTGCCATATTGTCCACCGTATAGTCCACCCCCTGCTGCAGCAACACACCATCACGGCTGATCTGCGGCGGCTCCTTCAAGCCGAACACCGGCTCGGTAAAGCCCCCCATGCTGCGCAGCAGCTGGAACCGCGTCGTCACCCCGTTGCCCTGCCCAAAGGGCTGTTCACTCACCAGGCACTCCTGCGGGTCGTAGAACAAGAAGGTATCCCACGACCCGCGTCGGGCATTGAAAAACCCGGCCAGCTGCTGCATCTCGCTTTGCCGCAACACAGAAAATGACACTTTGATCAGCCAGCGCGGGCTGGCATAAAACGACGCCCGTGTTTCGCGACCCGATGCCGTGGTCTGCACCTTGGTAGACCATTTAGCAACCTTCACCACCGGCCACGCCTGCCCCGGCAGGCTCGGAAAAATGGCTTCCGACATTTACGCCCCCGCAAAATTACGGCCCTGCGCCCGCAGCGATGCCACCATGGCCGAACCATGCTCCATGAACAACTGGCGAACCCCGCGCGCATCCAGCGCCTGGATATTGATGTGATACTGCCCACCGGAGGCCGCTGCACCAGCGCCTTCGCCTTGACCCGCCATGTCGCGAATCACATTGGCGTAAGGCTTGGGCAGCACCATTTCCTCTTCATGCAGCTGAGTGAGTGGATTGGTGCCACGTGGAATGTCGTAGCCGCCCGAAGCCGATTTGACCTTGCCTACCATACCCTTCACCGCTGCAAACGCCGCCGCCCCTGCGCCCACCGCCAGAATCGGCCCGACAAACGGGATGCCGACAATCGCCTTGAAGGCCCCCGACATGGCTTCAACAGCGTTGTTCATGATGTTGCCAATCACGCCACTCGCATTTGTGGCCATGCTGTTTGCCGCACCCATTTTCTCAATACTACCCTTGGCGGTAGTTCCAGCGAGAGTGGCCCCAACATCTGCTTCCTTAAACCCCAGCAGCGCCATGAGTTTGGTTTTCAAATGAGAAAGGAACTCTCGAAGCGTTGGCTTGATGTATTCATTCACAAAAGCTTTTCGCATATCGCCCCAGACATTCCTCATGGCCTCCTTGAAGGTCTGGGTCTTATCCAGCATGGCCGCCAGATTTTTCTGCAGCGACTGCTCGGTTTGATCCATCACCCGAACCATGCTGGGACGCTCAGCTTCGAGCTGCTCCTCATACTCCTTCTGCTTTTTTCTGGATTCCAGCGCCAGCTCTTCCAACTGTTTATCCAGGCGCATCTGAGCCTCAATCGTCAGCGCCCCTTTTTCTTCCAGCATGGCCCGCTCATCATCCAGTGCCTTTTGCTTGATGCCGCGGCGACGCTCCTCCAGCTCTATTTCAATCTCGAGGAACTGTTCGTTGGAAATTCTTTTCTTTTCCAGACTTTTCTTGGCAGTTGCCTCATCTTCGTCAACTGCTTTTATCGCCAAATCCCTCTTCTGGGTAATCGCATCAGTAGCGAGCTTGATTGACGCATCTTGAGCGGCCTGCTCCTGTCGCGTCCGGATATTGTCCAGCGCCAGCTGAATCGCGCTGTACTCAGCACTGCCCGCTCGCGCCAGCTTTTGCCGCTGTTGCCAGAACTGCAGCTCCATTTCCAGGCGCTTCTTGAAATCCTTTTCCCCACTTGCCTGCAGCTGTTCTGACAATTCCTCCTGCCAGTAATCCAGACGTGTTTCGTGCTTGGAGCGCTGCTTACCCACAGCCCCCGCTGCTGGCTGTTCCTGCGCAGGCGGTGTAGCTGGTGGTGTGGCAGGCGCGGGGACGGAGGGGGTGGGCGTCTCCACCTTGCTGGGCTCAGCGGGTTTGGCTTCCTCCTTCTTGCCTTCGTCCTTCTTTTCTTCTTCCGGTTTCTCCTTGAAACTGGCGGGAGTGAAGGCTTTCCTGATCTTGCCAACCAGCTCAAAGATCGTAGCGAGAACCTGTTTGATCAAAGGCATGATCAACGTCGTAAAGAAGGACAGCTGGATGTCGCGACGGATATTATTCATCGCCTGCTTGAAAGACAGCCCCTTGGCGACCATTTCATCCATGCCGTCATGGAAAGCCTTCTCGAACTCCTTGGCAAAGTTCGTCATGCTGGGAGGATCCACGATGATTTTGCCGGCCTTCCGGGCCTTTTCATCCGCCTCTTTTTTGGCTTTATCTTCAGCCTCGATCTTCTGCTTTAAAGCCTTACGTGCCTCGTAGCGCTGCTGAAGCTTGGCCTCTTTCTCGGCAAGACCCGCATCCTGGACCTCCCGCGCATGGGCAACCTCACCTTCCAGCTTGTCGATCTCATCTTCAAGCTCAAACAGCTTCCCCTTGTTTTCTGTTTCGGGAAAATAGCGTTGCGCAAATTGCGAAAGCAATGTAGCAGCATCTTTCATTACGGACACACCGATGGTGTCCCTGGCAGCGGGCCTTATCGCCTTAAGAAAGTTGTGCCTGGCTTCTGCAGCGGTTTGTTTGCCTTCCTTTACACCTTTATTTTCCTCCTTGGCTTTCTTTTCCAGCCAGGCCCAGAACTGCCCCCAGCCACTCTTATCTTCTTTCTTCTTGTCATCCGGCTTGCTACCTTCACCCGCATTCGGCTCAGCACCCGGCTTATCCCCCGTGGGTTTTCCACCTTGCGCCGCTTCTTCCTTGGCTTGGGCCGTCTTCTTGCTGATCGTGTCCAAGGTTGCCAGTAGTTCATTTGCAGACTGCCGGAAGGGTTCGATATTGATGTTGAAACCTTCAGCAAGCACTTCCTGCAGTTGCACCACGGCCTGCTGGGTGGAGCCCATTTTGTCCGCCAGCACCGTAGCCGCCTCGCTGGCACTGGTCAGGTTGTCCGCCAGCGCCTTCAGGGTATCCGCCAGTGGCAGCCCATCCAGCGCGAACACCGCTTCCAGTGTGCTGCGCAGCTTGCCCAGCTCGGTGTTCATGGTCGAAACGGCTTGACGAACGGTCGCTACAATCCGGTCGAGTGCGGCTTGCACATCTGCCGTATCAGCGGCAAATGTGAACGTGATGTTGGTATCACTCATCCCTCACCTCCTTCTACGGCAGTGTGCGGCCTGCCTGGAAGTCTGCCAGGGTGAGGCCGCCGGTGTACTGGCAGTGGGCCAGCTCTTTGAACGATTGCCAGCGCCCGGCCCATTCCAGGCCGAGGCTTTCGGCGATTTCGCCGCAGCGAGTGAAGCTGCGTACGTCGTTCCATTGCGCCTTGCCGTTCAGCAGCGGCACAAAGTCGAAGGCCACCCGCCAGTTGTGCCAGCTCTGGCCCGGTTTGGCGTTGGTGACCTTGGCACCGGGGGCGGTGCGGCCCTGGGCGTAGAGTGCAGCTTGCGATGCAGCATCGCGGTAGGTGCTGGTAATCAGCACGTCGATACCCGCCGCCTTGCAGTGCGCCACAAAGGCGCGGCACAGCACGGCGACCTTGGGATGCAGGTCGGCAATTTCGCGGCTGTTGATCATGGGTTTTCTCCAAACAGGCGGCCGTAGAGTTTTTCCAGCCGGAACAGTGAGCGGGTGCCCATGTGACCGGCGATGCCCACCATTACGGCGGTCATCGGCGCGCTCATGGCGGCGGCCTGGCACAGCCAGTAGGTCAGCAGGCCGACGAAGCCGCTGGTCAGCAGCTCGGCGGCAAACGCCAGCCAGCGAAAGCGCAGGCGCAGGGCGTTGATGCGTTGCAGGTGGGAGACGGCACCGCCCAGCATGGACAGCCCCATCACCCAGCCATAGGTGGCGACCTGCTTGAACAGCGGCCACCAGTCGAATGGTTTGTCAGGCATGGCCTGTACTCCTTGTCATTGTCCTCACAGCCCGGCCCCCGCCTGCGGAAACTGGTTCAACAGGGCGGAGAGGTCCGGGGCGTCCTGCGGTTCATCCTTTTGCTGGATGCCGAGGAAGGACTGGATCATCAGGTGCAGCGGCGGGTGTTGCCTCCAGTAGCGCTTGAAGCCTTCCAGCCGCGGCAGGTCCATATGCTGGTCGATGTAGTCCCAGCTCCAGCCGGTGCACTGGATCAGGTGGGCATAGAGCTCGTCCCAGTCGAGGGCTCCCCCGCGTCGGCTTCCTCCTGTGCCTTGCGACGCATGCCGGAGACATCCATCACTGCCTGCATCACATCCACCATATTGGCGACGTCGATCATGTCGGCCAGGGCTTCGCGGTTCAGCTCGGGGTAATTGCGGCGCAGGGCGGCCAGCGCCACGTCGATGACCGTGGCAATGGAGGCCGAATCCAGCCCGCCGGTGAAGGCGGCCAGCCGGTCCTGCAGTTGTTGCAGCGCGCCCAGGGTGAGCGGCGGGACCACCAGGGTGGTGCCGTTCAGGTTCAGGGATACGCCTTTGACGTTCACGATCGCGGTCATCTTGATTCCTCAGTGCAAAACAAAAAAGAAAACGGGCTGCGCACCTGCGCAGCCCGTTGCTGCCGCCCGAAAGCGGCGCGCCCGATTACTCGGACAAGCTCCAGGTCACCACCCGGCCCAGCGGGTCGGCAAAGGCTTCGAAGTCAAACTCCGGTACCAGGAAATCATCCTGCTTGGTGCCGAAGGACAGCTTGCCTGCCACCGCCGAGTGCAGGCGCAGCTTCATGCTCTTGCCCTGGTAGGGAATGAACAGGTCCGCGGTGAAGGACGGTGCCGAACCCATCGGCAGGTTCATCACCGTGGACTGGGTGGCGGTGGGTGCCGAGGCGGCGGCCACGTTGTACTCGTAGTTGATGAACACGGTCTTGCCGACGTCCGCCGCGGCAAAGGTGTACAGGCCGACGTTGCTGACCATGTACTGACCAGCCACCGGCGCGCTGGCGACACGGATCATCGGGCGGCCATTAGCGTCGATCACACCGAAGTCGCTGGTAAAGGTGCCGCTGGAAGGCGGCGCGACGGTGATCTGGAACGGCGTGGCCGGGATCACGCTGCCGGTAGTGTCGTACTTGGCGGTGATCAGGCCGCCACTCATCGACTGGCCGAAGATCACGTTGTTGAACATGGCGCCGAACAGCTGGGCAAACTTGCATTTGCCGCTGATCTTGCCCTTGCCGCGCCCCACCGCCACCGGGAACTGGTTTTGACCGTGCAGCGTCTTGCTCTCGAACGAGATGTCGACACTGCCCTCCTGCATCACGCCGATCATGATCGGGGTCGGCGCGGCGATGCTGTTGCCGAAGGCGTCGTTCTGCGGCGTTGCCCAGAGCATGCCGGAACCGAAACCATACTGTGCCATTGTGTTACCTCCAAAAAGAAAACCCGCCAAAGCGGGTCAGAACAAACAGAAAATCCAGCCCGCTCAACGACAAACGCGGATGCGGACCGGCACGATGCACACCGCCTGGTCGCCCAGCGTGCCTTCATCGGTTTCCAGCTCACCTTCAATCCAGCAGTGCTCCACCAGCCCGCCCAGCGTCTGGCAGCGTTGCATGGCGTTATCCGGCTTCAGCGCAGCTTCCAGCGCGTCCAGCAGCGGATTCATTACCGTGCCCGGCGCCAGCCCGCCGTCGGTGCGGGCGTACAGGTAAACGTCAACCTGCAGCGTCCACTGCGTTGGCAGGCCACGCACCGGATCGCCCGGCACCGCCTGCTCGCTGCCTTGCGCCATGAACAGGGCGGGCTGCTCGGCGGCGCGCACATCGGTCCAGTGCCGCAGGCGGCGGCTGCACACCACCAGCCCCGGCACCGTGGTCAAGCGTGCAAACAAGGCGCTGTATATGGCTTCGCGGTTCATGCGTGTATCCCCCGTTTCAGGCCTTCCAGCAGCAGCTTGCGGGCGGGCTCGCCCATCTCGCGCAACGCACCGTGCAGGAAGGCATGCGGTTTCAGGTGTACCACCCGGTTACCCGCAGGCCGCGGCTGCTTGCCCAGCTTGCCGAACTTGCGGCCTTGCTTGAGCCGGGCGCGCACCGCAATGCGGCCATGGAAGCCCTCTTCCTGCATGCGAGCGTAAGACAGCGTGCTGCCAACCTCGCCGACCAGCAGTCCGTTCACCTCGGTCACCGGGCGGGCAATGATGGAGGCCCGCAGTTGCCCGCTGCGCGCGTTCAGCGCCTGGCCGGACAGCTTGTTCTGCTGGATATGCCGTTGCAGCATCAGGCAGGCGCGGCCCATGCTCAGCCGCACGGCCACCTCCACCTCACTGCGGATGCGGTCAAGGCGGGCATCCATGTCTGCCGCGCCGGTTACCCAGGCGCGGATCATGTTGGCACCACCTTGCGGTATTGCTGCAGCACGGCGCGCGCCGTGGGCGACAGCTCACCGAGGAAGAAGCTGACAGTTTCCCCGGCCAGACTCTTCGACTGATGCCCAATGCGCTCGCGCTCGCGGTAGCGCAAGGCCACACATTCCAGGCAAGCCTGCTCCAGATCGGCCGGCACCGTGTCGTAGCCTGCGGTGTATTGCAGCTCGATGTTGCGACGGCCCCGGGCGAACAGCTCACCCTGCAGCAGCAGCACATTGCGGTCAAAACGGTAGCCATAGCCGGTGGGGCTGCTGGCAGGCGGAATGTCCTTGCCGTTCACCCGCAGCAACTGCACCGATTGCACCGGTCCATTGCCGAACAGCAGCAGCTCGCGCCCAGTGCCGTCGCGCCACTCGCGGTAGCTTTGTGTCCCCAGCGAGCGGCTGAGCCAGGACTCGATAAAGGCACTGGCCGCACTGATCAGCCGTAGCAGCAGCGGATCATCCGGCGTCGGGGACGATGGCAGCAACAGCCAGGCTTTGGCGTTCTCCAGCGTCGTCAGCAACATGGCCCTTACTCCGCTGCTGCGGCTTTGGCAGCCTTGCCGCGCTTGGCAACCGGCTCAGCCAGCCGCACAAAGCCCAGCGGCTCCAGTGCCGGTGCCACGCCATCCGGCGCCTCGATCAGCCCCTCGGCATCCGCATTGAACTGTTCACCACCGACGTTGACCGAGGTCACGTCCGGCGGACATGCAAATTTCGCCATGATTCCTCCTGCAAAAGAAAAGCCCCGCTGCAGTGTGCAGCGGGGCCGTGCGCATGCGGCTTAGCCGCGTGCGATATTGGTGATGATGCCGAAGGCCGGCGGGAAGAAGTTTTGCAGCACCTGGTCGGTGTACACGCCGTACTCGTACTTGCGGGTACGCAGCGGCCACTCCAGCTGGTAGTAGTCACGACGGGTGCGAATCTGCACCGCGTTCTGGATGCCGGACAGCTTGTACGGCAGGTTGTCCGACCAGAACAGGATGGTGCCCGGCGGTACGTTCGGATGCACCTCGATCTTCACCTGGGTGTTGGTGATCTTGTTCAGGTAGCTGCCGATCACTGCGCTCGGGTTGTACGCGCCCGGATTGTTGCCATCCAGGTTGAAGCGCACCAGCGGCGCACCGCCGCCGATCAGGATCTTGCGGTTCATGTCCAGCAGCTGCTGGGCATTCACGTAGATCACCTCCGGCGACAGGCGATACTGGCTCCAGAAGGCAAAGAAGGCGTCCTCCAGCTCGACGATGCCACCGGCGTTGTCCGCCGTCAGCGTGGAGCCCACGCCCGGGGTACCGGTCGGCAGGGTCTTGACGTACGCACCACTGCCCGATTTGGCGATCTGCGTCAAAATGCCGTCGAAATCCAGCGAATTAACGGAATTATCGCTGGCAGGCAGCGAAGCAGCCGTCTGGGTGCCGCTGGCGTTGGCGGTGATGCTGACGCTGTTGATGGTGGTCACCGCGCCCAGCACTTCGGCACCGGCTGCGCCCCAGTACCAGGCATAGGCCACGGCGTTGGCCATCGGCACCACTGAGGCGGTGGCCGAGCCATTGGGGCCGGTGATCGACACGGTAGCGGCGGTCGACTTGCGGGCGGCGCCGCCGCCGTAGCTGTCGCTGGTACCATCGGCGTTGCTGCGGTTCACCACCGTCGGCACCTGTGCGGTGGCCAGATTGATGGTGCTGCCTTGCTGGCCATTGTTCCAGCCGCCCAGCGCCCAGAAGGCATCAAAGCCGAGGCCGACGGCCACCACCGACAGCGTACCCGTGGCCAGCGAGCCGCCAGTAGTGGAGCCAATCAGCGTGGGCTGCGGGGTGGTGCCCAGCGGCATGCTGGTATTGCCGCCGAGAATCACACCTTCTTCACCGATCATCAGCGAACGCAGCAGGCCTTCCACCGCACGCGCCTTCACGTCATCAAAGCCTTCGGCGGCGTATTCCGCTTCAAAGCTCACATAGTCTTCCAGACCCAGCCCACGGTAGGCCGCCACATACTCGCTGGTACTGGTGGCAATCACCCCGCCACGGCGGCCTTCGGCCACACCTGCAGCCAGATTGTTGACGTTGATGCCGGTGATGGCACGCCAGCTGGCCTGGGTGCCGCCTTTGCCGGAGACACGGGGAATCTTGTTACGCAGCGGGGTCAGCACCGGGTACAGCGTCAGCGCCGGGGCTTGCAGGTCGTAGGCGGTGAGGCCCTGGGTCGGGCTGGCGGCCTGGTTGAACGCCTTGGCGATTTCATCCGGCAGCGCCGCCTTTTGTGCCAGCTTCAGCAAAGCCAGCGTTTCTTGGGTGGCATGAGCGCCCATATAGCAATCTCCTTCGAGAGAAAAACGCGCCGTCGCTCTCGCGCGGCACATACACACATCCGCTTGCGCGGCACGTTCACAGCAGTCGCATCGGCGTGGCAAACGCCCGCTTGATCAGGGTGGCGGTCTCCTCCACGCTGCCATCATCCTTGCGCACCGCATCCGTCACCGGTGCGCGGCGCACATCCTCGCCCTTCTCCACGCTGCGCAACGCCAGGCGCGGCTGCTCCGGCAGCGCTTCCAGCTGGCGCACCCGCTTTTGCAGGCGCGAGCGCTCTTGCGACAGGCGGCCCAGCTCGCCTTTCAGCAATTCAAAATCAGCCGCCAGCCGGTTCAGCTTGCGCAGCGCGTCGCCACCCAGCTGGGTGGATTTACGGGCCGCCGGTTTGTCACCGGTTCTGGCGGAAGCCTTGCCAGCGGGTTTGCCTCGGCGGCGGGCCGGGGCGGCGTCTTCATCATCCTCCTCGGCCTCGTGGTCCTCAGCCTCCTCGTCATCCTCGGCGCCTTCCTCTTCGTCCGCGTCTTCGTCCTCATCCTCGGCGAAGGCGGTCTTGCCCGGTTTGGCGGGAGGTTGTTGTTTGCCTGCTTTGGCCGGAGGCTGCTTGCCGGAAGGTGCAGGGTCGGCGGCGTCTTCGTCTTCCGCGTCGGGATCGACTTCGTCCTCGCCTTCGGGCGCTGCCCCCAGCAAGCCTTGCACCCGCAACGCTTCAAACTGGGTGAGCTCCACCAGCGCGTCGTACATCGCCCCGGTCAGCTGGCCGACCTGCCCGATCAGCACCGTTGGCGCTTCGCTGTTGCAGGACAGCAGCTCCAGATAGCCCTTGAAGCCATGCAGCGCTTCCGCCAGCTCGGCGGCGCGGGCCACGGCAAACGCGCCCTTTTTCAGCGGGCGGGCCTGGCGGGCCTTGAAGCAGGTAATCACCGCGTCCGGGTTGGCCGGGCGATCCACCAGCGAGACTTCCACCAGCTTGAGGCCGGTGATGACTTGCGGATTGGCCGGGTCACGGGTGGTCACCTGGCCACCAATGGAAAACCCTTTGTAGACCCCCGCGCGCACCTTGCGCACGGCTTCGCTGTCCACAATGTGGGCGCAGAAGCGGGTCTGGCCGTCGGGCAGCACTTCCGCCTCCAGCGCGGTGCCCGCTGCCAGTGGCTGGTGCATTTCGCGCACCGCGCCAAAGCGCAGGTAGTCTGGCAGCGCATCGCGCATGGCCTCGGCGGTGATGGTTTCGCCATCCGCATCTTCTGCGGCACTGGACGCGATCCCCCACACCCGGATGGTGCCGTCGTCCAGGTCCTCGACCTTGGCAATCGCACCAAAGCGTTTCTTAAGCGACATCGTCAGCTCTCCAAAAGAAAAAGCCCGCCAGTGGCGGGCAGGTTGTCAGGGGGTGTCCGGCGCGGCGTCATCCTCCTCCACCGCGGCGGGCGGGGGTTCAGGCGGCGTCAGCTCCGGCATCAGGTCGGCGCGCTGGGCGGCGGTGAGCGCGGGCAGGCCGAAGCGCTTGGCGCGGACCTCATCCGGATGCAGCACGCGGGCTTCCACATACTGGCGGTCGATCTCGGCCTGCTGCAGCGGGTCGACCGATTCGTCGCTCTCCCACACAAATTCCAGATCGGTGTAGCCAAACTGGCTGACAATCACCCGGTCGATCAGTGATTTCACCCAGTGCTGCAAGGGGGCCAGCCCTTCGGCCAGCGCGGCCTGCTGGCCGGTCTGCGCGGTGGCACGGTTCATGTCACGCACAAAGGCCTGCGGACTGACCGAGAAGGCAAAGCAGATGATGCGGGCCAGCCACTCGTCCATCTCGTCTTTCAGCGCTTCCGCCTTGGTGTTGTACGGCTCCACCCCCTTGGGGACAAACTTGGCACCGCGACGGGCGCTGCTGTTGCCGGACAGCACCGAGTTCCACCAGTCCTCGAACTGGCGGATCTGCTCCGGCTGCCAGCTCTCCGGTACCTGAAAGATCAGGTCGGGCGTGGCGCCTTCGCTGTAATAGGCGAGCTGGTGGGCCTGCCGGCGCAGTGCGATATTGACGCTGACAATCACCTGCTCCACCGGGCTATAGCCATAGACCTTGTGGGTGCGCGGATTGCGCGGCAGGTAGAGCAGCTCATCGCGGCTGTAGTTCACCGCCGGCAGGCCCTTCAATACCTGCTGGTAAGCGGGATCGGGTGGCAAGGGGGTGCGACCGGAGAGGTCCAGCACCCGCTTGATGGTCGAGCCATCCACCGGCTCCAGCGCGTACAGGCCGCCGCCACGGGTGCGGCGGGGGTACAGCGCCGGTGCGTCGATCACCAGCAGGTCTTCCAGTAACATCCGCAGCCAGGTGGACCAGTCGTGCTCACGGTCCGGGCTGTGGAAAAACGCCAGCAAGGCCTCGCAGCGGGCATCCGGCTTGGCGAGCCGGGCCTTGGGCCGGATGGTCCAGTGCAGCTTGGCCAGCTGGTCCTTGCGGGTTTCAATCACCAGCCGCATCAGGTCGTAGCCATCGGCCAGCGCCCGCATCTGTGCAAAGCTCACCGGCTCTTCCGCCCGGGGCGTCTGCCGCAGGTTGTAACCGGTCGGGTAATCCATCTGCCGCCCGGCTACTTCCGGCGGGGCCTGCGGTGGCAAGGGCTGCATCGGCCCGAACCAGGCCGGGGTTTCGCCGGTTACGGCATAGCGCACCCCGGCCACCATCCGGGCCAGCAGGCCGGGCTCGATCGGGGTCAGTTTGGCGTCGCTCATCGGAATCGGTCCTCTGCAAGTCAAGCGTTGATCACCCCGCCACGTGGCAGGGCCGGATTCGGGTCAGTCGGTTCGCGGCGGGCGCGGTGGGCGTAGTGGTCGAGCAGGCCAAACGGGCTCTGGCTCAACTGCGCAAAGGCCAGCGACAGCGCGTCCACCTGATCGTCGTGCCGGGCGTTGGGGAACAGCCGCAATTCGGCCAGCAGTGCGTCGTTCCACGGTGCGCGCTGCAGCAGCACGTTGCCGACGTTGAGCTGCGCCGCCAGTGGCTCGGCACGGGTCAGCTTGTCGCCGGTCACCGGCGAGGCGCTGAGGCTGTAACCGGCCAGCTGGCGGCTCAGGTAGGCCACCTGCGCCTTGCCTGCCTGACCGGGGTCCTGCGGGATGGCGATGCGGCAAGCCGGGCCATCTCGCTGGGCGGCATGGCGAATGGCCGCTTCCACCTGGTCCGGCCCACCTTGCAGGCGGATCAGGTCGCCCACCAGCCAGCGACCATCCGGCAATGCCCCCAGCTTGGCCCCTACCGTCCAGTCGCCGCCTTGTGCGGTGGCGGCCAGATCCCAGGCGCGCACCCAGCGCACCCCGGCGGGTACGGCGTCCAGCAGCGCCACCTGATCCGGCTTGAACAGCAGCCCGGCGGGCGGCGCAGGCTGTTGCTGGTATTGCCCGGCAAAGGTATACGGTGCCGCCTGCGCCATGCGCTGCAAGGTGGCGACATCGTGCCGCTCTGGCCACAGCGCGTGGCCGTCGTCTTGCAAGGCGGGCAGACACAGGTGCTCCCAAGCTTCGCCATTGCCACCGTCCAGCAGCCAGCCGGAAAGATCGTGCTCGTGCAGGCGCTGCATGATGAGGATGACCGGGGTATCCGGCCGGTTCTTGCGGCTCTCCAGCGTATTCTGGAACCAGTCGATCACGCCTTGCCGGGTGGTGTCGGAGCGGGCTTCATCCGGCTTGTGCGGATCGTCGATCAGGATGGCCCCGCCAAAGCCGGGCCGCTGCTTGCCGGCACCAAAGCCGGTAATGGTGCCACCTGCCCCGGTGGCGTACATCACGCCGCCCGCGGTGGTGCTCCAGTGCGAGCGTGCGCTGCGTGCCAGCCGGGTGTGCGGCGCAATCGCCCGGTAGGCCTCGTGCTGCATCAGGTTGCGAATGGCTGCGCTGTTATGACTGGCCAGTGCGGCGGCGTAGCTGACGTGGATGAACTCGGCGTCTGGCACTTGTGCCAGCGCCCAGGCGACAAAATTGACCACCGCCAGCTCGGTTTTCGAGTAGCGCGGCGGGATATTGATGATCAGGCGGCGACATTCGCCGCGAAACACCCGCATCAGCGCGTCGCAGATCAAACGGTGATGCGGTGCGCGCTGCCACAGGTAACCACGCCGCTGCAAGAACAGCCAGCGCGAAAAGAAATAGAGATCCTGCCGCGCCCACTGTGCGGCCACAGTGTAGTGCTGGGGAGAGAAAGGCTGCATGGACCAGACCTGTACCGTCGCCTGTCAGGCGGGAATGAAAGGTGCGCCCTCCCCGCGCGGTGTCGGGTACGGCGGCTAGACCTGCTCGGCGAGTTCGCGCCGCAGGGTGTCCAGCTGCTGTTCATCCAGCAGCGGCCAGCTGGGGGTGACGGGCTCGCCGTCGCTCGGCAAGGGCTGCGCCAGTTGCGCTGCGCGCCATTTGCGTACTTCTACCCGCAGCTTGGCGGCTGCCACACCGGCGTTATCCAGCCCTTGGGCGGCGTCGGCAATCTCCACCATGTCTTCTGCCAGTGCGTCGAGCTGCACACTACGGGCCAGCTGGTACTGCTGGCGAAACTCGGCCTCGCTTTGCAGCCAGCCCAGCACCACGGCCAGCGCAGGCAAGCCACGCTTGCGACACACCCGTGCCAGCGGCAAACCCTCGGCCAGCCCGGCACACACCCGCGCCGCCAGGGCCGGGTCATAGGGATGCGCGACGGTCATGCATGGTCTCCAGAAAACAAAAAAGCCCGCACAAGGCGGGCTTCAGATGCACTTATTGCAAGGATGACTGAATGATATCAAATGTTGCGCATCATGTCAAATGATATATATCAAAATCACACTTCCACCACGCGGGTGCCGAACACGATGTCGTGGAAGCAGCGGCGGTCGGCAGTGAAGATGCGCAGGGCATCAATCAGTGTGATGATCAAGCCAATATGAAAGTACGAAACACTTCCTAAAGTATTAAACACCGCCATCCGCCACACACTGGTCTTGATACTGGCTGGTCGCCCATCATGCATGATCAGCCGGATACCTAACATGCGTTTGCCTCGGGTCTGACCATCCTTGAAAGCGTCCCAATTAATCGCGGCATAGAGCAACGGCAGCAGGGAAGCCCACAAGATAAAATCCAGCCATCCGTATGGAGTCTCAAGTAGGGCAAAGCCGTCACTCCACGATCTTACGTTGAAGGCCAGCGACAGGAAAACTGGTACGGCAATCAATGCTATCGACAGTAACAGCCAATCAATGAAGGCGGCACCCAGGCGCTGCCAGCGGGTGGCATCTACCAGCTCGCTTATTGGTTTATCCAGTCGCTCAACATTCGTTTGTGGTGCAGCGTAGGGATTATCGGGATGGCTCATGCGCATGAGGTCTGATGATGAGAAAGCAAGCAGTGTAGCGGGCCCTTGCACGCTGATCCAACCCCAAAAAAGCGAAAAAGCCCGCACAAGGCGGGCTGCAGATGTAGTGATTGCAAGGATGACTGAATGATATCAAAAGTTGCACACCATGTCAATTGATATATATCAATTCACACTTTGACCACGCGGGTCTGGAACATGATGTCGTGGAGGCAGCGGTGGTCGCTATGAAAAATGCGCAGTGCATTGACCAGGGCAAAGATGTGGCCGACGAAGGGAATCTGGTTAATCAAGCCCGGGATCATGAAGCGGAGCAGGCAACGCGCCAGACCGGCTTGCTGACCGTCTTCTGTTACGATGCGGATACCCAGGATGCGCTTGGCCAGCGTCTGACCGCTAGCCATCAGGGGGATCACATTCAATACCGCAAAGCTGCCAAACATCACCACGGTGATACCCACCAGTGCGCCCAGCGGCAAAGTATTTTCATCCTCGCCCAGCAGCGAAGCCAGCCAGGCGTCCTCACCATTTCCATAGTAGAACATCAGACCAATGGCACCAGACAGTAGCAAAAGAAATATGCTGTCCAGGATATTGGCGCCCAGCCGGCTGAGGCGGCTCGCCATCTGCATGCCGTCGATCAGTGCTTCGTCCGGGCGGTCGACCTTGGCGGTTGGGGCGGCATAGGGGTTGTGCGGGTCGGGTTCCATCATGGGGTGCTGTGGCTCGCTTGGTGTAAAGACATCATCATATCATCCTGCCTTTACGCACTGAACTTCGTACCCTGCTATGCTGATTAAATGAGCCAAGGAGAGACGATCATGTTCAAGCGATTAAGTGGTTTCCTGCTGGCCTGTCTGGCCGTCATCACAGCACATGCGGTGCAAACCGAGACGGTGCTTTACCGTCAAGGTGATACCGTTCTGGAGGGCTATGTGGCGTGGCCGGACAAGGCCAACCGCAACAGCCCGGCGGTGATCATCGTGCATGACTGGACCGGGGTGGGTGACTATGTGAAAGGCCGCGCCCGCCAGCTGGCCGAGCTGGGC
>NZ_JAYREC010000001.1:0-1038693 GCF_041909055.1 Leeia sp. | reverse complement strand
TGGCGTACGGCAGCATCGGTACTGGCAATCACCGCGCCATTGAGCTGGGTGTGCTGGCCGACCTGCACGTCGAAGCCGCCATCTCCGGCCAACAGGCCACTTTGCTGGGTGACACTCTGCCAGGTGCTGTTGAGCTTGCTGCGACTGGTACTGGCGCTGACACTGGAAGCCCCGGCGCAGATGGGCGGAATGCACAGGCTGACACCAAAGCTGCTGCTGCTGTTCTGGCTGTGGTAGTCGCTGCTGTCTTGCAGGCTGGTGATGGTGAGGTTGCCGCCGGTCTGGCTGACGATGCGCTGGCCTTTGGCCTGGGCACCAATCAGGTTGGTGTCTTGTCCGGCTTTGAGGGTGAGCTGCTTGCCCGCCTCAACCTGGGTGTTGACCCAGGTGACGTCGTTGCCATTGCTCTGGCCTTTGGATTTGCTGCCGCCGGCATTGATGGAGAAGCCGTTTTTCTCACCGCCGAGCGAGAAGGCGATGCCGATGCTGCCGCTCTTGCCGCTGCTGGTGGTGTGGCTGTCGCTGCTGTTGCGGGCGGCGAGCAGGTTGAGGTCGTGCTCGGCGCTGAGGGTGAGGTCCCCCGCGGCTTTGAGCTGGCTGCCTTGTACGGTGAGGTCGCTTTGCTGGCCTGCGCCGCGTGCGACGATACTGAGGTCGCCACCGGATTTGACGGTGGAGCCTCGGCTGTTGCGCTGGTCTTCAACGCTGTGGCTTTCGTTCTTGCTGCTGCCAATGCTGATACTGATGCTGATGCCACCGGCCTGACCGGGGTTTTGCTGGACGGCATCGACCGCATTGTAGACGGCGGCTCCGGCGGTGATGGCGGCCAGCGCCTTCATGCGGGGGTCTGCGGTCTGCTTGCTGGCCTTGCTCATCTGGCTCACGGTCTGAGCCGCGCTCAGCACCGGGTTGCTGAGGGTGACGGTGAGGCCGCTTTGCTTGAACTTGCTGTTCTGCTCGCTGTGGCGGCTTTCGCTGGTTTCGGTGATGCTGACCTGCTTGCCTTCGATCTGGATATCGCCGCTGCCGGTCACGACATCGCTGCCCACTTGCTGGTAGCGCTGTCCGGCACGCAGTACCACGTCGCCTTCGGTGCTGCCGATCAGGCTGCCGGTTGCGGTGGTAGTGGTGGTCAATGTGTCGTTGGTTTGCTGCTGTTTGCCGATGGTGAAGCCGATGCCGCCAGTGCCAAACAGGCCGGACTTTTGCACATCCTTGAAGGTGGTTTGTGTCTGCTCGTTGCTGGCTGCATCAATGATCAGATTGTGACCGGCGGTGATCTCCGTACCATAGGTGGAGCCGACCTGGCTGCCCTGAATGTGGACATCCTGCCCGGCCTGAATCTGCACGGTATCGCCGCTGAAGGTGCTGCCTACTGCCGTGGTCTCGCTCAGCGTGGTGTGGGTGGTGGTGGTCTTGCGCGAGAGCAGGCCGTTGCTGCCCTTGACCTTGTGGCCTTCGTCCAGCGCGCGGGTTTGCTCTCCGGCGAGGATATTGACGTTGCCGGTGGCTTGTACCTGGATGGCGCCAGCATCGCTGCTGACGGTGGCTGCGCGGCTGGTGAGGTCGGTTCCGGCAATCAGCTGGATATCGCCCTGGCTGTGGATCTGGCTGCCCACCTGCTGACTGCTGGCGTCCTTGCGCCAGTTGTCACCATTCCAGACGATGCTGTGGCTGGCTTGTTCGGTGACGGTGCCGAGGGTGAGCTGCTGGCCTGCGCTCAGGCGGATGCGGCCTGCTGCGGGGCCTTCCACTTCGCCCGCTGTGGGCAGTGTGCCGGTGTTGGCCACTTCTGTGGCGTTGAGCGTGAGGTTGCGGTTGGCGTGGGCGTTGAGGTTGCCCTGGGCATTGCTGACATAGATGCCCGCGACGCGGTCGATATTGGTGCGGCTGCCCTGCGCATTGCTTTGGGTGCGGGTGCTGCTGTTGGCAATCAGGTCACGCCCGGCTTGCAGGTCAACCGATTGTTCGCCAAGGATGCGGCCGCCTTGCAGCTCCAGATCGCTACGGGTGTTGACGTTGACGCTGTTACCGTCCAGTTGCCCGCCAAGCAGGCGAACGCTGTCGGCGTTGAGCGCCAGGGCCTGACGGCCGGAGAGCTGGCCGCTGCTGATGACATCGCCACTGACGTTGAGGCGCAGGTTGAGCCCGCTCATCAGCCCGCCCTGGGCGTTCAGTTCACCCTGGCGGGGGCGCAGGTAGAGCTGGGGCACCAGCACGGTGTGCTGGCTGCCATCGGCCAATGTGACCTGCTGCTCGACCAGCCAGACCATGTCGCTGGTCAGGCGGGCCATCTGTGCCGCACTGAGCGCAATGCCGGGGCGTAGCTGCCATTGCTGGGCGTAGGTGGCGCCTTGCTCCAGCAGCGCGCGATACTGGGCTTCGTCATTGGCATAACCATCGAGGAAGCGGCGACCGGTGAGCTGCGCCACTTGCTCGCGTACCAGGCGCTGTTCGTAGAAGCCATCGCCCAGGCGCTTGTGCATGTTTTCCGGGGAGAGGCGCAGGCGCTCCAGCATGTAGTCAGAGGAGAGCCATTGGCGGTAACTGGTAAAGCGTGGGTCGCTCTCGATCAGGGCATGGGCCGTGGGGGCATTGTTGACCTGGAACAGGGCATTGTTGCTGACCGAGCCGCCGCTGCCTGCAGCGGTAACGGCGGTGAGCCCGGCATTGCCTTGGTAGACAGCCGCGCCCATGGTGATGCTTTGTACCGTGGTGGGCGGGGCGTAGGCTGCGGTGCTGATGCCCTGACTATCGTGCCCCTTGTTCTGGATGCGGTAGTAGTGCTCTGCCGTGCCGTTGTCGCTGATGGTGCGAGTGCCTGCGGTATCAGTATTGTGGATGGTGGTGGCGGTGACCAGCAGGTCTCCCCCCGCCATGATGCGGCTGTTGTCGTTATTGAGGGTGTCGGCCTCAATGGTGAGCTTGCCCCCGGCCAGCAGGCGGCCCGGGTCGGTGCTGGCGATTTCGGTGGACTGTGTGGTGCGGACGTAGTTGTAATGGTTCCAGCTGTCGCCGCTGCCATCCGGGGCATACAGATAGCTGATGTCTTCATTGGGGTCGTTACGACCAATCCCCACTTCATTGCGCTGATAGCGGTTGGGGGAGCCATCCAGCTGGTATTCATCGACGGTGGTCTGGGTGGCCGCGCCCATTCTGGTGGTGATGTTGTCGTTGATGTTGTCGATCTGGCGCGCTTTGAGCGTCATGTCCCGCGTGGCTTCCAGCGTGGCGCTGTGGTTGGCGAGCACATCAGCCTGGCCGGTGGCCAGGCCCTGTGCATCCAGCGTGCGGCCTACGTGCAGATCCTGCTCGCTCAGCAGTAGCGCATGGTCCTGGTTATGTAGCTCCCGCGCACCGATCTCCAGCTGCTCATGCGCAGCAATCACCCCGGCCTGACCTGCAACCGAGCGGTTCCGCAACTGGTCTGCCTGTACCGATACCTTGCTACCGTAAATACGGGCGCTGTTGTCCAGCGTACCATCCGTCTTGAGGCTGACTTCTGTTGCACCGCTGATCACAGCGGCCCCGCTGTTCTCCAGTCCTTGACGCGCCGTGACCTCCAGTGCACCTTGCGCCGTCAGCGTGCCCTTGTTTTCCAGCTTGCCTTCTGACGTCACCACAAACTGGCCCGCGCTGGCTTGCAGCGTGCCGGCGTTGCGTACCCCCACACCGGCTTCGGTACCCACCAACCGGATCTTGCCCGCATACATGCCGCCTAATTGGGCGACATCCAGGCTGAAGCTGGGGGTGCTGCCGGAGGCCGCTATCGGGGTGACCTGGCTGAGGTCGGTACTGATCTGATTGCTGCCGGTGATCGCCCGCACCTCTTGCCCCCACAGCCCCGCATTCAGCACGATGGCGCGGGACAGCAGGTCTGTGTAGTCCACATTGCGGTTGTTCAACCCGGCACCTTCAATGCGGATCAAGCCGTTTTCTACACGGTAGCCGCTGATGTCGCCCCCACTCCATTGCGGGATGCCGGTGGTCAGGGTGGCACGGTTGGCATTGATGAAGCCGCAGCCATCGCAGGTGATCCCGGCCGGGTTGGCGACGATCACCTGTGCACGGCTACCACCGACTTCGATGAAACCACGCAACAGGCTGGGCTGATTGCTGTTTACTTCGTTGAGGATGATACGGGCGGTACCATTGGCCAGCCACGGGTTGGCGTCCACCCAGCCGGCCTGCTGGGTTTGTACCGGTGCACGGCTGTTGTTGAGTACCACCCCTTGTGGATTGACGTCGAACTGGCTGTAGGTGTTGCGGGATACCCCTGCCGCGCTTGGCGTTTGGATATTGACCACCGGCACGCCATTACCGGCGTTGATGATGGTGGGCCGCTGATTGGCCGGGGCATTCGGGTCAGCAATCATCTCGGCACCCGCGGGCAGGCTGAGCCAGCTACTGCCCAAGGCCAGCGCGGTGCTGACACTCAGCAAACGCATCCGCAGGGCCGGCCCGGGCCGCTGCCCTGCGCCGCTGCCTTCGCCACTACCCGCCTGGCCGTGGCTGCGGCGGGCGATTTCGGCTACGACTATCAGCAGGCCGCGGGCTTGATTGAATACCAGGCGATACAGGTTCTTGTTCATATTGGATCAGTTGTCAGATATCAGAATTCGAATAGGCAGGGCTTAAAGCCAGCGCTCCGGCAAGGCTATGGGCAGCGGGTGCTGTGTAAACCAGGCTTGCGCAGTAGCCCGGCTCACTTGAGCGCCATGGCTGCGCATGACGCTTAGCCCGCCCCGATCTACGCCTTTGTGGTAGAGCCAGCTGATGCAGTTTTGTGGCATCAGCACATGTCTTACCAAGCGCCGCAAGATCCGGCTGTGCCCAAATGGCGTCACCCAGTCCAGAATCCAGAGGCGATCACCACAACACCAGTCGGCCTCGCGTACATGAATGCGCGGCAGTTGCAGGTAACGAGCCTCGGCGTCTGCATCAAAGGCAGCCCAGGACAGATAGAACACCGGCTTGCCTGCTTCGATGCCCAGTACAAACTGGCCGGACTTGATGGTGGGCAGCAGCAAGGTCGGCAGGGTATGCAAGGGTGCATCCCGATGTGCTGCTGAGTGCATCCACAACCACACCGTGGCACCCAGCGCTTCCACCTCAGGGCAAGGCTGGTCAAACAGGGTCGGGGCGATCAGGTCGATGCCGTCAAAGGTCAGCATGTCACAGGCTCCAGCTCAGGTAGAAACCGGTCACATGCCGGCGGGTAATGAAGCCTGCGGGCTTGCGGACGGGCTTGCCAACAAACCACTCGTACTGCAAGCCCCGCCAGGCGCCGCGTATGCCTACAACGCTGCCGATCAGGGTATGACCCAGCCCATTTGCGCTGGACGGGCCGTCCACGCGCCCCAGGTCCAGCGCCAGATAGAGTTCGGGTAAACCCGCACCGGTTTGCCAACCCAGCTCGTTGCGCCACAGGATGCCTCGATCCCCGGTCAGACTGTATTCGCCATCAAAGCCGCGCACCGTGTAGCGCCCGCCAATGCTGAAACGGTCCTGCGGTGCCAGCAGGGTACGGTTCCACTGTCCACGTAGCTCACTGCCCAAGCGGAATGCCTGATCCCCCAGCTTGAAGGGTTGCTCCAGCGAGAGCGATGCCTGCACCACCGCCGGACGCGAGCTGCCTTCGCCAAAGGCCTCTTCCGGGGCCGGGCGGGACGAGAAGGCCCCTGTGCTACGGCGGTAACTCACGCTGCCGTCCAGTGTGGCGCTGCCGATGAACTCTCGGTGTTGCAGCCCCAGCTCCCATCCAGCCGTGCGCCGGTACTGCACTTGTACTTCGGTATCATCAACAAAGTTGCGGCTGCTTTTCTGGTAGCCGCGCAGGAACAGGGTGGTCTTTCCCGTCGCATCCCGCGCAATCACCCGTGACAGTTTCAAGTCTGTACCACGGCTCAAACCGGCATACTGGTACTGCTGATGGGTTCCGAGCACTTGCTGGTGGTAGCGATATTGATTGGTGGTGATCCCCAGCTGCCAGTAACCCAGCGGTAGGGAATAGTGAACGGTATAACTCCGGTTACCGCTGGGCTGGGTCTGTGTACCGCCCAGCTCGCGCCCGGTTGTGACATAGAACAGGTCGTTCAGTGTAAAAGCGTGATCCCACGACAAGGTCATGCTGCCTTGATACTTGCCGGTAGCGCGGCTACCGCTATCGTCTGCCGAGAAGCTCAATCGGAACGGGAAGGCCTGCTTCCACTGAATGAGCAGGTCACTCTCGCCTGGCTGCTCTGCGGGCACGATCTGGATGTCGGCATCTGCGGTTGGCACCCGCTTGAAATTCTCCAATGCCTGCTCGATATCCCGCAGATTCAGCACATCACCTTGCCCCATTGGCAAGGCGGTCAGCAGGTGGGCACGAGGATCCGTGCCTTCGGCAAAGCGAATCTGGTGAATACGCCCGGCCAGCACTTGCAACTGCAAGGTGCCAGATTTGAGGTCTTGCGGGGCTACCAGCACCGTGGTGGTGACAAAGCCACGCTGCACAATACGGTTCTGCACCATGCGCATCAGCACATTGATGCCTTCTGTTCCCAGACAATGCCCGCGAATAGTCGGGTCTGCCGCCAGCGTCTCTTGTAGTGCCCAAGCAAACAGCCCTGCATCTGCACCGGTCAGTTCAATTTGCTGGATGGGAAAGCAGGGAGACTCCTGCTCCGGGAAGTGCAGAGGGACCTCCACAGCCGGATTCAGTCGCACATTCGGCTCGGATTGCTGCTGCTGTTGCAGCTGTTTCTGCCGTAATGCCTCCTGCTGCATCAGCTGATCATTCACCTTGCTATCGGTAGTGTTTGCCTGGCTGGTTGCTGCATACATCAGCATAAAAAGAACCAGCCCCTTCGCCAGATGGCGATAGGTAAGTTGTCGTACTGTCATGTTTTTAAAAGAGTAATGCTATGAATTATGGATATTTGTATTCAAAGAGCATTTTACCTGTTGCACGGCACAAATTTGTTAAAAAGTGTGATACGCCCCAGACGGGTACGTAGTCCGGGCTCTCGCTTCGAGGTGATGGAAGAAGGAAAGGGCTACAGCGAAAAGCATGCGTCTGCTTGCCTGCGGGGCTTGCTGGTATTGGAGATGACCTGACGCTACGCAGTGATGCGTATGCGGAGAATGTCTATGGGCTTTAAAAAGACCCGCCCGGTAGACCTGTACTTTAGGACGGGTGGAGAGTGTCATTTGCAACACCCGGTTTTGATCAGCACCGATGCCACAAGGAGGATCTGAAAGTGTGGAAAGGTTTCAAGTTGTCAGGCAGATCGACAAACCAACAGCTGGTTTTGCCAGACATCACCGACACGTAGTAGTGCAAGCGTTCCGACAGAAACCCA
This sequence comes from Leeia sp., assembly GCF_041909055.1. Classification (NCBI taxonomy): domain Bacteria; kingdom Pseudomonadati; phylum Pseudomonadota; class Betaproteobacteria; order Neisseriales; family Leeiaceae; genus Leeia; species Leeia sp. The sequence goes on along the minus strand of NZ_JAYREC010000001.1, from coordinate 1,031,347 downwards.
GCGACCCATCTGACCTTTGGCGAAGTCAGTCGCGGCAGGGTTGAGTAGTATGGAGGGATTCGCCAGGGCATCAGGGTCAATGACCGACGACATGTGAACAAAGACCGAGGGCTGCTGCCGTCGGAGATGACGATTCGGAAAGGCCAGATCGCCAAACCAGTCAATACGCCATGCAGTATTCCCTTCGGGAAAGGCGGCAAGGCGCAAGGGCCTGGCTGGGCTTGAAGGCGCATCCTCCTTCAGTGGCAAATTTCGGTTAAGTCATTGTAAATGATAGGGTTTCATAGAAAGGAATGCGAAGCCATAAACTGAACTTTCGCACTCCTTTCTAAATTTTCGCATTTAATTCTGATCGCTCACACTACACCCCGGCACCGTGGGCTTGTTGGTCGGCGTGGTAGCTGGAGCGGACCAGGGCGCCGACGGCGGCGTGTTTGAAGCCCATGTCGTAGGCGGCTTGTTCGAACACCTTGAACTGCTGCGGGGTGACGTAGCGGAGGACCGGCAGGTGGTGGCTGGAGGGCTGCAGGTATTGGCCGATGGTGATCATGTCGATGTTGTGGGCACGCATGTCGCGCATCACTTCGAACACTTCTTCATCGGTTTCGCCCAGGCCGACCATGATGCCGGATTTGGTGGGAATGTGCGGGAAGCGTTCCTTGAAAGTTTTCAGCAGTTGCAGCGAGTGGGCGTAATCGGAGCCGGGGCGGGCTTGCTTGTACAGGCGCGGCGCGGTTTCCAGGTTGTGGTTCATGATGTCGGGGGTGCCGCGTGAGAGCACATCCAGCGCCAGGTCCATGCGGCCGCGGAAGTCCGGCACCAGCACCTCGATCTGGGTGGTGGGGGAGAGCTCGCGTACGGCCTGGATGACATCTACAAAGTGCTGGGCACCACCGTCACGCAGGTCGTCTCGGTCCACGCTGGTGATCACCACGTATTTGAGGCGCAGCTTGGCTACGGTCTCGGCCAGGTGGCGCGGCTCGTTCGGGTCCAGCGGGTTGGGGCGGCCATGGCCCACATCACAGAAGGGGCAGCGGCGGGTACAGATGTCGCCCATGATCATGAAGGTAGCGGTGCCACTGCCAAAGCATTCGCCAATGTTCGGACAGCTGGCTTCTTCACACACGGTGTGCAGTTTCTGTTCGCGAAGGATGTCCTTGATCTCGTGGAAACGTGCGCTGTTGGGTGATTTGACGCGAATCCAGTCCGGCTTTTTCAGCGGCGTTTCCAGCGGCACGATCTTGATCGGGATGCGCGAGGTTTTGCCTTCGCCTTTGAGTTTGACACCAACAGGTTTGCTGGCGGGTTTGGCTTCGGTGGGGGCAGACATGGCAGTTTCCAGAGGGCAGTCACCCCCGTGGCGATTGGGCGCACGGGGGCAGGTACAGCGTGTTACTCGGCGAACTTCGGCAGGTATTCCACGTTGTAGCGTTCAATGCATTCGTCAACGATCTTGACGGCTTCGTCTGGGCTGAAGAAGCCGTTTACCTTGCAGGTGCCAGGCTTCTTCAGGTCTTTGTAGTGTTCCCAGTAGTACTGGTTTTCTTTCTTCCAGTAGTCGCCCAGATCGTCGATGGTCTTGATGTGGTCCACGCGCTTGTCGTCGGCCAGTACGGCGATGATCTTGTCGTCCACTTCGCCGCCGTCGTCAAACTTCATCACGCCGATGATGCGGGCTTCCACCAGCGAGCCCGGTACCAGGGCTTCGGTCACGTTCACGATCACGATGTCCAGTGGGTCGCCGTCATGGTCCCAGGTGCACGGGATGCAGCCGTAGGTGGCCGGGTAGGCCAGCGAGGAGAAACCCACACGGTCCAGCTTCAGCTGGCCGCTCTCGGTGATGATTTCGTACTTGTTGATGCTGCCGGCGCTGACTTCGATCAGGGCGTTCAGGCGCAGGCTGTCACGCTCGGCAAAAGCCGGCAGAACGTGCAGCAGGTTCAGCATGTACTTGGACGGTTTGTGGTCAATGTTGGCCATGTGGATTCCAGCTCAAGAGGTTAAACGGAAGCTACGGGTTCCGGCAGCTGCGGCAGGGTAGCGGCAGCGGCCTGTAAACGACAGGTCGGGGTAATGGTCTGGTGCAACATCAGCAGCAATTCTTCCTGCAATTGATCCAGCGGGGTGTTCACGCCGAGGTCGGCTGTCCGGCTGACCGCCATGCCTTGATAGCCACAGGGGTTGATCCAGCCAAACGGGGTCAGGTCGAGGTCCACATTCAGGCTCAGCCCGTGGTAGCTGCAGCCGCGCCGCACGCGCAGCCCCAGCGCCGCAATCTTGGCGCCGTCTTCCAGATAAACGCCCGGCGCAGCATCGTCGCCGTGAGCGCTAACACCATGATTGCGCAGCAAGTTTACCACGGACTGCTCCATTTTGCGGACCAATTCGCGGACGCCCAGCTGATGGCGTTTCAGGTCCAGCAGCAGGTAGGCAATGATCTGACCGGGAGCGTGATAGGTGATCTGGCCGCCACGGTCGATCTTCAGCAGCGGGATATCGCTGGCCTGCAGCAGGTGTTCCGGTTTGCCGGCCATGCCCAGGGTGTAGATGGGCGGATGCTGCAGCAGCCAGACCTCATCCGGTGTGTCGGCGCTGCGGCGTGTGTTGAAATCCTGCATGGCCCGCCATACCGGCTCAAACGGCATCACACCAAAGCGACGGACCAGCAGATCCATTTACAGCACCACCTTGACGAGGGGGTGGCTGGACAGGGCCCGGTACAGGTCATCCAGCTGAGCCTTGGAGGTGGCATTGACGGTGCAGGTGAGCGACAGGTAGTTGCCGCTGCTGCTGGCGCGCATTTCCACGGTGCTGGCATCAAAATCCGGCGCATGCTGCAGCACCACGGCGACAATGGTCTGCGCAAAATCATCCTGCCGCACGCCCATGATCTTCAGGGGGAAGGCACAGGGGAAGGTCAGCAGGGTGTCTTCAGTATTGGACATGGCGGCCTCACTCAAACCACAGCTTCATGCTGTCCCACATGCGGCCAAACACCCCGGCTTCCGGTACCGCCTTCATGGCGGCGACCGGGTAGGTGCCCATGGCCTGACCATCAAGGGACAGCATCAGCTTGCCCACCACCTGGCCGCTGGCGATCGGGGCGGTCAGCGGTTGCTGGGTCACCAGCTGGGCTTTCAGGCGCTTTTCGGCACCGCGTGGCAGGTTGATGTACAGGTCTTGCGGCATGCCGACCGAGACTTGCTCCTGCTCACCCTTCCACACTTTGACCTGCTGCAGCACCTGTCCCTTGCTGTACAGCTTGGGGGTCGCGAAGAACTGGATGCCGTAGTTCAGCAGCTTCAGGCTTTCTGTGGCGCGCACCGTATCACTGCTGGCCCCCACCAGCACCGAAATCACGCGACGGCCATCGCGCTTCATGGTGCTGACCAGGCAATAACCGGCCGATTCGGTATGGCCGGTCTTCATGCCGTCCACATTCGGATCACGCCACAACAGCAGGTTCCGGTTGGGCTGCTTGATGTTGTTGTAGCTGAATTCCTTCATGCTGTAGATGGGGAAGAATTGCGGGTAGTCGCGAATGATGGCACTGGCCAGCAGCGACAAGTCGCGTGCCGTGGTGTAGTGCTGTGGATCGGGCAGACCGGTGCTGTTCATGAAGTGGGTCGACTTCATGCCCAGCTTCTGCGCGGTCTGGTTCATCATGTTGGCGAACACTTCTTCCGAGCCGGCGATGCCTTCGGCCAGCGTGATGCTGGAATCATTGCCGCTCTGGATGATCATGCCGTGAATCAGGTCGTCCACCTTCACCTGTGAGTTTGGCTTGATGAACATGCGGGAGCCTTCCGCCTTCCAGGCCTTCTCGGAGACCGTCAGCATCTGGTCCAGCTTCAGACGGCCTTCCTTTACAGCCTGGAAGGAGAGGTAAGCGGTCATCAGCTTGGTCAGCGATGCAGGCTCAATGCGTTTGTCCGGGTCCACACTGGCCAGCATCGTACCGGTTTGAAAATCGGTGACGATATAGGCTTTGGCGGCGATGGGCGGCGGCGGTGGTACCGGCAGCGCGGCACGGGCCAGCGGCGCAGCCAGGCAGGCCAGCCACAGCAGGGAGCGAGTGATCAGGGGAGAGCGGAACAGGTTCATGGGCGCGACAACTTCCGGCGATCCGCCCGCAGGGCGGTGTGCAAAAAAACGGCATTATAGCGGAAAGCAGGGTGGCCTTGCTGCCGCTATTGCCCGGTCTGGCCAGTTCAGACCGGGCAGGGGCCGAAAGATTCCGTGCTCAGGACGCCAGAAACAGCCGGTAGGCCGGGTTATCCGTTTCTTCCTGATACTCGTAGCCCAGTGCATCCAGGAAGGATTGAAACGCCGCGCGATCGGACGACGGTACCTGAATGCCGACCAGCACCCGGCCGTAATCCGCGCCATGGTTGCGATAGTGGAACAGGGAGATGTTCCAGCCCGCGCTCATGCTGTTCAGGAAATTCAGCAAGGCACCGGGGCGCTCCGGAAATTCGAAACGCAGCAGGCGCTCATTATCGACGTCCGCCCGACCACCGACCAGATGGCGGATATGCAGCTTGGCCAGCTCATTGTCGGTGAGGTCTACCGTGGTATGGCCTTGTGCGGACAGCTGGCTGACCAGATTGCGCGCCTCGTCCCGGTTGCCGACCTGTACGCCAACAAAGATATGCGCCGCACCCGGGCCGGCGTAGCGGTAATTGAACTCGGTGATGGCACGGTTGCCAATCTGCTGCAGGAAGGACTTGAAGCTGCCGGGCTGTTCCGGAATGGTGACTGCAATCACCGCCTCGCGGGCCTCGCCCACTTCCGAGCGTTCGGCTACATAGCGCAGACGGTCGAAATTCATATTGGCCCCGGAAGCCACTGCCACCAGCGTCATGCCCTGGCTCTCCGGATGGGCAGCGGCCCAGGCTTTTGCACCGGCGATCGCGACTGCACCGGAGGGCTCCAGAATCGAGCGGGTATCCTCAAACACATCCTTGATGGCCGCACACAGCTCATCATTGCTGACCCGGATCACCCCGTCCAGATGCTGCTGGCACAGCGCAAAGCAGTGCTCACCCACCATGCGCACCGCCACACCATCGGCAAACAGGCCGACATGGGGTAGCCGCACCCGCTCGCCCGCCGTGAGGGATTCCGCCATCGAGGCGGCTTCAATGGGCTCGACGCCGATCACCTTGATCCATGGCTTCAGGCGTTTGACGTAAAACGCCACCCCGGCAGCCAGCCCGCCGCCGCCAATCGGCACAAAGATCACGTCCATATGCTTGCGCTGGCGCAGTACTTCCATGGCGACCGTGCCTTGCCCGGCGATCACATAGGGGTCGTCAAACGGCGGAATGAAGGTTGCGCCGCGCTCAAGGGCCAATTGCTGTGCATACTGGTTGGTGAGGTCGAAATTGTCACCGTGCAGGATGACCTCCGCGCCCCGAGCGCGTACCCCTTCTACCTTGATCATCGGTGCCGTGGCGGGCATGCAGATGGTGGCTTTGCAACCGAGGGTCTGTGCCGCCAGTGCCACGCCCTGTGCGTGATTGCCTGCCGAAGCGGCAATCACGCCGCAGGCCAGCTGCTCCGGGCTCAACTGGGCCAGCCGGTTGTAAGCACCACGAATCTTGAAGGAAAACACCGGCTGCATGTCTTCACGCTTGAGCAGTACGGTGTGGCCCAGGCGGCGGGACAAGCTGCGTGCTTCATCCAGCGGGGTTTCAATCGCCACGTCGTACACCGGCGCGGTCAGGATGGCTTCCAGATAATCGAAAGGTTGGGTGGTCGAAGCAGTCACGGTAGGCCTGTTGAATCTATAATGGAGTCTGTTTGGCGGGAGGTTGCGCTGAAATCCGCATCTTGCCCTGCAGCATAACAGGCCGTGCCCTGTTACAGAAGCACTACACCATGCCCAGTAACCAGACGGAAAATCCATGAGCGCTACCCTGACCCAAGACCAGCAGAAACAGGCCGCTGCCCGTGCCGCCATCGACTTCATCGAGGACGGCTGGGTGGTGGGTGTCGGCACCGGCTCCACCGCCAATTACTTCATTGACGCGCTGGCAGAGATCAAACAGCGCATCGACGGTGCCGTCGCCAGCTCCGAAGCTTCTGCTGCACGGTTGAAGGCCCATGGCATCCGGGTGTTTGAACTGACTGCAGTTGGCGAAATGCCGATTTATGTCGATGGTGCGGACGAGATCAATGGCCAGTGGCAAATGATCAAAGGCGGGGGCGCTGCGCTCACCCGTGAGAAGATCGTGGCGCAGTGCTGCAAGCAGTTTGTCTGCATCGCTGATGCCAGCAAGCAGGTACGGGTGCTGGGTCAATTTCCGCTGCCGGTGGAGGTGATCCCGATGGCACGTAGTCTGGTCGGACGGGAGCTGGTCAAGCTGGGCGGGCATCCGGCCTGGCGCGAGGGGGTGGTCACCGACAACGGCAACTGGATTCTGGATGTACACGGCCTGACCATCGCCGAGCCGATCAAGCTGGAAACCGCGATCAACCAGATCCCGGGCGTGGTCACCAATGGGCTGTTTGCCCTGCGGCCTGCCAATGTACTGCTGCTGGGCACCCCGGATGGGGTGGTGCGCAGCGATAATACTTTTGTCATGTAAGGCTGGCATCATAGGCCGATTTATCACCGTACTCCCAAGGGGACGCACATGCCGGAGCATTTTTCCAAGCAGTTTGACCAGGAACTGGAACATGTACGTGGTCGCGTACTGGAGATGGGCGGGCTGGTTGAAGAGCAGATCAAGGACGCGCTGAATGGCTTGGCCAATGCCGACCTGCCGCTGCTGGACAAGGTGGTGAGCCTGGATCACAAGGTGAACATGCTGGAGGTGCAGCTGGATGAGGAATGCCAGCACATCATCGCGCGCCGCCAGCCGACGGCAGGTGACATGCGCATGGTGTTCACCGTGATCAAGACCATTACCGACCTGGAGCGTATTGGCGATGAGGCGGAGAAGATCGCCCGCATGAGCCGCAATATCTACCAGTCGGGCCGGGTGCAGGTGCCGCGCTTTACCGAGATCAAGCACGCGGCCGAACTGGCGCTGCGCATGCTGCGCAAGTCGCTGGACGCGTTTGCCCGGCTGGATGCCGGCCTAGCGGCGCAGGTGGTGCGAGAAGACATGCAGGTGGATGAAGAATACCGTGCCATCATCCGCCAGCTGATCACCTTCATGATGGAAGACCCGCGCACCATTTCCACCTCGATTGACATCATCACCATTGCCAAGGCCATCGAGCGAATTGGCGACCACGCCAAAAACATGTCAGAGTATGTAGTATTCATGGTCAAGGGCAAGGACATCCGCCATCTCTCGCTGGCGGACGCGGAACGCGCGGCCCTCGACAACGACAACTGAGCCTTATTCGCAGGAGATCGCATTGAGCTTCGACACCATTGCCGCCGTAGACTTGGGTTCCAACAGTTTTCGTCTGCAGGTGGCAAGGGTGGTCGATGACCAGATCTACCCGCTGGATTCGCTGAAAGATACGGTGCGGCTGGGCGCAGGCCTGCAGGCGGATGGCTCGCTGGATGCCGACACCATGAAGCGCGCGCTGCATTGCCTCAAGCGCTTTGGCGAACGCCTGCGGCAGTTGCCGCCGGAGGCGGTGCGTGCGGTGGGCACCAATACCCTGCGGGTGGCCAAGAACGCCAGCAGCTTCATGGACGAGGCTCAGGCCGCGCTGGGGGTACCAATTGAAATCATCGCCGGGCGGGAAGAAGCACGGCTGATTTATCTGGGTGCGTCGCATTCGCTGCCGGCCACCCGGGAAAAGCGGCTGGTGGTGGATATTGGCGGTGGCTCGACTGAATTCATCATTGGCAGCCATTACAAGCCGCTGAAGATGGAAAGCCTGTTCATGGGCTGCGTCAGCTACAGCCTGAAGTACTTCCCCGGTGGCAAGATCACCAAGTCGGCCTTGCAGGAAGCTACGCTGGCAGCCCGCTCCGAGCTGGAAGCCATTGCCGGTGAGTTCGGGCCGGAAGAGTGGCAGCTGGCGATTGGCACTTCAGGTACGGCGCGCTCGCTGTCTGACATTCTGGAGTTGAATGACCTCTCGCCCTCCGGTATTACCGCAGAAGGCATGGAAAAGCTGGAGCAGATCCTGCTCAAGGCGGGTAGTGTCAGCGCGTTGCAGCTCAATGGTTTGCGGCAGGACCGTGCACCGGTATTGCCGGGCGGCTTCGCCATCATGCGCGCGGTGTTCGCCGAGCTGGGTATTCAGCAAATGAGCATTACCCTGGGGGCGCTGCGCGATGGTGTGCTGTATGACCTGATCGGGCGGCACCACCACAAGGACATGCGCGATACTACGGTGACCCAGTTCAAGCGCCGCTACCATGTCGATGTCAAACAGTCGCAGCGGGTAAGCGAGCTGTCGCGCCTGCTGTGCCAGCAACTGGGCGGCAACCGGGTGGATGAGCACGCGCTGCAACAGCTGGACTGGGCCAGCAAGCTGCACGAAATCGGCCTCTCGGTATCGCATACCGCCTACCACAAGCACTCGGCCTATATTCTGGAACATGCCGACATGCCCGGGTTCTCGCGCCCGGAACAGCATCGGTTGTCTGAGCTGGCGCTGGCACACCGTGGCAAGTTGGGCAAGCATGAAGCGATGCTCAATCAGCCCGGCCTATTCCGTGAACAGGTGATGGCCCTGCGGCTGGCGGTGCTGTTCCACCGCAACCGCCGTGACATGGAGATGCCGCCGGTACAGCTTACCCAGCAAGGCAAGCAGGTGAATCTGAAGCTGGCGGGGGACTGGCTGGCGGAGCACCCGCTGACCGCCACCGCGCTGGTACAGGAAGCCGAAGTTTGGCGGGATGTGGGCGTCCAGCTGCAGGTGAAGGACTGAGGCGTGAAGCGCGCCCGCCCGCACGGACGGCAAAAGAAGGCAGGCCTGCCGCCCGGTAGTCTGGTGCACGTGGGTGAGGTCAAGACCGAACCCCGGTTGGACCTGTTGTGCTATGACGAGCAGCAGCTGACGCGCCATGGCCAGCTATCGGCACTCGACCAGCCGGGTTTGCCGTCACAGCAGTGGCTCAATGTCTATGGTCTGCAGGATACCCAGCTGCTGACCCAGATCGGTGAACGGTATGGCTTGCATCCGCTGGTGCTGGAAGACATCCTCAATACCGAGCAGCGCCCCAAGCTGGACTTGTACCCCAACTGCCTGTTTCTGGTGGTGCACCGGCATGGTTACGATAGCGAGGGCGAGCTGCAGACCGAGCAGGTCAGCTTTGTGCTGGGGCGCGGCTGGCTGTTGACCTTCCAGGAGCAGCCCAGCGGCCAATTCTCCGGCGTACGTGAACGTCTGTTGTCTGCGCAGCCGCAGCAGCGCAAAGGCGGCGTGGATTACCTGATGTACTCGCTGGTGGATGCGGTGGTAGACCAGCATTTTGCCCTGATCGAGAAGCTGGGCGACCGGATCGAAGCGCTGGAAGATGAGCTGATGGGCAAGGGCTCGCACAGCGGCTTGCTGGCGGCCATTTACCAGCTCAAACGGCAGGCCAGCTGTCTGCGCCGTTCGCTGTGGCCATTACGCGAATGCTTGAATGGCCTCACCCGCGACGATGGCGATTACTTTCTGGCCGAAACCCAGCTCTATCTGCGTGATGTTTACGATCATGCCATTCATGCGCTGGAATCGCTGGAATCCCTGCGTGACCAGATGGCGGGCATTCTGGACATCCATGTCACTGTCAGCAGCCATGCACTCAACCAGGACATGCGGGTGCTGACGGTGATCACCACCATCTTCATGCCGCTCACCTTGCTGTCGTCCATCTACGGCATGAATTTTGACCACATGCCGGAGTTGCACTGGCGCTGGGGCTACTATGTGCTGCTGGGGGTCATGGCGCTGGTGGCAGTCGGCATGGGGCTGTTCTTCTGGCGGCGGCGCTGGCTGTAGCCCGCGCCCGCCGCCATCACCTGACTCAGACCGACAGGTAGGACGAGCGCGTCAATCCCAGCCGCAAGGCATCCAGATACGCGGTGCGCTCTTCATCCGGCAGGCTGGACGAGGCCACTTTGTCCCGATAGCGGGTCATCAGCTGGTCAGGCTGCATGTGCACATAGCGCAGCATGTCCTCGATGGTATCGTGTACTTCCAGCCCTGCATGGCGAATCTGGCCTTGGGCGTCCATATAGACGTTGACCGAGTCGGTATCGCCAAACAGGTTGTGCATGTCGCCCAGGATTTCCTGATAGGCCCCCACCATGAAGAAGCCCACCAGATATTCCTCACCTTCCGCCACTTCGTGCACCGGCAGGCTGCTCTCAATACTCTGCTCGTCGACGTACTGCTTGATCTTGCCATCCGAATCGCAAGTCAGGTCTTGCAGCACGGCGCGGCGGGTCGGTGCCTGCTCCAGCCGGTGGATCGGCAGAATGGGCAGCACCTGATTGATGGCCCAGGTGTCCGGCAGGCTCTGGAACACCGAGAAGTTGCAGATGTACTTGTCGGCCATCTTGTCGTGAAGCTCGTCCAGCACCTGGCGGTGTGAGCGCTGGGTGGCCTGCAGCAGGGTGAGCATGCGACGGCAGAGTGCGAAATAACACTGTTCGCCCAGTGCCTTCTGCGCCAGCGTCAGCTTGCCCTCGGCATACTGGTTGCTGATGTCGCTCATGTAATGGGCGGCGCGATAGTAGGTCTCAGTCGCCATTTCAATGTCGTTCTGCGCGAGTAGCTCCACCAGCCACTGGATGATTTCCGGCTGCGCCCGCACGGCCTCCGGATCCTGCAGCAGGGCCGGCACACTGTCGTCGTGGCGTTCAACATCGGTGACGTTGACGATCAGCAGTGCATGGTGGGCCGTCATCGCACGGCCGCTTTCCGACATGATGTGCGGATGCGGCAGGCTGTGCTCGTCGCAGAACTCCTTGAGCATGCTGACGATCAGACCCGCGTACTCGTCCAGATCGTAGTTGATGGACGAAGGATTGCGCGAGTGAGTGCCGTCGTAGTCCACCCCGAGGCCACCACCGACATCGACGCGGTCGATGGGCAGGCCCAGCGCGCGCAGTTCGGCATAATAGCGGATGGCCTCGCGGAAGCCCGACTGGTAATCCGCCAGATTGGCAATCTGCGAGCCCATATGGAAGTGCAGCAGGCGCACGCCATCGCCCACCCCGGCTTGCTGGAAGCGCTGTACCACCGACAGCAATTGCGCGGCGGACAAGCCAAACTTGGCACGCTCACCACCGGTATCGGCCCACTTGCCAGACGCCAGCGATGACAGGCGTACCCGCACCCCTACCTGAGGCAGTACGCCCAGCTTGGCGGCTTCATCAATCACCAGCTGAACCTCGGATTCCTTCTCGATCACAATGTAGACATTGTGGCCAAGTTTCTGCCCCATCAGCGCCAACTTGACGAACTCACGGTCCTTATAGCCGTTGCAGCAGATGGTGCAGCCCTTGGGGGCGAGTGCCAGTACTGCCATCAGTTCCGGCTTGGAACCCGCTTCCAGCCCGATGGAGGCGTGCTGGGTACCAATGATGCTTTCGATCACCGGCTCTTGCTGGTTGACCTTGATTGGATACAGCGCGGTGTACTGATTCTGGTAGCCAAACTTGGCAATGTTCTCGACAAAGGCACCGGTCAGCTGTCGTACACGAGCCTGCAGGATGTCGGGGAATCGCACCAGCATGGGCATCGACAGTCCGGCCTGGCGCAGGCTACCGGCCAGGGTGTAGAGGTCGAGCGCATGCCCGCCTTTGCCGTGCGGACGCACCAGCACATGGCCTTGGTCATTGATGTCGAAAAACCCGGCACCCCATTGGCGGATACCGTATACGCTCCGGCTTTGGGCCACGCTCCACGTCATGATGTCATCCTCAAGTTACTCACCGACATCGTGCGCAGGCCAAGCCGTCGCACCCCATGCTGTCGAGGCGCGATTGTAGCAATCTGATATGTCAATGGGGAGAAAAAATCATGGCCCACCGCAGGGGTGGGCCCGTTCCGTTTCGGCTGTGGTATCGGGACGACACCACGCCGCGGTCAGTAGTCCAGCGGCAGGCTGATGCGGCGCCCGTCGCGGGCCGACAGGTACATGGCAATCAACAGCTCGAGCGACTTCAGGCCTTCGCGGCCATCGGTCTCCGGGGCCGCTTCGCCACGCATCACCTTGATCACGTTATCGTAGTACAGCGGGTGACCAAAGCCGTAGACGCTGGTGGTGGCGTAGCTGGCATCGTGAATGCGCTCGTCCATCGGGTGGGGTGTGGCAAACTCCCAATGCTGGATCTCGTTGACGGCGACACCGCCGATCTTCACCGAGCCGGTTTCGCCGAGAATGGTAATGGAGCCTTCCAGATTCTTCGGATAGGTCAGCATGGTGACGTTCATGCTGCCCAAGGCACCAGAACGCCAGCGCAGGCTGACGGCACCGGTGTCTTCCACCTCGATGTTGCGGGCCAGGGTGGCCGTATAGGCCTGCACGCTCTCCACCGGGCCGACCAGCCAGTCCAGCAAGTCGACATAGTGACTGGCCTGGTTCATGAACGCACCGCCGTCAAACTCCCAGGTGCCGCGCCAGGCATGCGAATCATAGTAAGACTGCGGGCGGGTCCAGAACACGTTGACGTTGACCATGTAAATACGGCCAAAGCGCTTTTCGCTCACGGCCTGCTTCAGCAGTTGCAGCGTCGCGTTGCGGCGGTTCTGCTTGACTACAAACAGGCGTTTGCCGGCCTGATCGGCCGCCTTGACCATGGCCTGACCGTCTTCCCAGCGGGTGGCCATCGGCTTTTCGGTCATCACATGGAAGCCAGCTTGTGAGCAGGCCATACTTTGCATCGGGTGCAGGCCCGACGGGGTAGTGAGGATGATGATGTCTGCCCGGGTTTCCCGCAACAGGGCGTCCAGCGTGCTGTGCCCGCGCGCACCGGTACGGGCAACAGCGGCAGCCAGCGCCTGCGGGTCGACATCACAGACATCGGTCAGCTCAGCCCGGTCCGCGTGGGTTTCCAGCGCGCCGAAATGATTAGCAGCAATGCGGCCGCAGCCGATCAAGGCAAAGCGGATCTTGCGGTCAGTGATGGTGTCGAAAACGTTCATGGGCAGGGAGACCCGCAGCAAAAGAAGACAAGGACGTGATGCTACCACCAGCGGGGGGCAGGTACCAAACCCGCTGGCCGGAATCAGGCCTTGCCGACGGCGTGGCCGCCAAACGCCTTGCGCATCATTGCCAGCAATTTGCTGGCGTAGTCGTGCTTGCCCTGGCTGGCAAAGCGCATGAACAGGGCATTGCTGATCACTGGCGCGGGCACACCCAACTCGACCGCTTCCAGTACCGTCCAGCGGCCTTCACCGGAATCCGGCACCTTGGGCTGGATGTCGCTCAGCGTGGTGTCTTGCTGCAAGGTGTCTGCGGTCAGGTCCAGCAGCCAGGAGCGGATCACGCTGCCGTGCCGCCAGACTTCGCTCACGGCTGCCAGATCGAGGTTCAGGTCCTGCTTGGCTTCCATCAGGGCGAAGCCTTCGGCAAAGGCCTGCATCATGCCGTACTCGATACCGTTATGCACCATCTTCACGTAGTGGCCGGCACCGTTCGGGCCGCAATGTAGCCAGCCGCGGTCTGCTGCCGGGGCCAGCACTTCCACCAGCGGGCGCACGCGGGCGATGTCAGCCTCGCTGCCACCCAGCATGATGGTGTAGCCATTGTCGCCACCCCAGACGCCGCCAGATACCCCGGCGTCGACGAAGCCGATGCCCAGCGCGCGCAGGCGTGCAGCACGAGCCTGGCTGTCCTTGTAATAGGCATTGGCACCATCAATCACCACGTCCCCAGCGGAGAGCAGCGGCAGGATGGTGCTGAGGGTGTGCTCGGAAATCTCGCCGGCAGGCAGCATCAGCCATACCAGACGCGGCTGCGGCAACGCCGCAATGGCGGAGGCCAGGCTGTCATGGGCCGTGATCTGTGCATACTCGGCGCTTAACGCCTGCCGGGTCTCGGCAGCCGTATCATAGCCATGAACGGTGACGCCACCGCGCGCCAGACGGCGTGCCATGTTGGCGCCCATTTTGCCCAGCCCGATCAGGGCGACGGCAGAGGGGGTAGGGGACATGGGGGGTATCTATCAAACACAAAGGGCAGCCTGTGGCTACCCGGTGGATCACCGGCAGCCGGGGCTGCCACCTGGAGTCGGGTGTGGAAGTCTGCCGATAAGCCGGGTTCTGTTGCCCTGCCCTGTTGCCAGGGCACGACTGACAGTCATTCCTCTAGGCCCGCCATTACTGGCGGACTCAAGCAACCTACCCGCAGGCTCAGGGGGCACCTTCAACGCCTGCCTATTTGGTCTTGCTCCGGATGGGGTTTACCCTGCCAGACCGTGTTGCCACGGCTGCGGTGCGCTCTTACCGCACCTTTTCACCCTTACCTGATCCCCCGGAGGGGCCATCGGCGGTTCAGCTCTCTGTTGCACTTTCCGTCGCCTCGCGACGCCCGGCCGTTAGCCGGCATCCTGCCCTGTGGAGCCCGGACTTTCCTCCCCCGCTGCATGCAGCGGCGGCGACTGTCTGGCAAACTTCCGGGCAGCATTCTATCATGCCTGCAACATCAATCTTACAATAATCTGACAGCCTCGGTTTTAGCTGCGGCTGATCGTCATGCAGGGAGGCGGTATGAACAAGAACCGGCTGGAAGCATTCAGTGATGGGGTGCTGGCCATCATCCTGACCATCATGGTGCTGGAAATGAAGGTGCCGCACGGCGCAGACTGGGCGGTGCTGCAGCCAGTGTTGCCGGTGTTTTTCAGCTATGTGCTGAGCTTTGTCTATATCGGCATCTACTGGAACAACCACCATCACCTGCTGCATGCGGTCAAGCGGGTGAATGGACCGGTGCTGTGGGCCAATCTGCACCTGCTGTTCTGGCTGTCCCTGCTGCCCTTTGTCACCGGCTGGATGGGGGAGAACCATTTTGCGCCGGTGCCGACCACCCTATACGGCGTGGTGCTGCTGGCCTCAGGTGGGGCCTATAACCTGCTGGCGCGCTGCCTGATCCGCACCTAGGGTGAAGGGTCGGTACTGGCGCGCGCCATGCAGCGTGACCGCAAGGGCTGGTTGTCGCTGGGGGCCTACCTGCTGGCGATCATCCTGTCGTTTGTCGCACACTGGCTGTCGCAACTGCTGTATGTTGCGGTGGCGCTGATGTGGTTGGTGCCGGAGCGACGGATTGAGCGGGTGCTCAAGGAGGATTGCGAAGCTGGTGAGCAGTAAAGCCTAGAGCCGGGCACTCTTCTTCAGCTCCAGATACTGGTTGACCAGCTCGATGGCCAGATGCTGCGGTTCGGTGTCCAGTGTCAGCACGCCGCCGCTGCTCAGCTTGCGCATCATCGCCTCGCGCTGGTTGAGGAACAGGCCAGTGGCTGCATAGGTCAGCCCTTCTTCCAGCGTGGTGATCGGCTGTTGCAGGGTTTGTTCCAGACTCTGTTCGCGCAGGCTGACAAACAGCACCAGATGGCGCTTGCGCAGCAAGGCCAAGGCGGGTGCCAGCGTGCTGTCGTCCTCATCACGCAGATTGCTGAGGATGACCACCAGTGAGCGTTTGCGCAAACGGGTGATCAGGTCGACCGCAGCCTGGTAGTAATCCGGTGAGCGCAGGCTGGGTTGCAGGTCAAACACACTGTTGAGCAGGGTGTTGACGGTGGCATCGGATTTGCGCGGCGCAAAGTAGCGTGGCTGATCCGTGGCAAAGGTTGTCAGCCCGACCGCATCGCCCTGACGCAAGGCCACATAGGCCAGCAGCAGCATCGCGTTCAGGGTGTGGTCGAAGTGGGACAGCTCGCCATCCCGTGCCAGCATGCGGCGGCCACAGTCCAGCATGAACACCACTTGCTGGTCCCGTTCGTCCTGATACTCGCGTGAAATCAATTTGTTCATGCGGCTGGTGGCTTTCCAGTCCACCTGACGCTGGGTGTCACCTTCGCGATATTCGCGCAACTGACGGAAATCCATCCCCTCACCGCGGCGGCGGCGTTGCAGCACTCCGATCTGGCTCAGGCGGTTGTCGGTGGCGAGCAGGGCGTAGCGCACAATGGCGGCAAAATTCGGGTAGACCTTGACCGTCTCTGCCGTACCTGCCAGAAACTGCCGTTGCCATAGACGCAGCGGTGAAGTCAGGCGAACCGCACAGAGGCCAAATGGATGCTCACCCCGCTCCAGCGGTTGCACCTGATAGGACACTTCGGCAAAGCGTCCCGGCGGAATACGCAGGTCCAGCGGCAGGTTTTGTGGCAGGAAGGAGGACGGGTGCTGGTCGAACAACTGCACACGACCCATGCGGCGCAAGCGGTGGCTGACATGCAGTTTCACAGCATGCAGCAGACCGACCGGCAGGGAACCGGGCACCTGTCTCTGCACCTCGACCGGTTTGCCTTCCCACAACAGCCACAGCAGATCGAGCAGCGTGATGGCGGCCAGCAGGCCGCAGAACGGCCACCAGAAGGGTTGCAGTATTGACCAAGCGGATACGGTGATGGCCGCAGCCAGCAGGCCGACCATGCCCCAGACCAGCGTGCGTGACGGGATCAGCACCGGGGTGGCTCCCCAAGCAAGGATGAGGTCATCACAGGCGCGGTGCCTCGATCTGGCTCAGCATGGCACGCAGCACGGTGTCGGTGGTTTGCCCTTCGATTTCCAGTTCTGGTGCCAGCGCAATACGGTGGCGCAAGGCGGGCAGGGCCACCAGCTTGATGTCGTCCGGCAGGACGAAGCCGCGGCCTTGCAGCAGGGCTGCCGCACGCGCGGCGCGCACCAGCGAGATGCCGCCACGCGGCCCGGCGCCACTGGCAACGCCAGGCTGATTGCGGGTGGCGCGTACGATGCGCACCGCATAGTCCAGCACACGGTCGTCCACCGTCAGGTTGGCGGTCAATTGTTGCAGGGCTTGTACGGTGGCCGGTTTCACCACGGCATTGACCTGGCTGACGGTCAGCTGGTCACCCACTGAGCCAAGCGTCACTTGCCGGATCATGGCTTGCTCTTCCTGCTCGGACGGATAGTCGATCAGGGTTTTCAGCAGGAAGCGGTCCAGCTGGGCTTCCGGCAGCGGGTAGGTGCCTTCCTGCTCAAGCGGGTTCTGCGTGGCGAGCACCATGAAAGGCGGCGGCAGGGTGTGGCCTTCACCTTCGATGGTCACTTGTTGCTCCTGCATCACTTCCAGCAGGGCGGCCTGAGTCTTGGCGGGGGCGCGGTTGATTTCGTCCGCCAGCAGCAGATTGGTAAAGACGGGCCCCTTGCGGGTGGTGAATTGCCCGTTGGAGGGGTCATACAGGGTATGGCCGGTCACGTCGGCCGGCATCAGGTCCGGCGTGAACTGGATGCGGCGGAAGTCACCGGCAAAGGTGCGCGCCAGCGATTTAACCAGCAAGGTCTTGCCCAGCCCCGGCACCCCTTCCAGCAACAGGTGACCCCCGGCCAGCAGGGTGATCAGCACTTCGTCAATGATGGCACCTTGCCCGACCACCGCGCGCGCCATTTCCTGGCGCATGCTGTTGACGATGGTGATGGCTTGTTCCAGTTTGTCCTGGGGCAAGGATGAGGTGTCAAGGCTGGACATGGCGGTTTCCCGTTTCTAGGTTCAGAGGCGCCGGTAGAGGCGCTGCAGGGTTTGCAAGGCTTGCAGCAGCTCATGGCGCTGCGGCGGCAGGCCGATCAGGGCGGTTTGTAGCTGGCTCAGCGGCAGGCCGGTTTGCTCGGCAATGGCCACCAGCTGGCTTTGACCGTGCAGGACAGCCAAGTGTGGATGGCGGCGACGCAGACGTTGCTGGATGCGATGGCGAATGGCGTCCAGCAGAATGGCATGGCCACGCTGTTGCCACAGGTAGCGACCACTAGCGGACAGATGCTCCAGCAGGCTGCGGCGTGCACGCGGCGCTTCCGGCAGCAGGGTACCGACCCGCGGGATGATGCGCCACAGCCAGATCAGCAGCCAGGCCAGAAACACCCACAACACGCGATGGGCATTGCGCACCAGCCAGCCCCATAGCGACGGATCGCGCAGGTCTGGCAGCAGTGCCAGTGTCCCCTCCGGGTAGTGCAGGCGGGTCAGCTGATAGAGCAGGGTGGCGTGCTGTTGCCGGTCCAGACTGCCCCAGAAGTTGTACCCTTCATTCTGAGCGCTGTATTGCGCGTTGTACTTGAACAATCGGGTTGTGGGCAGCGCGGTCAGATGGCCTTGGCCCACTGGCATGTCAACCAGCAGTAGATCATCCTCATTGCCCCAATGGGTGCCTGGCGTGTCGGGCGACAGGGCTTGACCGGCTTGTGGCTCCCAGGATAGCTCGCCCAAAGGCGCGGGTCCCAGCAGGCGCTCGCCAGGATTGCGGACCATCAGGTCCTTGCTGGCGTCCTGTGGGGGATGGCTATCCTCATGGGTGGTATCGGTGAGGCTGAGCCCAAAGGCGCTCAGCAGGGTGGTTTCACCCCGCAAGTCCTCATAGCCGATGATCAGATGACCGCCTTGCCGCACCCAGTGCTGCAAGGCCTCCACCTGCCGGGTATCCGGATCGTTCTGATCCAGCAGCATCAAGACACTGTGGCGCGGCAGCTGGCGCAGCTCCGGCAAGGTGCTGATCCAGATGGGAGGGCGCTCCAGCCGGGTCAATACCCGATCGGCGGCCAGATAGTCCTTGCGGACCGTATCCTCTGCCGGAGGGTGGTAGATCCACTCGGTGTGCTCTTCCAGGTGCTGGTAGAAATAGATGCCGCCCACCAGTATCAACAGTCCGATTATTGCTGCAGCAAGGTATTTCATGGGGCTTAGACCTCGCTGCGCCGGATGCTGAAATGTAGCGCCCACTGCTCGCACAGCTGCATGGCCTCTGCCGCTGGGGTGAGGCGGTGGGCATAGGTCAACTGCTGCCAATGGGCGACCAGACCGGCAAAGTACTGATGGCTGTCACTGCTGCCCAGCTGGCGTACGCGGCGAATGCAGTCGCCCTCGGTGTCGCCGGGCTCGATCTCCAGCCCGACCCGCAGCCAGTGCACCAAGGCGCCGCGGTACAGCAGGCTGAGCGCCGCCTGAATCTGTCCTTGTTCAATCAGCTTGCGAGCAGCGCTGGGCAAGTCATCCGGCAAGCTTTCCGGACGGACATCCAGCCCAAACAAGACCTCCGGGGCCTGCCCCTGCACTTTTCGCGTGTTGCCTGGTCGCCAGTGCCGAGCGGCGTAGTAGAGCAGGAAGGCCAGTACCACACCGAAGATGACCCACACCAGGGTGCGGAAGCCCTCTGCGCCAAAGTTGAGATTGTTCTGGTATTGTGGGTCGCGCTGAGGCTCTATGCGCTCTTCTTTTTCCTCGTTATTCCGGTCAGGCACAAACTGCCAGGACTGGATGGCTTCATGCTTGCCTTTGATGTCGGCCTGGTCCAGTACCTTGGCGAGTTCCTCCTGCGGTTCTGCCGCCGCATGGCCGAAGTGCGGTACGGCGAGGCTGCACACCAGCAGCAGTAACAACGTCGGCCCGGTATGCTTGAGCCACTGCTGCAGCCGCTGCCCAATACGGCGAAAGGCAATTTCCAAGTCCCAGCCCTCCAGCACCGTGCGACGCTGCAGATAGAGGCTGAAGCCGCCAGCGACGAAATAGGGTTCCAGCAAGCTGTCGAGCAGGCTCATCAGCAGGGGGAACAGCCAGGCCCCTACGGTGGCAGACATCCCTTCCAGCATGTCTTTCAGCGGGTCCCATGGCATGCGCCATGCTTCGGCAGAAGGAACGAACAGGGCCACCAGCATGAACAGGCCCAATGCCATGAACAGCGCCATATGGTTCAAGGCCAGTGCCATGGAGGAGGCATGGGCACGGGTGGTGCGCCCCAGCAGATTGCTGCGCTGACGCGCAGCACGGCCACGCTGGCCTTCCAGTTGCCACACCGGCAGGAACACGGTGCGTGCGCTGCTAAGACGGCGGAACAGCAGTGCGCCCAGCAAGCCGGAGTGCCAGAGCAGCCTGGGCCAGCGACGCAGCACGTGCCCGAGCGTGGGCGGCTGGTCAAACACCGCTCCGGACAGTACCGCCAGCAAGGGGCGAGACAGCATGGGCTTAAGCCACCACAGCAGCAGAAAAGCCCAGATCGGCTCCCATTCCAGCGACCAGGCCATGGCATAGACCAGCAGGCTGAAGGGCAGCCAGCCCAGCAGCCAGACACCGTACAGCGGTTTCCACCACTGCCGTACCATGCTCATGCCAAGGTCCACGGTTTCCCAGCCGCCACGTGGTCGCAAGGCCAGACGGAAGCGCTCAAGCTGCACGGCGGCCTCCCAGCAATAACCAGAGGCTGAGCAAGAGCCACATGCTGCCACCAAATACGTATTTGACCATCGGCGGGATAAAGGTCTGTGGCGACCAGAAACCCTCGATGAAGGCGGCAATGAAGGTGAGTGTGGCTGCGCCACCCAGCAGGCGTACCGCAATCTGCGCGCGTCGCTTGAGGGCATGCAGGCGGCTGTAAGGGCCCGGCGCAACCAGTGCATAGCCCAGCTCCAGCCCGGCGGCCCCAGCCAGTGCCGCGCCGATCAGTTCAAAGCTGCTGTGCCCGGCCACAAAGCTCCAGAAGGTCACAATATAGCTCTTGTGGGTCAAGTAGCCGGCAATGGCACCGATGATGACGCCGTTATAGACGGTATAAAAAAGCGCACCCAGGCCGAACAGGATGCCGCCAGCAAAACACTGAAAGTCGATCGAGATGTTGTGGTAGATGTAGTAGCCCCACATCAGGATGTCATCCGGCGCTTCCCGGGTGAAGCCGGTCACTTCATTGCCGGGCCGATACATATGCTCCATCTGCGCCTGGGTCATTTGCGGAATCAGGTAATCTGCCAGCCCCGGATACCATTGCATGGCAATGATCAGACCAAACAAGGGCACAAAAAACAGCAGCAGGCCGGTGACGGTAAACGGCCACTCTTGCCGTACCAGACGCGGAAAATCCTGCGCCATGAAGCGGAAGAAATTGAAACCTTGTCCGCTACGGCTGCCATACAGCTGCATATGGCCGCCTTGTACCAGACGGTGCAGTTCATCCACCAGCTGGCTGGTGTAATGACGGTCGCGCGCCAGGGCCAGATGCTGGCACAGCTCGCGATAACGGTCTGGCAGTTCGGTCAAGGGGAAAGGGGCCTGCCGCTGGCCATCTTGTCCCTTTTTGGGGCGTTGGAAGTCCAGCCACAAAGCAAACGCCAGCCAGCGGTTACGATGGTAGCGCTCAAAATCCGCCTGTTTCATGGCTGCCGTCCCAGCAGGTATTGGGCGTAGCGTAACAGCTGCTGCCGCGCATCCTCGCGGTGTTGCCCCACAAGCGGCCCGGTTTGCTGTGCCAGCTCGGTGGCCCGCTCGGGCGTCAGTTGGCCTTGCCGTACGGCAA
Source organism: Leeia sp. (assembly GCF_041909055.1). NCBI lineage: Bacteria > Pseudomonadati > Pseudomonadota > Betaproteobacteria > Neisseriales > Leeiaceae > Leeia > Leeia sp. Next base: position 1,009,979 of record NZ_JAYREC010000001.1, on the reverse strand, counting down.
AGTCGATGATGGCGCGTTGCTCATGCGGTGCCAGCGACCACGGCGGGGCTTCCGGCTGGGTGTCCTCCATCACGGGCAGGCGGGTCTTCAGGTCGCGATACACCACCACCGTACCGGCAGCCAGATCACCAATACGCTTGAACTCCTGGCTAAACAGACAGCTGATCAGGCCAAACAGGTACATGGATGGGAGCCAGTCGACCAGACGCAGCAGGTTGCGGGTCATGGAGGCCTTCCAGCCGACCGGGGTGCCATCATCGTGCACCGCCATGATGCCGAGCAGTTTCTTGCCGGGCGTGGAGCCTTTGCTCAACACCTCAAACAGCACTGGGTACAAAAACTCGATCACAAACACCAGGATCAGCAGCACTCCGATACCAGCCTCTTCCAGCACGGCCAGCATTTGCGCCAGGATGATGATGAATATCCACCGGATGATGACATCAATGCACCATGCCAAACCACGTGGCAAGGGGCCTGCCGTACGGATGGCCAAGTCCACCCCTTCCGGGGTGGGCACAACGGCAAGCGTGTCGAGCAGAGGTGGTGAAGTGGTCAAGGTATTGTCAGGCTTGGCTGGCTGAGGGGTTGTAAATACCCTGGTGTGACGCACGAATGGCACACAACAGGGTGGCAGCAACAATATCTGGCCGATGAGAATCGACGGTGATGGTTGTTATGCTGTGCATGTTTTCAACAAGGGCTGGGAGCATAGCGCGGCCTGCCGGGCTTTGCCAATGACAAAGCGGACAGGCCGGGGTGCTTGGTGACGTTGCATTCAGGCCAGGTAGATGTCTTTGTAGGCAGCGTAGACCGAGGCCAGCAGCAGCGGGTAGACCACCAGCAGGCCGAGTCCGAAGGGGATGGCACCGATGACACCCAGTACAGCGCCGAGCAAGCCAAACAGCAGGATGCCCAGCCAGTTCTTCCAGTAGCCGCTGAAGCTGGCCTTGATGGCCTCCATGGGGGGCAGGTCATGCAATACCACCAGCGCCGGGGCGAAGAACACCAGTGAATACACCACAAAAGACAGGGCGATCATCACCAGCATGACAATGATCATGCCAAAGCCCATGCCTGCCAGCAGGGCCATGGCCCCGGCGTTGCTGCCCGGAGTCATGGCGCTCATGCCACCTGCTGCAAAAAAACTGCCGCCTACCACCACCATCGTCAGGATGCCGCTGATGACGGACATGACGACGCCTGCAGCCAGGCCGATCAGGCCTACGATCACCAACTGGCTGGCGTGGGTCTGAAAGGCCGAGAACAGGTGGTTGACGGTCAAGGGTTCACCTTGGTCCTGTGCAGCCGCACCTGCCATGATGCCGCCCAACAGCATGGTTGCCAGCATCGGCATGGCCAGTGCGCCCAGAATTGGGATGAAGGCCAGCACAATGACGAGCACCCCGAAGATCAGGGTATTGACGATCCAGATGCCGGGGTTGTCCTTGAACAGGTTCCAGCCGCCCGTCAGCCAGTTGATGGCATTGCCTGCCGGGACCTTGCGGCCTTCAGCGATCAGTGTGCCATTTTGCGTGGTGGGGACATCGCGGACAGTCGACTGTGGGGCCTGATAGGGATTTTCCATGATGCTGCTCCTTGTGCGGGGTTGGACGCAGGGGTGGGTCAGACAACAGTGGCTGCAAGATTACCCGTAGTGCTGCCATTTGCCAACGGCATGTTTCTTCCGTTGTCAGAACGGTATCTGCTGTTGCAACAATGGCCACACCACGGTCGCCAACAGCAGGCCACTTTCGACCCGCTCGATGCCTGCCCCCAGGCAATCACCACTGACCCCGCCCACCCGACGTAGCAGATAGCGCGCCCAGAGCCAGACCAGCGCAGGTGCCAGCAGCAAGGCGGGTGCCAGCCAGGCGCTGAGCGCGGCCAAGGGCAGCAGCCAGGCCCAGTAGTGCAGCGGGCGCAAATGCCAGCGGAAAGCCTCCGCCATGCCGGGAGCCAGTGGCGGCAGACGATGACTCCAGTACAACACCCCCCAGCGCGCCCAGGCAGGAATCAGAATCAGCGCAGGCAGCCACGGGCTGGTCAGCAGCAGGCGGCAGAGGATCAGCTTGGCCAGTACCTGTTGCAATAAGGCCAGTACACCAAAGCTGCCCAGGTGGGGGTCTTTCATCACCGCCAGCAGTCGCTCCGGATCACGATGGGCGGCGCCGAGGGCGTCGGCCAGGTCGGCCAGCCCATCCAGATGCAGGCCGCCGGTCACGGCTATCCACAGGCTGGTGACGAGCAGGGCCGCCAGCCACGGGTCCACTGCACTTGCCAGACTACCTGTCAGCCACAGCAGGCTGCCGATCAGCAAGCCCACCAGCGGAAACCAGATGGCGGCCTCGGTCAGCAGGGCGGGTGAAAAGGCGCGGATCTGCGGGGTGGGCAGGCGGGTGAGGAACTGGATGGCGAGGATCAGCCGAATGCCATGCTGTTTCATGGGGCCATGCCTTGTTGCAGATGAAGCAGGTAAGCAGGGTGATCGGGCAGCAGGCTGAACTCCAGCCAGCCCGCTGCGGAAAGCGCCAGCTGTCCGGTCTGCGCCCAGCTGAGGTGCAGCAAATCGGCCAGCAGCGCGCGCGCCACCCCTGCGTGGCTGAGCAGCAGCAAGCGCTGGCCGGGTTGGTAGAGCTGTGCGGTAGCGGTCTGAATGCGTTGTCGGAATGCCGGGTAGGGTTCAGCGCCGGGTGGGGTGAAGTTTTCTGGGTCAGCCCGCCAACACCGCCAGTCGGGCTGGTGCTGCAACACGTCGAGCGGCTGCCCGTCCCAGTCGCCAAAGTGCATTTCGGCCCAGGCGGGGTCAATCCGGTTGGGGCACTGCAGCAGTGCAGTGGCATGCGGCACGAAGTGGGCGCAGCGTTGCAGCGGCGAGCTGATCACCGCGTCAATCGGTCCAGCCTGGCAGATCTGCGTGAGGCTGTGCTGCATGGCGGCCAGCCCGGAGGGGCTCAACGGGTAGTCGCTGTGCCCCAGCAGCAGGGCGTGGCCGGCAGTACTGGCCCCATGTCGCAACACCACCAGCCGGCACGCGGCATTCATGTCGGGATACCGGCTTCGGCAAAGGTCGCCATCTGGTTGTGTAGCGCAATGGCCGCCTGCAGCAAGGGCAGAACCAGTGCCGCACCGCTGCCTTCGCCCAGTCGTAATTGCCAGTCCAGCAAGGGTGTCAGCCCCAGCTGTTGCAAGACCAGTGCGTGGCCGGTTTCCTGTGATTGGTGGCTGGCCAGCCACCAGTGGCGACTGCCCGCTTGTTGCGCCTCGCACACCAGCGCGGCGGCACTGACGATGAAGCCATCCAGCACCACGGGCACACCCTGCCGTGCGGCACCGGCCAGAAAACCGGCGATGGCGGCAATCTCCAGCCCGCCCAGTTGTGCCAGCCAGTCGAGCGCGGTGGCGGGTTGATGTGTCTGGGCGCGCTGCAAGGCGTGGGTAACCACCGTTTGCTTGTGCAGCAACCCGGCGTCATCGAGCCCGGTGCCACGCCCGACCACCTGCTCGGGTGCGAGCCCGCTCAGGGCGCAGATCAAGCACGCTGCCGCCGTGGTGTTGGCAATGCCCATCTCACCCGCGATCAGCAGATTGGCGCCTTGTGCAATGTGCCGCTCGGCAGCCCGTTCGCCGGCGGCCCAAGCAGCATCGCGCTGGGAGGATGTCAACGCGGGCTGGTGCAGCAGGTTGGCGCTGCCAGGCGCTACTTTGTCATGCACGATGCCGGCCAGCCCCTGCAAATCTGCATTGACCCCGACATCGACGACTTCCAGCCGGGCCTGATGTTGCCGGGCCAGCACATTGATGGCGGCGCCACCCTGTGCAAAGTTGTACACCATGGCGGCAGTGACACTGGCCGGATAGGCCGATACCCCTTCCGCCGCGATGCCATGGTCGGCGGCAAAGATGCTGATGGCGGGGCGCAAGGGTTCGGGCTGTGCGCGCTGCTGGCACGCGGCCAGCCAGCAGGCGACTGTTTCCAGCCGGCCCAGTGAACCGGGGGGCTTGGTCAATTGTTGCTGACGGGCCAGGGCAGCGGCATGGGTGAGCGCATCGGGCGGCATGAGCGGGGCGGTGGATTGCATTATGAAATAATCTTATTGAAATGTTTCATATCATGAGAAATTTTGCTGCGATATAATGACACGCTTGCAGGTGCCCCGGCCAGCCCGGGGTGAAACAGGGAAACCGGTGCGCATGACTGACATGCTATTCCGGTGCTGCCCCCGCAACGGTAAGCCATGCGTCACGCGTGCGTGACGGCCCGTATCCCATCCTCAGGATGGCCAACCACTGCCCCTTGCCGGGCGGGAAGGCGGTACGGCGCGCAAGCCCGGAGACCGGCCCGCAACTTGCCCGCAGGCAAGAACTGAACTGCACGCGCGGTGGGCGCGGGGTAGCCCCGCGTCTCGCGCGGTGATCCCCTTTTGCCCGCCGCATGGCCATCATGCACCACGCACAGACGTGGCAAAGGAAGATCATGCATCGCAATCCCGTTTACCTGAGTGTACTGGCCGCCCTGGCGGTCCTGCCGGCCATGGCAGATACGACCCCCACCACTGAAGATGTGGTGGTGACCGCATCCCGCATCCCCACCCCGCGTAAAGGCTTGGCTGCGCTGACTACCGTCATTACGGCGGAGGATATTCAGCAGAGCTCGGCGCGCACCATTCCGGAGCTGCTGGCTGCCGAGATTGGCCTGTCCATTTTCAGCATGAGTGGTACCGATGATCGCAGTATCGATCGGCACGGCTTCGGGGTGGCCGGGATCAGCAATGTGCAGGTACTGATCAACGGTGTGCCACAAAAGGACAATGACCTGACGCCCCCCCGCCTGACGCACCTGGCGCTGGCAGATATCGAGCGCATTGAGGTTCAGAGTGGTGCCGGTGCAGTGCTATACGGCAGTGGTGCAACCGCCGGGGTGATCAACATCATTACCCGCAACCCCATGAAAACCCAGCCACGCGCCACGCTGTCGCTGATGGGGGGCAGCTATGGCACCCGTGAGGGTGTCGCACGCGTGAATCTGGGCAGCGACCAGTGGGCGCTGACGCTGGGTGCCAACAAGATGCACAGCCGCCACTATCGTGATTTCAACGCGGAAGACCGGCATGCCCTGTCGGCCGATTTCCGCTGGCGAGGTGAGCACGATAGTGTGCAGCTGTTCGCCGCAAGCGGGCAGCAAAAACTGCAGCTTCCGGGTTCCATCAGCTGGTCCGACTATGAAAAAGACCCTCGCCAGCGTGGGAGTTATGTCTATACCAGCTGGTTGCATGATCGGCAGCTTCAGCTGGGCTATCAGCACGAATTTGGCCCACACCGGCTGGACCTGGACCTGGCACGCCGCAGCAAGCACAGTGAAGCCAGCTATGGCAGTACATCGACCTTGCGCTCCACCACGCTGGCCCCCCGTGTCACCTGGAAATGGGGCGAGGGTGTCAAGCATCAGCTGACGGTCGGGGCGGATTTTGGCATGTCCCGCAATGATGTTAGCGGCAGTACATACAGCACCGCCACGCAGCGATACCGGGCCCTGTTCATCAATGAGCAGATGGATTTTGCAGGTGGCACGCAGTTGCAGGTAGGGGGGCGCAGTCAACAGGTGCGTAGCCAGACCATCACCAGCAGCAAAACCATGGATGATGACCGGCACCTGACCGCATTTGATCTGGGGGTCTCCCAGCCGTTGTGGTCTTCGGTCGAAGGCTATGTACGGGGTGGACGCAGCTTCCGCATTCCCAATGCCGACGAAGTGACCTCGGTGACCTCGGAAGGATTGCGCCCACAGCGCTCACGCGATCTGGAGCTGGGCCTAAAAGGCAAGTTTTCTGCGGGGGAGTGGCGGGCAAATGTGTTCCGCCATGACCTGACCGATGAAATCCACTACAACCCTTTGGTGACTAGCACTTCTGGCAGTTCAGGCGCCAACATGAATCTGCAACCCACCCGCCATCAAGGGCTGGAGCTCAGTGGCGATTGGGCGGTGACGCCAGACGTCAAGCTGACCGGTAATGCGGTGTGGCAGCAAGCGACTTTCCGCAGTGGTATCTATGGCGGCACGAATCTGGCGGGCAAGCGCATCCCGGTGGTTCCCAAACGGATCTTGAATCTGGGGGTGCACTGGCAGATCAATGCGGTGACGGATGTATCTTTGTCGGGGCGTGATGTGAGTGAGCGGATCGCAGATGATGACCAGAAAAATACGGCCAGCCGCCGTCTGCCCTCCTACCGTTTGCTGGACCTCAAGCTGGGGCAGCGCTACCGTGACTGGTCTTGGCAGCTGGCGGTCAACAACCTGCAGAACCGCAAGTACGTGGAGTATGGTGGTGCGTACGGCATTTACCCCAGCCCGACCCGCAGCGTATTCTTGACCCTGGAATATCAGGTTCAATAAACCATGTCCCGTACCCTGATCCTTGGTGGTCGCCGCAGCGGCAAAAGCGCGCGAGCCCAGCAGCTGGCGGCCCAGGCCGCGGAGGTGGTGCTGATTGCCACCGCCACGGCCTGCGACGAGGAAATGACGGCGCGCATTGTGCATCACCGGCAATCGCGCCCGGCGCACTGGCAGGTCTGTGAAGAGCCGGAGCGGCTGGCAGATGCACTGCTGCAGCTGGCGCAACCGCAGCGTTGCCTGCTGGTGGACTGCCTCACCCTGTGGCAGACCCACTTGCTGCTGCAGACGGATGAGGCGACCCTGCAGCGGGAAACCGACGCGGTGCTGGCGGTGTTGCCTCAGTTGCCCGGCGAGGTGGTGCTGGTCAGCAATGAGGTCGGCTGGAGCATCGTTCCGGAGTCGCCTTTGGCGCGGCGTTTTGCCGATGAGGTGGGGCGCTTGCATCAGCGGCTGGCTGTGGTGTGTGAGCGGGTCGAGCTGGTGGTGGCGGGTCTGCCGCTGTGCCTGAAGGGGGGCGCATGAAGGGCTGGTTGCTGGGCGTGTGGGTAACCCCGGTGATGGCCTTGAGTGTGCAGGACGATGCCGGGCGGACAGTCACATTGCCACATGTCCCCCAGCGCATCATCAGTCTGGCCCCGCATGCCACTGAGTTGTTGTTTGAAGTGGGGGCGGGGGCGCAGGTGGTTGGCGTATCGGCCTGGTCCGACTACCCGGCAGCAGCCCGCAGCAAGGTGCAGATTGGTGGCATCGACGCGCTGGATATCGAGCGCATTCAGGCCTTGCATCCGGACCTGGTTGTTGCCTGGCAAAGTGGTAACCGTGCGAGTGATGTCAGCCAGTTACAGCGCTTGGGCCTGCCGGTGTACTACAGTGAGATCCAGCGGGTGGATGCCCTGCCGGACGCGCTACGCCGGCTGGGGCAACTGACCGGGCATGATCAGGCGGGAGCACAGAAGGCCAGGCAGGTGGCACAGGGTTGGGCGACATTGCAGCAGCGCTACGCCCGACGTGCCCCGGTCACCGTGTTCTATCAGGTCTGGTCCAGCCCCTTGATGACGGTATCCGGCAAGCAGTTTATCGGTGATGCCATTGCCCGTTGTGGCGGGGTCAATCCGTTTGCCCGTTTGCCAGGGCTAACTCCGACGGTCGGGGTGGAGGATGTGTTATTGGCCAAGCCGCAACTGCTGGTGACGTCCACCCCGGATGGTCAACCGGATGGCAGTCTGCAGGACTGGGCGCGCTGGCCTACCCTGCCCGCCGTTGCGCGCAAGCAATATCTCTATCTGCGGGCGGACTGGCTCAGTCGGCCCACCCCCCGCTTGCTGTGGGGCATTCGTCAGCTGTGTGAAGGCATTGAGCGCACGCGCCAACAGTCTGATCACTAAGGTGCCGACAGACTTGCGGCTTTCAGGATGGCTGCACGGGTGTCCAGGATCAGGCGCTCATACTGGCCAGACTGTTTCAGTTTCGCCAATCCCCGGTTGAAACGGCTGATCAGCTCCGCCGCCTGCGGATGGCCGCGGTAAATCAACAGGTGTACCGGGACCTCCCAGATGGTATGGCTGTTGGCGACGATCTGCCGTTGCTGGCCGGGTTGGAACAGGCTGGCCAGTAGATACTGACCTGCTTCCTTTTCCATCGGGAACAAGTCAATGCGTTGCAACAGCAGCTTGCGCATGCCAGAAGGGTCGTCAGGGCCTTCATCGACCTGCAGCTTGCCCTCTTGCTGCAAGCGGCTGAAATCATTGGAGACAAAATTTCCCTTGGTGATCCCGATGTTGTACGGGATCAAGTCTTCCATGGTTTGCCAATTGATCACGCGCTCCTTGCGCTGGAAGAACACCATGTGGAAGGTCAGCAGGGCATCGGAGTACAACAGCTTCTCGGCGCGTTCCGGGGTATAGGCCCAGCCAAAGGTACCGTCATACAAGCCTGCCATCGGGCCAGCAATACTGCGGTTGTTAGGGACCTCGACCAGCGTGATGTCTACGCCTTCCAGGGCAAAAGCTTCCTTCACCAAGCGTGACAAGATCCCCTGGTAGGGGATGTGGGTGCCCATATACGGAGGATAATCGTTCAGGGTCAGGCTTATGCGCTGCGAGTAGGCCTCAACCCGTAGCAGGCTGAACAGAACAAGAAGCAGCAGTAAACGTCGCATGATAACCCCCTTGGCGGGCAGCATGCAGAGAGGGAGGATGCTTCATTATAGGCGGTGCTACCTTGCCTTCCTGGCAGCACCGGATTGGTCCGACCAACGGTTACTTGACCAGCGCCACCCGCAATCCCAGCGCGCAGAAAATGCTGCCGGCCAGCAGGTGGATGCGGCGGGCAATGGCCGGGCTGCGTTGCAGCCACTGGCCGATATGCCCGGCAAACCAGCCGAACAGGCCAAAGATGAGCATGGTTTGCAGCATGAACAGCACACCCATCACCAGCATCTGCTGCGGGACATGGCCCTCGGCGTGATTGACGAATTGTGGCAGGAACGACAGGAAGAACAGCGTGACCTTGGGATTCAGCATATTGGCCAGCACGCTTTGACGGTACACCTGCCACAGATCGGGTTGCTGACCATCCTGCTGCAGGGCGAAGCCGGAGCGATCGAGCAGGGTGCGGATGCCCAGATACACCAGATAGGCGGCACCGGCATAGCGGACCAGATTAAACGCCGTAGGGCTCTGGGTGATCAGGGCGGCGATGCCGAGGGTCGCCAGCAGGGTATGCCACAGGCAGCCGCTGGCAAAGCCGGCGGCGGCGGCCAGCGCTGCCTTGCGGCCCTGGCTAATGCCACGGGTAATCACATACAGGTTGTCTGGTCCCGGCAGCAGGGTCAGCAGGATGGCGGCACTCAGAAACGCTTCCAGATGCGGCATGGTGGCTCCAGATCAGGGGTGATGGCGTAGCAGTTGCAGGCTGCGCAGCTGCAGGGCATGTTGTTGCGCTGCCAGCGCGGTGGGGTCCAGCAGAGCTTGCTGCGGCTGTAGATGCAACAGCACGTCGACCGAGCCTTGCAGGTAATGCAGCACCACCTGCTCGGACTGCAAAGGGGGATCAAACAAGGGGGCCAGTGCCGGGAGTAGCTGCTCGCGTGAAGGCGCGGTGCTGTTGCGGGCAATCTGGTCTTCTTCCGGATCAATATGGATCAGCGCATCCAGCGCCAGATGCTGCTCCAGCACCCGCTGGCGGGCCTGCTCGGCAATGCGGTGGCCCTCGGAAACACTGATCACCGGCGACACCAGCAGGTGGGCATCCACCAGCACCAGATCGCCCATCTTGCGTACTCGTAGCTCGTGCACATCGCACACTCCGCTGGTGCTGGCGAGCGTAGCGCGGATATCCGCCACTACCGTTTCTTCCGGGGCCGCGTCGGTCAGCTCGCGTATCGCCTGCCAGCTGAATTTCCAGCCCATGTGCGCCACCATGAAGCCCACTAGCGCAGCTGCCAAGCTGTCCAGTGCATGATAACCCAGCAGGTTGCCACCAATACCGGCAGCAACCACCAGCGAAGAGGCTGCATCCGAACGCGCATGCCAGGCATTGGCCACCAGCATGGAGGAGCGCACCCGCTCGGCAACCCGCAGCAGGTAGCGAAACAACAGCTCTTTAGCCAGCAGGGTGGCCAGCGCAGTCCATAGGGCAGCAATGTGCACTGCAGGCAGGGCACCACCACTGGTCAGCCGTTCGCCCGCACGCCACAGCATGCCAAGACCGACCAGCAGCAACAGCAGGCCCAGCCACAACGAGGCCACGGTTTCATAGCGGGCGTGACCATAATGATGATCATGGTCCGGCGCCTGATGGCTGTGGCGATTGGCCAGCAGCACCACAAAATCGGCCACCAGATCAGAGAGGGAGTGCAGGCCGTCTGCCACCAGCGCCTGTGAGCGCGCCAGCAGGCCCACCACCACCTGTACCACGGTCAGACCGAGGTTGATCCAGACACTGACCCAAGTGCTGCGGGAGGCGGCACGCTGGCGTTCGGCCTGAAAGGCCGGGTCGAGATGCTCAGCCACGCTCATGGCGGTTGGCACGAGGTTTACACCAACGCCACGCGATCAGCAGATAGCCGGAAAGGCCGTAAAGCACGAACAGGCTGAACAGGGCGACCGGCGCGTTGTAGGCGACCAGCAGGATCAGCAACACCAGCAGCAGCAGCACAAAGAAAGGCACACTCTTGCGCATGTTCACTTCCTTGAAGCTCCAGAAGCGAACATTGCTGACCATGGTCAGCCCGGCAAACAGGGTGACCCCCAGTGCCAGCCAGCGCATGGTCGGGTGCGCGGTGGGGGAGTAGCCATTGTCGATGGCTACCCAGACTGAGCCCGCCACCAGCGCCGCTGCCGCCGGGCTGGGCAGGCCGGTGAACCAGCGCTTGTCGGCCACGCCAATCTGGGTATTGAAACGGGCCAGACGCAAGGCGGCGCACACCGCGTAAATGAAGGCCACCATCCAGCCCAGCTTGCCCAAGGGCTGCAGCGCCCACTGGTACATCACCAGCGCGGGCGCCACACCGAAGGACACCATATCAGACAGCGAGTCATACTCGGCACCAAAGTCGCTCTGGGTGTGCGTCATGCGCGCGACCCGACCATCCAGGCTGTCCAGCACCATCGAGATGAAGATGGCCACTGCCGCGTAGTCGAACTTGCCGTTCATGGCGTGCACGATGGCATAGAAACCACCGAACAGCGCGGCCGTGGTGAACGAATTGGGCAGCAGGTAGATGCCCTGCTTGCGGATGCGAACGTTGAGCGGGGTTTTGCTGTGCTCGGACATGCGCGGGCCTCGTATGCTCGGTCAGTCGGCCAGTTCGGCCAGAATGGTGGCCACGCCAGTGACCTTGTCACCCACGGCAACCTTGGGCTTGGCGCTCAGCGGCAGGTACAGGTCCACCCGCGAACCAAAGCGGATGAAGCCATAGCGCTGGCCACGGTGCAGCTTGGCCCCCTTCTCGACATAGCAGAGGATACGGCGCGCCACCAGACCGGCCACCTGGACGCAGGTAATGTCCTGCCCATTGGCGGTACGCAGGTGCAGCGCATTGCGCTCGTTTTCAGTCGAGGCCTTGTCCAGCGCGGCGTTGACGAAAGCGCCGGGGTTATACCAGCGATCAATGATTTCGGCATCCAGCGGGCTCTTGTTGCTGTGCACGTTGAACACATTCATGAACACGCTGATCTTCAGTGCGCGGCGGTTCAGGTACGGGTCGTCCGTTTCTTCCACCACCACGATGCGGCCATCAGCCGGACTGATCACGGCATTGGCCTGTTGCGGCACCGGGCGGGCCGGGTCGCGGAAAAACTGCACCACAAACACGAAGAGCACCCAGCCAATGAAGGAGAACCACGGCAGGAACCACGACAGCAGCACGGAAATCACCAGTGCCAGGGCAATGAAGGGCCAGCCTTCGCGGGCCAGGATGGGGTGAGGGTAGGTGTTGTTCATGTCCGGTTCGAAATGGGCTAAAGGGTGATGATACTACAGGGAAAGTGCCCGCTTGGGGGCAGCAAAATAAAAACGGCGGGCCAGGCCCGCCGTGTGCTGCAATGAGGCCGGGCCTCAGTTCTTGCTTTGGTCCACCAGCTTGTTGGCCTTGATCCAAGGCATCATGTCGCGCAGCTTGGCACCGACCACTTCGATCGGGTGCTCGGCGTTCAGGCGACGACGCGAGGTCAGGGTCGGGCCACCGGCCTTGTTTTCCAGGATGAAGGACTTGGCGTATTCGCCGGTCTGGATGTCCTTCAGCGCCTGACGCATGGCGTCCTTGGTGGCTTCGGTCACCACCTTCGGGCCGGTGACGTATTCACCGTACTCGGCGTTGTTGGAGATGGAGTAGTTCATGTTGGCGATGCCGCCTTCGTACATCAGGTCGACGATCAGCTTCAGCTCGTGCAGGCACTCGAAGTACGCCATTTCCGGTGCATAACCGGCTTCCACCAGCGTCTCGAAACCGGCCTTCACCAGTTCCACCGCGCCACCGCACAACACGGCCTGTTCGCCGAACAGATCGGTCTCGGTCTCTTCACGGAAGGTGGTTTCGATCACGCCACCCTTGGTGCCGCCATTGGCTGCCGCGTAGGAGAGGGCAATGTCACGCGCCTTGCCGGAGCGGTCCTGATACACGGCGATCAGCGACGGTACGCCACCACCGCGCTTGTACTCGGAGCGCACGGTGTGGCCCGGGCCTTTCGGGGCCACCATGATCACGTCCAGATCGGTGCGCGGCACCACCTGGTTGTAGTGAATGTTGAAGCCGTGGGCAAAGGCCAGTGCTGCACCTTGCTTGATGTTCGGCTCCACATCGTTCTTGTAGACCTCGGCAATGTTTTCGTCCGGCAGCAGGATCATCACCACGTCGGCGCTCTTCACCGCGTCGGCCACCGGAGCCACCTTGATGCCAGCGGCTTCCACCTTCTTCCACGATGCGCCACCCGGGCGCAGGCCCACGGTCACGTTCACGCCGGAATCGGTCAGGTTCTGGGCGTGGGCGTGGCCTTGTGAGCCGTAGCCGATGATGGTGACGTTCTTGCCCTTGATCAGGGAGAGGTCGGCGTCTTTGTCGTAATAAACCTTCATGCTTGCATTCCTTTAAATGGGTCGTACCAATGTTTCATTGTGCGGGCGGGGCATGCCCCACCGGGTGTCTATGCGTGACTCAGACCTTGAGTACCCGCTCGCCACGGCCAATGCCAGAGGCGCCGGTGCGTACGGTTTCCAGGATCAGGCTCTCGTCGATGGCCTTGATGAAGGAATCCAGTTTTTGCCCGGTGCCGGTCAGCTCCAGCGTATAGGTTTTCTCGGTGACGTCGATGATGCGACCACGGAAAATGTCAGCCATCCGCTTCATTTCCTCGCGGTCCTTGCCGGTGGCGCGGACCTTGATCAGCATCAGTTCACGTTCGATATGATCGGCCTCGTTCAGGTCGATGACCTTGACCACATCAATCAGCTTGTTGAGCTGCTTGGTGATCTGCTCGATGATGTCATCCGAGCCAGAGGTCACGATGGTCATGCGGGACAGGGTGTTGTCCTCGGTCGGGGCCACCGTCAGGGATTCAATATTGTAAGCACGGGCCGAGAACAGCCCGGCAACGCGCGACAGCGCGCCGGCTTCGTTTTCCAGCAAGATGGACAGGATGTGTCGCATGGTGTCTGCCCCCGATCAGCAAAGGTTGCCATAATCGCGCTGCACTTGCGGCGGCACGACTTGCAGATTGCGCATGTGCGGCGGCAGGTCCATCTGTGACAGGCCCTTGCCGTTCTGCACCATCGGGAACACGTTTTCCGACTGATCCGTGAGGAAGTCGAGGAACACCGTGCGGTCTTTCAGGGACAGCGCTTCGCGCAAGGCCCCTTCAACATCCGCTGGTTTTTCGATGCGCAGGCCCACATGCCCGTAGGCTTCGGCCAGCTTCACGAAATCCGGCAGGGCATCCATATAGGATTCCGAGTAACGGTTGCCATAGAAGAACTCCTGCCACTGGCGCACCATGCCCAGATAGCGGTTGTTCAGGCTGATGATCTTCACCGGCAGGTGGTACTGCTTGCAGGTGGAGAGCTCCTGGATGTTCATCTGGATGGAGGCTTCACCGGTAATGCAGCAGACATCCGCATCCGGATGCGCCAGCTTCACGCCCATGGCGGCCGGCAGGCCAAAACCCATGGTGCCGAGACCGCCGGAATTGATCCAGCGCTTGGGCTTCGGGAATTTGTAGTACTGGGCCGCCCACATCTGGTGCTGGCCCACGTCGGAGGTGACAAACGCCTCGCCGCCAGTCAGTTCCCACAGGGTTTGCACCACATACTGTGGCTTGATGATCTCCGTGCTGTTCTCGAACGCTAGCGAGTTCGGTGCACGCCAGGCTTCGATCTGTTTCCACCAGGCACTGATTTCCGGGGCTTGAGCGTCGCTCTGGCGCAGGATGGACAACATCTCGCCCAGCACGTCCTTGACGTTACCGACGATGGGAATATCCACCTTCACCCGTTTGGCGATCGACGAGGGGTCGATGTCGACGTGGATGATCTTCTTCGGGCTGGACAGGAAATTCTGCGGCACCGAAATCACGCGGTCATCAAAACGGGCGCCCACGGCCAGCAGCACATCGCAGTTCTGCATGGTCATATTGGCTTCGTAGGTGCCGTGCATGCCGAGCATGCCCACGCACTGCGGGTCGTTCCCCGGGTAGGCGCCGAGGCCCATCAGCGTATTGGTGACCGGCACTCCCAGCATGCGGGCCAGTGCCACTACTTCGTCCGAGGCATTGCCCTGTACGGCGCCGCCGCCCACGTAGATTAGCGGGCGCTTGGCGTCCAGCAGCAGCTGAACCGCTTTCTTGATCTGGCCCGGGTGCCCCTTGATGATCGGGTTGTAGGAGCGCATGTTGACGCTCGCCGGGTAGTGATATGTATGCTTGCGCTGGGTGACATCCTTGGGGATGTCCACCACCACCGGGCCGGGACGGCCAGTGCTGGCGATGTAAAACGCTTTCTTGATGGTTTCGGCCAGCTGGCTGATGTCCTTGACCAGGAAGTTGTGCTTCACGCACGGGCGGGTAATCCCCACCATGTCGACTTCCTGGAAGGCATCCAGACCGATGGCCGGGGTCGGCACCTGGCCGGACAGCACCACCATCGGGATCGAATCCATGTAGGCGGTGGCAATGCCGGTAATGGCATTGGTGGCACCGGGGCCAGAGGTGACCAGCGCAACACCGATCTTGCTCGATGAGCGGGAGTAAGCATCGGCCGCGTGTACTGCAGCCTGCTCGTGCCTTACCAGCACGTGGCGGAATTTATCCTGCCGGAAAATGGCATCGTAAATCTCCAGGACGGCGCCTCCGGGGTAGCCGAAGACATACTCTACCCCTTCGTCCTGCAGACAACGCGTAATGATTTCTGCGCCTGTCAGTTCCATGATTTTGCACCTGAGAAGATGAACACGTTCGCTGAAATTGCGTTTACGCAGTGACCGTTCGCCGCCGGTCGCGCGGTTTCGGGGTTGCCGAAAAGTTGTCTGACGGTGGCTTCGGGGCGTCGGTCGGGACCCAGGGGTAGCGGATCCGCGAAGTTCGCGGGGTGTAGCGGGGGTGAGGCTTCCGAAGCAGCGGTATCGCCAGGGTGCGTCCCTCTCCCAGGCGGTGACCCGCCGGGGGGACGCGAAGACTCGCGTACGCAATGCGAACTGGCAACATAACCGAGGCTTCTGCTTTGGTCAAGTCATTCTGATCAGGTAAACTGTCCGGCTTAAACCTTGAATTTCCAACGAAACCTCAGGGAGAGCCTGCATGCATGTTGGCAGGCTGCCCGGAAAGCCAGAACTGATGCTGCCTGCTGAATCGCCCACCCTGTTCCGCCGCGTGATCGCCTTCATCTATGAGACGATATTGCTGGTCGGGATTTTGCTGCTGGTCGGGGCGCTCTACTTGCTGGTGGTGGAGCAGATGGGGGCGCCGCGCGAGCTGACCGCCAAGGGCGCGTCGCCTGTATGGCGCTATGGGCTGTTTGCCTGCATGGTGCTGGTGTCGGCCTGGTACTTTGGCTATTGCTGGACCCGCACCGGCCAGACCCTGGCCCTGAAAACCTGGCGCCTGCAGGTGCGGGCGGTGCAGCGGCGCTTGCCAAGTTGGCCGCAAGCGCTGCTGCGCTTTGGTCTGGCGCTGATCGGTACCGCCTTTTTTGGCGTGACCTATGTGTGGATGCTGTTTGACCGCGACGGCAGCCCCTTGCACGACCGTTTGAGCGGGACCGAGCTGGTGGAGCTGCCCAAAGCCTGAGGCGAGGGCGCGACAGGCGTAATCAGCTGCGGAAGCGGACGCGGCCGTATTCCTGCCACCACAGGATGAAGCTGGCGAGCAGCAGGATGACCAGCGAAGGTGTCAGCGCGGCACCGATCGGTGGCCAGTCGTAGATCAGCGCCATGTGGCTGACCAGCCGGCTCAACACGTAGAACAGCAGGCCAAGCAGCAGGCCGGACAGCAGACGCAGCCCGGCGCCGCCGCTGCGTTTCTGGAACTGGGCGAAGGGCAAGGCCAGCAGCAGCAAGGACAGGCAACTGAGCGGATAGCCCAGTCGTGCCCAGAATGCCAGCTCATAGCGGGCGGCATCCTGCCGGTTTTCCAGCAAATGCCTGGTGTACTGGTACAGCTGCCAGGCTGACATTTTCTCGGGGGTGACCGCCAGCATGGTCACCAGTTGTGGCGTCAGCCCGGTGGACCAGATCATCTGCGGCAGATGCTCGGTCACCACCTGCCCGGGCTGGGTCTGAACCCGGGTGACATCCTGCAACACCCAGCCTTGGCCTTCAACATAGCGGGCTTCACGGGCGGTACTGATGCTCTTGATGTTCTGCTGCGCATCGAGCTCATACAGACTGAGCTGCTTGACGGTCTGGTTGGCGTCGACCTCGTCAAAATTAACGAAACGCTCATGGTCGCGCATCCAGTAGCCGCTTTGCAGGTTATTCACCGTCGCAGTGGAGGCAATTTTCAGGCGCAGGCTACGTGCCTCACGATCGGCCAGCGGCATCAAGACCTCGCTGACGAGCAGGGTGAGCAGCGCAAACAGGAAGCCGATACGCAACAAGCTGAGGGCGACCCGGGCCAGCGATACCCCGGCAGTACGAATCACCGGGTATTCCGAGTCGTTGACCAGTTGTGCCAATGAAAACAGTCCGCCCAGCATCACGCAAATGGGCAGGAGCTGGTAGAGGTTGGCCGGGATGCGCAATGCTGCGTACTGTAAAGCTTCTTTCAGCTGATTGGGGTTGCTGCCGCCATTGCTCAGCTCCAGCAACAGGTCGATAACCGCAAACAAGCCCAGCAAAGCCAGGCAGGCGGTCAGGGTGGCGCGGCTGATGTTGCGCCGGAAATAGCGATGCAGCAGCCTCATGCGGTCTCCTTGCGGAGCCGGGCTTGCAGAGCGCTCACGCCGCCATATTGTTTGATGATCAGCCAGGCCCAGACCAGTAGCGCAACCAGGTGAATGCCCCACAGGCCGGGCCACAGTGCCCACTTGCCCTGCACCACCAAGGTCAACGCCACCGACAGCACATTGACGTACAGCAGATAGATCAACAAGGCGATCAATACATTCCAGCCGCGACCACTACGCGGGTTGTAACTGGCCAGAGGTACGGCCAGAAGGGCCAGTACCAGCGCGGACAGCGGGACACTCAGGCGCCACTGCAGCTCGGCCTGATGCTGGCGGGAGGACTCCTGCAGCAGCGCGCGGGTAGTCATGCCACGCAAGGTGTGCTCCGGTCGTGCGGCTTCCTTGGTGCGCATGCGAACGGAGTAGCTGTCGAACTTCAGCAGCTGGGACCCTGCATTGTCGGCCAGGGTTTCGAAACGCTGCCCTTTGCTCAAGGTGAGGAAACGGTCGCCGTTGCTGGCCTGGTGCTGAAAGCCCAGCGCGGAGACGGTCACGCCATGTGCCTGACCATCTCGGGTACGGATAAAGATTCTGGAGGCCTTGTCCCCCAGCAGCGAGTAGTTCTCTACAAAAAACACGGCTTTGCCGCCACCGCTCTCGCGGAACGTGCCCGCAGCAATCTGGCTGCGATCGTCGCGGCTTTCCAGCTGCGCCTCGTAGGTTTCGGATAGCTGCAAGGCCCGTGGAGATACCAGCAAGGTCAACAAGCCGATAACGATCACCACCGGCAGGGAAAAGGTCAGTACCGGGCGCAGCCAGTCGAGTGGCGACATACCCGCCGCCGCCCACACCGGCATTTCCTGATCACGCCAGCCGCGCAGAAAGCTCATCAGGATGGCGACGAACAGGGTAATGGTCAGGAAGACCGGCAGCGTCTGCACCAGCTGGAAGGCCATGGTGATGAACACGGCATCCGAGGCCAGTTTGCCCACGGCCGCCAGACCGAGCAGACGCACGAACTGCACGGTCAGCACGATGGCGAGCAAGGCCGTCATCACGCCGAGGGCGTTCTGCGTCAGTTCGCGGTAGAGCGCGCGGCGATAAAGCATGGTTGTTTTGACTTCGGCAGGGGTCTCTGTGGATAATCAGCGGCATCTTGCCGGATGGCACGACGTGCCCTGGGCAACAACGGCACGCATAATAAAGGGCAGGGCCGGACCCGGCGGGTGGCATGATACACCCGCACTGATCTGCAGGACCTCCCGTAACTCTGACCAATCGAGGACAAAGGCAATGGAATTTAGCATAAAAACCGGTGCAGCGGATAAACAGGCCGTGGGTTGCGTGGTGGTGGGGGTGTTTGAAGACGGCAAGCTGAGTGCGGCTGCCAAGGCGGTGGACACGGCCAGTGGCGGTGCGCTGAAGGCAGCGCTGGCTGATGGCGATATCAGCGGCAAGGCCGGTAGCAGCCTGCTGCTGCGGGGCCTGGCCAATGTGGCTGCGACCCGCGTGCTGCTGGTTGGGCTGGGCAAGGACAGCAAGCAAGTGTCCGACAAGGATCTGCTGGACGGACTGAGCGCGGCCTTCGCTGCGCTGCTGGAATCCGGCAGTCGTGACGCGGCGGTGTTCCTCAGCGAAGAAGCGGCGGACGCAGGCATGGCCCTGCAGCAAGCCATGCTGTTGCTGGCCAGCGCACGCTATCGCTTTGACCAGTTCAAGAGCAAGCCGGCGGAAAACCGCCAGAACCTGCACGCCCTGCATTTCTTTGTCGGCAAGAAGGACGTAGCTGCCGCGGAACAAGGGCTGCGTCTGGGTCAGGCTGTGTCGGCCGGCGTCAACCTGACCAAGGATCTGGGCAATATGCCGCCGAATGTGTGCACCCCGTCCTATCTGGCGGGTGTGGCACAAGAGCTGGCGCAGCAGTACAGTCTGTCGGTTGAAGTGTTGGAAACCGCCGACATGGAAAAGCTGGGCATGGGCTCGCTGTTGTCCGTTGCCAAGGGCAGCGTGGTGCCGCCGCGTCTGGTAGTGCTGAAGTACAGCGGTGGCGGCAAGAAAGACAAGCCGGTGGTGCTGGTGGGCAAGGGTATCACCTTTGACTCTGGCGGTATTTCTCTGAAGCCAGGCGAAGGCATGGACGAAATGAAGTACGACATGTGCGGTGCCGGCACGGTGCTGGGGGTGATGAAAGCGGTGAGCGAAGCCCAGCTGCCGATCAATGTGATCGGCGTGGTGGTGGCGGCGGAAAACATGCCGGCCGGCAATGCCAGCAAGCCGAGTGACATCGTCACCTCCATGTCTGGCCAGACCATCGAAATCCTGAATACGGATGCCGAAGGTCGCCTGATTCTGTGCGACGCACTGACGTATGTGGAGCGTTTTGATCCGGCCGCGGTGATCGACATCGCCACCCTGACCGGTGCCTGCGTGATTGCGCTGGGCCACATCAATACCGGCCTGTTTGCCAATGACGATGATCTGGCCAATGAGTTGCTGGCATCCGCCAGTGCCACCCGCGACTGGGCCTGGCGCATGCCGGTGCAGGCGGAATACGACGACGCGCTGAAGAGCAATTTTGCCGATATGGCCAACGTGGGCAGCCGTGCCGGTGGCAGTGTGACGGCAGCCATGTTCCTCAACCGCTATACCAAGGCGTACAAATGGGCGCACCTGGATATTGCCGGTACCGCCTGGAAGAGTGGCCCGGCCAAGGGTGCAACCGGTCGCCCGGTGCCGCTGCTGGTGAACTTCCTGCGCCAGCGTGCCCAGACCAAGAGCAAGAAAGGCTGAATGAGTACACCCACCCCTTCACAGGTGCAGGAGCGGCTGGCGGCGTTGTACGCCGCCATCGCTGAACAGCGCCTGTTCCATCTGGTTCGTACCGAGCGGCGCGACCAGATGGTCACTTTGCATTTCCGCCGCCGCCATAGCGTATTCTGCCTGCAACGTCGTGAACAGGATGGTCAGGTCGATTACATCATGCTGCACGATGGCGAACGGGCACGCTCGACCATGCTGCGCGAAATGTGGCAGGACTTGCAGGCGCTGGCATGACGCAGGTGGATTTTTATTCCCCGGTGGCGGACAAACTGGGGTTTGCCTTGCGCTTGTGCCAGAAAGCCTACACCCGACAATGGCGGGTAATGTTCTGGTTCGACGACGTGGTGGCGTTGCAACACTGCAGCCACCAGCTGTGGACCCGCCAACCGACCAGTTTTGTGGCGCACAGTCGTGTGGACGAGCCTGCGGCGGCAGATTCTCCACTGTTGCTGGCTTATGCGGGCTTGTCGCAGGACGGGGATTTGCCGCATTATGACGTATTGGTAAATTTCAGCCAGGACACCCCGCTGCCGTTTGCCCGTTTTGCCCGGCTGGTAGAAATGGTCGGTGAAGATGAGGCCGACCAGCTACGCTGCCGTACCCGCTTCCGTTACTATCGGGAGCATGGCTACCCCTTGCAGCATCATGTGCTGGGGAGTGATGCATGATAGAACCACCTGATCCCGACTTGCCCAACGGTGAGCCTAGCCGCCCGCCAGTGCTGGACAAGATGGATGCCCTGCTCAGCCGGCACCGGCCCACGCGCGCGCCTTTTCCGGTGCTGACGGAGCCGGTGGAGCCGGTTGCGCCACCGGCGGAGACCCGCCCGCTCCCCAAGCCGGTGATTCGCCCGAAATCGCGTGATTTCCCCTCGCTGCTGGACCCGGATGCACCGCCGGTCAGTGACCGCCAGCGCCTGCTGTTGCCAGAGCGCCCGCCAGAACTGGAGGTGATGCTGGATCTGGATGTGCCGGTGCTCAGTGCCGAGGCGCCAAAGGCGACCAGCTTAGCTCAGGCCGAGCCGATGGCGCCGGTCAGCGTGGCACCCGTGGTGACGCCACCGGTATTGCCCTCCCGGGTGGATCTTGAGGCGACCACGGTGCTGGAGCTGCAGTGGGAAGATGCCGAGCTGCATTTGCAACCGCTGGAGCTGGATATCCCTGAGGAATGGGTATCTGCCCCGGTGGTCACTCCGGTGACGGCCCCGCCGACCCCTGTGGCAGCGGCCCCCGACCTGTTGCCGGTTGAAAGTGCTCCGCCCCCGGAATTGGCGCACGTCGAAGAGGCGCCTCCGGAAGCACTGCCCGCCACTGATGGTGTGGATGAGTCGCCGGTGGAACCCGTGTTGGCTCTGGAGGCTGCGCCTGAGGTTGAGCCGGTGTGGGAGCTGGAGCTGGAGGATGTGCTGGCAGAGGCAGCGGCGCCCGTTGTGGTTGCCGAGGACTTGGCAAGGGACAGCGAGCCGATCATGGCGGAGCCTCCCGAGCCTGCGCCAGCACCGATTGTCGACATCCCGGTGCTGACGGAGTTGATGATCGAGCATGACGAGGCGGATACACCCCTGCCGCCCGCGCATGAGCGTGAGCAATGGGTGGCCGAACTGGTGGATGAAGTGATGGCCGGGCTGGCACCACGCATTGCGGCCCTGGTCCGGGCGCAGCTGGGCTTGCAAATCGGTGGGCTGATGAAAACCGTGACCGACAAGGTGTCCGATCAGCTGCTGGCGGACTGGCGTGACGAGCTGCAGCACAAGGTAGAACAGCGGCTGGCTGCCCAATCCACACCACACGATCCTGCTTCCGGATCGTAAGCCTGCGCGGACCGCGTGCGGCTGGCGCTACCGGGCATGGGCTTCAGGTATAATGGCGCATTCGTCATTGATATTGAACGCCAATTCCTATGGAACTCGCCAAAAGCTTTGAACCGGGCGACATCGAACGCCGTTGGTACGCCCACTGGGCGCAGCAGGATTATTTCCGCCCGGGCATGCAGGCCGACACACCGTCATTCTGCATCCAGCTGCCGCCGCCGAACGTCACCGGTACCCTGCACATGGGCCATGCGTTCAACCAGACCATCATGGATGGCCTGACCCGCTACCACCGTATGAAGGGCGACAATACCCTGTGGGTGCCGGGTACCGACCACGCGGGCATTGCCACCCAGATTGTGGTGGAGCGCCAGCTGGGCGTGCAAGGCGTGTCCCGCCATGACCTGGGCCGGGATGCCTTCATCGACAAGGTGTGGGAGTGGAAGGCGCAGTCCGGCGGCACCATTACCGAACAGATGCGCCGTGTCGGCTGCTCGGTAGACTGGTCGCAGGAATACTTCACCATGGACGAGACCCGCTCCCGTCTGGTGACCGAGGCCTTTGTCCGCCTGTATGAGCAAGGTCTGATCTACCGTGGCAAGCGCCTGGTGAACTGGGACCCGAAGCTGCTCACCGCCGTGTCTGACCTCGAAGTGGTCAGCGAGGAAGAGGATGGCCATATGTGGCTGATCCGCTACCCGGTGACTGGCAGCGATGAAGCGCTGGTGGTGGCCACCACCCGTCCGGAAACCATGCTGGGCGACGTGGCGGTAGCGGTGAACCCGGAAGACGAGCGCTACCGGCACCTGATCGGCAAGATGCTGACCCTGCCGCTGGTGGGGCGGCAGATTCCGGTGCTGGCCGATGATTATGCCGACGCCAGCTTCGGTACGGGCTGCGTGAAGATCACCCCGGCCCACGATTTCAACGATTATCAGCTGGGCAAGCGGCATCAGACCGAGCTGGTCAGCGTGATGGACCTGCACGCGGTGATGCTGGCCGAGGCCGAAGTCTACAGCTTTGACGGTCAGCTGCTGCGTCGTGACCCCTTGCCGGCGGCTTACGCCGGGCTGGACCGTGCTGAGGCACGCAAACGCATCGTGGCCGACCTGAAAGACTGCGGTGCCCTGGTTGAAATCAAGCCGCACAAACTAATGGTGCCACGCGGTGACCGTACCGGCTCGGTGATTGAGCCGATGCTGACCGACCAGTGGTTCATGGCAATGAATGCGGTGGCCAAGGATGACCCCACCGGCAAGAGCATTGCGCAAAAGGCGCGCGATGCGGTGGAAAGCGGCCAGGTGCGTTTCATCCCGGAAAACTGGGTGAACACCTACAACCAGTGGATGAACAATATCCAGGACTGGACCCTGTCCCGCCAGCTGTGGTGGGGACACCAGATTCCGGCGTGGTTCGACGAGGCGGGCAACATCTATGTCGCCCGCAGTGAGGAAGAAGCCCGCCAACAAGCCGGTGGCCAGGCCTTGCGCCGCGATCCGGACGTGCTGGATACCTGGTTCAGTGCCGGCATGCTGCCGTTCTCGACGCTGGGCTGGCCGGAGGCAACACCGCAGCTGCAGCAGTTCCTGCCATCCTCGGTACTGGTGACCGGTTACGAGATCATCTTCTTCTGGGTGGCGCGGATGATCATGTTCACCACCCACTTCACCGGCAAGGTACCGTTCCGCGACGTTTACATCCACGGCATGGTGCGCGACAGCGATGGCCGCAAGATGTCGAAGTCCGAAGGCAACGTGATCGATCCGGTGGACCTGATTCAGGGCATCGCACTGGAGCCGTTGCTGGAGAAGCGCACCACCGGTCTGCGTCGCCCGGAAACCGCGCCGGAGGTGGCCGCTAAAACCCGCAAGGATTTCCCGGAGGGCATCCCGGCTTACGGTGCGGATGCGCTGCGCTTTACCATGGCCAGCTATGCCACGCTGGGTCGCAATATCAATTTTGACTTCAAGCGTGCCGAAGGGTACCGCAATTTCTGCAACAAGCTGTGGAATGCCACCCGCTTCGTGCTGATGAACACCGAAGGCAAGGACTGCGGTGCGGACAGCAGCCTGCCGCTGCAGTACAGCTTTGTCGACCACTGGATCATCGGTCGCCTGCAGCAGGTGGAGCAGGCGGTAACCGAGGCGTTTGATACCTATCGCTTCGATCTGGCGGCACAGGCGCTGTACGACTTTGTCTGGTATGAGTACTGCGACTGGTATCTGGAACTGGCCAAGGTACAGCTGAAAGGGGATGAGGCAGCGCAACGTGCCACCCGCCGCACCCTGCTGCGCGTGCTGGAAGTGACACTGCGCCTGCTGCACCCGATCATGCCCTTCATTACCGAAGAGCTGTGGCAGAAGGTGGTGCCGCTGCGCGGAGAGCCACACGCAGCCTCACTGATGCTGGCACCGTGGCCGGTCGCTGACCTGAGCAAGGTCGACGCCACCTGCATGGCAAAGATGGATGACTTGAAGGCGCAGGTAAATGCCTGCCGCAGTCTGCGTATCAGCATGGGCATGAGTGATGCGGTTCGTGTGCCCCTCTATCTGGAAGGCGACGCTCAGCTGGATGTTTTGGTGCCTTATCTGGCGCTGCTGGGTAAATTGTCTGAGGTGCAGCGGGTCGACGCGTTGCCGGAAGCGGATGCTCCGGTGCAGGTGGCCGGCGGCGCACGGCTGATGCTGAAGGTCGAGATCGACCGTGAGGCAGAGAAGGCACGGCTGGGCAAGGAGATTGACCGCTTGCAAGGTGAAGTGGCCAAGGCCAATGCCAAGCTGGGCAATGCCTCCTTTGTGGAGCGCGCTCCGGCGGCGGTTGTGGCGCAGGAGCAGGAGCGCCTGGCGGCATTCAACCATACGCTGACGCAATTGCAGGCTCAATTGGTCAAGCTCGGCTAAGACCTGTTTTAGTCAGAGGCGGCAGGGCGGGATCATCAGCTGATGCTGGGTCCGCTCTGCCGCAGCCCAAGGCCGCGTATGCCGGTTCAGGGGGTTGCAGCGGTTTCCGGTGCAGGCAGCTTGTCCAGTGCTTCTCCTCCCTGCTGCAACAAATCAGCCACGCTAAGCTCTAGCTGCTGGTCGAGGTGTTGCAACAGGGGGCGCAGCGCCAGATTCACGGCGTCATCCTTTTGGGCCAGCCGCCCGGCCTGGCCGGTATCCCAGATCAAGGCGCGGTAGAGCTGCAGCAAGCTGATCTGGTCCAGCTCCTGCCCCAATACCCAGCGGTGGTTTGCCAGGCGCAACACCCAACCTTTGCGCTCCAGGCGGATCATCAGCTGCGATACGTCACCCATGCCATTGCCGAGGTGATGTCGAATCTGCTCCGTGGTTTGTGGTACGCCCTTGCCGTGTGCCTGATGCAGCAGCTGCAAGATGCGCAACGCCTCCTGGAATTCACGGCCAATACCGCGGCGGGTGCGCCAGGCGCCGGCACGCCAGTAGCTCAGGCTGGCGGTCAGCGTGGCACCGACCAGCACCAGACTCCACAGCAGATAGAGCCAGACCAGAAAAATCGGCAAGGCGGCGAAGGCACCATACACCAGCTTGTAACCGGCCAGTTTCTTGACGTAGATGGCAAAGCCGGAGCGCAGCAGCTCAAACGAAATACCGGTGAACAGGCCGCCGAGCACAGCATGCCGCCACGGCACTTGCCGGTTGGGGGCAAAGTGGAACAGCAGGGCAAAGGTCATCACGCCCAGCGTGGTGCGTAGCCCCAGCTTGAGCAGATTCTCCAGCCAGTTCAGCGAGCGCTTGAAGTCCGGCAGCAAGGCAAACAGCTGGTCGACCAGGGACAGCGACAGGCCAATCAGGATCGGTGCCAGCGTCAGGATGGTCCAGTACAGCATCAATCGCTGCCAGAAGGGGCGGCGGTGTGCGGTTTGCCAGATGGCGGTAAAGGCCCGGTCGATGGTCGAGATCAGCATGATGGCGGTGATCGCCAGCACGATGATGCCCATCACCGTCAAACGCTCGGCATTGTCGGTAAACTGCCGCATGTAAACGGTAATGATGCGCCCGGCGGTATCCGGCACCAGATTGGTCAGCAGGAAGGTCTTGAACTGGGTGCTGACCCGCTCAAATACCTCAAACGGTGCCAGCAAGGCCAGGGCGATGGTGACAAAGGGGACCAGCGCCAGCAAAGTGGTAAAGCTGAGGCTACCCGCCACCTGCAGGCAGCGACCCTCCACCACCCGCTGACCGAGAAAGCGGGTGAAGCTGAGCAGGCTGATGACTCGGGCTGGAATCAGGTCGCGCAAAGGCATGACGGCATCCGGTAACACGGGAGGGTCCGCTATAATAACCCCCATTGTGACGATCAGGGGTACCACGGTGGCGGAAATTCTGGTGCTGTATTACAGCGTGCATGGCTCAGTACGGGCTTTGGCGCAACAGATTGCACGCGGCGTGGACAGCGTGCCGGGTGCGCGGGCCAAACTGCGCACCGTGCCACGGGTATCGACGGTGTGTGAGGCGGTGGAACCTGCCGTGCCGGAACAAGGCGCACCCTATGTGACGCTGGACGATTTGCGGCACTGCGATGGTTTGGCGCTGGGGAGCCCTACCCGCTTTGGCAATATGGCTGCACCGGTCAAGTACTTCCTCGACAGCAGCAGTGCACTGTGGCAAAACGGCGCGCTGGTGGGCAAGCCGGCGGCGGTATTTACCAGCAGCACCACCCAGCATGGCGGGCAGGAATCGACCTTGCTGTCTATGATGTTGCCGCTGCTGCATCATGGCATGCTGCTGCTGGGCGTGCCCTTCACCGAGGCGGCGCTCAGCGCCACCCGCGATGGCGGCACCCCCTATGGTGCCAGCCATGTCACCGGGCTGGATAACCAGACGGCGCTCTCAGTCCACGAACAGCAGCTGGCACAAGCCTTGGGTCGCCGTCTGGCGGAAACCGCCTTGAAGCTGGGGGCGTGACATGCGAGCTGCGTACTGGACATGCAATGTCTGCCTGCTGGGCTTGATCGCCCTGAGCCTGGCCTGGGAGCTGTGGCTGGCCCCGCTGCGCCCCGGTGGTTCCTGGCTGGTGCTGAAGGTATTGCCGCTGCTGGTGCCGCTGTTCGGCATCCTGCGCGGGCGGATGTATACCTACAAATGGATGACCATGTTTGTCCTGCTGTACTTCATCGAAGGGGTGATGCGCGGCTGGGGTGACCGTGGTCTGTCACAACAGCTGGCCCTGCTGGAAGTGGTGCTGTCTTGCGGGCTGTATGTCTCGGCCATCCTGTTTGTGCGGCGTACGCGCGCAGCCGGTACTCCCCAAGGGGTTTAAGCGGGTCTTCAGCTTGGCGTTGTAGTCTGCGTGGCTCACGCTGCCGGGAGGGGATATGCGCTGGGTGTGCCTGATGGTGTTGATGTGGGGCTGGGCCCAGGCAGCCGCGCTGGATTGCCCTGCTGTGGTCGCTGACGGACAACCCGCCACCCGCTATGCCCTGCCCGACGTGCCGCAGGTCGTGCATGGGACAAGCCCGTTCCCTGCAAAGACCGTGGTGCAACTGGAGCAGGCGCTGGATACGGCTTGGGCGCATCTTCAGGCCCGTTCTATTCGTGTGAGTGTCCTGCAGGGGGCGGCGCACTGGTCGTCCAGCCGGATACGGAATGGAGAACTGACCTACCCGCGTTACTACTGGGCGAGCGTTGGCAAAATGCTGACCAGCCGCGCTGGTCATCCGGCAACTGGAAGCGAACCAGCTGCCGCTGGAAACCCCGGTACAGCAGCTGATGCCCGCGTTTTCGCTGCCCGACGTAACGGTGGATCACCTGCTGCGACATGTGTCCGGCCTGACCAGCTATAACGAAGACCCGGATTATCGCCAGCATCCCGGCGCAGTACGTCCTGAGCTGGTGTTGCAGCGTGCATTGCAGCGAGGTCGGCAATTTTGCCCGGGCTCCGGCTGGTACTACTCCAATACCGGCTACCAGCAGTTGAGTGCTTTGCTGGAGCACATGAGTGGTGAATCCTATGCCCACTATGCCAACGCTGAGCTACAAAAGGTTTTGGGGCCAAGCAGCTTGCAGGTGTTGCAGCCAGACGAATTGCCACCGGATGTGGCACCCTTGCTGTCGGCGTCCGGTCCGGTCATCCAGCCAGGCTGGCCGCAAGGGGCCGGGGCGCTGGTCGGCAGCCCGGATGATATGCTCAAGCTGTGGCAAGCCATTCTGCAGCAACGCTTCTGGAAGCACTTCCCAGCGTCACGCCTGTTTGAGCGCATGCACCCCATGTTTGAGCCCCGTCTGTTCTATGGCCGCGGTGTCATGCGCTATGAGGCCCCGCTGGGCGCAGGACGGGTGCAGACCTGGCTCGGGCATAGTGGTGGCACCCCCGGCGCCCAAGCCCTGGTAGCCTGGATACCGGAGCAACAAGTTTGGATTGCGGTTGTGCTGGCGGGTGAGGGTTCTGCTGAGGCCACCGCCGCCTTGCTGGCGCGCAGCCTTCTTCAGTACTGAGTCCGTCGCGGAGTGGTTTTTCTGCTGATCGTATTCAATGCCTGCAAATCTGGCTGACTGACGATGTCACAGTAGGAGGTAGCCGTGTCGCAGAGGCGGCCTTGAACCGATACGCTTCCGGGGGAAGGGCAAGAGAATGGCTATGGCTTGCATACTCCACTGGAGGGAATGTGCGCCAGCCCGTTGTCTTGCCGTTTTGCTGCGCTGGGTCAGTGTCTTGTCTGGGTGAGCTGGTTCCACTGCAGGTCCAGCTTGTTCAGGGTGCCATCCTGTTTGAGTCGGGTCAGTCCCTCCTCCAGCTGCCGAATTTGCTCCGGTGGCAGATTGGGGTTGAGCACCAGATGGAACGTCGTGATGTCCATGGTGTTCGGCAAAACACGGATGCGCTTGTCCAGTTTCGTGGCTTTCAGCGCTTGGGACAGCCCAGGTTCCCGGTAGTAAAAGAAGCGGCCCCGCTTGGCCAACAGCTTGAGCAGATTGTTTTCCGTGCTGCCCGCCAGTGTATCAAGCTGCAAGTTGGGGATTTGTTTCAGGCGATCTACCGCGCCACTGCCATAGTTGACCAGGATGATATTGTCTTGGCCCAGCGCCAGGACGTCCTTCCAATGACGGACCGATACCCGATCGTCTTTGCGGACGGCCAGATAGTAACGGACTTCATATAGCGCCGGCTGGGCATAGCGCAGCATGGCCCGCCGTTCGGCGGTATCCAGCAGACCACAAGCCAGGTCAAGTTGCCCGGAGGCAACTTCGAGGATGATGCGCTTGAGCGGCAAGGGCTGCTGGTCACCTACAATTGTCAGGCCCGGTGTGACCCGTTCCAGTGCGCGGAACAGGTCTACGCAATAGCCGATCCATCGCTCGCCCTGCTGCTGGAACTTGGGGAAGGATTCTTCCTGGGCCGCGGTGCGCAGTGCACTGGCCCCGGCGCAGGTGCTGAAAGCCAATGCCAGACCTGCTGCCATCAGGCGGCGTGATACGGCCATGTTAGTTCTCGCGGGTCCGGAAGCGGTTGACACTGGCCTGCAATTTGACGGCACACTGATGTATGGCTTGGGCCTGCAGCATGGCGTGCTCGGCGGAGGCTTGGGCACTTTCCACGACACTGACCACTTCTTCCACATTACCCGCCAGGTGCCCCCCGGCTTTGCTTTGCTCGTCCATGGCTTGGGCAACGGCACGGAAGCGATCCAGTGATGCATGTGCTCGAGCGTTGATGGCTTGCAGCGACTGGGAGGCATCGTGGATGCGGGTGACGCCATCGGACACGGTGGGGCCAATGGCCTGAACCTGGTCGGAGACCGTACTGGTATCTTGCACGACGGCCTGCACGATGGTGGCGATTTCATCGGTGGCCACGGCGGTGCGCTCTGCCAGCTTGCGCACTTCATCGGCCACGACGGCAAAGCCACGGCCGGTTTCACCGGCGCGTGCCGCTTCAATCGCGGCATTGAGGGCCAGCAGGTTGGTCTGGTTGGCGATTTCGCGGATCGTGCCAGCGATGCCGCTGATATTGCGGGTGCGCTCTGTCAGGGACTGCATGTGCTGGTTGACGGAGGTGATCTGGCTGGCAATCTGTGTAATGCTGTGGCGGGCTTCCTCGGTCAGTTTGCTGCCACTGGCCGCTTCTTCCGACGTCGTATGCGCATCGGACTCCGTGGCGCGGGCATTGCTCGAGACATGGTCAATACTGGCGGAAAGTTCCTCGATGGCTGTGGCGGCGGATGTGGTTGCCGCACTGGCTTGTTGGGAGCGCTGCTTCAGTTGCACCATGTGCTGCTGGAGGGTGTTGCCGTTGTGCTCAATCTCGAGGCTGCTGGCGCGAATGTCGCTGACCATGGTGAGCAGGTTTTGCAGCATGCTGCGCATGCTCCCCAGTAGGCTGTCAGCAGGGACGTCTGCGGCAATGTGCTGGGTCAAGTCCCCTTCGGCGATGGCTTTGACCACGTGCGCAGCGTGGGCGGGATCACCGCCGAGCGAGTGAAGGATGCTGCGGGAGAGCCGCCAGGCCAGCCCGCCGACTGCCAGCATGCCGAAGAGGATCAATCCCAGCAGCAGGCTGGCCTGACGCCAAAAAGTGGCGTCAATGTCATCAATGAAAAACCCGGTACCGATGACCCATCCCCAGGGCTGGACCCGGACCACGCCATTGAGTTTGGGATACTCTTCTTTGCTGCCCTTGCGGCTGGCGGTGACCACCACCTTGGCATAGTGCTCGGTGGCCAGCGCTTCGGCATAAACCTCTACAGAGGTTTTGCCATCGGGCCGTTTGCCGCCGTCATCATACTTGCCGATGCGCTTGGTGTCCGGGTGGTACAGCATGAAGTTGCCACTGTCCCGCACAAAGTAGTAACCGTCTTTGGCATGGGCACTGGCCAGGGCCAGCAGAGCCTGCTTTTTGGCCTCGGCTTCAGGTATCTTTCCTTCTGCTGCCAGTTGCGCCTGCTGGCTGACTACGCTCTCTGCAATCTGCAGCAGTTGCTCAATCTGAGCATGTTTTTCTGCAAGCAGGCCCTGGCGGCTTAGATAGAGCGAAACTGCCCCCAGCAGCAGCAAGCCCAGCAGGCTAAACAG
The DNA here is from genome assembly GCF_041909055.1 of Leeia sp. Taxonomy (NCBI): domain Bacteria; kingdom Pseudomonadati; phylum Pseudomonadota; class Betaproteobacteria; order Neisseriales; family Leeiaceae; genus Leeia; species Leeia sp. The sequence continues at coordinate 979,054 of NZ_JAYREC010000001.1, read as the reverse complement.
GGTCAATAGTAACAGGCGGTGAGAGAGTTTCATGGTCCGCTCCTTGATGTAAGGTGAGGCGGTGTGCGGCGAAGGGGTGACATTCGGATTAAAGCAGATCCGTAGTCATATGCAAGCACTCCCCAAGCCGTATCACTGGCAAGCTAAGGGGATCGGGCTATACTGGCGTAGCAATATTACTGGAATGTGGTGGCGCACCCGACAGGAATCGAACCTGTGACCTTCAGCTTCGGAAACTGACACTCTATCCAACTGAGCTACGGGTGCATGGACAGCAGAGGGCGCTAGAATAGCGATTTTCTGATCATCCGTCCACGTTTTTTGTCGCGGACAGGGGCAAATGCCGTATAATCGCCGCTAATTTTTATGTTTGAACAGGGTTGGGCAAGCATGAGTGCAGATAATAATTCAATGAGTCCGAAGCAACTGGTGGGTCTGGTGGCGGCAGGTTTCGCCGTGCCGATCATTGCGGGCATTCTGATTGCCAAGTTGAGTACCAGTATCAACGAAAGCCAGCCTGACCCGGCCACCATGACCAAGGAAGCGGTTGCCGCACGCGTGCGTCCGGCAGGTGAGGTCAACGCCGGTGAAATCGTGGCGCCGGGCATGCACACGGGCAAGCAGGTAACGGAGAGCATTTGCTTCTCCTGTCACAAGGATGGCCTGGCGGGCTCGCCCAAGTTTGGTGATGCTGCTGCTTGGGCGCCGCGCATTGCGCAAGGCTTTGATGTTCTGTCCGATCATGCCATCAAGGGCTTCAAGGGTATGCCGGCCAAGGGCGGCGCAGCCGACCTGACGGACGATGAAATCCGCCGTGCTGTGGCCTATATGGGCAATGCTGCGGGTGGCAAGTTTACTGAGCCGGGCGTCAAGGGTGCGGAAGCCCCGGCCTCCGGTGCAGCAGCCTCTGCTCCGGCCGCCGCAGCGTCAACCGCGCCTGCTGCAGCCCCGGCTGCCGCCGCAGTGGACGGCAAGGCCATTTTCTCGACCACCTGTACCGCGTGCCACAGTGGCGCCATGCCCAATGCCCCCAAGCTGGGTGACAAGGCTGCCTGGGCACCGCGCGCCAAGCAAGGCAAGGATACGCTGTACCAGCACGCACTGGCAGGCTTCAATGCCATGCCGGCCAAGGGCGGCAATGCTGGCCTGAAGGACGAAGAAGTCAAGGCCGCTGTGGATTACATGCTGTCGCAAGCACAGTAAGTGGTAGTGCCACCCCGTCCGGATACACGAAGGCGGGGTTGGCTCAAGGCTAAGTGATGCGCGTCATCAGTATCTTGCTACTGGCCTTGATTGCGCTCCTCTATGGGCTGGTTTTACCAGCCCTTTTTCATTCGCCCTTTCAGCTGCTGCCCTTCCTGGGGATGAGCAGTTTCTTCGCTTATCTTTTCCTGATGACGTTTCTGTTACGCGCCCATGCCGAACAGCGACGATCAGGCAAACCGGTGAGCCAACGCCTGATCGGAGCGCTCATGACTTTGCCGGGCGGATGGGCAGCTTATTTTGCCTGGGCGCTGGCAACCGGGCAGGCGACCTTGACCGGAAGCCACCGAGGCCAGTGGCTGCTCTGGCTGACCGAGTGGCTGGGGCCGTGGCCCGCGGTGCTACTGATTCTCTACGTGAGCGGGTTGATGCTGACGCACGGGCTGCGACGGCTCTGGTCCGGGCGGGCCTAGCCCGGCTCTTCATTCGGCATCCGGTTTTTTCAACATCGCCATCAGCCCGGCCAGCCGCTCGGTGCCGCGTGCCTTGGCGGCGGCCTTGTCGGTGACGGGACGGCCTGCAAACCACAGGTCGTCACTGCCCATTTCGTTGATGAAACGGGAGGGCTGGATCACCTGCCATTCCCCGGCACGCTTGCGCTTGAGTGCATAGGTCAGGGTCAGGCTGCGCTGGGCGCGGGTGATGCCGACATACATCAGGCGGCGTTCTTCCTCGATCTTGCCGGTGTCCACGCTTTCACGATGGGGCAGAATGTCTTCTTCCACCCCCACCAGAAACACATGCGGGTACTCCAGCCCCTTGCTGGCGTGCAGGGTAGAGAGTTTCACCGCATCTGGTTCTTCATCCTCGCGGCCTTCGAGCATGGTAATGAGTGCGATCTTTTGGGTCAGCTCAACCAGCGTCGGCGGTTTGTCCAGCTCCGGATCATCGCTCTTGCGGTTGATCCAGCCGACGAAATCCTGCACGTTTTTCCACTTCTGCTCGGCAGCGCGCTGCTCTTCAGAGTCAAACAGCCAGGTTTCGTAGTCAATGGCGGTCAGCAGGTCTTGTAGAACCACCGAGGCGGGCTCGCGCTCGGCACGCCATTGCAGGCGGTTGATAAAGTCGCCGAACAGGTGCAGCGTATCGTACTGCTTGCTCGCCAGCTGCTGCTCCATGCCGGTTTCAAACACGGCAGCAAACAGGCTGAGGTGGCGCTCTGCCGCATAGCTGCCCAGCTTTTCCAGCGTCTGGTTGCCAATCCCCCGCTTGGGCGTGGTGGCGGCGCGGATGAAGGCCGGATCATCGTCCGGGTTGGCCAATAGTCGCAGGTAGCTGAGGATGTCCTTGATCTCGGCGCGGTCAAAAAAACTCTGTCCGCCACTCATCACATAGGGGATGCGGTGGTTGCGCAGCGCCTGCTCCAGAATACGGGCCTGATGGTTGCCGCGGTACAGGATGGCATAGTCGGCAAAGCGGGTGCGGGCCTCGAATTTGTGTGCCTGCAGCCGGGTGGCGACGGTTTCCGCCTCGTGCTCTTCGTCCTTGGTCGACACGATCTGGATTTGCTCGCCCAGACCATGCTCACTCCACAAGGTTTTCTCGAACAGCTTGGGGTTGTTGGCGATCAGGGTATTGGCGGCCTTGAGGATGCGCACCGAGGAGCGGTAGTTCTGCTCCAGCTTGATCACATGCAGCTTGGGGAAGTCGCGCTGCAGGTTTTTCAGGTTTTCAATGTCGGCGCCACGCCAGGCGTAGATGGCCTGGTCATCGTCGCCCACCGCGGTGAACTGGCCGCGGCTGCCCGTCAGCTGCTTGAGCAGGGTGTACTGGCAGGCATTGGTATCCTGATACTCGTCGACCAGCAGGTAGCGCAGGCGATCCTGCCATTGTGATGCGATGTCCGGACGCTGGCGGAACAGTTCGACTGGCAGGCGGATCAGGTCATCAAAATCCAGCGCCTGATAGGCTTGCAAGGTGTCCTGGTAGGCACGGTACACCTTGGCAGCGTGCACCCCGGCATCGACGGTCGCCTGCAGGATGGCATGGTCCGGGTCGGTGAGGGCGTTCTTCCAGTTGGAGATCAGGCTCTGTGTGCTGCGGATCAGTTGCTTGTCGGTGGTGCCGAGCGCATCCGAGATGATCTTGCCCGCATCTGCTGCATCCAGAATGGAGAAGTTGGGCTTATAGCCGATATGGCGCGATTCCTGTCTGAGCAATTGCAGGCCCAGTGAGTGGAAGGTGCTGATGATCAGGCCGCGTGCGCTCTTGCCGGAGACCAGCTGTGCCACTCGCTCCTGCATTTCCCGCGCTGCTTTGTTGGTAAAGGTGATGGCGGCGATATTGCGGCCCTGCATGCCGCATTCTTCGATCAGGTAGGCGATCTTCTGCGTGATCACCCGCGTCTTGCCACTACCGGCACCGGCAAGGACCAGCAGCGGGCCATCCAGATATTTGACGGCCTCACGTTGCGGCGGATTGAGGTGGGACAACTGCATGGGGAACCAGACGGAAAAACCAGCGAGCCGCTATTGTAATGGGCTTCGGCCTGCTATGCTTGCCGCGCGTCGGAGATGGAGTAAAAGACAGCATGGCGTGTTATGCAATTGGCGATGTACAGGGCTGCTACGCGGCCCTGCGGAAACTGCTGGAGCAGCTGGCATTCGACCCGGCGCAGGACGAGCTGGTGTTTGTCGGCGATCTGGTCAACCGGGGGCTGGGCTCACTGGAAACCCTGCGCTTCATCAAAGGGCTGGGTGAGCGGGCACGGGTGGTACTGGGCAACCACGATCTCTTCCTGCTGGCACTGGCCGAAGGCTTTGTCCGCGCCAAGGCCGACGATACGCTGGACGCAGTACTGGCCGCGCCGGACCGGGATGAGTTGCTGCACTGGTTGCGCCATCAGCCGCTGGCAAGGCGCGAAGGGGAGGCGCTGGTGGTGCATGCCGGTTTGCTGCCCGCCTGGAGCACCCGGCAGGCGGTAGAGCTGTCCGCCGAAGTGGAGGCTGCATTGCAAGGCCCGGACTGGCGGTCGTTCCTCGGGGCGCTATGGGGCAACAAGCCCGGCCACTGGGACGATCACCTGCAAGGCATGGATCGCTTGCGGGTGATCGTCAATGGCATGACCCGGCTGCGGTTTGTGACCGCAGCGGGGGACATTGACTTCAAGTACAAAGGCGAGCGTGAAGGCGCACCGGCCGGATTGCAATCCTGGTTTGAGGTGCCGGGGCGACGCAGTGCAGGCGAGACTATCGTGTGCGGGCATTGGTCGGCATTGGGCCTGATGTTGCGGCCCGATGTGCTGGCGCTGGACAGTGGCTGCGTGTGGGGCGGCATGCTCACCGCATTGCGGCTGCCAGACCGCATGGTGTTTCAGCAGTCCGGCGCCGACTTTCCCGATGCCCGGCCTGTGGCGCAGGATTGAAGCATCGCCTGCCGGGGGGGCCGACTAGGTGGCGGGGTCCCGCTCGATCACGTCACGAATCTGCTGATGGGCCTGGCTCGCCAGCTCGCGGCGGTTCACATGGGCCGCGTTCATGGAAGGCAACAAGGTCAGCTCGGCCACCAGCACTTTGGCAGAAGCCAGTTGCCACATGGATTGCAGCAGAGACGTTTCGCCAATATAGGTGGCGGCCGCGCTCGGCTGATCATCCTCGGTGCGGTACCGCAAGGCCACCGGTCGCAGATCGCCCTCGCTCAGGGTAACGGCATTGAGCAGTGACGCGGTAAACGGCAGCACGGACGTACCGTCGCTGGTGGTCCCCTCCGGGAAGAAGCCCAAGGTTTCACCGTCCTGCAACAGGCGAGTCATGTCCTCATTCATCCGCATCATGTCACGGCGGTCACCCCGCTTGATGAACAGCGTGCCTGCATGCTTGCACAGCCAGCCCACCAACGGCCAGCCTTCGACATCGGCCTTGGCCACAAAGCGGCAGGGCACCATCGCGTTGATGATGAAAATATCCAGCCAGGAAATGTGATTGCAGACCCACAGGGTATTGGGAGGCGGTGACAGCGGCGGCGTACCCTTGATGCGCAGGCGGATGCCCATGACTTGCAGCATCTCACGCGACCAGCGCTGGATGCGCTGCTGGCGCTCCTGTGGGCTGGCGTGGGCGAAATGGCGACGGATCTCCAGCATGCCGCTCAGCAGATGGCACAGCAATCGGAATAAACGCCAGATCCGGACCGGCCAGAAGGTCCGGGCCGCAGGGTGCAGGAAACTCATCCCCGAGAGTATACGGGCCGGGCTTGCCGCTTGACCAGTGTTGTGGCTGTCAAACGGCATGCCCGTCCTTGTCGCCTCAGGCGGCAGCGGCCATGAAATGGCGGGCGTAACGCGGGTTCAGGCGTGACATCGGCAACAGCAGCGGCAGATCTGCCGTGTTGAAGTCCGGGTCCCAGGCCGGATCGCCACAGATGTAGGCACCAGCGCGCATATAGCCCTTGAGCAGCGGCGGAATCTCCAGCGGCAGTGGCTCACGCAGTGCTTCCAGCGGCAGCGGGCAGCGCGGGGTAACACGCCATTCCACCGGGGCCAGATGGCTCTCACTCAAGGAGGCGTAGATGTTGGCGGCCATATGGCCACCATCGGCCATGCTCATGCTGGCACAGCCCATCAGGTATTCGTAACGGTGGCGCGCCATATAGTCAGCCAGCCCCGCCCACAGCAGGGTGATGACCCCACCGGAACGGAAATCGGCGTGCACGCAGGAGCGGCCCAGTTCTACCAGCTGTCCACGAATGTGGTGCAGACGGGTCAGGTCGAATTCGGTTTCCGAGTAGTAGCTGCCAATCTGCTTGGCGGCTTCCGGGCGCAGGATGCGGTAGGTACCGACGACACGGTCTTCCGGACCCGCGCGCACCATCAGGTGGTCACAGTAGGGGTCGAACAGATCCTGGTCGAGGCCGCTGGCGGCGTTCGGCACATGGGCGCCCATTTCCTCTACGAACACTTCAAAGCGCAGGCGCTGCGCTTCGCGGACATCATCTTCGCTGTCGGCAAAGCACAACCGCAACGCTTGCTTGCCTGCGGTGGCAGCGCTACGGGGATCTGCTGCTCCAAACATGGCACGTCTCCTGATGGCGGTATGGCTTACAAGTTAGCGATTGTATATGACAATTGTGTGAATGGACATGTGACAGGGGTGAAGATTCATTCACGCGGGCGCTGAACGAGTATGCGGCCGACAAGCCAAAGACAGGCTGAAACCGAAAAGTAGCAAGCCACAGGTGGGGTGCACCTGCGGCTTGTCAATGTGCAGGGTCAGGCCGCGCGACCGACGCGCTCGCTGGCATCCTGGCTGATGGTCTGATAAATCTCGCGTGACTGGCGGTCCAGCTCAGCCAGCTGTTGTTGGATGCTGCTCTCCACCTCGTTCAGTTCGCCGATACGGGCTTCCAGGGTATCGGTAGCCTGATGAATGCGCTTGACGTTCTCCAGGCGGCGACGCAGTTGCAGCTGATGTTCCCGTACCTGGGTCTCCATCGGTGCCATGATGGCCTTCAGCCAGTTTTCCACATCACGGTTGGCGATATCGAATACATACACCACGTTGTTGGCAATGGTTTCAAAGAACTTCTGCGTCAGCGTGGCTTTGTGGGTGGTCAGCATGGTGCCGAGCCCGGAGAAGTGGGCGCGATACACCTTTTCTAGCCGATGGATTTCCTTGTGATACTTCAAGGTCGAGAACGGCGGCGGGGTTACCTTGGCCAAGCCGTGTTCCTGGCTGAATTTCTGGTACATGCCGCCCATCATGGCCTGAATCTCGGTGACCTGCTCACCGGCACGGGTGACCCGCTCGTTGATGGAGCGGAACAGCTGATTCATGGCATTGGCCAGGCCGGACGACAGCATGCTGCTTTGCATGGCTTCCCGCACCTTGCGGATTTCCTTTTTCAGGCTGTCCTTGCCCAGGTGCCCAAACAGCACATTGGTCTGCTGCGAGAAGACACTGCGCAGGGCCTGGAACTGAGCCAGACCTTTCTCGAAGCGGGCTTTCTCGGCCGCGATCTTGTCCAGCATCTGCAGGATGGTTTCGCGGTTCTTGCCTTTGAGTTCGCCCAGCTCACCCAGTTGCTCATCAATGCCGGAGCGGCGCGCATGCAGGATATGGCGCACATCCAGTACCATGCTCTCGATCTCGCCCTGAGTGGTATCACGCACGATGTCCTGCTTGGACGGGATCAGGCCATCAGCGATGGCACGTTCCAGCGCCTGCAGGCGGCTTTTGGCCAGCAGCGGGGCGTCGTCGTTGATTTTGGCGACTAGGCCTTTCTGGGCTGAAATCGGGAACACTTGCTGGGTTTTCAGCCCCAGCAGAGCGGCGGAGTCCTTCACCTGCTTGTTGATTTCGCCTTCGATTTCACTGTCGCTCTTTAGCGAATCCCACAGGCCGTCGATCTTGTTCAACACCACAATACGTCCGGTATGGTGCGCCCCGCCGGACAGGTACTCCTTCCAGATGTCGAGGTCAGATTTGGTGACACCGGTATCCGCACCCAGGATGAACACCACCGCATGGGCGGAGGGCAGCAAGGACAGCGTCAGCTCCGGTTCGGCACCGATGGCATTCAGCCCAGGCGTATCCAGAATCACCACCCCCTGCTCCAGCAGCGGATGCGGGAAATTGATGATGGCGTGGCGCCAGCACGGGATATCGGTGGTACCGTCAGCGTGTACCGTCAGCAGATTGTCCTCATCCTCTTCGTTGAACAGGCCGAAGCGCTTGGCGACATCCAGCGGAACGCGCTTGGTTTCGCCCACGCGCTGGAAGGCCGACATCATGCTTTCCGGAGAGGCCAGGTCCAACGGAATGGTGCGCCACTCGTCCGGGTAACGCTTGTACTCTGCGGTATTGGTATTGGTGCCACGGGTTTCGATGGGCAGCAGCTGAATGGCCACCGGGCGTGCCGGGTCATACATCAGCTCGGTCGGGCACATGGTGGTGCGGCCTGCGGATGAGGGCAGGATGCGCTGGCCATAGCCGGCAAAGAAGATGGCGTTGATCAGCTCGGATTTGCCGCGCGAGAACTCGGCCACAAAGGCGATATTCAGTTTGTCATCGCGCAAGCGGCCCAGCAGCTGGTCAATCCGCAAGGCCATCTGGGCGTCATGCAACTCCTGGCCCATTAACCAGCGTTGAAACTGCAGAATGGACTTGGCAATCTGTTCTCGCCATTCACTATAAGCGTGAATATCGGCAATCAGGGCGTCCTGGGTCACGGTCACTCTCCGCGCGTGTAAGGCTTTTTTGACAATTGTTGATGTTTGCATAGCCGACCATCGGCTGTAAACACCAGTCATCCCCCATTGTGCGCCGTTTGACGCATGGATTGACACTGTGCGCAGAAAAAACTGCTGCGCTGACCCAGCAGTAACTTGCTGATGGGCGTGCCGCACTGCCGGCACGGTTCGCCGGCCCGATCATAAACATTCAGCGTGAGCTGAAAATAGCCGGTGTCGCCACGGGCGTTCACATAGTCGCGCAAGGTACTGCCGCCAGAGGCCAGTGCGGCGGTCAGAACCTGCTGAACGGCCAACACCAGACGCTGCAGCGCGACAATACTCAGCTCCTGCGCCGGGGTTTGCGGATGAATCCCCGCCAGGAACAGTGCTTCTGAAGCATAGATATTGCCGACGCCAACCACCACATGATTATCCATCAACGCCAGCTTGATGGCGCTGCTGCGCCTTTGCAGCGCCTGCAGCAGATAGTCCGCGTGAAACGCTTCTGATAAGGGTTCCGGCCCCAGATCGCGAATCAAGGGGTGTTGTTGCCAGTCATCCGGTACCCACAGCAGGCAGCCAAAGCGCCGTGGATCATGGTAGCGCAGGGTAACCCCGCCGCTATCCGCCCCACCGTCCAGCTCCAGGTCCAGATGATCGTGCTTGCGCACCGGCTGCGGGTCGGTCAGCACCCGAAATGAGCCGGACATGCCCAAATGACCGAGTAGCCAGCCCTGCCCCGCGTCAAACAGCAGGTATTTGGCGCGACGCTGAATGCCGCGCAAGGTCAGTCCTGGCAGCAGGCTGGGCAAATGGTCAGGTACCGGCCAGCGCAGGCGATGTTCGCGGATGATGACCTTGCTGAATTGCCGCCCTGTCAGCAAAGGCTCAATGCCGCGGCGGGTGGTTTCGACTTCCGGTAGTTCAGGCATGTAGGGATTCCAGGTTTTGCAAAGGGTGGGCTGGCGCAGCAGCCCCTTCCTCGCCTAATATGCGTTATCACTGGGCACATCAGCAAGCGCTGAACCATTGCAGCGCCAGGTTGCCCAAGCTGCCACTACAGGCCGGAGACATCCCGGTCGCAACCCAACCCGGAAGACACAATGGCCATTGCCATGAAACGTTTGCTGCTGAGCCTTTCCCTGGCCACGATCGGCTTGCAGCCGGTGGCGGCAGAAGAGGCGGCGGAGCCGCAGGGCCTGACCCCGCAAATCCTCTATCGCTTCTTGCTGGGGGAGATTGCGCAACAGCGAGGCCAGGGCGGCGCAGCGGTCGAACTGTTTGACCTGCTGACCGAGGAAAGTGCTGACCCGGTGCTGGGGCGGCGGGCCGCGCAGCTGGCCATTGCCAACAATCGCTTCGGCGATGCCCTGCGGCTGACCGCGCGCTGGTACAACAACAGCAAGTCGCCCGAGGCGGCGGAATGGCTGGTGGCCTTGGCCCTGCGTAGCCCTGATCCGGAGCGTTCCCGTATTCCGCTGCAACAGGTGTTGACGGATGCCGGCAGCCGGCGTGACGCCTTGTGGCGATATTACGCAGAGCAATTGCCGGAAGCGGGCAGCCCGACGGCCGTTTACCCCTTGACCCGTGACCTGACCGAACCCTACAAGACCGAGGCTGGTGCCTGGTGGGTGCGTGCCAACGCGGCGGCCCAGGTCAATCGGAAGGATGAGGCGCTGGATGCGTTGGAGCAGGCGCTGCGATTGAACGACAACTTTGAAGATGCCGCAGTGCTGCGTGCGCAGCTGCGTGCCCGTAATGAGTTGGCGGAAGCCAGCAAGCAATTGCAGGCTTACGTCAGCAGCCATCCCAAAGCCATGCGGGCGCGCCTCATGCTCGCCCTCTCTCTGGCCGATCTCAAGCGGGGGCAGGAGGCGCTTGCGATGCTGCAGGCGCTACGCAAGGAGGCTCCGGAAAGCGCTGAGGTGGCTTACCAGCTGGGTCGACAGCTGGCCGGCATGGGGCAGGGCAAGGCCGCTGAAGGTGCCTTGCAAGACGCGATTCGCCTGCGCTATCGGGATACAGACACGGTATACCTGCTACTGGGGCGACTGGCAGCAGAACGAGGCGATGTGGATGCAGCCTTGCGGGCTTGGGACGAGGTTGAAGGCGGCGCGTTTCTGAGCGCACAACGCCAGGCGGCTGAACTGCTGGCGCGTAAAGGTCGACTGGCCGAGGCGCGCTCCCGCGTCAGCGAAGCCATTGCCCAGCAGCCTGCTGCGCGTCGTGATTTTCTGAGCATAGACGCACAAGTGCTTAGCCTTGCAGGGCAGCACCAGCAAGCCTACGATGTGCTGACTGAGGCCCTGCAGGGGGCAGATGAAGAGAGTGATGCGGACTTACGGCTGCAGCGCTCTTTTGTCGCCGAGAAAATGAACCGGTTGGACTGGTTGGAGCAAGACCTGCGGATCATTCTGAAGCGGCAGCCCGACAATGCCACCGCACTCAATGCGCTGGGCTACACCTTGACCGATCGCACCGATCGCCATACCGAGGCGCTGACGTTGATCAGCAAGGCGCTGGAGAAGGAGCCGGACAATCCGGCCATTCTGGACAGCATGGGCTGGGTGAAATTCAAGCTGGGGCAGCTGGCCGAGGCGACAGATTACCTGCGCACGGCCTACAGCAAACTGCAGGAGCCGGATGTTGCCGCCCATTTGGGCGAAGTGCTGTGGCTGACCGGCAAGCAAGCGGAGGCGCGTGCGCTGTTGCAGGACGCCTTGAAGAAGCATCCGGACGAGGCGGTATTGCTGGACGTGATGAAGCGTTTGCAGGTGAAGTGAGCAGATGATGCGTTGGCTGGCAGGATTGAGCCTGATCCTGGGTATTGGGCTCGCAGGTTGCAGCAGTGTGGACAGCAGCGGTCCGCCTGAGTTGGGGCAAACACAATTCACCCTGCAAGGACGGCTGGGCGTGCGCTGGCAGGGTGACAGCCAGCAGGCGCAACTGAACTGGCAACACGGCAGCACCGGGGACTGGATGACGCTGGAAGGCCCGCTGGGGCAAACCGTGGCCTCCCTGTCACGCACCGCCAGCCAGGTTGAGCTGCAAACCACCGAGGGCCGCTACGTGGCGCCCGATCCGGAAAGCCTGACCGAGAAAGTGCTGGGCTGGCGCCTGCCGCTGCAAGGCTTGAGCTACTGGGTGCAGGGCAAACTGGACCCGATGCAGGGCGGGGAGCCCGAGCGTGACGAGCAGGGGCGGCTGCAACAGCTGCAACAGCAGGACTGGCTGATCCGGGTCAGCAGTTATTTTCCGGATCACCCGACCGCCGGGGCGCTGCCACGCAAACTGAGCCTGCAGCGAGACGGACTGGAACTGCGTCTGGTGGTCGATCAATGGACCTTGCCAGATGGCACGACCCTGACACCATGATGAACGACTGGCAAGATTTTCCGGCACCGGCCAAGCTCAACTTGTTCCTGCATGTAACAGGTCGCCGACCAGATGGCTACCACCTGCTGCAGACGGCGTTTACCTTCATCGACCTGTGCGACACCATATCAATCCGGGTGAGGGCAGACGGCCAGATCCGGCGGGTGAGTGAGCTGGCGGAGGTGCCACCCGAGGCCGATCTGGTGGTGCGGGCGGCCCGCCTGCTGCAACAGGCCACCGGGTGTCCGCTGGGCGCGGACCTCCGGGTGGACAAGCAGATTCCGATGGGCGGCGGGCTGGGTGGCGGGAGTTCGGATGCGGCGACCGTGCTGCTGGCGCTCAACCACCTGTGGCAATGCAGGCTGGACCGCCCGGCACTGCAGGCGCTGGGTTTGCAGCTGGGGGCGGACGTGCCGGTGTTTGTGTTCGGGCACAGCGCCTTTGCCGAGGGGGTGGGTGAGGTGCTGCAAGCAATTGAGGTCCCCGAAGACTGGTATGTGCTGCTGCGCCCGCCAGTGCAGGTGCCTACCGCTGAAATTTTTTCGGCCCAAGACTTGACACGCAACACCAAACCCATCACAATGCCGGTCTTTCGAGATGACGCCACACGGCGCGGTCTGAGTAACGACCTGCAAAGTGTAGCCTGTCGGCTGTATCCGCAGGTGGCGACGGCGCTGGATTTTCTGCAGCAGTACGCAGAAGCCATGATGACCGGGTCGGGAGCGTGTGTGTTTGCCCGGTTTGGCAGCAAGGAAGCTGCTGAAGCAGTCCGGAAAAAAACGCCGCAAGGATTGCAAGCTTGGGTAGTGCGTGGCTATAATGTGCACCCGCTACGCAAGCTGAACTGAGTAGTGCAAAGTAAGGCAATTGGGGAGTCGCCAAGTTGGTTAAGGCACCGGATTTTGATTCCGGCATGCGTAGGTTCGAATCCTACCTCCTCAGCCACGAATTTAGAGCTAGAATGAAAGCGTGCACCCTGAAGGTGCACGCTTTTTGTTTGTCCGGGTAGCCCCCACAGCTGCGATCGGCGGAGCGATGAAGATGGCCTACAACAATCTCATGGTGTTTACGGGCAATGCCAATCCGGCATTGGCGGAAGAAGTCGTTCACCATCTCGATATCCCGATGGGGCACGCCACGGTAGGTCGGTTTTCCGACGGTGAGGTGACCGTTGAATTGCTGGAGAATGTGCGCGGGCGTGATGTGTTCGTGCTGCAATCCACCTGCGAGCCCACCAACGACAACCTGATGGAAGTGCTGCTGATGGTAGACGCGCTCAAGCGCGCATCTGCCGGGCGCATTACCGCTGCCATCCCTTATTTTGGCTACGCCCGGCAGGATCGCCGCCCGCGCTCGGTGCGCGTGCCGATTTCGGCCAAGGTGGTCGCCAACATGCTGATTTCGGCAGGGGTGGACCGGGTGCTGACCGTTGACCTGCATGCCGATCAGATCCAGGGCTTCTTTGACATCCCTGTGGACAATATCTACGCCACCCCGGTGCTGCTGGAAGACCTGCTGCAAAAGAACTATCCGAACCTGATGGTGGTGTCGCCGGATGTGGGTGGCGTGTTGCGTGCTCGTGCCATGGCCAAGCTGCTGAATTCGGACTTGGCCATCATCGACAAGCGTCGCCCCAAGGCCAATGTGGCCGAGGTGATGAACATCATCGGTGATGTGGAAGGCCGTACCTGCGTGATCATGGATGACATGGTCGATACCGCCAACACCCTGTGCAAGGCAGCGGAAGCGCTGAAGCAGCAAGGTGCGGACAAGGTGCTGGCCTACGCTACCCACCCGGTGCTGTCCGGCCCGGCGGTGGAGCGGATTGCGCAGAGCGCACTCGATGAACTGGTGGTGACCAACACCATCCCGCTGTCCCCGCAAGCGCTGGCCTGTGGCAAGATTCGCACCTTGTCGATTGCCAAGCTGATGGCCAAGACCATCAAGCGGATCAGCAACGAAGATTCCGTCAGTTCGCTGTTTGCTGAATAAGCATTAGCGGACGGATAGCGGGGGCCTAGGCCCCCACCCGTCACCCGTCTGGTCGCGGAGGGGTGGCGGTTTTTGTTTTTAACCAGAAAGGTTGATCATGAAAATCGAAGTTATTGCACAAAGCCGTGCGAAGCAAGGTTCGGGTGCGAGCCGCCGCCTGCGTCACGCTGGCAAGGTGCCGGGTATCGTTTATGGTGGCAATGTGGCCCCGTTGGTGATCGAGCTGGATCACAACAACCTGTTCCACGCCATGCGTAACGAGGCATTCCACTCCTCCATCCTGGATCTGGTGGTGGATGGCAAGGCAGAGAAAGTGCTGCTGCGCGCAACCCAATGGCACGCATACAAGCAACAAATCCAGCATGTGGACTTCCAGCGTGTGGCCGCTGACCAGAAGCTGCACATGAAGGTGCCGCTGCACTTCGTTAACGGCGAAATTGCCCCGGGCGTGAAGCTGGGCGGCGGTATCGTCAACCACATCCTGACCGAAGTGGACGTGTCCTGCCTGCCGGGCGATCTGCCGGAATTCATCGAAGTGGACCTGTCCAAGCTGGCCGCAGGCGCTGCAGTGCACTTGTCCGAGCTGAAGCTGCCGAAGGGCGTGGAGCTGGTATCCCTGGGCCGTGGTGAAGACCTGGCTGTGGCCGCCATTGCCGCTGTACGCGGCGGCGGTAGCGCCGAGTAATACCGGCTGACGGTATCCCCGTCGCCTCACCCGCCCCTCGGCATGGCTGACGGGCGGGTTTTTCTTTTGCAGAGGGTCTAAATGACAATCCGCTTGATGGTGGGGCTGGGTAACCCCGGCGCTGAGTATGAGACCACCCGGCACAATGCCGGTTTCTGGTGGGTGGAGCGGGTGGCGCGGCAATGGGGGGTCAATCTGCGGCTGGAAGGCAAGTTCCATGGCTATGCCGGGCGTGCCTCGGGCCAGCCGGAGTGCTGGCTGTTGCTGCCGCAAACCTTCATGAACCGTAGCGGTCAGTCGGTGGCGGCGCTGGCACGCTTCTACAAGATCGAGCCTGCCGAGATCCTGGTGATCCATGATGAGCTGGACCTGCCGCCCGGCGGTGTCAAACTCAAGCGAGGGGGCGGCCATGGCGGGCATAACGGGCTGCGGGACATCATCGCCCATCTGGGCACGCCCGATTTCTGGAGGCTGCGGCTGGGTATTGGTCACCCCGGTGAGCGGGCAGAGGTGGTGAACTTTGTACTGAAAGCACCTACCCTGAACGAGCAGATTGAGATTGACCGCAGTATCGACCAGAGCCTGCAGCGGCTGGATGAGCTCAGGGCGGGCAAGATGGAAGCGGCGATGCTGGCGCTGCACACCAAGCCGCGCTGATACTAGGGCAGGCCGCTGCCTAGCAGCGACTGCCGGACCAGCCGGGTATGCTGGCCGGGTCGACATGGTCTAGCTGGCTGGGCTCCAGAAACTGCTCCGCGTAGCGCAGGTACACCCGCTCACGCATGAAGACATCGAACAAATCATTGTCGATATGCTGGTCCCGTGCCATGCGGCCCAGAATGGTCAGCGACTCGGACAAGGGCTTGCCGGGTTTATAGGGACGATCCCGCGCGGTGAGCGCCTCAAAAATATCGGCAATGCCCATGATGCGAGCCTGAACACTCATCTGCTCACGGGTCAGCCCGCGCGGGTAGCCGCGCCCATCCATCCGCTCATGGTGACCGCCTGCATATTCTGGTACCCGCGCCAGATGCGCAGGCCACGGCAAGGCCTCCAGCAAGCGGATGGTCATCACGATGTGGTGGTTGATGATGTTGCGTTCCGCCTCATTCAACGTGCCACGGCGTACCGACAGGTTTGTCAGTTCGTCCGAGCTGAGGAAGGTCTGTTCCTTGCCATCATGGTCACGCCACGGCATGGCGGCAATGGTCTCAACGGCGCGCAGATGGGCCTCATCCATGTATTCGCCGCCGATATTCGTGGCTCGCAGCAGCTCCCGGTCGTTTTCCAGCTGATGAATGCGCGCAGTGTAAGCGGCCTCGTCCATCTCCCCTTTCAGACGGGCGATCTCGGCATCGCGGAATAGCACCTCAAAGCGGGTATCGACCAAGGCGATGCGGTCGAATATGGTCTCCAGCTTGGTGGCTTTGTCCACCACATGCACCGGGGTGGTGATCTTGCCACAGTCGTGCAACAGCCCGGCAATCTTCAGCTCGTAGCGATCCTGCTCGCTCATACGGAAGTCGGCCAGCGGGCCACTGTTGACCTGGTGGGCCGCGTCGGCCAACATCATGGTCAACAAGGGGACCCGCTCACAATGCCCCCCGGTATAGGGTGACTTTTCGTCAATGGCGGCGTTGATCAGGTTGATCAAGGCTTCAAACAGCTGCTCCAGCTGCTGGATCAGCAGCCGGTTGTTCAGGGCAATCGCGGCCTGGGACGCCAGGGACTCCACCAGTTGCTGGTCTTCAGGGGTAAAGCTGCGTATCTGTCCGGTCTCATCCTGCGCATTGATCAATTGCAACACACCGATGATGCTGCCATCGTGGCTTTTCATCGGCACGGTGAGGAAGGACTGTGAGCGGTAACCAGTGCGGGCATCAAAGGCACGGGTACCGGAGAAATCAAAGCCTTCGGCACTGTAGGCATCGGCGATGTTGACGGTCTGCCCGCTCAGGGCCGCATGGGCGACCACCATATGCTGGTTGGGGCGACCATCGGCCAGCTGCAAGGGAATCGGTGGGAAGGGGATGGCAGTGCCGGTAGTTCCCCCCATGGCAAAACCGAGACTGTCGTTGCGCAGTGCTTCGAACTGCAATGCCCCATTGACCATGCGGTACAGGGTGCCACCATCCGCATGGGCAAAGTCTTTGGCGGCCAGCAGGATGGCCTCCAGCAGGCGGGGTAAATCGGTCTCGGCGGACAAGGCACGGCCTATCGCGTTCAGCTTGTCCAGCCGGGCCAGAATGTCGAGGGCGGGACTCATGGCCACGCCCCTGACGTATCGCCATTCATTTGATGCAGACTGCCCGTACTTGCAGCATGTCAGTATCTCCTTGTAGCACTTTCTCGATACCGTCCTGTTTCAGCGTGCGCATGCCTTCATTCAGGGCAATGGCCAGCAATTCGGCCACCCGGGCGTGTTCCTGAATGGCTTTCTTGCTGGCATCGCTGCCTACCAGCAGCTCGTGCAAGCCCAGCCGCCCCTTGTAGCCGCTGTCCAGGCAGTGGTCACAGCCCTTGGCGCGATACAGGGTGAACTCACCCTTGGCATTGGCAAAGCGCTTGACCCAATCCCGGTAAATACCTTCAAAGGCGGCCTTCGGGTCACGCTGCCACTGCACGGTGGCTTTCAATTCCTCGCAGTACTCATTGAGCAGGCGGGAAATCTCTTCCTTGCCGGGGGTGTAGGCTTCCTTGCACTTAGAGCATAGACGTTTGGCCAGCCGTTGCGCCAGAATACCGAGCAGGGCATCGGCAAAATTGAAGGGGTCCATGCCCATGTCGAGCAGACGGATGATGGATTCCGGTGCACTGTTGGTATGCAGGGTGGACAGCACCAGATGGCCAGTGAGTGACGCTTCAATGCCGATGGCGGTGGTGTCGCGGTCGCGCATTTCGCCCACCATGATCACGTCCGGGTCGGCACGGAGGAAGGATTTCATCGCCGAGGCAAAATTGAGCCCGGCCTTGGGATTCATCTGCACCTGCCGCAGGCCCTTCTGCGTGATTTCCACCGGATCTTCTGCGGTCCAGATTTTGGTTTCTGAGGTATTGAGAAACTTCAGCACCGAGTGCAGGGTGGTGGTTTTGCCCGAGCCGGTGGGGCCGCAGACAAAGAACAGGCCATAAGGCTTGCTGACCACGTTTTCCAGCTGGCTGCGGTTGTAGGGCGAGAGGCCCAGCTTGTCGAGCGGAATCGGCTCCCCGGCGGCCAGAATCCGCATCACCACATCTTCCAGCCCACCCGCTGTAGGTACGGTGGCGACCCGCAATTCGATATCCAGCGGGCCATATTTCTTGAACTTGATCTTGCCATCCTGTGGCTTGCGCTTCTCGGAGATGTCGAGGTCGCACATGATCTTGATGCGGGTGACCAGCGGATCACGGTAGCTGGAGGGGACTTCAATATACGGTACCAAGGTGCCGTCACGGCGGAAGCGGACTTCGGTCTTGTTCTTGCCGGGGTAGGGCTCAATGTGAATGTCACTGGCACCTTGCTGGTAGGCGTCCATGATGATCTTGTTCACCAGCTTGACCAGCTCGTTGTCCTGCGCGGCGCTCAGCTCCTCGGCGGTCGGGCCGCTGTCGTGGACCGGCTCGTCTTCCATATCCGACAGGATGTCACTGATCGAGCCGCTGCCACTGCCGTAAAAAGCCTGTACCGTCTGGTTGAACTCAAGGTGGGTGGTGACGGCATACTGCAGTTTGTACTGACTGAACAGCTCTTGCGCCAGCCGACCGGCCTTCACCTGCTCCGGGTCCATGGTCAGGATCAGCAGGCCTTCCTTACTGTCCTCCAGCGGCAACCAGCCCTTTTCTTCAACGAACTCCTGCTTCAGGTTGCGCAACAGCTCAATGGGCTTGAGCCGGTCTGCCTTGAAGCCGACATAAGGCACCTGATAGAAGCGGGACAGCGCCTGCCCCAAGGCATCTACCTTGACCTGAAACTCGCTCAGCAGCACGCTTTCCAAATCCAGGTTCTTGCGGCGGGCTGAGCGCCCGGCCAGCTCCAGCTCCGGAGCGGACAGAATGCCATCCACCACCAGGTGGTCGTAGCGTGAGCGTGGAATGAACGGTGCACCAGACTGGCGCTGCCGCAGCGCAATGGCCAGTGTCTTGCACAGCTCGATGGCCCCCTCCAGCACCAGAAGCGAGAAGGGCTGATCATCGCGCTGATTGATCAGTTGCAGCACACCAATCAGGTTGTTGTCACGCTCATCCAGAATCGGGCAGACCAGTACTTGCTTGGTCCGGTAGCCGGTGCGCTTGTCTACTTCGGCCAGGAAACGCAGCTCGGCACTGTAGCGGGCCAGCTCTTCCTGATTGTAGACATCGGCAATGTTGAGCCTTTGCTTGTGCAGGGCGCAGTAGCCCGCCACGCTTTGCTCGGTAATCGGCAAGCGGATGTCGCGGAAGGAGTTCAGCCCGGTCTTGACCTTGGACACGATGGAGGATTTGTCTTCGCTGATCACATAAATGGTCAGCCGGTCGGCCTCAAACTGACTGCAAATCTCACCGGACAGCTCCAGCATCAGCTCGTCGATATTCTGCGTGGCGTGGATGCGGTTGATGACATGTTGCAGATTGCGATGGAAGGTCAGGCGGTCGCGCACGTCGACCATCTGGGTCAAACCCTCGGTGCTGTTTGGATTCATGATTGGGTGGGTTCCGGTAGGGCGGACAAGGCTTGCAGACCACCGCGCAGCGCGCTGACCTGATAGCCATTCTGTGCCAGCAAGAAGGCTGCTGCCGCAGCACGGCGGCCGCTATCGCAATAGCACAGGTAGCGGCGTTCACGGGACAGCACATCGACCGCGTTGCGAATCTCGTTGAGCGGTATATTGAAGGCGCCGTCCAGCCGGTTGTGCTGATACTCGGAGGGGAAGCGCACGTCCAGCCAGGTGGCGCCTTGTTGCGCGGCCTGTTGCGCGGTAGTGGCATCCACCTCATTCAGCAGTGGCTGTTTGAGCAAGGTGCTGAAATCCTGCTTGGACAAGCGGTGCAGAATGCTGTGACGCGTCAGGGTGACCGTGGCGTTGCGCGGATTATCCGACACCAGCGCCTCTTCGCCAAAGGCTGCACCAGGGCCCACTTCGGCCAGCTTCTGCTGGGTGCCACCCACCTGGCGGGTGATGGTGGCGGCACCCTGCTCCAGCAAGTAGTAATAGTCCCCGGCATCACCTTCCCGGATCAGCACGGTACCCGCTGCACACTCAATTCGCTGCAGGTGCGCCAGCAGGCTGCGATACTGTGCAGGTTTCAGGGCCGCCAGCGCGCCAAAGCGCAGGCTGTCGGCGCTGACCATGTGGTGCGGGTCCGATTGTAATGCTTCGTCTTGGGTGAGTTGGTCCCAGGTCAGCAGGATGTCGAGCAAATCACTGTCGATACGCAGCAGCGCAATCTCGTCAATGGCGGTGGCGCGCAGAATGGGAGCCTTGAGCGGCAGGGTCGGGATCGCCCCATCCTCAGCCGGGCTGAACACCTGCGTATGACCATCGCCAAAGCTGATCGACAGTCGTCCACCCAGCAGCCAGACCGTTTTCTGGCGGGTATCATCCATGCGGAAAGGGTCATGCCCGGGCGGGATGCGCTCGACAAAGCAGAAACCGCGCAGCTCTTCCAGGCGTTCCGGCGACAGCGAGGCCACCGGGTGCAGGCGCTGCAGCAAGGCAGTAGTAGGCGTACTCATGGCAAGGGTCCGTTACAGGCTGAACACATGGCCGGCCTGCAGCATGCGCGGCTGCCAGCGGGCTGCCAGCGCATGAATTTCCTGCATGGTCAGTTCCAGCTCGCCTGGCTTCAAATGGGTGATGTAGAGCTCAACCGGAAGTTGCAGGCAGGCCAGTTGTTCAGCCAGCGTATCCGGACTCAGGTGTTTCGACAAGCGGGCCAACTCCGCCTCGCGTACACAAAATGCGGTTTCCATGATCAGGTATCGGAGGTCTGGCAAGGTATTGACCGCACGCCAGAATGCCTCCCCGCCTACCGTGTCACCGCTGAAGACCCAGCTGCCTTTGCTGCAGCGGAGGGCGTAGGCGACAGCCGGCACCGTATGTTCGGCGGGCAAGACTTGCAACCGGGCATGCCGTCCCAAGGCGATGGTTTGCCCCAGCTGGATCGGCGTAAAGCGTAGGAAAGGGTGTTGCGGGTCGGGTATCTGGCTGAAATCCGGCCACACCTGCCAGTTAAAGATGTGCTGCTGCAGGATGGCAATGGTCTCGGTGGTCGCCAGCACTTCCAGCGGCTGGTTGCGCATGGCGCCGACCGAGTCCAGCATCAGCGGCAGCATGGCGATATGGTCAAGGTGGCTGTGGGTGAGGAAGACCCGGTCCACCAGGGCCAGCTCTGCCAGGCTGAGGTCGGCCACGCCGGTCCCGGCGTCGATCAGCACATGTTGGTCGACCAGAAAAGAAGTGGTGCGTAGCGGGCCACCAATGCCGCCGCTGCAACCGAGGACACGGATTTCCGTCATTTGCTGTCCATCTGGCTGACCCCGTCCCAGTCGGGTGCGGGGGGCTGTTTGCGGTAATGTGCAATGCGCTGCAGAAACAAGGCATACAGGGTACTGTCGGGCTCCGCTTGCTGCAGGCTCAGCAATTGCAGCTCGGCCATGTCCCAGTTCTGTTCACGGTAGTGCCGCAGCGCCTGCTGGAAGAGCTGCACCGCGCGGGTTTGCTCCGTGCTGGCTTCGCTGGCCAGGCATACCGGCTGGTAAATGGTAACCGGCTCATCCTTGCCTTTGACCCGCACATGATCCAGCTCGCGGTAGAGGAATTCTTTGCGGGTCGCATTGCGGGTCAGCTCACCGACAATGATGTCCACCCCATACAGGCGGGTCAGGCTTTCCAGCCGGGCGGCCGTGTTGACCGCATCCCCCATCACGGTATACGCCTTGCGGTACTGTGATCCCATGTCGCCCACCGTCATGCGGCCGGAATTGATGCCGATGCCGATGACCAATTCGGGCAGGCCGCGCTCGGCAAAACGCGGGGCCAGCTGTCGCATCACCTTCTGCATGTCCAGTGCCGACAAGATGGCGCTGCGGGCATGGTCCGGGTCGGCCACCGGGGCCCCCCAGAAGGCCATGATGCAGTCACCCATATACTTGTCGATGGTACCCAGGTGCTGCTGGCGGATGACGGTAGACAGCTCGGTCAGAAACTCGTTGATCAGGCTGGTGAGCTGCTGCGGGTCCAACTGCTCGGCAATGCTGGTAAAGCCCTGCACATCGGAGAACAACACGGTTAGCTCACGACTATCGCCTTCCATGGTGTACTTTTCCGGATCGGCACTCATCTTTTCCACCAGCTCGGGCGGCACATACTGGCCGAAGACACCGGCCAGCTGGCGCTTGCTGCGGGATTCAAAGAAGTAACCGTAGGTCATGTGGATGATGAAGAAGGCCGCGATCAGGGCCAGACTGGCTGCCAGCGGCATGTCCACATATTCCTGTCGCCACAGCCACAGATTGCCACCCAGCACCAGCAAGACCGCCAGCAGACAGGTCAGCGCGGCCTTCAACGGCTTGGCCCGGATCAGGATCAACAGCAATACGATGCCGAGTATCAGCAACAGTAAGACTTCGGCGCCCAGCAGATAAGTGGGATGGGCCGGGAAACGATTGTCGAGCATGCCTGCCAGCAGGTTGGCGTGGACTTCCACACCGGGGTAGACGGCGCTGAACGGGGTGGAGCGCAAGTCCATCAGGCCTGGCGCGGTGGTGCCGACCAGCACGATGCGTCCCTGCAGCGCGGAAAGCGGCACGCGCTTGGCCAGCACATCGCTGATCGACAGGTAAGGAAAGCTACCGGCGGGTCCCCGATAGGGCACGCGGGCTGCCAATTCGGTATCAATCGGAATGCGGGCATCACCCACCCGCAGGTAATCAATGGCCGCATAGTTGTCACTACCCACCCCGGCGGGTTTTTCCAGTAGCACCGGGGGTTGACCGTTGAGGCTGCGATACATGGCCAGAGACAGCGGCTCGTAATAGTGCCCATTGAAGCCAGACAGCATGGCCACCCGGCGGGTGACGCCATCCAGGTCCGGTATCGGGTTGAAATGCCCGGCACTGCGTGCCGCCTTCTGCAGGATGGGTAGATTGGCACCAAAGCCGATGGCCTGCTGGGCGCCTTGCAAGTTGGAGGGGGGCAGTTGCCCAGCATCCATCACTGGCGGGGGCAACTGGCCACTTTGCTGTTCGCTGTCGCCGCTCAGGTAATAGCCCAGCACGGTAGGGCGACCGGACAGGCTGCGGGCAAAGCGGGCATCATAGTCCAGTGTCGGGGTCAGCTGCTGCAGGGCGGCCTGATAGTCCGGATTGTTGGCCAGCGTACCTTTCGCCAGCTGTTGCAGCGCGGGCAAACCCGAGCTGTGGTCGGGCTCGGCAAACACCACGTCAAAGCCCACCAGTTTGATGTGATAGTGCTGGAACAGCACGTCCATCAGCTCTGCCAGTCGATGGCGGGACCACGGCCAGCGTCCGACCTCGGCCAGGCTCTTCTCGTCAATGTCGAGGATGACGATGCGCGGATCGACCTTGTCCTGCCGCGTCAGGTTGAGACGCATGTCGTAGAGCTGGTACTCCAGCCGGGTCAAGGGCTCGCTGTGCCAGATGCCGACCACATGCAACAGCAGCGCCACCTGCACCAGAATACTGAGCAGCAAGGGCCAGCGGTAGCGTTTCAGCGCCTCCAGCATGGTGGGCGTCAGGGCTGCTGGAAGCGCATTTGTACGCCAGCCAGTTCGATCACGTCACCGGGCTGCAGTGGATGCGGCTGGCTGCCAATGGCAGCACCGTTCACCTGCGGGAAACTGGCACCTTCGACGTGGGTCAGGAAGAACCCCTGCGGGCGTCGGCTGATTACGGCCACCTGTACACCGGGCTTGCCCAACGTTACCAGGTTCTTGTTCAGCTCCAGCTCGCGTCCGGCGTTGCTGCCATTGAGGACGCTGATCCGACCGCTCGGCAAGGCCGGTGAGGGCGCCGGGGCCGCTTGCGGTGGGGGCGGCGGCGGGGGCAGATCGGCAGGCTTGATGCCCGGCCGCAACACCATGGTGCGATCAAAGCTGCCACTGTCGACGGGCGCAGCGGCCCCTTCGGCGACATAGCGCAGACGGAATTTGCCGATCTCGATCTCATCGTTGTGCTTGAGAAAGTGCTTCTCGATCGGGCTGCCGTTGACCAGGGTACCGTTGGTACTTTTCAGGTCTTCCACATAGTACTCACCCTGGATGCTGTGCAAGGCCGCGTGCTCACCACTGACCGCCAGATTCTCGATCTGGATGTCGTTATGCGGCTTGCGGCCTATGGTCATCCGGCTGCCGCTCAGCGTGAATTCCCGTAGCTCGGCACCGTCCAGGCTCATGATCAGTTTGGGCATGGTGAAGTCCTTCTATCTTTTATCGTATGTCCAGTGCGCCCCTCAGCGCGTTCACAGCCAGGGCAGCAGCCAGCTGAAGCGGCTGCGGCGTGTCTTGAAGGAGCCTTTGACCTGGGCCAGAATGACCGAGACGTTATCCTTGCCGCCGGCATCATTGGCCATTTGTACCAGCTGTTGCGAGGCCAGCGGCAGGTTGCTGCCCAGCATCTGCATGGCTTCGGAAATCTCGTCGTCAGTCAGCATGTCATTGAGCCCGTCCGAGCACAGCAGATACAGATCGCCTTCCTCCACCTCATAATCGTTGATGTCCGCCTCAACGGCATCATCAATGCCCAGCGCACGGGTCACCAGATTGCGGTAGTGCGCGTGACGCGCCTGCTCTTCGGTCAGCAAGCCACTGTCAATCTGCTCCTGCAGCAGCGAGTGGTCGCGGGTCAGGACCTCCAGCCGGTCATCACGCAGACGGTAGAGCCGGGAGTCGCCAATATGCGCCACGCTCAAACGGTTGTCGTAAAACAGGGTGACCACCAGGGTGGTGCCCATGCCGGCACATTGCGGTTGATTCCGTGCGGTCTGGAAGATTTCCCGGTTGGCATTGGCAATGGCGTCCAGCAGCAGGCGGTGGGCCTGCGGACGGCCGCTTTCCGGATCGCGCTTGTGTAGTTCGACGCCGGGCATGCGCAGTTTCAGCTCGGTACTGATGCAGGCAATGGCCATGCCGCTGGCTACCTCTCCCGCGTTGTAGCCGCCCATGCCGTCGGCGAGGATGGCCATGCCCATGCTGTTGTCGATGGCGACAGCATCCTCATTGTGTTCACGCACCATGCCCGGGTCTGACAGGGCAACCATCTCGAGTGCAGTACGCAGATCGGCATTACGCATGGCCGCACTCCGCCAGGCATTGCTGCAGGGCAGCCGCGAGTTCGGCGCCGCTCTGGTAGCGACGCTCGACATCCTTCTGCAATGCCTTGTTCAGGATGGTGAGTACGCACAGGGGCAAGGCATTGTTGAACTGGGTAATGTCGCGCGGCGGGTCATTGGCAATGCGGAACATCAGCTCGGCCATGGAGTCGCCATGGAAGGGCAAGTGCCCACACAGCATCTGGTACAGGGTGACCCCCAGCGAGAACAGGTCCGACCGGCCGTCGATCTTCTTGCCGGAGAGCTGTTCCGGTGACATGTAGCTGGGCGTGCCCAGCACCATGCCGGTTTTGGTACGGCTGGAGTCGGTGATGCGGGCGATGCCAAAGTCAGTCACCTTGACCGTGTGCTGGTCCGGCTCGTACATGATGTTGGCGGGCTTGATGTCGCGGTGTACCACACTCTGGCTGTGGGCATAGTTCAGCGCGTCCGCCACCTTGGCGATGATCTGCATCACGGTGGGCATCGGCAGCAGGTGATCCGGCTTGATCTGGTCGGCCAGGTCCTTGCCCTTGAGGAACTCCATGGCGATATAGGCCAGGTCGTGCTCTTCACCGGCGTCATAAATGGTGACGATGTTCGGGTGGTTCAGTCGTCCGGCCGTCTCGGCTTCGCGGAAGAAGCGGGCGCGGGCTTCATCCAGCTCCTCGGCCTCAAACTCCTGCGACAGGGCCATGGTCTTGATCGCCACCGTGCGGCCAATCTTCGGGTCGCGGCCGAAATACACCACCCCCATGGCACCCTTGCCTAGCTCCTTCTCTACCTGGTAGCGGCCCAGCATCGGTTTTTCCGCACCAGCGGTGATCAGTGTCCCGGCTGCGCCATGGCTGCCGGAGCCGCCAAGGATCACCGTCTCCGACATTTGCTGCGCGCGGGCAAGCCGCTGTGGCAAATCCTTGTACTTGGCGTTGTAGCCGGACATGTACTGGAACACGGCGAGCGACTTGTTGAATTGCCGCTTGCGTTCAAAATCCAGTGCCAGGGTATACAAGGTGTCCATCATGGTGTCGTCGATCGGGCACTTGCGGAATTTGTCGAAGGCCAGATCCAGCTGGCCCTGCCCCTGGAAGGCGAGGCCCAGCATGCGGTTGCTTTCTGCCGATTCGGCGTCGGCCTGTGCCTTGCCGCGCTCGGAGAACAGGAAACGGCGGGTGCTGATCAGCAGGTAACCGGGTACCAGCAGGCAGACTGGAGCCATCAGCTTGACCCACTGCAGCTGGCTCTGCATCAAATAGAGTTCGCCGCCGACCAGACCCGCCAGCAGCAGCAGGGTCAGGATCGCCCCCACCGCTGCGCCCAAATGCGGCAGCACGGCCACCAGGAAGACGGCAATGATCAGCAGTCCGACCAGGGGCGCCCATTGCGCCCACTCCGGTTCACGTACCACATCCCCTTGCAGCAGGCTGGACACCGAGTGGGCCAGTGCCAGTACGGGCGGCATGGTACCGGAAGGGGTGGACAGGGAGTCACCCAGCCCCGCTGCGGTAGGGCCGATCAGGACGATCTTACCGCGATACTTTTCCGCCGGGATGATGCCGTTATAGACATCAATGAAGGAGTCGACCGGGAAGCTGGTATTGGCGTAGAACAGCGGGCGGAACCCCCCTTCGGTATCGCTCTGCAGGGTCTGGTTCCCCAATTGCAGGTTATTGCCCAGCTCTACTTGAATTTGTCCGGCGGACAGGTTGAGCTGGCGGGTGG
Organism: Leeia sp.; assembly: GCF_041909055.1. Lineage (NCBI taxonomy): Bacteria > Pseudomonadati > Pseudomonadota > Betaproteobacteria > Neisseriales > Leeiaceae > Leeia > Leeia sp. The sequence continues at coordinate 952,563 of NZ_JAYREC010000001.1, read as the reverse complement.
CTGCAATCAGCGACAGCGAGGGGTAGATGGCTTCGCCATACTTCAGGTACAGCGCCTCCCGGCGCACCAGGCCATCCGGATCCGGCAGGTAGGTGCTGTGGCCGATGCCGCTGGCAAAACGGCCATAGCTGTCGATGGGCCACACCATGCTGCGCAATTGCAGTACCCCGACACCCTTGCCGCGATCAATCACCTGGCCGATACTTTGCCGCTGCGCCCACTCCGGTTGCGGTGGCGGGTTACCCAGCGACTCTCCGGGCAAGGCCAGCTCGGTGCCTGCAATCAGCACCGTATTTTTGGCTTTGGCCAGTGAGTCCGACATGGTCTTGTCGACATTCAGTGCCTTCTCAGCGTCACGCAGCACCTGTTGAATCGCTTTGAGGTCGGCCACGGCGGGCGCGGGCGGCGCAGGGGGCGCGTCACTGGCGGCTTGCTCTGGCATGCTGGCGGCCGCCCGGTTCTGGTTCTGCAGGGCCTTGGTGGTCAGCGCACTCAGTTTGTCAAAGTAGGCCATGCCCGGGTCGATCTGCGGCTCCAGATAGTAGACGCTGTTGACCACGGTACGCGCTTGCGCCTCACCCAGCTTGTCGATGACCTTGGCGCCGATATCGCGTGGCCAGGGCCAGCGGCCGATGGTCTGGATGCTTTTGTCGTCAATGGCAATGATGGCGATCTGGCTGCTGGGGGTACGCTCTACCCGCGACATGCCGTAGTCGTAGGCTTTGCCATCCAGGACATCCACCACGGAGGTGTAGAACAGGGCTGGCAGTAACAAGAGGACTACCAGCAAGGCAAACACCCAATCCCGCTGCCAGAATGTGCGTTTGGACATGTACCGCCATCTCCCTGAGCCTTTAACGTGCAAGGGGGAACACGGCCCCACCGGGGGCCGTTGAACCGTCTGGCTTCATTCTATGTCATTTTGCGGTTAAAGGTGGCGTTTGCATCGTCTTGTCATGCCGGACGGCAGACGAACGCCGAAGAATGGTGCTGCCGGACAGTCGCGCGAGCTGACCGGCAGGGAGTGTTTCAGGGCTTGAGACGGCTGTTGACTTCTTGCAGGTCGCTTTCGGTCAGTTGTCCACTGGTGGCTTTCAGGCGCAGTGCTGTCAGCAGGTAGCTGTAGCGGGCTGCAGACAGGTCACGCTGGGTGGAATACCAGTTCTGCTGGGCATTGAGCACATCCAGGTTGGTTCGCACGCCGACTTCCTGCCCCAGACGGGTCGATTTCAGTGCGCTTTCCGAAGACACCAGGGCCTGTTCCAGTGCTCGAATCTGCGCCGCACCGCTGGAGATGCCCAGATAGGCGCTGTTGGCATCCTGCACGGCTTTGCGACGCGCCACTTCCAGCTCATCCCGGGCCTGTTCCTCTTTGGCCACCGCCTCACGCGATTTGGAGCTCAGCGCACCGCCCGCGTACAGCGGGATGTTCAGCTGCAAGGCGATGCTGCCGCTGGTGGTGTTGGTCGGAGAGCTGCCGCCGCCGGTACGGTTGTGCGCAGCGGTGGCCACCAGATCCAGCGTAGGGTAGTGGGCGGCACGGGCCCTGTCGATTTCCCGGCTGGCCACCTCTTTCAGCAGCTGCTTGGCTGCCACATCCAGGCTGCCTTGCTCGGCTCTGGATTGCCATGCTTCGCTACTTTGCGCCGGGGCGGATACCGGCAGTTTGCCGTCAAGCCGGGCCAGATGGCTGACGGGTTTACCGGTCAGCTGCGTCAAGGCCGCTTGTTTGACATTCAGGTCGTTACGAGCGGCGATTTCCGCCGCTACGATCTGGTCAAAGCGGGCCTGGGCTTCATGGGTATCGGTGATGGTGGCGGTACCCACTTCAAAGCTCTTTTTGGCCAGCGCCAGTTGCTGAGTCGTCGCTTCTTTCTGCGCCACGGTCAGCTGCACCCGGTCTTCGGCAGACAGAACATCAAAATAGGCCTGGGCCACCCGCAGGATCAGGTCTTGCTCGGCAGCCCGGCGCTGCACTTCCGCCAGCTCGACCTGCAGTTTGCCTTGCTCGACCTGTGCCAGCGATTGACCGTTGTAGATGGCCTGCTTGGCCTGGATCACAATGCCGTTGCTGTTGTAATGGCTATGAACGTCCCGGCCATTGCTGCGCAGCTCGGTATCGACCTCATTCCAGGTGGTATTGGCGCTGAGGTTGATTTGCGGCAGCAGCAGCGCCCTTGCCTGCGGGTAGCGCTCAATGGTGGCATCATGGCTGGCCAGGGCGGCGGCATAGCTGGGGTCACTCTGCAGTGCCTGACGATACAGCTCCATCAGGTCGGTGGCATGGGCGCTCCCTCCCAGCAGGGTCAGCAGCAGCAGGTGGCGACGCAGTTTCATGGTCCATCCTTGTTTGGGTGCGTGATCAGAAGTATGCATGTATTTTCAGGCTTCCGGCTGGGGTTGGGGTTTGACCCGGAACCAGGCCGCGTACAGTGCCGGCAGGAACAGCAGGGTCAGAACCGTGGCCACCAGCAGCCCGCCCATGATGGCGAAGGCCATCGGTCCCCAGAAAATACTGCGGGACAGCGGGATCATGGCGAGAATGGCGGCCAGGGCGGTGAGCATGATCGGGCGGAAGCGCCGCACGGTGGCTTCGACAATGGCTTGCCAGGCGTGAGCCCCTTCGCGGATATCGTGCTCGATCTGGTCAATCAGGATCACCGAGTTGCGCATGATCATGCCGGCCAGTGCAATGATGCCGAGGTTGGCGACAAAGCCCATGGGCTGGTTGAACAGCAGCAAGGCGATGGCCACACCAATCAGGCCCAGCGGGGCGGTCAGCAGGACCATGAAGGTGCGCGCAAAGCTGTGCAGCTGCAGCATCAGCAAGGTCATGACCACAAACAACATCAGTGGCATCACCGCGGCAATAGATGCCTGTGATTCGCTAGAGCCTTCCTTGCTGCCACCCAGTTCGATGTGGTAGCCCGGTGGTTGCGCTTTCTCCAGCTTGCGCAACTCAGGCTCGATCTGATCGGACACGTCCGGTGCCTGCCAGCCTTCGGCAATATCCGCCCGCACGGTAATCACCGGGGTACGGTTGCGGTGCCACAACAGATTGTCTTCAAATGCCATCCGGACGGTGGCGATTTGCGACAGCGGTACCGTTTTGCCACTGGCCGTGCTGACCGGCAGATCACCCAGCGTTTGCAGCGAGGGCGTGTTTTGCGGGTCCAGCCGCGCCACCACGTCGATGGTCTGGTCGCCATCGCGGTACTGGGTCATCGGTGCGCCCACCAGCATCAGGTTGAGGGTGCGCGACAGGCTCTGGGTGGAGACGCCCAGTGCGCGTGCCTTGTCCTGATCCACATCCAGCTTGAGGATGCGTGCCTGTTCCAGCGTGTCCTGGTTGACGTTACGGGTGTTCGGGTTGGCCCGCATGATGGCCGTCACCCGATCTGCCAGCTCCCGCACCCGCTTCTGGTCGGGGCCCATTACACGGAACTGCACCGGGTAGCCGACGGGTGGGCCGTTCTCCAGCCGCACAGCACGACCGCGCACGTTCGGGAAGTCGGTACTGAACCAGGTATTGAGCTGCTTGAGCAGCGCCTCCCGGTCGTCCAGACTCTTGGTCATGATCATCAGCTGGGCGTAGTTGGCGTTTTCCTGTTCCTGGTTCAGGGGCAGGTAGAAGCGCGGACTGCCCTGACCGATATAGGTGGTCACGCTGTCCAGATGCGGGTTGCCTTGCAGCTTGCGCTCCAGCTTTTCGGCTTCAGCACGGGTGTTCGACCAGCTGCTGCCCTGCGGCAACCACAGGTCCACCAGCACTTCCACCCGGTTGGAAGTGGGGAAGAATTGCTTCTGCACAAACTTGAAGCTGAAGACCGAAGCGAGGAAGGCCAGCAGGGTCAACACAATCACCAGCTTGCGGTGGCGCAGACACCAGTCTACCAGCGCGCGGAAACGACGGTAGAATGGCTTCTGGTAAACGTCGATTTCTTCGCCATGATGCGCCAGCTCGGGCAGCAGTTTATAGCCTAGGTAAGGGGTAAACGTCACCGCCACGATCCACGACAGCACCAGGGCAATGGCCACCACCGCAAAGATGCTGAAGGTGTACTCCCCCGCTGCTGACTTGGCCAGGCCCACCGGCAGAAAACCGGCGACGGTGATCAGGGTGCCGGTCAGCATCGGGAAGGCGGTGGCAGTGTAGGCGTAGGTGGCCGCACGTACACGGTCCCAGCCTTGTTCCAGTTTCAGCGCCATCATTTCCACGGCGATGATGGCATCGTCCACCAACAGGCCGAGCGCGATGATCAGTGCGCCGAGCGAAATGCGCTGCAGGTCGAGGTTGAACAGGTACATGGCAATGAAGGTCATCGCCAGTACCAGCGGGATGGACAGCGCTACCACCACCCCCACGCGCAGGCCCAGCGAGACAAAGCTGACCGCCAGCACAATGGCCACCGCTTCCAGCAATGAATGCATGAACTCGTTGACGGCGTTCTTCACCACTTTGGGCTGGTCAGACACCGGCTCGATATTCACGCCCAGCGGCAGCTCGTGTTTCAACTGTTCAATGGTGGCGGTCAGGTCCTGTCCCAGCTTGATGACATCGCCTCCTTTGGCCATCGAGATGGCCAGCGCAATGCCAGGCTTGCCCTGATGGTGGAAGGCAAAACTCTGCGGGTTCTGATAACCGGCGTAAACGTCGGCTACATCAGACAGCTTGAACGTGCGGCCTGCCGCCCGCACCGGGGTATTGGCAATGCTTTGTACCGAATTGAACTCGCCCGACGTGCGGATATAGAGCCGGTTGCCACCTGCCTCCACAAAGCCGGAGGGCTCCAGCCCGTTTTGCTGGCTGAGGGTGCCAATGATGGTGAGGGGATCGACCCCCATTGCAGCCAGCTTGGTGGTCGAGAAGTTGACGTATACCTTTTCTGCCTGAACCCCCAGCAGTTCGACCTTCTTGACGTTCTCCACCCGCAATAGCGACTGGCGGGCGCGGTCGGACAGCTTGCGCAGTTCCGCCATGCTGTAGCCGTTGCCGGTCAACGCGTAGATGGAGCCATAGGTGTCACCGAATTCGTCATTGAAGAAGGGGCCGAGTACGCCTTGTGGCAAGTTCTGGCGGATGTCACCGATATTGCGGCGCACTTTGTACCAGATATCCGGAATGTCTTTGGGCGGGGTGTCGCCACGCACTTCGATGAAGGTGACCGCCTCGCCCGGCTTGGCGTAGGAACGGATGTACTTCAGGTACGGTGTTTCCTGCAGTTTTTTCTCGACCTTGTCGAGTACCTGGTCCTGCATTTCCTGTGCGGTGGCGCCCGGCCACAGGGTCTTCACCAGCATCAGCCGGAAGGTGAACTCTGGGTCTTCTTTCTGGCCCAGCTTGCCATAGGTGATGAAGCCGGCCAGCATGAACACCAGCATGAAGTACAGCACCAGGGTACGGTGCTTGAGCGCGAGCGCCGAGAGGTTGAGGGATTTCATGGTTTACAGCCCCTCGACCGGGCGGACTTTCTGTCCTTCCCGCAGCAGGTTGGCACCGGCGGCCACCACTTGCTGGCCGGGTTGAATGCCTTGCTGGATGCGGACCAGATTACCCTGCAAGGCGCCATGTCGCACCGCTTGCAAATGGACCTTGCCGGACTTGCTGTCGTACACCCACACCCCGCTGCGGTTCCCCTGGCTGTAGAGGGCACTGATCGGCAGGGCTACACCGGTGGCGGCAGTTTGCGGCAGTCGCAGCTGGCCGCTCATGCCGGCGTGGACCTGACTGTCAGCATCGACGATGGTGACACGGGCAGTAAAGGTGCGGGTGACGGCATCTGCTTCCGGCGACAGTTCGCGCAGGCGAGCCAGGTAGGCTTTGCCCGGATTGGCCCACAGGCTGACCGTCAGCCCATTGCTGCTGGCCAGCTGTTGTCGTTGGGATTCGGGCACCGCCACCACCAGCTCCAGCTCCTGCCCGGCAGACAGTTTGCCGATCACCTGTCCGGCCGCGACCACCTGACCGGCTTCCAGGTCCAGCTGGCTGATCACGCCATCCTGTTCGGCACGCAGCTCGGTGTAACGGGCCTGATTGCCGGAGCTTTGTGCCTGGGCTTCCGTCTGTTTCAGGCGGGCATTGCTGCTGTCGAGTGCGGCTTTGCGACGCTCAAATTCAGCTTGGCTGATAAAACCCTGATCACGCAGCTGGCGAAAGCGGGCGAGGTCACGGTCGTTCTGTTGGCGTTCGACACTGGCGGCATCCTGCTGGGCACGGGCCGCGGCGCTACCCAGCTGGTAGTCGGTCGCGTCCAGACGAGCCAGTACCTGACCATTCTTGACGGTATCCCCGACATTGACCAGCCGTGCCGTGACCTTGCCCGCCACCCGGAAGGAGAGCCGCACCTCATGGCGCGGGCGTACTTCCCCGGCCAGTTGTTGCGGGTCGGCAGCGGCCGTGGTGCTCACGGTCATCAGCTTGACCTGGCGGATGTCTTCGTACGGCGCTTCCGCAGGCTTGTTGCAAGCAGCCAGCAGCAAGGGCAGGGCCAGTATGGGCAAGTAGCGGGGCAGGCGGGATGGCATGTGGGTGTTATCCATGGTGAGTCTGAATGTCGGTGGCGCGCAGGCCGTTGAAGAGGATGTCAAGCGCCTGCTGGAACAGCAACTGGCTGTCCAGCCGGGTCTGCTGGTTTTGCTGGGCGAAGCAGTGCTTGTGCATCACGCTGTAGAGCATGGGCGCAATGATGATATGGGCAGCGTAAACCGGGTCCAGCCGACGAATCTCGTCGCGTGCCATGCCGGTTTCCAGCAGGTGGATCAGCTGCTGGTGGAAGCGCTGAATGACATGGGTGTCGTAGTAGGCGGCCACATCCGGGAAATTGCCCGCTTCGGCCATCATCAGCTTCAGGATGCCGGAGCGCGGGGTTTCCAGCACGGTTTGCCGCCAGTGGTCGGCAATATTTTGCAGCTGCTGCTGCAGCGAATGGTCTGCAGAAGCGTCGATATAGGATTGCACTTCATCCAGCCGTGGCTGGATGGCGGACTTGATGATCTCGCGAAACAGCTCTTCCTTGTTCTGGAAGTACAAGTAGGGCGTGCCCTTGGTGACACCAGCCTGTCGGGCGATGTCTTCCATTTTGGTACCGGCGTAACCCTTCTCGATGAACACCGCCAGCGCGGCATCCATGATCTCGCCTGGGCGTGCTTCCTTGCGGCGCAGCCAGCGACATCCGGGTTGATGGTTCTCGGGCGTCGATTGCATGAGTAAATTACTGAACAGTTATTTAGTGTGCATGGTAAGACGGTCCATGCTTTGTGTCAATAAGTTACTGAACAGTTATTTAGTCAAAAAAGGGCATAAGGCAGTGCGTGCTGGCACCACGGCTGCAGTGATCAAGGTGTGACCCACCCTGCAGCGGATCGACAGGTGTTGGGCTTAGCGGAGGAACTGTTGACTGAGCTGTTTGAACTCGGGGGTGGCGGCTTGATGTGCCCATTCAAACAGGCACATCTCGCGGCTGACGATGGAAAGCCCAAGGGCTTGCAGGCGCTGCAAGGCCAGTTGATGATCCAGGGGGTTGCGGCTACCGATGGCATCGGCCACCACAAACACATCCAGCCCGCTGGCGTGCAGGTCCCAGGCGGTTTGCAGCACACAGACATGGCTTTCCATGCCACAAATCACCACCTGACGCCGTTGCTGCAGCAGCTCGACAGGCAGGCAAGCGGCCGCCACACAGGAGAAGTGGGTCTTGTCGACCACGGGGGCATCAGGTGCCAGTGCGCGCAATTGCGGGTGGGTGGGGCCCAGCCCCTTCGGGTATTGCTCGGAAAAGAGGATGGGCACACCCAGATGGAGTGCGACACCCATCAGCCAGTGACAATGCTGTAGCAGCTGCTCGGCCTGATCTATGGCGGGCAGCAGCTTTTCCTGGACATCGACTACCAACAGCAGGGATTGGTCACGATGCAGCAGCATGGCGGGGCTCCGGAGTGATGGGTCGATTGTAGGCGGCTTGGGGCGTGCTGCAAAGGCCATTGCAAAAATTCACTTATGTCAAGCAAGCAGTTGCTTGATTTTGCAAAAAACACGGTATAGGCTAGGCGCACCAATCAGATCAGGGAGCGCAGGGGCATGAGCGATGCGATCAGCAGTGACATTCAGGATGGTGTGGCCATCCTGCGGATCAACCGGCCAGAGAAGAAAAATGCACTGACGCAGGCCATGTATACGGCGCTGTGCGATGGCATTGACGCCGCTGATGCCAACCCGTCGGTGCGTGCAGTGCTGATTACCGCCACGCCGGGCTGCTTTACCAGTGGCAACGACATCAATGATTTCCTGCAAAATCCACCGCAGGATGAAAACAGCCCGGTACTGCGCTTCCTGCACACCATCAGCCATAGCAAAAAGCCGCTGATTGCCGCCGTCACCGGCTTGGCGGTGGGGGTGGGCAGTACCCTGCTGCTGCATTGCGAGCTGGTCTACATGGCGCAGGGTGCCACCCTGCAATTCCCGTTTACCAAACTGGGCTTATGCCCGGAGGCAGGCTCCAGCTTCTTGCTAACGCAACGCGTGGGGTACGCCAAGGCCAGTGAAATGCTGTTGCTGGGTGAGCCCTTGTCGTCCACCACAGCCTTGCAATACGGTATCGCCAATCAGGTGGTGGCGGATGATGAAGTGGAGGCGCTTGCCTTGGCGCAAGCCCGCAAGCTGGCTGCGCTGCCGCCGCAGGCCCTGTACACCTCCAAAGCCCTGATGCGCCGTGCCCATCGCGCGCTGGTAGAAGACACCATGCGCGCCGAAGCCGAGCAGTTCACCCATATGTTGCGGGGTGAAGAGGCGATGGAAGCGATGATGGCCTTCATGCAGAAACGGGCGCCGGACTTTTCCCGGTTCAGCTAAGCGCCGGTCTGCCCCTATAATGATGCGCTTGAGCCATCAGGGGGCAGCATGAGCGAGATACTGGAAGGGCGCTGCCTGTGCGGCGCGGTTGCGTTTGAGGTGCAAGGGCCGGTCGAGCGGGTGTCCCACTGCCATTGCAGCATGTGCCGTAAAGGGCATGGTGCTGCGTTCGCGACGTATGGCACCGTGCGTGCTGCCCAGCATCGCTTCACCCAAGGGGAAGCGCACATCGGGCGCTACGCCTCCTCTCCCACTGTAGAGCGCTGTTTTTGTACCCGCTGTGGCTCGCCGCTGCTATGGCACGAGCCGGGCAGCGGCTGGCTGGCCTTCCCTCTGGGGGCGCTGGAGACGGCGTGGCAGCCAGAGCAGCATATGCACATCTTTGTCGATTCCAAAGCGCCGTGGTTTGAAATTACCGACCACTGGCCACAATTCGCCAGGAGTACCGGTGCCCATGAGTGATGAACTGGATATTCGCGACCTGGTGGTGGGCGAAGGCAAGGCGGTGGTCAAGGGCGCATTGATCACCACCCACTATCGGGGCTGGCTGGAAGATGGCACTGAGTTTGATTCCTCCCACCAGCGAGGCAAACCCTTTCAGTGCGTGATTGGCACCGGGCGGGTCATCAAAGGGTGGGACCAAGGCCTGATGGGCATGCGGGTGGGTGGCACACGCCGCCTGGCGGTTCCGGCGCACCTGGCCTACGGCGAACGGCAGGTGGGCGCCTTGATCAAGCCGCATTCCAATCTGCTGTTCGAAATCGAGCTGCTGGAAGTGCTGACCCGCGACGACTAGGCTTGGCTCGCCAGCTCGGCATGCAGCAAGGGGGCCAGCCGGTCGGGCAGGGCGCCGCTCAGCTGCACTTCCGGCGTGGCGTGCCAGCGGGCAAACTCGAGCATGGTACGCACCAGATCACGTGCCAGCCCCTGACTGGCACGTACACCTGCCTCCAGATGCAGCGCTTTGACCTCCATCCGCCCCTGTTGACGGTGTGCCTTGGCATCCATGCGGCCAATCAGCGCGCCGTTGCGCAGGATGGGCAGCACAAAGTAGCCGTATTGCCGCTTGGGCGCCGGGGTGTAGCACTCCAGACGATAATCGAACTGGAACAAGGCATTGGCGCGTTTCCGGTCCCATACCACCGGATCAAACGGCGAGAGGATGCGGGTGCCACGGGCCTGCAATGTTCCCGCCAGCGCAGCATCCAGCAGCTCGGCATGGTCCGGGTGGATGTAGACGGTGTCACCACTCTCTGTGAGGGTGGCCTGCAGTAATAATCCTTGGCTGGCCAGCGTGGCGGGTTGCAATTCTGCTTCCAGCCGCCCCATACGGTAATAGTCGGCCACCCAGCCGGGGTGGGCAACGCCCAGTGCCTTCACCGCCTGCAATACCAGTTGCCGCTTGCAGTCCTGTACCGGCTGCAGATGCTGTGCATCTTGCCAGTCGGGCAGCACCCGCTCGCGCAGGTCATACACCCGCTGGAAACCTTGCCGACGCGCTACCATCAGCTCACCGCTGGCAAACAACACTTCCAGCGCCCGCTTTTCCGGCTTCCAGTTCCACCAGCCAGCCTGATGCCCCTCTGGCTGCTCGAAGTCGGCGGAGCGCATGGCCCCCTGCTGCTGGATATGCTGCAGCACCCGCTCAACTACCCCCGGGTGCTCACGTCGCCATTGGGTGGCTGATTTCCAGCCCAGTTGCTCAGGGTCGACCATGCGGTGCCGCAGCAGGCCATAGTCTTCGATTGGCAGGAAGCAGGCTTCATGTGCCCAGTATTCAAACAGCTGCCCCTCGGCCAGGGCGTCATCCAGCCATTGCTGCTGATAGTCGCCCAGGCGGCTCCACAGCACCAGATAGGGGCTGCGTGCCACCACACTGATGGTGTCAATCTGCAGCAAGGCCATGCGGCGAATGGTGGCCAGCACATCGGCCGGGCGTGCCTTGCGGCGTGGCGCAGTCAGCAGCCCCTGGGCGGCGAGGTGCAGGGCGCGGGCGGCAGGCAGGCTAAGGGCGGTCATGGGTGGGGCCAAGGCATGGGAGGCCTTTAATCTAGCACATATAGAACAGTTGTTCTGTATTCATGTGGCGCATGTTCAGTGCAGATCACCGGATTCCAGCTTCTGGTCCTCCACCAGCTCGCGGATCAGCCGAATGGTGTCGATATCCGCCTCACGGTAGGCGGCCTTGACATAGCTGGCCACTTTGACGGCTTCACCGGTCTCGCCGCTGTCGTCTTGCAATGGTGTGTCGTAGGTGAAGCGGACGAACAGGCTCTCCCCATCCGGGCTCTCGATGCGCATGGTGAGGCTGCCTCCGCCGTGCTGTTCGCTGGCCTCGGTCAGATAATGCACGGCTTGCCGGGACTCAAAGCGGACCTCATCACGTACAACCAGGCTGCCAAAGTGCAGTTCGCGGCGCAGGCCCTGCTCGCTGCGCGACAGGATGTGGGCCGCATCCAGCTGTGGCATGAAATGCTGCGGGTCGGTTGCACGGCGGACCAGTCCAGCCCATAACTGGGCGTGTGTCAACTGGACTGAGAGGGCGTTGTCGCGGTCATTGATTTCGATCAGATGCTCAAAATGCATGCAGGGCGTCCTGTGGGCGTGTCTCTTGTCAGTTTGCCTGATCCGGTGCGGGTTTGGCCATGCTGACGGTCGGCAGGCAAAAGTGGTTAGTCTATAAAGTGCTTTGCTGCGATGCAATAATCGTGTAATATTAAGGCGTTACCTTACTCGGTAATCAAAGCATGCCCTCAAGGGAGGGTATGGGCCGGAACGGGCAAGTTGGGCTGTATCGTCCGTGGCCGGTGGTTGTCGTCAAGCAAGGCAAGGGTTGCAACCGCCCGCGTACAGCTAATCGTCCCACAAGGACGTGATGCCAGAAACAAAGGAGCAAATCATGGGCTGGGCTCTGTTTATCTTCAAGCGATAAATCGGCGCATGCCGGTAAAAAGCCGCACGGGATGCCGTTGCGGCTTTTTTGTTGTCTGCGTTACCCTGCACGTGCGGCATCTGCCGCTTCAGTGGAGGTCGGCCTGATGTTTGAGTCCTCAGCGCAGTATCCGGACAGCTGGTATGCCGCGTCTAGCCTGGATCGGCAGCGATCGCGACTGCCCTTGCAGGACGACGTGGATGTGGATGTCTGTGTGGTCGGCGCGGGCTTCACCGGTTTGTATACCGCACTGGAGCTGGCCGAGGCCGGATTGTCCGTCCGTGTGCTGGAGGCCAGCCGGGTGGCATGGGCGGCCTCCGGGCGCAATGGGGGCCAGCTCATCCTCGGTTTTTCCTGTGACATGCCGCCGTTTGAGGCCGCGCTCGGTACGCAGCGGGCCAAAACCATCTGGCAACTGGTGAGAGCGGCCGCAGCAGATATCCGCCAGCGTATCCAGCGTCACCAGATCGACTGTGAGCTAGCCAGCGGCCATGTCTGGACCGCGGTCATGCCCCGCCGGATCAAGATCCTGACCGATTGGCAGGAAGAGGCCGCCCGCCACTGGGATTACCCGCACCTGCAGTTCATCCCGCAAGCCGAGCTGCCGGAGTATGTGGGCTCGCCGCGCTATGTGGCCGGGCTGCTCGACAGCGAAGGCGGCCATCTGCATCCCTTGAAGTATGCGCTGGGGCTGGCTGACGCCTGTGAAGCGGCCGGTGTGATTCTGCATGAGCAAAGCCGGGTGCTGGACTACCAACGCGAAGGTGATGGCTACCGGGTACGTACGGAGCAGGCCACACTGCGCTGTCGCAAGCTGGTGCTGGCCTGCAATGCCTATCTGGACCGGCTGGCTCCGCACCTGTCAGCGCGGGTACTACCGGTCGGCACCTATATGATCGCCACCGAGCCGTTGCCGGAAGTACTGGCGCGCGAGATCCTGCCGCAAAACCATGCGGTGTCCGATAACCAGTTTGTACTCGATTACTTCCGGCTGTCCGCGGATCGACGCCTGTTGTTTGGCGGCAAGTGCACCTATTCCGGGCGCACCCCGGCCAATCTGGCAGAGCGGATGCGGGCCGACATGCTGCGGGTGTTCCCGCAACTGCGTGATGTGGCGATCAGCCACTGTTGGGGCGGGCACATCGACATTACCGTGCACCGCACCCCGGATTTTGGGGGGGAGCAGGATCTGTATTGGGCGCAAGGCTTCTCCGGTCACGGCTTGATTCCGACCCGCGTGGCCGGCCGGGTGCTGGCATCGGCCATCCTGGGTGATGAGCAACTACTGAACCTGTTCCGCGCGCTGCCCAACCCGGCTTTCCCTGGCGGCGACTGGCTGCGGGTGCCACTGCAGGCTGCGGGTATGGCCTGGTATCGTCTTCGTGATTATCTGTGAGGAGTGGATATGAATCGCCCCATGTTCAATGCCTCGCTGCGTAGCCAGCTGCTGGCCGCACCCTATACCGGTCCACAACTGTGGATGGATCGCGCGGTATTGCGCGACCGGGTGCTGCGCTTTCGTCGCGCCCTGCCTGCGGTGTACCCGCACTTTGCGGTGAAATGCAATCCAGACCCGCAGGTGCTGCAGTGCCTGCATGAGGCGGGAGCCGGTTTTGAGATTGCTTCGCCGGATGAACTGAAATTGATGCTGGAGCTGGGGGTACCGGCTGCCGAGCTCTACTATAGCAATCCGGTCAAGTCCCGCGAGGCGATAGCCCAGGCGGTAGTCGCCGGGGTGCAATGGTATGTGGTGGACTGTGTCGAGGAATTGCACAAAGTGCATGCCCTCTATCCGCAAGCCTCGTTCTACCTGCGGCTGCATACCGACAATCAGGGCTCGCAAGTGGCGCTGTCCGGCAAGTTTGGCGCAGGTGAGGCGGAGGCCGAGGCGGTGTTGCAGGCGGCGCTGGCCTGTGGCGCCGATCTGGCGGGCATTACTTTTCATGCCGGGTCACAATGTTGCCGATTGGAGAACTGGCTGTCCGGTATTGCTGCCGCCAAGAAGTGGTTCCAGCGTATACTGGAGCGAGGCCTGACGCCGCGGCTGCTTAACCTCGGCGGTGGTTTCCCGGCGGAATACGACAGAGCGGTCCCCAGTATCGAGACCTTGGGGCAGGCGATCCATGAGGCCTTGCAGGGGATGCCCGCCTCGGTACGCATCATGGCAGAGCCGGGGCGCTATCTGGTGGCGGAAGCCGGAGGGTTGCTGTGCCAAGTGATCGGCACCACCCGACGAGGTGGACAGCGCTGGGCGTATCTGGATGTCGGGGTGTTCAATGGTCTGCTGGAGTCGATCACCGGCTTCAGCTACGCCATCGACACCTCACGGGAAGGGCCGCGTGCAGCATGGACCATGGCAGGCCCCACCTGTGATTCGATGGACATCTGCGCTGAGGCTCAGCCATTGCCTGTGACCCTGCAGGAAGGGGACCGTCTGTGGGTACATACGGCGGGCGCCTACAGCAATGCCTGCGCCAGCCGTTTCAATGGCTTTCCGCTGCTGCCGGTACGCCTGATCGGCTGAGGGGCGCGTCTGGGCTCAGGCGGGTTTCAGCCACTGGATGCGATAAGTGCAACGGCGGGCGCCCGCCAGCAGGTGTTCGCTGCGTTCGACCTTGAAAGCCGGCCCCAGGCTGTGCTGGAACAGGGTCAGCTCCGCGCGGCAAAAACCTTGGCACTGACGTGCTGCAGCACAGATCGGGCAATGGTTTTCCAGCAGCAGCCAGTGGCCGTCCTCGTCGCGTTGTGCTTCAGCCATATAGCCCTCTTCACTGCGCAGGCGCGCCAGCGTGGTGACCTTGCTGGCCAGGTCGGGCTGGCTGGCCAGTGACGCCTGATAGTGCTGCCGGGCCTGTTGTTCGCGGGCGGCAATCAGCTGATCCAGCCCGGCCTCGCCGAACAGACTGCGGACCTGATCAATCAGTTGCAGGGTGAGGTCGCTGTGCCGGTCGGGGAAGCGGGCGTGCCCGGCGTCGGTCAGCATCCAGTAGCGGCCTGGGCGACCTACGCCTTCAGCGCGCTCTTCGGACTGCAGCAATCCTTTGGCTTCCAGCGCCAGCAGGTGCTTGCGCGCCCCCATAGGGGTCAGGTCCAGCGCATCGGCCAGCGTCTGTGCCGTTTGTGCGCCTCGGGTTTTCAGCAGATAGAGCATCTGTTCTGCATTGCTCATGGCTCAGGCCTCCCGCAAATGGCTTTGCCGGGCCAAGCGCAAAATGCCCCAGGCACCCCAGGCACAGCAGCCTGCACCCAGCAGCAGTACCAGGCGGGTGTCCAGCAGCGTCAGCCCCCCGCCGATCACGGCGATCAGCATGTTCGACAGGAAAAAGATGCTGGCCAGCAAGCCCATCACGCTGCCTTGCCCCTGACTGGCAAAACGCTCTGACCAGTAAATGGGCATCCGGGTGTTGTAGAGCGAGATGGGCAGGCCTACCAATACGATCACGACAATCCCTGCCCACGATGTCCACAATGCCTGCAGGGCGATTGCAGCGGCCAGCAGCAGGGCATAGCGCCCGGCTTGTGGCAAGGCACCTTCTGTGCCCTTGTACAGGGGAATGCTGCTGATGCCGGTCATCACAATGCACAGCACAGCGGTAACCCAAGAGATCTGCTGACTGTCAAAACGGTGATACTCCACCAGCCACAGCGGGTAAAACTCATAGAAACCCGAGATGCCGATGGCGACACCCATCTGCAGCAACGCCAGCTGGCGGATGGCCGGGTCCCGCAGCAAGGACAGCACATTGCGGTGGCGTATGGTCTGCCACAGTGTGTGGTCGTTGGCATGGGAGGGGGTATCGCCGGGCAGTGCCAGCCAACAGCCGATCAGGCAGCATAGCACGGCGGCGCTGGCGATCCAGAACGGCACACTGTAGCCCCAGCCCACGGTGGCCCCGCCCAGCATGGGGCCGACCAGCCAGCCCGCGTACAGCGCCGAGTTGATCAGAGACAAACCACGATTACGGTCTAGCCCGGGAATGCTCACCGAGATGGCGCGGGCAATTGCCGTATTGCCTTCTACCAGACCCACTGCAAAGCGTCCCAGCATGAACAGCGGCAACAAGCGGGCCTGCAGGGCCAGCGCGGTGAGTGCATGCAGCAGCACCGCCACCCCCAGGCTCCAGGCCAGCACCTTCCGCTGACCGAAACGGTCGGCCAGCGGCCCCAGTACCATACTGCCGAGCAGGCAGCCGAGCGGGTTCAGCGCCAGAGTGATGCCCAGCAACAACTTGGGCGGCAGACCGAGGAAATGATTGAAACGGTCTGGTGCGGTATCCACAAACAGCGGCGCCAGGATCGGGTAGGGCAAGGAAGCGCCGACCGTACTGATCAGCGCAATGGCGCACAGGATCAATAAGGCAAGCATGGGGTGGCGATTGGACATGTTAAGGCTCCGGCGATGACGGGATGAGTTTAGCGCCCCCAATTGCAATTAGCAAACTTTATTGTTTGTAAAATACATGAGGCTTTCCCTGTGACTGGGCTTGCCGCTATGATCGTGAGCATGAACTTCCCGATCCTGCCCGCTGATGCCACCCGCCTGTGCCTGATCCGCCATGGTGAAACTGACTGGAACCTGGCGCGCCGCCTGCAAGGGCAGACCGACATCCCGCTGAACACGACCGGTTTGGCGCAGGCCGAAGCACTGGCGCGTGGCTTTCCGGCGATTGCGGTGGATGCACTGTATTGCAGCGACCTGCAGCGCGCCCGGCAAACGGCGGCGCCCTTGCTGGCCCGACTGGCGTGCCCGCAGAGGCTCAGCCCAGCACTGCGCGAGCAGCACTTTGGGGTCTTCCAGGGGTATACCTACGCCGAGATGGCGGAGCAGCAGCCGGAGCTATATGCCCGCTACCGGGCGCGAGACCCGCAATGGGACATTCCGCAAGGCGAGTCCATCCAGCGTTTTTACGACCGGGTGACGCAGGCGTTCGATACCATGGCCATGCAGCACTGTGGGCAAACCCTGGTGGTGGTGACCCATGGCGGTGTGCTGGACATGCTGTGGCGACATGCACACGCATACCCGCTCTCCGCGCTGCGGCAGGTGGAGATTCCCAATGCGGCCTTCAACTGGGTGAGCTGGCATCAGGGGCGCTGGCAGGTAGAACGCTGGGCGGTGCAGGATCATCTGGCAGCGGCCCTCGACGAGCTGACCTGAACGCGGGGCGACAAGCCTCGCTGCCTGCTTTATCATGCGGCTTTCCACCCCGAAGGCCCTGCCGTGCGCTCTTCTTCCCGCATGAACTGGAACCAGTTGCTGTCGACCACCCGCTTCAAGGTAGTGGATGGGCAGGTGCAGACCACCGTGGCCGGGGCCGCTGCTGACAGCGCCATCGGGCTGCGTACCGACTTTCACATCGACCATGACCGGGTGGTGTTCTCCAGCGCCTTTCGCCGTCTGGGCCGCAAGACCCAGGTGCACCCGCTGGCCAGCCATGACCACACCCACAACCGGCTGACACACAGTGTGGAGGTGTCCTCGGTGGGCCGTTCGCTGGGCAACCGGGTTGGTGCGGCATTGGCCGAGCATGGCGAGCTGCCTGCCGGTTATACCCCGTTTGACATCGGTGCCATCGTACAGGTGGCCTGCCTCGCCCACGACATCGGTAATCCACCGTTTGGTCACACCGGTGAGGATGCCTTGCGTGTCTGGTTCCGCGACCCGGCGCGGCAGCACCTGCTGGCTGGGCTAAGCATGGCAGAAGCGCTGGATGTCCAAACCTACGAAGGCAATGCCCATGGCTTTCGCATGGTCTCCAATCTGGAGATGTATGCGGGCGAAGGCGGCATGCGGCTGACCGCAGCGGCGCTGGGCAGCCTGATGAAATACCCGTGGGCGGTGGATGTGTCGCCCAAGCCGGGCAAGTTCAACCTGTACCAGTCTGAGTTGCCGTACTTTCGCGCCGTGGCGGCGGCTTTGGGGCTGCCGGAAGTCAGCGCCAATCGTTGGGCGCGCCACCCGCTGTCTTACCTGATGGAGGCGGCGGACGACGTGTGCTACGCCATTCTCGATCTGGAAGATGCGGTCGAGATCGGCATTCTCGACGTGCAGGAGTTCGAGCACCTGCTGCTGCCACTGGCGGGGCTGGATGAGCGTGCGCTGACCAGCCAGGACCCACGGCAGAAATGTGCGCTGGTGCGCGGTACGGTGGTGGGCAAATGTGTGGCGGCACTGGCAGACCGCTTCATGGCACATTATCACGACCTGATGGCGGGCCAGTTCACCGGCAAGGACTTGCTGGCCGTCTGCCCGCAAGACATTGGCGACGCCTTGCAAGGGGCCAAGGAGCTGGCCAGCCGCAAAGTCTACCGTCACCGCAGCAAAGTGGTGACCGAAGTGGCGGCCTACCCCTGTATGGCCACCATCCTGGCTGTGTTGATCCCGGGCGTGCATACCTTGGTGACCCAGGGCGAAGCAGCGCTCTCCACCCGTGAGCGCATCCAGCTCTCCCTGCTGGAGCGCCCGCTACCGGTGCGGGATGGGCTGTACGCCTGCTATATGAGTGTGCTCGATTTCGTGGGCAATATGACCGATAACGCGGCGGCCAATCTGGCGCGCGAGATCTCCGGGGTGGGCATCCTGTAGCGGTGTACCCTCAGATCAGATCGTCGGCCCGGCCCAGAAAACCCAGCGAGGGATTGAGCTGGGAGCGCAGCCGCTTGCGGCTGAGCAGCTTGTGCTGGGCTTCCGGTGGCAGGTCGGTAATGCGCAGGATGTTTTTCTGGATCAGGGTATCCACCAGATCTTCCAGCACCCGCACCAGTTCACGGTCCAGCACATCGAAGCTGCCGCCGGTACCTTCACCTTCGCCCAGAAAGACGACCACTTCCGGATGATCGGCAGGCAGAAAGCTGTCGGCTGCGTCGGAGGCCTCTTTCAGAAGCGCGACGATCTGGCCATGATTGTCACGTTTGATATACGGCATCGTTCCCTCCCTGGGCGATACACTGCAGTATGATTCATCTTGCGCCAGCCGGACATGAGGCGCCAGTGTACTGAAGTACAACTGACAGAATCGTGGCTGGGCGCCGACCAAACAACATGCCCTGACCTGAACCGGAGTGCTGACATGACGGACAAGCTGATCAAGTCTGATGCCGAATGGCGCGAACAACTGACCGCCGAACAATACCGGGTCACCCGGCAAGCCGGTACCGAGCGCCCGTATAGCGGCGTGTTTTACCGGCACGATGCCGCGGGAGATTACCACTGTGTCTGCTGTGGTGCGCTACTGTTTCACGCTGATACCAAGTTTGATGCTGGCTGTGGCTGGCCCAGCTTCTGGGAGGAGGCGGTACCGGGCAGCATCACCCGTCTGCGAGATGCCAGCCACGGCATGATCCGCGTGGAGGTGCGTTGTAGCCGTTGCGATGCCCACCTGGGGCATGTCTTCCCCGATGGGCCGGAGCCCACTGGCGAGCGCTACTGCATCAACTCGGTGGCCTTGACCTTTGCAGGCAAAGATCAACCGGGCTGATACTGCTCCAGCTCCGGCAATTGCCGGATGAGAATGTCGCGGCCATTGACCTCGATCAGCCCTTCCTCGCTCAGCTGGTGCAGCACGCGGGAAAAGGTCTCTGGCGTCAGGTTGAGCCGCGAGGCTATCAGGTTTTTATTGACTGGCAAGTGGACATTGGCCCCCTGCTGATGCGGCTTGCACACCTGCAGCAGGTAGTTCACCACCCGCTGGGTGGCGTTTTCCACCGAGTAACGCTCGACATCGCGTACCAGTGCGTGCAAACGCAGGGAGAGCCCGGCCAGCATGTGCAAGGCAAAGCCGGGGTCGTTGCGGATGGCCTGGTGGATGACTTCGGCGCTCACATGCAGCAGCATGCCATCCTCCACAAACTGGCCGAGCAAGGGGTAGGGGCGCTGCAGGAACATCACTGCTTCGGCAAAGCTCTGGCCGGGATGGAAGATTTCCATCACCTTTTCGCTGCCGCTGGACGCGATCAGTGACAGTTTGACCTTGCCGTACACCACCAGATACATGCCATCACAGGGGTCGCCCTTCTGGAAGATGATTTGGCCTTTTTCACCACGCACCTCGCGAGTGCCCGGCACCAGCAGCTCGCGCTGCTCATCCGATAATTGCTGGAACAGCGGCTGGTGCTTCAGGAATTCGCGGATATTGATCGACAGCATGGGGAAACCTTCCTTCGGTCAGGTTGACGAAGGATAAGGGGTTTGACCAGTAGAAACCATCCATCACAAGAACTAGTTCTCCTCGTCAATGGCTGGTGCCCTCCGAGCGGTTCACCTTGTTGTAGACGTTGTATTTTCCGATCGGCTTCATCATCGGCAGCGACTTGACCTCTTGCAAGGTGCGCGCATCGACCACGATCAGTTCGCCCGGGCTTTCCATGATGCTGACCAGGGCATAACGGCCATCCCGGGTAAATTCAACGTGGGCATTGGTCTTGCCGGGGCGCAGCGTCAGCTCACGCACCACTTGCAGGGTGCGCTTGTCGATGATGAACAGGGTGTCCTTGCGCGGCGACATCATCGCATCCACCCAGGCGTAGGGTGTCTGCTCATGGCTGCGCAGGAAAAAACCGGGGCCGGGGGTCGTGATCTGCTTGACCACCTGCCAGCGGTCCATGTCGATGACCGTGACGCGACCGCTGTTCAGGTTGGGGCTCGCCATCAGGTGGTGGCCATCCTGCTCGAAGGTGATGCCGGAGCCCAGGTGCGGCATGCCATCCAGCGGCAGGGTGGCCACCTTGCTGCGGCTGTCCAGATTGATCACCTGCGCACTGCCATCGCGCGAGGCCGCCATCACGTGCTGGTAGCGGGTGTCAAAGAAAAAGTCATCCAGCACCATGTCCAGTGGCGTGACGCGCGGGTTGAGGTAGCCGGGAATGGCCAAACCTTCACCCATCTTGTAGTCGTGCACATAGCCGGGGTAGATCGGCTCGGCATCTTCGCGGTAGGAAATCTCCCACAGCTCGCTGGCGTCCTTGAGCGCCACCACAAAGCTGCGACGCGGTGCGGCATCGTAGACGGCCGATACGCGGGACAATTTGCCACTACGGTCCTTGACCGGGATGGTCTTGACCGGTTTGAGGCCATGGGCGTCAAGCAGCACCAGGGTTTCCGGCAAGGTATTGCCCGCCAGTACCCAGCGACCATCCGATGACACCGCCAGATTGCGGGTATTCAGGCCAACACGAATTTCGGCCACCATCTGCAGGGTGTAGAGATCGTACTGGCTGACCCAGCCATCACGGCTGGCAAAGTAGACAAAGCGGCCATCCGGCGAGAACTTGGGGCCGCCATGCAGCGCAAAGCGGCTCTGAAAACGGGCGATCGGCTCAAAACGATCACCATCGAGTACGCTCACATGGTGATCCCCTGCTTCCACCACCACAAACAGGTTGTGCGGGTCGGCGCGGTAGCCCGGGCGGGCGGGCAGCGTGGCCGGATCGAGGTACTGCACGCGCGAGGCGCTTATGTCCTGCTCGCGCCACTGTGGCACTTCACTGGGTGCCTGGCGCAACCAGCTGGCCAGTAACTGGATGTCTTCCGCGCTCAGCCGGTCGGCAAAGCCCTGCATCTGGGTGGCGGGGCGCCCCTGGCGGATCACACTGAGAATCTCGCCCGGTTTCAGGCGCTCCAGGCTCTGTGGCAATAGGGCGGGGGCCATGCTGCCCATGCGCTGGTTACCATGACAAGTCAGGCAATGCTGCTGATACAGGGTGGCGGGGTCGGCGGCCAGGCTCTGCAGGCTGAGCAGCAACAGGATAGCGGCAGACAGTTTGGGCAGCATCATGGCTGGGTCTCCATGCTGACCAGCGGGATACGCTGCCAGCGGGTCAGCGGGGCCAGCGGGAACGCCCCATCCGCCACGCCGACTTCCTGATCACTCAGATAACAGGCCGGGTCGGCCGCCCAGTAATCACCGGTCAGCTCCCAGGCGCGCACGCGGGTGTTGCCGTTGCAAATCGCCAGATGCTGACAGGCACCGCAGCGTCCCTGTACCGGGCGGGGCTGCTGCTTGAGCCCGGCCATCAGCGGGTGGCCGGTGTCCGGCCAGATGGACGAGAACGGTCGCTCGCGCACATTGCCCAGTGTCACCTTCCACCACATGGTGTCCGGGTGTACGTTGCCCAGATTGTCGATATTGGCCACATTCACCCCGCTGGCATTGCCCCCCCATTGCTGCAAGCGCTGGCGGAGCTGCGCGGCGTGTTGTGGATAATGCTGTTCGGCCCAGTGCAGCAGGTAGACGCCATCGGCATCGTTGTTGCCGGTGACGAAATCCTTGGGGCGGCCCGCCTGCAGATAGCGCAGGCATTCGGCAATCAGCAGGTCCATTGCCCAGCGGGTGCGCTGGTGACGGGCGTCGGTATCGCGGTGCTTGTTGCCGCGCCCGGCATAGTTGAGGTGCGAGAAATAAAACTTGTCGATGCCTTCATCGTCGACCAGCTGCAGCAGGGCGGGCAGGTCGTCGGCGTTGTCCTCGGTCATGGTGTAACGCACGCCCACCTTCATGCCCGCATCGCGACACAGGCGGATACCCTGCAAGGCGAGGTCAAAACCACCTTGTAGCCGCCGGAAGCGGTCGTGGGTGGCACCGATACCGTCCAGACTGATGCCTACATAATCAAAGCCGACATCGGCAATGCCGGCCACCCGGTCCGGCGTGATCAGGGTGCCATTGCTGGACAGCCCGACATAAAATCCCAGCGCCTTGGCGCGCTTGCCTATCTGCAGCAGATCGGGCCGCAGCAGTGGCTCGCCGCCGGACAGGATCAGGACTGGCACGCCAAAGGCACGCAGGTCGTCCATGACGGCAAACACCTCATCGGTACTCAACTCACCGGCAAAGTCCTTGTCAGCAGAGATGGAGTAGCAGTGTTGGCAGGTCAGGTTGCAGCGGCGGATCAGGTTCCAGATCACCACCGGCCCGGCCGGTTTGCGCGCAGGCGGCAGCGGTGCCGGGTGTAGCAGGGATTGCAGATACGGGGTCAGGCGCAGCATGGGAATCGCCCAGCAAGAATGTCCATGCCGACATGGTCCTGCGAAGTGGCGCTCCGCTCATTGACAGGTATCAAGCCGAGTGCGTCTGCCGGGCAAAACAGGCCGCGTGGTCCTACAGGCGCAAGCCGCTCTTTTTCAGGATACGGCTGGAGAACAGTACCGCGTGTTGCGTACAGGCCGCGCCCAGCAGGCGGCGCAGTTGCTGGGCCTGCTGCTCGACCGCGGCGTGATCGGCACCGTGGCACATGGCAAACAGGTTGTAAGGCCAGTCCGGCAGGTGACGCGGGCGGCGGTAGCAGTGGCTGACAAAGGCCTGTTGCCCCACCTGCTCGCCCAGCGTGTCTACCTGCGTGTCCGCCACATCGAACACCACCATGCCATTGGCGCGGTAGCCGATGGCGTAATGGTTGGGTACGGCGCCGATACGGCGCACCACGCCACTCTCCAGCATGCGCTGCAAGCGCTGCAACACGGCATCTTCACTGCAGCCCAGTGCGGCCGCCAGCTCGGCATAGGGGTGGGGTTGCAGCGCCAGCCCGCCCTGGCTGCGTTTGACCAGTTGATGGTCCTGCGCGTCCAGTATCACATCGCGCAGCGGGGTGTTGCCGGGTCGCTGGCCAACCGGTGCCTGACCGCCTACGGCAAACTGCATGCCGACATAGTATTCGCGTAGCTTGGGAAAGGCATGCACGGTCAGGCCGGTATCCTGCTCGATCTGCGCAATGGCGGTGGCAATTCCCTGTGGCTGGGCGGTAGCGAGTACAAACCACATATTGAGGGCATGCTCGCGCCGGTAATTGTGAGCCACCGCAGGCAGGGCATTCACCAGGGCGCTGACGCGGGCGTAATCCGCTTCCGGCACTTTCAACGCCGCCAGTACGAAAGCGCCCCCCATGCGCTCCACCTGAAACAGGGGGCCAAAGCGGGTCAGCACGCCGTCGCGCAGCAATTGCCGCAGCTGTTGCAGCAAGGTGGCCTCATCGCAGCCTAGCCGCTGTGCGGCCTCGGCATAAGGACGCGGATGCAGTGGAAACTCGCCTTGCAGCTGGTTGATGATGCGTTGCTGCAAGTCGGTCAGGACTACAGCGTGCTGTAGCGGGGCATTCATGAGGTGTGTCCGTAACGAGCGCCGCGCTGGGTGTAGCGACGGGTGGAAACCAGCACCGCTTGCGGCACAGCTTCCAGGCCGTGCCGTTGTGACAGCGCGAGGGCCGCCGCTTGGGCGGTTGCAGGGTCTGCCGCGTGCAGCATGCAGAACAGGTTGTAGGGCCAGTGCGGCAAACGGGCGGGGCGGCCATAACACAGGTTGACAGCAGCATCGTCGGCCAGCTGCTGCCCGATGGTGTCCCGCTGTGCATCCGGCACCTGCCACACACACATGGCATTGGCGCGGTAGCCCAGCTCATGGTGGCGCAGGATAAAGCCGAAGCGCCGGATCACCCCGCTGTCCTGCCATGCTTGCAGGCGCTGCAGCAGGGAGGCTTCTTCCCAGCCACAGCGCTGGGCCAGGCTCAGAAAGGGTTGGGTGTCCAGTGGCAGGCCGTCTTGCAAGGCCGTCAGCAGGCGGTGGTCTGCCGCGTCGAGCTGCGGTGGGGTCGGAGTGACAGTGCGGCGGCGGGCCGGGCCGTGCTCTCCCAGCGCAAAGCCAAGGTCGATGTGGTATTCACGCTCCAGCGGCAGGTCCAGTGGGGCTTGCCCGCAATGCTGCGCGATGGCCAGCAGGGTGCGGTCCAGCGCCGCCCGGTCGCGGGCGGTCAGTACGAACCACAGATTGTAGTGGTGCTCGCGGGCATAGTTGTGATTGACCTCGGGCAGCTGGCTGATCCACTGCGCGACGGTATCCCGTTGTGCGGGGGGCAGTGCCAGTGCCGCCAGCGTGCTGCAGCCGACCGTGTTGGGCGCAAACACCGCCCCCACCCGGCTGAGTAGCCCGGCCTGCTGGTGCTGGGTTAGTTGCTGCAGCAAGGCGGCCTCATCCAACCCTGCGTCTTGCGCCAGCGCTGCGAAAGGGCGGGGCTGCAGCGGAAAGCCGCGTTGATAGCGGTCCAGCAGCGGGAGCAGTGCCGGGGCGTTCATCACATCCCCGAGCGGTGCGCGCGCCAGCTGAAGAAAATGCCAGAGGGGCTGTCTGCGGGCAGCTCCGTCAGCGTGGCAAAGGTGTGCGGGTCGATCACCACCAGCTTGTTGTCGTCGCGGCTGGACAGCCAGACCTGATCACCCCGGCCGGTAAATTCCATGTGCAGGATGGCCTTGCCGGGCTTGAGGGTCTGGATCACCGTGCGACTGGGCACGTCGATCACCTGCACGGTGTCATTGTGCGGGAAGGCAAAATTGACCCACACCCGGCGGCCGCTGGGGTCGGCCATCACAAAGACCGGCTGGCCGTAAACCGGGATCTGCGCCACGGGCTGCCAGCTGCGGCTGTCGGCCATCAGTACACTGTGCTGGCCTATGGCGGGCAGGAAGGCGTAATCCCCGGCCAGTGACCAGCCGCGCAGGTGCGGCATCTTGTAGACCGGCAGCGCCGGATCATCCTTGCGGTAGCCAGGCAGGATGCGGCGCACACCGGCGTCGGGTTGCCAGGTATCCAGCAAGGCCAGCCCGTCCTCCCCGAACAGTCCGGCGATGTAATAGCGGCCATCGCTGCTGGCCAGACCATCGTAGGGATTCTTGCCGATGGCCGGGTACTTACGAATCGTTGGCTGGCGCGGCTGGTTGGCGTCCACCACCCAGATTTCACCGGCCTCAAACAGGCTGAACGCAAAGCGGTTGCCTGGCAGATCGGCCAGCCCGACCACTTTCGAGACTTGACCGTGGGCATCCACGGCGGGGATGTCGGCCAGCAGGACGAGGGTTTCGGCGTCAAACAGTTTGACGCCGCCAGGGGTGTAATTCTGCGCCGCGATGATGCGGCCGTCACTGGAAATGGCGCCACCGATGCTGTTACCGGCCTGCATCACCCGAGCGACCTGCTGGCCTTGCAGGATATCCACCTTGCTGAGGCCGCCGTCCCGGCCAAACACATAGACGTAACGGGCATCCCGGCTGTAGACCAGTGAGGCATGTGACAGGTCGCCCAGCCCCCGGATACGATACAGCGCCTGCCGGTGGCTGTTGTCCACCACCTGCACGCTGCCACTGGCGCGCTCGATTACTACGCCAAGATCGCCACTGCCGCGCAGGGCAGGAACGCTGCCGCATGCGGCGAGAGTCAGGGTGAGCAGCAGGGTCATCAGCGGGCGGGTCCAGCGTGCCATCATGGGATTTTTCCTTGTTGCAGCATTTCTACCAGCCAGCGTGCTTCATCTTCACTGATGAAGGTGTTCCACGGTGGCATGGCGGTACCGGGGCGTCCCTGCAGGATGGTTTGCACCAGCGACTCCGGTGGGCGGTCCTCCAGCGCCTGCGAGGTCAAGGGGCTGCCGAGCCCGCCTTGCAGGGTCATGCCGTGACAGGAACCGCAGTCTTGCTTCAACAGGTGCAGCAAGGCGGCTTGCCGCTCCGGCGTCGGTGTTGCAGCGGTGGCGATCAGGGGCAGGCTGGCAAGCAAGAGGATCAGGTTTCGCATGGGCGGTATCCGCAAAAAATGGCAGCCGGTCAGCAGGTATTCGCCTGACCGGCTACCAGGTCAGAACCTGTTCAATAGTCTGCTGCGCGGCATCGGTGCAGCGTTGAAAACAGCTTTGGAATGCGCATTGACACCGAGTCAACGCCGCTCCTCAACTGTTCTCACCATGCCGCGCCCTCGCGCGCAAGACGTTGAACAGGTTCTCATAGCGGCATCATTGGCTCAGGATCCACTTTACCAGCGTTTTCAGATCGGCATCCGATACTTGCGGATTCGGTGGCATCGGTACCGGGCCAAAGCTGCCGGAACCGCCCTTTTTCACTTTCTCTTCCAGCTTGGCCTGCACGTTCTGGCCTTTGTACTTGGCGGCGATGTCCTTGAAGGATGGGCCAACCACTTTCTTGTCTACACTGTGACAGGCCATGCAGTTACTCTTCTGCGCCAGCTCAGCCGAAGCATGAGCCTGGCCTGCCAGCATGGCGGCAGCCAGTAACAGGGAAGTCAGCAAAGGTTTCATGATGTTCTCCTTGTGCGGGCCGCTGGGCCCGCGTTGCTTGTCAAAAAATCAATACACGTCGTGCTGGGTATTGTGGACGTTGAATTTACCCGTTGGCGTAATCAAACGTTTGTCCTTGATCACGGTTTTGCATTTTCGGGTCTTGTCATCCACCACCACGATGGCCGATTCCTTGTTTTTGGCACTCCACACCGAGAACCAGACCTCGTCACCGTTCTTGTTGAACTCCGGCTGCACCACGCGCTTGGCACCATCATCATTCAGCTTGGCGCAGCCAGCGATGTCGACGATCTCCGGGCCCTTGTCCAGATTATTGATGTCGTATACCGCCACACTCTGGCTGACCTTGGCATCCGGGTTCAGCGGGGTATCCACCCACAGGTTCTTCGACTTCGGATGGGTCTTGATGAACAGCGAGCCGCCACCTTGCCCCTTGAACACGCCGACCACCTTCCAGGCATACTGCGGATGTTTTACCGGGTCGGTACCGATCAGGGTGACGTCTTCCGTACCCAGATGCGAGGTACTCCATACCGGGCCGAATTTCGGGTGCACAAAGTTGGCGCCACGGCCCGGGTGCGGGATCTTGCCGACATCCACCAGCGCCGCCAGTTTGTCTTCCTTGGTATCCACCACCGCAATCTTGTTGGAGGCATTGGCCGCCACCAGGAAGTAACGACCGGTACTGTCAAAGCCGCCATCGTGCAGGAACTTGGCAGAATCAATGGTCGTGGTCTTCAGGTTGGTCAGGTCAGAGTAATCCACCATCATGATCTTGCCGGTTTCCTTGGCATTGATCACAAACTCCGGTTTGAAGTGGCTGGCCACGATGGAGGCCACACGCGGCTCCGGGTGGTACTCGTTGTCCACTGTCATGCCACGGGTGGACACCACCTTGCGCGGCTTCAGGGTGTCGCCATCCATGATTACGTACTGTGGCGGCCAGTAGGTACCGGCAACCGCCACCTTGTCTTCCCAGCCCTTGAACTTGGAGGTTTCCACCGAGCGGGCTTCCAGGCCAACCTTGATTTCGGCCACGGTGTCCGGTTTGTCCATCCACAAGTCGATCAGGTTGATCTTGGCGTCCCGCCCAATCACGTACAGATAACGCCCCGAACTGGACAGCCGCGAGATGTGCACGGCGTAGCCGGTCTTGACGATGTTGATGATCTGCTTGGTATCCCCGTCGATCAGCGCCACCTCGCCCGAATCACGCAGGGTGACCGAGAACACATTGTCGAGGTTGTACTTGTTCATCTTCTGCTTCGGGCGCTGCTCCACCGGGATCAACACCTTGCGCGACTTCTCGATGTCCGCCAGCGAGTATTCCGGCGGGGTCGGCGGCTCTTGCTGGATGTAACGGGCCATCAGGTCGACATCCTGCTCGCTCATTTCGCCGGAGGTCTGCCAGTTCGGCATGCCGCCCGGGCTGCCGTAGGCGATGAAGACCTTCAGGTAGTCGGTACCTTTGCCTAGCGTGATGTCCGGGGTCAGTGGCTTGCCGGTTGCGCCTTTGCGCAGCACGCCATGACAGCCGGCACAACGTTCAAAGTAGATCTGCTTGGCGCGATCAAACTCCGCCTTGGTCATCGGCGGTGCTTTGGGGTTGATGTTCTGGTGCATCTCCTCCTTCGCCAGCGGCGAGCCACCAGCCTGGTAGCTGACCTCCGGCTGGGTGACCTGCTTGGCCGGGCCATCGGCCAGCGCAAACGGCGCTGCCAGTGACAGCGTGGCCAGCGCCACGGCGTGGGAGAGGGTACGCATGCTCATTGTTTTCATGGTTATCACCAACTCACTATCAAGGAAATCATGCGCTCATGATCCTCCTCGGCTTGGGCTGGGCTCCTTGATGCGAATCAACCCGATCGGGGCTGTGGACCTGCATCTTTTGCGTTTGCGCAAAGGGAGCGTGATTCCGGGCTTAACCCGGGCGAGAGAGGGTAGCGTACAAGCGGGTCAGCACCTGCGGCAGGCGGCGGGCATCCTGCACCACCACATAGCCGTGGCGTCCAAACAGATGGGGCAGGTATTCCCCGGCCTCACGGTCGACGGTAACGCAGAAGGGAATCAGTCCGGCCCGGCGGGCTTCCAGTACCGCCTGGCGGGTGTCCTCCACCCCGTAGCGACCTTCGTAGTGATCGAGGTCATTCGGTTTGCCGTCGGATAGCAGCAGCAGCAGCCGTTGCCGCGCCGGTTGCTGCAGCAGGATCTGGGTGGACTGGCGCAAGGCCGCGCCAATACGGGTGTAGTAACCGGGGCGGATGGCCTGGATGCGGCCCCGAATCAGGTCGCTATGCCGTTCGCCAAAGTCCTTCAGCATCAGGAAGCGCACTTCCTCGCGCCGCAAGGAGGAAAAGCCGTACAGCCCGAAAGGATCACCCGTCGCCGCCAGAGCCTCGGCAAACAGCAGCAGGCTGTCGCGGATCACCTGAATCACTTGCCCGGCTTCACCCAACCAGCTTTCGGTCGAGAGGGACAGGTCTGCCAGCAGCAGGCAGGCCATGCTGCGCTCGCCCGGTGGCCAGGCTTGATAAAGCGGTGGCTCGCTGATGGCGTGGCCGCTGCGCTTTTCGGCCAGAAAGCGGATCAGGCGGTCGATGTCGATGTCTGGGCCGCTGTTTTCCCCATAGCGGCGACTGCGCTCGGGTGCCAGCGCCTGGAACTGCCGCCGCAGGCGGCGGGCCTCGGCATGCAGGCGCTCCGGCAGCGTGGCGGGCAAGGCATCACGCGGCAGCATCGGCTGCACCCGACAATGCGCCGGGATCAACTGTTGGCGCCGATAGTCCCATTCTGGTTGCAGGATACCCTCGCCCAGCGGGGTGTCATCGTAAGCGGCCGCGGGCAGGTCAAGGTCAAATTTCAGGCGGCTGGCACGGCGCTGGGTATCGTGGCTGACGGTGAGGGTGTCCATGTCCTCCGCCGCTGCCGCGTTGTCCTCGTCGTCATCATCGGTATTGCGGTTCACCCGCACGTACTCATCCCAGGTGAACAGGCTCTCGGCGCGAAACACCAGCAGCATGCCATTCTTGCGCTCATCCGGGGTGTCGCGGCGCGCCCGGTAGCGCCGCCGTTTCTTGCTGTCGCGGGATTCTCCCTCCCCCTCGGCGGGGGCATCGCCCGGCCGTTTGGCCGCAGCGTGTTGAACGGGGGGCGAAGGGTGCAGCCACAACAGCACGGGTTGCGGTGGGCGGGCGCTGGCGGGCAGGGGCAAGGCCTGCTCCGGATTGAGCAGAGTGGCCTGGATCACCATTTCCTGTGCGCGGGCAGCGGCGTCCGCCGGGGTGTCCCGCAGTGGCAGCAATGCTTCGACCAGCCGTCGGTAGAGGGCCGCCAGTCCCGGCATCTGCTGCAGGCAATGCAGCGTGGCTTGCCGGTTGCGCTCCAGCCAACCCAGGCCGGATGCGGTGTCGGCCTGTGCGGCCAGCGCCATCAGCCAGAAATACAGGTCGCGGTTAAGCTGCGGGTCCGGGTACAGGTCGATCTGCTCCGGCAGGTAGAGCGACTGGCCATCACGCCAGGCCAGCTCGACCTGCTGGCCAATGCCCGCTACCCGTTCCAGCCAGCGGCGTCGCGCGCCATGCGCCGTGCCCACTGCGGTGCGCAGCGTCAGTCCGGGGTCGCCGCCCATGGCATGAAAGAACAGCGGTGCGCTTCGCTCCAGGCTGGACAGGCTGACGGCGGCCTGCGGGTAGCCCCGGTAGGCACTGCGCCGGATCAGCTTGTCCCACAAGCCACCTACCCAGTCTTCCATCTCAGGCTCCGAACTGGGTGAGCACCACCTGTTGCAGGGCGGCCAAGGTGTCCGCATCGTCACTCAGCGGTTCGACCAGCGCGACCCGGCAGGCGGTCAGCGGGGACATGCCGCTCATCATCAATTTGCCGCAGTAGACCAGCAAGCGGGTGCTGACCGCTTCGTCGAGGTCGTAGCCGCCCAGTCGCCGCAATTGACCGGCCAGCGTCACCAGTTGCTGGGCACGGGGGGCATCCAGCCCGCTTTCCTGCTGGATGACGGCCAGCTCGACGGCCGGTGCCGGAAAATCAAAGCTGAGCGCGACAAAGCGTTGCCGGGTCGACGGTTTCAGGGTCTTCAGCACATGCTGGTAGCCGGGGTTGTACGACACCACCAGCATGAAGCCCGGTGGCGCCTGTAATTCTTCACCGGTGCGCTCAATCGGCAGGATGCGGCGGTCATCGGTCAAGGGGTGCAGTACCACCGTGGTGTCCTTGCGCGCTTCCACCACCTCGTCCAGATAGCAGATGCCCCCACTGCGTACCGCACGGGTCAAGGGGCCGTCGCACCAGCGGGTGTCACCATCGGCAATCAGATGGCGGCCCACCAGATCCGCCGCGCTCAGATCATCATGGCAGGATACGGTAAACAGCGGCAGCCCCAGCACGGCAGCCATATGGCTGACAAAGCGGGTCTTGCCACAACCGGTCGGTCCCTTGATCAGGATGGGCAGCTGCTGGCGCCAGGCCTGCTCGAATACGGCACATTCGTCGGCCACCGGTTGATAGAAAGGGATGTGGGTGCTGGGCAGGGCAGGGGCGTTCATCTCGGGCTCCAAAGCAGGTTGCTGCCAGCATGCGCCGAGGATGATCAGGCTGCCTTGATGGATAACAAGGGAAGGCAGACCGGGATGAAGGTGTGACGGGCCACAAAAAAGGCGCCCCGCAGGGCGCCTTCAGTCCGGGTGAGGCTCAGGCGTCTTCGCGACCCTTGATGAAGAAGCTGGCGATATAGACCACCAGGCCAATCATGAAGACCACCCCGGCGCCTTCACGCAGCCAGTAGAAGAAGGCAATCTTGTCCTGGGTGGCCATGA
Organism: Leeia sp.; assembly: GCF_041909055.1. Taxonomy (NCBI): domain Bacteria; kingdom Pseudomonadati; phylum Pseudomonadota; class Betaproteobacteria; order Neisseriales; family Leeiaceae; genus Leeia; species Leeia sp. The sequence goes on along the minus strand of NZ_JAYREC010000001.1, from coordinate 920,888 downwards.
AAGACAGCGGCTGGTCGCCCATGCGTTGCATCCACACCTGCAGGATGCCCGCCGCAGTGAGGAACAGGGTGATGAACACCATCGCCACCGTCATCAGCCAGAACGACCACATTTCTGCCACTTGCGAGGCATTGCTGTTGGCTTCACGACCCCGCATCAGCGGCATGCTGTAGGAGATCATGGTCATCACCACCATGGCGTAAGCACCATAGAAGGCCATGTGACCGTGGCTGGCGGTGATCTGTGTACCGTGGGTCAGGTAGTTGATCGGGGCCAGCGTATGCAGGAAACCCCACACCCCGGCACCGAGGAAGGACATCACCCCGGTACCCAGCGCCCACAGCACGGCGGCCTTGTTCGGGTGCTCACGGCGGCGCTTGTTCACCGCGTTGAAGGCAAACAGCGTCATCATGAAGAAGGGGATGGGTTCAATCGCGGAGAAGATGGAACCCAGCGGCTGCCAGTAGGTCGGCGTACCGATCCAGAAGTAATGGTGGCCGGTGCCGATAATGCCGGAGATCAGGGTCATGGCGATGATCACATACAGCCACTTCTCCACCACTTCGCGGTCAATGCCGGTGACCTTGATCAGCACGAAGGCCAGCATGGCACCCATGATCAGTTCCCACACACCTTCCACCCACAGGTGAACCACCCACCACCAGAAGTACTTGTCCAGTACCAGGTTGTGCGGATTGTAGAAGGAGAACAGGAAGAATACCGCCAGCCCCCACAGGCCGAGCATCATCACCAGAGTGATGCTGGTCTTGCGGCCCTTGAGTACCGTCATGCTCAGGTTGAACAGGAAGGACAAGGCCACCAGTACGATGCCGATTTTGGTCAGCGTGGGTTGCTCCAGGAATTCCCGGCCCATGGTTGGCAGGATGTCGTTACCGGTCATCTTGGCCAGCGTGGCATAGGGAACCGAGAGATAGCCGACAATGGTCAGCGCCCCGGCCACCAGGAATACCCAGAAGGTGAGGATGGCCAGTTTCGGGCTGTGCAGCTCCCGCTCGGACTCTTCCGGGATCAGGTAGTAGCCTGCCCCCATGAAGCCGAACAGCAGCCAGACGATCAGCAGATTGGTATGCACCATCCGCGCTACGTTGAAGGGAATGGCCGGGAACAGAAAGTCCCCGATCACGTACTGCAGGCCCATCAGCAGACCAAAGATGATCTGGCCGACAAACAGGCCAATGGCGGCAATAAAGTAAGGTTTGGCAACCGCTTGCGAAGCATATTTCAGCTGCGCGTTCGCGGGTGCTTTGTTCCCTGCGCTTGCGGGCGGCAGGGTGGCCGTCGCGGAGGTGGTCATGCAAAGCTCCTTGCAATGCTGGAAAAGTCAGAGGCGGACATCCGGATCAGCCTTCCTTGTTGGGGGGCCACTTGCTGGTGTCGATCTCGCTGGTGTACTTGAGGAAGGCCACCAGATCGTCCAGCTCGCTGTCGCTCAGGTGGAAGTTCGGCATTTGGCGGCGACCCGGCGCACCGGTAGGCTGTGCCTTGATCCAGGCCTTGATGAACTCGGGCCCCCGGCGCACGTAGACGTTGCCCAGTTCCGGTGCAAAGTAAGCGCCCTCACCCAGCAGGGTGTGACAGCCGATGCAGTTGTTGACTTCCCACAGGCGTTTGCCACGCACCACTTGCTCGGTCAGGTTCCGGCTGTTGTCCCGCTTGGGCGAAGACTGCACGGTGTTGAATGTCAGGGCAACAAACAACAGGAAGAAGAACATTCCCCCACCATAGAACATGTTGCGCGCGGCCGATTTGGTAAAGCTGGCGCTCATTGCGACCTCCCTTTCTAGATTTGGCCGGAATGCCGGCTGGTCAGGGGGGACTGTACGTTTTGCGGGCTTGCCGGGGCATTGATGCGTATCAATCAATCCCGGGCGCATGTGCTTTGCACCGGCGTGCGGTCAAGCGGGTGTCGGGTCGGATACGGGTAACTGGTGGCGGATCTGGTGGTAACGTTGCCAGGCTTGGCGCCCCAGGTGCAGCAAGGTGCCCCACAGCAGCAACAGGCTGGCCGCCAGCAGCCAGCGCCCCCACAGCGGGTAGGCAATCCAGCACAAGGCGCAGGTCTGGACACCCAGCCATAACTGCAGGTTGCGCCGGGCGTGCTGCTCGCTGATGAAATCCTGCAGGCTGGGAAGCTTGTAACGCGGCGGGGCCAGATTCTTCAGGTCCAGCCACAACAGGAAAGGCACGATACGGTGCAGCATGCCGAGGGTCAGCGTCAGCGCCAGCCCGCACAGCCAGCCCCAGCCCAGCAGGCGGCCCAGCCAGTCGGGCATCATGCGCCAGCTGAACAGCGGCCACAGCAACAGCAGCACGGAAAGCCACCCCAGTGCCAGTCGCCAGTAGGGCAGCAGCCACTCGCTATGGCGTCGGGTCTGTTGCAGCCGCTGCCAGGTCAGCCCGCAAAAACATAGCGCCGGGAACCAGGCCCATAAGCTGCCGCCCTGATCTGGCCAGCGGGCCATGCTCATCGCGGCCAGCAACAGGCAGGCGGGCCAGCCCCACCAGGCATGACGCTGCCAGGCGGGCGGGTACGGTGGCGTCATCAGGAACAAGGGCGCTACACTCTGCGCCACCGCCATGATCAGCAACAGTACCCAGCCTTGCGCCAGCAGGCGGTGCCATACCAGCAGGCGGGCCAGTGGCAGCGGCAGCTGACCAGTCAGCACCTGCAGCATGCCGCCGCCCAGCAGCAGGGTCAGCAGCAGGCACAGCAGTGCCATACGCAGACTGCGGCTGCTGCCATCCCGTGTCGGCAAGCGCCACACCTGCCACAGCAAGGTGGCCAGATGCAGGGCGACCACAGCGAACAGCACACTGGTCAGCTGTAACCAGAATGGGGAAAATTGCTGCAGGAATGCCGTGATCAGGCTGAGGGTGCCCAGTTGCCAGCCGCCCCACAGGCCGATCGTCCACCAGCCGGGCTGACTGCAGCGCCAGCCGGAGAGCACCGCCAGCAGCTGCAGCAGGGCACCGAGCATGATGTTACCGAGCACGCCCAGTGTAAGCAGGTGCAGCGGAATCAGCAGTGAGAGCGAGGGGTAGGCCCCCTCGCTCCAGCCCAGCGCCAGCAAGGCGGGCAGCAGCCAGAGCAGCCCCGCGATGAAAAAGCGCAGTGGCAGCGTCAGTGGCGGTGCCTGATCCAGCTGAGGCAGGGCTGCAGTCACGGCAGGGTCAGGGTCAGCACCACACCGCTATAGTCTGGCAGCATCTCGCTGTCGTAAAACACCCCGCGCTGTTGCAGGTAGGGCAGCAGCGGTTGCGGGAAATGCGGCAGCAGGTATTGCAGCTGGCTACCCGCCGCTGCCGTGTCTACCGCATCCAGGATGATTTCCATGGGTTCGGGCGGCACCATGCCGCGCAGGTCACGCGGCGACATGATGCCGCTCCTGCCAGCGTTGCGCGATATCCGGAATGCGCTGCTCGCACATCGGGTAGAGAATGTTTTCTTCTTTCACATTGTGTTGCTGGATCAGGATCAGCAGGGTGTCGGCATGACCAATGGCCGCCGAGCGGTCACGTTGCTGTATGCCATGCTGCAGCGCATCCAGTTCATCCCGTATCTGCTGGTGCTCAAAGCGCATGACCTGGGTCGGCCCGCTGCGATTGCCGGTGACCGCCTCAAAGGCAGGGAACAGCAGTTGCTCTTCATCGACAAAATGCTGCAGCAGGCTGCCGCTGAAGCGGGCAAACAGCCGCTCGGCTTGCAGCCAGTCGCTGTTGCGCAGGGTGTTTTCCAGTGTGGTGTACAACTCGTCACACTGGCGGTGTTCAAGGGTGAGGGTAGTGGTGAGCGACATCATGCGCATCCTTCCGGAACAGGGGTCCAGTGTCCCCCTTGTCCGGACGGTTCTGAATGATGCGCATCAAGGAATGATTATTCTGCCTGCTGCGGGGTTTGCTGCTGCAAGCGGCGCCAAGCCTGCAGTGAGGGGCGAGCCCATTGCAGCTGCGCGTAGTTGGTCAAGCGAGTGGACAGGGGCTCACCATTTTTCAGCAAGCGCATCAGCATCAGGGCCAGGTCAGCGTCCGCAATGCACCAGTTTCCAAACAGGTTCTCGCCCTGATGGGCCAGCAAAGTCTCGGCGGTTAGTCGAAGTTTGTCTGCCGCCTGCTGGCCAGCCGGGTTCAGGGGAGTGGGCTCGGGACGGGAGAACACCACGACGGTGGTGCGTTGCTGGCGCAGTGCCAGCAGGTCACTGCGTAACCAGGCTTGCACCTGTCTGGCCAGCGCACGCTGTGCGGGCTCGCTTGGATATACCGCTTCGCGATCAGGATGGCGGTCTTCCAGATACTCACAGATGGCGGTAGATTCCGCCAGCCGATAATCGCCGTCGACCAGCAGGGGTACCCGCTGCATGGGCGACAGGGCCTGATAGCCAGGCAGGTGCTGTGCACCCTGATCCAGGTTGATCGGATGCAGGGTAAAGGGCAAGTTTTTCTCGGTCAGCGTGACAAAGGCGGCCATGGCCCAGGGGCTATAAAAATCATGATCTACATACAGCTGGTACGACATGATGATCCTTGCATGTTCAGGTGATGAATGACGTGTAATGTATGCTGTATTTAAAGCAAGAAAAATTGAATTTATTTACCTGAAAATGTAAGGAAAACTAACATGAATGCACTACCCCCTTTGCCAGCCCTACGCAGTTTTGAGGCGGTGGCACGCTTGGGGAGTGTCAGTCAGGCGGCAGAATGGCTGTGTGTCACCCATTCAGCCGTCAGCCAGCAGATCCGGGTGCTGGAACAGTTGCTGGGGGTGACGCTGCTGCAACGGGAGGGGCGGGGCGTCAGTTTGACGGAGGCAGGGCGGCAGTATGCCTTGCAGGTTCGCATTGCGTTGGGCGGTCTGCAGGAGGCGACCCGGCTGGTCCGTAGCCGTCCCCGTGAAGATGAGCTGGTGATTGCGACCCTGCCTTCCTTCGGGCAACACTGGTTATTACCTCGGCTACCGGACTTTCAACGGCACTTTCCGCATTACCGGATTACCTTGCGGGCCAATCTGGAGGTCCAGGATCTGCAGAATGGACTGGTCGATGTCGCGATCCGTATGGGCAGAGGTGGCTGGGAGGGTGTGCAACAGCAACATTTGTTTGATGATGTCTTGCTGGCTGTCGCCTCCCCCGATTTCAATGACGGGCAGTGGCCGAACACACCACAGCAGATTGTGGCCAGCCCGGTCATCGGCTCGCTGGAGTCCTGGCTGCCCTGGTGTCAGGCACACGGTGTGGCCGAGCCTGAACAGTATCCCCTCTGGATCAATGATACCAATCTGGTGCTGGCGGCAGTCCAGCAGGGGCTGGGGGTGGCCTTGTTGCGCTTGAGCGTGATCTGGCCTTTATTGCAGCAAGGCGCGCTGGTGGCCTTGTCTCCCCATGGGGTGCCGCACCCTTCCGCACACTGGTTGCTGTGGCCGCTGCGGGAGTCGGCAAGTCGCAAGCAGCAGGATTTTACAAGCTGGCTACGTTGTCAGGTGCAAGACTGGCTTGCGCTGTCGGGGCAGGGGGAGTCGCTGCAGGGTTGAAACCCTGTTGAGGATGGCTGCGGTATTGTGCGTTGGCCAGCGCTATAATCGGCAGGACTATTGCCTACAGGACTGCTTCATGACTGCCGCAACGTCGCACATGTCGTTTTCGCCGATCCGCAGCAAGGCAGACCCGCGCCTGTCGACACGGGAGGTGTTGAATTGCCTGTTGCTGGAAGGCGTGCTGAGGGAGGCGGAGATTGCGGACTTCCTGATTCCGGCGCGAACCTCGGTGCATGGTGATGTACACCCGTTTACCCTGATTGCTGCGCAGAACTGGCACAGCGCCAAGCCGCCGCACGCGTTGGTGGACATGGACTGGCTGGGACACTGGCTGGCTGGGCGGGTGGGTTTGCCCTATCTGGTGATTGATCCGCTGAAGATTGACGTGGCCAGTGTGGGTGGGGTGTTGACCCAGGCCTATGCCAGCCGTCATGGCATCTTGCCGGTGGCGGTGGATCGCAACAGCGTGACGGTGGCAACCGCCGAGCCTTTTGCCCGTGCCTGGGAAGAGGAGCTGACGCAGATTCTCGGCTTGAAGATCAAGCGGGTGCTGGCCAATCCGCAAGACATCGCTCGTTACCTGCCGGAATTCAATAACCTGTCCCGCTTCGTCAAGCAGACCGTGGCACAGGGTGGGCAGCAGCCGCAGCTGGCCAATTTCGAGCAGCTGGTGCAACTGGGGCGACGCGGCGATGTCGATGCCAACGACCACCATGTGGTGGCACTGGTCGACTGGCTGTTCCAGTATGCCTATGAGCAGCGTGCGTCGGACATTCATGTCGAGCCGCGCCGCGAGAGTGGCAACGTGCGCTTCCGTATCGACGGCGTGCTGCACCCGGTGTATCAGGTGCCCGCCACGGTGATGAATGCCATTGTCGCCCGCATCAAGGTGCTGGGGCGGATGGATCTGGCCGAGAAGCGACGACCACAGGATGGTCGCATCAAGACCAAGTCGCCGGATGGCCGTGAAATCGAGCTGCGCCTGTCCACCTTGCCCACCGCCTTTGGTGAGAAGCTGGTGATGCGCATCTTCGACCCGCAGGTGCTGATTCGCAACTTCGCCGAGCTGGGCTTCAGTCGGGACGACAGCCAGCGCTGGCAGGGCTATGTGAACCAGCCGCACGGCATCGTGCTGGTTACCGGGCCGACGGGCTCCGGCAAGACCACCACCTTGTACACCACCCTCAAGCAACTGGCGAACGATGAGGTGAATGTCTGCACGGTGGAAGACCCGATTGAAATGGTCGAGCCCGCATTCAACCAGATGCAGGTGCAGCCGCAGATCGACCTCGACTTTGCCGCCAGTGTGCGGGCGCTGCTGCGGCAGGACCCGGACATCATCATGGTGGGCGAAATCCGCGACCGCGATACGGCGGACATGGCGGTACAAGCGGCGCTGACCGGGCATCTGGTGCTATCCACCCTGCACACCAATGATGCCCCTTCGGCCATCATCCGTCTGCGTGAGCTGGGGGTACCGCCGTATCTGATCAGCTCGACCGTGGTCGGGGTGATGGCGCAGCGGCTGGTGCGTACCCTGTGCCCGCACTGCAAGGAGCCGGGCGCACCGGATGAGGCACTGTGGAACGAGCTGCTGGCTCCGCGCCGTGGCCCCTTGCCCACTGGGGCCTACCGGGCCAAGGGTTGTCTTGAATGCCGGATGACCGGCTTTCGGGGCCGCATCGGTCTGTATGAGATGATGAGTATCAGTACCGGCTTGCGCCACAAGATTGCCACCGGGGTGGAGCTGGATGCCCTGCGCGCCGAGGCGGTGCAGGAGGGCATGCGCACCCTGCGTCTGGCCGGGGCGCAGAAAGTGGCCGCCGGGCTCACCACCGTAGAAGAAGTCATGAAAGTGGTGCCCAGCGAACGCAGTTAATGTCACCCCAGTCGGGTAGCGTACACCGCTCATGCATTAGTTCTCTTTATTCATTCCATGAGAATTGATCGGTTGTGCCGGACTTGACCGGTGCAACAGAATGACCCTCGACACACAGAGCTGGTACCAAGCCAGCCGCGACCTCAGGCCCTGTTCAGGGTCAGGTCCTGTCTCGGGGGATGACATGACTGACAGTATGAGCTTGACCGCGCCGGGCGTCGGCCACCCGGTACGGGCCCGCATCCGTTGGGCGCAGAATGGTGTGGCCTGGGGCTTTCTGGCCCCCTACCTGCTGCTGTTTGGGCTGTTCTGGTTGTACCCGATTACCGATGCCCTCTGGCTGATGCTGCACGACACCCGGCAGCAACCTGCGCTGTGGGCACCGCTCAGCAACCTGAGCCGCCTGTGGTCCGACCCGATGCTGTGGACCGCATTGCGCAACACCCTGCTGATCATCCTGCTGCAAGTGCCATTCATGCTGCTGCTGGCCACCGCACTGGCGGTGGCGCTGGCTTCACCCAACCTGCGCTGGCGCGCCTTGCATCGCTTTGCCTTGTTCGTACCAGTGGTGGTGGGGGAAGTGGCCTACGCGGCGCTATTTCGTTTGCTGTTCAATGACCAGTTTGGTGCGGTGAACCAGTGGTTGACCAGCTTGGGCGTCGGGCCGGTGGAATGGCTGAACTCGCCCCATGGCGCCACGGCAGTGATCGCCATCGCACTGACCTGGCGTTGGACAGGCTATAACGCCATCCTGCTGCTGGCCGGGGTGCAGCAGATTCCGGCGGACCTATACGAGGCCGCCCGGCTGGATGGGGCATCGCGCTGGCAGCAGTTCTGGTTCATTACCCTGCCACGGTTGAAGAATGTGCTGTTGTTCTGCATGGTGCTGTCGCTGATTGGCACGCTGCAGCTGTATACCGAGCCTGCGCTGATCACCTCCGGTGGCCCCGGAGATGCCACATTGACCTTGTCGCTCTATATGTACCGGCAAGGCTTCCGCATGTTCGATTTTGGCTATTCCGCCATGGTGGCCTGGCTGATTGTGCTGCTGGCGGTGCTGGGAGCACTGATCCAGTTCAAGCTGGTCGGGCGGGAGGACTGAGTCATGCAGAAACTGCGCCCCTTCACCGCACTGCTGTTCAACGGCAGCATGCTGCTGTTGTCCCTGCTGTGGTTATTGCCACTGTGGCTGATGCTGGTGTTTGCCAGCCATGATGATGCCGCGCTGTACCAGACGCCCTTGCCGTGGTTGCCCGGCGGGGAGCTGTTAAACAACCTGTCTGTATTGCAGGAGCGTGCCCCGTTCTTCACATCGCTGGCGAACAGTGCGCTGCTGTCCAGTGCTTACACCGTGGTCGGGCTGCTGGTATCCGCCATGGCGGGCTATGCTTTTGCCCGTTTCCGCTTTGCCGGACAGAAGCTGACCTTTTCGCTGGTGATGTTCACCCTCACCATTCCGCTCAGTGCCGTGCTGATTCCGCAATACCTGCTGATTGCCCGCGACCTGGGGCTGGCCAACAACCGCTTCGGTGTGCTGCTGCCCTATATGGCCAATGCGCTTGGGGTGTTCTTCATGCGGCAGATTTTTCTCAGCCTGCCGCAGGAGGTACTGGATGCCGCCCGTATGGATGGCGCGGGCGAATGGCAGGCGTTCTGGCGGGTGGCACTGCCGATGGTCAAGCCAGGGCTGGCGGCACTGGGCATTTTGCTGTTCCTGTCGGCCTGGACCGACTATCTGTGGCCGATGCTGGTGTTGAGTGACGACAACATGATGACTGCACCGGTCGCGATCGGGCGGCTGGTGAATGGATTCCGGGTGCACTGGGGGGGCGTGATGGCCGGTGTGCTGGTAATGACGCTGCCATTTGTGCTGCTGTTCCTGTTCTTGCAGCGGCAGATTGTGGCAGGCATGACGGCGGGCGCCGTCAAATAACAGGGTGCAACTGCCCCCGAGACACCAGACCAACAGAGTGGGAGACATGAAATGCCGTTTGTCCGTCAGCCGTCCCGTATTGCCAAAGCTGCTCTCTATACGCTTTTGATTGCGGCGCCAACGCTGCACGCAGCCCCCAGTGGCGAGATTACCGTCTGGGCCTGGGATATTGCCGCCGATGCCCTGCGCAAGGTGACGCCAGCGTTCAACAAGCAGTATCCCGGCGTCAAGGTGGTGGTCAAGGAGCTGTCGACCGATCAGGTTTATGAACAGGCGCTGGCCGCTTGTGCAGCCAAAGGGCAGGGGCTGGCCGATGTGGTGATGCTGGAGAACAGCGCCGCCGAGAAATACTGGAAACAGTTCCCGCAGTGCTTTGCCACGCTGGAGCGTTTCGGTGTGCAGCAGCTGAACAAGGATTTCCCGGCCTTCAAATGGGCTGAGCTGCAGGCGGGAGGGCACACCTATGCGCTGCCATGGGATTCCGGCCCGGTGGCGGTGTTCTACCGGCGCGACCTTTACCAGCAGGCGGGTATCGACGCCAGCAAGATTGAAACCTGGGATGATTTCAAGGCAGCAGGCCTCAAGCTGTCCAAAGCCACCAACGGGCAGGTGAAGATGGCGATGTCCAACCACCTGACCGGTGACAGCTGGTTTTCGATGCTGGCCAACCAGAACCGCTGCTCCTACTTTACCCAGAGTGGCAACGACATCCGCATTACCATCAACCAGCCCACTTGCGTGAAGGCGATGTCCAAGCTGAAGGATCTGGTCTCGTCCGGCATCATTGGCACCGGCGACTGGGATGGACGCCTGCAGGCGCTCAAGGCCAACAAGGCTGCCTCGGCGGTGGACGGTGCCTGGTATGAAGGTTCCATCCGCGACACCATGCCGGAGCAGAGCGGCAAATGGGGCGTCTATCTGATGCCGGCGTTCAACAAGGGCGGGCTGCGAGCAGCCAATAATGGTGGCTCGGCGCTGGCGATTTCGGGTACCAGCAAATCGCAGGACGCTGCCTGGGCCTTCGTCAAGTTTGCACTGGCCACCAAGGACAGCCAGGGCATCTTCCTGAAAAATGGCCTGGTGCCATCTTACCTGCCCGCGCTGCACAGCCCGGATGTGGAAGCCGCTCAGCCCTACTGGGGCGGGCAAAAGATCTGGCCGACCATACTGGCCACCCAGCAACAGATTGTCAGTGTGCGCAGCACGCCGTTCATGTCGGCTGCCTCACAAGTGGTGGTCAAGGTGCAGAACGATTTCCTGCAAGGCAAATACCCGGATGCCCAGCAGGCGCTGGATGAAGCTGCCAAGCAGATTGCCCAGTCTACCGGGCTGAAGATCGGCTCCTGAGGCCGCTCAGTAATGCGGCGGGATGTCATCCGCCGCGTTCAGCGGGCGGCTGTGCTCCAGCGCCCGCAGCTGCTGTGCCATCTGTACCAGTTCATACTGCAGGCGGTCGATCTGCTGTTGCTGCTTGGCCACCAGCTGGTTCAGGCTGTCCAGCAGGTCATCCTGCAGGCTGAATTTGATTTCCAGATTGGTGATGCGCTCTTCCATGTGTGTTTTCCTGAAGCGGGTGCCGGGGCGCTACAATAGCGCCTTTGCATGACGATTGTCACCGGGAGGGCACCGTGCGGGTGCAGTACTATCATAATCCGGCTTGCTCCAAATCACGACAAGGGTTGGCTGCCCTGCAGGCTCGCGGCATAGAGGTGGAACTGGTCGCCTACTTGCAACAGCCGCCGTCAGTAGAGGAGCTGGATCGCCTGTTGCAGCGGCTGGGCATGGATGATCCGCGCCAGTTGATGCGACAGCAGGAAGCCGAGTATAGCGAGCTGGGGCTGGCAGACGCTACGCTCAGTCGCCAGCATTTGCTGGCGGCCATGGTGGCCCACCCTCGGCTGATTGAACGTCCCATTGTGGTGTGCGGTGAACAGGCGCTGCTGGCGCGGCCCAGCGAGCGGCTGGATCCGTGGCTGGATGCGCTGGCCGGGGTGTCTGCCGCGTGAATCTGGAGCGCATGCTGCACAGCCAGGGTTTTGGCAGCCGCAAGCAGTGCCGGGCGCTGATCGAGGCGGGGCGGGTGATGTTGGATGGTGAGCCCTGTTTGGACTGGCGTTACGAGCAGGACTGGCAGGACACCTGCTTCCACGTCGATGAGGCCGAATGGCGGTACCGGGCACAGGTGTACCTGATGCTGCACAAGCCGGCAGGTTACGAGTGTTCGCAGCAGCCGCAACATCACGCCAGTGTGTTCGCCCTGTTGCCGGAGCCCCTGCGCCTGCGTGGGGTGCAACCTGCCGGGCGGCTGGATCAGGACACCACCGGCTTGTTATTGCTGTCCGACGATGGACCGTGGCTGCATGCACTGATGCATCCACGACGCCATGTCCCCAAACGCTATCTGGCCCAGCTCAAACACCCGCTGGATGATGAGCAGCTGCACAGCTTGCAGAGTGGTGTGCTGTTGCATGGCGAGTCCGTGCCGCTGGCCGCGCAAGATGCACAGCGGGTGTCGGAGCGGAGCCTGTCGCTGACCATCGAGCAGGGCAAATACCATCAAGTGAAACGCATGGTGGCTGCGGCGGGCAATCGGGTGGAAGGACTGCACCGGGCGCAGATTGGGTGTCTGGCTCTGGGTGAGCTACCCTTGGGGGCCTGGCGCTATCTCAGCGCAGAAGAGGTCTTGATGGCCACACTGACACCCTGAAACACGCCGACGAACGGCACCTCTCACGGGCAGCTACGCTGTCTAAAATGAAAATTCCCGTTGGCAAAGACGGGCTGTCTTCGTAACCGAGAGGTAGCCACAATGAAGCCGTTGTCCTTTGATCTTGACCTCGACAAACACCTGAACGCTACGCTGGTGGTAGCATGCACCGCGTGCGGACATGAAATGCGAAGACATCTGAAAAGTACGGCGCCGGATACCGTGTTACGCTGTGATTGTGGGCACGAAGCCACCATGACCACCCATCACCTGCTGGCTGCCCAGCGACGGCTGGCCAGTATCAAATCGGCCTATCAGGTCGCCGCCTGAGCGGCATGACCTGGCTGACGAACACGGGCCCTGCGGGGCCCGTTGTCATTGGTATGTACCATGCGGCTTACTGACCGATCCAGTGTTGCAGGTCCGGGTGGGCCATGCCGGGGCTGAATTCGGTCACCTGATACTCGGCGACCCCGCCGGTGTAAAACGGGTCGGTGGCCAGTAGGGCATCCAGCCGCTCACGGGGCATGTTTACCGCCAGAATCGCCCCACCCGTGCGTGGTACCTTGCGCCCGGACGCCAGAAAGCAGCCCTCGGCATAAGCCGCGTTCAGCCATTCCACATGCTCAGGAATCAAGGCATCTACCTGTTCCAGCGGCGCAATGTAATGCAGGGAGATGAAGTACATGGTGTCAGGGGGTAACTGTAAAATGTAATGGTAGTTTATCACTTTATCGCAAACAATATTTGTGGCTTAAAGCGGTGTCGTATCCTTTCCAAGGCCAAACCAAAGGCTGGCCTTATCGTGCATGAGGCGTCCGTCATGCTGTAAAAGCAGACACATTGTCGCAGTAGCGCATTGGCCTCTTACCTCGCGCCTCGGTTGCAGCATGGAGCGCTGCGCCTACCAGAATCATGGTCGGGCTGCGGGGCTGAAACGGTCTTGCTTCATCCATGACCTGTCCAAGCGTTGATAGCAGGCTGCGTTCCTGAGCGGTACTGGCGGCTTCGACCAAGGCAATCGGCGTCCCTGGTGGTAAGTGGCAGGACAAGGCCTGAACGACCTTGGCCAGACGGGATATTCCCATATAGATTGCGAGGGTGGTGCCGCCTCGTGCCAGGGCGGCCCAGTCGGGCTCACTGCCGTCCTGCCGGTGAGCAGTAACCAGCGTCACTCCCGCAGCCCAGGCGCGATGGGTGAGTGAGACCTGCAGGCTGGCAGCGGCAGCCAGCGCGGCGGAGACGCCATTGACGATCTCCACCGCGATACCGTGCTGACGCAGATACTGTATTTCCTCACCGGCACGGCCAAACAACAACACTTCGCCTCCTTTGACGCGCACTACCCGTGCGCCACGCTGGGCGTAGCGTTTCATCAAGCGCAGGATGAAGGCCTGTGGCGTGGAGCGACAGCCTCCCCGCTTGCCAACATGCAACACCCGCGCATGCGGGGCTAGTGTAACGATGTCCGGGTTCACCAGATCATCCAGCAGCAGCACATCCGCCCTGGCCAAATGACGTATCGCTTTAAGCGTCAGGAGCTCCAGATCACCCGGTCCAGCACTGAGTAGCACCACCTGCCCTGAGGGGTTGACTTGCAGCATGCTATTTCCTTTCTGGTGTTAGGCCAGTTGTGGCTGGAGAACGATGCGCTTGAGTTCAGGCAGGCAAGAGCCACACACAGTGCCGCAACCGAGCCTTTGCTGGATGTCAGGCAGGGTTGCCCCTTGCGTCATCAGCTGCCGAATGGCACGCTCGCTGACCTGCTGGCACTGGCAGACCATGTGCTCGCGCACGCTGGGCACCTGCCCTGTCGGAGCAAAGACCGCCAGCCGTGGCCCCTCCCAGTCCCGATCCTCCAGGAGGCGCGCTACGACCTGGCTGGCCTGATTCCAATCGGTGGGCAAAGGGCTGGCCCAGACCAGGCCTGTGATCCTGCTCCCTTGCCAGGCCACGCGCTTGATGACGCCTCGCCTGTCGTCCTGATAGACCAGCACATCAGGCCCAGGCATCAGGTTGAGAGACTGCATCAGCTCTGACAGACATCCAGAATGACTACGCTCACCAGCGGCTTTGAGCAGCAGAACATCAGTACTGGCCAGTGAGAGAGCCGCATAAGGCCAATGCTTCAGCGCGTTGCCAAGCATGATGCGGCTGGCGGTCAGATCGGGTACCCGCAGTGCGATGACCACTCGCCAGGGTAATGTGACCTTCTCGAGCCGGATGGCCGCATGCTTGAGCTCCGGCTGGCGCGAGGCGGCATCGACTGTCGGCAGGGTCAAGACGTTGACGCCCGGACTATTGGTAAACTGGCTGCCCCAGTGCATGGGTACGAACACACAGCCAGGGGGGACATCCACAGACAGCTGCACGGGTAGCACCAGCTTGCCCCGCTTGCTGGTCAGCCGCACCAGATCCCCCTCATTCAGTGTGCGACGGCTGGCATCTTCCGGATGCATCTGCACCATGGGCTCAGGGTGATGAGAAAACAGCTGTGCCACCCGCCCTGAGCGACTCATGCCATGCCATTGATCGCGCAGGCGTCCGCTGATCAGATGGAACGGGTAATGTGCGGTGGTGGATTCTGCCGTAGTCTGGTATTCCGGTGCATGAAAGCGGGCGCGACCATTGGCGGTGGCAAAATGGCCATCGGTATAGCGGCGGGCCTGCCCGGTACGCTGTCCCTTGGGCAAGGGCCATTGTTGTGGCCCTTCCGTTTCGAGCAAGGCATAGCTGAGTCCGCTGTAATCCAGGCTGCGCCCGGCGGTCAGTTGGCAATGTTCGTCAAATACCGCTGCGGCGGTACTCGCGCCAAACAGGGTTGGCTGCCCTGGGTAGAGCAAGGTTTCCAGCCGTTGTGCCACTTCGCGCACAATCCAGCCATCCGCGCGGGCCTGGCCGGGAGGCGGCACAGCGGCACGTACCCGGCTGATGCGGCGCTCTGAGTTGCTGACCGTGCCGTCTTTCTCCCCCCAGCTGGCGGCGGGCAGCAGGATATCGGCAAACACGGTGGTCTCGGTGGCGGCGAAGGCATCTTGCACAATCACCAGTTCAGCAGCCTGCAATGCCTCATGCACCATGGTGAGATCCGGCATGGAATGTGCCGGATTGGTGCAAACAATCCACACGGCCTTCACTTTGCCTTCGTGCAAGGCGTTAAACAGCTCCACTGCGGTCAGGCCGGGGCGGGCAGACAAGCGTTCAACCGGTATCTGCCAGTGATCGGCCACAACTTGCCGGTGTCCGGCATCATGAATCTCGCGGTGTGCGGCCAGCATGGTCGCCATCCCGCCCACTTCGCGGCCACCCATGGCATTGGGCTGCCCGGTCAAGGAAAAAGGGCCCGTCCCCGGTCGGCCAATCTGACCGGTCGCCAGATGCAGATTGATCAGGGCCAGATTTTTGTCGGTGCCATGGCTGGACTGGTTCAGGCCCATACAGTACAGCGACATTGCCGCAGGGGCGCGGCCAAACCATTCGGCGGCCAGACGCAGGTCCTGCTCGGCAATGCCACACAGGTCAGCAGCCATGCGTGGGGTGTAGTCCCGCAGCTTTTCCTTTAATGCGTCGAACCTCTCGGTGTGAGCATCAATGAAGGCGCGGTCGAGCAACCCTTCCCAGATCAGGTGATGCAGCATGCCATGAAACAAGGCCACATCCGTACCGGGCTGGATGGCCAGGTGCAGGTCAGCCATGGCGGCCGTATCGGTACGGCGTGGGTCGACCACGATCCAGCGGGTGTCTGGCCGTGCTGCCTTGGCGGCCTCTAGTCGGCGAAACAGCACAGGGTGCGCGTAAGCCATATTGCTGCCCGCCATCAATACACAGTCCGCCAGTTCCAGATCCTCGTAACAGCCAGGCGGAGCATCGGCGCCTAAGGCTTGCTTGTAGGCGGTGACGGCGCTCGACATGCACAGCCGGGAGTTGGTATCGATATTGTTGGTTCCGATCAGCCCCTTGGCCAGTTTGTTGAACTGGTAATACTCCTCAGTCAGCAGCTGACCTGAAACGTACAGCGCCACGGCGTCCGGCCCATGCAGGCGGATGATGCGGGCCAGCCCGTCGGCCGTGCTGTCCAGCGCTTCGTCCCAGGACACGGTTTGTGGCGCACTGTCCCGCGTCAGCCGCATGGAGGGCACCAGTGCCCGCCCGGAATCTGATGCAGTAGTAGCCGCCAGGTTGAGCCCCTTGCTGCACATCCGGCCATAATTGGCCGGATGTTCCGGATCACCGCGAACCGAGATGATCCGGCCGGCCTCGCTCTGGATCAGTACGCCGCAGCCGACGCCGCAGTAGCAGCAGGTTGAGCGTATTTCGGTTTGACTCATGATGTTTCTCCAATCCCCAGGGGATTTACAGGCCCAACATGACCCACCCGGCCTCGACCCTCACCGGGAAATGACGGGCACAACCCTTGTCAGGTGCCCTGGCCTCGCCGGTGGTCAGATCGATATGCCAACTGTGCAAGGGGCAGGTCACGGTATGCCCATGAACCATGCCCTGGCTGAGTGGCCCGCCTTTGTGAGGGCAATGGTCCAGCAGGGCAAACACCTGATCATCATGGCTACGAAATACCGCGACATTGCCGCTGGCTCGCGTCACCACCCGGCTGCCTTGGCGCGGGATGTCGTCCAGGGCACACACGGTGATCCACTGCTCGGAAAGGGTTGGTTGCATGATGGCCTCACGATTGCAAGGTAATGGGGATGAACTCGTTTTTCTGCACCCCGGCAATGCGGGCAGCCCACGGGTCGGGCAAGCCTTGCAATGAGAACAGCAAGCGCTGGTGCAAGGCCTCACGGCTGGCCACGTCATTGACGACTCTGGATTTGATGTAATCCAGCCCGACCCGCTCGAGGTAGTGCACGGTCCTGTCCAGGTAGAAGGCTTCCTCCCGGTAGAGCTGCAGAAACGCACCGGTGTACTCTTTAACCTCTTCCGCTGTTTTCACCTTGCACAGGAACTGGGCGACTTCGGTCTTGATGCCGCCGTTGCCCCCTACATACAGTTCCCAGCCCGAGTCCACGGCAATCACGCCGACATCCTTGATGCCGGCTTCGGCACAGTTACGTGGACAGCCCGAAACCGCCAGCTTGACCTTGTGTGGCGACCACATATTGGCCAGCATGGTTTCCAGTTCGATCCCCATCCGGGTACTGTCCTGGGTACCAAACCGGCAGAATTCGCTGCCGACACAGGTTTTGACCGTACGGATGGATTTGCCATAAGCGTGGCCCGATGGCATGCCCAGGTCTTTCCAGACAGACACCAGATCTTCCTTGCGTACGCCCAGCAGGTCGATGCGCTGACCACCAGTGACTTTCAGCATGCGGATCTGATACTTGTCAGCCACATCGGCAATCCGCCGCAGTTCGCTGGCATTGGTAACGCCACCTTTCATCTGCGGGATCACCGAGAAGGTGCCGTCTTTCTGGATGTTGGCATGGGCCCGCTCATTGATGAATCGACTTTGCGGATCGTCCACCGCTTCATGAGGCCAGGTCGACAGCAGGTAGTAATTGACGGCCGGACGGCAGGTGGCGCAGCCATTGGGAGAGCGCCATTCCAGAAAGGCAAACACCTGGGCATGGGTCAGCAGATGTTGCTCACGGATCGCTTTGCGAAGTTCACTATGACTGTACGAGGTGCAGGCACACACCGCCTTGTTCTTGGGGGTTTCCTGAAAACCGGTACCGACGACACTCATCAGGATCTGCTCGGCCAGCCCGGCACAGGAGCCACAGGAGCTGGCGGCCTTGGTGTGCTGTTTGACCTCATCCAGGGTAAACAGCCCTTTCTCCTTAATGGCCTTGACGATGGTGCCCTTGCAGACGCCATTGCAGCCGCAAACCTCGTCACTGTCTTGCATGCTGGCGGCCCGGTTCTGACCCTGCACGCCGACATCGCCAATAGCGGTTTCCCCAAAGATCAAGTTGTCACGCAAATCCGCTATCGGGCGTCCTTCACGCAACAGTTTGAAGTACCAGGCGCCGTCAGCGGTATCTCCATACAGGCAGACGCCCACCAGCTTGTCATCCTTGAGGACCAGCTTCTTGTAGATTCCGCTGGCTGGATCGGACAAAGCGATGCACTCGGTTTCGCTGCTGCCCATGAAGTCACCCGCGGAAAACAGATCAATGCCGGTCACTTTCAGCTTGGTGGATAGCACGGAGCCCTGGTAGCGGCTGATGCCAAACTGCGCCAGATGGTTGGCACACACTTTGGCTTGCTCAAACAAGGGTGCAACCAGGCCATAGGCCACCCCGCGGTGACTGACACACTCGCCTACCGCATAGATGCGCGGGTCATAGGTCTGCATGGCATCGCTGACCACAATGCCGCGTTGACAATGTAAGCCCGCTGACTCGGCCAGCTGAGTATTGGGGCGAATACCGACCGCCATGACCACCAGCTCTGCCGGGATCTCTGTACCATTCTGAAAACGGATCGCGCGGACCGCGCCGTGCGCGTCCCCCAGCAACGCTTCGGTCTGGTGCCCCATCAGGAAGCGGATATCACGCCGCTCCAGCTCTTCACGCAGCATCAGTCCTGCGGTTGGATCCAGTTGCCGGTCCAGCAACCAGTCGGACAAATGCACTACCGTGACTTCCATGCCACGCAGTTTCAGGCCGTTGGCGGCCTCAAGCCCAAGCAGCCCCCCGCCGATGACCACCGCATGCTTGCGGGTAAGGGCGGCCTCCATCATGCGCTCGGTGTCGTGGATGTCACGGTAACTGATGACCCCATTCAGGTTCTTGCCAGGTACTGGCAGGATGAACGGAGTAGAGCCGGTGGCCAGCAGCAGTCGGTCATAAGGCGTGCTGAGGCCATCCTCGGTCAAAACCTGGCGCCGGACACGGTCTATACGGACAATGGCTTTGCCCGTATGCAGCTTGATGCCATGCTCGGTGTACCACTCTCGCGGATTGAGAATGATATCCTTGAACTCCTGCTCGCCTGCGAGCACAGGCGAGAGCAGGATACGGTTGTAGTTGGGGTGTGGCTCGGCCCCAAATACCGTAATGTTGTACATGTCGGGTGCAAGCTTTAGCAGCTCTTCCAGGGTACGGATGCCTGCCATGCCGTTTCCGACCAGCACCAGCCGGGGTTTAGCGGCAGAAGCAACAGCAGTCATGCTCATCATGCGCTCCTTTACACGCGGGCCGTGGCGACGGACCAGTTGGACCGCCAACGTTGCTTGACGCCTGCCAGACTTAACCAGGCCGCGGCACATAAGGCTGCAAATAGCCACAGGCCCGCTGCATAGCCACCCGTGGACTGCTTGATGAAGCCCAGACTGGCCGCCAACGCAAAGCCACCGACACCGCCGGCCATCCCGATCAATCCCGTCATGACCCCGATTTCCTTGGCAAAGCGCTGTGGAACCAGCTGAAAGACTGCGCCATTACCTGCGCCCAGGCATAACATGGCCAGGATGAACAGCAGCAGAGACAGGCTGGCCCCCCCTTGGTTGAAGCCGGCGGCAGCAATCAGGATGCTGCAGGCGCCGTATACCCCCAGTAAGGAGCGCGTGCCGCCCATTTTGTCGGCCAGCAAGCCACCCAACGGACGCATGATGGATCCGGCCAGCACGCAGGCAGCGGTATACAGACCGGCCGTCTTGGCTTCAAAGCCGAACTGGTCATGAAAATACCCGGGTAGTGCACTCGCAAAGCCCGAGAAGCCACCAAAGGTCATGGCGTAGAAGAACATGAACCACCAGGCATCCTTTTCCTTGAGCACAGCCAGATAGTCTGATAACCGTTTGGTGGTGCGAGGGCCAGGGGCATCTTTGGCCAGCAACACGTACAGGGCAAGTACCAGCAGCAGGGGAAGACAAGCCAGTCCAAACACCGCATTCCAGCCAAAGCTAGCCGCTACCGCAGGTGCAAACAGGGCGGCCAACACCGTGCCGGAGTTACCTGCTCCAGCGATGCCCATGGCGGTGCCCTGGTGTTGTGGTGGATACCAGCGGGATGCCAGAGGCAGCGCCACTGCGAAGGATGCACCCGCAATCCCCAGCAGTACGCCCAGCAGCAGGATGTGGGCATAGGACGTGATGCCGACTGTCCATGCACCAGCCAGGGACAGGATGACCAGTAGCTGGGCAATGGTGCCGGTGCGCTTGGCACCCAGATGATCGACGATGACGCCCATAAGCAGGCGTAACAAGGCTCCAGCCAGAATGGGGGTGGCGACCATCAGGCCTCGCTGCTGGGTATTGAGGTGCAAGCTTTGTGCGATGGGTACCTGTAGCGGACCCAGCAGATACCACACCATGAAGCTCAGATCGAAATACAGAAAAGCCGAAAACAAAGTGGGCGTGTGCCCGGCGCGCCAGAATGTCCTGTCCATTGGTATTCTCCATGGGGTAATTCCCCCGGTCAGTACAAAAAAACGGCGTCCTCCCCGTGTGGAACGGGTGAGGACGCCGTTGTCCGTGTGCCGAGGACCGCCTTTGGTCCCCGGTGCATCAGTTTTTGACTGCGCGCCGTTGCGCTGTCTGATGGAGATATAGCAAGGGGTGTGCCAGTGCTGAAAACCGCACAGAAGGTGACGTGAGTGTCACGTAGTGCATGATTTGTGCACCGCAGCAGTGCGATGATGCACTATTTTGTATCATGAGGAATTGAGACCACTGCGTTTAAGAATCCCCAAGCAGAGCTGAACTTTGGAGTAACTGCCGGGAGAGCTCGACCAAGCGCAGCCCACAGCGCATGGCTTCTGTGCGCAACAGGGCGTACGCCTCGGCTTCCTGAAGGCCGCGACGCATCATGAGCAGGCCTTTGGCCTTCTCAATGATTTTGCGATCTGCCAATTGCTGCTCGAGCCCGCTCAGGCGATCCTTGAGCTGCTGCGTGAACTCGAACGATACACATGCCATCTCCAGCAAGGGTGCCAGGCCGGATGGTTTATCCTGCTCAAGTGCATATAGCGCAACCCCGGCATGCACTGCTGTGCGCATACAGTGGGAATCACCACGTTGCGCCAAAAGCAGTACCGGGAGGGGGTGGTCACGCGTCACCTGCTCCAGTTGCGACAAGAGCAGTGTAGAGGGATGACTGCTGACGATGAGAAGAAGGTCGGGTTGATTGCGGCTGACGTGCTCCAGCAGGCTGGACTCAGGGCTGGCCAGCATTTGCACGGTATACCCCATGACTTCCAGTGCAGCTTGTAAGTCTGGCCGTGGATGGTCACTGTCGTGGGTCAGCAGGACCCGGATTGGTGAGGGGGGCATGGCACATCCAGGGACTGGTGGAGCCCTGTTACTGCAATTCGCATGCCACCCGCGTTACCAGCGATGATGCAAAGGACGCTGGTGTGTCTAGCGTGGGGTCACGCGGGCTTCGCCGCCCCCGCTGAGGACTTGCACCTTGTCGCCAATCCGGAAGGCCTGATCGGCTTCCTGCACAATGGCAATCATGCGGCCGCTGTCGAGCTTTACCGTGATCTCGAGGCCGTCCCGCTTGGTCGCAGCACGCTCCGCAGCACTCCCGGCAAGGCCACCCAGAATGCCACCGACCACGGCACCGACGGTCTGGCCACTGCCCTTGCCGACATGGCTGCCCGCAATACCACCGATCACTGCTCCCCCAGCGGCACCCACGCCGCTATTGCTGCCCTCAATGACCACCTGGCGCACATTTTGCACCACGCCGAATTCCACAGTCTGCGCGGTACGCGCACTGCCAGCGCTGTAGACATTGCCTGATTTGCTGGAGGCACAGCCAAGCAACAGGCCACTGCTGAGCAGCAGTGCCAAGAGCAAACGGGGAGTGGTAAGGTTCATGGCGAACTCCGGATGAGGGTCAAAGGCTGGGACCGCTCAGCGGGCAGAAAGTGCCCGGCAGGCCACGCATGGCCGTGGCACAGCGGCTACGACCATGGTCCCACTATAGGCTTAGCGATGGCCAAACGCAAGCCACAGCGCGTAGCTCCAGCAGGCGAGGCAGATCACCAGCGCCACCAGTACGGCGGCACTGCCAAGGTCTTTGGCCAGCTTGGCGAGGTCGTGCCGCTCGGGCGAAGCGAGGTCAACCACTGCCTCAATGGCGGAGTTGAGCAGCTCGATGACCAGTACCGAGAGGGTGGTGGCCAGCAGGCCCAGCTTCAGCGGAATGCTGACTGGTAGCCACAGGCCGAGGGGCAGCAGCAGCACAATCGCCACCATCTCCTGACGGATGGCCGACTCGCGCCGCCAACCCGCCTTGAAGCCGTCGATGGAGTAACCAAAAGCGTGTATCAGTCGGGTCAGTCCGGTTTTTCCGGGTTTCATGCCAGCACCACGTCGTATTGTTCCTGATTGTATTGACTCTCGACCTGCAGGCGGATCGGCTTGCCGATGAAATCGGCCAGCTGGGCAAGGCTTTGTGATTCCTCATCCAGAAACAGGTCGATTACGCCTTGCGAGGCAAGGATGCGGTATTCCCGCGCATTGAACTGGCGCGCTTCGCGCAGGATCTCGCGCAGGATCTCGTAACACATGGTCTGTGCGGTCTTGATTTCGCCTCGTCCCTGACAGGTCGGGCAGGGTTCGCACAGGATATGCGCCAGGCTCTCGCGGGTGCGCTTGCGGGTCAGCTCCACCAGCCCCAGATTGGTGAAGCCGTTCACCGTCACCCGGGTGCGGTCGCGCGCCATCGCCTTGCTGAGCTCCTGCAGTACCGTCTGCCGGTGCTCCGGGTTGTCCATGTCGATGAAGTCGATCAGGATCATGCCGCCGAGGTTGCGCAGGCGCAGCTGGCGGGCAATGGCTTGGGTGGCTTCCAGATTGGTCTTGAAGATGGTGTCGTCAAAGTTGCGGGTACCAACAAAGCCGCCGGTATTGACGTCGATGGTGGTCATCGCCTCAGTCTGGTCGATGATCAGGTAACCACCAAATTTGAGGTTAACCCGTCGCGACAGCGCCTTTTCGATCTCGCCTTCCACCGCATGGGTTTCAAACAGCGGCCGCTCACCGGTGTAGTACACCACCCGCTCCAGCACACCGGCGACATACTGCTCAGCAAAATGCTGCATCTTCTGGAAGGTCTCACGCGAGTCCACCAGAATGCGCTTGGTTTCCGGGTTGACGAAATCACGCAGCACACGCAAGGGCATGGACAGGTCCTGAAACAGCAGACTCTGTGCCGGTTCCCGCTTGGCGGCATCCTGAATGCTGCGCCAGATTTTTTGCAGATAGTCGATATCGGCACGCAGTTCGTCGTCTTGAGCGGTTTCCGCACTGGTGCGCAGGATGTAACCGTGCTGATTGTCCGCTGGCAGCAGGCGGGTGAGGCGCTCCTTCAAGGCTTCACGTTCGCTGTCATTGCCAATACGCTGTGAGATGCCGATATGGTGTTCCTGTGGCAGCAGCACCAGAAAACGCCCGGCCAGCGAAATCTGGGTAGACAGGCGCGCACCCTTGGTGCCGATCGGGTCCTTGATCACCTGCACCACCACCGTCTGCCCCTCGTGCAGCAGCTTCTCGATGCGCAGGTCCGGGTTCGGGTGGTGACGCTGCTCGAACAGATCGGCAATGTGCAGGAAGGCAGCACGTTCCAGCCCGATCTCAATGAAGGCAGACTGCATGCCGGGCAGCACCCGCCGCACCTGGCCGAGGTAAATGTTGCCGACCAGCCCGCGCTGCGCTTCACGTTCGATGTGCAGCTCCTGCACCACACCGTCTTCCATCACCGCTACACGGGTTTCCTGCGGGGTGACATTGATGAGGATGTCCTGATTCATGGGGTATCCGGCTCAGTCCAAGGTTCGCGGCAGTACATCATAGCCAAACTGGCTTAACAGCTGCCCGGTTTCATACAGGGGCAAGCCCATCACGCCGGTATAGCTGCCTTCCAGATGGGTCACGAACAAGGCGGCCAGCCCCTGGATGCCATAGGCACCGGCCTTGTCCATCGGTTCCCCGGTTTCAACATAGGCCGCGATCTCGGCGTGACTGAGCGGGCGGAACTGCACGGTCGTGACCACATTGTCCACCCGCAGCGTGCGGCCATCGGTCACGGCGACGGCGGTCATCACCTCATGGCTACGGCCTGAATAGCGAGACAGCATCTGGGCGGCATCGGCACCATCCTGCGGCTTGCCCAGTACCTGATCATCCAGTACCACACAGGTGTCGGCTGCGAGCAGCAGGCGGCCTTGCTTTTCAATATCCGGTAGCCGTTGCCAGGCCGCACTGGCCTTTTCCTTGGCCATGCGGCAGACATAGTCGGCCGCGTGCTCAGAAGGCAGTGGGGTTTCGTCGATATCGGGGATCACCACATCAAAGCTGACACCAATTTGTGTCAGCAGTTCGCGGCGACGCGGACTGTTTGAAGCCAGGAATATGGGCAAGGTCTGCATGCGGTTGCGCTGTGGTTGGGATGCAATCCGCATTGTACCGGTAGAATGCCTATTCGCGGTGATAAGGGTGGTTTTGCAAGATGGTGTGGGCGCGGTAGAGCTGTTCGGCCAGCAGCACGCGGGCCAGGCCGTGCGGCAAGGTCATCGGTGACAGTGATAGCAGCTGGCGTGCACGCTGCTTGATTTCCGGGTCCAGCCCGTCCGCGCCACCGATCACCAGCGCCACATCGCGGCCATCCTGCTGCCACTGCCTGAGTTGCTGGCTGAGCTCCATGGTGCTCCAGCGCGCACCCCGTTCGTCCAGCGCGATCAGGTGGCAGTCACGCGGCAAGGCATCCAGAATGCGCCCCTTCTCGGCGGCCATGATCTGCTCGGCAGTTTTACCACCGCCGCGTTTTTCCGGTTTGAGCTCGACCAGCTGAATGGTCAGCTCGCGCGGCATGCGGCGGGCGTACTCGGCGTAGCCCGCCTCGATCCAGTCCGGCTGTTTCTGCCCGACAATGATCAGCCACAGCTTCATGGTAGGGCAGGCTTACAGCCGCACCGGGCGGGCCAGATCGGCCGGCTTCATGTCGTCGTATTTCTCCATCGGCTGATGGATCCACGGATTGTCGGCCAGGTAGCGGGCGGTATAGTCCGGCACGAATACCGAGCATTCCTTCTGCCACAGCACGCCGGTACGAATGTCCTGGATCTGCGGATAGCGCTGCTTCAGCTCTTCCACCACCCGACGCAGGGTGACGCCGGAATCCACCAGATCGTCCACCAGCAGCACGCGGTCGCCCAGCGTTTCCGTCGCCATGGTCAGATGTTCGGAAATCACCAGCCGGTTTTGTACACGGCCCCCTTCTTCGCGATAGGAAGAGGTGAACATGATGGCCAGTGGCACATCAAAAATGCGCGCCAGTACATCGCCCACCCGCAAGCCACCACGGGCAATGCACACCACCTGATTGAACTGCCAGCCCGATACTTGGATGCGGTGACCCAGGTCTTCGATCAGACTGTGATAATCGTCCCAATTGACGTGAAGATCCGCCATGCTCTGTTTTCCTTATTTTGGGAGGGGCTGCTCATTCGCCCTGCCGGGGCATCGGAGTCGGCTTCTGCCCGCCCCACAACTGCTCCAGGCTGTAATACTGACGCACGGCGGGCTGCATGACGTGGACCACCACATTGCCAAGGTCTACCAGCACCCATTCGCCGTACTGCTCGCCTTCAACGGAGAGCACCGGCACGCCTTGCTCTTTCATCTTGACAGCTACATTATTGGCCAGGGCCTTGACCTGACGATTACTGTCACCGCTGGCGACGATCAAGGCGTCCCACAACGGGGTGAGGTGGCCGACGTCCAGCACCACGATGTCCTTGGCCTTGACGTCTTCCAGTGCATCCACCACTGCGGCCTTGATTGCAGCGAGTTCCATATCAGTTCCTGCCGGCTCCATGATAGAGCCCGTTATCAAAGATAAAGCGCCGCACAGCGTCGGGCAGCAAACCTGCTGTCGGCTCGCCCAAGGCGAGGCGCTGACGCAGATCGGTTGCCGAGACGGTGACGGGCGGCGCAGATAAAACGTATATTTTACCGTGACTTAGCCTTGGACGGCTAGGGGGTAGCTGATTTTTGCTGACCCAGTCCGCCACATCGGGGTGCAGACCCGCCTGTAAATCACTGCCGGGACGCTGCGCCACCGCCAGATGGGCCAGCCGCACAATGCCCTGCCAGTCACGCCAGCGGTGCAGCTGCTGCAGCGAGTCGCCGCCAATCAGAAACACCACCGGGGCCTCACTGCCGACCTCCTGCCGAATGTCCGCCAGCGTGTCTATGGTATAGCACGGCGTGGTGCGAAACACCTCGCGCGCGTCTACCGCGAGGCCGGTTTCGCCCGCCACCGCCAGCTGGCACATGGCCAGCCGCTCAGCCGGGCTGGCCTGGGCGGTATCACGGTGCGGCGGCTGGCCAGTGGGCAGCAGGCGAACCTGGTCACCGGGCCGGGTCAGCTGCAGCTCATCACGCAGGGCGCGTGCGATGTGCAGATGGCCGTTATGGATCGGGTCAAAGGTGCCGCCAAACAGGGCGTGTACGGGATGCTCGCCCATGCCTGGCCTTACTGGCGGATTTCCCCATTGCCGAATACCACATACTTCTGGCTGGTCAGCCCATCCAGCCCCACCGGGCCGCGTGCATGCAGCTTGTCGGTAGAGATGCCGATCTCGGCGCCCAGCCCGTACTCGAAACCATCGGCAAAACGGGTGGAGGCATTGATCATCACCGAGCTGGAGTCCACCTCGCGCAGGAAACGTCGCGCCTTGCTGTAATGCTCGGTGATGATGCTGTCGGTGTGGTGCGAGCCATAGTGGTTGATGTGTTCGATGGCCGCATCCAGATCCGTCACGATGCGGATCGACAGGATCGGTGCCAGGTATTCCGTCACCCAGTCTTCCTCGGTGGCGGCCTTGATGCCGGGCAGCAGGGCCTGGGTAGCCGGGCAGCCACGCAGCTCGACCTCCTTGCGCCGGTAAATGTCTGCCAGCGGTGGCAGCACCGTGGCGGCGATATCCTGATGCACCAGCAGGGTTTCCATGGTGTTGCACGGTGCGTAGCGCTGGGTCTTGGCGTTGTCGGCCACCCGGATGGCTTTGCCTACATCGGCATCGTTGTCGATGTAGACATGGCAGATGCCGTCCAGATGCTTGATCACCGGTACCCGTGCATCACGGCTGATACGCTCGATCAGCCCCTTGCCACCGCGTGGCACGATCACGTCCACGTATTCCGGCATGGTAATCAAGAGGCCTACAGCGGCGCGGTCGGTGGTGTCGACCACTTGTACCGCTTCAGCAGGCAAACCGGCCTGCTCCAGCCCGTCACGAATGCAACGGGCCAGGACCTGGTTGGCGCGGATGGCTTCTGAGCCGCCGCGCAGAATGGTGGCATTGCCGGATTTCAGGCACAAGGCGGCCGCGTCGATGGTCACATTGGGCCGAGCCTCATAGATGATGCCAATCACCCCCAGCGGCACCCGCATCTTGCCCACCTGAATGCCGGTTGGGCGATATTTAAGCTCGGTGATTTCGCCAATCGGGTCGGCCAGCGCGGCAATCTGCTGCAGCCCCTCGATCATGGTGGCAATCGCCTTGTCCGACAGGGCCAGCCGATCAACCAGCGCGCTATCCAGCCCGGCGGAGCGCGCGGCGTCCAGATCGGACTGGTTGGCCGCCACCAGCTCGCTGCGACGGGATTCGATCGCCTCGGCGATGGCCAGCAGCGCGGCATTCTTTTGCGCGGTTTCAGCACGGGCCATCAAACGCGAGGCGGCTCGAGCTTGTTGGCCTAGCCCTTGCATATAGGCGTGGAGATCGGTTGACATGTGAAAAGGTCCGGCATGTTCAGGTAATACAACTGATTCTACACAGCCCGCTGGGGGCTGTCAGCGGGGCAGACTTGCAGTGAAGGGGAAAGTTATGGATAATTCGCCTTCCGCTCGCCCGGGTGGTGAAATTGGTAGACGCGCCGGACTCAAAATCCGGTTCCGCAAGGAGTGTCGGTTCGATTCCGACCCCGGGCACCACGAATTCCGGCTTTGTGCCGCAAAACCCCGCCAGACCTCAGGTCCGCGGGGTTTTTGTTTTGTGGCCAAGACAGCGCCCTGTGTCGCTTTTATGCCGCCGGATGTCGGCTATGGTGTCGCATTGGCGCACCACTCAGGATAGATGGCCGTGCTTCTTTTTCATCTTTCTGTCACAATTCGCGCCGAATTGAGCGGGGCAGCATCCGCAAGGATGAGAGACCCGCTTGCATGAATCCATTTTGTTTCCAAAAATCAAGTTGTTGCATTGCATGCCTGTAAAGGGAGGGCACGTCATGTCCAATTTTCTGACCACATTGATCGCCAAGGTCTCTCCGCGTGAAGAGAAGTTTTTTGACTGGTTCAACCAGCATGCCGACCTGGTCGTCAATGCTGCCAAGCATCTGGCGGCCATGAGCGCCGAGCAGGACCATTCCTTCAAAGGGCATTTTGAAGCCATCGAAGGTCTGGAGCGTCAGGCGGATGATGTGTCGCGGGAAATCCTGCTGGCACTGCACCGCACTTTTGTGACGCCGTTTGACCGGGGTGAGATCAAGGATCTGGCGACTGCGCTGGACGACGTGATCGACATCATCGAACAGATTCCGGTGCGCGCCTCCATGTACGGGCTGACCCGCTTCACGCCGGAAATGGCTGCGCTGGGTCAGATCGTGCTGCGTGCAACCGAGAAGCTGAAAGAAGCGGTGGCGATGCTGAACGACATGAACCATGCCGATCGCATCATCAAGGCCTGCCATGACGTCACGGTGATCGAAGACGACGCCGACCGCGTGATGCGCAACGGCATCTCCCGCCTGTTTGCCGAGGAGACTGAAGCCCGCGTCCTGCTGGCCACCAAGGAATTGTACGAGCTGTACGAAGCCGCGGTGGATCGTTGCGAAGACGCGGCGGACGTGATCCACAGCGTGGTGCTGGAACGGATCTGAGGCCCGCGCCATGACGACTCATCTGATGCTGATGGTCGGCTTGCTGGTGCTGCTCGCACTGGCATTCGACTTCATGAACGGGTTTCACGATGCGGCCAACTCGATTGCCACCATCGTGTCGACCCAGGTGCTCTCACCACAGCTGGCGGTGGCGTGGGCGGCCTTTTTCAACTTTATCGCCTTCCTGGTGTTTGACCACACGGTGGCGGCCACCATCGGCAAGGGGACCGTGCACCCGGAGATCGTGGATAACGCGGTGATCTTCGGCGCACTGGTAGGCGCGCTGACCTGGAATATCATTACCTGGTTCTTTGGCATCCCGTCCAGTTCTTCACACGCACTGGTCGGCGGTCTGGCCGGGGCCGCGGTGGCCAAGGCAGGTCCAACGGCGCTGATCGGCGGTGGTTTCATCAAGACCGCGGTGGCGATTGTGCTGTCACCCTTGCTGGGCATGCTGCTGGCCATCACCCTGTCGGTGATCGTGACCTGGCTGTGCGTCCGCTCCACGCCGGTGGGGGTCGACATGCGTTTCCGCAAGCTGCAGTTTGTGTCGGCTGCGCTGTACAGCTTGGGCCACGGTGGCAATGATGCGCAGAAGACCATGGGCATCATCATGCTGTTGCTGATCTCCAATGGCCTGCTGGATAGCCATGCCGGTTTGCCGATGTGGGTGGTGCTGTCGTGTCAGGTGGCGATGGGCCTGGGCACCTTGTTCGGTGGCTGGCGTATCGTCAAGACCATGGGCATGGGCATTACCAAGCTCAAGCCGATGGGCGGCTTCTGCGCCGAAACCTCCGGGGCGATCACCCTGTTCCTCGCCACCTCGCTGGGGGTGCCGGTATCGACCACCCACACCATCACCGGCGCCATTGTCGGGGTGGGCGCTTCACGTCGCTTCTCGGCCGTGCGCTGGGGCTTGGCAGGCCGCATTGTATGGGCCTGGGTGTTGACCATTCCGGCGGCGGCGCTGGTGTCTGCCTTGTGCTGGAAGCTGGGTACCCAGTTCATGTAAGCCGCAGACATCGGGCAGATCAAACGGCAGCTGCGGCTGCCGTTTTTTTATGGGCGTTCAAGCAGGCTGAACCGTGGCCGCAGGGCGTACCACCACCAGTACCGCGGCAACCACCAGGCCCAGGGCGGCCGCATGCTGCAGCTGCAATGGCTCGTGCAAGATGAGGGCGCTGAACAAGGTGGCCGACAGCGGTAGTACCGTGGTCAGTACGCCGGTTGCGGCACTGCTGATCTGGCGTACGCCATGGAAGAACAAGACAAAGCACAGCACGGTGATGCCCAGCCCCAGATAAAGCACGGTGGCCAGGTGCGGCCAGCCCAGCTGTGACCAGACGACCCGAGGGGCTTCCCAGACCGCCAGCGGCAGGAACATCAGCCAGGCAAAGGTGCTGACCCAGGTGGTGACCACCAGGGGCGACAGGCGTTGGCCCAGTGTCTGGCCCATGGCGGCGAACACCCCCTCGCCCAGCAAGGCCAGAATGATCAGTACGCTGCCGCGCAGGGCGTGCCCGCCGACCACGCTCTGTGCCGGAGTTTGCAGCAGCACGGTGGCGAGGCAGGCCAGCACAATGGCGATGGTGGCACGGCGATCGGGGCGCTGCTTGAGGAGGCCCCACGCGACCAGGGCCACGCAAGCGGGCAGGGTGCCAAGCAGAATGCCCGCCTCAATGCCGGGCAGATCGCGCACCCCATACAAGGTGCACAGCGAAAAGCCGAACACCCCGCAGAAAGCAGCGAGCGCCAGTTGCCCCCATTCTCGACCTTGCGGTTGCGGCAGTTTTTTCCAGTACACCCAGGGCCAGAGTACCAGCAAGGCGACACTGAAACGCAGCCAGGACAGTACGCCGATCGGCAGTGCGGCATCCAGCAGCTTGCCGACCACCACAAAACTGCCGACCATTGCCATGGCCAGCGCAACTTGCAGGTGCCCCCGCCAGTCGGGGTGTGGGTAAACCATGGTGCTGCTCCATCCGTGAAAGGCGCTCAGTGTGCCGTAGCCGGGCGCGGATGGATTGAACGAAATTGCAGCTATTTCCCTCGGCAGCACGATGCGTTGTGCCGGGGGAAGGGGTCAAGGTTTCTTCTTGACGGGTTTGGCAGGGGCTGAGGGCTTGCTGTCGCTACTGCCAATCAGTTTGGCGATCTTGGCGGCACTGGTTTCGCCGTTGTAATCGACAAGCACCAGCTTGCCATAGCCCTGCTTGAGGTCATTACGGAAGTCATACACGGCACCGATGACCGCCAGCTTGCCGGCCTTCACCTCCGGCTCGAACTTGATCATGCCCGCCCGGACTTGCAGGTGAACGTTGCGAATCACGTTATCGGTCAGGTTCAGCTTCTTGTCCAGCCGCAGGTTGTCCAGCTCCTTGCGGATCGGGCGGGATTCCTCGCTGAAATCGCCCATTGCAGCCTTCACCGCGCCGCAGGCGACGTGGCCGACAAAAATCAGCACCGGGGTTTTCAGGTGACGTACCCCATACTCGACCGAGCCCTCACTGTTCACCAGCTGGTTGCCGATGTTGCGCACCATGAACAGGTCCCCTTCCGGGTTCTGGTCGAACACCGGGGTTTGTACCCGGGAGTCCGCACAGGTCACCACGGTGGCACGCGGGAACTGCCCATCACGGATTGGTTTGAAGTAAGCCTCATTGCGTGCTTTGCGATAGCGATCGTTGTCCTCGCGCAGGTTTTGCAGCAGATTGCGAATTTGCGCAGCTTCAGACAGCGTGCTTTCGCCCTGTGGCGGCTCAATGGCGACCGGGCCGCTGGCGGCGGTCAGGGCGGCTTCCGGCTTGGCCTCGGGCTTGCTGCCGGGTTTGGTTTCCGGCTTTTTCCCGTTTGCCTTGTCACCGGGTTTGCCCTTGTCCGCGGGCTTGCCGGTAGCCAGTTTGCCTGCCGGGACCGCTGCCGGTTTGCCGGGTGGCGGCGGCGTGTTCTCCTTGACCAGCCCGACCGGGGTCACCTTGCAGGCCAGATTGAACTTGCGCTCCTCCAGCGAGCCGGGCACCACCGGGATCGCTTTGCCATCCCCGTTCAGGCGCTTGATTTCCTGATCGGCCAGATCGTAGTACACCGTCAGCAGCGGGGTGATGGTGTGGCGGTCACAGGCATATTGCGCCTGCTGGTTCATGCTTTTGAAGTAGAAGTCGCCGGGATCCGCTTGTGCGGCCTGCACATAGCGGTCCCGTGTCCACAGGGTGGCCTGCATGCCCTTGAGCTGCCAGGTACTCTCGTCCATGGACACTGCAACCGAGCTATTGCTGTACACCGTGCGCCAGGCGGCGCTGGCTGGCAGACAGCACAGCAGGGCGAGCAGGGCGACGAAGCGTGTCATCGCTGTGACAGCCCCAGCAGGCAACCAAAGCCGACAAACATGCCCCCGGTCGTCCGGTTGAACAGTCGCACTCGCCGGGCTTCGGCCAGCAGCGGGGCCAACTTGCGGCTGCCCAGCAGGTACAGTGAGGAGCAAATCAGCTCAATGCTGAGATGGGTGCTGGCCAGAATGCCCAGTTGCAAGGCCTGGGAGGCATGCGGGTCGATGAACTGTGGGAACAAGGCCGCGAAGAACAACAGGATCTTCGGGTTGCTCAGCGCCATCAGCAAGCCATCACGAAACAGGGTGGTCAACGGTCGCGCCGTCACGCCGGCCTCAACCTGAAACGGCGTGGCGGGTGCGCGCCAGACCCGGATGCCCAGGTAAACCAGATAAGCGGCGCCCGCCAGCTTGAGCACCAGAAAGGCGGTGGCGGAAGCCGCCAGCAAGGCGCCCAGCCCGGCTGCGGTGACCAGCATCAGGCACAGTACGCCGCAGGCATTGCCGGCGATGGTCGCCAGTGCAGGGCGGGTACCATAACGCAGTGCATGGTTCATGACCAGCAGCATGCCGGGGCCCGGCGTCATGATGACGACACTGACGGTGACGATATACAGTAACCAGGTATGCAGGGGCACGGTGGCGGCTTCCTATTTTTGTTGTACCAGTGCCATCAAGGCACCGAAACCGATGAACACCCCACCGGTGGTTTGATTGAAACGACGCTGGATACGTGGGGTTTCCAGCCACGGCGCAATGCGTACTCCACCCGAAGCATAGGCGAGCTGCCAGCCAAATTCCACGATCAGGAAGGTCAGGCACATCACCAGCAGCTGCGGTGTTTGCGGCGCATCATGCTGAATGAACTGCGGAAACAGTGCCCCGAAGAACAGGATGGCCTTGGGGTTGCTGATGGCCACCAGAAAACCTTGCCGGAACCGCTGTGCCGGGCGTTGTGGCGTACTGGGCTGCGCACTGTCCCTGGGGGTGGCGTGGCGCCAGCACTGGATGCCCAGCCAGATCAGATAGGCGGCACCCAGCCAGCGCAACGCAGTAAACAGATGGGCCGAGGTGGACAGCAGCAGGCCCAGCCCGGCGGCTGACAGGCCCATCAGTACCATCAGGGCGGTCATGCAGCCCGCCATGGTATCCAGTGCACCGCGCAGGCCATGGCGCATGCCGCTGTGCATCACCAACAGCATGTTTGGCCCCGGTGTAGCCGAAATGGCGAACACCGTAACCAGATAGAGCCACCACTGCTGCATGCTCATTCGGATTGCTCCTGACAGGATGGTATCCATTATGCCAGTGGAAAACCCTGGCTCGCCAGCGTCAGATTTGCCCGGCGGCGGACAGCTCCCGTTTCAGGTAAGCGTAGTAGATCGGGGCCAGGATCACGCCAGGGATGCCAAACAGGGCATCCATCAACAGCATGGCCAGCAGCAGCTCCCAGGCGGCGGCCTGGATGCGGGCACCGACAATGCGGGCGTTGAGGAAATACTCCAGCTTGTGGATCACCACCAGGTACAGCAAGGAGGCGACAGCCACCTGTGGGGAATGGCTGAGGCTGACCACAAAGATCACCGTATTGGAGGCCAGATTACCCAGTACCGGGATCAAACCAAACAGGAAAGTGAGCAGGATCATGGTTTTGGTCAGCGGCAGGTGAATGCCAAACAGGGGCAGCACCGCCGCCAGATAGAGGGCGGTGAACACGGCATTGATGGCCGCAATCGTCACTTGGGCAAAGACCACGTCGCGGAAGGCATTGGCAAAGCGGAACGCCCGCTCCTGCAGCGCCTGCGCCAGTGGCCCGACATGGCGGTGGCTGCGCACCTGCCGCAACGAGACCAGGGCCCCGACCACCATGCCGATCAGCAGGTGGGCGACCATCAGCCCGGTTTCCTTGCCGACGCTCTGCAGCTCGCTGGCGTGCTCGCGCAGCCAGTCTATCGCAGCCTGCTTCAGACTGTCGGTGCCCACCGGCAGGTAGCTGCGAAACGCTTCTGGCAGCATGCTGCGGGTATCGGCCAGGATATCGGCCATTTTCTGCAGCAGCGCCGTGGGGTTGCCACTGCGCAGCAGGAACAGGCCGCCGATGACCAGCAAGACTAGAATCAGTAATACGGTTGCCGCAATGCCGGCCACCACCAGCAAGCGTGCCCGCTCCGCCTGCTGCGCGCCGCGCAGCACACGCGGGGCCAGCACGGCCACCAGCTCGTGTACCAGCAATCCGGCCAGCATGGCTGGCAGCAAGTGGGTTTTGGGAATCAGGATCAGCAGCGCGGCGGCCAGCAGCAGGCTGGCCAAGTATTGCGGACGATTCACGGCAGGCTCCGGAGACGGGGTACAGCCAGTCTACCGCGAGCCTGACACGCTGGCGAGGGTGGCCGGGCGCTGAACCTGCCCGGCCAGGGGGGATCAGCCGTAGGCTTTGACCATGTCTTCGACCACCTTCTTGGCGTCGCCAAACACCATCATGCTCTTGTCGAGGTAGAACAGGTCATTGTCGAGCCCGGCGTAGCCTGCTGCCATGGAGCGCTTCACCACCAGAATGGTACGGGCCTTGTGCGCTTCCAGAATCGGCATGCCGTAGATCGGACTGGCCGGATCGGTCTTGGCTGCCGGGTTGACCACATCATTGGCCCCGATCACCAACACCACGTCGGTACTGGAGAAGTCGTTGTTGATCTCCTCCATTTCCAGCACCTGCTCGTAGGGCACTTCGGCTTCAGCCAGCAGCACGTTCATGTGGCCGGGCATGCGGCCCGCTACCGGGTGGATGGCGTAACGCACATTGACGCCGTCGTGCATCAGCTTCTCCGCCAGCTCCTGCAGTGCGTGCTGAGCGCGTGCCACTGCCAGACCATAGCCCGGCACGATCACCACGCTGTCGGCATTCTTCATCAGGAACAGGGCGTCGTCGGCGCTGCCAGACTTGTAATTCTTCGGCCCGCTGTTACCTGCAGGTCCTGCCGCGGTTTCCGCACCAAAACCACCCAGCAGCACCGAGAGGATGGAGCGGTTCATCGCCCTGCACATGATGTAGGAGAGAATTGCACCGCTGGAACCAACGCAGGCACCGGCAATGATCAGCACCGGGTTACCCAGCGTGAAACCGATACCGGCAGCAGCCCAGCCAGAGTAGCTGTTCAGCATCGACACCACCACCGGCATGTCGGCACCGCCGATCGGCACGATCAGCAGCACGCCCAACACCAGTGCAATCGCCAGCATCATCAGGAAGGCGGCCTGGCTTTCGTTGGCAAAATACACCACGCCAAAGCCCACCATGCCCAGCGCCAACAGCAGGTTGAGCAGATGCTGGCCACCAAATGCCAGCGGTTTGGCACCGAAGCGGCCAGACAGCTTGCCATAGGCCACCACCGAAGCGGTAAAGGTAATCGCCCCGATGAAGGCGCCGATGAACAGCTCCACCCGCTGTGCCGGGGTATGGTGCTCGCCGGTATGGTAAATGGCAGCCACCGCAATCAGCACGGCGGCCAGACCCACCAGTGAGTGCATGGCAGCCACGAGCTCGGGCATTTGCGTCATCTGCACCCGTTTGGCCAACGTGCCGCCAACGGTCGCGCCCACCAGCATGGCACCCGCCAGCAAGGCCCACACCGGCTTGTGCATCAGCAGCAGGGTGGCAATCACCGCAATCAGCATGCCCAGCACGCCATAGACATTGCCACGCCGGGCCGAGTCCGGTGAAGCCAGACCCTTCAGGGCCAGAATGAACAGGATGGACGCGGCCAGATAGGCCAGTGCAATCAGGTTCTGCATCATGCCCCTCCCTGCTTTTTGCGGTCTTTCTTCTTGAACATGTCCAGCATGCGCTGGGTGACCATGAAGCCCCCGAAGATATTGATGGAGGCCAGCAGCACTGCCAGCGCCCCCAGCACCGAGGTCACGGTGAGTTGTTCACCATTGATGTCCACCACCTGCAGCAAGGCCCCGACCACGATGATGCCGGAAATGGCATTGGTCACCGCCATCAGCGGCGTATGCAGGGCGGGGGTCACGTTCCAGACCACGTGGTAGCCGACAAACACAGCCAGCACGAAGATGGTCAGATTGACAATCAGCGGATCCATGTCAGTTCCTTTATTGGGCAGCAGGCTGGCCAAACCGCACCTGCCCGTCGGCGACCACCAGCGTGGCCTTGACCAGTTCATCATCAGGGTTGAGTTGCAGACCGTGCTCCTTGTCCAGCATCGGCAGCAGGAAATTGAGCAGGTTGCGGGCGTACAGCGCCGAAGCGTCCGCCGCCACCAGACCGGCAATGTTGCGGGTGCCGATCAGGGTGACGCCACGCTCGGTGGTCACCACCTCACCGTCGACCGTACCCTCGATATTGCCGCCGCTCTCAGCCGCCAGATCGACCAGCACCGCGCCGGACTTCATGGCAGCGACGGTCGCGGCCTTGATCAGCACCGGCGCCGGGCGCCCCGGAATCAATGCCGTGCTGATTACCATAT
This sequence comes from Leeia sp., assembly GCF_041909055.1. NCBI lineage: Bacteria > Pseudomonadati > Pseudomonadota > Betaproteobacteria > Neisseriales > Leeiaceae > Leeia > Leeia sp. The sequence goes on along the minus strand of NZ_JAYREC010000001.1, from coordinate 884,151 downwards.
CTGCCTGGCAGGCGCGCTCGTGGATCAGTTCGGCCTGCCGCGCCTTGTATTCGTCGGACATCTCGCGGGCATAGCCACCGGCGGCATCGCCGGATTCTTCCACCGGTACTTCCACAAAGCGTGCGCCAAGGGATTCCACCTGCTCCTTGGCGGCGCGGCGCACGTCAAACGCTTCCACCACAGCGCCCAGCCGCTTGGCGGTAGCAATAGCCTGCAGGCCAGCCACCCCGGCACCAAGTACCAGCACACGGGCGGCCTTGACCGTACCGGCAGCGGTCATCAACATTGGGATGAAGCGACCGTAATACTGGCTGGCCAGCAGCACTGCGCGATAACCGGCAATATTGGCCTGACTGGATAGCACATCCATGCTTTGTGCGCGGGTAATGCGCGGCATCAGCTCCATGGCCAGCACCGAGAGCCCGGCCCGGGCGTAGTCCGGCAACAAGGGATTCTTGTGCGGATGCACGATGCTGAGAACGGCGCAGCCCGGATTGAGCTGAGTAAGCTCATCCGCGCTCGGTGCTTGCACCTTGAGCAGGATCTGCGCCTGACGCAGCACGCTGCTGCTGTCGTCCAGCAGCTCGGCACCCGCCTGGGCATAGTCGTCGTCCAGAATGCTGGAAGCGCGGCCTGCGCCCCGTTCGATGATCAGTTGCTGTCCGGCGGCCACCAGTTTCTTTACCGTTTCCGGTGTGGCGGCGACCCGCGGTTCGGACAGCGCGGTCTCCTTGATGATGCCGATGCGCATGATTCCCCTCTGCATGCGTGTTGACCCGATGCCGGCTACTCATGTCTCCGGCACTGCCTGATGCAGTGAACCGCAACTGCATCTTGCCCCTTGAACAGACCACACTATGACACAGTCGTCTGCTGCTGTTACCCGTCCGACCGACCTGTTGTGGTGAACGTGGGTTTAATACAACTTGATGAAAATGAAAGGAAATTCCGCATGGCGGGCGGCGGCGCATGGGTGACACGCGCTGCGGTCTTACCATGTTGCTTGCGTGACTGCCCAAGGGATGATGGGCAGTTATTTGCTCAAGCGTTTGCTTGAATTTGTTGCGTTGCACGATATTGCAACAAATTGTGCAGCTTGAAAAGGGCTTTTTTGTGACAGGGGGAAGGGTCAGCCGTGCAGGCTGAGATAGAGCATGCGGCTGGCGACCAGCAACAGTACGCCGGCAAAGGACAGCTGCACGCTGCGAACCGGCAGATAGCGTGACAAGACACGGCCCAATACCATGCCGATGACCACACTACCGGCAAATGCAGCCACAAACGGCGTCCATTCAACCCGGCCATGCCACCAGGCCACCAGCGCGCCGCTACTGCTGATCAGGGCAACCACCATCAAGGAGGTGGCAATGACACCGCGCAGCGAGAGCTCGGTGAGGCGCTGCAGCAGGGGCACCATGATGAAGCCACCGCCCACCCCCAGCAAGCCAGACAGAAAGCCTGTCAGTGCACCTACGGAGCCCAGCATGAAGGCGGTTGGTCCAGTCCAGACAAAGCGACCTGTACCCTGACGAATGCAGCCCACACCGGGCAGCCACAGGTCGTCAGCGTGATCCTGCTGGCGGCGCAGCATCATGCGCAGGGCCACCAGCAGCATGATGGCAGCAAACAGCCCGGTCAGCAGTCGGGCAGGCAGCAGGCTGGCCCAGTGCTGTCCTACGGGGGTGAACGGTGCACCACACACGGCCATCAGCAAGGCGGCGCGGTAGCGCACCAAACCTTGTCGCAACCCTTCCAGGGTGCCTACACTGGCACCGCTGGCAACCGCAATCAGCGCAATCGGAGCGGCCTGTGGCAGGCTCCAGCCCATGCTGGCCATCAGGGCGGGTACCGCCAGGATGCCGCCGCCAGCCCCGGTCAGGCCGAGGATGGCCCCGATCATCAGGCCCAGCAGCAGCGCAGTACTCATGCGCGACGCCGCCACAGATCATGCAGCAGCATGCCTGCCAGCATGGCGGCGACAAACCACAGCGCGTCGCTTGCACCGCTGCCGAGCAATACCACGGCCGGGCCAGGACAAATACCGGTCAGCCCCCAGCCTATGCCGAACAATACGGCTCCCAGCAGCAAAGGGCGATCAATCTGCCGTGCCGTGGGGAGCTGGGCAGGGTCGCCCAGCAGTGTACGTCCGCGGCGGCGCACCCACAGATAGCCCACGGCGGAGACACCGATGGCGCTGATCATCACCAGGATCAGTGAAGGGTCCCAAAGCCCGGCCAGATCCAGGAAGGCCAGCACCTTGGCCGGATTGGCCAGGTCGGCCAGAATCAGGCCCAGGCCAAAGATCAGGCCGCTCAGGGCTGCAAGTAACAGTCGCAACATGTGATGTTCCTAGAGCAGATGGCGCAGAAGAAAGGCTGTCAGGAAACCGGCAGCCATGAAGGTGAGGGTGGCTGCCAGCGAGCGAGGGGATAGGCGTGACAAACCACATACGGCATGACCACTGGTGCAGCCAGAGCCCATGCGGGTGCCCACCCCCACCAAGAGCCCGGCGATCAGCAGCACGGCCTTGCTGGTGCCGAGCGGGATGGGGGACAGTGGTGAGTACCATTGCCAAAGCACCGGTGACATCAGCAAGCTGGCGGTAAACGCCAGCCGCCACGGCCATTCTCCACGCTGGGGCAATAGCAGGCCGGCGATGATGCCGCTGATGCCTGCGATACGGCCGAGTGACAGCAGCAGCATGGCGGCTGCCAGGCCAATCAACAGCCCGCCCATCAAGGCGCTCCACGGCGTGAAGTGTGGCCAGTCTATACTCATGTTGAATCTCCTTGTGGGGCCGGGCAATAGCGCTGGTACAGTACCTGCAGGATAGCCAGCGCGGTTTCATCCACCACCTGATAGTAGATGCGCTTGCCCTCGCGGCGAGTCTGTACCAGTCCCTTTTGCCGCAGGATGCCCAGCTGTTGCGACAAAGTGGGCTGGCGAATTCCTGTCAGGGCTTCCAGTTCGCTGACCGAGCGTTCGCCTTGGCTAAGCTGGCACAGCAGTAACAAACGGTCATCGTTAGCCAGAGCACGCAACAGTTGACCGGCTTCCTGTGCGGCATGCTGCAGTAGAGCAATATCCATGGTGTTTACAATTTGCTTTAAAACATTATATAAAAATGTATAATTTAAATCAATATACAAGGAGTAAACTACCATGAATCCTCGAATTGAGCCCTTTCATGATGCGGTAACCGGCACCATCAGCTATGTGGTGTACGACCAGCCGGGCGGCCATGCGGTGGTGATCGACCCGGTGCTGGATTTTGACCCGCCCGGCGCACGCATCCGGACCGACAATGTGCAAGCAGTAGGTGATTTCTTGAGCCAGCAGCACCTGCAACTGGTCTGGATTCTGGAAACGCATGCCCATGCTGATCACCTTTCTGCAGCACAATGGCTGAAGCAGCGCTTTGGCGGCAAGGTGGCGATTGGTGAGCACATTCGTACCGTCCAGGCGCTGTTCAAGCCGGTGTTCAATCTGGGCGCTTCGTTCCCCGCTGACGGCAGCCCCTTCGACGCCCTGTTGCAGGATGGGGAAGTCCTGGCTGCTGGCGGGCTGCAGGTCGAGGTGCTGGCGGTGCCGGGTCATACCCCGGCAGATGTCGCTTACCGCATCGGTGATGCCGTCTTCGTGGGGGACACCCTGTTCATGCCGGATGTCGGCACCGCACGCTGTGATTTCCCCGGTGGTGACGCCCACCAGCTCTACCACTCCATCCACAAACTGCTGGCCTTGCCGGATACCACCCGGCTATTCATGTGCCATGACTACCCGCCCACTGATCGCGCTGCGGCGTGGGAAAGTACGGTGGCCGCACAGCGGCAGTACAACCTGCACATTGGCAACGGCGTGGACGAAGCCACCTTTGTCGCCCGCCGCCAGGCCCGTGACGCCACCCTGCAGCCCCCCAATCTGCTGCTGCCCTCCATTCAAGTCAACATCCGCGCCGGACACCTGCCCCCAGCGGATGACAATGGCCGCCACTACCTGAAGCTGCCAATCAGCGGGGTGTAGCGTGTGCTAGCGCATCAGCTCCATTTACGCCGACAGGTGACATCGCTGCGGCTTCTTCTGTCCTGAAGTGGTTGCCGCAAACCGTTGTGCTCATGTGCCTGAGCAGGGGCAGCAAAGATGGCTTCAGCTGGGTGCAAGGTATGGTGTCCTGTTGTGGTCTGGTTCAGCTTGAGGCCGTCATGATAGGCGAGCCAATAACAACAGGGAGCGTGCGATGTACGGATGGCGAGGGTGGGTATTGGGTCTGGGCTTGCTGTGCGGGCTGAGCGCCAGTGCAGCCGATGAGGATTTTCAGCGACTGGTGAATGACTACAAGGCGCTGGTGCGGCGCGCTGAAGCTGCTAACTCGCCGGAGATGTTGCTGACAGCGGATGCGATCCAGAAAATCGATGCATTGACGGATCGTCGGCAACTGCAAGCGTTTGGTAACACGGCTGATGAGACATTGCTGCTGTTGGAACGGCAAATACAGCTGGTAGCGTTGGCGCGGCAGCTTATCCATTTCAAACCGGTGCAGGCGAATGGCAAGCCGGATGTCATGGGCAATACCCGCAAGTTGAGTGATCCATTAGGCAGGCTAAGTGCGAACGGTGTGCGGATTCTTGCCAAGGTGCAGGACTATCATGATGCAGAATTGCGACGCAACTCGGCAGACAGCCTTTCCGACAAGGATTGGACGCGCGCCGATAATGGAAGTAACGACTTTGTATTGCTCTTGATATCCGCTTTAGAGGTCACCGCGGATTTGCATGGCAAGACAAACCAGTACAGGATGGCTGAGGCCTTGGTGGAGGCCGGCCCCAGTGTGCTGGGGGCAATGCGGCCTGGGCAGCGCAAGCGCTTGCTGAATAGCCTGGATATGACGTATAGCAAGGTGGACCCCATGGTCAGGCCACCACTCGACAGATTCCGGCAACAGTTGATGTCCCGGGAGTGTGTGAAATTCTGCGCGGTTTTAAGCCAATAGAGACATCACCACGCGATACCCAGCGCTGCAAATCCAACCGCGGCGGATAGGCATGCTGGGGCCGAGCGGTCGGTGAGCCCCTCTGGCTGCGCACCCGCATGGGTGCACAGCCAGAGGGAAGTGGCCGACTTCAAGGGGCGAAGGCAGCCTCAGTGACTTTGGCTGAGAAATACTTGCGGATGAACGCCTGTTTGCTGGCGCGGGTTCCCGGCAGGTCACGGATGACTTGCCTGAGGAAGGGGAGGGTGTGTGAGATCTGGCCGGACTGTGCTGCGACATGGCGCTTGATCGCTGCGTAGTAGGCTTGCTCGCCCATTTGCTGTTTTAGCTCGTCGTGGAACAGCGCGCCCTGGCGGTAGAGGACGGAGTAGCTGTGTTCATCATCCTTATAGGCATAGAGGGTCGAATCCAGCGGCAGGTAACCGTATTGCTTACGGCCTTCCTCGAAGTAATCGTTCACCTTCTTTTGCCAGATGGCAGGAAACGGACCCGGCATGATGGATTTGACATACTGGTAGCCCATATAGGTGGCCAGTGATTCATCCAGCCAGGCTTCGTTGATCTGGTCATTACCAACCAGCCAGTAAAACCACATGTGGTAGGTTTCGTGGGCGATCAGGTACTTGAAGTACTGCAGATCCTTGAGGCTGTAGTCACCGCTGGCAATCACAAACAGAGAGGAATATTCCTGCCCACCTCCTTCCGGATCCCAGCCTTCGGCAATGGTCAGTACAGGGTAGGGGTAGGCGCCAAGATGGGCGTTGCCCCACGCCAGTGCATCGACAGTGGTCTTGAGGACTTCCTCTGCTTCGGCTTTCTGCTGGGGCAGGTAGTAAGAGAAGATCGTGGTAGGGCCGAGCTTGCGACTGCTGACCTGATAGTCTTCTGACATCAGGATGGCAAATTCGCGCATGCGCTTGCCTTGCAGGGTCAGATTGACACTTGAGCCCTGCTCGGTGCGCGCAGATTGCATGCCACTGCTGGCCACTTTCAATGCGCTTGAGGTGTGGTTGACGGTGAGCTTGATCTGGTAATCCGATGCCTCCATGAAGAAGGCATCACCCGTATCAATGTAGCGGTCTTGCGGCCAGCCTGTCTCTGTGGCGTGCTTGACCGTGGGTAGCCAGTTGCCAAGGTGCAGAATGTGCTGGTTGCGCCCCAGGCGCAGGTCCACCTTGTCCTGCAGGGCCAGCGCATAGTTGAGCTGTACCTCGACGCTCTCGCCTGGCTTGAGGGCTTTGGGTAGCGCTACATCCAGCCCGCCATCCTGTTGGCCTTTGCCGAGGGTCGCGCGGCTGGTCTGGCCGTTGACACGGGCTTCCGACAGTTTGAATGCGCGATAGGGCTCTGCAGCGGCCACCACAGTGAAGGCCACCGTGCTGAGTGGTTGCTTGGTGCGATTGGTGTAATGCACGTTCTCTTTGACCGTGACGGTGGCGGCTTTGTAATCCACGGTCGCCTCAATGTCATAGCGGGTGCTGTCGGTCTGGGCCTGCAAAGGGGGTGCCCCCAGCAGCGCTGCCAAGGCGAACCCTGGCATGGTGATGCGGTGATGAAGCTTCAATTGTGGTGCTCCTCGTCTCATGGAGATGTGCTGCAGGGGGACTGCAGCCTGGATGGCTTTTTGATCCATTCCTTCTTGTTGTTTGACGCGTAGTCTGTTGCACGCTTCGTTACGCACCCTTGACGGCCTGTGGCATCTCACCCTTCAGACCAGACTATTGCATGGCTGGTAGCGAGGACGGGTTGCGCAAAAACCAGGCAGGCACGGGTCATGCCATGGAAGCAAACGGCATGGTCAGTAACAAGCAAGGTGTCACATCCCAGTACAGGCATGTCGCTTTCACATGCAGGGACTCGCTGATAGCCTCAGGCGCTTTGGCTGCCTTTAGGGAAGGCGTGTATCAACGCATGATATTGGGGTGGGCTTGGGCATGCTGTGCCGGCCGAGTGGGCGTGTCTGTGTGAAGAAGGGCGGGCGATATCATTTGCCCGCCACATCCCCCCACTGCAGGTCAAAGCGCGCCAGGTATTTGCGCAGACGGTCGGCGTCATTGCTGCTCTTTTTGTCCTGGCGCGACTGGGCGAACAGTTGCCGCCCGGCGTCGGACAGGCTGCGGCTACGCTGGCAGATGTCCAGCACACTGTTCAGCTGTAGCCGGTCGAACAGGTCGAGCAGATCCGCCGCGTCGCCCAGCAGGGCGTGGGCCCGGTCCTGCGCCTGTACGCCGCCCCACATGAAGCGCAGCCGTGCCAGCTCATCTTCAACCACATCCAGCGTGATCCGCCCGGATTCGGCGAGCGTAGCCATGCGGGTGAGGGAGGCAGAGAGCTCACGGAAATTACCCGGCCACAGCGCCTCGCTGCTGCAGGCGAAGCGCAGGTAGTGCTGGCGCGCTTCGCTGTTGAAGCGCACCTGATGCCCGGTTTCGTCGGCCAGACGTGCCAGTTCAAACTCGAGGTTGGGTTCGATGTCCTCGCGGCGGTCACGCAGGCCGGGCAGTGGCCAGGTCCACAGATTGATGCGGGCGAACAAGTCCTCGCGGAATTGCCCGTTGACGACCCGCTGGCGCAGGTCGCGGTGGGTGCCGGCAATCAGCTGGAAATCACTGGACACTTCGCGGTCACCGCCGAGCGGAAAGAAGCGCTTTTCCTCAATGGCCTTGAGCAGCATGGCCTGCTCGTCCAGGCCCAGTTCGCCAATCTCATCCAGAAACAGCAGCCCACCATCGGCAGCCCGCAGCAGGCCAGCGCGTTCTTGTTGCGCACCGGTAAACGCGCCTTTGACGTGACCGAACAGGGTGGACATGGCGCTGTCGCCACGCAGGGTGGCACAGTTGACCTCGACAAAGCGCCCCTGCAGCTGGTGGCGGTTGCGTTTCAGCTCGTAGACCCGACGCGCCAGAAAGGATTTGCCTGCACCGGTGGGGCCAATCAACAGGATGGGTGCGGTGGAGCGTACCGCCACCCGTTCCAGTTGTTCGATCACCCGGTTGAAGGCGGCGTTGCGGGTGGCAATGCCGGCTTTGAGGAAGGAGACCGTCTCGGCCTGCTCGCGCTGGAAACGGCTGGCGATCTGGTTGTAGCGGCTGAGATCGAGGTCGATGAGGCTGTATCTGCCCGGCGAGGATGCCGCCATGCCGCCACGCAGCTCGTCAGCCTTGCCGGGCGGTGAAGTCTGCACCAGTTGTGCAGGCAGGTAGCGGGCCTCGGTGAGCAGGAACCAGCAGATCTGAGCCACGTGGGTGCCGGTGGTGATGTGGACCAGATAGTCTTCCTGCTCGGTGTCGAAGGGATAGTGGCGGGCGAAGTCGTGTAGCGTGGTGTACACCTCTTCAAAGTCCCACGGGTCGCGCAGGTTAATTTCCGTGCGGCGTACCTCGGTTTCCGGCGAAACGGTGGCGATGTCGTTGATCAGGCGCGAGGCCAAGCCACGATCGCGTGTGCTGTGCAGCAGCTCCATCCGGTGCACCAGCAGCTCCGGGTGCTGGCACAGCGAGACGGTGGGCCGCCAGCGTTCCCAGCGCGAGCTGCCCTTGCCGCCGTTATCCAGCACCGTCCCCAGAAAACCGATGACCACCAAGCGTTTCATGATGATATAAAAATATAAATAGCGATATATAAAGATAGCATTGATAAGGTTTTGTAAACAGGGAAAATCTTGATGATCAATGTGATGATGCTTGTAGTGTATTGATTTATATGGATTTAAATGAATATCTTTCTGTTGGTGCCAAGGCTGGCACGGGCTTTGCAATAAGATGGGCATCCACCACACTGTGGTTACCGTGTTGACCCCCGCTGCCAGACGGGCAGCGGGGGTGGGGCCGGGAGGCCCGACACCTGATGTCAAAGAAGAGAGAAAACATGACGATGCAAAACGATGTACAACTGCTGGAAGTCGCCAACGGCAAGCCGGTGAAGATGTGGACGGTCGGCGTACCGGTGGAGCCGGAAGCGCGTGAGCAGCTTCAAATGACGGCACAGATGCCGTTCATCTTCCGCCATATGGCGGTGATGCCGGACGTGCACCTGGGTAAGGGTTCCACCATCGGTAGCGTGATCCCGACCCAGGGCGCCATTATCCCGGCCGCCGTGGGGGTGGATATCGGTTGCGGGATGATGGCGGTACGTACCAGCCTGACCGCGTCCGACCTGCCCGAGCAGCTGGGGCCACTGCGTAGCGCCATTGAACAGGCGGTGCCGCATGGCCGGACGCCAGGAGCACGTGATAAGGGGTCCTGGAATACGCCACCGGAGACGGTGGATGCCATGTGGGCGTCCTTGCTGCCGGGCTTCAGCCGGATCACCGAAAAGTATCCGCGTTTGAAGAACACCAATAACCACAAGCATCTGGGAACGCTGGGAACCGGTAACCACTTCATTGAAGTGTGTCTGGATGAGGCTGACCGGGTGTGGTTCATGCTGCATAGCGGATCGCGCGGGGTGGGGAATGCCATTGGTAACCTGTTCATCGAGCTGGCCCAGGCCGATATGCGTCAGCACATGGTGAACCTGCCACACCGCGATCTGGCCTACTTCACCGAGGGTAGCCAGCACTTTGAGGATTATGTGGAAGCGGTGGGGTGGGCGCAGGATTACGCGCGCCGTAACCGTATGGTGATGATGCAGAACGTGATTGCCGCCGCCCGTGCGGTCATTACCAAGCCTTTCAGCGCGGAAGTGGAGGCGGTGAATTGCCACCACAACTATGTGCAGAAAGAAACCCACTTCGGGAGCGAGATTCTGGTGACGCGAAAAGGGGCGGTATCGGCGCAGAAGGGGCAACTGGGGATCATCCCGGGCTCGATGGGGGCCAAGAGCTTCATCGTGCGCGGATTGGGTAACGAAGAAGCCTTCTGCTCCTGCAGCCACGGCGCGGGTCGAACCATGAGCCGTACCCAGGCCAAGAAGCGCTTTACCGTGGCGGACCAGATCGAGGCGACCGCCCACGTGGAATGTCGTAAGGACGAGGACGTGATCGACGAAATTCCGATGGCCTACAAGGACATCGACGCCGTGATGCACGCCCAGCGCAACCTGGTGGAAGTGGTGCATACCCTGCGTCAGGTGGTGTGTGTGAAAGGATAGCGTCGTGACAATGACTAATCAAGTTAGAAAGTGGTAGCCAAGATGACGAATGATTTGGCCCGCATAAACGGGCAACTTGAATTACTGGCTATGGCGAATTGTGGGCCGAATACAGAGTGTACCTTTTCATTGCAGGAGATACCTTATCAAGGTGATTTGTTGAAAACCCTGGAGGTCGTTTTTCCTGCAGGCATTCGCTATATGGATAAAAAGCCATATTCCACTGAGGATTGGCAGGTGGCGACGCAGCGCCTTGATGTGGATGCCGCCCTGGTTCTTAAAAGCAAAATTAATAAGTGGTGTTTTCATATGCCTTATTCACCAACTTTGCCGGGGGGGGGATAAGGTCCGGGATAACATCGTTGATGAGCTGGCAAATGCGATAATAGGCCTGGTTGGCGCCAATGAAATTCATGAGGTGTTTGTTGACCCTCCTTTTTGGTATGAGGCCTCTTGGCAAGACTTTGCCATGGCTAATCGTGATCACGTCTATTTTTTGCACTTCGGTGTGAGTGACTAAATTTTTTGTGGCATGTGAGCAGCGTTTCTGCGTTTACATATTGTGTAGCAGAAAAATACGGTACGCCGGATACACTTAAGAGCAAGAGAGAATACAGTGCAACATCCTACCCTCATGCTGGATGGCGCCGCCGGTGAAGGCGGCGGTCAGATTCTGCGCAGCGCCCTGAGCCTGTCGATGATTACCGGCATCCCGTTCGTGATCGAGCGCATCCGTGCCCGGCGCAAGAAACCGGGCCTGCTGCGCCAGCACCTTACGGCGGTGCAGGCGGCGCAGCAGGTATGCGGGGCAACCGTACAGGGGGCGGAGCTGGGTTCGTCCCGACTACGTTTTGAGCCGGGACCAGTGCAGGGTGGGGAGTATCGTTTTGCCATTGGTACGGCGGGCAGCTGTACGCTGGTGCTGCAAACCGTGCTGCCTGCCTTGTGGTTTGCCCCGGAAGACAGCCGGATCACGGTGAGCGGGGGCACCCATAATCCGATGGCACCGCCTGCCGATTACTTGATACGCAGCTGGCTGCCCTTGATGCGGCAATTGGGTGTGCAGACCGAGATCGAACTGATCAGCCACGGCTTCTACCCGGCTGGCGGCGGTGAGGTGCGGGCGCAGGTGACACCGGGCCGACCGCAGGGGCGCTTGCAGCTGTTGCAACGCGGTGCCTTGCTGCAAGTCGAGCTGGAGGCGCGGGTGGCGGATGTGCCGCTGGAGGTGGCGCAGCGTGAGCTGAGCGCCTTGTCACAGGCGTTGTCCAGCCTGCAGCAGCCCTTGCACTGCCATAGCCGCCAGCTGCCGGCCCGGTTTGGTGCGGGCAATGTGCTGCAAGTGGCATTGTGCCACGATCATATCACCGCGCTGTTTGTGACCCTCGGTGAAAAAGGGGTGTCATCAGAGCGGGTGGCCGAACGGCTGGCGCGGGAGGTGTTGGCGTACCAGCGAGGCCGTGGTGTGGTCGATGAGCATCTGGCCGATCAGCTGATCTTGCCGATGGCGCTGGCGGGCGGTGGTGCTTTTGTGGCCAGTGCTGCCTCGGAACACCTGCGTACCAATATGCAGGTGATCGAGAAATTTCTGCCAGTGACGTTTGAGCTGTCGCCGCTGGCGGGGGATGACACTGCGGTGCAGGTCAGCGTGCTGACCTGAGCAGGCGAGGTCAGGCGGGCTTCAGCTTGTCCAGCACCGCCTGATAGCGCCGAGCATCCTCGCACAGCGGTGAGGTGGGGAAGCGCTGCAGCAGGGTGGTGAGGAAGGCGCGGGCCAGGTCGTCCTTGCGGTAGTGCTCGCTGGCAATCTGTGCCGCCAGCCAGAAGCTGGCCGGGACATCCGGATGGGCGGGGTGGCGTTTGTCGAAGTGCGCCAGTAAGCCCATGGCCAGTTCCGGCTCTTTCTGGTTCCAGGCCGCTTGCGCCAGCGGCACCACCTGGCCGACTTCATCCGGCTGCCAGTCGGCATGCAGCTGGCGGACAAAGCGAAATAGGTCCATCGCAGCCGCACCCTGTCCTTGCTCCAGCCATTGCCGCATCACCGGCCGCATATCGTGTGGCGCTTCCTTCGGCTGGGCCAGCCACAGCAGCTTTAACCAGCGCAAGCGATGGCCGGTGTGTGCGGGCTGCTCCGCCACCAGAGCGGCGGCCTTGTCCAGCGCGGCAGGCCAGTCCCCCAAGGCGACCCGTTCGCCTATCGCCGCGCGCTTTTGCTCGGCGGCGTCTGCGGCTTGGCGGGCGCTGCCATCCTGTGCGTCGTCAAAGCTGACCTCGACTTCCATGCCCAGCTCGCGGTGATACTGATAGGCCACATAGCCAATCAGGTTGAACATCACCAGCGTGAAATACAGCAGGATAAAGGTGGCCAGTGCCAGCAGCAGCCACGGGCTGCGGATACCGCTCAGCAGGTTGGCAGCCGCCATGCAGCTGGAGGACAGCAGGGTCAGCAACCCCCACAGCCCCAGGTACGGCATGCCAATGCGGTTGGCCACAAACCACAGGTCACGTGGATGGATGGCGCGGGAAAAGCGACCATTGATAGCCAGAATCAGCATGCTGGCGGGCAGGGCCACCTGCAGCAAGGTGGTGACAATAAAGCCGACAAAAGGATTAAAGTTGTACGCCAGTCCGCTCAAAATACCATCCAGCAACAGAATGCCTGCCAGCTGATAAGGCCGGTTTTTTTCACCATGGCCATTGGTGATGTCGAACTGGTCCACAGTGAGGCGACCCATGGCCGTCTGCTCCAGCACCTCAAAGGCATAGCGGATAAACACCACCAACCCTGTCAGCACCCCCAGCAGCACAATCAGGTTGGGCAACAAGGGGATCAGCAGCATCGCCAGCGCAAACGCGCCAATCACCAGTAGCGACCAACCCTGCAGCGGAAACAGGAAGAATCGCGGCATGCGCTGCCAGAAGGGAGTGATGCGTGCGCTCAGGATACGGGACATGGGGCCAGCACAAATACAGATGAACTGCCCTGATGGTAGCGGGAATGCAGGGGAATGAACAGCAAGACCCGCCGTGGCATGCCACGGCGGGCAGGGTACTTAGCCGCGATAGTAGCGCTGCGGTACGAACGGGGTCTTGGCGACCTTCATCGGCACTTGTTTGCCGCGTACCAGCGCAAACACCGGGGTGTCCGCAGCAGCAAACGCGGTGTCCACGTAGGCCAGCGCCATCACGCCGCCCAGTGAGGGGCCGAAGCCACCGGAAGTCACCTTGCCGATCACGCGGCCTCCCGCGTCCACCAGTTCGGCACCTTCGCGCACCGGGGTTTTTTCCAGGCCCAGCAGACCTACGCGCTTCTTGCTGGCACCTTGCTCGATTTGCTGCAGGATGCGATCAGCACCGGGGAAGCCACCGGAACGGGCACCACCGGCGCGGCGCACCTTCTGCATCGCCCACAGCAGGCTGCCTTCTACCGGCGTGGTCTGGGTGTCGATGTCGTGACCGTACAGGCACAGACCGGCTTCCAGACGCAGCGAATCGCGTGCACCCAGCCCGATCGGGGCCACTTCCGGCTGTGCCAGCAGCAGGCGGGCCACCTCGACCGCCTTGGCATTCGGCACCGAGATTTCAAAGCCGTCTTCACCGGTGTAACCGGAGCGGGTGGCGAAGCACTCCACACCGGCCAGCGTGATGCTGCGGGCGGTCATGAACACCCAGCTCTTGAAGTCTACTTCCGGCAGCAGGCGGGCCAGCGCAGTCGCGGCCTGCGGGCCCTGCAGCGCCAGCAGCGCGTGCTCGGACAGTTCCACGATGTCGCAACGCGAGCCGATGCGTTCACGCAGGTGGGCGGTATCCTGCACCTTGCAGCCCGCGTTCACCACCACGTACAGATGATCTCCGGCGTTGGTGATCATCAGGTCGTCCAGAATGCCACCTTGCTCATCGGTGAACAGGGCATAGCGCTGTTGGCCCGGCTGCAGGTCGATCACGTCCACCGGCACCAGCGTTTCCAGCGCGGCCGCTGCGTCCGCACCAAACAGCTTCAGCTGGCCCATGTGCGACACGTCAAACAGACCGGCTTGCTCACGGGTGTGCAGGTGCTCTTTCAGCACGCCCATCGGGTACTGCACCGGCATGGCATAACCGGCAAACGGCACCATCTTGGCGCCGAGCTCCAGATGCAGGTCGTTGAGGGCAGTGGTCAGCAGGGGGGTGTCACTCATCATGGCTCCTTGGGGTAGCGAGGCCCGTCAGCACTCGATCACGTTCACCGGCACTTCGATGACGTTGATGGCGAGGCCGCCGCGGGCGGTTTCCTTGTATTTCAGTTTCATGTCGGCGCCGGTATCGCGCATGGTCTTGATCACGCGGTCCAGCGATACAAAATGCTTGCCGTCACCGCGCAAAGCCATGCGGGCGGCGTTGATGGCCTTGATCGAGGCCATGGCGTTGCGCTCGATGCACGGCACTTGTACCAGACCACCCACCGGGTCACAGGTCAGGCCCAGGTTGTGCTCCATGCCGATCTCGGCCGCGTTCTCGGCTTGTTCCGGCGTGCCGCCCAGCACCTCGGCCAGCGCACCCGCTGCCATCGAGCAGGCTGAGCCAACTTCGCCCTGGCAGCCCACTTCGGCGCCAGAGATGGAGGCATTCTCCTTGTACAGAATGCCGATGGCCCCGGCGGTGAGCAGGAAGCGGACAATGCCGTCGTCGTTGGCGCCCGGCACAAAGCGGTGATAGTAATGCATCACCGCCGGGATGATCCCGGCTGCGCCATTGGTCGGTGCCGTGACCACACGACCACCGGCCGCATTTTCCTCGTTGACCGCCAGCGCGTACAGGTTCACCCAGTCCATCACCGTCAGCGGGTCCTGCATCGCCTGCTCTGGCTTGTTGCAGAGCTGGCGTTTCAGGTCGGCTGCGCGGCGCTTCACCTTCATGCCACCGGGCAGGATGCCCTCGGTTTCACAGCCGCGGCGTACGCACTCCTGCATCACATTCCAGATTTGCAGCAGGCCACTGCGCACTTCGGCTTCGCTGCGCCAGACCTGCTCATTGGCCAGCATGATGTCGGAGATGCGCAAGCCATGGGTTCGACACAGTTGCAGCAGCTCGTCGCCGGACTTGAACGGGTAGGGCAGGCGGGTGTCGTCGGCTTTCAGCAAGTCCTTGCCCGCGTTTTCCTCGTTGACCACGAAACCGCCACCCACCGAGTAGTAGATCTTGGCGCGAATCAGTTCACCAGCAGCGTCATACGCTGCAAAGCGCATGCCGTTCGGGTGGTAGGGCAGGCTTTGCCGCTTGTAGAGGATCAGGTGTTCCTTTTCCACAAAGCGGATGGTGTGCGTCCCCATCAGCTTCACGGTGTCTTCGCTGCGGATGCGGTCCAGCTTGGCAGGAATGCTCTCCACATCCACCTGGTCTGGCAGGTCGCCTTCCAGCCCGAGCAGCACGGCGGTATCGGAGCCGTGACCCTTGCCGGTGGCACCCAGCGAACCGTACAGCTCGGCCTTGATGCTGTGCACGGTGTCCAGCAGACCGTCTTCCTGCAATACGCTGACAAAGCGCCACGCCGCCCGCATCGGGCCGACGGTGTGGGAAGAACTGGGACCGATGCCGATCTTGAACAGGTCAAATACGCTGATGGCCATGACGCACTCCGTGTAAGGTCAGCCGAGATAGACCGGGAACCGGGCGCAGAGTTGCTGCACCTGCTGGCGAACACGGTCGATCACGGCGGGATTGTCCAGATCGTCCAGAATGTCGCACATCCAGTGGGCCAGCTGTTCGGATTCCGACGTTTTCATGCCACGGGTGGTCAGTGCCGGGGTGCCGATGCGGACGCCGCTGGTGACGAAAGGCGACTGTGGATCATTCGGCACCGCGTTCTTGTTCACGGTGATGTGGGCCGCACCAAAGGCTGCATCGGCAGCCTTGCCAGTCAGGCCTTGCTTGATCAGGCTGACCAGGAACAGGTGATTGTCGGTGCCGCCGGACACCACCTCATAGCCACGCTGAATGAAAGTGTGCGCCATTGCACGGGCATTCGCTACCACTTGTTCCTGATAGCTGCGAAACTCAGGATCCAGCGCCTCCTTGAAGGCAACCGCTTTGGCAGCAATCACGTGCATCAGCGGGCCGCCTTGAATGCCGGGGAACACCATGGACTGCAGCTTTTTCTCCAGATCGGGGTTGCTGCGGGCCAGAATCAGGCCACCGCGCGGACCACGCAGGGTCTTGTGGGTGGTGGTGGTGACGATGTCCGCATGCGGTACCGGGTTCGGATAGACCCCTGCTGCTACCAGTCCGGCCACATGGGCCATGTCCACAAACAACAGCGCACCCACGCTATCGGCAATCTGGCGGAAGCGTGCCCAGTCCACCACACGAGAGTAGGCCGAGAAACCGGCCACGATCATCTTCGGGCGATGCTCCTCTGCCAGTGCCGCCACCTGTGCATAGTCGATTTCACCGGTCTGCGGGTCCAGCCCGTACTGCACGGCGTTGTATATCTTGCCGGAGAAGTTGACCTTGGCGCCGTGGGTCAGGTGACCGCCGTGGGCCAGGCTCATGCCCAGAATGGTGTCGCCGGGGTTCAGCAGTGCCATGTAGACGGCGGCATTGGCCTGTGAGCCGGAGTGCGGCTGCACATTGGCGTAGTCGGCTCCGAACAGTTGCCTGGCGCGAAGGGTGGCCAGTGTCTCCACCACATCGACATGCTCGCAGCCGCCGTAGTAACGCTTGCCGGGGTAGCCTTCCGCGTACTTGTTGGTCAGCACCGTACCTTGCATGGCCATCACGCGCGGACTGGTGTAGTTCTCGGAGGCAATCAGTTCGATATGGTCTTCTTGCCGGGTGGTCTCAGCGCTGACCGCTGACCACAGCTCCGGGTCAAAGTCCGCTACCGTTGCGGGGTTCCACATGGTCTCATCCAGTTCTTGTTATGGAATCAATGCCAACCTGTGAGTGTTGGTCTCACTGGCCGTGAGGTATATGGGGGCGGCCAGTCTGATCGCATGGTAGGGGGTGGAACTGGATTTGTGAAATTGATAGTTGTTATGTTTTGATTTGTTGTGCAAATGAAGCGGGGCCGGGCAAGTTGGCCCGCACCTCAAGTCTGGAAACGCTGTAATGCGGCTTCCAGCTGATTGGACAGCTGCACCAGTTCCCGAGCACTGTGTTCGGTCAGGTTGGCCGCCTGACGCGTTTCATCCGCCATGCGCGACACATGATCCACTTGTTGTGCCAGCTGCTGGCTATTCTGGCTTTCCGTCTGCAGCGCACTGTTCAAGTGTTGCATGCGGGCTTCGGTGGTGCTGCTTTGCTGCTGAATGCCGCTCACCGTGTTGCCCGCATCACGGGTCAGCTCGGTACTGAGCGTGACTTGATGCACGCCATGGTTGATGCTGCTCACCGCTTGTTCAATGGTGTGCTGAATTTTCTGGATGACGCTGACGATTTCGTGAGTCGAGTTGGCCGTGCGCTCAGCCAGTTTTCGCACCTCGTCGGCCACCACGGCAAAGCCGCGCCCTTGCTCCCCGGCACGCGCCGCTTCAATGGCGGCATTGAGCGCCAGCAGATTGGTCTGGTCGGCGATTTCCTTGATGATGCCGACGATGTTGCCGATTTCCCGTGCGTCACCCTCCAGTGAGCCCATGGTGGCGGAGGTATCCCGCATGGCAAAGGCCAGTTGCTCGACTTCATGGGCAACCCGATGTACGGCACCGCCACCTTGCTCTGCCAGAGTGCCAGCTTGCCGGGCTTGCTCCAGGGTATGGTGTGCCTCCTCCGCCATCTGGCTGAGGGACAGGCTCAGGTGGTCGATCACGGCGTCCATGCGCTGAGCCGCTTCGGATTGCGCCTCGGCGTTGCTGTTGACCTGCACCGCGGCGCTGCTGAAGGTGTCGGTGTTGTGCCGGATGGCATTGCTGGCGTCCCGGGTCTGCTGTACCAGCATTTGCAGAGAGCCCAGCAGGTGATTGAACGCGGTAATGGCCGCCCCCAGCTCATTGGGCTGGCTGTAATCTACGCGCAGCTGCAGGTTGCCACTGCGTTCTACCTGGCGTGCCACGGTGGTGAGCTGTGACAACGGGAGGGTGACTGTTCGCACCACCCGCCAAGCGAGGCCACTCAGGCCGATGACTGCGGCCAGGGTAATCAGGCCCACCCATAGCCGCATCTGATTGACTGTCCGGTCCGACGCTTTTTCAATACGAGATGCGTCATTCTGGATGGCATCGGACAGCTTGCCCATCTCCTCTTCCAGCGTCTCGAAGTCCTTGTAGAAGCCGGGCAGGTCACCTTGGATAGCTGCAGTCCCCTGTCCAGCCTTGCTGGCCACGCTGGCCCCGGTGCTGAGGTAGCGTTCGACCAAGGGCAGAGTACGATTGAACTGGGCACGGGTGTCCGGATCGGTGATCAGCTTGCCGTTGGCGGTCATCATCTCGCGGAAGTGCTGGGCATGTTCGGCCAGCGCGTCCTGGCCTTCCTTGATGCCCGCCGCGTTCTGGCTGGCCACATCCAGTTGCAGCTTGAGCACGTCGCCCCGCAGCGCATCGTGCATCATGTCGGCTTCCATTTGCTGACGGACCATGGACTGGCCGCCCAGCAGTTCGCCCAGCAGACTGTGAAGGTTGCCGCTTCCCATCATGCTGAGTCCGCCGAGCAGCACTGTAACCAGGATGCCGGTCACGGCCAGAGTGATGAGTTGAACGCGGATAGAGAGCCGTTGCACGCTGACCTCCTGAGTCCCATGTAACAGGGGGGATATCCCTGCAGCGTAGACGGGACTGCGGAAAATGCCAGTGACAAAGCGGACAGGCCTAGAGCGGCAGCATCAGCGTGTTCTTGACCTCTTCCATCACGGCATAGGTATGGGTTTCCCGCACGCCTTTCACCGAGCCGAGAAATTCATCCAGAAAAGCGCGGTATTCCGTCATGTCCTTCACGCGGGCCTTGATCAGATAGTCAAAGCCACCGGCGACCATGTGGCATTCCATGATCTGCGGCATTTTCTGCGCGGTACTCTTAAAGCTGGCGAAAGACTCTGGCGTGGTGCGGTCCAGCGCCACTTCAACAAACACCAAGAGTCCCACCCCCAGCAGATTAGGGTCCAGCACCGCCATGTATTTACGGATGTAACCCGCCTGCTGCAGGCGTTTGGTACGCTCCAGGCAGGCCGCCGGGGAGAGGTGGATGCGTTTGGCCAGCTCTACATTGGTCATGCGGCCATCCTGCTGCAGCAGTTTCAGGATGGTGCGATCCGTTCGGTCCAGGTTTGCCATGATGAATTCCGTGCATGATTCGGTTGAGTGTGGATTTTAGCAAACCATATTCTGCCGGGTGAGCATTATTCAAAACCCTGTCTGTCATCAAGCCTAATATCATGAATAAAAAACGCCGACAGTGAAAACGGCGCGGACCAACATGGTTTTTGATGAAACAGTGGGTCTGAATGCAGGGGCAACCCAAGGTCTGGTGAGGTGACGGTTTCACCTCTGACGGTGCGGGATATACGGCAAGACCATGGGCTGCATGTTCTCCCCTTTAAAGATGGTAACGCGTGTCAGCTGACATGCTTGCCGGGTAGTGTAGAAAGTATAAACGGAATACCGAATGGCGACCTTACCCTCCCCAACCCCCCCCGTCGCTGCGGGCCTCGCCAACCTCCGCCCCCGTTTCTTGATGGACGAGGCGAGTGCCCTGCGACCCTTGCTGGAAGCGGCCACCTTGTCGCCAGAAGTGCGCGCGCAGGTGCAGGCCACGGCACAGCAGCTGGTGTCGACGGTACGCACCCGCAAGCTGACCAAGCTGGATGCCTTCTTGCAAGAATACGGTCTGGATACGCAAGAAGGCGTGATCCTGATGTGTCTGGCCGAAGCCTTGCTGCGCATCCCGGATAATGAGACGGCCGACCAGCTGATCCGGGGCCTGTTGGCCAAGGGTGAGTGGGACAAGCACATGGGCAGCAGCACCTCGTGGCTGGTGAATGCCTCCACCTGGGGGCTGATGCTGTCCGGCAAGATCCTGAACTGGACCAGCGAGCCCAAGCAGATCGTATCGCGACTGACCTCCAAGCTGGGTGATGTCACCCTGCGGCAGGGGGTGAAAGCCGCGATGGGTATCCTCGCCAAGGAATTCGTGATTGGTGAGACCATCGAAGATGCGCTGAAGGAATCCCAAGCGCAGCCAGAATTCCGCTATTCCTTTGACATGCTGGGCGAAGCGGCCTTTACCGCAGAAGATGCCAAGCGCTACTTCCGGGATTACCAGCACGCCATCAAGGCGCTGGCCTGCGCCCCGCAAGATGATTTCAATGGCCGCAACAGCATTTCGGTCAAGCTCTCAGCATTGCACCCGCGCTACGACTACACCAAACGCGAGCGGGTACTGGCCGAGATGGTGCCGCTGGTGCTGCAATTGTGTGAGCAGGCGCGTGACGCCAACATTCTGCTGACGCTGGATGCGGAAGAGGCAGACCGGCTGGAGCTGTCGCTGGAACTATTCGCCGCGCTGCTGGCGGCACCGAGCCTCAAGGGCTGGAACGGGCTGGGTCTGGCGGTCCAGGCTTACCAGAAGCGTGCACCGCTGGTGATCGACTGGCTGGCTGAGCAGGCGCGCCAGCATGGCAAGACCATCCCGATCCGGCTGGTGAAGGGTGCGTACTGGGATGCCGAAATCAAGCGCGCTCAGCTGGGCGGGCTGGAAGGCTTCCCGGTCTACACCAAAAAATCGCACACCGATGTGTCCTATATGGCCTGCGGTCGCCGCATCCTGTCGCACGGTAGCGCCTTCTACCCACAGTTCGCTACGCATAATGCCCACACCGTGGCCTATTTCCTGGAATTGACCCGTGGCACGCACGCCGAGTTTGCCGGTGCCCAGTTTGAATTCCAGCGCCTGCATGGCATGGGCGAAATGCTGCACCGGGCGCAGATGGATCGCTGCAAGGTGCCGGTACGGGTCTACGCCCCGGTGGGTTCCTTCCACACCCTGCTGCCGTATCTGGTGCGCCGCCTGCTGGAAAATGGCGCCAACAGCTCCTTCGTCAACCGGCTGGGCGATGCCAACCTGCCGATTGAAGACGTGATTGCCGACCCCGTGGCCAAAGTGGCCGCAACTGACCTCAGCGGCCACAGCAAGATTGCACTGCCGCTCGCCATTTTTGGCGATGAACGACCGAATTCCAAGGGATTGAACATGGCCGACCTCGACGTGCTGACCCGTCTGCAGACTGAAATGCAGCAATATCTGAACCAAAGCTGGCATGCCTGCCCGCTGATTGGCGGCGAACGCCTGCATGGCGACAATGTGGCTGCTTTCAACCCGGCCAACATCGCCGAAGTGATCGGCAGTGTGACCAACGCCAGTGACGAGCAGATGGAGCGGGCCCTGCAGGTGGCACATGCTGCTGCTGAAGGCTGGAACCAGACCCCGGTTACCACCCGTGCGGCGGCCTTGTATCGTGCCGCCAACCTGATGGAAGAACATCAGGCAGAGCTGATTGCCATGCTGGTGCGTGAAGCCGGCAAGACCATGGGTGATGCACTGGGTGAAGTGCGCGAAGCGGTGGATTTCTGCCGCTACTATGCCAATGAAGCCAAGCGCCTGATGGGCCAGCCGATCCAGCTGCCGGCCGTGACGGGTGAAGACAACCAGTTGCTGCTGTCTGGCCGTGGCGTGTTCTTCTGCGTTAGCCCGTGGAATTTCCCGCTGGCCATCTTCATCGGTCAGCTGACTGCTGCCATCGCCGCCGGTAACGCCGTGATCGCCAAGCCAGCCGGGCAAACGCCGCTGGTGGCCTTCCGTGCGGTTGAGCTGCTGCTGGAAGCGGGTGTGCCGGGCGGTGTGCTCAACTTCCTGCCGGGCTCCGGCTCCAAGATCGGCCGCAAGGTGATTGGTGATCCGCGCATCGACGGCGTGGTGTTCACCGGCTCGACCGAAGTGGCGCAGCAATTGTTTCGCGGCCTGGCCAATCGTGAGGGTGCCATCCTGCCGCTGATCGCGGAAACCGGTGGCATGAACGCCATGATCGTGGACAGCTCGGCCCTGCCGGAGCAGGTAGTTTCTGATGTGATCGTGTCAGCCTTCAATAGTGCTGGTCAGCGTTGCTCCGCCCTGCGTCTGCTGTTCGTGCAAGACGACATTGCCGACAACATCATCAGCCTGCTCAAGGGCGCCATGGCTGAGCTGAAGCTGGGTGACCCGGCTTCCATTACCACCGACATCGGCCCGGCGATCGACGTCAACGCCAAGCTGGAGCTGGACCGCTACATTGCCACCATGCGCCAGACCGCGCGTGAAGTGGCGGCAGCACCGCTGCCACCGGAAGGCCGTGGCAACTTTGTGCAGCCGGTCGCTTTCGAGATCAGCCTGCAGCAGCTGCCGGAGCGTGAAGTGTTCGGCCCCATCCTGCATGTGATCCGCTGGAAGGCGGGCGACCTGCCCAAGGTGCTGGCTGCGATCCATGCCACCGGCTATGGCCTCACGCTGGGCATCCACAGCCGCATTGATGCGCATATCGACTGGGTGAAGCAGAACGCCAAGATCGGCAATATCTACGTCAACCGCAACCAGATCGGCGCGGTGGTCGGTACTCAGCCGTTTGGCGGCGAAGGCCTGTCTGGTACGGGCTTCAAGGCTGGCGGCCCGCACTATCTGCTGCGCTTCTCGGTCGAACGCGCCATTTCCGTCAATACCACCGCTGCGGGCGGCAACGCCAGCCTGCTGGCGATGGGCGGCGAAGGCTGAGGCAAGCTCATACGGCGGGCTGCCGGGCAGCCTGCCCAACCGTGTAACACTGCTCTTCTCTACGTTGAGGACTTTGCCGGGCTTTTGCCCGGCATTTTTTTTCGGCGCGCCAAGCAGGTACAATACCGGTATGCGCCGTCCAGATCCCCTCTCTCATTACTTCCCGTTGCGCTTTGCCAACCAGGCCCAGGTCACCCGCTTTGCCAAACAGTGCGTGCGCTGTGGGCAGGTGGTGGAATTGCCCAATATGTCGGGTGCGGTACGGGTGTTGCCCGACCGCGCCATGGTGGCCGCCAAGGCGCGTTGCCCCAAGTGCAGCCATGAGTTCCCGGTCACCTGCCTGATCACCCAGGACAAACAGGTGATGCGGCTGCACCTGCCAAACACACTGTTGATGTGGTACTTGCTGGCCACCACCTCGGCACCTGCGCCGCAAGCCCCCGCCTCCGCTGCTGCGACAGTTGACCTGCAACGCCTGCAGCGCAGCGAAGTGGAGCTGGCGGCAGACAGCGTCGGCCAGTTTGATGGTCAGCCGATTCCCGCCTGGATACGCCATGCCGGGGAACAGTTTGACTTTGAAGGCGTGCTCGGCAAAGGCCAGCAACCGGCACAGGACGAACGGGTGCTGGACGGTCAGCTATTGTACCGGCGCCATGTCCTGACCGCCTGAAACGACAACGGCCCGCAAGCGGGCCGTTGTGTTGTGGCGGCAGATTTATTGCAGCGCGTGCAGTTGCCAGCCACCTTCGCCGGTCAACTCCAGCTCCTGCTGGTGGAAAGGCCGCAGCGTACTGCGGTGGCCCACGCTGACCAGAATGCACTGCGGCAAGCGTTCTCGCAGCAGCTGGTACATGGCATACTCCAGCCCTTCATCCATGGCTGAGGTGGCCTCATCGAGGAACAGCAGGGCGGGTTGTGCCAGCAGCGCCCGGCCAAACGCCAGCCGCTGCTGCTCACCCAGCGACAGGATACGGCTCCAGTCCGCCTCTTCATCCAGCCGCCCGGCCAGATGCCCCAGCTGCACTTGCTCCAGTACTTTGACCGCATCCGGGCCTTCCACCGCCTCACCGGGGTAATACAAAGCCGTGCGCAGCGTACCAATCGGCAGGTAAGGTTTTTGTGAGAGGAATAGCGTGGCACTCCCCTCGGGCCGCACAATCTCACCCTCCGCATACGGCCACAAACCGGCCAGCGCCCGCAGCAAGGTGGTCTTGCCACTGCCGGAGCGGCCCCGGATCAACAAGCGCTGGCCTTGGGTGAGGTTGAGGTTGAGCTGGTTGAGCAGGGGGTGGTGGTGGGGCGATTGCAGGTTCAGGTTTTGGATGTGCAGTTGTTCAGCACGAGCTTCAATGCTGGGCATAGGCAAAGCTCGTGCGTCCATGTTGGAGTCTACAAAGCCGGTAAGCCGGTCCAGTGTGGCTTTGTAGCCAGCGAAATCTGCAAAGCTGCGACGGAAGAAGGAAAGATTGCCTTGCAGCTGCCCAAAGGCCTGGCTGGTTTGCATCAAGTCACCCAAGGTAATCTCTTTGGAGAAGAAGCGCTGGGCTTGCAGGATCAGTGGAAATACGACCGCAATTTGCGAAATGATCAGGTTGTAGCCATCCAGAAACAGATTGCGCCACAGCAGCTGCCACGCATTGGCGATGGATGCCAGGAAGCGATTGTCAAGGATCGCACGTTCCAGCGTATTGCCACGAAAGAAAGCGATGCTTTCACTGTACTCCTTGAGCCGGACCAGCGCGTAGCGATAGGTAGCGGCTACTTGCTCAGAGATGAAATTCAGCGAGATCAACGGTCTGCCGATGTAATACGCAAATACGGTAGCCGTGACGACATATGCGTAAGCGACGTAGACCAAGCCGTGCGGTATCTCCAGACCCGCCAGTCTCAGTGTACCGGCCAACCCCCAAAGGATAATGGTAAATTCAACCATCGAAACAACTGCATCAATAATGCCCATCAGCAGCGACAAGGAGCTGGTGGCAAATGCGGTGATGTCTTGCTGGATACGCTGATCCGGGTTGTCAGAAGCATCTGGTAGAAAACCCGCCTTGTAGTAGGCGTTACCATCTAACCAGTCGCCGACCAGGCGATTATTCAGCCATTGCCTCCAGTGGATGGAGAATGCTTGTTGCAGATAGGTGACGTACAGCACTCGCGCCACATGAATTGTGGCCAGAATGCAGAACACAATCATGGCAAACCAGAAGGCAGCAAAATCGAGCTTCTGCAAGGAGGTGTACATCTGGTTGTTCCAGCTGGAGAACAGTACATCCAGCCGAACGCCAAACAGGGTAATCAGGAGGATCAATAGCAGCGGCCAGACAGGGCTTTTAGGACCCCATTGCAAGAAGTATGCGCCGGTTAGCCGCCAAAACTGCTGCCCCCAGCGCGTGGTGTGGATCAAAATGCTCCCGACCCCCAGCACGGCCACCAGGCTATACGCAAACGCCTTGCCCAGCCAGTCCAGGCTGTTGACGACCTCATTGCTCCAGTCCATCCGAACCCCTTCCCTCGCGCATGGCGCGGACAATGCCGCGCAGGATGTCGACTTCTTCTTTTTCCAGTTGCTTGCGCCCAAACAGCCGCCGCAATCGCGGCATCAGCCGTTTGGGGTGTTTCGGGTTGAGGAAGCCGATGTCGATCAATGCGGCTTCCAGATGCTGATAAAACTGCTCCACCGCCTCATGGCTGGCCAGTGGGTGGTGCTCTTCCACATTGGCCAGCGAACGGTTCACCGCCATCCGGCACTCATAGGTCAATACTTGCACCGCCTGTGCCAGGTTCAGCGAAGAATAATGCGGATTGGTCGGAATCGTCACCAGCAGGTTACATTGCTGCAGCTCGTCAATGCTCAGGCCGTTGGTTTCGTTGCCAAAAACCAACGCCACCGTCTCGCCACGGCGGCTGGCAGCGGTCAAGCGCTGCGCGGCTTCGCGGGCGTCCACCAGCTCCGGCCCCAGTTCGCGGCGGCGGCTGGTGAGCGCGGCGACAACCGTTGCCCCTTGCAAACCTGCTTGCAGGCTATCCACCACTTGCGCCTGTTCCAGCACATCCACCGCACCGCTGGCACGGGCGGTGGCTTCATCATCGGGAAAATGCCTGGGGTTGACCAGCACCAGCTGGCTTAGCCCCATGTTTTTCATGGCACGGGCGGTCGCGCCGATATTACCGGGATGGGAGGTGTGGGAGAGGACGACGCGGATGGGCGTCAGGGCCGCATCGGGTTGCAGGTCAAGGTCGGCGATGATGGATTTCATGAGGTCGCAGTGTGCTGCGGTGGGCAGCCGGGTTATTCATATGTGGGCCGGATTGTAGCAGTCAGCATGGCATCCTGCCCCCGCCTTGATCCTGCGGGTGCACGCCGGGTTTTGCATGAAATGGGCTTTTTGTTTATAATCATGCCGTTACGCCAGCTTTGGGCTGGCCTTGTGCTCTTTTCGACCTGCTGTCCCCGGGCAGTGGGCTTGCTTCTTTTAAAAACAGGTCCGACTCATGCAATCGCATCCCATGCTCAATACGGCGGTGAAGGCCGCCCGTCGCGCTGCTGGCATCATCACCCGCGCCAGCCGCAATCTGGATACCCTGACGGTGCAACACAAGCAGCCGAATGATCTGGTCAGTGAAGTGGATCGTGCTGCCGAAGCTGCCATCATTGAGACCATTCTGGATGCTTACCCGCACCACGCCATTCTGGCGGAGGAAAGCGGCGTCACTGGGGAGTCGGACTACCAGTGGATCATCGACCCGCTCGATGGTACTACCAACTTCCTGCACGGTTTCCCGCACTACTGCATCTCCATCGCCCTGCAACACAAGGGCCAGATCACCCAGGCCGTGGTGTACGATCCCAACCGTAACCACCTGTTTACTGCTAGCCGTGGTTCCGGTGCCTATCTGGACAACCGCCGTATCCGCGTTTCGCGTCGCCTGCAGCTGAACGAGGCCTTGCTGACCACCGGCTTCCCCTACCGTGACTTCAGCAATCTGGACAGTTACTTCGCCATGCTGAAGGATTTCACCACCAAGGCGCGCGCGATTCGCCGCCCGGGCTCGGCCGCGCTGGACCTTGCCCATGTTGCCGCAGGCTGGTTTGATGGCTTCTGGGAATACGGCTTGTCGCCGTGGGATATTGCCGCCGGTGTGTTGCTGGTACAGGAAGCCGGTGGCCTGGTGGCCGATTTCCACGGTGGTGAAGAGTATTTGCAGTCGGGTAATGTGGTGGCGGGTACCCCGCGCGTGTTTGGTCAGATGATGCAGGTGATTACCCCGCATCTGCCGAAGCCGGTAGACCCGGACAGCTTTGCCGCAGGCAACTGAGCGATACGCTGCATGAAAAAAGCCGGGTTAGCCCGGCTTTTTTCATGTGCAGGATGCCTGCTTACTTGCAGCCGATCACGCCATTCTGATAGTAGCCCTTCAGGCCGCTGGAACAACGTGGCAGTTCAGCGGGCTGTGCGGCGCGGCAGCTGAATGCGCCGTTTTTCTTGGTGGAGCCCTTGATCAGCTCCCAGCCGGTCGGGCAGCTGGGTGCGACCACGCCTTGTACGGCGACGGTGGTGGTGGCCTCACCCTTGCAGTTGTTCATGCCGTCGAACTCCTTGCCTTCGACCTTCACCGTGAATTTGCCGGGGGCATCGAAGACATGGGTGAATTCTTTGGGAAAGCCCTGTTTCACGGCAATCTGTTCTTGTTGCCCATTGCCATAGGTCACCAGCAGACCACAGTCGATCTTGCCATTTTGCGAGGGGTCGACACGGAAGGTAACGGTGTCACCGGGCTTGGCCGGATTTGGGGTAGCGCTCAGGCTGCCGATGATCGGACGGGTAAAGGATTCCAGCGCAAAGCTGCTGCTGGCAGCCAGCAGCAGGGCCAGGGGTAGCGCATGGCGTAATTTCAGCATGGTGAGTCTCCTGTTCATCTAAAAGGGTGATGACATGACATTAGCAAACCCACCCGCTATCGTCCATGCGCTGTAACCACCTTTAACCTTTATGCAAGGCAACCGCCAGCTGACTACCCACCACCGCATTGTGCTTGACCAGTGCAATATTGGTGGCGAGGCTGCGGCCACCGGTCAGCTCCTTGATGCGAGCCAGCAGGAAGGGCGTCACCGCCTTGCCGCTGATGCCTTGCTGGGCGGCTTCAGACAATGCCTGCTGGGTGATGGCATCAATCTCGGCCTTGGGCATCGCCTCTGCCTCCGGCACCGGGTTGCTGACCACCACGCCACCACACAGCCCCAGCTGCCACTTGGCACGGATGAAGGCGGCCTGCTCGACTGCGCTGTCGAGGCGGAAGTCGGCTTTCAGTCCACTGTCGCGGGTATAGAAAGCAGGGAAGGCATCCTGCCCCACGCTGATCACCGGCACGCCGTGGGTCTCCAGGTATTCCAGCGTCAGCGGCAAGTCCAGAATGGACTTGGCCCCGGCACACACCACGGCCACCGAGGTCTGCGCCAGCTCTTGCAGGTCCGCCGAGATGTCAAAGCTGGTTTCTGCACCACGGTGAACGCCACCGATGCCGCCGGTCACGAACACTTCGATGCCGGCCAGTGCCGCGCAAATCATGGTGGCGGCCACCGTGGTTGCGCCCAGTTTGCCGCTGGTCAGCACATAAGGCAGGTCACGGCGGCTCACTTTCAGCACGCCGGGGGTATTGCCGAACTGCTCCAGCTCGTCGTCGGAGAGGCCAATGCGGATCTTGCCGTCGATGATGGCAATGGTCGCCGGTACTGCGCCGTGGTCGCGAATGATCTGCTCGACTTCACGCGCGGTCTGTACGTTTTGAGGGTAGGGCATGCCGTGCGAAATGATGGTGGATTCCAGTGCCACCACCGGCTTGCCGCTGGCGCGGGCGGCGGCGACTTCGGCTGAGAAAACCAGATAATCCTGCATGTGGGTGTCCTTCAAGGTTGGGTGTCGGGTTCAGGCCAGCAAGTCCATCAAGCTGGCGGGGGTCAGATCGGGGTAGACCGTGCTGTTGCATTGCACGGTCAGCGCAGACAGTGTCAGCCCACGGCGGCAGGCGAGGGTGAGGTCGTCCGGTTGCTGATGCAGCGACCAGCAGACGGCTGCCGAAAAGGCATCCCCCGCACCGGTGACATCGCGCACCGGCACCTGTGGTGCCGGCAGGTGGACCAGGCCTTGGCTGTGGGTATGCACTACACCGGCCGCACCGAGGGTCACGATCAGGTCCTGCACGCCTTGCTGTTGTACCTGCTGGCAGGCGGCTTCCAGTGCGGCCAGATCGGGTAATGGACGCCCGACGCGGCTTTCCAGCTCGCCCCGGTTGAGGATCAGCAGGCGGATACCGCGCAGGTCGGCCGGCAGGCGTGCCATTTTGGGAATGGAAACAGCCACCACCACCAGCGGCACCGCATCTTCCCGTGCAGCATGCAGCAGGCTGGCCACGCTGTCGGCTGGCAGGTTGAGGTCCAGCACGGTCAGCGCGGCGGCGGCGCGCTGGGCGCTGCACTGTTGCAGCAGCGTCGGGGTCAGCGCATCGCACAGCTGCATATGCGCCAGCGCCAGCACCATCTCACCATGGTCATCCAGCACGGCCGTGTAAGTACCGCTGCTGGCATGGGCTTGCTGCAGGCTGCCACGCGTGTCCACGCCCAGCGCGTGCAGGTGGCTGAGCAGAGCTTCACCTGCCGGGTCCTGCCCGACCGCCGTGATCAGGTGGGTGGGGGCGCCCAGTCGCGCCAGGTTTTCAGCCACATTGCGCCCGACCCCACCAAAGGTTTCTTCTACCTCAACCGGATTAGAGGTGCCCATCTGCAGCGGTCCCAGCGTGCGCACCTTGCGGTCGATATTGGCGCCGCCAATGCACACCACCGGGCGCTGCTCCGGTAGCACATAGGCGCGACCGAGGATGCGCCGCTCACGGGTCAGGCTGGCGATATGTCCGGCCACCGCTGAGCGCGACAGCCCGGTCTGCTCGGCCAGCTCCTGCTGCGACAGATAGGGGTTGTGCTGGATCAACTGCAGGATGCGTTGCCGCGGTGAGAGGTCACTCATGGCGTACCCGTTAATAAAACATATGTCTATAACAATAAACAAATGTTTTATTAATGGCAAGTCCAGCATGAAAAACGCCACCCGAAGGTGGCGTCAAAGGGGTGCTGCTGCTGCGCTCACTGCATCTTGGCGCCTGCGGCAAACCAGGTTTTCAGCAGGGTGCGCTCGGCATCGGTCATGCCAGTTAGGTTGCCCAGCGGCATCGCTTTCAGCACCACGGCCTGCTGCTGGATACGCGCCAGATTGCGCTGGATGTCGGCGTCGTTATCCAGCTTCACGCCAGCAGGCGCGCTGGCAAAGCCGGGCTGGGTGGGGGCAGCGGCATGGCAGCTGGCGCAGCGATGTTGCAGGATCTGGCGAACCTCGGCGTAGGTCGGGCCTGCAGCGGCAGCAGGGGCTGCAGACACGGCCACCACAGGCGTCGGGCGCAGCCACAGCAGCACCCCCAACAGAATGGCGATGCCCGCCAGCGGGTAGTGCCAAGCCACCACGCCCTTGTGGCGCAGATTGAAGAAGTGGCGGATCAGCACGGCGGCGAGGAAGATTAGCGCCAGAACCAGCCACGCCTGCGGATGGTTGTAGGTGAAAGCGTAGTGGTTGCTGATCATGCAGAACAGCACCGGCAGCGTCAGGTAATTATTGTGTACTGAGCGCTGCTTGCCGCGCTTGCCGTATACCGGGTCGGGCTGCTCACCCCGCTTGAGCATGGCCACCACCTTCTTCTGACCGGGAATGATCCAGAAGAACACATTGGCGGTCATGGTGGTGGCGATCATGGCGCCCACATGGATGAAGGCGGCGCGGCCCGACAGCAGGTGGGTCAGCAGCCAGGCCATGAACACCACAAAGGCGTAATACACCACGCCAAACAGCAACTGGCTGCGGTTGAAGAACAGCCGGCACAGCGTGTCGTACACCAGCCAACCCCCAGCCAGCGTGCCGAGCCCAATCAGCACCGCCTGCTGCGGACTGAGGTCGGCCACGTTCTGGTCCACCATATAGGTACCGGCCTGCAGATAGTACAAGACCGAAATCAGCAGGAAGCCGGTCAGCCAGGTGCTGTAGCTTTCCCATTTGAACCAGTGCAGCTCGTCCGGCAGGTGCTTGGGTGCCAGCAGATACTTCTGCGGGTTGTAGAAGCCGCCGCCGTGCACCGCCCACAGCTCACCATCGACCCCGCGTGCTTTCAGGTCCGCATCCTTGGGTGGGCGCAGGCTGTTGTCCAGCCAGACAAAGTAAAAGGACGAGCCGATCCAGGCGATGCCCACAATCAGGTGCAGCCAGCGCAGCAGCAGGTTGGCCCATTCCAGCAGATAGCCTTCCATCAGCTTCCCCTGTAGGTTGAGTAGCTCCACGGGCTGACCAGCAGCGGGACGTGGTAGTGACTGTCAGTGTCGGCGATGCCAAAGCGCAGCACCACCTGATCGACAAAGCGTGGCTCCGGCAGCGGGGTGCCGCGGGCTGCAAAGTAGTCGCCCGCGTGAAACACCAGTTCGTAAACTCCGGTCTGGAACGCCTCGCCTTCCAGCAGCGGGCCATCGCAGCGGCCATCGTCGTTGCTGCGGGTTTCGCGCAGCAGGCGACGCGTTGTACCGCTTATGGTGTAGAGTTCGATGCGGATAGCCTTGCCCGGTAGCCCGGCGGCGGTATCCAGTATGTGCGTGGTCAGGCGACCCATCTGTCTCTCCTCTGTGCTGTTCTCCGGTCCAACCCGCAGTGCACCGTTCTGCCTTCAGGATAGCAGTGACACGGCCGCCTGTTTTACTGACTTGACATCAGCATATTTTCGACGATTTTGAGTGGATTGTTGACAATCATGAAACCGTGGCCCAATAATTGTCAACAATCAAAGCCGAAAATGTGTTGCACCTTCTCCCCCGGACAAACACATGAGTGAAGAAGAACTGTACCAAGAGATATTTGACGCGATCATGTCGCGCCAGTTACCCCCCGGCACCAAGCTGACCGAGGTGACACTGTGCGAGATCTTCGGCGTCAAGCGCAATGCGCTGCGCAAGGTGCTGTCGCAACTGGCCAGCAAGAAGATGGTGGAGCTGCATTTCAACCGCGGCGCATTTGTCGCGACGCCCACAGTGGATGAGGCGCGCGACACGTTTGAAGTGCGCCGGGTGCTGGAAACCGCCGTAGTGGCCAAGATGGCCGGGCAATCGCCCAAGCCGCAACTGGGCACACTGCGGAATCTGGTCAAGGAAGAGCGGCAATGCTTCCACGACAAAGACTACCCGGGCTGGGTACGCCGCTCGCTGGATTTTCATAACCGCCTGGTGGAATTGTCGGGTAACCAGGTGATGGTGGAATACGTGCAGAACCTGGTCCTGCGCTACCCGCTGATTTCGGCGCTGTACGACCCGCGCAGCAGTAACTGCTGCTCGTTTGATGAACACGATGCCATTCTCGATGCCATCGAGAGCGGCAATGCTACGCTGGCGGTGCAGTGCATGACCTCGCACCTCGGCATGGTGGAGCACAAGTTGAACCTGATGGGGGCCGAGCCTGCCGTGTCGCTGGAACATGTGTTCCGCAGCCGCACCGTGCAGACCCAGCCAGACTGAGACCGAGAGCGGAAACGACATGCAGATCGACCCGAACTACCCGCGCGACCTGATCGGCTATGGCCGATCGGTGCCTCAGGCCGATTGGCCTGGCCAGGCACGGGTGGCGCTGCAGTTCGTCCTCAACTATGAGGAGGGCGGCGAGAACTGTGTGCTGCATGGCGACCCGGCGTCCGAGACCTTCCTGTCCGAGATCATTGGTGCGGCCGCTTTCAGCAACCGTCATATGAGCATGGAGTCGATCTACGAGTACGGCTCGCGTGCCGGGGTGTGGCGCATCCTCAATGAATTTGAGCGACGCGGCCTGCCGCTGACCATCTTTGGTGTGTCGATGGCGCTGGCACGGCATCCGGAGCTGACCCGCGCCTTCGTTGAAGGCGGTCACGAGATTGCCTGTCACGGCCTGCGCTGGATCAGCTATCAGAATGTGGACGTGGAAACCGAGCGCGCCCACATGCAAGAGGCGGTAGAGATCATCCGCCAGCTGACCGGCGACGCGCCGTTGGGCTGGTA
The DNA here is from genome assembly GCF_041909055.1 of Leeia sp. Taxonomy (NCBI): domain Bacteria; kingdom Pseudomonadati; phylum Pseudomonadota; class Betaproteobacteria; order Neisseriales; family Leeiaceae; genus Leeia; species Leeia sp. The sequence goes on along the minus strand of NZ_JAYREC010000001.1, from coordinate 851,257 downwards.
CACCGGGCGCGACAGCCCGCAGACCCGCCAGCTGGTGGTTGAGCACGGTGGCTTCCTCTACGACGCCGATTCCTACGCTGACGATCTGCCATACTGGGTACAGGTGGCAGGTCAGCCGCATCTGGTGGTGCCGTATACGCTGGACAGCAATGACATGCGCTTTGCCGCCGCGCAAGGCTTCAACAGTGGCGAGCAGTTCTACCAGTATCTGAAAGATGCCTTTGACGTGCTGTATGCCGAAGGTGAAACCGCGCCGAAAATGCTGTCCATCGGCATGCACTGCCGCTTGCTGGGTCGTCCGGCCCGTTTTCGCGCGCTGCAGCGTTTTCTGGACTATGTACAGTCGCACGACCGGGTGTGGATCTGCCGCCGGGTCGATATTGCCCGGCACTGGATCGCCCGGCACCCGGCTCCGGAGCTGGCATGAACCCACCGTATAGCCTGACCGCACTGAACCATGCTGACCTTGGCGCGTTTGTCTCGCTGCTGGGCGGTGTGTTTGAGCATTCTCCGTGGGTGGCCGAAGGCGCCTGGCACCGGCGACCGTTCGTCAGCGTGGACGACCTGCACCAGAAAATGTGCGAGGTGATGTGGTCGGCTGATCCGGCCCGCCAACGCGCGCTCATCTGCGCCCACCCGGAGCTGGCGGGCAAGGCCGCCATCCGTGGCGAGCTTACTGCGGATTCAACCAAGGAGCAGTCCGGCGCCGGGCTGACCCAGTGCAGCCCGGAAGAATACGCCCGCCTGCAGGACCTGAATCAGGCTTACCGCGACAAGTTTGGCTTCCCCTTCATCCTGGCGGTGAAGGGCTGGCAGCGGGCGGAGATTATTGAGCAGTTTGCTGCGCGGCTGGCGCAGGATGAGGAACAGGAATTTGCAGAATGCCTGCGGCAGATTGCCCGTATTGCGCAATTCCGCCTCAGTGATCTGGTGAAGGAATAAACATGGCCGCTGTACAGTTTGATCCGAATGCCCCTGCCTTCGTCCGGCAATTCATCAATCTGGCGCACCCCAAGCTGGGCGCGGCCGGGCTGTTTGCCACCGATGAGTTCTTTGCGCCGCTGTCGCGCATGCTGAACCCGGAGCCGGCGCAGTTCATTCCCGGCAAGTACGATGACCACGGCAAGTGGATGGATGGCTGGGAAACCCGTCGCAAGCGCAGCAATGGTCACGACTGGGCCATCGTCCAGCTTGGCCTGCCGGGGGTGATTCACGGTGTGGACATCGACACCAGCCACTTCACTGGCAACTACCCACCCGCCGCGTCGATCGACGCCTGCCGCTGCGAAGGTACGCCGGACGACAGCACGGTGTGGCAGGAAATCCTGCCGTCGACCAATCTGCAGGGCAATAGCCATCACTACCTGGCGGTAGCCAGCCGCGAGGCGTGGACCCATCTGCGGCTGAACATTTACCCGGATGGCGGCGTGGCTCGCCTGCGGGTGTATGGTGAACCTGCCTGTGACTGGGCCGGGCGTGATCGCAGCGCGCTGTACGATCTGGTGGCCGCAGAAAACGGTGGCCGTCCGGTGGCGTGGAACGATGCCCACTTTGGCGCACCGCATAACCTGCTGATGCCGGGGCGTGGCGAGAACATGGGCGACGGCTGGGAAACCCGCCGCCGCCGCGAGCCGGGCAACGACTGGTGCATCATCGCGCTGGGTCACCCCGGCGTGATCGAACAGATTGAAGTGGACACCTGCTACTTCAAGGGCAACTACCCGGACCGCTGCAGCATCCAGGCCGGCTACATCACTGGTGGTACCGAGAGTTCGCTGATTACACAAAGCATGTTCTGGCCAGTACTGCTGCCGGAGCAGAAGCTGAGCATGGACGCGCAGCATTACTTCAGCAGCGAAATTGCCAAGCTGGGGCCGGTGACGCATGTGCGGCTCAATATCATCCCCGATGGCGGGGTGAGCCGCCTGCGCCTGCACGGCAAGCTGGCGGTGCGCTGATGGACCACGTGCGCCCCCTCCGGGTTGAACCGCTCAGCCGCGCGGCGTTTGCGCCGTTTGGCGACGTGATCGAGCTGGCTGGCGCACGGCATTACCCGATCAATGGTGGCAGCTGCGAGCGCTACCATGATCTGGCGCAGGTCGATGTCGCCGAGCAGGGTGGCCGACCGTTAATCAATGTGTTTCGCGGGCAGGCCCGCGACCTGCCGATCACCATCAGCATGATGGAACGGCACCCGCTTGGCAGCCAGGCTTTCCTGCCGCTGGGCAAAACGGAGTATCTGATTGTGGTGGCACCGCCGGGTGAGCTGGATCCCGCGGCGGTGCGCGCCTTCCTGAGCACAGGCTGGCAGGGGGTGAACTATCACCGGGGGGTATGGCATCACCCGCTGCTGGCCTTGCACCACACGTCCGACTTCATCGTCGTTGACCGGGGTGGCCAAGGACATAACTGCGACGAAGTCGCGCTGGCTGAGCCGTGGCAGATTGATCTGTCCATGCTGCAAGCGGTGCGCGCGGCGCAAACCGAGCAAAACTGACCGGGCGTGGCACAACACCGGGGGGTATGGCGTCACACCCTGGTCAGTTATTGCACCCAATAGGGTGCACACCGAGCACGACCAGCAGACCATTCAAAACACCGGGGGGTATGGCGAATGGGCTGCTGGTTGGCATCCCGGCGTATGCCGGGAACCTGACAAACTGCGTCGCCGCCTGCGGGCGGACGGCGCAAGATGGACCCTGAAGACCGGCGCAGCGCCCGGAACCTCTGGCGACGGCGCACGGCGCAACAATCCGGACCACCGGATGGCTGGAGGAGAGGCTGATGGAAGGCGAAGTCCGCTTTCTGCTGAACGGGGTGGCGCACACGCTGCAGGCACCGCAACCCACCCGTACCGTTCTGCAGTACCTGCGTGAAGAGGCCGGCTGTACCGGCACCAAGGAAGGCTGCGCCGAAGGCGATTGCGGCGCCTGTACCGTGGTGCTGGCCGAGCCGGACGGGGACAGTGTGTCCCTCAAGGCCATTAACGCCTGTATCCAGTTTCTACCTACCCTGCATGGCAAAGCCCTGTATACCGTCGAGGCGCTGAGCGACGCCAATGGCCCGCTGCATCCGGTGCAGCAGGCGATGGTGGATAGCCATGCTTCGCAGTGCGGCTTCTGCACGCCGGGCTTTGTGATGTCGCTGTTTGCCCTCTACCAGAACCAGCCTCAGGCCGAGCGCAGCGAGGTGGCGGATTGCCTGTCCGGCAACCTGTGTCGTTGCACCGGCTACCGCCCGATTTTCGACGCCGCCCAGCGCATGTACCAGCTACCGCGTGAGACGCTGGACCGGCGCGCACTGCGCCAGCAGCTGGATCAGCTGTCCGCCGGTGAGTCGCTGCACATTGAACGCGATGGCCAGCATTTCCACGCCCCGATCAGCCTGGACGAACTGGCCGCTTTGCGGCAGGCCAAGCCACAAGCCCGCATGCTGGCCGGTGGCACCGACGTTGGCCTGTGGGTGACCAAGCAATTCCGCGAGCTGGGCGACATCCTCTATCTGGGCCGGGTGGCCGAGCTGCACACGGTCTGCGAGCAGGATGGCGTGCTGCAGATTGGCGCGGCGGTCAGCCTGAATGACGCGTTCGCCGCGCTGGTACGGCACTATCCGCAACTGCAGGAATTGCACCAGCGCTTTGCGTCCACCCCGATTCGTAATGCCGGTACGCTGGGCGGCAACGTCGCCAATGGCTCGCCGATCGGCGATGCCATGCCCGCGCTGATCGCGCTGTCCACTGAGATCGTGTTGCGCGGTGGTGACCACACGCGCAGTTTGCCACTGGAAGACCTCTATCTGGCCTACCAGAAGAATGCCATGCAGCCAGGCGAATTTGTGCAGGCACTGCGCATCCCCTTGCCGGATGCCCGCCTGTTCCGGGCCTATAAACTCTCCAAGCGCTTCGATCAGGACATTTCAGCCGTCATGTGCGGCCTTGCACTGCAATTGCGGGACGGCGTGGTACAGGCGGCGCGGCTGGCCTTTGGTGGCATGGCCGCCACACCGAAACGGGCACAGGCCGCCGAGCAGGCCTTGGTCGGCCAGCGCTGGAGTGAGGATAGCGTCCGCCGCGCCATGCAGGCGCTGGCGACCGATTTTCAGCCGCTAAGTGACATGCGCGCCAGTGCCGACTACCGCCTGCAAGCGGCGCAGAACCTGCTGTATCGCTTCTGGCTGGAGAGCAGTGGCAGTGCGCCAGTCAGCGTGCTGGCCTGGGTCAAGCAACAGGAGGCCTCCGCATGAGCGCCACCCACTTGCCAGGCATCGTCGGCCACAGTGTCGAGCACGAAAGCGCCCGTCTGCATGTCAGCGGTCGCGCACCGTATACCGACGATCTGCCGGAACTGAAAGGTACCCTGCACGCTGCGCTGGGCCTCTCCAGCCAGGCCCATGCCCGCATCCTCAGCATGAACCTGGATGCGGTACGGCAAGCGCCGGGCGTGCGCTGCGTGATTACTGCCGCCGACATTCCCGGGGCCAATCTGTGCGGCCCGGTGCTGCCGGACGAGCCGATTCTGGCGACCGATACCGTGCATTTCCTCGGGCAGGCGCTGTTTGCGGTGGCGGCGGAGACGCGTGAGCAGGCACGCCGCGCCGCGCGGCTGGCGCAGGTGAGTTATGAACCGTTGCCAGCCATTCTGACCACGCAGCAGGCGGTCGAGGCCGAGTCCTGGGTGTTGCCGCCGGTGGAACTGCGACGCGGTGAGGCAGAGGCCGCACTGGCTGCCGCGCCGCATCGGCTGCAAGGGCAATGTCAGGTGGGTGGGCAAGAACAGTTCTATCTGGAAGGGCAAATTGCCTACGCGCTGCCCAAGGAGCAGCACAGCCTGCTGCTGTACAGTTCCACCCAGCATCCGACCGAGATGCAGCATATGGTGGCGCACGCGCTCGGCTGGCTCAGCCACGATGTGACCGTCGAATGTCGCCGCATGGGCGGGGGCTTTGGTGGCAAGGAATCGCAGTCGGCGTTGTTTGCCTGTGCGGCGGCGCTGCTGGCGCAAGCCAGTGGCCGACCGGTCAAGCTGCGTGCCGACCGCGACGATGACTTCATGCTCACCGGCAAACGCCACGACTTCGTGGTGGACTACGATGTCGGGTTTGACGATGAGGGCCGCATCCTTGGCCTGAAAACCACGCTAGCCTCGCGCTGTGGCTGGAGTGCCGACCTGTCCGGCCCGGTGAACGACCGCGCCGTCTTCCACCTCGACAACGCTTACTATCTGGATGCGGTAGCCATCCGCTCGCTGCGGGGCCGCACCAACACGCAGTCCAACACTGCCTTCCGGGGTTTTGGCGGGCCGCAGGGCGTGGCTGCCATTGAGTACATCGTGGACGACATCGCCCGCACACTGGGGCGCGACCCGCTGGACGTTCGCTATATCAACCTCTACGGTGGCCCGGACGGGCAGGACCACACCCGCTTATCCACCCACTACGGCATGGAGGTGGAGGATAATTGCCTGCCGCGCCTGCTGCCGGAGCTGGAAGCCAGCAGCGATTACCGTGCTCGCCGCGAGGCCATCCGCGCGTTTAACGCCAGCAGCCCGGTGCTCAAGCGCGGCATTGCGCTCACCCCGGTCAAGTTTGGCATTTCGTTTACCGCCACCTTCTTCAATCAGGCTGGCGCGCTGTTGCATGTGTATACCGATGGCTCGGTGCTGCTCAACCACGGCGGCACCGAAATGGGCCAGGGCCTGAATACCAAGGTGGCGCAGGTGGTGGCGCACGAGCTGGGGCTGGCCTTGTCGCAAGTGCGGGTGACCGCTACCGACACCAGCAAGGTACCCAATACCTCGGCGACCGCAGCCTCCAGCGGAACCGATCTCAATGGCAAGGCCGCCCAGCACGCCGCGCAGCAGATCAAGGCGCGGTTGGTCACCTTCCTCGCTGAGCGGTATCAGCTTGCTGCGGAGCAAGTCCACTTTGCTGAGGGGCAGGTACGGGTGGGCGAGCAGACCTTCCGCTTTGCCGAGGTGGTGAAGCAAGCCTATCTGGCCCGCGTATCGCTGTCGGCCAGCGGATTCTACAAAACGCCGAAAATCCACTACGACAGCAAGACGCTGACCGGGCGGCCGTTCTACTACTTCGCCTATGGCGCGGCGGTGGCGGAAGTGATCATCGACACCCTCACCGGCGAGAGCAAGCTGCTGCGCGCCGACATCCTGCATGATGTCGGGCGCTCCATCAATCCGGCGCTGGACATTGGCCAGATTGAAGGCGGCTTTGTGCAGGGCATGGGCTGGCTGACCACCGAAGAACTGTACTGGAATGCGGCGGGCAAGCTGATGACGCACGCCCCCAGCACCTACAAGATTCCGGCCGCCAGCGATGTCCCGGCCGACCTGCGGGTGGCGCTGTTTGACAATGCCAACGTGGAAGACAGCATCCACCGCTCCAAGGCGGTGGGTGAACCGCCGTTGATGCTGGCTTTCTCGGTATTTCACGCCATTCGTGACGCGGTAGCCAGCGTGGATGACTACCAGCGCAATCCGGCGCTTAACATGCCCGCCACACCGGAAGCGGTGTTGCAGGCCGTGACCGCGTTGCGGGGCTGAGCATGCGCTGGCGCGACGCCCTCCACCAGCCGGACGTCACCCTGTGGGTGACGGTGCTGGCGGTATCGGGCTCCGCACCGCGCGAGCCGGGTGCCCGCATGGCGGTGCAACCCGATGCCTGCTTTGACACGATTGGTGGCGGCCATCTGGAGTTTCAGGCCATTGCGCGCGCGCGCGCACTGCTGCAGCAAGGGGTCACCCGGCATATCGAACGCTTTGCACTGGGCGCATCACTTGGCCAGTGCTGTGGAGGCGTGGTGTGGCTGCTGTTTGAGCGCTGGGATGCTGCCCAGTGTGGCCAGATGCAGCAGGCGCTGCGGGGCGAGCACACGGTGTTTCGCCTGCAGGCCCTGCACGCCGATGCAGCGGAGTCAGCATGGGGAGAGGTTGCCAGTTTGCGGCCACTGCTGCCCGCGGCCTTGCACACGGCCCTGGATCAGACCGACGCCCCTCGTTGCCAATGGCTGCAGCAAGGGGAGCAGCAGTGGCTGCTGGAGCGCTTCCCGGCCTGTGATTTCCGCATTGAGCTGTTTGGTGCAGGCCATGTGGCACGTGCCTTGCTGCCACTGCTGGCGAGCCTGCCTTGCCAAGTCCACTGGGTGGACAGCCGCGAGGAGATGCTGCCTCAGTGCGTGCCTGATAATGTGGATACCGAATGGCTGGATGATCCCGTGCAGCGGGTGGCCGAGGCAGCGCCTGGCAGCTTTTATCTGGTGATGACGCACAGCCACGCGGAAGACCAGCGGCTGGTGGAGCACATCTTGCGACGAGGGGATGCTGCATACTGCGGGCTGATTGGCTCGCGCAGCAAGCGGCAGCAGTTTCGCCAGCGCCTGTTGCGGCGGGGGGTCAGTGATGCGCAGTGGCAGGCGCTGACCTGCCCGATTGGTGTGGCCGGCATTCACAGCAAGCAACCTGCCGCGATCGCGATTGCGGTGGCGGCAGAGCTGCTGCAGCGTTATGAAGCAAGACAAGTACAGCAACAGAAACGGGTGCAGGTACAGGCGTAAAACAGCACGATGGCCCCCTCGCACAGAGGGGGGCTGCAATGGAGGTAGGACAGGCATGGATCAATGGCTGGCAGCACTCCCCAAAACCGAATTGCACGTGCACATTGAGGGCACACTCGAACCGGAGTTGATGTTCGAGCTGGCGCAGCGCAACGGCGTCTCCCTGCCGTGGGTGGATGTCGAAGGTGTACGGGCCGCCTACCGTTTTCACAATCTGCAGAGCTTTCTCGACCTCTACTACGCCGGGGCCAGTGTGCTGCAAACCGAGGCCGACTTCTTTCAGCTGGCCATGGCCTACTTCCGGCGCGCGGTGGCAGACGGTGTCAAACACTGCGAGGTCTTCTTCGACCCGCAAACCCATACCGACCGGGGTATCGACATCGGCACGGTGATCCGGGGTCTGGCCCGTGCTGCCGAGGCCATCCGTGCCGAATCCGGCCTCTCGGTGTATTACATCCTTTGCTTCCTGCGGCATCTCTCTGCCGAGTCGGCAATGCAGACCTTGCTGGATGCCTTGCCCTATCGCCAGCACTTTGTCGGGGTCGGGCTGGACTCCAGCGAGGTGGGCAACCCGCCGGAGCGTTTCGAGGCGGTATTCGAGCAAGCCCGGCTGGAGGGCTTGCAGCGGGTGGCCCATGCCGGCGAAGAAGGGCCGCCGGAATACATCTGGCAGGCGCTCGACCTGCTGCGGGTGGCGCGCATTGATCACGGTGTGCGGGCGGAGGAAGATCCACAGCTGATGCATCGTCTGCAGCAGGAGCAGATACCGCTCACCGTCTGCCCGTTGTCCAACCTCAAGCTCAAGGGAGTGGAGGACCTCCGCCAGCACAACCTCAAGCGCCTGCTGGATGCGGGTCTGTGCGTGACGGTGAATTCGGACGACCCCGCCTATTTTGATGGCTATGTGCTGGAGAACTACCGTGCGGTGGCGGCGGCACTTGGCTTGTTGCGTGAAAACCTGTACAACATCGCCCGCAACGGTTTTGTCGCCAGCTTCCTGCCCGAAGTCGAGAAAGCGCGCTGGCTGGCCATACTGGAGCAATATTGGAATGACACCGCCGATTCCCCCGTGAGGCCTGCATGACCATTCAATTCAGTACGCAACCCCGCCTGGAGCTGCGCGGCATCACCAAGCGCTACCCCTCGGTGTGCGCCAACGACAATGTCAGCCTCAGTGTGATGCCGGGGGAAATCCACGCCGTGCTGGGCGAGAATGGTGCCGGTAAAAGTACCCTGATGAAGATCATCTACGGCGCGGTACATGCCGACCAGGGCGAGATGCTGTGGGATGGCCACCCGGTCAAGGTTGCCAATCCGGCAGCCGCACGCCAGCTGGGCATCGGCATGGTGTTCCAGCATTTCTCGCTGTTCGAGACCCTGACGGTCGCGGAGAACATCGCACTGGCGCTGGATACCCGCTTTGATCTGGCGGCCCTTTCTGTGCGCATCCGCGAAGTCTCCGAGCGCTATGGGCTGGCGGTGGAGCCGGAGCGGCTGGTACACACCCTCTCCGTCGGCGAGCGGCAACGGGTGGAGATTGTGCGCTGCCTGCTGCAGAACCCGCGCCTGCTGATCATGGATGAGCCCACCTCGGTGCTGACGCCACAAGCGGTGATCCGCCTGTTTGTCACCCTGCGCCAGCTGGCGGCAGAAGGCTGTGCCATCCTCTATATCTCGCACAAGCTGGATGAAATCCAGCAGCTGTGTGATCGCGCCACCGTGTTGCGTGGCGGCAAGGTCAGTGGCATGGCGATCCCGCGTGAAGAAACCGCCGAATCGCTGGCGCAACTGATGATTGGCCGCGCGCTGCCGCACCCGGAACGGCGCGCCCACCACACCGGTGATACCCGGCTGCAGTTGCAGCAGCTTAATCTGCCGACGCGGGACCCGTTCGGCGTCTCGCTCAGCGGTATCAATCTGCAAGTGCATGCCGGGGAAATTCTCGGCATTGCCGGGGTGTCTGGTAATGGTCAGGCCGAATTGCTGTCGGTGCTGTCGGGCGAGCAGCGCATTAAGGATGCGGCAGCGGTGCGCCTGTGCGACGAAGCGGTCGGGCGCATGGGGCCGGGTCGGCGGCGTGACCGCGGCCTCGCCTTTGTGCCGGAGGAGCGGCTGGGGCGCGGTGCGGTACCGGCGATGTCGCTGACCGATAACGCCTTGCTCACCGCACACCGGCAAGGCTTGGTCCGCAAAGGGCTGATCGCCAGCCGCAAGGTACGTGAGTTTGCCGAAGCCTGTATTCGGGATTTTGGCGTCAAGTGCGGTGGGCCAGATGCCCCGGCACGCAGCCTTTCTGGCGGCAATCTGCAGAAATTCATCGTGGGCCGTGAAATGCGGCAGCAACCCAAGGTGCTGATTGTGGCGCAGCCCACCTGGGGGGTGGATGTCGGTGCAGCGGCCTTCATTCGCCAGCAGTTGCTGGATTTTGCCGCCCAGGGGGTGGCCGTGCTGGTGATCTCGGAAGAACTGGAAGAGTTGTTCCAGATTTGCGACCGGATCAGCGTGATTGCCGGTGGCCGCCTGTCTGTTTCTAAAGCCGTAGCGGAGACCAACAGCGAAGAGATCGGCCTGTGGATGGCTGGCATGTTTGAAGGCGGCCCAGCGGAACAGGTGGCGGCGTGATACGCCACAGGCTGCTCTGTATTGTGCTGTTGGGTCTGGGGGGCTGTACGACGCTGACCGTACGTGAGCCGATGCCGTCAGACCCTGCGCTGCAGCAACAGTTGCTGGGGCGCTGGCGTTGTATTAACCCTCAGTTAGGTAAACAGGTGCCGCAGCCTGCCGGACAAGCAGAGGCAAAGGAAGAATCTGGCTGGCTGGATGTTCAACCTTCCGGGACGGTCATCGTGTCCGACGATCAAGGCGGCAAACCGGAACACTATCGGGTCACGATGTCCAGGCTAGACCAGCGTCTGCTGTTTTTTGTGCGAGCCAACAAACCGCCCAGCACACCACAGTGGCTGTTGCTGGGTGGCGCCTGGGAGGGGGAAGGCTTCTGGATGGTGATGGCCAGTGATTTTAAAAACCTGCATCGCGTGGTTCGGCAAGGGCAGGTTGCCGGGAAGACGGATCGCAATGGTGGGGTTCAGCTTAATGTTCCAGCCAGGCAATTACCCGACCTGATAACGCGGTATGGTCAGCACTGGTTTGACCCTAAGGACGCGATACACTGTGTTCGTGATGTGAATGAGATGCCCGCCAAGGAGGCCTCTGCATGATGTTCAAGCTGGAAGCCCGGCCCGTACCGTCGGTCTGGATGCGTTACCTGTCGCCGGTGCTGGCGGCGCTGCTGACCCTGATCTGTGGCATGGTGTTGTTTGCTGCGCTCGGGCGGGCACCGCTGGAGGCATTCGAGGTGTTCTTCATCTCGCCGGTGCAAGACCTGAACGGGGTGACCGAGCTGCTGCTGAAAGCCTCGCCACTGTGTTTGATTGCGCTGGGGCTGGCTATCGGGTTTCGCGCCAATGTGTGGAATATCGGCGCAGAAGGTCAGTTGACGCTGGGGGCCATCTTTGGTGGCACGCTGGCGATCTGGTTTGACGGCAGCAGCAGCCCCTGGCTGTTGCCCGGCATGGTGCTGGCCGGGATGCTGGGTGGCGCGCTGTGGGCGGCGATTGCCGCGCTGCTGCGAACCCGCTTCAACGCCAACGAGATTCTGGTCACCCTGATGCTGACCTATATCGCCAAGCTGCTGCTCGGCTATCTGGTGGATGGGCCGTTGAAAGACCCGAACGGGCAGAATTTCCCGCAGTCCATCATGTTTGGCGATGCCGCCCTGTTCCCGATGCTGGTGGAGGGGACCCGGCTGAACGCGTCGGCGCTGCTGACGGTGCTGGCGGTGCCGCTGGCCTGGCTGTTCCTCAGCAAGAGCTTTGCCGGTTACCAGATGCAGGTGGGCGGTCAGGCACCGGCCGCAGCCCGCTACGCCGGGTTTTCCGAATCCCGCTCCATCTGGCTGGGGCTGCTGATCAGCGGTGCCGCCGCCGGGCTGGCCGGGGTGGGGGAGGTGGCCGGGCCGCTGGGCCAGCTGCAGCCCTCGGCGTCGCCGGGCTATGGCTTTGCCGCCATCATTGTGGCGTTTCTGGGGCGTTTGCACCCGGTGGGCATCGTACTGGCCAGCTTGCTGATGTCGCTGCTGTACCTGGGTGGCGAGTCGGCGCAGATGAGCTTGCAGCTACCGAATGCCATCACTGGCCTGTTCCAGGGCATGCTGCTGTTTTTCCTGCTGGGCTGTGACCTGCTGGTGAATTACCGGCTGCGCCGCCGTCAACCCACGGTCCGTGCGTCCAGCACGGCAGCGGCCAAGGTGGAGGCCTGAGATGCTCGATCATACTGCGGCATTGTTGGCCCTGACCCTGAGCGCAGGCACCCCGCTGGTGTTTGCCGCGCTGGGGGAGCTGGTCACCGAGAAATCCGGGGTGGTCAACCTCGGGGTGGAAGGCATGATGCTGGTGGGGGCGATTGCTGCCTTTGCCACGGTGGCCAGTGGCGGTAGCCTGTGGGCCGGGGTGGCGGCGGGTGCGGTGGCCGGCATGGGCATGGCGCTGATCTTTGCCGTGCTGGCGCTCAGCCTGCAGGCCAACCAGTACGCCAGCGGGCTGGCGCTGTCCATCTTTGGCATTGGCCTCTCTGCCTTTGTCGGCAAAGCCTGGCTGGGGACTGCCATTCAGGGCTTTCAACCGGTGAGTTTGCCCGGGCTGAGTGCCATCCCGTTGCTGGGACCCGTACTGTTCAAGCAGACGCCCATGGTCTACCTGGCCTTCCTGCTGTTTGCCGCCATCAGCTGGCTGCTCTACCGCAGCAAGGCCGGATTGGTGCTGCGGGCGGTGGGTGAAAGCCCGGAATCGGCTCACGCGATTGGCTATGCGGTCATCCGCATCCGCTATATGGCGACCCTGTTTGGCGGCGCTTGCTGCGGGGTGGCTGGTGCCTATCTGGCCTTGGCCTATACCCCGATGTGGGTGGAGAACATGACGGCGGGTGCGGGCTGGATTGCGCTGGCGCTGACCGTGTTTGCCACCTGGCGACCACTGCGGGTGCTGCTGGGGGCCTACCTGTTTGGTGGTGTCACCATCCTGCAATTCCACGCGCAGGGGCTGGGGGTGGCGATTCCGTCGCAACTGCTGTCGATGTTGCCGTATCTAGCCACCATCGTGGTGCTGGTACTGATCTCGCGCAACAGCCAGATGATCCGCCTGCATGCCCCGGCTTCGCTGGGCAAGCCCTTCCTTGGCGGGGGCTGAAACTGATGTACAATACGCTTGTCGCAGGCACGGAAGGGTGCCGGTGGACAAAAAAGGGCGCGCCGAAAGGCGCGCCCTTTTTCATGGGGGCCTATGATTCAGAAGCGGGGCCTCCATATGTCCAACGGAGGTTGCCCTGAGTCGCTGCGTGCGGCGCTTCAGGCCAGCCCCCCAGACTGGTTAAAGGAGTTGTACACATGTCTGAGCTGACCCTGTTCCGGGCGTCCATTCTGCATTTTCTGCGCGATCCCGGCGAAGCTGCCGACGAGCGCGCCTGGCAGTATTGGGAGGACGGCGCACTGGTGGTCGAATCTGGCCGCGTGGTGGTCTGTGGCCCGGAGGCCGCGCTGCTGACGCAGTACCCCCAGGCCAAGGTGGTGGATCACCGCGGCAAGCTGCTGCTGCCGGGGTTTGTCGATACCCACATCCACTTCGCGCAGACGGACATCATCGCCAGCTACGGCGCGCAATTGCTGGACTGGCTCAATACCTATACCTTCCCGGCCGAGCGGCGCTTTGCCGACCGCGTGCACGCCGACAACGTGGCGCAGTTTTTCCTCGACGAGCTGCTGCGCAACGGTACCACCACCGCTGCGGTCTACCCGACGGTACACAAGGCCTCGGTGGATGCCTTCTTTAGCGCCGCAGAGCAGCGGCAGATGCGCATGGTATGCGGCAAGATCATGATGGACCGCCATTGCCCGGATTTCCTGCAGGATAATGTGGCGAGCGCTGAAGCAGACAGCCGCGAGCTGATCGAACGCTGGCATGGTCATGGCCGTGCCGGTTATGCGCTGACCCCGCGCTTTGCGCCGACCTCTACTCCGGAGCAGCTGGCGATGACCGGGCGGCTGTTTGCCGAATACGAGGGCTTGTGGCTGCAGACGCATGTGGCCGAGAACGTGGACGAAGTGCGCTGGGTGGCCGACCTGTTCCCGGATGCCCGCAGCTATCTGGACGTGTACGACCGCTATGGCCTGCTCGGCGAGCGTGGTGTCTACGCCCATTGCATCCATCTGGACCGTGCGGATCGCGAGCGCATGGCGGCGACCGGTACCGCCATGTCCTTCTGCCCGACCTCTAATTTGTTCCTTGGCAGCGGCTTGTTTGACCTGAACCGCGCCCGCGAGCTGGGGGTGCGGGTGGGGCTGGCGACGGATGTGGGCGGCGGTACCAGTTTCTCCATGCTGCAAACGCTGAACGAGGCTTACAAGGTGTTGCAGCTGGGCGGGCAAAAGCTCAACGCCTGGCGTGGCTTCTATCTGGCGACACTGGCCGGGGCGGAGGCGCTGTATCTGGAAGACCGCATCGGCAACTTCCTGCCCGGCAAGGAGGCCGATTTCGTGGTGCTGGACTGGGCCGCCACGCCGCTGCTGGAACGCCGCATGCAGGCGGCGCAGTCGCTGGACGAGCGGTTGTTTGCACTGATGCTGCTGGGTGGCGACCGGGTGGTGGCGCAGACCTATGTGCTGGGTGAACCACGTTTACCTGCCTGCTGATGATGGGCCGGGCGCAGCGGGGTGAGCAAGGGGCGCAGGCCGTTATGGTCGATTTCCTGCATCAGCGCCAGCAGTCGCCCCAGCGTGCCCGGTGGAAAGCCACTGCGGGCAAACCAGTTGAGGTAATGCCCCGGCAGCTCCGCCAGCGCCCGCCCCTGATACTTGCCGAAGGGCATGGTGGTGTGCCACAGCTTGTGCAGGTCTGCCGGGTCCATTGGGCTTAGTCTTCGCCTTCGTCCACAGCGCTCAGATCAGGCTGGCCCCCTGGCGCGGAGGCCAGCAGGGCGGCGCGCCAGCGCGCCTTGGCATGCTGCAGGAAAGCGGGCGGGGCACTGGCAAAATCCTGCTCGGACTGGTAGCAGCCGGTATGCCAGTGCTGCGGGTCCATCTTGCTGAGGTCTGTGCCGGGCGGGCAGGCGGCGGCTTGTGGTACCGGCGGCGGGGTTTTGCCCTGCATGGCCTCGTCTGGCAGCCAGGTGCTGCCACGCAAACCCCACTTGCCCTCACGCTCGCGCAGGATCACTTTCATGTCTTGCGGGCTGACATCGCTGGTGCAGGTGGTGTGGTACGCCATGGTCACTTCATGGACGCCATCCTGATCCAGATCGGTGATGCTCACCCCATCCGGATAGAAGCGGGCGACGCTGTCAAACGGGCAATCCTTAACCCCATCCTGCAGTAGCCACAGGCGCTCCATCTTGCCGTCCTTGACCCGGAATTGGGCAACATGCAGCAGGCTTTCCGTGGCATCCATCTCTTCAAAAGTATAGTTACGCTTGCTATGGCTGCGTAGCAGCCACTGCTCGCCGTCAGCGTCAGTCCAGTGCCAGGCCTGCAACAGCTTGCCCGGCAGCTTGACGCCTGCGGGCAGGGTCTTGAGGTCGACCAGGCTGACGGCTGCCGTGATCGGAGCGCTGGCTGGGATGACAGCTGCCGCGGCTTGACTGGCTGCGGGTTGCGAGCGGGTGTCACTTGCCGGGGCCGCACTATCGCTCACCTCTTGGCGGGCCGGGCAGGCCGTCAACAGCAAGGTGGTGGCGAGCAGCAGCAGCAGCGGCAGGCGTTGCAGGGCATGGGGCATGGTGTGCAGATTCCGTGATGCAGGAGGCCATGCGGGCTGCACGGCAAGCAGGGCCTGATTATAGCAGCCTGCTTGCCGTTGTCATGAATTATGCAGCCTGCTGCTCCAGCACGAAGCGGCTGCCAGCACCCTGGCCCAGGGTCTGCACCAACCACGGCATCAATTGCTCCAGCAGCGGGTACAAGGTGTAGGGTGGATTGAGGATGAACATGCCACTGCCGTACATGCCAAAGCCATCCGGGTGTGGCGGTTCCACTTGCAGCGAGACGTTTAGCCAGCCTTTGACCGGCAAGCGCTTCAACTGCTCCAGCATCAATTGCCACTCCACCCGCTGCAATTGCGGATACCACACCGCATAGATGCCGGTGGCAAAGCGGCGCAGCGCGTCCTCCAGCGCTTTGGTGACGCGCGAATAGTCCTTCTTGTCTTCATACGGCGGGTCGATCAGCACCAGCGCACGCCGGGGGGGGGGCGGCAACAGGGCTTTCAGCCCGGCGAAGCCATCACTTTTGTCAACCAGTACCCGCTTGCCCAGCGGCGACATGTTTTCCTGCAACAAGGTGAAGTCGCTGCTGTGCAGCTCATACAGGCGCAGGCGGTCATCCGGGCGCACCCGCTGCGCTGCCAGCTGCGGCGAGCCGGGGTAATAGCGCAGTGCGCCGTCCGGATTCAGCGCCAGTACATGTTGCAGATAGCTGGCGACCGGCTCTGGCAGCGCATTGCGCTGCCACAGGCGTGCGACACCCGTGGCAAACTCGGCATTCTTGGTGGCATAGCCTTCGGTGAGCGCATAGACCCCGGCACCGGCGTGGGTGTCGATGTACCAGTAAGGCTTGTCCTTCTGGTTCAGATAGATCAGCAATTGGTCCAGCACCAGGTGCTTGAGCACATCGGCGTGGTTGCCCGCATGAAAGGCATGGCGGTAACTGAGCATGGCTGGGGGGTCCTGAATCGAATGCCGCGATTGTACGGGATCAGGACGCCGCCCACCATGCCAATCGGGTGAAACAGCCAGATCACGGGCCGCAATGACCCACCAGCGCTTAGCCGCCCATGACAACCTGAGTGCAGGCCAGCTTCTCACCTTGTCGCAGGGCGATCACCTGGGTGCCGCCGGGTTGTACCAGCCAGACGCTTTCGCCTTTGCTGCTGGCGGTGGCGAAATGGCTGCCGGCCTTGCCGGGTTGCGTGTAGGCAAAGACCTGGGAAACGCGCTTGCCATTCAGGGTGCAGGTGGTCACGGCATCCCCCTCTTCACTGGCTGCGATAAAGCGCTTGCCTGCACTGGCGGCGACCGGCCGCACGTCCAGTACCCGGTCGATGTTGCCGTTCGTGTGGCCTGCAATCAGCACATAGCGGGCGCTGCCTTTGCGTACCGGGTA
This sequence comes from Leeia sp., assembly GCF_041909055.1. Lineage (NCBI taxonomy): Bacteria > Pseudomonadati > Pseudomonadota > Betaproteobacteria > Neisseriales > Leeiaceae > Leeia > Leeia sp. Next base: position 834,488 of record NZ_JAYREC010000001.1, on the reverse strand, counting down.
GATCACCACCTTGCCTTCCGGCATTTCTGCAAAGGCGGTGGCTTCGAGCTTGCTGTTGTAGCCATCAAAGCCAAATGCCTGGTAAGGCAGCTGCATGCTGGGGAAGGTTTTTCCAATCAAGCCCAGATAGGGATGGGCACTGCCGCTGCTGGCGGGGGTGCTGGCTGCCTTGGGGACCATGCCGCCACCGGTTTGCAGCATGCTGCGCTCGCTGGCCTGCAAGGCTCGCACAAACTTGAGCGGTGTATTGGCACGCGGCCAAGCCAGATCACCCCAGTTACCCGCGCCAGAACAGCGGCCAGACAGGTGCTTGAGCGTGTTGTTGTCGCTGGTAAAGCGTGCCTCGCAGGGACCGTCCTCACTCTTGCCACTGAACTGCCACACACCCTTGTTGTAGACCGCAAAGCCGATGGCTTGTGTTTCACCACTCATCAAGCCACCAAAACCGCCGGGGTCGGCCGCACTACCTTCACCGATGAATTTTACCAGCGCGCGCCCCCCACCGAGGTCTTCCACCAGATAACTGAATTTGCTGACTTCATTTTGCAGTTTGCCCTTGCCGTCCTTGTGCTGGGTCTGCAATTGGGCGCTGTACAGACCAGAGGGAATCGCCTGGTTGCTGGTGGCCGGGCTGATGGCGCTCGCGGGTGCAGCAGCAGGGGCAGGGCTGGCTTCAGGGGCAGGTGTGCTGCTGGTTTTGGTCGGGCCCAGTCCGTAGGTGGTGGCGGTGCCATCCTGGGACTTGACTGTGACCTGGCAACCGGCCAAGGCCAGTACCAGGGTGCTGAGTAGCAGTTTTTGCATGAAGGGATCAACCTGTAGGGTGAGAAGTGAATGGGCATTCGTTCAGTTTGGCAGCACGATATCATATTTCCCGCAAGCTGAACGAAGCATGAATGCCATGTGCATTGCGGATTGACAGGTACAAAAGTACAGGGGTGACAAGGCCACTGACCTGCCGCATGGCCTCAGGTAGAATCGACGTTTTTGCAGCCCGGTGTGCTGCAAGCAGCCCGAGACCAACCCCAAGATGAGTACGCCCGCAAGCCATACCCCGATGATGCAGCAGTACCTGGCGCTGAAAGCCGAGCACCCGGACAAGCTGCTGTTCTACCGAATGGGGGATTTCTACGAGCTGTTCTATGAAGACGCACAGCGGGCAGCGCGGCTGATGGACATCACCCTGACCGCGCGGGGGCAAAGTGCCGGGCAGCCGATTCCGATGGCGGGCATTCCCTTCCATGCCGCCGAGCAGTATCTGGCGCGGCTGGTGAAGCTGGGTGAGTCGGTGGCGATCTGCGAGCAGGTGGGTGATCCCGCCACCAGCAAGGGGCCGGTAGAGCGCAAGGTGATGCGGGTGGTGACACCCGGCACCCTGACCGATGCCGCATTGCTGGACGAAAAGTCAGATAACTTGCTGCTGGCACTATCCCTGTCGCGCGGTCGGCTGGGGCTGGCCTGGCTGTCATTGGCTTCAGGCCGCTTTGCCCTGTGGGAAGGCAAGTCGGACGCGCTGCCCTCGGAGCTGGAGCGGCTGCGCCCCGCCGAGATTTTGCTGGCGGATGACCACGATCTGGCCCTGCTCGGCCAGCAATCCCGTCCGGTCAAGCGTCTGCCCCTATGGCATTTTGACGTGGAAGCCGCCAATCGCCTGCTGTGCAAGCACTTTGGTACCCACGATCTGGTCGGCTTTGGTGTGGAGAATATGTCGCTGGCGGTGGGCGCAGCCGGTGCACTGCTGCAGTATGCACGCGCCACGCAAGGTACCGAGCTCGCGCACGTACAGGGCCTCTCGGTGGAGGCACGCGGCCAGTATATCGAGCTGGACGCCGCTACCCGTCGCAATCTGGAGCTGACCGAGACCATTCGTGGCGAACCGTCGCCGACACTCGCCTCGGTGCTGGACCAGTGCATGACCAGCATGGGCAGCCGCCTGCTACGGCACTGGCTGCACCACCCGTTGCGCGACCGCAGCAAGCTGCTGGCCCGGCTGGGCGCGGTGGCCGAGCTGCGCGAGCATAGCGCCTTACCCGTACTACAGCAGGCGCTGCGGCCGATTGCCGATATTGAGCGCATTGCCAGCCGCATTGCCTTGAAAAGCGCCCGCCCGCGTGATCTCTCCAGCCTGCGTGACAGCCTGGCCGCGCTGCCCACGATCCAGATGCAACTGGCGCGCATGGAAGCACCGCTGCTGCAACAGTTGCAACAGCACCTCACTGCACCGGACGCGGTACTGCCCACCCTGCAGGCGGCCATCCTGCCGGAACCGGCCAGCCTGCTGCGCGATGGCGGCGTGATCAACGATGGCTATCACGCCGAGCTGGACGAGCTGCGCGGCATCCAGACCAACTGCGACCAGTACCTGCTGGCGCTGGAAGCGCGGGAGAGGGAGCGCACCGGCATTCCCAACCTCAAGGTGGAATTCAACCGGGTGCACGGCTTCTATATCGAAGTCAGCAAGGCGCAGGGTGACAAGGTGCCGGACGACTACCGCCGCCGCCAGACGCTAAAAAATGCCGAGCGCTATATCACCCCCGAGCTGAAAACCTTTGAGGACAAGGCGCTCTCGGCACAGGAGCGTGCGCTGGCACTGGAAAAGCGGCTGTACGAGGCGCTGCTGGACGAGCTGATGCACAGCCTCGCCCCGCTGCAATTGCTGGCGCAGGCGGTGTCCGCGCTGGATGTGCTGACCACCTTTGCCGCCCAGGCGGCGTTGCTGGACTGGCATGCACCGCAGTTTGTCGACGAGCCGGTGATCGACATCCAGCAAGGGCGTCACCCGGTGGTCGAAGCGCAGGTGGATGACTTCATCGCCAACGATACCGGCCTGTCGCTCACCCGCAAGCTGCTGCTGATCACCGGCCCGAACATGGGTGGTAAGTCCACCTATATGCGGCAAACGGCGCTGATCGTGCTGCTGGCCCATGTCGGCAGTTTTGTGCCGGCGCAGCAGGTACGGCTGGGGCCGATTGACCGCATCTTTACCCGTATCGGCGCGTCGGACGATCTGGCCGGAGGCCGCTCCACCTTCATGGTGGAGATGACCGAAACCGCCAACATCCTGCACAACGCCAGCGAGCACAGCCTGGTGCTGATGGACGAAGTCGGGCGTGGTACCTCCACCTTTGACGGCCTGGCCTTGGCCTACGCCATCGTGCGGCAACTGGTGGAGAAGAACCGCAGCTACACCCTGTTTGCCACGCACTACTTCGAGCTCACCCGCCTGTCGCAAGATTACCCGCAACTCGCCAATGTGCATCTGGACGCGGTAGAACACAAGGACACGGTGGTGTTTCTGCACAGCGTGAAGGAAGGCCCGGCCAGCCAGAGCTATGGTCTGGCGGTGGCGCAGCTGGCCGGGGTGCCCGGCAGTGTGATTCGCGTGGCGCGGCGGCACCTGCAACAGTTGGAAGCCATGAGCATCGGCGCCGGTGGTCCGCAGGCCGATCTGTTTGCCACGCTGCCACCCACTGACGAGCCGCTCGCGGCAGAGCCGCACCTGGCCATGCAAGCGCTGCAACAGCTGGACCCGGACGCTCTGACCCCACGCGAAGCGCTGGAACAGCTCTACCGCCTGCAGCAGCTCATGCAGGCGGAGTAAGCGGCCCGGGCATCTGCCTGCGCCGGTGGCTCAGGGGCGGGTATAGGTGTAGATGATGCCACCGGTGTGCTTGGCTACGGTGTCGTACAGTCGGCGTGCCGTGGCATTGTCCTGATAGGTGCCCCAGTACAGCCGTTCGGCACCGCTGGCAAAGGCGCGTGCAGCCACCGCCTCGATCAGCTGGCGACCCACACCTTGCCCCCGGCAGCTGGGGTCGGTGAACAGGTCCTGCAGATAACAGCTTGGCCCGCGCAGGATGGTGCTGCGGTGGTACAGATAGTGCGTCAAGCCCACCAGTTTGCCATCCCGCTCGGCCACCAGGGCATACATTGGTTCGCTCTCGCTGAGGAAGCGCTGCCAGCTGAGTTGCGTAATGTCCTCCGGCAGGGCGGTGGCGCCGGAGCGGCCATAAAATGCGTTATAGCCCAGCCACAAGGGTAGCCACTGCTCAAAATCGTGTTCGGTAATCGGGCGGATCAGTAAGGACATGCAGACACCTTGGATGGGAAGAAGTGTCTGCAGTGTGTAAAAGAAAAGGTGTGGTTGCTAGGGCCAATCGGGTGGTTTGGGGTGGGCCACCATGCCGCTCAGGAACAGCCTTCAACCAGTTCAATACTGTCATCACCTGCATGGATCACCGCTATTTTACCGTTAGTGGTTTCAAAGCGGATGCCTCGATAGTGGCCGAGCTTGTCGCTACGCCACCAGGTCAGATAATGGTCATCCTCACCCCCATAGGTATGCGGGCTGGCTTTGACACTACGCCCGAGCCGTTTCCACACTTGCAGCTCACGGTCCCCGACCTGCAAGCCGCTGTCCGTGTGGATGCTGCTTTGGCCAAACAGACTGACGCGGCTGATGCGTTGCGCCCGAACCATGAAGGTCAGTGCCGGTTCCGGCGCACCGGGGCTGACGTGGTAGCAGTCGCTGTCAGTAGGGCCATCGGCGAGCAGCGGCAGGCGCAGCCACTTTTCGGCTTCCGCAACCGTCATGCCGATCCGGATGGGACCATAGCCATTGGCGTGCAGGGTCCAGTGGCGGGTGTGCGCCGGCAACTGAGGGCGGGGCAGATACAAGGCCATGCTGGGCAAAGCCAGCCCCAATAGCAGCAGGGGGAAAACCCGGTTTGACCACCCGAACATGGCAGACTCCATGGCAAAGTCTGACCAGTATAGGTGTTGGTTGTGCGCCCTCACAAGCCGGTTGTCCCACCTTCAAGACCGGGCGTCGGCTTTGCCCGCCATGCTGGCGAGGCGGGCCAGCTTACGGTCCAGCCAGCGGCTGGGCTGCGCCCGGTCTTCAGCGGTCTCCACCCGGCGGATGGCACCGCGCACCAGCTGAGCGCCCAGCCAGCGCACCGGCTCGGGAGGGAAACTGGCTTGCGGGCCTTGGGCCAGCCCGCTGCGGGTCCAGATATTGTCTTCATCCAGCAGCAGGCTGCTGAGGATCTGGCCACCCAGATGGCTCTGTACCACGCCATTGCCGGAATAACCAAAGCCGTAGTACACACCACGCTGCCGGGGTAACTCGCCAAAGCAGGGCAAACCGCTGGCTGAGCGCTCCGAGGCGCCTGTCCAGCTGCGCGCCAGCGGTACGGAGGCGAGGCTGGGGAAGAAGCGGCGCAGGGCGTGATGCAGCATGGGCTGGTAACGACTGGGGGCATCAAAGGCCGGATGCAGGCGATTGCCAAAGGGCAGCAGATTGCCGCCCTTGCCCAGCATCAGGCGGCCATCCGGCGTGCTGCGCCAGTAGTGGACAAAGGTGCGCAGGTCGCACACGGCCTGCCCTTGGTCCAGCCCGAGTGCCGCAATCTGCGCAGGGGCGGGCTCGGTGATGATCATGTCGGAGGAGACCAGCAGCAGATGGCTGGCGAACTGCGGCAGCAGCGCCGGGGTTTCTGCGTTCAGCGCCAGCACCACCCTCGGTGCGTGCAAGATGCCCTGGTCCGTGCTCACCCGTACCGGCAGGCTGCCACCTACCGCCTGCACCGGGCTCAGCTCATGAACCTCGACACCGAGCGCACGCGCCACCCGCAGCAGGCCGCGCACCAGCTTACCGGGGTGAACACTGCCTGCGGCGTCGGTCCAGGCACCATCGCGCATCAGCGCACTGCCACTGCGTGCCTGGGTGGCGGCGTCGTCCAGCGCTTGCCAGCGGTTGAGCCCTGCTTGTTCCAGTTGTTGCAGTACCGGCTGCAGGCGGCCCTGCTGGGCGCGATTGCTGGCGGCATAGACGGCGCCCCCCAGCCGCAGGTCAGCGTCGATGCCGTGCTGCTGGCAGAAGGTGGCGATGTCGAACACCGCCTGTTCCGAGGCGCGCAGCAGCCAGGCGGCTTCCTGCTCGCCAAAGTAATGGCACAGGCTGGCGTATTTGGTGGACCAGGTCAGCATGCAGCCGCCATTGCGACCGGAGGCGCCGCCACCGCAGCGCCCTTTTTCCAGCAGCACAATGCGCCAGTCCGGTCGTTTCAAGCGGGTCTGGATGGCGGTCCACAAGCCGGTAAAGCCGCCACCGACGATGCAGACATCCGCCGTGTGCTCGCCCTGCAGTGGCGGCAGCGCCGCGCTGCCTTCCTGCGCCAGCGCATCGGCAAACCAGAACGGTTGCGGGCTCAAGGCCGTTCACCGGCCAGCAGGCGACGCTCGATGTCGTCCAGTACGGCGGGCAGCGCAGAGAGCGTATCCACCACATAATGGGCCCCGGCCTCGCGCAGCAGTGCTTCCGCCGGGGTGCGATACTCGGCCTGTTGCGCCGGGGTGAGGGCGAACCAGTCGTCCGCGCTCAGGCCCACCGCGTTGCCGCTGGCGGAGAGGCCCACTGTCCACATCCCGGCACGCAGGCCTTCATGGATGCCGGGGGCGGTGTCGTCCACCTTCACACAGTGGCGCACGTCGCCAATGCCCAGTGCCAGCACATTAGCCAGTGCCATCCACGGGCCGGGGCGGCCCCCGGCGGGCAGGTCATCAGTCGCGACGGTATGGTCCGGGGTATAGCCGCAGGCGGCAGCGTGCGGCTGCAGGCGGTTCATCACCACCCGGGGGTAGCCGGAGCAACTGCCAATCTTCAGGCCGCGTGCGCGCAGCGCGTTCAGCGTGTCCAGCGCACCAGGGATGGGGGCGGAGTATTCGGCCACCCGCGCAATCTGCAAGGGCATGAACTGCTGATAGAGACGATCAACGTCGGCATCCGTCATCGGGCTACCGAAACGAGCCTGCCAGCGGGCGGCGACGCCGGGCAGTCTGCCCAGCGCCTGGATATGGTCCCATTTGGCCAGACCCATCGGTACCCGCGCCTCAGCCATGCTGACCGCGATGCCTTCGCTGCGGAACACATCAATCAGCACCTGGGTGGGGGCAAACGAACCAAAGTCCACCACGGTACCGGCCCAATCCAGTATCAGGGCTTCCAGACGATGAAACAACATGGGATAACTCCTTAATGATTCCAGCCAAAGTGGGAGAGGGTCTGCGCGATGGCGGCGCAGGCTTGTTCGATTTCTGCGTGGTCGATGGCACCGATGCAGCCAACGCGGAAGGTTTCCTGATGGGTGAGCTTGCCCGGATACAGCACAAAGCCGCGCTCACGTACCGCCTGGTAAAAATCAACAAAGCGGTAGCCGGGATGGTCCGGTGCGTGGAAGGTGAGGATGATCGGCGCTTGCAGTGCTGGCGGCAGGAACAGCTTGAGCCCGGTGGCGGAGAGCCGCTCGATCAGCAGTTCGGCGTTGGCTTGGTAGCGCGCCAGCCGGGCGGGCTGACCACCTGCAGTCAGGTACTGGTCCAGCGCCGCGCGCAGGGCGGCGACGACATGGGTGGGCGGCGTATAGCGCCACTGCCCGGTCTGCTGCATGTATTCATACTGTGCCAGCAAGTCCATCGCCAGTGAGTGGCTGTTGCCCCGGCTGGCCTGCAGGCTGTCACGGCGGGCGATGACAAAGCCCATGCCCGGCACGCCTTCCAGGCATTTGTTGCTCGAGGCAATCAGTGCGTCCAGCGGCAGGCTGCGCAGGTCCAGCGGCAAGGCGCCGAAGCTGGACATGGCATCCACAATCAAGCGGCGACCGGCCTGCTGTACCACGCGGGCAATATCGGCCAGCGGATTGAGGATGCCGGTGCTGGTTTCACAGTGAATCACGCCAACGTGGCTGATGGCCGGATCGGCTTGAAGCAGACGTGCCACCTGCTCGGCGCTGGGCGGGGTATCGTCGGCGGTTTCGTAGACCTGATGTTCGCGCCCCAGCGCGGCAGCAATCTGCGCCATACGGCGACCGTAAGCGCCGTTGGCCAGCACCAGCAGCTTGCCAGTGCGCGGCAGCAGATTGCCAATGGCGGCTTCGACAGCAAAGGTGCCGGAGCCCTGCAGCGGCACGCACACGTGCTCGGCTTCACCCTGTACGATCTGCAGCAGGTCGCGGCAGACGCTGGCGGTGAGGGTGTTGAAGCGATCGTCCCAGGAGCCCCAGTCGGTGAGCATGGCGGTTTTGGTGGTGAGGCTGGTGGTCAGCGGGCCGGGGGTAAGCAGGATGGGTTCGCGCATGGTGTGCTACTCCAGTGATCTAGATGTCTTTACGGGTTCAAAAAAGACCGGGCCGCAACCCGGTCACAGTGTCAGGCGCGAGGCTGTCGCCAGCGCTGGCTGCGCCGCAGCAGGCCGTGGGACAGCAGGGCAAACAGCAGGCAGGCGATGGCTGAGCTGAACACGATCAGGCTGGCCATCGCCGCAGCGGCGGCGGTGTCACCGGCGTCGTCCATGTTCAGCACCGCGACCGAGGCCAGCACGGTGTCCGGCGTGTAGAGGAAGATCACTGCGGAAACCGTGGTCATCGCCGACACAAAGAAATAACGTGCCGTCTCCAGCATGGCGGGCAGGTTGGCGGGCAGGGTGACCCGCCACAAGGTGGTCCACAGTGATACCTTGAGCGACGCGGCCACCGGTTCGAAATCCGGGTCTTGCTGCTTGAGCGAAGTCAGTGCGGTCAGGTGGGCGGTGGTGTAGAAGTGTGCGACTGAGCACAGTACCAGCAGGGTCATGCTGCCGTAGAGGCCGTGCAGCGGGTTTTCTGGGTGGTTAAAGAAGAAGATGTAACCCAGCCCCAGCACCATGCCGGGCACCGCCATCGGTAACATGGCCAGCGCATGCAGTAACTGGCCAGGCCGCCGTGCCGCGCGCACCCGGCTGCTGCACCAGGCGCCGGCGAATACCAACAGGCTGCCCAGAACGGCGGTAGCCAGTGCCAGCTTGAGGCTGTTGGCAAAGGCCAGCCAGCCGCCACCATCTACCATGTCGAAATCAAAGTGCGCCAGCGTCAGGTCCAGCTGATAAGGCCACTGACGAATGAAAGCAGCGGTGATGGCGGTCCCCAGCAACAGCAACAAGGCACCGCCAATCACGCTGCACACCAGCGTAGCGATTGTACGGGTCAGTGGGGTGTTCACCATTTGCAGTGGCTGGGCCCGGCTGCTGACCATATTGCGTTGATGCCGCTGCAGCCAGCGGTCTACCCCGAACGACAACACAGCAGGCAGCAACAGCAGCAGGCCGATGGCTGCTCCACGCGGGAAATTCTGCTGGCCTATCACCTGCTTGTAAGCCTCGATGGCCAGTACGGGATACTGCCCCCCCACCACCTTGGCGACACCAAAGTCGGTGACCACCAGGGTGAACACCACCAGTGTGGCTGACACCAGGCCATAGCGGGTAGCAGGCAGGGTGAGGGTGAAGAAGCGACGCAATGGCCCTGCCCCCAAAGTGCGCGCGGCCTCGTACAAGCGGGCATCATCTACCGCCAGTGCTGTCAGCAGGATCATCAGCGCATGCGGGAAGGCATAGAAGACTTCGCCAATCAGGATGCCGGCAAAGCCATAAATGCCACCGTCCGGGAACACGCTTTTCAGCAGACCCTGGTTACCGAACAGATAAACCAGCGAGATGCCAGGCAATAGCGAAGGTGCCAGTATGGGTAGCAGCGCCAGCAGGCGGAACAATGCCCTGCCCGGCAGAGCGACCCGGGTCAGCGCCATGGCGTAGGCGTACGCCAGCGGTACGACCAGGGCCGTGGTGGCCAGGGCTACTTTCAAGCTGCCCAGCGTGGCGGCCAATGTGCCGGGTTGGGTCAGTGTTTGCTGCAAGACCTGCAACCCTTGCCATTGCCCCTGCGGGCTGAGCACGGCTTGCCCCAGAATGGCCACCAGCGGGCCCAGCACCATCAGCGCGAGCAGGGCCAGCAGCAGCCAGCCGAGCAGGCGGGCAGTGTGTTCGTCCGGGGTGGACCGCTGGCTGCGGGGGCTGGAGAGGCTGAGGCTCAGCATGTGGCCTCCAGCGGGAACAGATGCACGCGGTTCAGCGGCAGGCTGAGTGCCACCCGCTGTGCCTGGCCGAGCCGGGACAGGGCCTCATGGCCGAGGTCTACCTGCACGGTATGCTGCCCCCAGGCCGGCACCCGCAAGGTAATGCGGTATAGCGCGCCCAGCAGCTCCTGCTTGTCGCGTTCGGCCCAGACAGCGTGATCCGGCAGCTCGCCTTCCGGGTGCAGCCGCAAGTCTTCCGGACGGATAAACAGGCTGGCTGCCTGTCCGACTGCTAGCGTATGCGGGATCGCATAGTGGTGTTCGCCGAGCTGTACCCGGCCATCGTCGCAAATCTGCACAGGCAGGAAATTACCCTGCCCAACGAAGCTGGCAACAAACGGGCTGGCGGGTTGGCGGTAGATCTGGTGTGGGGTGCCGGATTGTTCAATCCCGCCACGATGCATGACCACCACCCGGTCGGCCATGGTCAAGGCTTCTTCCTGATCGTGGGTCACCATCACGGTGGTGATGCCCAGTTGCTGCTGCAGCTGGCGGATCTCGCGGCGCAGGTGCTCACGCACGCGGGCATCCAGTGCCGAGAGGGGTTCGTCCAGCAGCAGCAGGCTGGGTGAGGTGGCCAGTGCCCGCGCCAGCGCCACCCTCTGCTGCTGGCCGCCAGAGAGCTGGGCCGGGTAGTGGGTGGCGTAGGCGTCGAGCCCGATCAGTGCCAGCAGCTCGGTAACCCGCTTGCGGCGGGCTTCCTTGTTGCCGCGCAGGCCGTATGCGATGTTGTCGGCCACATTGAGGTTGGGGAACAGCGCGTAGGACTGGAACACGATGCCGTAATCGCGGCGGGCCGGGGGCAGGCGGGTGACGTCCAGCCCATGAAGCTCGATCCGCCCCTGATCGGGCTGATCCAGCCCGGCGATCAAGCGCAGCAGGGTAGTCTTGCCGCAACCGGAGGGGCCGAGCAGGCTGATGAATTCGCCCTTGTGCACGGTGAGGTCGATCTGCTGCAGCACCGTCTGGTTGCCGAAGCGTTTACTCAGGCCGTGCAATTGCAGGCAAGGTTCGGCGTCCCGGTAGGGGTAAGGGGCATCCAGCAGGCGGTGAACGGGGTCGGTTTTCATGGGCAGGCTTTCATCACGGTGGCGGCGATGGCCAGATAATGGCTCAGCGGTGGTGTCGGCAGGTTGGGCACTTTGGCCAGTTCATCAAAGCGTCGCAAGGCAATGGCCTGCGCCGCGTTGGGACGCAGGCAGAAGCGCGCGGCTTCTTCCTCGCTCATCGGGCCACCCTGCAAGGCCAGCGAGCAGGTGGATGCGGGGGAAAGGTTGCCCAGATAGCCAGGTTCTGTGCTTGCCAGATAGCGCTTGGCCGCGACATGCAGGGCAATGGGTTGCAGCACGTCGTGGTCGAACAGATCGTGCAGCAGTTGTACGGCCAGCGCTTCATGGTGGTCGTCGATGCCGGCAGCAAGGTCGGAGGCTTGCTGGCGGCTGGCCAGATGGCCGACATCGTGCAGCAGTGCTGCGGTGATCAGTGCCGCGCCCGACCCTGCCTGCTCGGCTGCGGCGGCGGCCTGCAGGGCATGCTCCAGCTGGCTGACCGCTTCACCACTGTACAGGTCATGGCCACCTTTCAGCAGCAGGGTTTCCAGTGCATCCAGATGGGTGAGCGGGGCCAGGCGCATGGTGCGACTCCAGGTGCGGGAGCCGCCAAAGACGGCCCCCTGGTCGATGGGATTACTTGGGTTCTGACTTGGCGTCGTAGCGCTTGATCCACTCGGCCAGAATGCGGTCACGGTTGTTGGCCGACCAGCGCAGGTCTTGCTTTACCAGACGTTTTTCGTAATCCGCCGGGATAAAGGCATTCGGCTTGGCAATGCCGGGGATGGCGACGATGGCGAAGTTCTTTTCATACAGCTCGTTGGCCGATACCGAGGCGGACCAGTCGGCCAGCTTGCGGGCGGCGTCCAGCTTGCTGGTGCCCTTCATGATGGCAGTGGCTTCCACGTCCCAGCCCAGACCTTCCTTCGGGAACACCAGGTCCAGCGGTGCGCCACCTTCTTTCAGTTTGGCGGCACGGTATTCAAACGAGATGCCGATCGGGAATTCACCGGCTGCTGCCTGCTTGCAAGGCTTGGAGCCGGAGTGGGTGTACTGGGCGATGTTCTGGTGCAGCTGGTCCATGTAAGCCCAGCCGTCTTTTTCACCAAAAATCGTCAGCCAGGCGGTGACGTCAAAATAACCGGTGCCGGAGGAGGCCGGGTTCGGCATCACGATCTTGCCCTTGTACTCTGGCTTCAGCAGGTCCTTCCAGCTCTCCGGCTTTTTCAGGCCCAGCTTGGCAGCCTCGACGGTGTTGAAGCAGATGGTGGCGCCCCATACATCCATGCCCACCCAGCTCGGGGTGTTGCCATCATCCACATAGCTCTTGCTGATCTTGGCCAGATTCTTCGGCGCATAGCCCTGCAGCATGCCTTCCTTTTCCAGCACCAGCAGCGACGAAGCCGCCACACCCATCACCACATCGGCCTGCGGGCTGGCTTTTTCGGCCAGCAGCTTGGCGGTGATGATGCCGGTGGAGTCGCGCACCCAGCGCAGCTTGATGTCCGGGTTTTCCTGCTCGAACTTCTGCTGATAGGCCTTCAGCTGGTCAGCTTCCAGTGCGGTGTAGACAGTGAGCGTGGTTTCCGCAGCGGCAGTCAGGCCGGTCAGCGCCAGAATGGCGGCCAGCAGGGTAGGGGTGGTACGCATGATGTTGCCTTCCGGTGGTGAGTGAGAACGGCGCCACTGTACCGAGGCAATATGACACCTTGTTTACATCTGGATGTCTAGATGTCTTTATTGAAAAAAATTACAGGCTGTCCGGTGTGACCTCGATCTGTACCCGGTCACCCGGAAACCGGGTGATGCCATACTCGATGGGCTGGCCGGCTTCATCGGCGTAAACGCTCTCAACATACAGCACCGGTTGCTGGCGGCCCATCTGCAGCGCTTGCGCCACCTCCAGTCGCGGCATGCGGGCGCTGACCCGGCTGAGTACCCGGTTGAAACGGGTAATGCCCAGCTGCTGGAAAGCCGCGCTGGTGCTGCTGCTGTTGCGGTAAACCGCCATGAAGTCCATAAAGCGCGGCAGGGGGAAATACTGGGTGCAGACGCTGACTACTTCGCCACTGGCAAGATCGTGTGACTCCACCCGCAATACCTCGCTGCCTGCGTCCAGGCGCAGCAAGCCACAAACGGCATCACTGGCCGGTTCGCGCTGATGAGACTGGATCGCTACCGAGCCCACCAGATGCTGTACATCCAGGCTGTGCGAAAAGCGGCTGTTGCGGCCCAGCCGGTAGGCAATCATGTCTTCCTGCACAAAGGTGCCTCGCCCACGTTCGATCCGCACCAGACCTCGCGCCTGCAGATGCTGGATGGCCTGACGTACCGTATGCCGGTTGACCGTGAACCGGCTGGCCAGTGTCTGCTCATTGGGCAGGCGGCCTGTCAGCTGACGCTCGAGGATTTCCTGGCTGAGGGTGGTGGCAATCTGCAGCCACAAGGGGCTACCAACGGGCAAAGGGGTGGTGGACATGGCGGCGTGAAGGATGAGCACTCAAGCGCATCAACATAGCACGAAGCAGGGGCGGGATGTAAGCGCAGCCTTGTTACAGCATGCGGCAACAAGGTGTTTTCTCTGAAGAGGCCCAGGGCGAAAGGACCCATGGCCGGATTAGGGCAGTACAAATGAAAAATGGCCCGCATACTTGCGGGCCATTTTTGGAATGGCTGGTGGCGAATCCCCGACTCGAACGGGGGACCTGCGGATTATGATTCCGTTGCTCTAACCGACTGAGCTAATTCGCCACACGAGAGTCGCGCATTATCCACAGGAATATGGGGACTGTCAAGTGTTGCTGTGCATCAGCATCAAGCTCATGTCAGCGGCGGCCTGTCGCAAGGGCAGTAAAGCCTGATAAGCCGGTGAGCCGTACCAGCCTTCGGCATGTGCCTGACTGGGGAAATGCAGGATGACCCCCTGCTCACCTTGTGGTTGCCCGCACAGCGCCGGCCCCAAGGTACCTCGTGCAAGCACCCGGCCTTGCCACGGGGCTAGCGTGGCGGGTACCTGCTGCCGGTAGCTTGCCCAGAGTGCCTCATCGTGCACGGTTACCTGACCCATCACCAGCACGCCGGTCGTTTCAAGCATGGGGTGCTGCCACGCTATGCGGCCAGATGACCGCCTGGGCGGCAATCACCCGCTCACCATTGAAGGTGACGGCGGGCGAGCCGTACAGCACGTAACCCAAGGCCAGGGCCTCGCTGACCCGATGGCAGAATTGCGCGTCGTCTGGCCCGGTCAGCAAGCGGTAGCTGGGCAGGTTATCCGGTGGTAGCGTCGTCATGGCAGATCCTCAAGGTCAGGGTTAAACAACACCAGCAGTCGTCCGCGCGGGGGCTACAGTGTATGGCTGCGGTCGCCCATGGCAAAGCCCCGCAGCGGATGCGGGTAGTGGCGGCTGAGCGCCAGTACTTTGAACAGCTCGCCCATCTCCGCCGGGCTCATTAGTCGCTGCGCCTGATTGGCCAGCGGCAGCCAGCGCGGCAGATCGGACTGGTCCGCTTCCTGCAGCAATTCGGTGATGCCCGCATTGGCGAGAAACAATGCCTGGCTGGTATAGCCGGCCAGTTCCAGCCCTTGCTCGACACCTGCCAGCGCCATCGCCGTGAAATCAACGTGGGTGGTGATGTCCTGCAGGCCGGGCAGCCATAGCGGGTCCGGGTGGGCATGGTGGCGGTAATGGCACATCAGGGTGCCGCTGACGCGCTGCGGGTGGTAGTACTCGCGCTGCGGGAAGCCGTAGTCGATCAGCACGATCACGCCGCGCTGCAGCCGCTCCGCCAGCGTGCGGACAAAGCCCGCGGCCTGCCACTGCACTTCGCTCTGGTAAGGGGCGTCAACCGGCAGCGCTTCCGCCTGGGCCAGCAAGTCAGCGTCGGTCAGCGGGCGAGCAGCCAGCTGCAAGGCGTCGTCCTGCCAGACGACGCCCAGTTGATGTACGCCGTCTTCCCCCCAGCGCAGCAAATGGGTGGGGATGGCGTCCAGCACCTCATTGCCCAGCACTACACCGTCGATCTGCTCCGGCAACTGGTCCAGCCAGCGCAGGCGCGGCAGCAGCTGCGGGGCTTGTTCTGCAAAGCGCTGCTGCTGGCGTTCGCGCAGGTCGCCACTCACTTCCAACAGTGCATAGCTCTCCGGCAGGCAGTCCAGCCGCTCCAGCTCCCGCAGAAGGTCCAGCGCCAGCTTGCCGGAGCCGGGGCCGCACTCAATGATCTGGCGGCCGGTATGCGGCAGGATCTCAGCCACTTGCCGTGCCAGGGTCTGTCCGAACAGGGTAGACAGCTCCGGTGCGGTGGTGAAGTCACCCGCCTGCCCCAGCTTCACGCTGCCGTTGCTGTAGTAGCCCATGCCCGGCGCGTACAGCGCCAGCGCTTCATACTCGACAAAAGGCAGCCAGCCGCCCGCCGCCGCAATGGCGTCACGGATATGGGCCAGCAGACGTTGCGACAGCGCCAGCGCGTCCGCCGACGGCTCCGGCAGGGAGGGGGTGTGTCCAGAAATATGCACGATACAACAGCAGAGTATACAAAGCCGCTAGCTTACCATGCCGGGCAAGTGGCTACGGTTTTTGAGGGCGGACTGCTACAATCGCCATGATGAACCCTACACGCTCTGCGACTCCAGACGAGACGATGCCGGTGGCGCTGCTGTCCGGCGCTGCGTCGCCGTGGCCTGCGCTGGCCGAGGCCCTGCTGCAGGCAGGCTATCGCCTGGTGTGGCACAGTCCCTTGCCGCTGCCGCCTGCCTTGGCAGCGGCCCCCGCCAGCCGGGTCTGCCGGGTGCAGGCCGATGTGCATTCCGAGGCCACTGCCCAGGCGCTGCTGCGCGAAGTGCAGCAATTGTGGGGGCGGCTGGATGTGCTGTTGCTGCAGCCGCCACAACGGCCCGGCCTGCCGCTGCCGGAAGCGGTGGAGCTGGAGCTGGCGCAGCGGCTGGGGCCCTTGCTGGCGCTGACCCAGGCGGCGGTTCCCCTGCTGCGTGAGCAACAGGGGGTGGTGCTGTGGTGGCTGGATCAGGCAGTGAGCCGCAGCCACTGGCTGGACGGCGCCGTGCAGGCGGCCTTGCCCGCCACCTTGCGGGCCTTGGCGGCTGAGCTGGCACCCGATGTGCGGTTGAATGCCATCCAGTACCCTGCTGCGCAATTGCGGGAGGGGGAGCTGAACGAGCTGGCGCACAAGCGCATGGTGCAGAAGGTGGCGATGAAACGCCCGCTGCGCGAAGCGGATCTGGTGCAGGCCATGCACTATCTGTTGCAGGCTGATTTTGTGACCGGCCACCTGTTGCCGGTAGATGGAGGAGGCAGTGTTGGCTGAGTCTCACACCTCCCCACGGGTGGCGCTGGTCACCGGCGCGGCGCGTCGGGTGGGTGCTGAGATCGCCCGTACCTTGCACCAGCGCGGTCTCAATGTGGCGATTCACTATCGCGGATCGCAGCAGGAAGCGGAGCAGCTGGCTGCACAGCTCAATGCACACCGGCCAGACTCCTGCGCCTGCTTTGCGGCAGACTTGCTGGAAGTCGCCCAATTACCGGCACTGGTCGAGCGGGTGGTGGCCCGCTTTGGCCGGCTGGATATGCTGGTCAACAATGCGTCGAGCTTTTATGCCACGCCGCTGGGGCAGTGTGATGAAGCCGCCTGGCACGAGCTGGTGGGGGCCAATCTGAAGGCACCGCTGTTTTTGTCGCAGGCCGCTGCGCCGTGGTTGATCCGGCTGGGCGGTGCCATCGTCAATATTGTCGATATTCACGCCGAACGGCCGATGCCGGGGCACTTGATTTACTCGCTGGCCAAGGCCGGGCTGGTGGCCCTGACCAAGGGGCTGGCCGGCGAGCTGGCCCCTGCGGTGCGGGTTAACGCGGTGGCACCGGGCGTCAACCTGTGGCCGGAGCACCATGACGGCTTTGATGAGCAGGCGCGTGAGCAGATTCTGGCTCACACCTTCTTGCGGCGTTCGGGGCAGCCTGCTGATCTGGCCGGGGCGGTGGCCTTCCTGTTGCTGGACGCACCGTATGTGACGGGTCATGTTCTGAACGTGGATGGTGGCCGCAGCGTATTCATCTGACCACCCAGCTGGTGGTCCATTTATTCTTGTACAAGTAACGGGGCAACTGTGCGCAAACTGTTCTTTCGCAACCTGCGGCTGATGGCATCCATCGGTTTTTACCAGCACGAGCGGCTGCGGCGGCAGACCGTGCATATCAATCTGGAGGTGGAGCTGGACGACCAGCGCTTGCCCGCAGATGACGTGCAGTACTCGCTGGATTATGACTACCTGCGCGACGGCGTGGTGGCACTGGTGAAGAGCCGCCACTTCAACCTGCAGGAATCCCTGGTGGAAAGCATTGTCGACCTGTGCTTTACCCGGCCAGAGGTGCGCGCGGTCTGTGTGTCCAGCGCCAAGCTCGAGGCCTACTCGGATGTGGAAGCGGTTGGCGTCGAGATTCGCACCAGCCGTGCCGAGTGGCAGGGGGGCGCATGAGCTGGTTCAAGCGTCGGCAGCGGGGTGGCCAGGACGAAGTGGCCATCAATGTCAGCGAAAAAGGCGGTGTCCGCTACCTGCATCTGGGCTCGGAAACCGTGCAGAGCGCCATGCGGCTGAGTGACCCGTTTGCGCTGGAGCTGCCGTACACCCACTGCATGATGTCTTTCCTGCTGTTCAACGATCGCCCCAAGCGGGTGACGGTACTCGGGCTGGGCGGCGCTTCGCTGCCCAAGTTCATGTACAAGCACCTGCCGGATACGGTGATCGAGAATGTCGAGCTGCACCCGGAAGTGGTAGCGGTGGCGCACAGCCAGTTCATGCTGCCGCTGGATGCCGAGCGCCTGCCGGTGCATGTGGGCGATGGCGGCGCTTTTGTTGCCGGGCTGGAGAACCACAGCGACGTGATCATGGTGGATGGCTTCGGCAGCCATCAACTGGCGGAAAACCTGTGCAGCGAAGCGTTCTATCAGGCGGCATATCGTGCGCTGACTGCCAACGGCATCATGGTGGTCAACCTGTGGCGTGCCTCGCCGCAGTTCCAGATGCTGGTGGAGCGCATCAATGTGATTTTCGACCGCCGCATCCTGCTGCTGCCGGACTTCAAGCATGGCAATACCATCGTGCTGGCTTTCCGCCGTGGTCAGAATGACCCTGGCTGGAAGGCGCTGTATGAGCTGGCAGAAACGCTGGAGGACAGCTTTGGCTTGCCAATGCAGGACATGACGGCCCGTTTGCGTCATGAAAATCTGCATACGGAGCGCGCCCTGCTGATCTGAACCCGGTGCTGACCTGTTCAATCTGCCTGAAATGTGAAAAAATGAAGCCAGTTCAATAGTTTCTTGCAGGTGATAACGATGCTTGATCGCGACGGTTATCGCCCCAATGTCGGCATTATTCTGTGTAATCACAAAAATCAGGTCTTTTGGGGCAAACGGATCCGGGAACATTCCTGGCAGTTCCCGCAAGGTGGCATCAAGCACGGGGAGACCCCCGAGCAGGCGATGTACCGCGAGCTGGAAGAAGAGGTCGGGCTCAAGGCCTGTCATGTACAGATCCTTGGGCGCACGCGTGACTGGCTGCGCTATGAGGTGCCGACCCACTGGGTGCGCCGTGAATGGCGCGGCAGCTACAAGGGACAGAAGCAGATCTGGTTCCTGTTGCGGCTGACCGGGCGCGATTGCGACGTGTCCTTGCGCGCCAGCACACATCCTGAGTTTGATGCCTGGCGCTGGAGTGACTACTGGGACCCGGTGGACAGTGTCATCGAGTTCAAACGGGATGTCTACGAGCGTGCGCTCAATGAGCTGGCCCGTTTTCTGGCGCATGTGCAGCGCCGGGTGGAGGCCGCGCGCCTGGGTGGGCAGTGAACGCCCCTGACTGATAGGGCAGGGCTATCGCACTGATAGCCATTCCCGATTGAGCAAAGCGGCGTAGCTGGTTATCCTTGTCGCCACATCGGCACTCCCCGCTTGCGGGGCATGATGCGAACTGTCACACGACGGCGGTAGTCTGATTGCGGCTTGTCCGCTGGGCTGCCACCGCCTTTCTGCTAGTTGACTGATTGGAGAACACCATGAGCACACTCGTTGGCCACAAGGCCCCAGACTTTACCGTTCCCGCCGTACTGGGCAATGGCGAGATCGTTGAGAACTTCAGCTTCTCGCAAACCATCGCCGGCAAGTACGCTGTGCTGTTCTTCTACCCGCTGGATTTCACCTTCGTCTGCCCGTCCGAGCTGATCGCCTTCGATCACCGCATGGAACAGTTCAAGGCCCGTGGCGTGGAAGTGGTCGGCGTGTCCATCGACTCCCACTTCACCCACAACGCCTGGCGCAACACCCCGATCAACCAGGGTGGTATCGGCCCGGTCAAGTACACCCTGGCCGCTGATATGGCACACAGCATTGCCAAGGCCTACGGTGTGGAAACCCCGGACGGCACCGTCGCCTACCGTGGTACCTTCGTGATCGACAAGACCGGCACCGTGCGCGTGGCACTGGTGAACGACCTGCCGATCGGCCGCAGCGTGGATGAAATCCTGCGTCTGGTCGACGCCGTACAGTTTACCGACGAGCACGGCGAAGTGTGCCCGGCAGGCTGGAACAAGGGCGACACCGGCATGCAAGCCAACCCGCAAGGCGTGGCGTCTTACCTGTCCAGCAATGCGGACAAGCTGTAAGCCAAGGCACGTACCTGGGAAGACGGCGCACGTTTGTGCGCCGTTTTTTTTGGGCTGCGATAGTAAGGAGATGTTGTGGCGGATGGGCTGAGTCCTTTGGTCTGGGCGTTGGCGGGCCTGTTTGGCAGCAGTTTCCTGTCGGCCACCCTGCTGCCGGGCAGCTCGGAAGTGGTGTTGCTGGCGCTGGTCAAGCACTGGCCAGACTGGGCGGGGACCGCCTGGCTGCTGGCCAGCCTCGGCAATACCCTGGGTGGCATGACCTCGCTGTGGCTGGGGCGTCGCGCGCCGCCACCCGCCATGGGGCGCTGGCAGCAACGGTTGCAGTGGCTGGGGCCAGCCAGTCTGCTGTTCTCCTGGGTGCCGCTGGTGGGGGATGGCCTGTGCCTGGCAGCGGGCTGGCTGCGCCTACCGTGGCTGCCCTGCACGCTATGGATGCTATGCGGCAAGGCTGCGCGCTATGCGGTGCTGCTGTGGTTGCTGGATTGGGTTATGAGCTTATAACCCTATGAAATACAGGGTGATTTTTCTTTGTTGCAGCGCAGCTTTTGACGCTTGTCAAGGCTAGGCAAAGTTAATATTAAGTTGCAAAATACGACTATTAATATTCTAAATCCGCCCCCGGTACGCCGTCATGACCGCACGCTTGCGCGAAATCCCCTACAACTACACCTCGTTTTCCGACCATGAAATCGTCAGTCGCTTGTTGGGCGAGCCGATGTGGCACATGCTGGAAGGTCTGCGGCAGGAGCGCAAAACCGGGCGTTCGGCCCGCATGCTGTTCGAGGTACTGGGGGATATCTGGGTCGTAGAGCGTAACCCCTATCTGCAAGACGATCTGCTGGACAACCCCAAGCGTCAGCAAGCCCTGATCGAAGCGCTCTACCATCGGTTGAACGAGATCGAGAAGCGCAAAAGTGAGGGCGAGGGCGAGCAGCAGGCACGCGTTGGTCAGATGCTGGCGGCTGCGCGCGAGGCGGTGAAGCGCTTTGCCGATGGCTTTGCGGAAACCAAGGCGCTGCGCAAGCGCATCCTGCGTCGCCTGTCCGGGCTGACCCGGCGCGACAGCATCTGCTTTGACGGTCTGGCACGGGTATCCCATGTCACGGATGCCACCGACTGGCGGGTGGAGTACCCCTTTGTGGTGCTGACGCCGGATAGCGAAGACGAAGTGGCTCCGCTGGTGCGCGCCTGTATCGAGCTGGGATTGACCATCATCCCGCGCGGCGGCGGTACCGGCTACACCGGTGGTGCCGTGCCGCTGACCCGGCTGAGCGCGGTGATCAACACTGAAAAGCTGGACGTGCTGGGCCAGGTCGAACCGCTGGTGCTGCCGGGCCACGATAGCCCGACGGCCACCATCCGCGCCGGTGCCGGGGTGGTGACCCGTCGGGTGGCCGACGCCGCAGACGCCAGCGGGCTGGTGTTTGCGGTGGACCCGACCTCGATCGACGCCTCCTGTATCGGCGGCAACGTCGCCATGAACGCGGGTGGCAAGAAGGCGGTACTGTGGGGTACCGCGCTGGATAACCTCGCCTGGTGGCGCATGGTGGACGTGAATGGTCGCTGGATGGAAGTGACCCGGCTGGACCATAACCGCGGCAAGATTCATGATGCGGCGCTGGCGCGCTTTCGCGTCATCCGCTTTGCAGACGATGACCGTACTGTCGCCTCCGAAGAGGTGCTGACGATTCCGGGCGCGGCCTTCCGCAAAGTCGGGCTCGGCAAGGATGTCACCGACAAATTCCTCGCCGGGCTGCCCGGCGTGCAGAAGGAAGGCTGCGATGGCCTGATTACCGCCGCCCGCTTCATCCTGCACCGCATGCCCAGTCATGTGCGCACCGTCTGTCTGGAGTTTTTTGGCGAGGTGAGCCGCGCCACCCCGGCCATTGTCGAGATCAAGGATTACCTGGACCAGCACCCGCTGGTGCAGTTGGCCGGTCTGGAGCATCTGGACTGGCGCTATGTGCGGGCGGTGGGCTATGCCACCAAGGCCAAGAGCCGGGGTCGCCCGAAGATGGTGTTGCTGGCGGATCTGGTGTCGGACGATGAAATTGCGGTCAGCGAAGCCTGCTCGCAGGTGGTGCGGCTGGCCAACGCGCGTGGCGGCGAGGGTTTCATTGCAGTGAGCGCGGAAACCCGCAAGAAATTCTGGCTGGACCGCGCCCGCACTGCGGCCATTGCCCGCCATACCAATGCCTTCAAGATCAACGAAGACGTGGTGATTCCGCTGCACCGGCTGGGCGACTATTCGGACGGGATCGAGCGCATCAATATCGAGCTGTCGATCCGCAACAAGCTGGAGCTGCTGGCCAGGCTAGCAGAGTTCTTCCACAGCGGCAATCTGCCACTGGACGAGGGCGATGCCCAGCTCAGCCATGAAGAGCTGATTGGTGACCGCCGTGATGCCGCCTTGGCGCAGATTGAGGCCGTCGCCCAACGCTGGCAGTGGCAGCTGGACCATCTGGACGTCGCTTTCGAGCTGTACCGTGCGCGCTGGCCGGATGCGCCGCTGGAACGGCAGCCCGAAGCGGATGAAATGCCACAAAGCGTGTTCCACGCCTTGCGCGATTCCATCCTGCGTGTCAGCTGGAAGCAGGAGCTGCTGGCGGATCTGCAAGGCCTGTTTGCCGGGCGTACCGATGCGCCGGTGATGGCGGCGGTGGATCGCCTGCACCAGCAGGTGCTGCGCGGCCGGGTGTTCGTGGCGCTGCACATGCATGCCGGTGATGGCAATGTGCATACCAATATCCCGGTGAACTCGGATAACTACGCCATGCTGCAGACCGCGCACCAGGCAGTGGCACGTATCATGGCACTGGCGCGCGACCTCGGCGGGGTGATTTCCGGCGAACACGGCATTGGCATCACCAAGCTGGAATTCCTGCGTGCGGAAGAGCTGCAGCCCTTTGTCGACTACAAACAGCGCATCGACCCTCATGGCCACTTCAACAAGGGCAAGCTGTTGCCCGGTGCCGACCTGCGCAATGCCTATACGCCCTCCTTCAACCTGTTGGGGGCAGAGTCGCTGATTCTGGAGCAGAGCGAGATCGGCGGCATTTCCGACATGGTGAAAGACTGCCTGCGTTGCGGCAAGTGCAAGCCGGTGTGTGCCACCCACGTACCGCGCGCCAACCTGCTGTACTCGCCGCGCAACAAGATTCTGGCTACCGGGCTATTGACCGAAGCCTTCCTCTACGAAGAGCAGACCCGGCGCGGGGTGTCGTTGCGACACTTTGACGAGCTCTCCGACGTGGCGGATCACTGCACGGTGTGCCACAAGTGCGTGAATCCCTGCCCGGTGAAGATCGACTTTGGCAATGTCAGCATGGCGATGCGCAACTTCCTGCGCGCCGAGGGTAAAAAGAAATTCAACCCCGGTACGGCGGCGGCCATGACCTTCCTCACGGTGAAGGACCCAGCCACCATCAAGCTGATCCGTAGCAGCATGATCGGCTGGGGCTACCGGCTGCAACGCATGGGGCATCAGCTCGGCAAGCGTTTTGGCTTGCTGAAAACCCAGACCAGCACGCCGCCAGCCTCACTCGGCAAGCCGACGGTCAAGGCGCAGGTGATCCATTTCATCAACAAACCGATGCCGGGCAAGCTGCCGAAGAAAACCTCGCGGGCCTTGCTGGATATTGAAGACCCCAGCATCGTGCCGGTGATCCGTAACCCGGCGCGGGCGGCGGAGGATAGCGAAGCGGTGTTCTACTTCCCCGGCTGTGGCTCCGAGCGGCTGTTCTCGCAGGTGGGGCTGGCGACACAGGCCATGCTCTACCATGTGGGGGCGCAAACGGTGTTACCGCCCGGCTATCTGTGCTGCGGCTATCCGCAGACCTCGGCCGGTTTCAAGGACAAGGGCGACGCCATTACCACCGAAAACCGGGTGCTGTTCCACCGGGTGGCCAATACCCTGAATTACCTGGACATCAAGACGGTGATCGTGTCCTGTGGCACCTGCATGGATCAGCTGCAAAAGTATCAGTTCGAGCAGATTTTCCCCGGCTGCCGTTTGTTGGACATCCACGAGTACCTGCTGGAAAAAGGGGTGCGTCTGGAGGGGGTGAACGGGGTGCAGTATATGTACCATGACCCCTGCCACAGCCCGATGAAGACCCATGCGCCGCTGAAAGTTGCCAACGAGCTGATGGGGGTGCCGGTGGTGCAGAATGCACGCTGTTGCGGTGAATCCGGTACCTTTGCCGTCAGCCGGCCGGACATTGCCACTCAGGTCCGCTTCCGCAAGGAAGAGGAAATGCGACGCGATGCGGCGCAGTTGCGCGCAGGGGATGCCGAAGTCGCCGTCAAGGTGCTGACGTCCTGCCCCTCCTGTCTGCAAGGGCTGTCCCGCTATAATGATGACGCCGGCACCACGGCAGACTATATTGTGGTGGAGATGGCACGTCATCTGCTGGGTGAGGACTGGCTGCCCCAGTATGTGGAGAAAGCCCGGCAAGGCGGAATTGAACGCATCCTGCTGTAAGCCTGTCGGTCAGGATCGACCCTCTGTCGGTTATTGGCAGGCAGGTATGCCATTGTCTTGACGGGTGAATGATAACTCAATTATAGTCCGGCATTACCAATGGGGGTCGCATGTCTGCCACGCAGAGCACTAACGCAGGCTGTGAGCTGTGCCAGACCATGGGTGGTCTGGTGTTGTGGCAAGACGAGTGTTGTCGCGTGGTGCTGGTGGAGGATGAGGATTATCTGGGTTTTTGCCGGGTGATACTCAATCGCCATCTGCCCGAGATGACCGATCTGCCACTGCCAGAGCGCCAACAGCTGATGACGGTGGTGTTTGCCACCGAGCAAGTGCTGCGTGACGTGCTGCAACCGGACAAGGTCAATCTGGCCAGCCTGGGCAACATGACACCACATGTGCACTGGCATGTGATTCCCCGTTTCCGCCGTGACCGGCACTTCCCCAATCCGATCTGGGGCAGTGCGGTGCGCGTGACTGAAAAACAGGACGATCCGTCGTTGCCTGGCCGACTGCAGGCCGCATTGCAACGGATCCTCCAGCCGGGGTCTTGAGACGATGGATCACTATCACGCCCAGTTCCTGCTGCCCCAGCCGCAGGCCAATCCCGAATGTCCAGTGCAAGATGCCAAGGCCTGCAAGCAGTGGCTCTCCAGCATTTCCCTGATCAATGTGGCGCCTGCCCAGCTGCAGCTGCTGTCCTTGCTGCGCCAGCAGAATGACTCCGAGCTGGTGCCGCGCGAGCGGCTGAAAATCCTTGAAATGCTGCGCGAGCCGGTAGCCATGGTGCAGGAGGAGCTGGCCAAGAAATACCTGAATCGGCCTTTGCCGTTTCATGAGGAACACCTGCAGCAATGGGAGCTGGTATGCGAGCTGTGGCGCGCCATGCAGGCGGGCTACCGGCTGGTGCTGCAAGCGGCCTTGCAGGGTGACCTGGAAGCGCTGGAGTACGGCCCGTTTGCCGGTCAGCGTGCTTTGTACAACCTGGGGCGGTGGTTCAGTGAGTTTCACGCCACGTACCGGCAAGTACCACCCTCGGGTTGGCATACCCTGCACGAGATTTATCGAGAGATTGAAGCACGCGGCTGGGCGGGCAAGCGCTTGAAGGACACGCTGCAGGAAGGGCTGCCCTATACCACGCCGATGGCGGCTTATTGCCATGTGCTGATGGTGGAGTTGTCCAACCCCAGCCAGATGACGGTGCGGCAATTCCGCTTTGTGGATGGCCTGTTGTCACGCTGGTCGCTCAAACTGAACGTCACGGCAGCGGCTCCGGAAGCGCGGTTGCCACCGCTACAGGTTGATTTGGCCGGTGGTTCGCCGGCACGCAGCCTGCCCTTGCATGATGCGGCGCAGCCGCGCTACATCGACCGTGACCCGGTCGTGGCCAGCCTCGCCAAGCGCATCAAGATGCTGCGCGATGGCAGCGACTGGGATGTGGCGGATCTGGGGGATGACCTGGTTGCAGCCGGAGGGGTGCAGTTGCTCAGCCAGCTTTACCGGCTGTGGAGCGAGAAGGGCGACCGCGTGTTTCCGCGTCGCCAAGCCACCGAAGAAGTGGAAATCGGTGGTGACTGGCCGCGCATCTACGCACAGCTGAGCGGGCGTCTGTTTGAAGTGCCGAAAGAGACCAAGGAAATTCGCGCCAGCGGTATGGCGGATTTCCAGCTGTTTGGTCGGCGGGCCAGTGAAACCTTCCGTGAAGGGGGCGACCACACCCTGCACTTGCCAGCACTGGAAGGCTGGTCACTGCAGGATGAGAGTGCCAGTGGCCTGCGCCTGCAGGCTGAGCAGACCGGGCAGCAGTGGCTGCAACACCAGCTGGTGATGATCCGGCGTGCCCGGGTGCCGGATACCTTGGGGATTGTCCGCCGTCTGCAGCTGGCGGGCATCAATGAGGTTGAGCTGGGGGTGCAATTGCTGGCGGGGCAACCCACGGCTGCGGTGGTGTCCGCTACTGGCGTACAGTCGCTGACCATTCAGCCGCAACCGGCGGTGTTCTTGCCGGATGTGCCTTCGCTGTTGCAGCTGGCGACCGTGATGGTACCGGTTGGTGTGTTTCAGGTCGAGCGGGTGCTGGAAGCGCAGCTGCCCGATGGAGTACGCCGCTTCAAGCTGCAGGCACTGCAAGAGCGTGGCAGCAACTACGAGAGTTACCGCTTCAGCTGGGTTTGATGCTGGGAGGGGCCGTGCTGCCCCTCGCGGCTTAATGCCAGAGCAGGGTAGGCCAGCCGGCGTTGTCGGCGTGGGCTTTCAGCACCGGATCGGGGTTGACGACCACCGGGTGGCTGACCTTTTGCAGCAAGGGCAGGTCGTTGCGGGAGTCGCTATAGAACCAGGTCTCGCTGAAATCCTGCCATTGCTTACCTTGCTCCGCGAGCCACTGCTCCAGTCGGATGATCTTGCCCGCCTGGAAGCAGGGCGTACCAAACGATTTGCCGGTATAACGGCCGTCCTTCAGTTCCGCTTCTGTCGCAATCAGGTGTGCTACCCCAAAGGCTTCCGCGATCGGGGCCGTCACAAAGCGATTGGTGGCGGTAATGATGAGCACGATGGCGCCTTCAGCCTTGTGGCGGGCGACTTCGGCGCGCGCGCGCGGGGTCATCATCGGCTCAATGTAGCCTTGCATGAACTGCTGGTGCAGCCGGTTCAACTCCTCTAGCGAAAAGCGGGTCAACGGCGCCAGGGCGAATTCCAGATAGGCCTGCATGTCGAGCTTGCCCGCCGAGTAATCCGCATAGAAGCGCTCATTGGCGGTGTGGTATTGCTCACGGTCCACCAGACCCTGGTCGATCAGGAAGCGGGTCCAGCTGACATCGCTGTCACCGGCCAGCAGGGTATTGTCGAGATCGAACATCACCAGTTTCATGGCAGTACATCCTTGCATCAGGGCTGGGAAGGCGCAGAGGCCAGCAGCAGGTTACGGACCAGCGGCAGGGTGATCGGGCGCTTCAAGGCCAGCGACTCCCGGTCCAGCAGGTCCAGCAGGTTCATTAGCGAAGGCAGGTCGCGCCGATAGTGGCGCAGCAGGTAATCACATACCTCGGGTGCCAGCACGATGCCACGGTTGCGGGCATGCCGTTGCAACGCCGTGGCCTTGTCGCTGTCACTCAAGGCATTGACACGGTAGGTGAGCCCCCAGCCCAGCCGGGTGGTCAGGTCATCGCGCAGCTCCAGCTGTATCGGCGGCTGCGGCCCGGCAGACAGCATGGCCCCCCCGCCTTCCTTGAGGCGATTGAACAGGGCAAATACCGCAATTTGTTGCGCCGGGTTCAGGCAGTTGACATCATCAACGGCCACATGGGCGTCCCCTGGAATGGCCGCGGCTTCTACTTCCAGCAACAGGTCATTTTGCAGCAGGAAGGCCATGTGGCCCATTTCGCGTGCATCTGCCAGCGCTGCCTGCAGCAAATGGGTTTTGCCGCTGCCGGGCTCGCCCCAGAGGTAAATAAAGGGCTCGCTCTCGCGCTGCGTCGCCCAGGCGGACAGGGCGCTCAGCAATTCGCGATTGCCGGTACCGACGAAATTGTCCAGACGCGGGGCGGGCGGTGGGGCCAGATCAAGGATCAGTTGCTGCAAGATTCAGTTCTGCTGATAGAAGGCGCTGTTCAAGTAGCGGGTGCGGGCCTCGCGTAGCGCGACCAGCAGGCAGGCGGCCAATGGCAGGGCCAGCAGCACCCCGGTAAAGCCGAACAGCTGGCCAAACGCCATCAGGGCAAACAAGACGGCCACCGGGTGCAGGCCAATGCGATCGCCGACCAGCCAGGGGGTCACTACAAAGCCTTCCAGTGCCTGACCAATGGCAAACACCAGCCACACCATCAGTAAGGGTGCCATGCTGTCGAACTGCAGCATGCCCGCCATGGTCGCCAGCAGCAGGCCGGTGGCCATGCCGACATAGGGGATGAACACGAGCAGGCCGGTAATGATCCCGACCGAAAACGCAAACTGCAGCCCCACCAGCTTCAGGACCAGACTATAGTAAATGGACATGACCAGCATGACCGAGAGCTGGCCGCGCAGGAATTCGCCCAGCACCCGGTCGATTTCCCGGGCCAAACCCGAAGTACGGGCGGCAAAGCGGCGCGGCAGCATGTTCTCGGCACTGTGGGTCAGACGGGGCCAATCCCGCAAGAAGTAGAACATCACCAGCGGGATCAGCGCCAGATTGGCCAGGGTGCCCATCACGGACAGGGTACTGCTGCGCAAGGACGGCAACAGGGACAGCAACAGCTGATTGATCTTGCCCAGATTGCCGGACAGCAAAGCCTGCAGGCGGCTGCCATCGAGTGTGATCTCCGTGCCGAACCAGGCAGAGAGGGTGGGGGCCACCTGGGTTTCCAGCCAGGCCGTCAAGGCTGGCATGCGCTCGATCAGCGCGGCAAATTGCCGGTAAAACAGCGGGATGATCAACATCAGCAGAACCAGGAAGATGATCCCGACCACGCTGAGCACCAGCAGGGAGGCTGCAGTGGGCGGTACCTTGCGGCGGGTCAGCGCTTCGACCCAGGGATAGAGGATGTAGGCGAGGATGGCCGCGACCAGAAAGGGTGTCAGTACCGAACGCAGCAGCCACAGCAGGGCCAGGCCGCTGACAACGGCAAGGCCGATCCAGACCGATGATGGCAAAAGAGGGCGGGCAGCGCGCATTTCGGGTACAATCCGCAGCGAAATCACTGGCTTAAGCGAAGGAACTGACGATTATTCCACAGTTGCCTGCGCTTGGGTGAAGCCCAGAAGAATCTTTTGTTTGATCGGCCCGTGTGAGTCACACCGGCCCGGCGCGTTGCAAAACGTACCGTTGACTGCCCCCGGAAAGAGAGTACGAATTGAGCACCTCCCTCACCTACCGTGACGCTGGCGTGGACATCGACGCAGGTGACCAGCTGGTTGAGAACATCAAGCCTTTTGCCAAACGCACCATGCGCCCGGAAGTGTTGACGGGCATTGGCGGCTTTGGCGCGCTGGTGGAAATCAGCAAAAAGTACCAGGAACCGGTGCTGGTGTCCGGGACCGACGGGGTGGGTACCAAGCTGCGCCTGGCGTTTGAGCTGGGCCGCCATGACACGGTGGGCATTGACCTGGTGGCCATGAGTGTCAACGACATTCTGGTGCAGGGCGCCGAGCCGCTGTTCTTTCTCGACTACTTTGCCTGCGGCAAGCTGGACGTGGCCCAAGCCACCGATGTGGTCAAAGGCATCGCCCAGGGGTGTGAGCAGGCCGGTTGTGCGCTGATTGGGGGTGAAACCGCTGAAATGCCGGGCATGTATCCGGCCGGTGAATACGATCTGG
This sequence comes from Leeia sp., assembly GCF_041909055.1. Lineage (NCBI taxonomy): Bacteria > Pseudomonadati > Pseudomonadota > Betaproteobacteria > Neisseriales > Leeiaceae > Leeia > Leeia sp. The sequence continues at coordinate 805,053 of NZ_JAYREC010000001.1, read as the reverse complement.
CGGGTTTTGCCGTGGGTGTGGTGGAAAAGTCGAAGATCATCACCGGCAAGACCATTGCCGAAGGCGATGTGGTGCTGGGCCTGGCCTCCAATGGCACCCATTCCAATGGCTACTCGTTGGTGCGCAAGATCATTGAGCACAGCCAGGCTGATCTGAATGCAGACTTCTATGGCCGCACGCTGGCGGCTGCCATCATGGCGCCGACCCGCATCTACGTGAAACCCGTGCTGAAATTGATGGAGAGCATCACCGTCAAGGGTATGGCACACATTACTGGTGGTGGTTTGCTGGACAATATTCCGCGCGTGCTGCCGGAAGGGCTGACCGCCGAACTACAGGCTGGCAGCTGGCAGCTGCCCAAGCTGTTCGAGTGGCTGCGTGATGCGGGCAATGTGGCGATGGGCGAGATGTACCGCGTGTTCAACTGTGGTATCGGCATGGTGCTGGTGCTGTCGGCGCAAGATGCCGAAGCGGCGACCCGCATCCTGACCGAGGCCGGTGAGACGGTGTACCGCATTGGCCGTATCCGCCCGCAGCTGGTGGGCGAAGCGCAGACGCTGGTGGTGTGAGGGTCATGAAGCAGATTGTCATCCTGATTTCGGGTCGCGGCAGCAATATGCAGGCGCTGGTCAAGGCGCAGCTGCCGTGCCGGATTGCGGCGGTGATCAGCAATCAGCCGGATGCCGCAGGCCTGGCGTTTGCGCGCGAACACGGCATCGAGACCGCAGTGCTGTCGCACCGCGATTTCGCCAGCCGCGAGGATTACGACACGGCGCTGATGGGCCTGATTGACCGCTATCAGCCGGATCTGGTGGTGCTGGCCGGTTTCATGCGCATCCTCACTGCAGGCTTTACCCGCCATTATGAAGGGCGGATGCTAAACATCCATCCTTCACTGCTGCCTGCCTTCAAGGGCTTGCATACCCATCAGCAAGCCTTGCAGGCGGGGGTCAAGCTGCACGGTTGCACGGTGCATTTTGTCACCGCAGAGCTGGATCACGGCCCGATTGTGTCGCAAGCGGCGGTGCCGGTGCTGGCGGAGGATGACGAATCCAGCCTGGCGGCGCGTGTGCTGGTTGAAGAGCACCGCCTCTACCCGGAGGCGGTACGCCTGTTCGTAGAAAACCGGCTACAGATGGAAGCCGATGGCCGGGTGCGGGTGGCAGGTTAAACCCATGTCGGCATTCAAGCGGTGGTGGCTGCCACTGACCCTCTCCCTGTTGATCCATGTTGTCCTGCTGGCAGCCAACATCATCACCTTGCCGGACTGGAGCACACCGGAAACCAAGGTGCTGCAGACCAAGCTGCTGACCAAAGCCAACAAGGCCAAGCTGTTGCAGAGTGATCCGGTCAAAGTGGCGGCACAGCTGGCGATCAAGCCCGACCCTGCGGAGGGGATGGCTGCCTCGGAACCGGCCGCTTCAGAGCGGGCAGCCTCAGATATCGCCAGGACACAGCACGCCAGCCATCGTAATAACCGCCCGGCGCGCGACCAGCAAGCTGCATCGCTGGGGAATGAGCACGCGGCTTCCATCGGCGCGTTGGCGCGTGGTGCGTCGACGGAAGTACCCAAGATCAAACCGGAAGCTTCGGCCTCGCAGCCGAGTAGCAAGCCGGACAAGCCGGCTGACAAGCCTGCGGATAAGCCAAGTAATGGCAAGCTGGCCAATTATGGTGACAGTTTCCCACGGGCGGGCACAGCGAAGTATCAGATGTTGAAGGGGCCGGAAATGACCCAGCGCTGGGAGATTACCGGCGAGGGCTACCGCATCGTGATGGGGGGCTCCCTGTTCAACAAGAGCATCCGCTGGGAAAGCCGTGGCCGGATCGGCAAGGATGGCATCTTGCCTGACAAGTTTGCCGAGTATCGGGATGAAAAGACCGAGCCAAAGTACGCGGCGGCCATCGACTATGCGCAAAAAGTCATTCACTATGGTTCACCGGATGACCCGAAAGAGGTGGCGCTGGAGAGTGATACCCAGGATTTGTTAACCTGGGGGTATCAATTGGCCGCTCAGCTGGAGCCAGGGCAATCATTTGACCTTCAACTGGTATTCCGCAACAAGGTTTATCCGGTTCGCTTTGTGGCAGACCGGGAAGAAGTGATTGAAGTGCCTGCAGGGAAAATCCGTACAGCCCACGTTCGTGGTCAGGTGGTGGGCGGCAGCAGGCGCTTTGATGTCTGGCTCGATCTGGACCACTTTAATTATCCGGTGCGGATTGTCGGTACCAATGATGAAGGGCAGCCCGTAGATTTGGTCTTGCTGGGTTTGAAATTCGGCGATCAAGTGGTATATCAATACCGTGCCATGCTGGAAACCGGCCGGGACAACAAATAATCCGATGCGGTTTCGGCTGCGTTGATGAGAACACACCATGACCCCGTTTCAATTTGAACAGGCCCATCAGGCTTTGCAAGCCATTCTGCCGCTAACCTATCCGGCAGATGTGTCGCTGAGCCATTACTTCCGTAATCATCCGGCTTTGGGCGCGCAGGATCGCAACTTCATAGCAGAAAGTGTGTTCGGGGTGCTGCGCCATCGGCTGTGGCTGGAATGGCGTGCGCCGGACGCGACACCGCGTCAGTTGCTGCTGGCCTATATGCGTCTGGTGCGCAGCCTGCCGCAGCGGGAGCTGGCTCCAATGCTGTCGGAAGCCGATACCGCATGGTTGACCGCCTTGCTGGCGGCAGCCCCCGCCGAGCAGCCTTTGATTGCGCGTGCCGAACTGCCAGACTGGGTGTTGCCGCACCTCAAGGACATGTCGGAAGCTGACATTGTGGCCTTGGGGCGGGGGTTGCGTGAGCCAGCGCCGCTGGACTTGCGTGTCAACACGCTGAAAAGCACGCGTGAGCAGGCGCTGGCTGCGCTGCAACAAGCGGGCTGGCAGGCCGAGCCGACCCCTTATTCGCCGCTGGGTATCCGCATGCCGGGTAAACCCGCCATCAACCGCCACCCGCTGTTTCTCGAAGGCGGGGTGGAAGTACAGGATGAAGGCAGCCAGCTGCTGGGCTTGTTGCTGGCGCCGAAGCGCCACGACATGGTGGTGGATTTTTGCGCCGGAGCTGGTGGCAAAACGCTGCTGCTGGGGGCATTGATGGCGTCACAAGGCCGGGTGTATGCCTTTGACGTGTCAGAAAAGCGCATCAACAACCTCAAGCCACGGCTGAAACGCTCTGGCCTGTCCAACGTCCATCCGCAGTTGATCGCGCATGAGAACGACAGTCGTATCAAGCGTCTGCAGGGCAAGATCGACAAGGTGCTGGTGGATGCGCCCTGTAGTGGCCTGGGCACGCTACGACGTAACCCGGACCTGAAGTGGCGGCAAAGTGAAGCCTCGCTGCAGGACTTGCTGCAGCGCCAGGCTTCGATTCTGGAAAGCGCGGCCCGGCTGGTCAAGCCCGGTGGCCGTCTGGTGTACGCGACCTGCAGTATCTTGCCGGACGAAAACCAGCTACAGATCGCCCGCTTCCTGCAAAGCCATCCGGCTTTCCGCGTGGTGCCAGTGTCCGGCCTGCTGTCGCAAGTGCCGCAGCAAGGGGATTACTTGCAGCTGTATCCGCATGTGCACGCGACAGACGGGTTCTTTGCGGCAGTGCTGGAGCGGGTGCCAGGCTAAGGTCTTCTTCCCCCAGCGGTCTCTGATCAGATAGCCAGGGGTACAAACAACAACGGGACACATTGTGTCCCGTTGTTGTTTGTACGGTTACCGCTTACTGTGGCATGGCGTCGCTGGCTTCACCTTCCGGCATGTCACCTTCAGGCATGCCGCCTTCCGGTGCGGCCGGGGCGCCGCCCATCAGGGCACCCAACATCGGCAGCGGGAATTCCTTGCCGTTGATCTGCAGCTTGCCGGCCTTCCAGCTGAGCTTGGTCACCAGCTGCTTGCCATTACGGGCCAGCAGGCCTTGGGCCAAAGCACCTTCCAGTTGCTGGGTCAGCATGGCCTCTGCCGTTGCTGGATCCATGCCTTCCTTGGCCATCATTTGCGCAGCCAGCATCTTGGCGATGGCTTCCGGGAAGTTGATATCCAGACCTGCCTCCAGCTTTTGCAGCAGACCTGCAGGTTGCTGGACATCGCTGGCAGCAAAGTTGTTGATCTTGGCATTGGCCTTGATCACGGCTTCACCTTCCGGCATGTTCAGACTGATGCGGTCCAGAATGAATTCCGGCGTTTGTTGCATCAGGGCAATACCATGCTTGCCTAGCGCACTCATCAGCTGCATCTGGCGGGTCGCTTGGTCGCTGCACTGGCCGGACATGCTGTTGACTTCCTGTACCAGCTTGCCCAAGGTGCTGCCGTGCAAGTGGTTCAGGCTGACATCATAGTGGGCCGGGCCATAGCTCTTGCCCATGGTGTTGACTTTGTCCACGCCCAGCTTGAGCGACATGTCGAGGAAGTCGCCATTCTTCTTGCTGGTGGCGGTGTAGCTGATCTTGGAGACTTCCGTGTTCAGCATGGGCAGCGCGGCATTCTTGAACGACATGCTGTCGATGTTGAAGCTGGCATCGCCAACCGACAGCACATCAAATTCGGTCTTGCTGTTGCTGTCCATGCTGATCTTGCCGATCTGCACTTGCTCGCCCGATGCGCCCGTGATGGTCAGGCCATTGCTGCTCATCTTGGTAACGTAGCTGCTGTAATCGGCAGGGTAGCTGACCGAGGCGGTCAGGCCGGTCCATTGCAGTTTGGAGCCATCCTTCAGGCTGGAGGTCAGTTCTGGCACATCCAGGGTCAGTTCGCTGTCACCGCCCATGCTGACCACGGTGCGCAGGCTGGCAGGCGGTACTTTGCCGAATACTTCTTCCAGCTTCTTGCGGGTGTCTGCGCTCAGCACCAGCTCGGTGTTCACCACCGCACGGGCAAACCCGGTGTGACCACCACCGAAGGTGAACGGGCCATGGTGGATGGTTTCCTTGACAGTGAATTCCAGCGGGCCCATGTCTTTGCCCACGCGCTGCATGCTCTCGGCCAGATCACACCCGACACTGCCAGCCACGGTATACTTGATGGTTCGGCTGGAGGAGAAGATGCCACTGGAACTTTCCAGTTCCGTCACCTTCAGATAAGGAGCGACCTTGCTGAGCCGTTCTACAAAGTGCTGGTGCTGGGTCTGTGCCTGCTTGCCAAACCACCAGGATGTGCCGGTGTAGCCGACGCCCAGTACAGCTACGATAGCTACTGGGAGGACGATTTTCTTGCTCATGGTCGCGTGAAATCCGGTTGAAGATGATTAAAGAAGCCTGATGATAACAAATTTCCTTGCAGTCAACATGTCATTTTCATGTTTGAAACCATGTACTTGCCAAAGCTGCGCTGGTCGAATGGCTGGGTGCGCGCTATGATTTTGCATCGGACACGTGCATGAACTGGAACGTGATGCTGAAGCAACGTTACCTGGACGCTTCATTACGCGAATTGTTGAGCTGGCAGGCCTCGTGGAAAGAGTGGCTGGTGCTGGCCGTGGCCATGTTGCTGGCTTGGGGCTTGAGTCGTCGCTGGCGGCCGGTACTCAAGGCAGAAGAGACGACCTGGCAATATGGTGCAGGTGGCTTGCAGCGGGTGCTGTTTCCCTTGCTGGCCGTGGTGTTCATCAGCTTCGGGAAGTGGAGCCTGCAGCATTACCAGCCGGTCTGGCTGTTATGGCTGATCAATGTACTGGTGCTGGCGTGGCTGCTGATCCGGCTGGGCATTTACCTGCTGCGCAGTGTATTTCCTCAGGCGCGCTGGTTGCGGGTGTCCGAGCGGGGTATGGCCATCGTCATCTGGCTGGTGGTCACCCTGCATTTGACCGGTGACTGGGAAGATTTTCTGCTGCTGCTCGACAGTGTGGTCATATCGGTAGGCAAGCATTCAGTATCATTGTTGATGGTGCTGAATGGATTGTTGACGGTGACCCTGACCCTGCTGATCACGCTGTCTCTGTCACGGGCGCTGGAGCGTCGCCTGCTGCGTGCCGAGGGACTGAACAGCAGCTACAGGGTGATGTTGTCCAAGCTGGGGCGTGCGTTGCTGCTGGTCTCTGGCGTGATGATTGCGCTCAGCGTCGCCGGTATCGACTTGACCCTGCTCTCCGTGTTTGGCGGGGCGCTGGGGGTGGGGCTGGGTTTCGGCCTGCAAAAGATTGCCAGCAATTACGTCAGTGGTTTCATCATCTTGCTGGATCACTCTATCCGGCTGGGCGACCTGCTGACGGTGGATGGCCGCTTCGGCGAAGTGACCCGGCTGACGGCACGCTATATGGTGCTGCGCAATCCGGAAGGCAATGAAGCCATTGTGCCGAACGACACGCTGATTACTTCGGTGGTGACCAATCATTCTTACTCGGATCGGCGCACCCGTATCGCCCTGCAGGCGATCATCACCTTTGATTCGGATTTACCGCTGGCCTGTGCCACCTTGCTGGAGGCGGCGCAGGGGCAGCAGCGCATTCTGCAGGATCCGGCACCCGGCGTGATCGTCAAGGCGTTCGCCGCCAACGGTGTACAGCTGGAACTGGGCTTCTGGATTGCAGACCCTGAAAAGGGCAGTGGTGAACTGTCTTCAGCCATTCTGGCGCGTGCCTGGCAATTGTTCCGCGAGCGCCAGATTGTGCTGGCCAGCACCTGATGTGGGGCAACTCGCCTGGAATCTGGACAGCCGGTGCAGTGTAGACCGTATGGACGCGGGTATAATGCGGTGACAATAACCATGATCAAGATGGATGGAATGGACTCATGCAATGGCTTAATGGTTTGATTGATCTGCCCTGGTGGGGCTATATCCTGGTGGTGTTGGGCTTTACCCATGTCACCATGGCAGCAGTGACGATTTTTCTGCACCGGCATCAAGCGCACCGTGCGCTGGACCTGCACCCGGTGGTCAGCCACTTTTTCCGCTTCTGGCTGTGGATGGGCACCGGCATGGTGACCAAACAGTGGGCGGCGATCCACCGCAAGCACCATGCTCGCTGCGAGACCCCGGAAGACCCGCATAGCCCGTGGACCTATGGTATCCGTACGGTGCTGTTGCAAGGCGCCGAGCTTTACCGTAAAGAGGCCAAGAACCAGGAAACCATGGACAAGTTCGGTCACGGTACGCCGGATGACTGGATGGAGCGCAATGTCTACACCCGCTACAGCGCGGGTGGCATCAGCATGCTGCTGGTATTGGCTATCCTGCTGTTTGGCCCGAATGGTATCTGGATGTGGGCGGTGGCCATGGTGTGGACCCCGTTTTTTGCAGCAGGGGTCATCAATGGCCTGGCGCACTGGTGGGGTTATCGCAATTTTGAGTGCGAGGACAAGAGCACCAATATTTTCCCGTGGGGCATCCTGATTGCGGGGGAAGAACTGCACAACAACCACCACACCTTTGGGACATCCGCCAAGCTGTCTTACAAGTGGTTTGAGTTTGACATCGGCTGGATGTATATCCGCATCCTGTCGCTGCTGGGGCTGGCGACGGTGCGCCGTACCCAGCCGAAGATGGTGGATGTCCCCACCAAACTCGAAGCCGACCATGCCACCTTGCAGGCGCTGATTGCCAACCGCTACATCATTGCCTCACGATACGCGCGTACGCTGCGTGAAACCTGCGCGGCTGAGCTGGAAAAGCTGGCCGGTGCTGCCAAGCTGCCATCGGGCCTCAGCTGGGGGCAGATGAAGCGCTGGCTGAAGCAGGATGCTAAAGACACACCGGAAGGCGAGCGCGCGACGCTGCAGACGATCCTGCAGCAAAGCCGGGTGCTGGAAACCGTGTACCAGATGCGGCAAGAGCTGACGACGTTGTGGGAGCGTTCGGCCATGAACTCCGAGCAACTGCTGAACCGCTTGCGTGACTGGTGCCAACGTGCCGAATTGAGCGGCATTCCATCGCTACAGCAGTTTGCACGTCAGCTGCAGCGGATGGCTGTGCCTGCCGCGGCGTGAGGACATCCTGACTGAATAAAAAGGCCCGCTGATGCGGGCCTTTTTATTGGCGGTGCGCGCTGCTTAACGCAAGACAGCGTTTAGTGCTGCAGTGGGCAAGGCATCGGTCAGAAAGGCTTGCCCGATGCCACGTAGCATGACAAAGCGGATGCGGCCACCCTCATTTTTCTTGTCGACCTGCATCAGTTGCAGATAGCGTTCAGCACCCAAGGGCGGCGCTTCGGCTGGCAGGCCTGCTGCTTCAATCAACCGCCGAATGCGCTGCAATTCGGGCGCAGACAGCCATCCGGCCAAATGGGATGCGGTCGCGGCCATCACCATGCCGGCTGCTACCGCTTCGCCATGTAGCCACTGGCCATATCCCAGTCCGGCTTCAATGGCATGACCAAAAGTATGCCCCAGGTTCAGTAGCGCGCGTACACCGCTTTCGGTTTCGTCGGCGGCGACGATGCGTGCCTTGTTGCGGCAGCTCCAGGCGACGGCTTCAGCCAGTGCCGCACCGTCGCGCGCCAGCAGGGCGGGCATGTGCTGCTCCAGCCAGTCAAAGAAGGGTACATCATCAATCAAGCCATATTTGATGACCTCTGCCAGCCCGGCGGCCAGCTCACGCGCGGGCAGGGTGCGTAAACTGCCGATCTCGGCGAGTACGGCGCGGGGCTGATAGAACGCGCCAATCATGTTTTTGCCCAAAGGGTGGTTGATACCGGTCTTGCCCCCCACGGACGAATCCACTTGAGCCAGCAAAGTGGTCGGGATCTGGATGAAGGCTATACCGCGCATATAGCAGGCCGCGGCAAAACCGGTCATGTCGCCGATCACGCCACCACCCAAGGCCAGCAGGGTGGTTTTACGGTCGCAGTGCGCGGCCAGCAAAGCGCTGTAGATCTGGTCCAGGTGCTGGGCATCCTTGTACTGCTCGCCATCCGGCAGAATGACATGATGGTGTGCAACCCCCCAGCGCTCCAGACAGGCCTGCCAGCGTGCCAGGTAGAGCGGGGCGACCGTGGTATTGCTGACGAGTACCACTTTGCCTTTACCCAGCCAGGGCCGCAAAGTGTGTTCTGCCGAAGATAGCAGGTCTTCACCAATGAAGATGGGATAACTGCGCGCCCCCAGGTCGAGGGTCAGGGTCTGGTAATCAGGCATGGCTCAGTTTTTGCAGTTGCGGTTCCAGTTGCGTCAGCAGGCTCTGCACCGTCTGGCGGCTGGTATCAAAGATGACATCGGCGACCTCACGGTACAAGGGGTCGCGCTGGGTATACAAGGTTTGCAGGCGGGCCAGCGGATCTGCGGTTTGCAGCAGGGGGCGGTTACGGTCCAGTTTGGTGCGGTGATACAGTTCTTCCGGCGTGGCGCGCAGATAAATGACCAGGCCATGATGTGCCAGCTGCTCACGGTTGCGAGGGTCCAGCACCGCCCCACCGCCGGTGGCAAGTACCACATTCTGGCGCTGGCACAGCTCGGCAATCATCTCGCGTTCGCGCTCTCGAAAACCAGCCTCGCCTTCGATATCGAAAATGGTAGCGATGCGCACACCTGTGCGGGCCTCTACTTCATGGTCTGAGTCGAAGAAGGCCTTGTTGAAGCGGCGAGACAGGGCGCGACCCACCGTGGTCTTGCCTGCGCCCATCAAACCCACCAAAAAGAAATTGCCCGTCATGTCGAGTGCCATGACGGGCATTGTAGCGGATTTTACAGCTGCTTAGCGTACCGCCAGACGATCATCCAGAATACGCGGGGTGACGAAAATCATCAGCTCACGCTTTTCTACCCGATCTGTCTTGTTCTTGAAGAACCAGCCCAAGAGAGGGATGTCACCCAACAGCGGGGTCTTTTCAAGATCAACATGGGTTTCTTCTTCAAACACGCCGCCGATTACCGTGGTTTCACCGTTGGCAACCGTAACATTGGTATTGACTTCACGCTTGTTGATGGCTGGGCCAGCAATCGTCGTTTCACCCTTGGCGTCCTTGGTCACTTTCAGTTTCATGGCGACCCGGCTATCCGGCGTGATTTGCGGAGTGACTTCCAGCTGCAGCACGGCTTCCTTGAAGGAAATGGTACACGTGGTGTTGCCGTTTGAAATGGTACACGCACTGTACGGAATCTCCACACCCTGCTTGATGGTGGCTTGTTGTTGATCACTGGTGACCAGACGTGGGCTGGATACCACTCGACCACGCTTGTCCAGTTCCAGTGCCAACAGTTCCAGACCCAAAATTGCACCGGTAGGATTGTGCGTCAGGCGCAAGCCGAATGATCCGTCCAGCGCGGTCGAGAGGGCGGGCGTTACACTGCCTGCGATGGCAGTGCCTCGGGCACTGGTGCTGGTCGAGCCGAAGAATGATTTGGTCTGGTTGAAGGTCAGTCGTCCGCCCAGCTGGCGGCCGAAGCTTTCCTCGGCAATCACCACCCGTGCCTCAATCATGACTTGCTTGGAGGACACGTCGATCTTGCGCAGCAAATCACGAATCTCGTCCAGCTTGGTCGGAATGTCGCTGACAAACAACTGGTTGGTGCGCTCATCAACGATGACACTGCCACGCTTGGTCAGGAAGCGGTTCTTCTCATCCTTGAGGAAGTCGAATACCACCTTGGCTTTCTGATAGTTCAGCTGGAAGGTTTCGGTGCGGGTGGCTTCCAGGTCGGCGATGTTCTGCTCGTTTTCCAGCGCCAGCTTTTCTTTGGTCGCCAACTCTTCACGCGGGGCCACCAGGATCACATTACCTTTACGGCGGGAGTCCAGCCCCTTGGCTTGCAGCACGATGTCAAAGGCCTGGTCCCACGGCACGTCCTTCAGGCGCAGGGTCAGGTTACCGGTGACGGTATCGCTGGTGATGATGTTGAGGCCGGTGAAGTCTGCCAGTACGGCGATCACAGACCGCACTTCCACGTTCTGGAAGTTCAGCGACAGTTTTTCGCCCGTATAGGTTTTGGCTTGATTGAGACGGTTCGGGTCACGTACCTGTTCCTTGACTTCGATCACCAGCTGCCCATCGGTCTGGTACGCCGAGTATTCCCACAGGCCCTTGGGCTCAATCACCAGCTGAGTCGATTCACCCTTGCCTTTGGCGTCGATGAATTGCACCGGCGTGCCAAAGTCGGTCACGTCCATGCGGCGTTGCAGGTTGATCGGCAGTGTCGCCTTGCTGATGTCCACCAGCAGCAGCTTGCCTTGCTGGCGAATGTCGATGCCGGCATTGCCGTTATTGAGATCAATCACCACACGACCTTCACCCTGGCGGCCTTTGCGGAATTCGATATCACGAATGGAGTCGCGGCTTGCAGCGGGCTTGCTGGTCGCAAACTGTGTGTTGGATGTGCCGGCATTGGCACCGGTCATCACCGTACCCAGCTTGACCCAGACTTCATTGCCTTGGGTGCTGACTTCGTAGGGTGCCGTTTGCAGCAGGCTGACCACCAGACGGGTACGGCCATTGGCTTCTACCACATTGACTGCACGCAGGTTACCCTGGTTGGCCGAGATGTTGGGCGAGCTCAGATGACTGCTGACATTGGGGAAATCCAGCGCTATGCGTGGGGGCGTGGCAACCGTAAAGCCAGTCGGGGTGACGGCAGGGCCGCTCATTTTGACCTTGATCAAGGCCTGGTCGCCCGGCAGTGCCGAAACATCGACACTTTCAATACTGTTGGCCGCCCAGGCCGAGGCACTCAGCAAGACGCTTGCCAACAGCCCTGATACCCAGCGGACCGCTTTGCAGTCGGACAGCGTGACGGTCTTCATAATTATGGTTACTCCTGCTCAGATAGTTTGAGGCTGGCGCTGCGCTCTGACCAGTCGCCACTGCTGTCTTCGATCATTTCCTTGATCTCGACGCTGCTATCGGTAATGGCCGTGATCACGCCGAAATTGCGTCCGATGTGATTGCTGACCTTGACCCGGAAGATTTCCCCGGTGGATACCTTGACCAAGGCGATGCGACCTTCTGCCTTGTTGTTCAGCGTGCCCACCATCGTGATCTTGTCGAGATCAAACTCTTCCAGGGGTTCCTTTTTCCAGTTGGCCGGGGTGCCGTTGCCAGCCCCTTTCTTGGCCTGGATCTTGGCGCTGGAGAAGGGCTCCAGCTGGTCCTGAGCCTGATAGTCAAACGGGACATAGGGTTTGAGTTCGGGCACGGGTTCAATCCGGGCACGATAATCCTTGGACTCGTTGGCCATCCAGTCGTCAATGTCTTTGAAGTCACTTTTGCCGCAGGCACTCAGCAATACGCTGCCGAGCAAGAGGCTGACTAGGGTCAGTGGGCGCTTCATGGTTTGTTCGCCCCCTTGTTCTGGTTGTTGCGCATGGCTTCCAGCTCATTGTCATCCAGATAGCGGAAGGTCTTGGCAACCGTCTGGATACTGATGTTGCCATCGGCGGCTGCGGTCATCTGAATGTTGTTCAGGTTGACGATACGGGGCAGCTTGGCGATGTCGTTGGCAAAGCGGGCAAAGCTGTGGTAATTACCCTTCATGCTCAGGTTGATGGGCAGTTCTGCCATTTCATTGGTTTTGGTTTCAGCTTGCGGCTTGAACTCGACAAAGACCAAACCTTGACCCACGCCAGCCTGGTTGATGTCGGTCAGCAAGGCGTCCATTTCAGAGCGTTTCGGCAGCTGCTTCAGCAGCTCGCTCAGCGACTGGCGGATTTCCTTCAGCTGCAGCTTGTAAGCATCCAGGTTAACGGCCTTTTGCTTCAGTTCCTTGTATTTTTCCTGCAGTTGGGTTTCCTCTGCAGCCTTGTTGTCGTGGTTGGTGATTTCTTCTTCCCAGAACAGGAAGTAGGCGGCCACGTTGATCAGGATAACGATCAGCAACAGGATGCCCAGCCGTGCCGGCCATGGCCATGTGCCAATCTCGTTGATGTTCAGGTTGCGATATTCGTCTAGGGAGGCCATGACTTAACCCTTGGGTGCAGCGGAAGCGGCCGCATCAGCCGGTGCGCCGCGCTTGATCTGAATCTGCATGCTGAACGTGCTCGGCTTGCCAGCATCGCCCCCGGTGATCTGGATCAGGGTCGGATTGGCCAGCATGCTGGAGCTCTGGATGTTCTGCATGAACGTTGCGATCCGCGCATTGGAAATGGTGTTGCCGGTCAGGTCCACCGTGGTGTCGGTCTGCTTGATACTGGTCAGCATGATGCCTTCCGGGGTCAGCTTGGCCAGTGAATCGAGCAGCTGCACCACTTCCGAGCGGCTGACCTGGAGGTCCTCAACCACTTTCTTGCGGCTGAGCAGGGTTTCCCGCTCTTCCTTCAGCTTGTCAATTTCTACTATCTGCTTGGACAGCTTGTCATTTTCCTGGCGATAGTAGCCATTGCGCGCCTCTTGGTAGGTGACCTGATCCACCAGGTATTGGTAGACGGCAAAAGCACCGCCCAAGGCAGCGAGCAGGGTAAAGGCCGTCAAAATGTAGAACTGACGGGTCTGGGCGGCCTTGCGCAGCTCGCGGTGAGGTAACAGGTTTAATCTAATCATGGCTCAAACTTGCGAAGGGCGAGACCGCAGGCGATCAGCAGTGACGGGGCGTCCTGTAGCAACTGCTTCGGCTTGATCCGGCTGGGTGGAGACATGCCAAGAAAGGGGTTGGCAATCAAGGTACTGACCTGGGTGCGGTTGGCCACCACTTCATCCAGCCCAGGAATGCTGCTGCAGCCACCGCCGAGCAGAATGTAGTCCACATGGCTGTACTGGGTGGAGGCAAAGAAGAACTGCAAGGAACGCATCACTTCCTGTGCCAGTGTCTCCATGAAGGGCTTGAGCACCTCCGGTTCATAGTTCTCTGGCAGCCCGCCATTGCGTTTGGCAGTTTCTGCTTCATCCTGGCTCAGATTAAAGCGGCGCTGGATGTCTTGCGTCAGCTGGTTGCCACCGAACGCCTGCTCGCGCAGGAAGATCTGCTGTCCGTTGCGCACCACCATGATGTGCATCATGGTCGCGCCGATGTCAGCGATGGCAATGGTCTGGTCGCGGCCCTCACCGGGCAGTTGCTTCTGGATCAGCTCGAACGCCGCCTGGGTGGCGTAAGACTCCACATCCATTACCAGTGTTTTCAGACCGGCCTCACCCGCAGCGGCGACCCGGTCTTCCACCTTTTCCTTTTTGGATGCGGCGATCAGCACCTCAACCTCGTCGGCCGTAGCAGGGGACGGACCAATGATCTGAAAATCCAGATTCACCTCTTCCAGGGCAAACGGGATATACTGGTTTGCCTCGGATTCGACTTGTAGTTCGAGGTCCCGCTCGCTTTGACCTGCGGGTACCGTGATCTTTTTGGTGATGACTGCGGCAGCAGGCAGGGCCAGCGCGACGTTCTTGGTGCGTGCGCCCAGCTTGCGCCAAGCGCGCTTGATGGCGTCTGCCACGGCCTCATGGTTGGCGATATTGCCGTCTGCAACCGCGTCTTTGGGTAGGGGTTCGATGGCATACCGCTCGATGTTGAGGGTTTTGCCCGCTTTGCTCAGCTCGACCATCTTGACGGCGTGCGAGCTGATATCGACCCCAACCAGCGGTGGCGCTTTCGGCTTCAGAAAGTCCATGTTAAAGCTGGATTTCAAGGCAAATTCCTTTGAACATTAAGCAGGTTACATGCATTATGTGTGAAACTACATGAAATGCTAGCAGCGTAAAGCTGTCAAGTAAAGCAATCATGCTTTTATCATGAATGCTCGCATATTGTCGCGTTTTCGCCTACAGTAGCCCTCGTTTAACTATAGACCCTCTACAAAACAGACATGAACTTGAGACCGTCACGCAAGTGGATTACCTATCCGTTGTTGTTCATGGTAAGCCTTGGCCTGATCGGGATTGCCATCCTGGCCATCGCCGTCATGATCGTGTATCCCCGCTTGCCCGATGTCAAAGTGCTGCAGGATTACCGACCCGCCATTCCGCTGCGGGTCTATACCGCAGACGGTGTACAGATTGGGGAGTTCGGCCAGGAGCGGCGAGACTTCCTCAAGATTGCTGATGTGCCGGAGAAGATGAAGCAGGCCTTGATGGCGGCGGAAGACGAGCGCTTCTATCAGCATGGGGGCGTGGACTACATCAGTGTCGCCCGTGCGCTGCTCTCCAATTTTACCAAAGGCAAGACGGTTTCCGGTGCCAGTACCATCACCCAGCAAGTGGCTAAAAATTTCTTCCTGACGCCCGAGCAGACCATGGAGCGCAAGTTCAAGGAAGCCTTGCTGGCGTTCAAGATTGAGCAGAATTTCAGCAAGGACCAGATCCTTGAGCTGTACATGAATCAGATCAATCTGGGTCAGCGTGCCTATGGCTTTGGCGCGGCCGCCAAGATCTACTACGGCAAACCCATCAATGAGTTGAGCATTGCCCAGTATGCCATGCTGGCCGGCTTGCCCAAGGCACCCAGCAAGTTCAATCCGGTGGTCAACCCGGAGCGGGCCAAAACCCGCCAGTTGTATGTGCTGCGCCGCATGCATGAGCTGGGTTTCATTACAGATGCGGAATGGTTAGCTGCTCAAGTCGAAGAGCTGCACGTGTTGAAGTCACAGGCCGACTTTACGGTGCGCGGGGAGTACGTGGCCGAAATGGTGCGCCAGTTTATGGTGGACCAGTATAAGGATGCGGCCTATACCCAAGGCTACAAGGTGTATACCACCATTCTGGCCGATCACCAGGAGACGGCGCATCTGGCCGTACGGCATGGCATGCTGGATTTTGACAAGCGCCATGGCTACCGTGGTGCCGAGTCTTACATAGACATCAGCAATTATGCCGAGGGCCCAGTCGAGCAGCGCGAGGATTACCTCGACCAGATGTTGCAGGAAGTGAAGGACAGTGGCGATATTTACCCGGCCGTGGTACTGGAAGCCAGCCCGAAAAAGGTGGTGGCCTATCGCAAGGGGGGGGAAACCCTGGAGCTGACTGGTGCGGGTCTGCAGTTTGCCCAGCGCATGATTGGTCCCAAGGCCAACGAAGCGGTGCGGATTCGCCCGGGTGCGGTGATCCGTGTGTTCCAGAACAGTAAGGGTCTGTGGGAGATTTCACAACTGCCGCAGATCGAGTCCGCCTTCGTGTCGATGGACCCGAATACGGGGGCGATGAAGGCGCTGGTGGGCGGCTTTGACTTCAACCGCAACAACTTCAACCATGCCACGCAAGCCTGGCGGCAGCCGGGCTCCAGCTTCAAGCCCATCATCTATTCTGCGGCGCTGGAAAAGGGGTTTACGGCATCCACCATTATCAATGATGCCCCGCTGGTGATTGAGCAAGGCGGGCAGCGCTGGGAGCCGAAAAACTCGGATGGCCGCTTCTCCGGGCCAATGAGTCTGCGGCAGGCACTGACCAAGTCCAAGAACCTGGTATCGATCCGTATCCTGCAGGCGATTACGCCGCAATATGCACAGGAGTACATGCAGAAGTTCGGCTTCACGCCAGACAAACACCCCCCTTACCTCACCATGGCGCTGGGAGCGGGGTCTGTGACGCCGTACCAGATGTCAGCGGCTTACAGTGTGTTTGCCAACGGTGGCTACAAGGTGCAGTCCTATTTTATTGAGCGCATTGAAGACCCGAAGGGCAAAGTGGTGTTCCAGAGCAAGCCCTATGTGGTGGGGCAGAATGCGCCGGAGGCCATCGACCCGCGCAACGCCTTCATCATGACCAGTGTGATGGGCGACGTGGTGCGTTACGGTACCGCAGCGCGTGCCATGTCGCTAGGCCGGAAAGACCTTGCGGGCAAGACCGGTACCACCAACGACGTGATGGATGCCTGGTTTGCCGGCTTCTCGCAGCGCAATCTGGTGGGCGTGGTCTGGGTCGGCTATGACCAGCCCAAGCCACTGGGTGGCTCGGAAACCGGTGGTCACGCCGCTTTGCCGATCTGGATGACTTATATGGGCAAAGTACTGAAGGGTATTCCTGAGCGGCCCCTGCCGATGCCAAAGGGCGTGGTCAAGCAAGGCAGTGAATACTATTACGCCGAGCGGACCTCTACCGCGCCGGGACTGGGGCTGGATAACAGTTCCTCGGCGCGCCCCGCCAGCGGTGAGGGCGGCGGTGACGGCGGTGAAGAGGCGGGCACCAATGTGGAGACGGTGCGCGACCTGCTATTCTAAGGGCAGGTGACGTCACTGGATTGTCACACGGGTTTGCTAGCGTAAGTTCGGGCTAGGGGTGAAGGAGGTCGACATGCGTTCACGTTCAACCCGTAACCGGCATGCCCAATGGCAGATTGCAGACCGGGCTGCCCGCCTGCTGGCGGAAGGCAGCGAGCAGGAGCTGGCAGTGGCCTGCCGCAAGGCGGCCTTGCAACTGGGCAACCATGATCCTTCCAGCTGGCCGGATCAGGCCTTGCTGGAGCAGGCGCTGTCACAGTACCGTGCGCTGTTCGACGACGAGCACCCGCAACGCCTGCAGGAGCTACGGCAGGCAGCGCTGGCCATGATGGGACAACTGCAGGGCTTGTCCCCGCTGCTGTCGGGGGAGGTGCTCAGCGGGGTGGCGGGTGAGCATGCCTGCATTGAATTGCTGGCAGAGGCGGAAGACGAAAAACGGGCCGCCATTCTGCTCACCAACCTGGGCTTGCCTTTTGAATGGAGGCAAGGCGGGCGCTTCCTGTCGCTGGCGTTTGAAGCTTATGGTCAGCAATTTCACCTGACCCTGCTACCGCGCGGAGAGTGGCTCAAGGCGTCGCAGCGGCGTAATGAGCATGGGCAGCGATTGACGGCGTCCAGCAGCCAGCTTGCCGCGCTGCTCGAGGAAGTCAGCGCGGCCTGAGGTGATCAGGCAGTTTCCTGCAACCAGCTGGCGACCTGCGGGGCGAAATATGTCAGGATGCCATCGGCCCCGGCGCGTTTGAAGGCCAGCAGGCTTTCCAGTACGCAGGCTCGTTCGTCGAGCCAGCCTTGCTGGGCTGCGGCCTTCAGCATCGCATACTCACCGCTGACCTGATACACAAAGGTCGGCACCTTGAATTCGGTTTTGACCCGCTGCACCACATCCAGATACGGCATGCCGGGCTTGACCATCACCATGTCGGCACCCTCCTGCAAGTCCAGCGCCACTTCATGCAGCGCCTCGTCACCATTGGCCGGGTCCATCTGGTAAGTGTACTTGTTGCCTTTGCCCAGATTGCCTGCCGAACCCACCGCATCGCGGAAGGGGCCGTAGAAGCTGGAGGCGTACTTGGCCGAGTAGGCCATGATCTGCACCAGCTCAAAACCGGCGGCATCCAGCGCCTGACGGATGCTGCCGATGCGGCCATCCATCATGTCGGAGGGGGCCACCACGTCAGCCCCGGCTTGTGCCAGGCAAACTGATTGCTGGCACAGGATGTCGACCGTGACTTCATTGAGCACATAGCCCTGGTCGTCGATGACCCCGTCCTGGCCGTGGCTGGTGTAGGGGTCCAGCGCGATGTCCACGATCACGCCCAGCTCCGGGTAATGCTGCTTCAGCGCCCGTACCGCCCGTGCCGCCAGACCGTCCGGATTGCAGGCTTCTTCTGCCTGCAGGGATTTCAGGCTGCTGCCCACCACCGGGAACAAGGCCAGCGCCGGAATGCCCAGTGCCACGCAGCGTCCGGCTTCCTTCAGCAGGTGGTCCAGTGTCATGCGCGCCACGCCCGGCATGGAGGCAACGGGCTCGATCTTGTCCTCGCCGTCAATCACGAATACCGGGTAGATCAGGTCTTTGACGGTTAGCTGATGCTCACGCACCAGATCACGGGAAAAAGCATGACGGCGCAGGCGGCGCAGACGGGTCAGTGGGAAGGAGCGATTGGTATGCATGCAGGTTTCCATCGGCAGAGGGATCAGGGCAAGCGGAGCGGGGCTGTGGTAAGCTGCGCCATCCGCTGTACAGTGGCCCGCGGTACGCGCGGGCCAGTGCTATTGTAAACGAACACGTCACCGCAAGTGGCCCCAGGCAGGAGCAGTTTTGATGACCATGCATGATTTTTTTGCGACCAGTCCTCGCGGGCTGGAGGCTTTGCTGGCTGAGGAGCTGACAGCACTGGGCGGTGAGCAGGTCAAGGCGGTAGCAGGGGGCGTGCATTTCAAGGGCGACTGGTTGTGCGCGGCGCGTGCCAACCGATGCAGCCGTCTGGCCAGCCGCATTCTGTGGCGCCTGCGGCAGACCCCTTACCGCACCGAGCAGGACGTCTACCGTGCAGCCCAGGCGCTGCCGTGGGGGCAGTGGTTTGACCCGTCACAGACCATCAAGGTCAGCGTGTCGGCACAAAAGTGCCCGCTACCCAGTCTGGACTTCCTGACCCTGCGCATCAAGGACGCCATTTGCGATCATTTCCGCGAGCGTACCGGCAGCCGCCCCAGCGTCAATACCGAAGCACCCGATCAGCGCATCTATGCGTTTCTGGATGCACGGGTACTGACCCTGTATCTGGACACCAGCGGTGAGCCGCTGTTCAAGCGGGGCTTGCGTCAGGTGCAGGGCGAAGCGCCGCTGCGCGAGAATCTGGCGGCAGGCATGCTGATGCTCAGCGGCTGGCAAACGCATACCGAGGATGGCCTGTGCCAGCCGCTGCTGGACCCAATGTGCGGTAGCGGCACCATCCTGATGGAAGCGGCGCAGATGGCCCTGGGCATCGATGCGGGCTCCGGGCGGCGGTTTGCCTTTGAGCGCAATCGCAGCTTTCCGCAGGCGGAGTGGCAAGCCTGGTTGGCCGAACGAGAGCAGCAGGCACCGGTTCGCCGCCGTTTGCCGATTTTTGGCAGCGACAAATACGGCGATGTGCTGAAACGGGCGCAGGCCAATATTGAAGCCGCTGGCTTGGGCGATGTGATCGAGCTCAAACAGTGTGACCTGCTGGATTGCCGGCCACCGGCCAGCGAGGGTGTGATCGTCAGTAACCCGCCCTACGGCGTGCGGCTGGGGGAGCTGGAAGCGCTGAAAGCGTGGTACCCGCAGCTGGGACACTGGCTCAAGCAGCACTTCAGCGGCTGGCGCGCATACCTGCTGAGTGCCGATCCGGAGCTGGCCAAAACCATCCGCTTGTCGGCCAGCAAGCGTACGGTCCTGTTCAATGGCGCGCTGGAATGCCGCCTGCTGGAATTCAAGATGGTGGCGGGCAGCAATCGCCGACCGGACCCACAAGGAGCACCTCATGTACCAGACGCTGATTGACGCGGCCAGCCTGCAGGCACTGCAAGGCCAGGTGTGCCTGCTCGATTGCAGCCATCAACTGACCGACCTGAGCTGGGGGCGTGGCCAGTACGCGGCAGGGCATTTGCCGGGGGCGCAGTTTGCCAGCCTGGAGGATGACCTGTCCGCAGCCAAGACCGGGCGCAATGGGCGGCACCCCTTGCCGGAGCGTGCCCACTTTGCTGAGACCGTAGCGCGCTGGGGCATTACTCCGCAGACGCAGGTGGTGGCGTATGACTCGGCGGGTGGCATGTACGCGGCGCGGCTATGGTGGATGCTGCGCTGGCTCGGGCATCAGGCGGTGGCGGTGCTGGATGGCGGTGTGGCCGCCTGGCAGGCTGCGGGTGGGGCATTGACCACCGAGCTGCCACAGGTGGTTCCTGCGGCGCCCTATCCGATGCAACCGGCGGACGAGCCGGTGCGGGTAGAGGCCGTGCTGACTAACCTGCAGCACCCCACCTTTGTGGTGCTGGACGCACGGGCGCCAGGCCGTTTTGCCGGGGAGGGGGAGACCATGGACCCGGTTGGCGGCCATATTCCCGGGGCACGTAATTTCTTTTTCCAGAACAACCTGCAGGCCGATGGACGTTTCAAACCGGCGGATGTGCTGCGCCAGCAGTTTGAGCAGGTACTGGCGGGTGTGGCCCCCGGCGAGCTGGTGCACCAGTGTGGCTCCGGTGTGACCGCTTGCCATAATCTGCTGGCGATGAGCCATGCCGGGCTAACGGGCAGTCGCCTGTATGCTGGCTCGTGGAGTGAATGGTGCAGCGACGCATCACGGCCGGTGGCAACCGGCACAGAAGCGTGAGCTGACTGCCGCTTGTATGGGGCTGGCGAGGCCAGCCTGTGGCTTAGCCGTTCAGCTTCTCACGGGCCACATTGAGTGCCTTCAGGGTGGCGGCGGTCATGTTGGTACCGGCAAAATGGCTTACCTGGCGGGTGGCTTTGGACAGCGAGTCAAAGGCGCAGCCGCCAATCTCTACGGCGGAGCGCATGGCTTCTACGGCAGGGGCGGGCGAGCCCGGCGGGGTGGGGAGCTGGTCCAGCAGGGCTGCGCTGCAGGTGGCAACCCATTTTTCACTGAGCTGCAACCATTCGGTTTGCGTACGCATATTGCTCAGGTAGATATTGCGTGCCGCAGTCATGCCCAGCTCCAGCTGATGGGAGAGCCGCTGCTGTTGCTGGCGTAATTGCTGCTCGGGGCCACCGGCCGGCAGCAAAGGCTGCGCCTGCCAGTCCTCCAGCAGGGCACGGCAGCCATCCAGCTGCGCTTGTAGCGCATCTTCCATCCCGCACAGCCAAGCGTGGCTGGCTTGTTGGGCCAGATCATTACAGCTTTGCAGACAGGCGTGCAAATCAGCCAATGTAACCATTTGGTGCATTTCCTTCGTGGCGACGCCCTACTTTAGGGCAGTTGCGCGAAGTCTATGCCTTTGCTGCTGCAATGCAAGAGGGATGGTGTGGAATGTCAGGGGTGCTAAATATGCTGATGCCTTGAATCAAATCAGGGCGCGGTTTTGGTAAGGATGGTATTGAAATCTTGCTGTTGCGGCATTGCAACAAACCGGTCAGGGTGTCGTCAGGCGCGGGGTGTAATGTTCCTGCAGCTGATGGTGTTGCCACTGCAGAAAGCCCCAACGCTCGGCATGCCAATCTGGTAGCACCCAGCGCTGGCGCTGGCCGGTGGGCGTGAGGTAGTCGTGCCGGGCCGGACGGTGCGTGTGGCCGTGAATCAGGGTGGCGTCAGGCCAGCAGGTCAGCCAGTCCTGCACCGCACCGTCAGACACATCCATGATGGGGAGCGGCTTGCTCCGCTTCTGAGCCTCGCTTTGCTCGCGCAGCTGGCGGGCAAAAGCCTTGCGCTCGCTGAGTGGACGCGCCAGAAAAGCCTGCTGCCACTGCGGCTGGCGCACTTCGGCACGGAAGCGCTGATAGTCGTGGTCATCCAGACACAGCTGGTCACCATGGCTGAGCAGCAGTTGCTCGCTGGGCAGATAACAAGGGTCGGGCAGCAACGTCAGCCCGGCGGCCTGGGCAAAGCGTTCGCCCAGCAGAAAATCCCGGTTGCCATGCTGCAGGAACAGTGAGACACCCCGTGCCGCCGTGTGGTGCAACAGGGCTGTCAATTGCCGGGCAAAGGGATCATCCAGATCGTCATCCCCGACCCAGACCTCGAGGAAGTCGCCCAGGATATAGAGGCGGTCACCGCTTTGCAGGCTTGGAAGCCAGTCTGCAAAGCGGCGGTATTCCTGCACCGTGTCGGCAGACAGGTGCAGGTCGGCGATAAAGTACAGCTTGGACATGCGTCAGGCCACGGGGCTGTGGCCCGCCAGGCTCAGGCGGCTTCGCCGCGCTCGGCGCGCTCGATCAGCACATCCTGCACCGGCACGTCCTGGAAGAAGCCTGCGTTGCCAGTCTTGACCTTGCGAATCTGGTCCACCACCTCTTGACCGGCAATCACCTTGCCGAACACGCAGTAGCCAAAGCCTTGCTGGCTGGGGTCGCGATAGTTGAGGAAAGCATTGTCGGCCACGTTGATGAAGAACTGGGCGCTGGCCGAGTGTGGATCCGGCGTACGTGCCATCGCCACCGTGTAGGTGTCGTTCCTCAGACCATTGGCGGCTTCATTCTCGACGGTCGTCGGTGCCGGTTTTTGCTTCATGCCCGGTTCAAAGCCACCGCCCTGAATCATGAAACCGTCGATCACACGGTGAAATACGGTGCCGTTGTAGTGGCCCGCATCCAGATAGGCCAGAAAGTTGGCCACCGTCTTCGGGGCCTTGTCGGCGTTCAGTTCCAGCGTGATGTTGCCCATGCTGGTGTAGAGGGTGACGATGTCGCTCATGATCTGTTTCCTTCAGTAGGCGTAGCGCAGCTTACTTGCTGCGTTTGCGGGCAGGTTTCTTGCTGGTGGGTTTGCTGGCAACCGGTGCGTCCGGGCTGTCCGGCAGGCGAACGATGGCTTCGATGGTAATGGCTTCTACCGGCACATCGGTAAAGTCGCCAATGGTCTGCGTGGTTTGCTTGGAGAGGGCTTCCGCCACGTCCCCGCCTTTGACCAGCTTGCCAAACACGGTATAGCCCATGTAGTCCGGCGTGGGCTTGTAATAGTTCAGGTGCTTGTTGTCACTCAGATTGATGAAGAACTGGCTGGTGGCCGAGTCCGGGTCGTGGCTGCGCGCCATGGCCAGGGTGCCGAGCTGGTTTTTCAGGCCATTGTTGGACTCGCTGGCAATCGGGGCGTGCGTGGCTTTGGGTTCCATGCTGGCCGTCAAGCCACCGCCCTGGATCATGAAGCCAGGGATCACGCGATGGAAAGTGGTCTGGCTGTAGAAGCCTTCACCGACGTACTGCAGGAAATTGCGCACCGTATTCGGCGCTTTGTCGCTATACAACTCTGCGACCATCACACCCCGGTTGGTGCGAATCTCCACCATGGGGCGGGCCAGCAAGGGCAGGCTGAACAGCAGGGCGCTGAGGGTAAACAGACGGGTAACAGGTTTCATGCGGGTGTCCATCAACTGACATCTTCGTAAATGATTTTCCAGCCACTGCCTTCACGTTGCCAGTATTGCCGCTTGCCACCCTTGCTGCTCAGGTTGTCGCTGCGGTAATCCTGCTCGAAGGTTGCCACTACCATGTCCGGGTTATCCGGATAGCGGAACAGGCTGACATTGCTCAAGCCGACCTTGATCCATTTCTTGCTGGCATTGACTGCGGTTTTCTGTGCCGACCAAGCCGTCAGATCCTGGCTGCCACTGCGGAAATTGGCCGAGTAGTGCTCCAGATAACGGCGGGTGTCGCGGCTTTCCCAGTCCTGACGCCAGTGCTCCAGGCTTTGCAACAGGCTATCCCGGTCCTGCTGGGTTTGTTCGGCATTGACCCAGTCAAAGTCCCGGCTGATGATCACCGGAGTGACGCCGATCTGCAGGTACTTGCTGAGCGCCATCAAATCCTGGTTGGTCAGCGCCACGCAGCCATTGCTGGATAACGGTGGCCGGCTATAGGTGTCAGACGGGCTGCCGTGCAGCCAGATACCGTGGCCGGTCCGCTTTTGCAGCCGGTCCCACTCATTGGGGTAGCTCAGCGGGAAAGCAGCAGCCCCGTACAGATCAGGCAGCGAGGCCTTGGGGAGCTGTGACAGTACAAAGTACACGCCCAGCGGGGTGCGTTGATCGCCTTCGATCCGCTTGTCGTAACCATTCTTGCCGATGGTGATGTAGAAATCATCCACCCGGCGCGGGGTACCATTGTCGTTCTGGTACACATACAGGCGGGAGCGGCTGACATCGACCGCCAGCAGATAGCGCTGGGCGCTGGACAGTTGCAGGATATTGCCCGGCACTTTGTCGACCGGCGCATCTTCGGTATAGCGCTTCAGGCGGACCTGGGCTTCCAGCCGCAGGTCATTCAGCACTTCGGGGCTGACCTCGGAGACATCGCCCATGGTTTTGAGCGGACGGCCGCGCGCCTTCAGCAGGTCTCCCTGAATCAGGTGTGCCAGACGGTAGTTGGGGTAATCGCGCAGCAGCTGGTCCAGCGTGGACTGGGCGGTGCCAAACTGTCCGCGCTGCATGGCATCCAGCACCCGCATCAATTCCTGCTCGGGGCGACGATGCGTCACGTCAATGGGCTTGCCGGGGCTGGCTTGCGCCAGCGGCAGGGGAACCGGGTCCGGTGTGGCGAACGAACCCATGGAGTTCACTGACGCCGCGGGCAGACTGACCAGCACCAGTGCCAGTACTCGTCGCAACCGCCCAGGGCGGGGAGACATCAATCCACTACGCTTTGAACGGTTCAACGGCCTACCCGTTCCTCGGTAATCAACCATCGGTCGCCATTCCTCGTCATGATCAGCGTTTTGCCGGTGGAAGTCTTCAGTGTATCCGACTTGTATGACTGGGTGAATGTCACACGTGCCGTGTTGTCATCAATGAAACTGACTTTGGGTGCGCCAATGCTGACGCTGATGGAGCTGGATGCGGTAAGGCGCTCGCGACGTTCGGCTTCCCACGCCGAGCGGCTCATGCCGCGTGGCGGCTTGAAGCTGCTGCCGTACGCGGACAGGTAAGCCCCCACCTTCTGCCTGGACCAGGCCTGCGCCCAAGCCTCGGTGGCCTGCAGCACTGGCTTGTCATCACGGCTGCTGGCGGCCGGTTTGGTCGGCTCGGGCTTGACCGGTTCCGGTTTGCTGGGTTCCACCTTCACTGCTGGCGTGGAAGCATCCGGTTTCACCGGTTTGGTAGTGGGTGTGGCAGGCGTGGTGACGGTAGCGGCCGGTTTGGCGGGTTCAGTCTTCACCGGCTCAGGCTTCACCGGTTCCGGCTTGGCGGTGGCGACCACCACCGGTGCGGTTGGCTTCACGGTGGCCAGCGGTGCGCCAGGCTTGGTGAAGAGGTCTCGAATCAGCGTCAGCTTGGTTTGCGCGTTGGCATTGTTCTTGTCCAGCTGCAGCGCACGGCTGTAGGCCTGGCTTGCCATCTGCGCATAAATGTCCCCCAGGTTCTCGTGTGCGGTGGCATAGCTGGGGTGGGTCTGGATCGACATTTCTAGCGCCTGGCGCGCTTTGTCGAACTGTTTCTGCTGGGCGTACAGCACCGCCAGATTGTTATACGGCTCCGGCAGCTCCGGATAGTCTTCCGTCAGCCCCTGGAAGACCTTGATGGCATCCGCGGGCTTGTTAAGGTCAACCAGCGCCAGGCCTTTGGCAAAGCGGACTTTGGCATTCTTGGGGTCTTTGACCAGATACTGATTGGCCCGCTCCAGGGCTTGCGTACTTTGACCTTGCTTGATCAGCGCGCTGATGTCCTGGGCTTCGTCAGCACGGGCGGTGGTCAGTGCCAGTACCAGGCAAAGCGGAATGAGGCGCAGCGGGCGATTGGGCATATTGGACTTTGTCAAAGCGGTTTGATCTGGCGGATTCTAACAAGAAGCAGTCCTGTACCACAATTCAGCACGTCATCATTGTTGCAATTGTTTATCATGCGACGACCTGTCGGGATTGCCCAGCGCCCTGTGCTGCGGGTGACAGCTGATCGGTCTGGCGTCCAGGCGGTGCATGTTAGGGTCAGTGTCGCATCCGCAATACTGCCCCTTGGTACAAGGTCGGGAGGCATGTGCCGGACCGGCACAGATGGTTTCTGCCCATGGTGCGATGCGGGGGGCTACCTGCGGGATTCTGTCTTTTCAGGTAAGATCAAGACCTGATTATTTTTCCGACGCAATGGATCGTTCCCGTACACCATGAGTGATGCACCTGTAGTTGCCCATTTCATCCGCACCATCATTGACAACGACCTGAAGGATGGGCGGCATGCGGCCATCCAGACCCGTTTCCCGCCGGAGCCCAATGGCTACCTGCACGTAGGGCACGCCAAGTCGATCTGCCTGAACTTCGGGCTGGTGCAGGGCGAGCAGGCCTATGCCGGTGCCTGCAACTTGCGCTTTGACGATACCAATCCGGAAAAAGAATCCGAAGAGTATGTGCGCGCCATCATGGAAGACGTGCGCTGGCTGGGGTTTCAATGGCAAGGCGAAGTGCGCTATGCCTCGGATTACTTCGAACAGTTGTACGGCTATGCTGTCGAGCTGATCCAGAAAGGTCTGGCCTATGTGGATGACCTCGATGCCGAGCAGATGCGTGCCTACCGCGGCACCCTGACCGAGCCGGGCAAGCCGAGCCCGTGGCGTGACCGCAGTGTGGAAGAAAACCTCGACCTGTTCACCCGCATGCGCGCCGGCGAGTTTGCCGACGGTAGCCGTACCCTGCGGCTGAAGATCGACATGGCGTCCGGCAACATCAACCTGCGTGACCCGGTCATCTACCGCATTCGCCGCCTGCATCATATTCGCACCGGCGATGCTTGGTGCATCTACCCGATGTACGACTACACCCATTGCATCTCGGATGCGCTAGAAGGCATCACCCATTCGCTGTGCACGCTGGAGTTTGAAGACCACCGGCCCTTGTATGACTGGGTGCTGGACAATATCAGCATTGACTGTCACCCACGGCAGTACGAGTTCTCGCGGCTGGAGCTGTTGTACGCGCTGACCTCCAAGCGCAAGCTGAACCAGCTGGTCAACGAAAAGGTGGTCAGTGGCTGGGACGATCCACGCATGCCCACCGTCTCCGGCATGCGTCGCCGGGGTTACAGCCCGGCCGGGATTCGCCTGTTTGCCCAGCGCTGCGGCATCTCCAAGAGCGAGAACGTAATTGATTACTCGGTGCTGGAAGGCGCTGTGCGCGAGACGCTGGAAGCCGAGGCACCCCGCGTGATGGCCGTGCTCAACCCCTTGAAGGTGACGCTGACCAATTTTGAAGCCGGGGTCACCGGCCAGCGCAGCGCACCGTTCCATCCGCATCACCCGGAGTTCGGTGAGCGTGAAGTACCGATCGCCGCTACCTTGTACGTCGAACGCGATGACTTTGCCGAAGTGCCGCCCGCAGGCTGGCAGCGACTGGCACCGGGCATGGAAGTGCGCTTGCGCTACTCCTATGTGATTCGCTGCGATGAGGTGGTGAAGGACGCATCAGGCGAGGTCGTCGAGTTGAAATGCTCGATTGATCACGCTACATTGGGGCAGAACCCGGTGGGCCGCAAGGTCAAGGGCGTGATTCACTGGTTGTCTGCCGAACACGCCATCGCAGCAGAAGTTCGCCTGTATGACCGCCTGTTTACCGAGCCGCGTCCGGATGCGGTGCGGGGTGACGATGGCCAGTACGTGGACTTCATGCAGTTCCTCAACCCGCACTCCTTGCAGGTGGTGGAGGCCTGGGTGGAGGCAGCAGTGCAGGACGCGGCCCCGGAGACCCGTTACCAGTTCGAGCGGCTGGGCTATTTCTGCACGGATCGCGTGGCGCATCAGGCGGGGGGCAAGCCGGTGTTCAACCGGACGGTGACGTTGAAGGATTCCTGGAGCAAGGAAGCAGGCTAAGGCAGGAGCAGGGTGATGCAGATGTCGAAAACGTTGGGTGGGCTGTTATTGCTGCTGGCGCTGGGCGCCCAGGCGCAAATGTATAAATGGGTCGATGCCCAGGGCGTGACCCACTACTCGCAGACGCCGCCTCCTGCGGGCACCCAGACGCAGACCGTTGCGCCCAAGTCGGCCTCAGGTGGCGGCAAGGCCAGTAGCAGTGGCGACTGGCAGAGCCAGCAGACAGACTTCAACAAGCGGCAGATGGACAAGAAAGACCAGCAGTCCAAGGCCGATGCCCAGGCCGCCAAAGACGCGACCCAGCGCCAGCGTTGCGCTGAGGCGCGGGACCATCTGTCGAGGATGAAGTCGGCGAGCGGGATTTATCAGGTGAACGAGAACGGTGAGCGTGTCTTCATGGACCCGAAAGCATCGGAGCAAGCCATCCGCTCGCTGGAAGCGGATATTGCCAAGTACTGTAGTTGATCCCGCCGGGGAGGCCTGCGCCTGCCCGGTACGCCGCCTTCGGGCGGCGTTTTTGTTGCCGGTGGCCGGAAAGCACCGGTTTGGCCCGGCCTGAGGCCGGGTACCTTGAGTGAGAGCCCAGATGCTGAAACTGTACAATACCCTGTCCCGCCAGAAAGAAGTGTTTACCCCGATCCAGCCCGGCAAGGTCAATATGTACGTCTGTGGCATGACGGTGTACGACCTTTGCCATGTCGGGCATGCCCGCATGCTGGCTGCGTTCGATACCATCTATCGCTGGCTGCGGGCCTCGGGGTACGAGGTGAGCTATGTGCGCAACATCACCGACATTGAAGACAAGATCATCAAGCGGGCAGTGGAGCGTGGCATTACCCCAATGCAGCTGGTGGATGAGAATGTCGCCGCCATGGACGATGATCTGGCTCACCTGAACCTGTTGCCGCCCACCCTGCAGCCGCGTGCCACCCAGCACGTGGAGGGCATGGTGCAGATGATCGAACAGCTGATTGCCAATGGTCGCGCCTATCCGGCGGACAACGGTGATGTGTACTACGCGGTACGCAGCTTTGAGGGCTACGGCAAACTCTCCGGTAAAACGCTGGCCAACCTGCGGGCCGGCGAGCGGGTGGAGGTGGATCCGTACAAGCGTGACCCGTTTGACTTTGTGCTGTGGAAAGCCGCCAAACCCGGTGAGCCACACTGGGCATCGCCCTGGGGGCCGGGGCGTCCGGGGTGGCATATTGAGTGCTCGGTGATGTCCAAGCATCATTTTGGCGTGCACTTTGACATTCACGGCGGTGGCGAGGACCTGCAGTTCCCGCACCACGAGAACGAGATCGCGCAAAGCGAAGGCTGCCATAACCATACTTACGTCAATTACTGGCTGCACAACGGTTTTCTGCAACTCAATGGCGAGAAGATGTCCAAATCACTGGGCAATTTCTTCACCATCCGCGATGTGCTGCAACAGTTCGACGGTGAAGTGGTACGCTTTCTGCTGGTGCGGGCGCATTACCGCAGCCCGATCAACTACTCGGAAGAGCTGCTGCGCGATGCCAAGCAAGGGCTGGAGCGGCTGTACACCGCGCTACGGCAAACCCCGCCTGCTGATGGCGTGACGCTGGACTGGCAGAACCCGTATGCCGCCCGCTTCCGTGAGGCGATGGATGATGACTTTGGCACCTCGGAAGCCGTGGCGGTGCTGTTTGATCTGGCTGGTGAAGTCAACCGCAGCCGCGATCCGCAGCTGGCGGCACAGCTGAAGGCACTGGCCAATGTGCTGGGCCTGCTCGAGCGTGATCCGCAAGCCTTCCTGCAAGGTGAGGCGGGCGCAGACGGGCTGGATGCCACCGCGATTGAAGCCCAGATTGCCGCGCGGCAAGCGGCGCGCAAGGCAAAGGACTTTGCCGAAAGCGACCGCATCCGTGATGCTTTGCTGGCAGCGGGCATTGTGCTGGAAGATGGCCCGCAAGGCACCACCTGGCGTCGGCAGTAAGCGCGGCTGATCAGGTTCAGGATCAGAACAGGCCGATACTGAGCCCGGCCGCAAAGGTGGCACCCCACTCCTCTGCAGCGTTCAGCTGCTCGGGGGTGGGTTCCCCTTTGACCAGCATGGGTGGCAGTGCGCGTTTCCAGCCATAGCCCGCAGCAATGCGCTCCACATTGACAATGGCACCCAGACCGTCGTTGCCTGCGCAGACAAACAAGCCGTAGGGTCGCCCCTGCATTTTGCCTTCCGCCGGGTAGTAGGTGCGGTCAAAGAAATCCTTGATGGCACCGGACATATAACCAAACTGCTCGGCGGTGCCGATCAGGATGCCATCGGCTTCCAGCAATTCCGTAGTGGTGGCCTGCAGCGCTTGCCGGTTATAGATGGTGACCTCATCAGCCGCTTGGGCGAGTCCGGCAGCGACGGCTTCAGCCAGCCGCCCGGTGCGTCCACCTTGGCTATGCCAGACCAGCAGGATGCGTTTCACAGCCCGGCCCGGGTCAACTCATCGGACAAGGCAAGGAACAGGGCGGCCAAGGGCTCGAAAGCGTGGGCTTCACTTTGCGGCAGCAGTAGGGACTGCCGGGTCAGGTCGCGCGCCAGATGGCGGGTGTGCCAGTTGGTTTCGCGGATGATCCACGCCAGCTCGTTCCAGAAGGTGTCGCCATTGGGGACAGATTCGCGCTGGCTTTCCGGCAGCCAGACATCCAGCCCTGCGCTGGTAAAGGCGCGCTGGATGACATTGAGCCGGTCGGCGAGCCGTTGTTTGAGCTGTCGACCAACATGACTGGTGCAATGCCAGTCCAGTTGCTCCAGCACTTCCAGCGCTTGGCCAAAGCGTAACAGTAGCTGATGCAGGGCTTCTTCAATCTTGTCTGTCGCGATGGCCGGTGCATCCCCCACCGGCAAGTCCTGGGTGCCGCTCAGCGCTGCCTGTCGGGTCTGCCGGGTGAACTGGCCCGGTAACAACTTGAAGGCTACCCGCAGTTGCCCCAGCGGGTAGCTGCGATGCTCCAGCATGCCACTGACCATTTCTGCCAAAGCCAGGATTTCTGCAACGGGACCGAGGCGCTCGCCACCAATCTGGCGTGGGTAACCGCTTCCATCGGCACGTTCGTGATGGCAGGCAATCAAGGCCGCCACTTCGCCCCCCAGTCCGGCGACGTTTTGCGCCCACATCTGGCCAATGATCGGGTGCGCCGACAGTTGCTTCCATTCGCCGGGGCCAATGGGGTGCTGAGCCTTCCACAGTGCTGGATTAAGGTACAGGTAGCCAATATCGTGAAGCAGCGCCGCAGGCAGCAAATGACGCCACGCCTGCCCAGCGGTCTGTGCTGTGGAAATGGCGATCAGGGCGACCCGAAGCCCATGCTCGATAAACCTGGGGTCGCTATGCCGCGCAATCGCCAGTGCGCTCCAGGCGCACTCGGGCAGGTTAAGACGTTGCAGGGCCTCCTGCAGCTCCAGGGTAATGCCGCTGTGGCTGGCCCAATGGGCCAGGATGGGCTCTTGATCCAGAATGTGGTTGAACGTGTCCAGCAGGGTGCGGTTGTTGGGGGCATCCGCCACACGGATGCTGTGCTCCAGCGGGCGACGCAGTTTGTGGTGCAAGAGCCGTGACTGAATATCGTCACCCAGCGTGCTGCCATTGGCGAGCAGCTTGACCCCGCTCTCGGAATAAATGTCTTCGCAGGCGAGGATGTCGTGTGACGCGCCCGCTGCTGCCAGCTGCTGTAGAAACTGGTTGTTGACGATCTCGAAACTCATGTCGGCATGGCTTCCCGTGATCGCTGCCCGGAGCAGGGCAGTCAGCTTAATCCTAGCATTGTCGAGGTTGCAGTTAAACCTTGAGCGGGATGAAAGGCATGATCAATGGGACAGTTCAGGGTGCCGCCGCCGCTGCCGGGTCGCAGTGAATGATGGCGGTGGCGTAGCGGCGGCCACCGGTCAGGCTGTTGAGCAGGCCGCTCTCTTCACGTTCGATCACCGGGATGGGCCGTCCTTGCTTGCGGCAATGCACGTGGACGGCATCTTGCAGGCGTTGCTGGATATTGCCGGTCATCAGCAGGGTGCTGGTTTCTACCCGAATCTGCCAACGCTGGTTTCCCAGCTCCAGCGTATCAACTCCGGCGTCCAGGCCATGCTGGTCCGCCACCCAGAGCGCAGTCGGCTTCAGTTGGGTGCAGGCACAGCAGAGCAGACCCAGCAGCAGGGGCAGGCCATGGCGCGTCATGGTGATCTCCGGTTGATGATGCCGACAAGGGTAAGGTGCGCTGTAGGTACTGTCCAGCCTGAAGTGGGATGGTGGGCCTGCACATGACGTCGTACTGACCCGCGGGTGAGGTTAATCCTCAGAGGTTACTTTCTGTTTGAGCGCTATCCCATTCATTTTAAAGGAAATTGTCTTTTCGATGAAAATACCGTAAGTCCTTGTCGCAAAAGGAAAAATCGCGATTTACCGCCTTGACCTGCCATTTTTTTTTAACTATAGTGGCGACAAGTGGGAAAAAGTGGGTTTTTGTGGGTTTTTTGACCCAAACCAGCAGCGCGAGGACACAGTGGGCTTTCGGGGTAGCGCGATTCTGAATCTGGATAGCAAGGGGCGCATGGCGGTCCCGGCACGCTATCGGGATGCGCTCGCCGAGCAGGCCGATGGCCGTCTGGTCATCACGGCGGACCCAAGCAAGTGTCTGCTGCTGTATCCGGCGCCGGAATGGGGCCCGATTGAAGAAAAACTCAACAGTGTGTCCAGTTTCAATCCGCAACTGCGCGCCTATCAGCGGGTGGTGGTGGGTTACGCCGAGGACGTGGAGATGGACTCGGCGGGGCGCATTTTACTCTCTCCTGAGCTGCGTGCCTTCGCCGGGCTCGACAAACGGGTGGTCATGATCGGTCAAGGCAAGAAATTCGAGATCTGGGATGAGCTCGGATGGCAGCGCCAGTGTGATGTGGCGCTGCAGTACAGCAGTGATGGCATGCCTGCCGAACTCGAAGGGTTCTCGCTCTAATGTCCACCTCCAGCCCACACGTCACCGTGTTGCTCGAGGAAGCGGTGACGGCACTCTCCGTGCATCCGGACGGCATCTATGTGGATGGCACCTTTGGTCGAGGGGGACATAGCCGACGCATCCTGCAGCAGCTGGGGCCGCAGGGTCGCCTGATCGCGCTCGACCGTGACCCGCAGGCCATCGCCGCGGCGGCCAGTATCGACGACCCGCGCTTCACCATTGTGCATACCGCTTTCGCCGAGCTCGCCGATGTGCTGGCGCAGCAGGGCATCGCCCAGGTGGACGGCATCTTGCTGGATCTGGGCGTGTCCTCCCCGCAGCTGGATGAGGCCGAGCGTGGTTTCAGTTTCCGTTTTGATGCGCCACTGGACATGCGCATGGACAACAGCCGTGGCCTTACCGCTGCGGATTGGCTCAACGCCGCTGCAGAAGCGGATATCGCAAGGGTGGTCAGGGATTATGGTGAAGAGCGGTTTGCTAAACAGGTTGCAAGCGCGATTGTTGCTGCGCGCGGCCAAGAGCCCATCGTCACAACCCGGCAGCTTGCCGCGATCGTGGCGAAGGCCGTCCGCACTCGCGAGCCGGGCCAGGACCCCGCGACACGCACCTTTCAGGCTGTACGGATTTACCTCAATCGCGAACTCGAAGAACTTTCGCTAGTCCTGCCGGCGGCCATTGCCTGCCTGAAGCCAGGCGGGCGTCTGGCGGTGATTAGCTTTCACTCGCTGGAAGACCGCATGGTCAAGCAGACGCTGCGTGACGCGGCGACGGTGGATCGTTTGCCCAGCCGGGTACCAGTGCGCGCCGCAGACATGCCGCAGGCGCCGGTGACGCTGATCGGCAAGGCCATCAAGCCGAGTGCAGAAGAGGTCCGGCAAAACCCGCGCTCACGCAGCGCTGTGCTGCGTGTGGCTGAGCGCACCGGGGGTGGGCGTGCATAAGCTCAATGCCCTGCTGCTGATCGTGGCGGTGCTGTCTGCCTTGTCGGTGGTGACTTC
Source organism: Leeia sp. (assembly GCF_041909055.1). Taxonomy (NCBI): domain Bacteria; kingdom Pseudomonadati; phylum Pseudomonadota; class Betaproteobacteria; order Neisseriales; family Leeiaceae; genus Leeia; species Leeia sp. The sequence continues at coordinate 771,120 of NZ_JAYREC010000001.1, read as the reverse complement.
ACAGCACAAGTCACGCCGCATCTTTGCCGAGCTGCAACATGAGGATGCGCAGGCCAAGCAGTACAAAGAGGAGTACGACAAGCTGTTGCTGGAACAGAGCACCCAGGGCATGCACTCGCGTATTGAGCGTGAGGCAACCGGGACGCTGAAGATGAAAACGCCGGACCCACAGCGTACGCGGGTGGTGACGGCCAATGGTGAATCGGTGGTGGTGGTGCCACCGAAGGAAGAGTAAAACGTGGCACGCGCGCGCTATGCCAATCCTGAACTTGCCCTGAAGTTGCCGGCCTGGCGGTCGGCACTGGTCTTTGGCATGCTCGGTTTGGGCATTGTGGCGCTGGCGGGTCGTGCGCTCTACCTGCAGGTGCAGCAGGATGATTTCCTGCGCAAAGAAGGGGAGATCCGCTACAACCGGGTGATCCCGCTCAAGGCCAAACGCGGTGTGATTACCGACCGTGAGGGCAATACCCTCGCACGCAGCGCACAGGCGGCCAGTATTTGGGTCAATGCCAAAGAGGCGGCCGGGCTGGTGACTTTGGAGCAATTTCGCCAGTTGTCCGACCTGCTGAAAGTGCCTGAAACCGAGCTGCGGGCTCGTTTTGCCAGCAAGGACCGTGAGTTCGTCTACCTCAAGCGCCGCATCAACCCGGAGCTGGCCAAAACCATTCTGGACCTGAAAGTGCCTGGGGTGTACCAGCAGCCTGAGTATGTCCGCCTGTATCCCGCGCACGAGATGATGGCCCATATCGTTGGCTTTACCGACAACGACGAGAAGGGGCAGGAAGGTATCGAGCGGGCACGTAACAGTCTGCTGGCCGGACAGGATGGCCGCTGGAAGGTGATCCGCGATCGCCGTGGTTATGTGGTGGAAGACGTTGGCACCAAGGTGCTGCCGAAGGACGGCGAGACGGTCACCCTGTCCATTGACAGCGATATTCAGTACTGGGCTTATCACGAACTGGTGGCGGGGGTGGCTGCGGCCAAGGCCAAGGCTGGTGGCGTGGTGGTACTGGATGCCCATACCGGCGAGATCCTCGCTCTGGCCAACCTGCCGACCTACAACCCGAACAACCGCAGCAAGATCGACCCCAGCCGCATGCGTAACCGTGTGCTGACCGATCAGTTCGAGCCCGGTTCCATGATGAAGCCGCTGTCGATCGCCACGGCGCTGGACGCCGGGATCGTGCAGCCCACCACCCTGATCCCGACCAGCGGCAGCACCCAGATCGGCGGCCGTACCATCACCGATACCCATAACTATGGCTCGCTGACGGTAGAGGGCGTGGTGCAGAAGTCGAGCAACATCGGCACCGCCACCATCGCCCTGAGAATGCCGGCCGAAACCTTGTGGAGCCTGTTCGATCGCGTCGGCTTGGGCAAGGTGCCAGGCACTGGTTTCCCCGGCGAGGCACGTGGCAAGCTGCGGTCCCCCAAGACCTGGCAGACGGTAGAGCAGGCCACCATGTCTTACGGCTATGGCCTGTCGGTCAGCCTGATGCAGATTGCTCGCGCCTACATGGTGTTTGCCAATAACGGTGCCATTCGCCCGGTGAGCATCCTCAAGCTGGATGCGCCGGGGCCCGCCACCCAGGTGCTGAAGCCGCAAACCGCCCAGCAAGTGCTGAAAATGCTGGAGATGGTGACTCAGCCCGGTGGGACCGCGCAACTGGCGCAGGTGGTGGGCTACCGGGTCGGCGGCAAGACCGGCACAGCATACAAGGTCAGTGGCCGGGGCTACGACAAGAGCAAGTATGTGGCCTCCTTCGTCGGGGTCGCGCCCATCTCCAACCCTCGGATCATCGTGGCCGTGATGATCGATGAGCCGGATCCGACCCGCCATTACGGTGGTCAGGTCGCCGCGCCGGTATTCAGCAAGATTGTGTCCGACATCATGCGCAAGATGAAGGTGCCGCATGATGCGCCGGTACAGACCACGGTGATCCCAGGCTTTGATGAGCCGGAAGCGGAGACCGGACTATGAGTATGAACATGGATGTGATGGCATTTCTGCGGCAACTGCCGCCATCGGTCACCGATCTGACGCTGGATAGCCGCATGGCTGGTCCGGGGCGGGTATTTGTCGCCATGCCGGGCAGCGCCCAGGATGGCCGTCGTTATATTGAGCAGGCGGTGGCCGCCGGTGCCAGCGCGGTGATCCATGAGGCAGAAGGCTATGAGTGGCCCGCTGCGCTGCAAGTGCCGCATTGCGCGGTGACTGGCTTGCGCGACCAACTGGGCCAGATTTCTGACCAATGGTATGGCGCACCCAGTCAGCAGCTGAGCCTGATTGGTATTACCGGAACCAATGGTAAAACCTCCTGCACCCACTGGCTGATGCAGGCGCTGGATGCGCTGGGTCGCAAGACTGCCGTCATCGGTACGGCAGGCAACGGCTTTGCCGGGCAGCTGGTGGAGGCCGCCAACACCACGCCGGATGCCGTGACCTTGCACGCCACCTTGGCGGACTTGCTGAAACAGGGCGCGCGGGCGGTGGCGATGGAAGTGTCCTCGCATGCGCTGGAACAAGGCCGCGTCAACGGTGCACGTTATCGTACCGCCCTGTTTACCAACCTGACCCGCGATCATCTGGATTATCACGGCACCATGGCAGCCTATGGCGCTGCCAAGGCCCGCCTGTTCTGCTGGCCCGGCCTGCAGCATGCCGTGATCAATATCGACGACCCGTTTGGACCCGAACTGGTGGCGCTGGCCCGGGCGCAGGGCGTGCAGGTGCTGAGCTATGGCCTGTCGCAAGGTGACCTGCATTGTCGCCAGTTGCAGATGGGCTTGGAGGGCTTGCAGCTGGAGCTGGTCACCCCGTACGGGGACGTTTCTGTCAACAGCACGCTGCTGGGGCGCTTCAATGTCGCTAACCTGCTGGGCGTGCTGGGTGTGCTGTTGTGCGAAGGGGTGTCGCTGGCCGAGGCTGGCCGTGTGCTGGGCAGGATTCGCAGTGTAGCGGGTCGCATGCAGCGGGTTGGCGGTGGTGTTCAGCCTTCGGTGGTGGTGGACTACTCGCACACGCCGGACGCGCTGGAAAACGCATTGCAAACGCTGCGCGATGTCCTGCCTGCAGGGGGCAAGCTCTACTGCGTGTTCGGTTGCGGCGGTGACCGTGACGCGGGCAAGCGCCCCATTATGGGTGAAATTGCCGGTCGGCTGGCTGATGTGGCTGTGGTGACCAGCGACAATCCGCGCACCGAAGACCCGCACAGCATCGTCGCGCAGGTGGCGGCGGGTGTGGTGGGCGCGCACCATGTCGAGGTCGATCGCCGTGCTGCCATTCGCCATGCTATTGCGGCTGCCCAAGCCGGTGACATCGTATTGATCGCCGGCAAGGGCAACGAGGATTACCAGATCATCGGCAAGACCAAGCACCACTTTGACGATGTGGAAGAAGCACGACTGGCGCTGGTGGGTGCGGATGAAGCTGCGATGACCACGCTCAGCATGGCCGCTGAAGCCATTGGCGCGCAGCTGATCGGCAACGATGTGGCCTTCCGCCACGTCACCCACGATACCCGCACCGTTCAGCAGGGCAGCCTGTACGTGGCACGCAAGGGCGCGTCGCTGGATGGCCATGCCCTGATTCCGGATGCGCTGGCGGCAGGTGCCGTGGCCGCGCTGGTCAGTGAAGTACCCGCAGCCGCTTATGCCTGCCCGGTGTTGCAGGTGGCCGATGTAGATCTGGCGCTGGGCAAGCTGGCAGCCTGGTGGCGTGGGCGTTTCCGTATCCCGGTGGCCGGTGTCACGGGTTCGGTCGGCAAGACCACAGTCAAGGAAATGCTGGCGGCGATTTGTGCGGCCGAAGTCGGTGCGGAACAGGTATTGGCCACCGAGGGCAGCTTCAACAACCATACCGGCTTGCCGCTTACCCTGTTGCGCCTGCGTCCTCAGCACCGCTTCGCCGTGATCGAAATGGGCATGAACCACACCGGCGAGATTGCCTACCTGACAGGGCTGACCCGTCCGGATGTGGCCTTGATCAACAATGCTGCACCGATTCATCTGCCGGGTGTGGGTGGCACGCTGGATGGCGTCGCCGCGGCCAAGGGCGAAATTTTCAGGGGTCTTGCCGCCAGCGGCATCGCCGTCATCAACGCGGCAGACCCGTATGCGGACTACTGGAGTGGCCTCAATCCCGGGCGTCGCAAGGTGACCTTCGGTACGGCGCAGGCGGATGTGCACGCCGAAGCCAGCAGCAGCGCACGCGGTACTGAGCTGTTGCTGCACACCCTGTCGGGTGAGATTCAAACCTGCCTGCAGGTGCCGGGGCAACACAATGTGCGCAATGCGCAGGCGGCTACTGCGGCTGCACTGGCTTTGGGCATTTCTCCCAAGGCAGTGGCGGCCGGGCTGGCCCAATACCAGGGCAGCAAGGGCCGCTTGCAGCAGAAGCCCGCCCGTTTCGGTGGCCGTCTGATTGACGACACCTACAACGCCCAACCAGCCAGCATGCGCGCCGCGCTGGATGTACTGCAAGCGATGCCGGGCAAACGGGTATTCGTGATGGGCGGCATGGGCGAGCTGGGCGAGCAAAGCTGTGACCTGCACGCCGAAGTGGGTGCCTACGCTCAAGGACGCACCGATTGCATGCTGGCCTGGGGTGGCGACACCGCACAGGCGTGTGCTGCATTTGGCCCGACGGCACAGCACTTTACCGAGTTCGATGCCCTGCTGCAGGCGCTGGAAACCTTGCTGGACGCCGATTGTTCGGTACTGGTCAAAGGCTCCCGTGCCATGCGCATGGAGCGGGTGGTGGAACATTTCATGAGGGAGGCCTGAGCATGCTGTTGCTACTGGCACAATGGCTGGCGGCCCACACCGAGATTCGGGCCTTCAATGTGTTCAACTACGTCACCTTGCGTGGCGTGCTGGCGATGCTGACCGCGTTGTTTGTCTCGCTGTGGCTGGGGCCATCGGTCATCCGCAAGCTGACCTCGCTGAAAGTGGGCCAACCGATCCGTGATGATGGTCCACAAACCCATCTGAGCAAGGCTGGTACGCCGACCATGGGCGGGACCCTGATCCTGCTGTCGCTGGCGGTGACGACTCTGCTGTGGGCCGACTTGCGCAACCACTACGTCTGGCTGCTGCTGCTGGTGACGCTGGGTACCGGGGCGATCGGCTTCATTGATGACTACAAGAAAGTGGTGCACAAAAACCCGAAAGGCCTGTCTGCCCGCGCCAAGATGATCGGCCAGAGCGCCATTGCGCTGATCGCCGGTTACTGGCTGGCGACCCATGGCAGCTTCGCACTGTCCGACTTCAAGGAAACCGCTGCGCAGACCACGTTGCTGGTGCCCTTCTTCAAAACGGTGGCCATCCCGTTTGGGCTGGTGGGCTTCATGGTGCTGACCTATCTGGTGATTGTCGGCAGCAGCAATGCCGTCAACCTGACCGACGGGCTGGATGGCCTCGCCATCATGCCCTCCGTCATGGTGGCAGGTGGCCTGGCGGTGTTTGCCTACGTGGCGGGCAATATGCTGCACGCACGGCACCTGGGCTTCCCTTTCCTGCCGGGTACCGGCGAGGTGGTGATCTATTGCGGCGCCCTGGTCGGGGCAGGTCTCGGCTTCCTGTGGTTCAACGCCTACCCGGCTGAAGTGTTCATGGGTGATGTGGGTGCGCTGGCGATTGGTGCCGGTCTGGGTACGGTGGCGGTGATCGTGCGGCAGGAAATCGTGTTCGCCATCATGGGTGGCGTGTTCGTGGTGGAAGCGGTGTCGGTGATGCTGCAAGTGGCCTACTTCAAGTACAGCGGTGGCAAGCGCATCTTCCTGATGGCGCCTTTGCATCACCACTACGAGAAGAAGGGCTGGAAGGAAACGCAGGTGGTGGTCCGCTTCTGGATCATCACTATGATGCTGGTGCTGGCCGGTCTGGCCACCCTGAAGCTGAGGTAATCCAAAGCATGTACGGCAACCAACGGGTACTGGTTCTGGGGATGGGCGACAGCGGGCTGTCGGCCTGCCGCTGGCTGTGTGCGCATGGCGCGCAGGTCACGGTGGCAGACAGCCGCAGTGCGCCGCCTCAGCTTGCCCGTTTCCAGCAGGATTTGCCGCAGGTCTCCATCCATCTGGGGCCGTTTGACGACATGCTGTTTGGCGGTATTGACTATGCCGTGGTCAGCCCCGGCATTGCGCTGGCGGAACCGGCGATTGCCCGCGCCCAGGCTCGAGGCGTGCCGATGCTGGGCGATGTGGAGTTGTTCGCACGCTGGATTCGTGACTGGCCCAGCAAGGTGATTGCCATCACCGGCTCCAATGGCAAGAGTACGGTCACCAGCCTGGTGGGGCATCTGTGCCAGCAGGCGGGTCTGAAAACCATGGTGGCAGGTAATATCGGCCTGCCGGTGCTGGATGCGCTGGAAGCCTGCGAAGAAGACCGTGCAGATGGCGCGGCATATCCGGACGTGTTTGTGCTGGAGCTGTCGAGCTTCCAGCTGGAAACCACGAATAGCCTGCGCTGCGACAGTGCGACGGTACTCAATCTGTCGGAAGACCATCTGGATCGCTACGAGGGCATGAATGGCTATGCCGCCGCCAAGCAGCGCATTTTCCTGAATGCCAAGGCACAGGTACTGAACCGTGATGATGCCCGCAGCTGGGCGATGCGCGACGCGCGTTTGCCGCTGCGCAGCTTTGCGCTGGCTACGCCGCAGTCCGCCAGCGAGTATGGTCTGCTGGACCGGGCGGATGGCCTGATGCTGGCGCGGGGGGATCAGGCCTTGCTGCCCGTACTGTCGGTACCGCTGCCCGGCTTGCACAATGCCGCCAACGTGCTTTCTGCACTGGCCTTGCTGGACGCTGCCGGACTGCCGCTGGACACGCTGCTGCCGCATGTGGCCAGCTTCCGTGGCTTGCCGCACCGGGTGGAGCCGGTGCTGACGCTGAGTGGCGTGACTTTTATCGACGATTCCAAAGGTACCAATGTCGGCGCGACAGAAGCCGCCTTGCTGGGCTTTGACCGGGGCGTGCGTCTGATTGCCGGGGGCGATGGCAAGGGGCAGGATTTCAGCCCGCTGCAGCACGCTGTGCAGCGCTCTACCCGCGCGGTCTACCTGATTGGGCGTGATGCAGTGCAGATTGAAGCCGCCCTGCAAGGCAGTGGCGTGCCGGTACAGCACTGTGCGGACCTGCCGGCAGCAGTGGAAGCCGCCTGGGCCGATGCGCAGGATGGCGAAGTGATCCTGCTCAGCCCGGCCTGCGCCAGCCTCGACATGTTCCGCAACTATGCACACCGCGCTGAGGTGTTCATTGCTGCGGCCAACGCAATCGCTGCACGAGTGGGAGGGGCGCATGGTTAGCCTGTCCTTCCGCCAGCTGCGTAACCGTCCGCAACCCAGTGGCGTGGATGCGGTGCTGGTATGGTCCACCCTGCTGCTGCTGGCCATCGGTCTGGTTATGGTGTATTCGGCGTCCATCGCCTATGCCGCGACTGACAAGGACACCAACTACCGCATCACCTATTACCTGACCCGTCAGGCAGTGTTCATTGGGGTTGGGCTGGTAGCGGCAGTGGTGGCATACCAGATCCCGACCCGCATCTGGCAACAGTATGCGCCTTATGCCTTCCTGTTCGGGCTGACCCTGCTGGTGATGGTGCTGATCCCGCATGTAGGCCGCGAGATCAATGGTAGCCGTCGCTGGCTGGGTCTGGTGGTGATCAACCTGCAGCCGTCTGAACTGATGAAGCTGTTTGTGGTGCTGTATGCCGCTGATTATACGGTGCGCAAGGCCGCTTACATGCACAGCCTGATCAAGGGCTTTGTGCCGATGTTCTTTGTGATGCTGATCACCGGTGGCTTGCTGCTGGCGGAGCCCGACTTCGGCGCTTTTGCAGTGATCACCGCGATTGCCATGGGAACCCTGTTCCTGGGGGGCATGAACTGGCGGCTGTTTGTCGGCCTGGTGCTGACGCTGGGTATCGGCTTTGTGCTGCTGGTGACCACTTCCGAGTATCGCTACAAGCGCGTGCTGGGCTTCCTGAACCCGTTTGCTGATCCGCTCGGCAAAGGTTACCAGCTGACCCACTCACTGATTGCCTTCGGCCGTGGTGAAGTATTGGGGGTCGGTCTGGGCGGTTCGGTCGAAAAACTGCACTACCTGCCGGAAGCGCATACCGACTTCTTGCTGGCGATTGTGGCCGAGGAGCTGGGCTTCGTTGGCGTTGCAGCGGTGCTCGGCCTGTTCCTGCTGCTGGTCTGGCGCATCTTTGCGGTGGGCAAGCAAGCCCTGAAGCTGGAGCGCTACTGGTCGGCACTGGCCGCCTATGGTGTGGCCATCTGGATTGGTGGACAGGCGCTGATCAATATCGGCGTGAACGTCGGCTGGTTGCCCACCAAGGGCCTGACCCTGCCGCTGATGAGCTTTGGTGGTTCCGGCACGGTGGCCAACCTGATGGCGCTGGGTCTGGTATTACGGATTGATTGGGAGTCACGGCAAATGATGCGGGGGTTTCAGGTATGAGCAAGACCGCCCTGATCATGGCTGCCGGGACCGGTGGGCACATTTTCCCGGCGCTGGCCGTGGCACAGGCGCTGCAGGCCAAAGGCTGGAAGCCCGTCTGGCTGGGTACCACCCACGGCATGGAGAATCGCCTGGTGGCACCGTATGGCTACCCGATAGTGCAACTGCAGATGCAAGGCGTGCGTGGCAATGGTCTGCTGCGCAAGCTGAAGACCCCCTTCATGTTGCTGCGAGCCATCTGGCAAGCCCGCAAGGCCATCCGCCAGCATCGTCCGGCAGTGGTGGTGGGTTTTGGCGGCTATGTGGGTTTCCCGGGGGCAGTTGCGGCTTGGTTGTCCGGGGTGCCACTGCTGATCCACGAGCAGAACGCGGTGGCGGGGCTGACCAACCGTGTCAGTGCCAGGCTGGCCAAGCGGGTGCTACAGGCGTTTCCGAATGTGTTCCCGCTGCAGCCCAAGCTGGCAACGGTGGGGAACCCGGTGCGCGACAGCATTGTGGCGATGCCGGAACCGGCTGTCCGCTATGCCGACCGGCATGGGCCGCTGCAATTGCTGGTAGTCGGCGGTAGCCAGGGTGCCATGGCACTTAACCAGACGGTGCCTGCTGCACTGGCCAGCATGCCGGAAGCGCAGCGGCCACAAGTGGTGCATCAATCAGGTGAAAAGCAGATTGCGGCCCTGCGTGAGCACTACGCTCAAGCCGGGGTGGCGGCAGAAGCTGTGCCTTTTATTGAAGACATGGCCGCAGCCTTGCAGCGGGCCGATGTGGTGCTGTGTCGTGCCGGTGCCCTGACGGTGAGCGAGCTGGCTGCAGCCGGTGTAGCCGGTATCTATGTACCGCTGCCCACGGCAGTTGACGACCACCAGACGGCCAATGCCCGCTTCCTGACGGACGCGGGTGCCGGCTGGCTGTTGCCGCAAAAAGAGATGACGGTGGCGTCGCTGGCGCGTTTGCTGGCCGGGCTGGACCGTCAGGAATTGCAAGCTCGTGCCGAAAAGGCGCGGCAAAAAGGCATGCCGCAGGCCACCCAGCAGGTGGTTGCGGCATGTGAAGAGGTGGCGCGATGAAACACAAGGTCAAACGGATTCATTTTGTCGGCATTGGCGGTGTAGGCATGTCCGGCATTGCCGAGGTCTTGCTCAACCTCGGTTTCGAGGTCAGCGGCAGTGATCTGGCCAGCAATGCCACTACGCAACGGCTGGCCAAGGCGGGTGCCAGCATCCATCAGGGGCATGGCAAAGGTTTGCTGCACGGTGCTGACGTGGTGGTCACGTCTACCGCCGTACAGGCAGATAACCCGGAAGTGCAGGAAGCCCGTGAACTGGGCATTCCGGTGGTGCCGCGCGCCATGATGCTGTCCGAGTTGATGCGGCTGCGGCAAGGCATTGCGGTGGCGGGTACCCACGGCAAGACCACCACCACCAGTCTGGTGGCTTCCATTCTCGGCAAGGCCGGGCTGGACCCGACCTATGTGATCGGTGGGCGGCTCAACGCAGCGGGCAGTAATGCCAAGCTGGGTAAGGGTGATTTTCTGGTGGCGGAAGCAGACGAATCGGATGCGTCCTTCCTGATGCTGAGCCCGGTGATGGCGATCGTGACCAATATCGACGCCGATCATATGGATACCTATGGCCATGACTTTGAAAAGCTGAAGGGCGCGTTTGTCGATTTCCTGCAACGCCTGCCGTTCTATGGCCGTGCCGTACTGTGTGTGGATGATCCGCACGTGCGCTCCATCCTGCCGCGCATCAGCAAGCCGGTCACCACCTATGGCGTGAGTGAAGACGCGCACATTCGCGCCGAGAACATCGTCGCCAACCATGGCCAGATGCAGTTCGACGCGGTATGGCAGAACGGTACTGAGCACCGTTTGCCCATCACGCTCAATACGCCGGGCCACCACAATGTGCTGAATGCGCTGTCCGCCATCGCGGTGTCGCTGGAAGTGGGCGCGTCGGAAGAGGCGATTCAAAGCGCGCTGGCCGAGTTTGGCGGCGTGGGCCGACGGTTCCAGCGTTATGGCGAAGTGCCGTTGCCGCAAGGTGGCAGCTTCACGCTGGTGGATGATTACGGGCATCACCCGGTGGAGATGGTGGCAACGCTGGCAGCGGCGCGTGGCGCGTTTCCGGATCGCCGTCTGCTGCTGGCGTTCCAGCCGCACCGTTATAGCCGCACCCGCGACTTGTTTGAAGATTTCGCCCAGGTCTTGTCCACCGTGGATGGTCTGTTGCTGGCCGAGGTGTATCCAGCAGGTGAGCAGCCGATCGTGGCGGCAGATGGCCGTGCCCTGGCGCGTGCCGTGCGGGTGCAAGGCCGGGTCGAGCCGGTGTTTGTGGCCGAGATTGCGGACATGCCGGAGGCCATCCTGCGGGTGGCGCAGCCGGGTGACGTGGTGATGACCATGGGGGCAGGCTCCATCGGGGCGGTGCCGGGCAAATTGGTGGCAGGACAATGAGCATGGACATGAAGCAGAAGTACGGCAAGGTGGCGGTAGTGATGGGTGGCCCGTCCGCCGAGCGCGAAGTCTCGCTGATGAGCGGTAACGGTGTGCTGGATGCCTTGCGCAGCCGGGGCGTGGATGCGCATGCGTTTGATCCGGCGGAGCGTCTGCTGGCAGATCTGAAAGCCGAGGGTTTTGATCGTGCTTTCCTGATCCTGCATGGCCCCTTCGGTGAGGATGGCACGGTACAGGGTGCGCTGGAAGTGATGGGCCTGCCGTATACCGGCTGTGGCGTGATGGCGTCGGCCATCGGCATGGACAAGCTGCGCAGCCGTCTGCTGTGGCAAGCACTGGGTTTGCCGGTGCCGCAGTTTGAGCTGCTGGATGAGCACAGCGACTGGGATGCCGTCGTTGCCAAGCTGGGCCTGCCGATCTTCGTCAAACCGAATATCGAAGGCTCCAGCATCGGCATCAGCAAGGTGAAGCAGGCGGCTGATCTGCCTGCGGCCTTTGCCGAAGCACGGCGCTATGACCGCGTGGTGCTGGCGGAGCGTTTTCTGGATGGTGGCGAGTACAGCATGCCGATCCTGGGCGATGAGGTCAGTGGCTTTGTCACGCTGCCCGCCATCAAGATTGAACCGGCGACCGAGTTTTACGATTACCAGGCCAAGTATTTCCGTGACGACACGGTGTACCGCTGCCCGTGCGGTTTGTCCGCCGAGCAGGAAGCCACCATCGGTGAGCTGGTGAAAAAGGCCTTCTGGGCGATCGGCGGTCGCGGCTGGGCCCGGATCGACTTCATGACCGATGCCGCAGGCCAGCCGTATTTGTTGGAAGCCAATACCGCGCCGGGCATGACCAGCCACAGCCTGGTGCCGATGGGGGCTCGGCAGGCCGGGATGGACTATCCCGACCTGGTGTTGCGGATTCTGGATACCACCTTGCAAGGGGCGTAATAGAACATGCTGATCAGGCTGCACGACAGAAAGGAGCGCACACATGTGGGATAAGCCACAGGTGCTGAATGCGCTCGCCAACCTGTTGTATGGCCTGTTCGCAGCGGCGGTGCTGTATAGCGGGGTGTACCTGCTGGTGAATTCACGTGCCTTTCCGCTGCGGCAGATCAAGGTGGAAGGGCAGTTGTCACACATCAGCCGTGATCAGGTGCACTACATCTCGAAGAATGTGATGCAAGGCAATTTCTTCACGCTGGATATTGATGAAACCCGGCACGCCTTCGAGAAGTTGCCCTGGGTGCGGCAGGTGAGCATCCGCCGGCGCTGGCCGGGGGTGCTGGTGGTCAGTATTGAAGAGCATCAGGCGCTGGCGCGCTGGGGCGAAGCCTCGCTGGTCAACACCCGCGGTGAAGTGTTTGAGGCCAATAGCGAAGACGAGCTGCCGCAGTTCAACGGGCCGGAAGGCAGTAGCCAGGATGTGGTGGCCGCTTACCGCAAGTTCAGCAGTGTGCTGGGCAGCAAGCACTTGCAGGCGGTGAAGCTGGAGCTGTCCCCCCGGCGTGCCTGGCGCATGCAGCTGTCGAACGGCATGCAGGTACTGGTGGGGCGCGATGATGTGGATGACCGCCTGAAGCGATTCATTGGCATTTATGACCGGGCCTTGGCCGGGCGCAACACCATCGGCGTGGTGGACTTGCGTTACAGCAACGGGGTGGCGATCCGCTTGCCCGCCAGTGCCTTGCCCGCGGATGCAGAAGCGAAGCCAGTGAACAAACCGGCTGCAAGCAAGCCCGGTAATGGCAGCAAGCCGGGAAGTACGGGTCAGGCGGTGCCGAACAAGCCGGCCAAGCCCGCAGCACAGACAACCCGACCGGGCCGTCCGGTCATCAACAGACAACAGGTTTAAAGCAGGAGAACACAGGGTGAGCAAGGACAGCAAAAACCTGATCGTCGGGCTCGACATTGGCACCAGCAAGATCGTGGCCATCGTGGCGGAGCTCAAGGTGGATGGCCAGCTGGAAATCATCGGCATGGGCAGTCACCCCTCCCGCGGCCTGAAAAAGGGCGTGGTGGTCAATATCGAATCCACCGTGAATGCCATCCAGCGCGCGCTGGAGGAGGCGGAATTGATGGCGGACTGCAAGATTCGCGAGGTGTATACCGGCATCGCGGGCAGCCACATCAAGAGCTTCAACTCGCACGGCATGGTGGCGATCAAGGACAAGGAGGTCAGCCAGACCGACGTGGACCGGGTGATCGAGACGGCGCGCGCAGTGAACATCCCGACCGATCAGCAGATCCTGCACATTCTGGAGCAGGAATTCATCATCGACGGGCAGGAAGATGTGAAAGAGCCGCTCGGCATGAGCGGGGTGCGGCTGGAGGTGAAGGTGCATATCGTCACCGGCGCCGTGTCTGCTGCGCAAAACATCATGAAGTGTGTGCGCCGCTGCGGGCTGGAAGTGACCGACCTGATCCTGCAACCGCTGGCGTCGGCCCACGCCGTACTCTCTGAAGACGAAAAGGATCTCGGCGTCTGCCTGATCGACATTGGCGGTGGCACCACGGACATCGCAGTGTTCACCGAGGGGGCCATTCGCCATACCGCGGTGATCCCGATTGCCGGTGACCAGATCACCAGCGACATCGCCATGGCCCTGCGTACCCCGACCAAAGAGGCGGAAGACATCAAGCTGGCCCACGGTTGCGCACTGCGCCAGCTGGCGGATGCCAACCAGATGGTGGAAGTGCCGGGGGTAGGCGAGCGCGGGCCGCGCCAGCTGTCGCGTGCGACGCTGGCCGAGGTGATCGAGCCACGCGTGGAAGAGTTGTACACCCTGGTGCAAGCCGAGCTGCGGCGCAGCGGGTTTGAGGACCTGCTGTCCTCTGGCATCGTGATCACTGGGGGCTCCAGCCTGATGCCAGGCATGGTGGAGCTGGGCGAGGAGGTGTTCCATATGCCGGTGCGCATTGGCCTGCCGCAGAACGTGCTGGGCTTTGCCGAGGTGGTGCGCAACCCGCGCTACTCCACCGGCGTGGGCCTGCTGATGTTTGGCAAGCAGCAGGCGCAGCGGCACCAGATCCAGCGCTTGCAAGGCGCCTCCATGGGGCAACTGTTTTCGCGGATGAAGAGCTGGTTCCAGGGCAATTTCTAAACAGGATTTCTGACCGCTGCGCGGCGCAGCGGCGGATGTGCAAGCAGTACTTTACTCGGGCAAAGAAGGAGAACAAATGATGTTTGAGCTGATGGAAGACGTACAGCCGGAAGCCGTGATCAAGGTGATCGGGGTGGGTGGTTGCGGTGGCAATGCCATCGAACACATGATTGAATCCGGTGTGCAAGGCGTGGAATTCATCTGCGCCAATACCGACGTTCAGGCCTTGAAGCGCAGCTCTGCCCATGTGCAGCTGCAGCTGGGCGTCAGCCTGACCAAGGGTCTGGGTGCCGGTGCACGCCCGGAGGTGGGTCGTGCCGCTGCGGAAGAAGATCGAGAGCGCATTGCGCAAGTGATCGAGGGCGCCAATATGCTGTTCATCACCGCTGGCATGGGTGGTGGTACCGGTACCGGTGCGGCACCGGTGGTGGCGCAAGTGGCCAAGGAAATGGGCATCCTGACCGTGGCAGTGGTCACCAAGCCGTTCAGCTTTGAAGGCAAGCGCCAGCGCGCCGCCATGGCTGGGGTGGAAGAGCTGCAAAAGACGGTGGATTCGCTGATCATCATCCCGAACGACAAGCTGATGCAGGTGCTGGGTGATGACATGCCGGTGCCGGATGCTTACCGTGCTGCCAATGGTGTGCTGCATGGTGCCGTGGCCGGTATTGCCGAGATCATCAATTGCCCGGGTCTGGTGAACGTCGACTTTGCCGACGTACGCACCGTGATGAGCGAGATGGGCATGGCGATGATGGGTTCGGCTACCGCTAGCGGTGTCGATCGTGCCCGCATTGCTGCCGAGCAGGCTGTGGCCAGCCCGCTGCTGGACAATGTGGACCTGCGCGGTGCACGCGGCATCCTGGTCAATATTTCGGCCAGCAGCAACATGAAGATGCGCGAGCTGAACGATGCGCTGGAAGTGATCCGTGCTTATGCCGCCGAAGATGCCGAAATCATCTACGGTAACGTGTTCGACGAGAGCATGGGCGACAGCATGCGGGTGACGCTGGTGGCAACGGGTCTCGGCATGTCCGCCGTGCGCAAAGAGCAAAAGCCGATGACGTTGATCAAGACCGGTACCGACAACATGGCGACCGAGATTGATTACGATGCCTTCGAGAAGCCGGCAGTGATGCGCAGCCCGCGTGAGCGCTTGTCCAGCCGTAATGTGGACAGCAGCTTCTCGGCACTGGATACGCTGGACATCCCGGCTTTCCTGCGCAAACAGGCTGACTGATAGCGGAGCGCTATGGCAGACATGCAGAAGTACAAACACCGGCTATGGGGCTGGGTGGTACACTATGCACTTTGCTCAATGATGTAGACGGATGATCAAGCAACGCACCCTGAAAGCCCCGGTACGGGCCACAGGACTGGGACTGCATTCCGGCGTCAAAGTCGAAATGTGGTTGCATCCTGCCCCGGTGGACCATGGCATTGTGTTCCGGCGGATAGATCTGCCGGGCCAACCGTGTATCCAGGCGAAGCCCGAGTTCGTGAACGATACGCGGCTGTCATCGACGCTGGTCGATGGTGAGGTGCGGGTGGGAACCGTTGAACATCTGATGTCTGCCCTGGCCGGTCTGGGTATCGACAATCTGCTGGTCGAGCTGTCCGATCAGGAAGTGCCCTTGATGGACGGGTCCGCCGCCCCGTTCATCTTCCTGATGCAGCAGGCCGGTATTGTCGAGCAGGCTGGCCACAAGCGTTTTGTCCGTATCAAGCAGCCGGTACGGGTGGAGGTGGGGGACAAGTGGGTGGAGTTGCTGCCGCACGATGGCTATCGTGTCAGCCTCACCATCGAGTTCCGCCACCCGGCCATTCAGAAGTCGGACCAGACGGTCCATATTGATTTTGCCAATGCCTCATTCATCGAGGAAATCAGCCGCGCCCGTACCTTTGGCTTCATGCATGAGGTGGAGTGGATGCGCAGCCAGGGTCTGGCCCTGGGCGGCAGCCTCGATAACGCCGTGGTGCTCGATGAGTACCGGGTACTTAATAGCGATGGCTTGCGCTACGAAAATGAATTTGTACGCCACAAGGTGCTGGATGCCATTGGCGACCTCTACCTGCTGGGTTTCCCGCTGATCGGGGAGTTCCGTGGTTTCAAATCGGGTCACGCGCTGAACAACCAGCTGCTGCGCAAGCTGCTGGCAGATGAAGCCGCCTACGAGGTGGTGAGTTTCCGTAGCGCGGATGAGGCCCCCAACGCGTTTCACCGTTTGCAGACCGCCAATCTGGCGGTTTGACCTCGCCCGGATTCAGCCTTTGCGGTGATGCTGCAGCAAGCGGCTCATGGCCTGCTGTAGCGAGCCAGCAGGGAGCTGGGCGACTTGCGCTTCTACCGCCTGCAAGGCCTTGCCGGACAGACCCGGTTTGGGCCGACGGCTCGGCACCACCTGGGCGCGGGTTTGCACCACTACCCGGATTGCGCTAATCTCGCCGCCAGCCACCCCGTTGCCTTGCCCCTGTTGCTGAATCAGCCGGAGCAGTGCCGGCTGATACTGGCGCAGTCGTGCTGCGGCAGTGCCGTGCTCGGCAGCAATGACCAGGGTACGTTGTTCCACTGCGGCAACATGGCAGCAGCCCGCCAGCCCCTTGGGCAGCAGTTTGCCCAACAGGCGCTCCCATTGTTGCAGATGGTCAGCCACCCGAAGCAGGCGCTGCAGCCCGGCCTGTTCGCTGGCAAAGGTCAGTGGACGTTTCACACCTGCATTGTACGCGAAGTGGCGAGGGCTGCATGGCCCGTCCGCCCCTGTGAGAGAGGTAAGCATGGAAATCATCCTGATGGCGTCCACCACCGGCCGCGTGCGCCAGCTGCGGCTGCGGCGCTGGCAATTATGGTGGGGTATCCCGGCCTTGATTCTTTCCGGGGTGGTGGCGGTGCTGGCGGCCATCTGGATGGTGATCTGGCTGGTGCCGGGGGCGAGTGAAGCCATCCTGCTGCCGCTGCTCAATGCCAGTACGGTTGCACAGCGTGAGGACAGCCGCCATACCGATCCCATGGAGGCGCTGGTGCGTCGCATGGGGCAGATGGAAGGAGAGCTGAAAGTGGTGCAGCTGCAGCAGCAAGCGCTGGCGCAGCAGCAAGGGCTCAGCCTGACCCGGCCAGCGGCGGTCCCGCCTGCCGTTGGCGGTCCCGAAGTACCGCTCACCCCTGCCATGCTGCAACAACAGCTTGGCAAACTGGAAGAAGCGGTGGCCCGCGCCCAGTCCGACCAGCAGTTACTGCAAAGCTGGACCGCCATGCAAACCCGTCAGCAGTATCAGCTGCCGGAGCTGATGCCGGTCAATATCGGCGAGTTTACCTCCAACTTTGGCCCACGCAGCGACCCCTTCAGCCGCAGGCAGGCGATGCACGAAGGCATCGACTTTGCGGCACCGGTGGGGACGTCCATCCAGGCGGCCGGGGCAGGAACGGTAATCTATGCCGGTTATCACCATGACTATGGCTATATGGTGGAAATCGACCATGGGCATGGCATTACGAGTCGTTATGCCCATGCCTCCAGGCTGCTGGTACAGATGGGGGATCATGTGCAGACCGGTGACGAAATCGCCAAGGTGGGCAGTACCGGGCGCTCTACCGGCTCGCATTTGCACTTTGAAGTCCGCTTTGATGGTGTCGCGCAAAACCCCAGCCGATTCATTCCGGGCAGTGCGGGTTGAAAAACTCCGGGGTAGTCCCCACCTGCCATGCCAGCGCCATGCCATGGTGCTGGATTGCTTCGCCGTCACATTGCGGTTAAAGTGGCGCGTTTATCGTTCTATTTTGCAGCCTCACCGCTGCCGAGATTGTTGACCCCATGATTGCCTCCCTGCTCAGAAAAGTTTTCGGTAGCCGTAATGATCGCCTGATCAAGCAGTACAGCCAGGTCGTGCGCAAGATCAATGCCCTGGAACAGGAGCTGCAAGCGCTGTCCGATGACGCTTTGCGGAACAAGACGGTACAGTTCCGTGAGCGGCTGGCCGGGGGGGAGACGCTGGATGCCTTGCTGCCGGAAGCGTTTGCGGTCTGTCGTGAAGGTAGCCGTCGTGCCTTGGGCATGCGCCATTTCGATGTGCAGCTGATTGGCGGCATGGTGCTGCACAATAACAAGATTGCCGAAATGCGCACCGGTGAAGGAAAGACGCTGGTGGCCACGCTGCCGGTGTACCTGAATGCGCTCACCGGCAAGGGTGTGCACGTGGTGACGGTAAACGACTATCTGGCCAGCCGTGATGCGGCCTGGATGGCCAAGCTATACAACTTCCTGGGCCTGACGGTGGGCGTTAACCTCAGCCAGATGTCGCATGACGACAAGCAAGCTGCCTACGCTGCCGACATCACCTACGGCACCAATAACGAATACGGTTTTGACTACCTGCGCGACAACATGGTGCAGGAAACTTCCCAGCGCGTGCAGCGTGGCCTCAACTTTGCCATTGTCGATGAGGTGGACTCCATCCTGATTGACGAGGCGCGTACGCCGTTGATCATCTCCGGCCAGGCGGATGACAACACCGAGATGTACTACCGCATGAATGAGGTGGTGCCGCTGCTGGTGCGTCAGGACAAGGAAGATGGCGAGGGTGATTTCTGGGTCGATGAAAAAGGCCACAATATTGTCATGTCTGAGGCCGGGCATGAGCATGCCGAGCAGATCCTGGCGCAACGTGGCCTGCTGCCGGTAGGCCGCAGCCTGTACGAGCCGGGCAATATCGTGCTGATGCACCACCTGACGGCTGCGCTCAAGGCGCATCACCTGTTCAAGCGCGATACCCAGTACATGATTCGCGATGGTGAAGTGGTGATCATCGACGAAAATACCGGCCGCCTGATGGTGGGCCGCCGTTGGTCGGATGGTCTGCACCAGGCGGTGGAAGCCAAGGAAGGGGTGCCGGTGCAGCGCGAGAGCCAGACGCTGGCCTCGATCACCTTCCAGAACTATTTCCGCTTGTATCGCAAGCTGGCCGGTATGACCGGTACGGCCGATACCGAGGCGTTCGAATTCCAGTCCATTTACGGGCTGGAAACCGTGGTCATCCCGACGCACCGGACCATTCAGCGCAAGGACCATCTGGATCAGGTCTATCGCACCGCAGAAGAGAAGTACCGGGCCATCGTTAAGGATATTGAAGCCTGCCGTGAGCGCCAGCAACCGGTGCTGGTCGGGACCACTTCGGTGGAAAACTCCGAACTGCTGTCCGCCATGCTGCAAAAAGCAGGCGTCCCGCATGAAGTGCTGAACGCCAAGCAACACGCGCGTGAGGCCGAGATCATTGCCCAGGCCGGTATGGCCGGGCGGGTGACGGTGGCGACCAATATGGCCGGCCGTGGTACCGATATCGTGCTGGGTGGCAATATCGAGAAAGAACGGCAGGCGATCGAGCAGGACGAGAGTCTGAGCGAGAGCCAGCGCGAGCAGAAACTGAGCCAGATGAAAGCAGACTGGCAGCAGCGCCACGATGCCATTCTGGCGTCCGGTGGTTTGCACATCATCGGTACGGAGCGCCACGAATCCCGCCGTATCGACAACCAGCTGCGTGGCCGTTCCGGTCGACAGGGTGACCCGGGCTCCAGCCGTTTCTATTTGAGTCTGGAAGATCCGCTGCTGCGGATTTTTGCAGGCGACCGCATTGCCAAGATCATGGCCTTCCTGAAGATGCCGGAAGGTGAGCCGATCGAAGAGAAAATGGTGACCCGTGCGCTGGAAGGGGCACAGCGCAAGGTGGAATCGCGCAACTTTGACATGCGCAAGCAGCTGCTGGAATTTGACGATGTGGCCAACGATCAGCGCAAGGTGATCTACCAGCAGCGCAACGAGCTGCTGGAAGCCAGCCACATCTCGGACACCATCGCGGCGATGCGTGCAGATGTGATTGCGGCCACAGTCAGCCAGTACATTCCGCCGGAAACCGTGGAAGAGCAGTGGGATGTGGAAGGCGCGGAGCGCGCCCTTGCCAGTGAATACCTGCTGGACCTGCCTCTGCGCGAGTGGCTGAAAGCCGATGACAGCCTGGACCCCGAAGGGCTGGTCGAGAAAGTGGTAGCGGCCGCGGATGAAGTGTATGCGGCCAAGGTGGCGCTGGCTGGTGTAGAACCGATGCAGCAGTTCGAGCGCAGCATCATGCTGCATCATATTGACCAGCAATGGCGTGAGCACCTGACCGCGCTGGATCACTTGCGCCAGGGCATTCATCTGCGCGGCTACGCACAGAAAAACCCGAAGCAGGAATACAAGCGCGAAGCGTTTGAGTTGTTCTCCAACATGCTGGACTCCATCAAGCTGGATGTCACCCGTTTGCTGATTACCGTGCAGATTCGCAGTGCGGAAGAGGCGACCGAGGCCGCCGAAGAAGTAAGCCAGCACGAGCCATCACAAGTACAGTACCATCATGCAGACCATGATGAAGCCATGGCGGCAGCCCAGGCCGCTGCCGCTGCGGACCCGGATGCGCAAACCTATGTGCGGGCGGGTGACAAGGTGGGGCGGAATGACCCTTGCCCGTGTGGCTCAGGTCGCAAATACAAGCAGTGCCATGGTCGATTGACCTGAGCACCTGACCTTGCCATGATGCGGTCTGCACGGCGCACAAAACGTCTTGCAGTGAAATGATGTTGTGATATGCTATCGGGCTGAGTTGGCGCGACCACAAGGTGCGCCAACTGTTCATTGAACTGAATCATGGCATGAAAGGTTGATCCGCATGAGCAATGTTAGCGCTCCAAGTCAGGATGACAAGACCCTGGGTTTGATTATCTGGGTGGGTACCATCTTTACGTGGTTCATTGTCGCCTTGGTGATTTACCTGACCAAGAAAGACAGCGAGTTCGCACAGGATCAGGCTAAAGAAGCGCTGAATCTGGTGATCCCGGCGGGTGGCGTGTCCATCGTGCTGAGCATTCTGGCCGGCATCATCCCGGGTGTGGGCTTCATTTTCAGTATTGCTGGCATGTTGTTTGGTCTGGCCATCCTGGTGCTGTGCATCATGGGTGCCATTGCCGTCAATGAAGGCCGTGCTTATCGCGTGCCGTTCCCGCTGCCGATCCGCCTGATCAAGTAATCAGTTGGTTTACGCATGATGACACGGGGCGCTTACAGCGCCCCGTGTTGTTTCAGCGCCCAGATGACGTGCTCACGGACCAGTGCGCTGGGGTGGTCCAGGCGTTGCTGCAGGGCTGAGATCACTTCTGCGCTGCGTGCGGCGTTGCCAAGGCCCACGGCCAGATTGCGCAGCCAGCGCTCATGGCCGATACGGTAGATGGCGCTACCGGCCATCCGTTGCAGGAAGGTGGCTTCGTCCCAGCTGAACAGCTCGCACAGGCTGGCGTGGTCCAGCCCATGGCGAATCTGGAAGTCCGGTTCAGTGCTGAGCTGGGCAAACCGGTTCCAGGGACAGAACAGCTGGCAATCGTCACAACCGTAAACCCGGTTGCCGATCAGCGGGCGTAGCGGCTCCGGAATGGCGCCATGCAGCTCGATGGTCAGGTAGGAGATGCAGCGTCGTGCGTCCACCTGATAGGGCGCCACGATTGCTTGGGTAGGGCACACCTCCATGCAAGCCTGGCATTGCC
Source organism: Leeia sp. (assembly GCF_041909055.1). Classification (NCBI taxonomy): domain Bacteria; kingdom Pseudomonadati; phylum Pseudomonadota; class Betaproteobacteria; order Neisseriales; family Leeiaceae; genus Leeia; species Leeia sp. The sequence continues at coordinate 749,539 of NZ_JAYREC010000001.1, read as the reverse complement.
CGCAATGGTTGCGTATCGGGGCATCTACCGGTAGCGGCAGGGTGGTGAAGATCTCGCCGAGGAAAAAGTAGGAACCCGCCTCCCGGTTTAACAGCAGGGTATGTTTGCCGCGCCAGCCCAAACCGGCTTTGCGTGCCAGCTGGACCTCCAGTACCGGCGCGCTGTCGGTAAATACGCGATACTGGTGGTCCAGCCCCTGCTGCGCCAGCCAGTCCTGCATGCGGCGGGCCAGTTGCTCCAGGCGCTGCTTGACCACTTTGTGGTAGTCACGCCCCAGCGCATAGCGCGAAATCATGGCCAGACCGGGTGTGTGCATGCGCGCACGGGTTTGCGCAGGTGTTTCGGCCAGGTAATTCATGCGGGCAGACAGGATGCGCAGAGTGCCCGGTACCAGTTCAGTGGGCCGGGAACGTTTCGTACCGTGCTTTGCCATATAATCCATCTCGCCGTGGTAACCACGGTCGAGCCAGGCCAGCAGCTCGGGTTCTGCATCAGACAAATCGGTATCGGTGATACCGATCTGCGCCAGACCCAGCTCCTGACCCCATTGCCGGATCAGCTGCGCCAGCATCAGGCCTTGTTCATCGGACAGGGCCGCGCTGGCAGATGGAGATGTGTGTTGCATGTGCTGAATGATACCCCGACTGTCTGTTTTCTGCCGGACGAGGCCGCCACACTGGCGGCGGGTGCCGCCTTGGCAGGCTGCCTGCAGCCCGGGCTGGTGCTGACGTTGCAAGGCGACCTGGGGGCAGGCAAGACCACCTTCAGCCGGGGTTTGCTGCGTGCGCTGGGTGTTGCCGGGCGGATCAAGAGCCCCAGCTATTCTCTGGTTGAACCTTACGTGGTTTCTAACTTATACTTGTATCACTTTGATTTTTATAGATTTGAAGATGCTGAGGAATGGCAGGAAAGCGGATTCCGCGAATACTTCCATGCAGACAGCATTTGCCTGGTCGAATGGCCGGAAAAGGCGGCGGGCAGCTTGCCCGAGCCGGATCTGGCCCTGCGGCTGAATTGGTCGGGTGAAGGGCGTGAGTTGCAGGTACGCGCGCTGAGCCCCGCAGGAGCAGCATGTTTAAACCGGTTCCCTCTCGCTGGCTGACTGAACGCTTGCCGCAAGCACGGCAAGCGCGTCGCCGTTTGTTGCAGTTGGGGAGTGGCGCGGCCTTGCTGCTGGCCTTGCGACCCAGCCAGGCGGCGACAACGGCCCTGCTGTCGGTGCGGGTCTGGCCTGCTGGCGACTATACCCGGGTCACGCTGGAATCCTCACAGCCGCTGGATTACAAGTCATTCAGTGTCAAGGACCCGGAACGTCTGGTGCTCGACATCAACGGGGTCGACCTGAGTGGGCCTCTGCAGCAGCTGGCAGGCAAGGTCAATGACAGTGACCCCTATATCAAGCTGCTGCGTGCCGGTAACAACAAGCCCGGTACGGTGCGACTGGTCTTTGAACTGAAGGTGCCGGTCAAGCCACAGGTCTTTACGCTGGCCCCGGTGGGTGAATATGGCAACCGCCTGGTGGTGGACCTGTACCCGGAGAACCCGGCAGATCCGCTGCTGGCCCTGCTGCAGGAGAAGCAGCGGGATGAAGCTGCGGTCCAGCAAACCAAGCCGGATACCCGCCCCAATGAACCCACCCGCGCGGATGACCCGCCACCGCTGAAGGGCCGGGTGGTGACCATCATGATTGACCCCGGTCATGGCGGGGAAGACCCGGGGGCAATTGGCAGCCGCGGTACGCAGGAGAAGCGGGTGACGCTGGCGATTGGTCGCCGGCTGCGCCAGCTGATCAACGAGCAGCCCAATATGAGGGCGGCGCTGACCCGTGATGATGACTTCTTTGTGCCGCTGGCGGAGCGGGTACACAAGGCCAGGCGCATTGATGCAGACCTGTTCATCTCCATCCATGCCGATGCGTTCCTGACCCCATCAGCACGGGGTTCGTCGGTGTTCGCCCTCTCGGATACCAGCGCCACCTCAACCGCAGCCAAGTGGCTGGCCAAGAAAGAGAACGCAGCGGACTTGATCGGCGGGGTGAGCATGAATGTGGATGACCCCTATCTCAAGCGCACGCTGTTTGACCTCACACAGACGGCGACCATCAACGACAGCTTGAAGCTGGGCAAGGCGGTGCTGGGTGAGATCGGTGGCATCAACCGGCTGCACAAGGGCAGTGTCGAGCAGGCGGGTTTTGCCGTATTGAAGGCACCGGATATTCCGTCCATCCTGGTCGAGACGGCTTTCATCTCCAACCCGGAGGAGGAGGCCAAGCTGACCGATGAGGACTATCAGGACAAGCTGGCGCGGGCCATCGTGAATGGTATTCGCCGCTACTTTGTCAAAAACCCGCCGACGGCACGCACGAAAATGGCTAAACTGTAGCCCTGACTGTTGCGGGAGCAGGATATGGGTCGTTTACTGTTGTTTGCCATGCTGGGGGTGATTGGCTACCTGCTGGTGCGGCGTTTGCTGCAATCCGGCGCACCCACCCTGAAGCACCCGGTACCGCCTCCCGAGCAGACCATCGAGACGGTGCGCTGTACCACCTGTGGCGTGCATGTACCCCGTCGTGAGGCGCTGTATGCCAACGGCCAGTACTACTGCGACCAGCACCGCCCGTCGGGGTCGACTGCGGAACGCTGAGACATGTCGTCTGCCGCCATCACGCCGGGCCACTGGCGTTCGCTGGGCTATTTCTCCCTTTACCGGCTGCTGATCATCGCCATCCTCGCGATGATGGCCTCCGCGTTGAGTGCCAACTCGCCCCGACTGGCCCCCCCGGGCTATCTGGGGTCCCTGCTGGGCTATGCCCTGTTTGCGGTTGCTGCCGGGCTGGCGGCGCGTCAGCGCCTGGCCCGTTTTGAATACGTGCTGACCGGGCAGGTGCTGGGCGACATCTTTTTCATTGGGCTGCTGACTTGGCTGGCGGGTGGCATGCGCAGTGGCCTTGGCATGCTGCTGTTGCCGTATCTGGCCGCTGCCGCGTTGATCAGCCGTGGGCGCATGAGTTTTTTCTATGCCTCGATCGCCAGTCTGGTTTTACTGTCTGGTGAAACACTGCGCGGGATGATGACCGACAGCATGGATAGCCTGGCTCAGGCGGCCATGCTGTCGGTCGCCTGTTTTGCGGTGGCCTGGCTGGCGCACCGATTGGCCGTCTATGCCCGTGAGAAAGAGCTGTTGGCTGAAGTTCGCGCAACGGCCTTGGCAAAACAGGAAGATATCAATCGCCTCATCATCCGCGACATGCACGATGGCGTGCTGGTGGTGGGGGCCGAAGGGCAGGTGCTCAGCCACAATCAGCAGGCGCTACGCCTGCTGGGGGTTCCGGATTCGATCAGCGGCCGCCCGCTGGAAGAGTGGCCCTTTCTGGTGGAGGCCCTGCAGCGCTGGCGGGAGTTTGGCACCACGGAGGCGACCGTATCGGTGCCGGCCTCGGAGCTGCTGGTGTCTTTGCGCATCAAGCCGCTGACAGGCGATCGCGTATCGGGTGCCTTGATTTATGTGCAGGACACGCGCGAGCAGCAGCATCTGGCACAGCAGATGAAGCTGGCCGCGCTGGGGCGGCTCACCGCCAATATTGCCCACGAAATCCGTAATCCGCTGTCGGCCATTGGCCATGCCAACGAATTGCTGAGTGAAGACAATGACGAGGCGACCCGGCACCGCTTGCATCGCATCGTGTCAGACAATGTGTTCCGGCTGGAGCGGATCGTGCAGGACGTGCTGCAATTGAACCGGCGCGATCGCATGAAGCCGGACCCGGTGGCGCTGGACCGGTTTGTGGCTGAGTTTGTGCAGCAGTTTGTGCAGGTAGAGGGTATTGCTGCGGACTGGTTTACTTGTCCGCCCGGAGAGGCGCTGACGGTGCCGTTTGACCGTGAGCATTTGCACCAGATCCTGTGGAACCTGTGTCGCAACGCCATCCGCTACTGCACGCAGCAACCAGGCTGCATTCAGCTGAAGATCGGGCAGGTGGATGGTGTCTGGCGGCTGGCATTGTGGAATGATGGACCACCGATTCCGCCTGAGTTGCAATCGCAGCTGTTTGAGCCCTTTTTCACAACACGATCGACCGGTACCGGGCTGGGCCTCTATATTGCACGCGAGCTGTGCGCGGCCAATGGCGCGGCACTGCGCTATGTGGCTGCTGAGCAGGGGGTCACTTTCGAACTGTCCGGGCCCACCCATGGATAAAACACGATGGCTGTAAGCAAGCATACCTTTCACGCCTTGATCATTGATGATGAACCGGACCTGCTGGAGCTGCTGGACCTGACCCTGATGCGCATGGGTATCCAGGTCAGTCGGGCTGGCAGTGTTGCCGAGGCGTTGAACGCCTTGTCCAGTCAGCGCTTTGATCTGTGCCTCACCGATATGCGCCTGCCCGATGGCGAGGGCCTGCAGATTGTGCAAGCGATTGCCGAGCAGGGCTGGGATGTGCCGGTGGCAGTCATTACCGCCTATGGCAGCACCGAGAATGCGGTGGCGGCCCTGAAGGCCGGGGCGTTTGACTACCTCTCCAAGCCAGTATCTCTGGAGCAGTTGCGCACCTTGGTCAAGTCGGCGCTGAATCTGGAGGGCGCGCGGGTCAAGGTGATCAAGGGCGGTGAGGTCAGCAAGGGTTTGCTCGGTGATTCGCCCGCCATTCAGCAAGTACGGCAGTTGATCGACAAGGTGGCCCGCAGCCTGGCACCGGTCTACATCAGCGGCGAGTCCGGTAGCGGCAAGGAGCGGGCGGCGCGCATGATTCACGAGCAGGGTCCGCGCGGTGACAAACCGTTCATCGCGGTGAACTGTGGTGCCATTCCCGAGAACCTGATGGAGAGTGAGTTCTTTGGTTATCGCAAGGGCGCGTTTACCGGCGCCAACGATGACCGGGACGGTTTCTTCCATGCCGCCCAGGGCGGCACCCTGTTTCTCGACGAAGTGGCGGATTTGCCGCTGGCCATGCAGGTCAAGCTGTTGCGGGTGATTCAGGAAAAGAAGGTGCGCAAGCTGGGGAACACGCAGGAAGAGGGCGTGGATGTGCGCATCATCTGCGCCACCCACCAGAACCTGGCAGATTGTGTGGAGGCCGGTCGTTTCCGGCAGGACTTGTATTACCGCCTGAACGTGATCGCACTGCGCATGCCGGCCTTGCGCGACATGCGTGACGATATCGAAACCATCACCCTGAGGGTGCTTGAGCGGTTGGCCAGTGCCAGCGGCATGCCGCAGCCCCGTCTGGACAAGGCCGCCCTCAAGGCGCTGGTACATTATGATTTCCCCGGCAATGTGCGCGAGCTGGAGAATATCCTCGAGCGTGCACTGGCCTTGTGCGACGGTGAGCAGATACTGGAGCAGGACCTGCAGTTGTCCCCTGCCGTGTCTGCTGAGGCAGCACCCGTCAGCGCGGGCGACAAGTGGCCGTTACAGGATTATCTCGACCGCGTCGAGAAAGAAGCCATTCTTGAAGCGCTGCAGCGTACCCGCTTTAATCGTACCGCAGCGGCCAAACTGCTGGGGATTACCTTCCGGGCCATGCGCTACCGGATGGAACGTCTGGGATTGAACGATGACGTCCAATGAGCTGAGCGATAGCCAGCTGCTGCGCTATTCTCGCCACATTCTGCTCGAGGAGCTGGGTATTGAGGGCCAGCAGCAGCTGCTGGCAGCCAAGGTACTGGTGGTGGGAATGGGCGGGCTGGGTTCAGCAGCGACGCCCTATCTGGCGGCCGGTGGCATTGGCGCCCTGCATCTGGCAGACGGTGACCAGGTTGACCTGACCAATCTGCAGCGGCAGATCGTGCATCAGGAAAGCCGCGTGGGCATGAACAAGGCGCAGTCAGCCGCAGTCTACCTGCAGCAACTGAACCCGGCGCTGACATTGCAGCTGTTGCCGCAGGATCTGGGTGAGAATAGCCTGGCAGCAGCAATCTCTGCGGTGGATCTGGTACTGGATTGCAGTGACCGCTTTGCTACCCGGCAAGCGGTCAACCAAGCCTGTGTCGCAGCGGCCAAGCCCTTGGTCTCCGGTTCGGCCCTGGGGTTCGCGGGCCAGCTGGTGGTGTTTGATGTACGGCAGGCCAACAGTCCCTGCTACCACTGCCTGTTTCCGGCCGGAGCCGAAACTGGCGAACAGCGGTGTGCCACCTTTGGGGTGCTGTCTCCGCTGGTGGGGGTGATCGGCGCCCTGCAGGCTACTGAGGCGATCAAGCGTCTGTGCGGGCTGGACCCGGAGGCGATTGGGCGATTGCTGATGTATGACAGTCTGCGCGGTGACTGGCGCAGCATACGGGTGCCACGTGATCCGGCCTGCACGGTATGCCATGCCCGATAGATCCGTTTAGCTCTTGGCCTTGATCAGCTCTTGCTCGGCCTGCCATTCTTTCAGCCGCGCCTCTACGCCAGCCTGTCGGTAAAAATCCAGCCCCTTGACCTGCAAAGCCAGCTGCAACTGCACGATGGCTTCTTTCAATTGTCCCTGGCGGTAATAGAACTCAGCTTGTGCTTGCCGCGCGGCGGCCTCGTTGCCCTGCTGAGTGTAGGCTTCGGCCAGCAGCGCGTAGAAGGGGCCATTGCTGCTGCGTGCTTCAATCTGTGCACTGGCCAGATGCTCGGCATCGACCGCCCGCTTTTGCAACAGACGGCAGCGGATCAGCCCGTAGTTTAGCCCCACATGGTTGGGGGTATTGGACAAGGCAGTTTCATAGACTTTTCCCGCCGCGTCCAGCTTGCCTTGCTTGATCAGGATCTCGGCGGCCAGACTTTCCAGCATCGGGTGTTTCAGCTGCTTGCGCGCTTGGTCCAGCGCCTGCTGGGCACGAGCCGCCTGACCATTTCGTAGCAAGGCGACGGCCAGACCGTATTGGCTGGCCGCTTCCAGATTGAAGCGGCGCTCTTTGAGTGCATTCTCAAAGTAGCTGATCTGCGTACTCTCCGAGCCATTCAGTGCGCGCAGCCGTTCGCGGACCAGATGAAATTCGATCGACTCCGCCACCTGCTTGTATGGATACTGATCAGCCCGGTTGGCCGATTCTGCCAGGCGCGTGGATTCCAGCGGGTGGGTGCGCAGATACACCGGCGCACCCTCGCCATAAACGCGGGCGGCCTTCTCCATGCGGCCAAAGAAGGCAGGCATCGCATGTGGGTCAAACCCGGCGGCGGCCAGGTACTGCATGCCCACACTGTCGGCCTCGGTTTCATGGGTACGGGTAAAATTGATCTTGCCTTGAATCTGCAGCGCCTGGGAGGTGGCGATGACGGCCTCAGGCACTGGCCCCCCTTTGCTGGCGGCCAGGATGCCGATGGCCAGCAAGGCGAGGCTGGCCATCCCCATATTCTGGTCTTTTTCCAGAAAGCGGGAGATATGCCGTTGTGTGACGTGGGCGATTTCGTGGCTCAGCACGGCCGCCAGCTCGGATTCGCTTTGTGTGGTGGCAATCAGGCCGGTATGTACGCCGATATAGCCACCCGGCAGGGCAAAGGCATTCAGGGTCGCGTCGTTGACCACAAAGAATTCAAAGCGCTGGTGCCTATCGTTGCTGACACTGGCCAGCCGGTTGCCTAACCGGTTCAGATAGTCGCGGGCTTCGACATCATCAATCACCGCACTGTCCATGCGGATCTCGGCCATGATGCTGTCGCCCAGCGCTTGCTCTGCCTTGCGTGACAAAACCTGCTGTGCGGAATCCCCCAGATCGGGTACCCCACTGGCGTGTACCGGGGCGGTGATCGGTGCGCTCAGCAGCGAGCAGGCCACAAGGGCAGTAATCAGTGGTTTCATTCTGATATGATAACCTTTTTGCCAGACAGTTCCCATGCATGGCCCCCGGTGCAGGCTGTTCTGAAGTGGGCAATGTGCTGAACATTGCCGTAATGTGTGTGACGAGTGCTACCGGAGTGTGGAAATGAGCCGTATTGCCCGAATTCGAGAACTGGGCCAGCAGGTGTGGCTGGATAATCTGTCGCGTGAGTTGCTGGCCAGTGGCCAGTTGGCCCGCTGGATCAATGAAGATGGTGTGGCGGGGGTGACCTCCAATCCGGCCATTTTCTATAACGCCATCAGCAAGGATGCCGGTTATCAGGCGGACTTGGCCCGTCTGAAACAGACTGAGCCGGACGCCGAGCGCCGCTTTGAATTGCTGGTACTGCCGGATGTGGTGGCCGCCTGCCAGATGTTGCGTCCGCTGTATGATGCCAGCAAGGGCGAGATGGGCTATGTCAGTTTCGAAGTGTCACCGCGCCTGTCGCACGATGCGGCTGGCACGTTGGCTGCGGCACGTCGTCTGTGGGCTGAAATCGGCCAGCCGAACGCCATGATCAAGATTCCGGCGACCGCTGCCGGGGTGCAGGCGTTTGAAGATGCCATTGCCGATGGTATCAACGTCAACGTCACCCTGATGTTCTCGCCCAAGCATGTCGAGGATGTGTTCTCTGCCTATCAGCGCGGCCTGCAGCGTCGCATGGACGCCAGGCTGCCGGTAGACCACATCCGCTCGGTGGCCAGCGTGTTCATCAGCCGGGTGGACACCCTGGTGGACAAATCACTGCCTGCCGATGCTGCAGCCCTGCAAGGCAAGATCGCTATTGCCGCCGCCAAGGACGCCTATGCTGTCTGGCAAGATCGCTTCCACGGCACGGGCTTTGCTGCCCTGCGTGCCAAGGGTGCCCACCCGCAAACGCCACTGTGGGCCAGTACCGGCACCAAAAACCCGGCATACCGGGACGTGCTGTATGTGGAAGAGCTGATCGGTGCCGAGACGGTCAATACCGTACCCGATGCCACGCTGGCCGCTTTTGCAGATCATGGCGAAGCCCGCAGCAGCCTGGGCGAGGGTCTGACCGAGGCGCGGAAGCAACTGGCAGCCTTGCAGGCGGCGGGTCTGGACCTGAATGTGCTGGGCGAGCAACTGCAGCAGGAGGGCCTTAAGCTGTTTGATGAAGCCTTCGACAAATTGCTGGTGCTGGTGGCCTGATGCCAGAGGACGGTTTGCTGCTCGCAGCGCCGTCCCTCACCGCTGGGGCGGCTTTGACGCTGCCTCTGTATGTGCCGCCCGGCCCGGCGCTGGCCCCCTATGTAGCGTACTTTGTACTGGTTGACCTGCAAGCGCACGGCAACCAGCTGCCCGCATCCCCTTTCCCGATGTTGTTTTTTCACGGGCAGCCGCATGGTATCCGTTATCAGGAAGACGGTCTGGGGCCTTTTCTGCCGCAGGCCATGCTGAGTGGCCCAACCCTGCGCAGTCGGCGTTCGCAGTCCATTCAACCCGGCTGGATGGTGGCGGCCGCATTTCATGCCGGCCAGCTCTCGCGTTTGTTTGATGTGCAAACCGATCTGCTGACTGACCAGCTGGTGCCGCTGGAGGATGTGCTGGGCCCTGTGCAGACAGCGTTATGGTTGGAGGCCATCCATGATGCGGAAGGTGCACTGGAGCGGTTGCTGGTGCTGCAGGAGCGGTTGATCAGGCAGCTGGAGCTTCGCTTTGCTTGCCAGCGCCAGTCCCCTCTGGACCAACTCAGCGCGGGAGCGCTGAGTCTGCCTTTGCCACAGCTGGCACGAGACTGTGGGTGGAGCTTGCGTCAATTTGAACGTCGTTTTCAACAGCAGTTTGGTCTCGCGCCGGAGCGTTACCGTCAGCTGGCCCGATTCACCCGCGTGGTGGGGGTGCTGATGCAGCAACGTGGAAGTGGCCCCACATTGGCGCAGCTGGCCCATGCGGCAGGTTACGCCGATCAGGCGCATTTTACCCGTGACTTTAACCAGTTTTGCGGCACAACGCCGGGCCGGTTTCGGCAGCAATTGGCACAAGACCCCGCATTCTGGGCATTTCGCATGCCCTCCACTCAGACGCAGGACATCATGAATCGGGTGCGTTTCCATCGTCATCAAGCCTGATATGCGATGGCGTTTTGATTCAAGACGGTGAATTGAGTGCTGTTTATGCTGCTCGGTGATCAACACACCGGAGCATGACCATGCAAGACGAGCAGTTCCTCAAAGAGGGCTACCTGCTGACCACCACCAAGCAGGTGTTCGACCTCGCCAACAAACACTCGCTGTGGTACCTCACCTTTGGTCTGGCATGCTGTGGAGTAGAGATGATGCACGCAGCGGCAGCGCGCTACGACATGGACCGCTTCGGCATGATCCCGCGCGCTACGCCACGCCAGTCAGATCTGATGATCATCGCAGGCACCCTCACCAACAAGATGGCCCCGGCGCTGCGCAGGCTGTATGACCAGATGGCCGAGCCGCGTTATGTGCTCTCCATGGGCTCCTGTGCCAATGGGGGCGGCTACTACCACTATTCCTACTCTGTGGTGCGCGGTGCCGACCGCATCGTCCCGGTCGACATCTACGTCCCCGGCTGCCCCCCCACCGCCGAAGCATTGCTCTACGGCCTGATGCAACTGCAAAACAAGATCCGCCGTAGGGAGGCCGGTCAACCGGGGTACACCCCACTTGCTGGCGGTGCACGACAAAGTGTGATTGCGCGCTGAAGGGGAGGGCAGCTTGCGGCATGATGCGATGCGCACCTGCCCACAATAGAGATCGTGTCTCGGCGTCTCGACGGTGGGCAAGCGTGAGGAGGTGACCAGCCTGCCGCATGGCAGGCTGGGGCTTTACAGTGTTTTATGCCATACCGTACGGTTGATGTAATCGGTATAGCTGAGCACCACCCGCAAAATTTGCTTGGAAACGGCAAGTGCTTCGTAATCAGCGACGGGTTCCATCACGCGCTGACTGCGGTCATGCTGGCTGACGATCACCCGTACGGCATCAAGCACGCGCTCTTGCTTCAGACCCGCCATGATCAGGGTGCCGACGTCCATGCCTTCGGGGCGTTCGTGGGCATTGCGGATCGTGATGGCCGGCAGGTTGAGCAGGGAACCTTCTTCGGTAATCGTGCCGCTATCGGACACCACGCACAGGGCTTCCATCTGCAGCTTCACATAGTCACAGAAGCCAAACGGTTTTAGAAACTGGATACGTGCGTCCATTTGCCCTGCACCCAAGGCATCCAGTCGCTTTTGGGTACGTGGATGAGTGGAGACGATCACCGGTACGTCATAAGCCTGGGCCAGTGCATTCAGTGTTTCCATCAGGTCACGCAGATTCTGCGGAGAATCTACATTCTCCTCACGGTGCGTGCTGACAATGAAGAAGTTGCCGCTTTGCAGGTTCATGCGTGCCAGTACGTCGGACGCCTGAATCTTCGGCATATAGTGATCCAGCACTTCACGCATATGCGAGCCGGTCTTGATGATGGTTTCGGGCCGGATGCCTTCTGCAATCAGATAGCGGCGTGCGTGTTCGGTCAGGACCAGATTGATGTCGCTCAGATGGTCCAGTACCTTGCGATTCAGCTCTTCAGGGACGCGCTGATCAAAACAGCGGTTGCCTGCTTCCATATGGAAGACCGGAATCTTGCGACGCTTGGCAGCGATGACCGCCAGGCAGGAGTTCGTATCGCCATAGAGCATCACGGCATCAGGCTTTTCAGCCTCCATCACCTCGTCAGCCTTTTCGATCACGCGGGCAATGGTTTGCGCAGCATTGTCCCCTACCGCCTGCAGGAAATGGTCCGGCTTGCGAATCCCCAAGTCTTCAAAAAAGATCTGGTTGAGCTCATAGTCGTAATTCTGGCCGGTATGCACCAGCACATGCTTTGTGTGCTGATCAAACTCGGAAATCACACGGCTCATTTTGATCAATTCCGGGCGTGTGCCCACAATGGTCATGACCTTAATCATTTAATTCTTCCTTGATGTAATCCAGCTTCAACAGCAGCGTCTTGATCTGCTCCACGTTGAGGCGATGGGTATTGTGTGAGGTGTAGTCGTCAAGCAGGGAAATGCTCTCCTCACCCTCACTGAAATACTTGGCGTAGTTCAGATCGCGGTTGTCCGCCGGAATGCGGTAGTAGCCGCCCATGTCTTGCGCATGTGCCATTTCTTCCCGGGAAATCAATGACTCATACAATTTCTCGCCGTGGCGGGTACCAATCACATGGGTTGGGGCCTCTGAGGCAAACAGTTCCTTGAGTGCTTGTCCCAGGTCACCCACTGTCGATGCCGGTGCTTTCTGAACAAAAATATCACCCTGCTGACCATGCGTGAAAGCATACAACACCAGATCCACCGAATCTTCTAACGACATCAGGAACCGGGTCATGTTCGGGTCCGTTACGGTGATCGGTTTGCCTGCTTTCAGCTGCGAGACAAACAGCGGGATCACGGATCCGCGCGAGGCCATTACGTTGCCATAGCGTGTTGCGCAGAAAACCGTCTCACCTTGGCGCTGCATGCGTGCCTTCGCCACCACGATCTTTTCCGCCATGGCCTTGGAGATACCCATGGCATTGATCGGATACACGGCTTTGTCGGTACTGAGCACCACGACACGGCGAACCCCGTTTTCTGTTGCCGCATTCAGCACATTTTCGGTACCAATTACATTGGTCAGTACCGCCTCCATGGGGTAAAACTCACAGGAGGGTACCTGCTTCAGGGCGGCGGCATGAAACACATAGTCCACCCCCTTCATCGCACGATTGACGCTGGCAGGGTCGCGTACATCCCCAATGTAAAACCGAAGTTTGGTGTTGTTGAACGCAATCCGCAGGTCTTCCTGCTTCTTTTCATCGCGGCTGAAGATCCGGATTTCCTTCACGCCGGTATCCAGAAAACGATTCAGGACCGTCTGCCCAAATGAGCCGGTCCCGCCTGTGATCATCAGAACACTGCCATCAAACATCTATTGATTCTCCTTGGGCCGCCCTTGATGCATGGCCTCAATCAGGTCAGGCCAAGCGGGGGCGCGATAGCCGGTTGCGTCGGTGAACCGCGTGGAGTCGAGGCTGCGATCAATGTTGACCAGATCATCGGTCTCGATTTCGACCTGCTTGTGGTAAACCTTGGCGATCAGGCGCAGCAGGGTGTCCTTGTCGATGGCTTCCGCGCCCACATGATATAGCCCCTCGAGTGTGGTGTTCGGGATGACCAGATCACGCACGACTCGCGCAAACTCCAGCGTGGGTAAACCCGAAAAAATGGCTTTCCGGTAGCCCTTGCATTGTTGCTGAGCCAGAAACCATTCCAGCAACCCAAACCGGCTTCCCCGTTCATGCCCGATGGTTGATGTGCGCAATGTCACCAGGCCGGGCCCTGCAACCTCGCCCATGTGCTTGGTTTTACCATAGACGTCCAAAGCATCCGGCTGCTCATTCTCGGAATAATTGCCCTTCTTGCCAGAGAAAACGCAGTCGGTACTGACGTGGATCAATCGGGCACCAGCCAGACCACACAACATCGCCAGACGATGCGGCAGCAGGGCGTTCAGGGTCAATGCAGGTATAGGGTCATTGCCACCGGGCAAATGCTTGGTCAGGCCCGCACAATTGACCACCACATCCGGTTTGGCCTCTTGGAACAGTCTGGCCATATGGTCCGTGCTGGTCAAATCTACCCCGCAGACCCAGTGCGTGCGCTCACCTCCCAGCGATGCTGGTGCCATGGGGGCACGAACTGACCCGATGACCTCCCAATCATTGCTGCTGCACAAGGTCTGCAACATGGCGCTGCCGATCATCCCGCTGGCCCCAAGCACCAACACCCTCATGACTTGTTCCTCCCTACTGCTTTAAAGTGCTCAATCAATTCAGAAACCAGCTTCTCGTGGGTGAAATGCGCGTTGTAATAAGCACGTGCATTCTCCGCCATGGTTTGGCGCGCTGAGGCTGGCTGGCGATACAAGGCCAAGATGGCTTCTGCCAAGGCCGGGCCATTCTCAGCCGGTGCCGACAAGCCTGCTCCTGCCTCTATCACCAGCCGTGCCCCTTCACCATTCATGCTGGCAATGATGGGGCGGCCGGCAGCCATATACGCTTGTACCTTGTTGGGCACGGTTGCAGCAAAGATTTCACGATCCGCCAGCGTTACCAGCAGTACAGAAGCCTTTTGCATGAAACCTGGCATGGTTTCCACCGGAAAACGCCCAGGCAAGTGCAAATTTGCCAAGCCTTGCTGCCTGACTTGTTGAAGCATCCATTCCCGTCGACTGCCATCGCCCAGCACGATGAAGTGGATATCCGAGTGGGCCTTCAGCAACACAGCGGCCTCCACGATCACATCCACAGCTTGTGCTGCCCCGATATTGCCCGCAAACATGACCGTAAAAGGCGCATCCAGTGCGGGCACGCCCGGATGGCTTGCCGGCATGGCTGGCTTGGCAAAGCTTTCGTCCACCGAGTTCGGATGATATTGGATGGGCGTCCTCGGTGCCAATTTGCGTACTGGCGCAATAAAGGCGCGAGATTGTACCAGCAAGAGGTCCGTGTGGTGATAGATAAACCGCACCACCTTCTCTACAGCTTTAAGAATGAAACGATTTTTGACATAGCCTGTGGCAGAGAGGCTTTCCGGCCACAGGTCCTGCACCCAGATCACAACCGGGCTTTTCTTCAGCCATCCCAGAAACAGTGCAGGCAGGGCTTGCAGGATTGGGGACACCCCATAGACGAAAATCACATCATACTTTTGCCCACGCGTCAGCCAAGGGCCGAATGCATAGCCACTGAAAATGAACGACAGGTAATTGAGCGCCAGACGTACCTTGCTGTCCTTGCCTCGCGGGAACAGAGGCATGCGACGAATGGTGGCCCCATGGTAATCCTCTTGTTGGCATCCCCAGGCACGGTATCCGGTAAAGATTCGCCCCTCAGGGTAGTTGGGCTTGGCCGTCAGCACGTCCACCGTGTGGCCCTGCGCCACCAGCGAGCGGGCGACATCGTTGATGTGAAACCCCTCCGGCCAGAAGTGTTGGCTAACAATCAGAATGCGCACTTTTTCCTGCTCTTTCAACAACATGATCAAGGAATGCGGTAGCACTCAGCAAGGGAAGCGGGTTTTCTTCCTGTCGCAGATGGCGCTTCACCGCGCGTGCGATTGAGATGGCAGACAGCGGATCAAATGTTTGCTCCGGGTCGACCACATCCCTGACATAATCCAGTTCAGATGCCAGAATGGGCAGGCCAGCCTGCCGAGCCTCAATCAGAGGTAGACCAAATGACTCAAAGGTGGAGGGGAAGATTAACGCACCCACTTCTCCATAACATTCCAGCACTTTTTCGTGGGATAACTTGCCCAGCATTTCAATATTCAGTCCATGCTTGGCGACTTTGGCCTCCAGCCAGTTGCAGAGCTGAGGGAAATCCGACGTATCCAAAGTCAGTCTCAGCGATGGAAACAAGCCTTGCTGTGCCAGTAAGCACCATGCCTCTATTAAGGTCCGGTGATTCTTGTGCGGCTCCCCGGAAGCCACATACAGAAAATCAAACGCCGTTTTCTGACTGGTATCTGGCTCAAGCTGTGCCCGACGATACGTCTCGTGTTGTTCCATGAATGGTCGTACCTGTACATCTGCCCTGGTACGTGCCTTCAGCAAGCGCTGCATTGACGGCGTCTGCACAATGAACTCATCAGCATTCGACATCTTGCTTGCAAACCAGTGACGTTCCGCCTGCAACCGCAATCGCGTTTTTAATGGAAACGAACCCAAATCTACATTATCAACCAGATAGCGGTTCTGCAGGAAAACGGTGACATGGCAAGGCAGACGGAACAAGGGGGGTAAATTACCAAAGCAGAGCACCATATCCCCAGCCTTGACATTCCGCTTCAACCACAGCTCAGCACGGAAACGCTGCACCACACTAGGTTTGACGCGATGAACTTGGTTAAAAGGGAAATCTGAGGGCAATTCCATGCGTTCATCCAGACAAAAGATCGTCTCCCAACGACCCTCTGTAGCTTTGATCAGGGATAGCAACAAAGCCTTCCCACCGCCCTGGTGAACGTTGGTGGCATGGATGAACAGCCTGGTTGACATGAATTAGTCACGCACTCGAGATATACGCAAGCATTTTACTCCACATAGACACTTGGAGAGCCAATTTGATTGAATCACACGAACAGTAACAATCCCCAATAGCATTATTAGGAAAAATTTGAGCAGCCCAATCGGGGCCACGCCCATTTGCATCACAGCATTCGCTGCCGCCCCACCCCATAGTGCCGACATAAAAGGGTTGGTCGTCAAATAGAAAACCAAGTTCTCACTTGCAAGAACAAATAGAGTCAGTGCTGCAATGCCAACAAACACCATCCACAAGAAACCTGAAGAATACAAAAAAGCAATAGGTCCAGGCAAACTGCTAAATTGATACTTGGCCAGATTCATAAATCTATAGTGTGCCATGCATATTTCTTGATAAATAGAGGATCGCCCTATTTCCGATTTTTCGGTTAATTGTCTTGAAAAAAGACTCCAGCTTTTCTCCGGATAAGAGTGCACAGCCATAACCCCCTCCACTCCAACCCACCGATCAATTGCGAACTGTGACGTCTGCAGTATAAACAACCCCATTCTGGAGAAGTATTTCCCATATAACACACCCATCCCTTGCGAGGCCCCTTTATCTTCAGCCTCAAAAAAGGCTATAGGTGCCCCACTATAGTAGTAAGCACGCAGCGCATTCACGCCGCGCAATGAAATCATCAACAACACAATCGCGGAAAATAACAACAGCACAATATGTTTACGGGAAAATTCACGAAATTTGACTTTGTTTTTTAAAAAAACCAACAGCTGAGGAAAAACATGGAAGATATATGACGCTCTGCTCAGTAAAGAAATGGCAGACAAAACCCCTTCAATCAAAACGACATAAATAACCCAATTTATTTTTCTCCCCAAGCAAATATCCCACCATAGCAGTGTTGCCACAGCTATCGCAAAGCCGTAACTGAGCAGCCAGTATATAACTGCATTAAGAGGCCATGGCAAAACCGTCCTTGGAACTAGCCCAGCTTGTTGTATACCATAAATTCCATTTGCAGCGGCAATGAAAACAGCGCAGATAAGGAGCAATGCCCAAAAAGCTCGCCGTTTTTCCGAGTACCATACGGGCGGATTGAACTCTAATTTGGCCGTCCTAATCGTAGAGGGTTGGCGAAATACGGTATAAAGCAAGCGTCCTGCCAACACCCCAAAACCACCTAATGTTGCCGCCGTCAGCACCCCGTCCCAGGCGTCTATTGATGACTTGAATATACCAACAGGTTCGGAAAAAGGGTAGCCCAAGCTTAGATGAATAGTCAGTTTCAACCAAAATCCCAACCAAAGCATGACCGCCATAAACATGTAGCCGTAACCTGCTTGTTTGATGAATCCACTCAGCAGGACGACTAAATAGGCCACAGAAAAAAGTGTATATGACCATGCAGAGCCTGGATATTTAATCAAGCCCACAGTATATAGGGCACACCAAACTGCCAACAAGATGATACGCACAAAGCTAATCGAGGTGCGATTACTGTCATTTACCGATGAATACATTTTCAAACTATCACAATACCTTGAACAAAGTTAAAATACTTATGGTAATCTATACTTTGAATAAATTCCCTGCCTGCCTCTCGCATGATTGCTACTTCACTGACCGGCATCTCTTGCAGATGCCGCCACATCTCCTGTGGGGAGCTATAATTCCGGTAATCAACATAGCAGGCCTCAGGGATGAGGGATGCAATATCCGATGCGCCCAGATAGACAGGTATCGTTCCGGCATAAAGGCAGTCAAAGATTTTTTCTGTGACATACCCTTGCATCGTCATGTTCTCGAAGCAAAGTGCAAAATCATACCCACCCAGTACCGTATACTTGGATTCGCACGCGCCTTTGTAAATGGACATGAGCGTTTTTCTGTGGCGCCAATAGGGTAGCCACATGGCGTTACGAGACCACCAACGTTCCCAGCCCCGGCCATACAAGTCCACTACATTGATATCAGCTAGTTGCGCCATGACTTCGATGCGTTTGCTATACAACTCGCCTGCATGGGAGACTGGTTTGTGGTTGCCATTGATGACAACCATGCGGCGTAGCCGGCTGCCTTGCTGCCAGATCTCAGCCAGAACATCCGTTTTAGGTTGCGGCCAGTACAGCTTACGCAGCTTCTGTTGGTTTACCCCTTCAAGCGAGTAGCCATCCCCCACGACATTATGGACATAGACCCGTTCAAAAGCTGCAGTTAGCGCAGGCAATTCCCGGTACAAGGCAGGAGCGACAACTGGCGGCTCAAAAATGACAAACGCACGCAGCTTAATGTCTGCACGGGTCGCCAGAGATGCATAGTTCTCAAGCATGCCAAACGAGTAGTAATCAGCAGGCCCTCTGTGTGCTGCTGCTCCTTCAAACAGAAAATCCGCCGTGTGGACGGTTACTCCTTGTGCTGACAGTGCCGCCTGCATGCGGATGAATGGGACCAGCGTATCGTCACGATTGAGTACAGGATCGTGCTCGTCAAAAAGGCGATCTTTGTAATAGGCACGATAGGCGGGATCAATGTAAATCATTTGCATGATCGTTCTTTTACCTCTTCAGCACACGCTTGCAATAGCCGAGACTAAGCTGGGCCAGTCTCTCTTGCCGTAACGCCAGCAATAATTTCAGGTAGAGGGCTGCAAGCAGCACGGCCAGCCCTTTTTTTGTCTGTAACGCCGCCTTGAGGGCTGCCCATGAAAATACGCCGGTGAGTAGGGGCTTGGCCATACTGGCTTGGCCCGCCACCACGGCGTTAACGGCTCGCATAACCTTGTCCCGGCGGTCCAGCTTGGCATAATTATCCAAGTCCTGCTCGTCGAGCAACTGGCTGACAGGCGTATTGGCTAGATAGCTGTCCATTACCAGGAAAAAGTCTGGTCGCTCAACCTGCAGGCGCACTTTCGCAGAGAATTGATCCGCACTGATGCGATAACGCATCAGTGCGGCGGGCAGCAACCCCACCTTATGGTGTTGTGCAATGCGCAACCAGACATCCAGATCAGCTGACGACTTGTAAAGCTCGCCACGCCACGACTTAATCTCCTGCTGATAAACCGTGGTGCGCACCATGACACTGGGGCATACAAGGAAGTTGGAGTGCTTTAGCACGGCCTTGAACAGGGTTGTGAAATCGAGTAATGCTCCAGCGGCACGCAAGGTGCTCGGAAACTGGATTCCGCCAAAGACTTTCCCACTGGCATCAATCAGGCTTGCCTCAGTGAATACCGCTCCAGCCGAAGGGTGTGCCTCCAGAAAAGCCACTTGTTGGGCAACCATCTCCGGTTCATATATGTCGTCAGCATGAAAGATGGCGGTGTACTTGCCATCCGCCAGTTGAATGCATCGATTGAAATTACCCTCACCCCCCAGATTCTCAGCATTACGATGAAGCTGAATGCGGGCATCTGAAAGGGCTTCAACAATCGACACAGTTCCATCGGTCGACGCGTTATCCACCACCAGGATCTTCAGATTTGCATAAGTCTGGGCCAGCAGCGAAACCAGTGTTTCCCGAATGGTCTTTTCCGCGTTATAGGCTGGAACGCATATGCAAACTGCTGGCAGTTCACTGGACGGCAAGAGGCTAGTCATTCACGAGCCCCATCTTCCGGAATACAGTTTGGAACCTGCGCTCATACGTATGATCACGTAAGGTACGGGCGTAGCCTGCTGCCGCGATCGACTCGCGAAGCTCTTCCTGCGCAAGATAAAACCGTACCTTCTCCACCAGGTCATCTGCATCGGCATACACGCCAATCTCTTGGTCAATCTCGTAGCAGCAGGCAAGACCCTCAACAAAGTAGGACAGTTGAAAGCTCCCGCAGCCATTCACCTCAAATATGCGTGCCTTCATTTGTTCAATACTCTTCTTGCTGCGCAGCCGGTTGACCAGTGCTCTGGGGGAGGACGCCAGATAGCGAAGGTCCCACGATACGGAGTTGGACAAGTTGAGGTTAATCCGGCTTGCATTGAAGATGTCGACCATCTTGTCCTGCGCAACCTCCCCAGCAGGCCAGCCATGCCCAAAGGCGTGCACCTTTATCCCTGCGCGGCGCAGCTTGCGAATCAGCCAGTCACGATAGGAATGCCAGCCACCGACGAACGAAACATCATATTTCTTTTCGGTTGCCGTTTTCTTGAAAACATCTTTGTTGCATCCAAACGGGAAATAGATGCAGTTTTCCAATCCCAACTCACGGTACTTGGTCGCTGCATGCAAATCAGGCGACGAAAAAAAGTCAAACTTGCCTGCCCAATATTGCGAGTACTCAACCCGCCATGTGTCATCATGAAAAAAGCAGAATGTTTTGCTGTGCTGCTTAAGTGATTCAATCGTCGCAGGGTCAAACTGGTCTGTGTAAAGGGAAAAGATCGATACATCCGGTTGCCATTGTTTTACCTTTTCCAGAAGTTTGTGATTCATCGCCTCCTTGCCTGTCGCACGGATTTCCCCCATGTAGTCGAAGAGCTCAACTTCATGGCCCATCGCTTGCAGGGTTAGAAAAAAATTGAAGTACTCGTATGAATACTCTCGACGTGGGTCACCGTAGCTATGCAGCATGCAACACAGAAGAATCCTCAATGGGGCCTCACCAATCTCGCTTGTTATCCGCTATTGAACATCGCCAAGATGGCGGCGCAGCAGCAGGTATTGTGTCGTCAGGAACGCCAGGCCAGTCAGTGAAAGTGTGCCCAACACCTCAACCCAGATGACGGCGTGCAAGGTTACGCGGCTTAACCATGCCAGTCCCCATAATCCCAATGCGGCTGACAGCGTTAGCAGGATGGAACGTACCGGACTTCTGGCCTGGACTCGTCTGGCCAGTGCAAGGTGCATCAGTATGACAGTAGCCAGCCCCGAGCAAGCCAGTGCGAGCCCTGCTCCATGCGCGCCCAGCATGGGTAGCAAAGCGAAACAGAGCATGACCGATAGCGCCGCGCCCACCATATTTGGCACAATCAACCACTTGGTACGCATGAAAACATGCGCGATCAAGGAGTACGCCCCTGCCAGCACCCGCGCGCCCTCTGCGAGCGCCCCCCAAATCAGATAGTCTGACGCTGACTGAAACTTGGCCCCCAGCAGCACCCGCGTCAATTCAGGGGCCAGGCTGATGAGCAAGGAGACCGTCAACATCAGGGAGGGTATTACTGCCGCGGCATAGCGACGCCATGCTAGCCCTTGCCGCAGGACATCACTGGTATTCGCGTCACGATACAGGCGAGGCTGAAAATAGGCGGTCAGCACCGACTCTGCGCCCGCAATGATACCGGCACTGACACCGTAACCCGCTACGAACAGGCCTACCTGCGCAAGCCCTAGCCCATTTTCCAGTATGTAGCGATAACTCTGGCCCTGCACCCAAGCAAGCCCGGCTGCAATGACGACAGGCCATGCAAATTTAAACAACTCGGTCAGATGCTGCCGCTGAACGGTCACCGGCGACGTAGCAACCGAAGCCCCTCCCTGACGCAACATGGCAAAAAGCACCCCTGTACCTGCAATACCCAGCAGCATCTGGCCTAGCATGACCCCCAACAACCAGTACTGGGCCTGTGGCTGAAACAGTTCCACCAGGATAAGGGCAAATAGCAGGCTGCAAGCGAGAGTTGCGACGGTCAGAATCACAAACCAGCGGTGTTCACCCAGTAAGTTGATTGCCGGAATGGAGGTCTGGTTAATGGTGTTAAATAGTAAAGAACAGCACACTAACGTCACTACCCAGCCAGTTGCCATTCCGAAGTTGACATGGCCGTACAGGGCAATGAGCGGTATGCTGATGGCTGCGGTTAGTGCGACGAGTAATAAATAACCGGTATAGCGCACAAGATACGGGCGTGCTCGCCCATTGTTTTGCCATGCATGCAGACGACGATTGATGAACATCCCGACTGGGTTGATCAGGAACATGGCAAAGAAAGCTGCCGAGGTTAAGGTCAACGATACCTTGCCCATTTCTTCGGGCGACAGCAAGGTTGTTGCCAGGCGCAGCATCACCAGCGCTAGCAGAAATTGCGCGGCTCTACCAATCGTGATGGCGATCAAGATAAGCCCCGCAGCACTTATGCACCTGCAAGGAGGGTCGCGGCCTCCTGCAACACCCCGTCCAGCGAAGTTCGGCTCGGCTGATAGCCAAACCCTGCTGCGCGCTTATTGAGTGAGTAGTAGTTGGACTTGCTGCCGGTAGCGTTCACTCCGGTATAGGAGTCGACCACTTCAAATTGCAGACCAAGGTGACGCTGCATCGCTGACAGTAGCGTGAATTTATCCACTGGTGCTTGGGTATAGCAATCCACTGCAGTATTGGCAGCTGGTGCGGCAAGCAAGGCTTTAGTCAGGTTGAAGAAATCTGCAGGATGCAGGAAATCTCGCACCAGGTTATCGGGCGAAGTCTGCAAGATGGCTTTGTCACGTACAGCACGCAACATATCGGTCACCAGAAATCTTGCGGATATATCCTGAGTATGGCTGAAGTAGCTAAATACACGGATATCTACAATTGGCAAGTCAGCAAGGGCACGATGACGGCACTCCGCATAAAACTTGGCCGTACCATACCAGTCCTGGGCATTTAAACTATTGAGCTTGAATTGTGCCACTGTTTCTTCAGTAGCCGCATGCGTGAAATCCGAACCGTAGGCGGCACCGCTGCTGATGAAGATATAGCGTGTTTGCGGATGGGCGCTCAGGTAGTCAAGTGCCAGTGTGTCAAATGTGTAAGTCGTATCAAGGATGGATGCCCCCATCCGCTGTGCTGTCGCTGGGTCACCCACACCGACAAAATTCATCAAGGCATCAAAATGAGTGTGCTTGCCGAATTGACTAAACTCACCAATCTGGTCAATGCCCTGAACATCCCGCTGTTTGATCCATTGCTGCACCACATGGGGCCGACGCGCATAGAGACTGAACCGGAATTGGCCGGACCGCCCCGCGGCCGCAACAAAATCGCGCGCCAGTTGGCTGGTCGCCCCAAGAATCGCTATTTTCATCAGAGTCAGGCCGATATGGACAGGTATGCTGTCAACTGTCGCTTAATCGACACCTGATCCAGCCCATGCTCATGGAGGAGGTAATCATAACTGCCGCAGTGCTCTGAAAAACGATCTCTGACCCCGACACGCAGAATGCGGACAGGTGCATGCTCGCTCGCGACTTCAGCGACCATCGAGCCAAGGCCACCATGGATGGAGTGCTCTTCGAACGTCACCACCGCACGACTGCTTCGGCAGATGTCTACCACCTGGGCAACATCGATAGGTTTGATGTACGGCGCTGTCCAAACTGAGGCTTCGGGGTAGGTGGACTGCGCAATATCCATTGCACTCCGTACCAAGGAGCCCGTAGCAATAAAGGCTACGCCCCCTTCAGAGCCTGCTCTCAGGCCAAGCAATCTACCAACGGGTACCTCTGGCATATTCTCATGGACTGTGCCTCGGTCGGACTTGCCCATCCGCAGATATACCGAGGTGCGTCCCTGATAGGCCGCCCTGAGGCACATGGTCATTTCAAAGGCATCAGCTGGAGAATAAACCTGTAAATCCGGCACCGCTCGTGTGCACGCAATGTCTTCAGTGGATTGATGACTGGTTCCCAGATGGCTGTATACAAATCCGGCACCATCCCCGATAAAAATCACCGGCAGCTTGTCATGCGCCACATCCAGTTTGATTTGCTCAAGTACCCGAACCGGTATAAAGGCACTAAGTCCATACACAATCGGGCGGAAGCCAGCGCGAGCCAAGCCTGCAGCCATCCCGACCATATTTTGTTCCGCAATGCCCGCATTGATGTACTGATCAGGGCACGCCCGGCGGAATTCATCAAAAAGAGCGTAACCATGATCCCCGGTCAAGAGCAGTACATTGCGGTCCGCTCTCGCCAGTTCGACAAGCGTTCTCGAAAATGCGTCTCTCATCAGTCGGTACCTTCGGCCACAGCAGCCATGGCACGGCTATATGTCTCAGGAGTAAGCCGCGTGTAATGCCAGATATTGTCGTGCTCCATGAAAGGCACGCCTTTACCTTTGACCGTCTTGGCAATCAACGCCTTGGGTTGATCAGATGGACTAGCCCAGAGCTCATTAATCGCCTGATCTATCTCGGCTTCATTGTGCCCATCAATCGTACGCGCAATAAAACCAAAGCTCTCAAATTTTGCCTGAATCGATCCCAGCTCCAGCACATCCGCAGTCTTGCCCATGGCCTGAAACCCGTTCTCATCCACGATGACCATCAGGTTTTTCAAACGGTGGTGGCTTGCGAACAGCATCCCCTCCCAAATAGGGCCTTCATTGAGTTCACCATCTCCCACAAGGGCGTAAGTTTTCTGGTCTGTCCCCCGGATTTTGGCACCCAAGGCCATACCAACACCGACAGAAAAACCATGACCCAACGAGCCCGAAGTCACTTCAAGGCCGCGGATGCGAGAATCGGACAAACCTTTGAGGCCACTGCCATTGGCGAAGTATGAACTAAACGCTTGTTCCGGCAGCCAGCCCAACTCGCGCATGCAAGCATATTGCGCCATCACACCGTGTCCTTTGCTCAAGATCAGGTAGTCACGGTCAGATGCTTCAGGGTCATTGCCGGGGTAGCGTAGGTGGTTGCGGTAAAGCACCGCTAGCAATTCAATGATCGAAAAAGCACAGCCAATATGAACAGTAGAGCCTGCATAGGCCATCTCAAGCACCGTCTTGCGCAAGTGGCTTGAATTAAAGGTGAGGGTCAGTGTATTCACGTCTGCTCAATCAGAAGTTAACACCCAGATAGACTTCAATTTTTCGGGCGGCGTATTCCAGCATCTCGCTGGTCAGCGAGGGTTGCACCCCGATCCAGAAGGTGTTGTTCATCACGTTGTCAGTGTTGGTCAGCTCCCCGCTGATACGGTAGTTCTGACCTTGCATATAGGGCTGGCGGGTGAGGTTCCCGGCAAACAGTAGACGTGTGCCTACCTTGTTTTGATCCAGATAGGTCAGCAGGTCCAGTCGGCTGACCGGGCAGTTTTCCTTGAGCGTGATCGGAAAACCAAACCATGACGGGTCGGCATGCTCTGTGGCTTGTGGCAGGTGCAGGAACTCTTCGCAGTCTGCCAGGCGCGACTTGAGGAAGGCAAAATTGTCTTTCCGTGCCTGAATGAACGCAGGGGCCTTCTCCAGCTGGGCCAGCCCACAGGCTGCCTGCATATCGGTAATTTTCAGATTGTAGCCCAGGTGGCTGTATGTGTATTTGTGATCGTAGCCTTCAGGCAGGTCACCCAGCTTCCAGCAGAAGCGCTTGCCACAGGTATTGTCTTTGCCGGGAGGGCAGTAGCAGTCGCGCCCCCAGTCACGGAAGCTTTCTGCGATCAGTTTCAGTTCGTCATTATTGGTAAAGACCGCGCCACCTTCGCCCATGGTGATGTGATGGGCTGGGTAAAAACTCAGCGTGGCAATATCGCCGAAGGTACCCACCATCTGACCTCGGTAGGTACTGCCCAGTGCATCACAGCAGTCCTCCACCAGCCAGAGGTTGTACTTCTTGCACAAGGCGGTGACCACATCCAGGTTGAACGGATTGCCGAGGCTGTGCGCGAGCATGATCGCCTTGGTCTTGGGCGTGATGGCGGCCTCGATCTTGCTTGCGTCAATGTTATGGGTATAGCGGTCCACGTCCACCAATACCGGGATCGCGCCAAACTGGATAATGGGATTAACGGTAGTGGGGAACCCGGCCGCGACACCAATCACTTCATCGCCCTTGCGGATGGCACGGTCGCCCAGCTTGGGTGAGGTCAGCGTACTGAAAGCCACCAGATTGGCCGAGGAACCGGAGTTCACCGTAATCAAATGCTTTACCCCGATGAAAGCGGCCAGTTTCCGCTCGAACTCGGCGTTGAAGCGGCCGGTGGTCAGCCATCCATCCAGAGAGGCTTCCACCATCATCTGCAGCTCTGCGGCATCCAGCAGCTTGCCCGAGGGGGGCACCTGAGTTGCACCGGGGAAGAACGGCTGGGGTGCCAGCGCAATAGACGCATACTCCGCGACGAGTTGATTGATCTGAGCGCGGAGAGCCTGTTTCTTGTCGTCCTGCATGGTTGTATTATCCGTGATTCAAAGTTTGGTAAGCCGCAATCTGCGCTAACGTGGTCTGTCGGACATCCTTGCCAGCCTGACGTTGGCGCGCCCAGTCAACCGTAAGTCGCAAGGCTTGTGTCAGATCGAGGGAAGGGTTCCAGCCAAGACGACTGCGCGCTTTGGCGATGTCCAGCTTAAGGCTATTGGCTTCGTGTTGTCGCGGCTGGTTTTCCGTGACCACCCATTGGGCCGTTGGCCCCCACAGTTCGGCCATATGCTGAACAATCCAGCCGACAGGCTGCGCATCTTCCGCTCGTGGGCCAAAATTCCAGCCTTCCGCATAGGCGGCACCTTGCTGGTAGAGCCGTTCTGCCAGTGTGCAATAACCCCGCAGAGGTTCAAGCACATGCTGCCAGGGGCGTGTTGCGTGCGGATTGCGAATCTGCACGGTTTGTCTCGTCTCAAAAGCACGCAGGATATCGGGGATCAAACGGTCAGACGCCCAATCCCCACCGCCAATGACGTTGCCAGCACGAGCACTGGCGATGGCACAAGAGCTGCTGGAATCGGTGGCCGCCTGAAAAAAGGAGGACCGGTACGCCGATGTCACCAGCTCGGCACAGCCTTTGCTATTACTGTAAGGGTCGTGGCCGCCCATGGGCTCATTTTCACGATAACCCCAGACCCACTCCCGGTTTTCATAACACTTGTCGGTGGTAATGTTCACCACAGCGCGTATTCCAGCCACCTGCCGCACGGCTTCCAGCAGGTGCACCGTCCCCATGACATTGGTGGCATAGGTTTCGACGGGATTCTGGTAGGAGTACAGCACCAAGGGCTGTGCGGCCATGTGAATGACGATGTCGGGTTGCGCTGCCATCATGGACTGCTTCAATGCATCGAAATCCCGGATATCTCCCAAGACGGAATGCATGCCTTCAGCAACACGCGCCTCTTCAAACAGGTTGGGCGTGGTTGGTGGTGTCAAGGCAAAGCCGGTGAGTTCGGCGCCCAGCTGTTGCAGCCACAGCGACATCCAGCTTCCCTTGAAGCCGGTATGCCCGGTGAGGAAAACGCGCTTGCCGCTCCAGAAGGAGGGGGTCATTACCACACTCTCCAAGGTGCGTTTCCACTGCTCCACAGCTCTTCAAGGTAGGTTTTGTCGCGCAAGGTATCCATGGGCTGCCAGAAACCAGCATGCGGGAACACAGCCAGCTGGGACTGGCAGGCCAGGTTTTCTAGCGGCTCCTTCTCCCAAGTGGTGGTATCGTCAGCAATATAGTCGATGACAGACGGTGACAATACAAAAAAACCACCGTTGATCATGGCACCATCACCCTTGGGCTTCTCGCGGAAGCTGTTGACCCGGTTGCCACTGATATCCAGAGCACCAAAACGACCAGGTGGGATCGTGGCGGTGAGGGTGGCCTTAACACCCTGCGCCTTGTGGAAGGCTATCAATTCGGTGATGTTGACGTTACTCACCCCATCGCCGTAGGTGAAGCAAAATGCCTCTTCATCTTTCACATATTCGGCCACACGCTTCAACCGCCCACCGGTCATGGTGCTTTCCCCGGTATCTACCAGGGTGACCTTCCACGGTTCAGCATAGCGCTGATGAACTTCCATCTTATTGTTCTTCATGTCGAAAGTAACGTCCGACATGTGTAGAAAATAGTTGGCAAAGTACTCCTTGATCACGTAGCCCTTGTAGCCGCAACAGATCACAAAATCATTCACGCCGTGCGCGGAGTAGATCTTCATGATGTGCCACAGGATGGGCTTGCCGCCAATCTCGACCATCGGCTTGGGGCGGATAGAGGTTTCCTCACTGATCCGTGTTCCCAGCCCCCCTGCCAGAATGACTGCCTTCATGCTCAAATCCTTACAGTTGCGCCAAGGCGGCGAATGCGTCCGGAATCGGATAGTGATGATTGCCAACGAATAGACCATTCTGATCAATATGGTCTGCATTGCGCAGTACGCCATGCACTTCCGAGTCGAAGTACTTCACCACTTCATTTTTGGCGAAATTACCGGCCACGATGGGGCGGCACTCAAAGCCCAGCTCATTCAGACGAGCCAGCAATGATTTGCGGGTCCATGCGCTGCCTGGGCGAATGACCAGGCTGAAACCGAACCAGCTGCTTTCACCAATTTCGTGCTGAATGAGGATGTCAGGGTGATTCTGCAAGGCCTCCTGCAGCAGCTTGCCATTTTTGCGCCGCTCCTGCACCAGAGTCGGCAGGCGCTTCACTTGCTCTACCCCCAATGCGCCTTCCAGCTCCAGCGGGCGCACATTGAAACCCGGCAATACAAAGCGGAATGACTCTTCAAACGGATCATCGCTCTTGTCACTGCACACATGGTTTTGCTTCGGCAAATTGCGTGTCCAGCCATGGGCACGCAGCGAAAGCAGAATGTGGTATAGCTCTTCATCATTTGTAACGATCAGCCCACCCTCCATGGTGGAGATGTGGTGGCTGAAGAAAGAGCTGTAGCTGCCCATGACCCCAAAGGTACCCGTGTGCTTGCCGTTAAAGGTGGCGCCCATGGACTCACAGTTGTCTTCCATCAGAACAATATCGCGTTCACCAATGATCTGCTGAATGCGATTGAAGTCATTGGGGTTACCCAGCAAGTTCACCGCCATGATCATGCGGGTCTTGTCGGTGACCGCAGCTTCTAGCTGCTCCAGATCGTAGTTCAAGGTGTTGAGGTCAATGTCAACAAACTTGATTTTCAGGCCGTACTGGTGGAGAGGATAGTAGGTGGTGCTCCACGAAACCGCAGGCACAATCACCTCGTCACCGCGCTTGAGCTTCAGTTTCAGGTTCTTGGTATAGAACAGCGCCGCAACCATGAGCAGGTTGGAGGAGGAGCCAGAGTTCACCATGACGCAGTGCTTGCTGCCAACATACTGCGCAAAGTCGCGCTCAAATGCTTGTACCTGCGGCCCCATGGTGAACATGCCTGACGCGATGACGCGTTGCATCGCATCGATTTCTTCTTTGCCCCATGACGCTGTTGCCAGTGGAAATCGGTAATTCATTGCAGAAATTCTTTCAGGTAGAAATGGTAGGTTTTTTCAATGCCTGCGTGCAAACTGCTCTGCGACTGCCACCCCCAGGCCTGCTGGCGCTCAACACTGACCAGCTTGCGCGCCATGCCAACCGGTTTACTGAGGTCATGTACAAAGCTGCCGGTATAGCCCATGACCTGGGCTGCGGCCTGGTAGTATTCGTTGATGGTGTAATCATGCCCGAGCCCGATATTCATCATGGGGGGCAAGGTGTCAAAGGCGTTGATTGCATGTACAACGGCATCTGCCATATCCCCGGCATACATGAATTCACGACGGGCAGAGCCATCACCCCAGATTTCCACCGTAGGTAAATGACCCTGTCTGGCCTGATGCAGCTTGTGGATGATTGCCGGAATCAGGTGAGAGTGTGCAGGGTCAAATTTGTCATGGCGGCCGTACAGGTTGCAAGGAATCAGCGTTTTGTACTGATAAGACGGGTCTTCGCGGGTGATATATTCACACAAGCGGGCAGTGACCACCTTTGCCAAGGCATAGCCTTCATTGGTAGGCTCGAGCTCCCCTTTGAGCACCTGCTCTTCACGCAAGGGTTCGCTGTGGTTGCGTGGGTACATGCAGGAACTGCCAAGATTAAGCAGCCGCTTGACCCCAGCCTGGCGTGCGGCCCAGACGATGTTGCGTCCCATGTCGAGGTTCTGTAGCAGAAAACCCACCGGCTCACGCATATTGGCCTGGATGCCACCCACTTTGCCGGCGGCATGAACCACCAAGTCAGGACGGTGCTTGTCCAGGTAGGCGGCCACCGCATCATGGCTGCAGAGGTCAAGCTCGCTGCTCGCAGGGGCTAACACGTCAAACTCAGCAATGCCGGGGTGCTCGAGCAGATTCTGCCCTACCATGCCCCGGCCACCTGTTAACAGGATACGCAACTTGCTCATGCAAACCGACCTTTATTCATGCGGGGTAAAGGCCGCATAGCCGTGTGTCTTGACCAGCTCGTCACGCTGCGCGCTCTTGAAGTCTTCGCGCACCATCTCGGACACCAGTTCATTGAAGCTGATCTTCGGTACCCAGCCCAGCTTGGACTTGGCCTTGCTCGGGTCGCCTAAAAGGGTTTCCACCTCTGTCGGGCGGAAATAACGCGGATCGACCGCCACAATGCACTTGCCGGAAGCGTCGTAACCTTTCTCGTCCACACCCTCGCCGCGCCAGGTAATGGACATGCCCAGTTCGTTGGCGGCCGCATTCACAAAATCACGCACGCTGTACTGCACCCCGGTCGCAATCACAAAGTCTTCCGGCGCATTCTGCTGCAGCATCAGCCATTGCATTTCGACATAATCTTTGGCATGGCCCCAGTCACGCAAGGCATTCATATTGCCGAGGTAGAGACATTCTTGCAGACCCAGCTTGATCCGCGCCAAGGCGCGGGTGATCTTGCGCGTGACAAAGGTTTCGCCACGGATGGGCGACTCATGGTTGAACAAAATGCCATTGCAGGCATAGATACCATAAGCCTCACGGTAGTTAACGGTGATCCAGTACGCATAAAGCTTGGCTACCGCGTACGGGCTACGCGGATAGAAGGGCGTGGTCTCTTTCTGTGGAATCTCCTGCACCAAGCCATACAGCTCTGAGGTGGATGCCTGATAAAAGCGGGTCTTCTTGGTCAAACCGAGGATGCGGATGGCTTCAAGAATGCGCAGTGCCCCCAGTGCATCGGAGTTTGCAGTGTACTCCGGCTCCTCGAAGGAGACCGCCACGTGACTTTGCGCGGCAAGGTTGTAGATCTCGTCCGGCTGTACTTTCTGAATGATGTGCGTGAGGCTGGACGAATCCGTCATGTCTCCATGATGCAGATAGAACGGCAACCCCTGCTCGTGGGTATCATGAAAAAGATGATCGATGCGGGCAGTATTGAACAGCGAGCTGCGTCGCTTGATACCATGAACGGCATACCCCTTTGCCAGCAGGAACTCCGCAAGGTAGGCGCCATCCTGGCCGGTAACGCCGGTAATCAATGCTGTTTTCATTGGCTTCTTCCGTAATGATCGGCAAAACGAACAATATCGTCCTCGCCCAGATAACTGCCCGACTGCACCTCGATGATCTCCAGCGGGATGGTGCCGGGATTGGCCAGACGATGTACTTCGCCCAGCGGAATGTAAGTGGACTGATTTTCAGTCAGTAGCAGCGTTTTGTCTCCGCAGGTGACCTCTGCTGTTCCGGAGACCACTACCCAATGCTCAGCACGGTGGTGGTGTTTTTGCAGGCTGAGGCTGGCCCCCGGCTTGACCTGAATGCGCTTGACCTTGAAACGCCCCCCCTCATCAATGCTGTCGTACCAGCCCCAGGGGCGATGTACCTTGCGATGCAGTACCTGCTCTTCCCGTTTTTGTTGTTGCAGGGCATTGACGATGTGCTTGACGTTCTGACTGTGTGACTTGTCCGCTACCAGCACAGCATCCGGCGTTTCCACTACCACCAGATCCTGTACGCCGACCAGACTGACCAAACGTCCGGAGGCATGCACCAAGGTATTACGGCAATCGGTAGCCAAAACGTCACCCACGTGGGCATTGCCACTGGCATCCTTGGGCAGGACCCCCCATACCGCATCCCAAGCACCCAGATCATTCCAGCCTGCATTGAGCGGAATCATCTGAATCGGTATTGCGCTGCCAGGGCAATGCTCCATCACCGCGTAGTCAACAGACTCACTGGCAATGGCGGCGAACGCTGCCGGTCCGGGGCGGACAAAGGTGGCATCGGCGCTACGCTGCCGCCAGGCGGCCTTGGAGGCCTCAGCGATGTCGGGCCGGAATTGCGCTATGGCCTGCAACCAGACAGATGCCTTGAGCACGAACATGCCCGCATTCCAGTAATACGTGCCTTCATCAAGGTACTGCCTGGCAGTCACTTCATCTGGCTTTTCGACAAAACGTTCGACGCTGTGGAGGGATGAGGGTGCAATCACGGTCTTGATGTAACCGTAGCCGGTTTCCGGGCGATCTGGCGTCACGCCCAGAATCACGATCGCGCCATCATTGGCCTGCCGTATGGCAGCCTGCACGGCCAAGGTGAAGGCATGCGCATCCGCAATGGTTTGATCGGAGGGCGTGACGACCAGTATTGGGTCACTTCCATCCTCGACTGCCGCCAGTGCTGCCAGTGTCAATGCAGGCGCCGTGTTGCGGGCAACAGGCTCCAGCAAGACAGTGCTGGCTGATTGTTCTATCTCACGCAGCTGTTCCAGCGCCAGAAAACGATGATCTTCGCCAGTCACCACCAGGGGAGGTATAACCTGCATTTCTGCTGCGGCTAAGGCCATCAAGCGCTTGATCGCTTGCTGGAAAAGGCTTTCTGCTCCCGTCAGACAAAGAAACTGCTTTGGGAAACCTGCCCGTGACAGGGGCCACAGGCGTGTGCCGGATCCTCCGCACAGGATGACGGGTTGCACTTGGATTGGCGGGGTCATGATTTGGCCCCCGGCTTCTTCCAGAGCATAAGCGGCCGCGTGCTGGCGCAACACGCCTTCACGTCAAGGCAAGCGTTCTCGAAGCTGGCGAAGGGCGCAGCGAAGGCAGTATGGCCATGAAGCGGATTGTCAGGCTGCAAAGATAAAGCTGCCGTGCGGCTGATGACATGATCCGTACAGCCAGTCAGAAAAGCGGTCATTGGGGTTGGGGTCTGATTCAAATTGGCCGCCACCAGGTAAAAATAGGCCTGCGCCGACACGATCAACAAGCCTTCCTTGGGGTTCTCAGGCGCTGCGTCACCCGTTGCCCTGAAAGGATGACTGCGTATTTTGCCACATGGGCATGAGATAAGGAACACCCGGGACCATCCGTTACGGTCGAGGGGGGCTTGGCGAGCTCGCACGCGCAACGAACAATGAACCAGGGTCAAAAATTACGACATTGGCCAAGACTTTATTGAAGAGCTGGTGGAGAGGAGGAGGATCGAACTCCCGACCTTCGCATTGCGAACGCGACGCTCTCCCAACTGAGCTACCCCCCCATGCGATGTCCATCTTAAGACAAGCCCATGGCTTTGCCAAGCGGACAAAGGGTGCGGTTTTGCCTGTCACGGGCATGCCGTATACTGGGCGGTTCGTGAGTTTCCCCTGTGGTCTGAAACCGTATGCGCTTGTCCGATTTTGATTATCAGCTGCCCGAAGAACTGATTGCCCAGTTCCCGCCAGAGGTGCGGGGGCAGAGCCGCTTGCTGGATGCCAGTAGCGAGCTTGTGCAGGATCGCACGGTACAGGCCTTGCCGCAGTTGTTGCGGCCGAACGACTTGCTGGTATTCAACGATACCCGCGTACTCAAGGCGCGCCTGTTTGGGCGCAAGCGCTCGGGCGGCAAGGTAGAGGTGCTGGTTGAGCGGGTGTTGTCCGAGTACGAGGTGCTGGCGCATGTGCGGGCCAGCAAGTCGCCGCCCACAGACAGCCAGTTGATTTTGGCAGACCGCTGGACAGCCACAGTGCTGGGGCGGCAGGGCGAATTCTTTCATTTGCGCTTTGAAGAAGAACCGGCGCTGGCGGTGTTGGCGCAAAGTGGCCGCTTGCCGCTGCCGCCGTATATCGTGCATACCCCGACCGATGACGATGAACAGCGCTACCAGACGGTTTACGCCCGGCAGGACGGTGCCGTAGCTGCGCCCACTGCCGGGCTACATTTCACGGATGCCTTGCTGGCGGAGCTCGCAGCCATGGGCGTGGGGCAAGCCTTTGTGACCCTGCATGTGGGGGCAGGCACCTTCCAGCCGGTGCGGGTGGAAGATTTGTCCGAGCACCAGATGCACAGTGAGCGCTACGACATCCCGGTAGCAACCGTGGCGGCCATTGAGGCCACCCGCGCCAAGGGGGGGCGGGTGATTGCGGTGGGCACCACCTCGCTGCGGGCGCTGGAGTCGGCGGCGCGCAACGGCGTGCTGGCGGCGGGGTGGCAAGAAACGGACCTGTTCATCACGCCGGGTTACCGCTTCCAGCTGGTCGACCTGCTGTTGACCAACTTTCATTTACCCAAATCCACCCTGCTGATGCTGGTGTCGGCCTTTACCGGCTATGAGCGCATGCGTGCTTTGTATCAGCACGCCATCACCGAGCGCTACCGCTTCTTCAGCTATGGGGATGCCATGCTGCTCAGCCGGGATGACACTGTCACAGCGTGGTAAGATGTTGCGATTGTTTGCCCGGTACCTGCCATGATTGAAACCGACTCGTTTGCGCCAGAAGACCGCCTGATTTCGCCTGCCCGTGGCAGCGCGCAGGAGGAGGCGCTTGAGCGGGCGCTGCGCCCCAAGCAGCTGGACGAATACGTCGGGCAGGAAAAGGCGCGCGGGCAGCTGTCGATATTCATCGAGGCTGCCCGCAAGCGCAGCGAAGCGCTGGATCATGTGCTGCTGTTCGGCCCGCCGGGGCTGGGCAAGACGACGCTGGCGCATATCATTGCACGCGAAATGGGCGTCAGCCTGCGGCAGACCAGTGGCCCGGTGCTGGAGCGGGCGGGGGATCTGGCGGCTTTGCTGACCAATCTGGAACCGAACGATGTGCTGTTTATCGACGAAATCCATCGTCTGAGCCCGGTGGTGGAGGAAATCCTCTACCCGGCGCTGGAGGATTTCCAGATCGACATCATGATCGGGGAAGGCCCGGCTGCGCGCTCGGTCAAGCTGGACCTGCCGCCGTTTACCCTGGTGGGTGCCACCACCCGGGCGGGCATGCTGACCAACCCCTTGCGTGACCGCTTTGGTATCGTCGCTCGGCTGGAGTTTTATACCCCGGCCGAGCTACAGCGCATCGTTACCCGCTCGGCGGGCCTGCTCAACATGCAGATGGTGGACGAGGGCGCACTGGAGATTGCCCGCCGCTCGCGCGGAACCCCCCGGATTGCCAACCGCCTGCTGCGCCGGGTGCGCGACTATGCTGAAGTGCGGGCCGATGGTGTGGTCAGCCGCGAGGTGGCGGACGATGCGCTGCGGATGCTGGACGTGGATGCGGCGGGTCTGGACGTGATGGACCGCAAGCTGCTGGGCGCGGTACTGGAGAAGTTTGGCGGTGGGCCGGTGGGGGTGGATAACCTGGCGGCGGCCATCGGCGAGGCGCGCGATACCATTGAGGATGTGCTGGAGCCCTACCTGATCCAGCAAGGCTATTTGCAGCGAACGCCGCGCGGACGATTGGCCACCGGGCTGGCTTACCAGCACTTTGGTTTGCCGCAGCCTTCCACACAAGGGGAATAAACGGGCATGAGTGAATCACACAACCCTTATCAGGCACCCAGTGCTTCGGTTGCAGATGTAACGCTGCCAGACGATGGGCCATGGCGCATTGGCGGCTGGCTATATCTGCTGGGGTTCGGTTTGATTGTTCGCGCGGCAGTGTTGCCCTTTGGGATATGGGGCCTGTTCTCCCCCTTCGTGATGCAAGAGGGTGGCTGGGAGCGGCTCGGAGCGTTGCCGAACGCGACGGGGCTACGTGCGCTGATTGTGACTGAATTGCTGATCAACCTACTGATCTGGTCGCTGACCCTGTGGGCAACATTACTTTTTTTCAAGCGGCGTGCCCGGTTCAAGCGGGTGTTACTGATTTTGCTGACGGTATCATTCTGCTTCTACACAATGGATCATTTCCTGGGGCAGGCCCTGCTGCCCGCGGAGCTGCTCGATGATCAAGGCGAGAGTTTGAAACTGGTCTGGCAATCTCTGGTGTACGGCCTGATCTGGGGCAATTACGTACTGCGTTCTGAGCGAGTCGAGCACACCTTTGTCCTGTGAGGCTGACCGAGTGGGGAACGAATCAGCGGCAGGCCTGCTCCAAGGGGTTTGCCATTTTTATACCATGGACTGATTGAACGGATTGATGAGTCACGACCTTAAACCCAATTCGGGTGCCTTCCGCATGGAGGCCCGTGTGTACTATGCCGATACCGATGCTGCAGGCATTGTCTACCACGCCAACTATCTGGCTTTCATGGAACGGGCGCGTGCCGAATGGTTGCGCAGCGTGGGTTTCGAATCGGTCAAACTGGCGCGCACGCTGGGGATCGGCTTTCTGGTGCGCTCGGTCAAGCTGGATTACCTGGCCCCCGCCTTGCTCGACGATTTGATCACCATTACCGCCGAAGTGACCGAGTTTGGCCGTAGCCGGGTGCATGTGTCGCAGTATGTGATGCGGGGTGACACCGTGCTGGTGCATGGTCAGGTGAATGTGGTCTGTGTCGACATCAAGGCCGGCAAGTCTGTCGAGTTACCCGCCGATATTCGGCACGCACTGGAGATTCCAGCATGAACGCCGCCAGCGATCTGTCCTTTGTCCACCTGGTGACGGAAGCCAGTCTGGTGGTACAGCTGGTGATGGTGGTGTTGCTGCTGATGTCACTGTTGTCCTGGTCTTATATTTTCTCCAAGTGGGTGGCCATCCGGCAGGCGGTGCGGCACAGCGATGTGTTCGAGCGCAATTTCTGGAGCGGACAAGACCTCAACCAGTTGCATCAGCAGATCAGTCCGCATGAAGAAAGCCAGGGCATGGAGCGTATCTTCGTGGCCGGCTTCCGTGAGTTCCTCAAGCTGAAAAAGCCGGGCAATGGCCTGGACCCGCGTGACATGATGGACAGCGTGCAGCGGGCCATGCGTGCCGAATACCAGCGCGAGATCGACCGGCTGGAGTCACACCTCGCCTTTCTGGCCACCACTGGTTCGGTATCACCCTATATTGGCCTGTTTGGTACGGTGTGGGGGATCATGAATGCCTTCCGTGGGCTCGCCAACGTTGGGCAAGCTACCCTGGCGCAAGTTGCGCCCGGCATTGCTGAAGCGCTGATTGCCACCGCGATTGGCCTGTTCGCCGCTATCCCGGCGGTGGTGGCTTACAACCGTTACCTGCACGATATTGATCGGCTGTCGATCAAGCTGGAAAGCTTCATGGAGGAGTTTTCCAACATCCTGCAACGGCAGGCGGCGCGCTGATGGCGCTGCGTCGTCGTCAGCGGCGGGCGCTGAAGAGTGAAATCAACGTCGTCCCGTTCATCGACGTGGTGCTGGTGCTGTTGATCGTGTTCATGGTGGCGGCACCGATGATGCAGACCGGACAGGTCAAGCTGCCCTCGGTCAGTCACGCCAGCGCCATGGCAACGCAGCCGGTACAGGTGCAGGTGATCGCAGATGGTGAGGATGTGCAATACCGCTTGCGGGCACCCGGCCAGCCAGAAGAAACCTTGCGGCTGGGGGACCTGGTTGAGCGCGTTGTGGCGATGCACGATGCCAACCCGGCGGACAGCGCCCGCTTTGCGGTGGTGATCAGTGCCGATCGTGAAGTGCGCTACGAATCGGTGGTGCAGGTGATGGACGTACTGCAAGGGGCCGGGATCGATCAGGTCGGCTTGCTGGTACAGAACAAGGCCAGCCAATGAGTCAGGCCGGGCTGCGCCCTAGCGGGCTGTTGCTGGCCGTGTTGGTGCACGCCGTACTGCTGGTGGTGCTGTGGCTGGGGGTGGACTGGAAGTCGCCGCCGCCCAAGGTGGTGGAAGCGCAGTTGTGGCGTGGTTTACCGCCGCCTCCGCCGCCGAGCAGCAAGCCGGTGCCGGCGGAGGTCAAACCGACCCCCAAGCCTGAGCCCAAACCGGTGGAGGCGCCGGAGCCGCAGGCACAGACGCCCACTCCGAAACCGCGAGCGCAGGTGAACCTGCCCAAACCGGAGCAGGCGGCCAGCGAGCCCAAACCGCGCAAGCCGGTGGAGAAGCCCGTGGAGAAACCGGCACAGCCCAAGCCGGAGAAACCACAGAAACCGGATCGTCAGCATCAGCAGATGGTGGACGAGGCGCAACGGCAGGCTGAAGCCGAGGCCAAGGAGCGGGCCAAGGCTGAAGCGGAGGCCAAAGCGCGGGCCGATCAGGCTGCGGCGCAAGCCGCGGGCCTGAAGCGTGACCGCGATGCCTACTTGGGGCGGATGGAACAGTTGATCAAACAGCGCATCGTGCGCAAGGATGACTGGCCCAAGCTGGCGGCACGCTTTGAATTCCGGCTGCTACCGAGCCTGGATGTGGTGGCGATTCGGCTGGTACAGTCGAGCGGTAACGACGAGTATGACAAGGCGGTGGAAACCGCCCTAAAATTGCAAAACCGGTTTGAGGCGCCGCCGGACAGTTTGCGTAACGAGCTGATTGGCAAAACCCAGACCATCACCTTCCGCTGGCCTGAGTAGAACAGGCGAGCACACAGGAAAGGCGCACATGATTCGTACCCTTGCCCGTTGGGCGCACGCTGGTTTGATGGGGCTGGGGCTGCTGTTGTCATTCAACACGGCCCAGGCGCTGGATTTTGAAGTGGTGGGCGGGGGCGCCAGCCAGATTCCGGTTGCCATCGCGCCGTTCGCGCAGGAATCGACCTATGTACAGCTGGTCACCCCGGTGATCAAGGCCGATCTGCAGCGCAGTGGCCTGTTCAAGGTGGTGGATTACAACCCGGCGGTACCACCGACCGAGCTGGGCCAGGTGTCGTTTGATGAGCTGTCCCGGCTGGGCGTGCAGGCGCTGGCGATCGGGGTGGTTGAACCGCAGGCCAATGGCA
This sequence comes from Leeia sp., assembly GCF_041909055.1. NCBI lineage: Bacteria > Pseudomonadati > Pseudomonadota > Betaproteobacteria > Neisseriales > Leeiaceae > Leeia > Leeia sp. Next base: position 711,000 of record NZ_JAYREC010000001.1, on the reverse strand, counting down.
GCGTCACCATCAAGTACCGGCTGGTGGATGTGGCACGCCGCGAGCAGCTGTCGGGTCTGGCGCTGAGCCAGGGCAGTAACCGGCTGCGCAACATGGCGCACCGCATTGCTGACAATATCTACGAAAAGCTGACCGGCGACCGTGGCGTATTCTCCACCCGCATCGCCTATGTGCTGCGGCAAGGCAAGCGCTACCACTTGCAGGTGGCGGATGCCGATGGCTACAACCCGCAATCGGTGGTGTCCAGCAGTGAACCGATCATTTCGCCCAGCTGGTCGGCGGATGGCAGCCGCATTGCCTATGTGTCTTTCCAGGCCAAGAAGCCGGTGGTGTACGTACAGTCGCTCTCCACCGGTAATCAGACGGCGGTGGCCAACTTCAAGGGCAGCAACAGCGCCCCGGCGTGGTCGCCGGACGGCAGTACGCTGGCGGTGGTCTTGACCCAGTCCGGCCTGTCGCAGGTCTACAGTGTGCCGGTGCAAGGCGGTGAGGCTAGGCGGCTGAGCCGCAGCAACGGCATTGATACTGAGCCGACCTATGCGCCGGATGGCAGCATCTATTTCACCTCCGACCGGGGCGGTAGCCCGCAGATTTACCGCATGGGGGCGGATGGCAGCGGGGTAGGGCGGGTGACGTTTGAAGGCGGCTACAATGTATCGCCCGATATCAGCCCGGACGGCAAAAGCATGACCTTCATCCAGAATAGCGGCGGGCGGTTCCGGGTGGCGCTGATGGATCTGGCCACACGGCAGACCCTGCTGCTGAGCGATACCGGGCATGATGAGTCACCCACCTTTGCGCCCAACAGCAAGATGATTCTCTACGCCACCCAGCAGGGGGGGCGAGGTGTACTGGCGGCGGTGTCGATTGATGGCCGCGTCAAAATGAAGTTGACCGAACTGGCTGGGGATGTACGTGAACCGGCATGGGGGCCGTACATCCGCTAAGGATGACGCCCAGACCCCGGGCAGCAGCTTGCCCGAACTGACAGGAGCAACGTAATGCAGATCATGAAATTCGCAGGCAGTGTCTTGCTGGCCAGCTTGCTGGTGGCGTGTTCCAGCAGCAATGCGCCGTCCAATGGCGGTGCCCCGGTGGAAAACCGCAATGGCAACGCATCGGACACTACCGGCAAAGTGGATGATGGCAAGATGGCCCAGGTGAACCTGGACAACCAGAACGGCGACAAGATGGGCGCACCCGCTGGCAGCGTGTTCTTCGACTATGACCAGTATTCGGTCAAGGACGAATTCAAGGAGCTGATTGAGGCACATGCTGCCTTTCTGAAGAAAAATGGCGTGCTCAAGCTGCTGGTGCAAGGCAATGCCGATGAGCGTGGCAGCCGGGAGTACAACCTGTCATTGGGGCAGAAGCGGGCCAATGCGGTGAAGGAAGCGCTGGAACTGCTGGGCGCAGATGGCAGCCGCGTTGAGGCCGTCAGTCTGGGTGAAGAAAAGCCGCGTTGTGAAGAAAAAACCGAAGAATGCTACGGCCAGAATCGCCGTGCAGACTTCGTCTACCAAGGACAGTAAACCATGATTGCATGGCCAAGCTATGCCCGGCGTGTGCTGCCGGGCCTGTTGCTGCTGGCATGGGCATTGCCTGGCCAGGCGGGTCTGTTTGACGATGATGAGGCCCGCAAGCAGATTGCCGAACAGAAGGTGGTGATCCAGCAGTTGAGCGACCGCGTCGCCAAGCTGGAGAGCTTGCTGAATAACCAGAAGCTGCTGGAGCTGGCGGCGCGCATTGAACAGCTGAACAGCGAAGTGGCCAAGCTGAGCGGCAAGCTGGAAGAGCAAGCCCATCTGCTGGCGGAGGGTGAAAAGCGGCAGAAGGACCTGTATCTGGATACCGATACCCGCTTGCGCAAGCTGGAGCAGGGCGGGGTTGCCCCCGTTACCACCACGCCCGCGGCAACGACAGCGCCGCAACCGGTGACGGTGAGTGCGGACCCTGCTCAGGAAAATGCAGCCTATGATGCGGGTTTTGCCAAATTCCGTGTCGGGGATTATCCGGGCTCAATCAATCTGTTCTCCGCTTTCCTGAGGAACTATCCCGGCAGCAAGCTGGCCCCCAATGCGCAGTACTGGATTGGCAATGCCTACTCGGCGCAGCGTGATTACAAGCGTGCGGTGGCAGAGCAGCAAAAGCTGATCAGCACTTGGCCTGACAGTGGCAAGGTGCCGGATGCCATGCTGAACATGGCGACTGCCCAGCAGGAGATGGGGGATACGGCAGCGGCACGGCGTACGCTGGAAACCCTGGTGGCCAAGTACCCGCTCAGCAGTGCCGCCGAGCAGGGCAAGAAACGGCTGACCGGTCTGAAGTAAGGGCCAGACTGAGTCCGCTTGGCGGGTGGGGCTTTTCCCAAGCGCCTGTTTTTGCGATAATTTGTTTCCCCGGCAGACCACGAGGTGGTCTGCCGTTGTCTTTTGGGGCTGCGAGTGGCAAGGGGATGCCGCCGTGGCAAGAGGTGCACTATGGCGCGTCCGGATTCCGTACGGCTGACCGAAATTTTCTTCTCCCTGCAAGGGGAATCCAGCCGGGTAGGCCTGCCCACGGTCTTTATCCGTTTGACGGGCTGCCCATTGCGTTGCGGCTATTGCGACAGCGAGTACGCCTTCTACGGTGGCGAAACCTGGCATTTTGACCGTATTCTGGACGAGGTGGCCAAGCACCCGACCCGTACCGTGTGTGTGACGGGCGGTGAGCCGCTGGCGCAGCGCAACTGCCTGCCGTTGCTCACCACACTGTGTGATGCCGGTTACTCGGTGTCGCTGGAAACCAGTGGTGCCATGCCGATTGGTGAGGTCGACCCGCGCGTGTCGCGCATTGTCGATCTGAAAACGCCAGGCTCCGGCGAAGTGGACAAAAACTGCTGGGATAACCTGCCCCTGCTGACAGCGCAGGATGAACTGAAATTTGTGCTGACCAGCGAAGCTGACTACCAGTGGGCGCGGCAGCAGGTGGAGCAGCATCAGCTGGCTGAGCGTTGCCCGGTGCTGTTCTCGCCGGTCTGGCAGGGTGTGTCGCCCACCGACCTGGCGGGCTGGATTGTGCGTGATGGCTTGCCGGTGCGCATGCAGGTGCAATTGCACAAGATTTTATGGGGCGAGAAGCCGGGCGTTTGAGTGCGTCTCGTCTGGAAAGGATGCAGGATGAACCGTAAAGCGGTGGTGTTATTGTCGGGCGGGCTGGATTCCGCCACAGTGCTGGCGATGGTCAAAGCGCAAGGCTTTGAGGTGTATGCGCTCAGTTTTGATTACGGCCAGCGCCACCGCGCCGAGCTGGACGCGGCGGCCAAGGTTGCGCGCGCACTGGGTGCGGCGGATCACCGGGTCGTCAAGCTGGACCTCTCCCTGTTCGGCGGTTCGGCCTTGACCGACACCAGCATCGCCGTGCCGACCGAGGGCAGCAGCGGCATTCCGGTGACCTATGTACCGGCACGCAATACCGTTTTGCTGTCGGTCGCGCTGGCGTGGGCGGAAGTGCTGTACGCCGGGGCCATCGGTATCGGGGTCAATGCGGTGGACTACTCCGGCTACCCGGATTGCCGTCCGGAATACATCGCCGCCTATGAGACGATGGCCAATCTGGCGACCAAGACCGGGGTGGAAGGTGAGCGCCTCCAGCTGCTGACCCCGCTGATTGATCTGCCGAAATCCGACATCATCCGGCAAGGTGTGGCGCTGGGGGTGGATTACAGCCTCACCGTATCGTGCTATCAGGCAGATACGGCGGGCGCAGCCTGCGGCGTGTGCGACAGCTGCCGCATTCGCCATGCGGGCTTTGTGGCGGCTGGCGTGGCCGACCCCACCCGCTATCAGGCCGGGGTGACCCCGGCCGCAAGCTGAGCCTTAGAAGCTGTTTATGGTCTCGCGAGCGAGGGTGAGACAAGGCGAAGACGACTGAGGAAGCGGCGTTTACTGGGTGTACATGAGCATTCCGAAGTGGTTTTCAACGTCGAATCGCAGTCGTGCAGCAGAACCATGAACAGGTTCTTAGCGTTTGCCCTGCAGGCGTTGCAGGGCCAGCGCAGCCAGCCGCAGGCCAACTGTGGCCGTCACCACCACAGCGGAACCATAGCCTGCACAATTGAGCCCTGCGCTCCCATCCACCTCACATTCAGTGGCCTGCTGCAGCGGTTCGGTGGAGTAGACACACATCACGCCCATGCGGCCAGCACCCCCTTTGGCATAGCCGTGCTCACGCCGCAGCAGGGTACGCAGTTTGGCCAGCAGCGGATCTTGCCGGGTGTCGGCCAGATCGCCGTGGGTGATCAGTGCCGGATCCTGTTTCCCACCGGCACCGCCTGATACCAGCAAGGGCAAGCGCTGCTGTCGGCACCAGGCCACCAGCGCCGCCTTGGTGCGCACCTGGTCCATGGCGTCGATCACCAGCTGGGGGCGCCCACCGGGGCCATCCAGCAGCAGCGCGGCCAGATTGTCCGGACTCAAGAAGTCTTCCAACGCGTGCACCCGGCAAGCCGGGTGAATGGCGTGAATGCGTGCCGCCATGGCATCCACCTTGGCTTGGCCGAAGCTGCCCTCCAGCGCGTGAACCTGCCGGTTGGTATTGGAGATGGCCACGTTATCGAGGTCGATCAGCGTCAGCTGGCCGACGCCGCTACGCGCCAGTGCCTCCGCCACCCAGCTACCCACCCCGCCAATACCGATGATGGCAATGTGGGCGCTGGCAAAGGCCTGCTGTGCGGCCTGTCCATAGAGCCGACCGACACCGCCAAAGCGGCGTGTCAGCTGATGCAGGTCTTGATCCACGGTGTCTACGCTGCTCATTGTGCGGCCTGATGCGGCATGTTCAGTTGCTGCCAGTCAAAGCAGGGGCCGGGGTCGGTTTTTCGGCCTGGCGCGATGTCACTATGGCCGGTCACGGCCTGCAGGCTGGGCCATTGCTGTTGCAGGGCCGCCAGCAGGTGATTCAGCTGCTGATATTGCTGTGGGGTAAAGGCTTCGGTATCGCAGCCTTCCAGCTCAATGCCCACTGAAAAATCATTGCATTGCTCCCGCCCTCGCCAGAGGGAGGCACCGGCATGCCAGGCGCGTTTGAGGACCGGCACGAATTGCAGCAACTGACCATCACGGCGGATCAGGAAATGCGCGGACACCCGCAGGGTATGGATGGTGGCGTAGTAGGGGTGCTCATCCGGGTTCAGCTGGTTACTGAACAGCTGCAGGATGCCCGGGCCACCATACTGGTTGGGCGGCAAGCTGATGTTGTGCAGCACGATCAGCGATGGCAGCTCGCCATCCGGACGATCATTGCAATTGGGCGACGGGTGGTGTGTGGCGGGCCGGTACCAGCCCTCAGAATCGAACAGCGCGGTCATGCCCGCGATGATAACGCCAAACCGGCAGCGGGGGAACGCTGCCGGTCGGTACGGGTGCGGGGCTTAGTACAGCTTGCGGTAATCGCCAACGATTTCCTGCATCACCTGGCTGATGCGCTCGGACGTGGTGGCAACGTTTTCCAGCCGGGAGAGGTCCGTGCTGCGCGGCACGGCAATGGCCTTCTCGTAGAAGAACCATTGCCCCTTGGCCAGTTCCAGCTGGCCGCGGATGCGCTGGGTATTTTGCTGCGCGCCGTTGAGTTCGTTCAAGGCGGTGAGAAATTCTGAGCGGGTGATCTGCAAGTCCACCGACGTATTGCGCCCCAGCTGGTTCAACAGGTAGAGCTTGGCCATGCGTTGCGACAGCATGGTCTGGCGCTGCGCCAGATCGACCAGGCGGCCACTCTGGGTGCCGGTTTCGTCTTCCAGGATATTGGTGATTTGCGAGATGGCCAGCGTCAGGTCTTCGCTGAACACGTGCAGGGTATCCGGGTCGGCCAGACCGAGCTGCGGCTTCAGCTCGCTCCAGCGGCGGCTGACCCCGGCGAGCGGGCGCACCAGGCGGGGCAGGGTATTCAGGCGGTTCAGGTCGGCCAGCAGGCTGTCGAACTGGCTGATGCTCTGCGCCATTTCCAGCCGGGTACGGTCTGGCAGGATATTGAGGCGCTGTTGCAGAGCCAGCTTGGCGACGCGCTGCGACAGCATGCGCAACTGCCCGGCTTTGTTGAGGTCACTGGTACCGGCTTGCAGGGTAGCTTCGGCATGTACGCTGGCGACGATGGTCAACACCAGCGCCATCAGCAGGGAAAAGGGGCGGTACAAGGCGAGGCGGGGCATGGCATACTCCGGTGCAATCAAATGATGCACCGCAGTATGCACGCGCCAGGTTACACGCGCGTGTAACCTGGCGGCATATTGCTGTGATATCTGCTTATTTCTTCAGCAGAATCTGCTGTACCTTCAGCACGTTCAAGGCTTGCGTCAGCTGGTAGTCCTTGCGGGTTTCCTGTGCAGCATCTTTTGCCTTGCTGGCTTCAGCGGGGTCGACCGGCTTGGTTGCAGGGTCGGCGCGTGCGCCATTCGGGTTATCCAGATGGTGCTCCAGATCGGCTTCACGAATGCGCAAGGCATTGTTCTCCGCACTGCTGACCGTGGCCTCTTCTGCCTCGACATCCGGCTTGATACCTTGGGCCTGGATCGAGCGGCCATTCGGCGTGAAGTAACGCGCGGTGGTCAGCTTGATGGCGGTGGTCGGGCTCAGCTGCAGCACGGTCTGCACCGAGCCTTTACCGAAGGTCTGGGTACCGACGACAACCGCACGCTTGTGATCCTGCAGTGCACCCGACACGATTTCGGAGGCTGAAGCGGTGCCGCCGTTGACCAGCACCACCAGCGGAACGTCCTTGACTTCCTTCGGTGCCAGCTTGACCGGGTCACCGCTGGCCAGCGTGGCGCGCGGTGCGTAGAACTCACGGCTGGCGTAGTACTTGAACTTGGAATCCTGCGCGCGGCCATCGGTGTACACCACCAGTGCCTTCTCCGGCAGGAACAGCGCCGACACGCCGACGGCGCTGGTCAGCAGGCCACCCGGATCATTGCGCAGGTCCAGCACCAGGCCTTTCAGCGGTGCCTTGTTTTCCTTGTACAGGCTGTCGATGGCCTTGGCGACGTCTTCGGTGCTGCGCTCCTTGAACTGGGTCAGGCGCACATAGCCATAGCCTGCTTCCAGCAAGCGGGATTTGACGCTGGCCACCTTGATCACGGCGCGCTTTAGTGTCAGCACCAGTGGCTTGGTCTCGGTCTTGCGGAAGATGGTCAGCGTGATGCTGGTATCCGGCTTGCCACGCATGCGCTTGACTGCGTCGTCCAGCGTCAGGCCCTTGACCGGGGTATCGTCGATCTTGACGATGAAATCCCCCGCCTTGATGCCAGCGCGGGCGGCAGGCGTATCGTCGATCGGGGAGGTCACGCGGACCAGCCCGTCCTCCATCCCGACTTCCAGCCCGAGGCCGCCGAATTCACCCTTGGTGTCCTCGGTCAGTTCCTTGAAGCCGGTTTCGTCCAGATAGGTCGAGTGCGGGTCCAGCCCGGTCAGCATGCCGTTGATGGCCTCGCGGATCAGCTTCTTGTCTTCTACCGGCTCAACGTAGACATCCTTGATCCGGCTATAGACCTGAACGAACTCCTGCAGCTCGGCCACTGGCAGTACATTGCCCGGCTTGGCAGGCGGGGTGGCCGCCTTGTCGGCGTAGAGGTGGAGGCTGACGCTGGCTGTAATGCCGATACCGGCCCCCAAGAGGACCAGACTGAGTTTCTTGATGGTTTGTTTGGGCATGCCCGCAATTCCTGTGGCGCTGTGCGCCTGATGTTGGATACCACCGGGTATCCGCGCTGTGTATGCTGACACAATCAGGCCGTACCTGCCGTACGGCTGGAACCAGTTGTTCAGTATGACGCAATCTTAGCCGCGTAACCAGCCACTCGGGTCGAAAGCTTTGCCCCGGAAGCGCAGCTCAAAATACAGGCCACTCTTGTCGCTGCCACCCGAATTGCCGGTGCGGGCAATCACCTGCCCGGCATCGACCCGGTCGCCAACCCGGCGCAGCACCGACTCGGTGGAGCCATAAATGCTCATCAGGCCGCCACCATGATCCACAATCACCATATTGCCAAAGCCGCGTAGCCAGTCGGCGTAGACCACCTGGCCCGCCGCCACGCTGCGGATATCGCTGCCTTCGGCCGCCGGGTAAAACCAGCCGCGCCAGGCGACGCCACTGTCGGCCCGGGGTGCACCAAAGCGGTTTGACGGACTGCCGGATACCGGCGTTAGCAGACGGCCTTTCAGATTCTGCGCATTACCGCTGACCTGGGCGCTGTCCACCGGCAGGGTAACCCGGTTGTTGTTCGTCTCCACCGGGGTTGATGTTTCCGGTTTGCCGGGTTTGACCGGGGCCGGTTTACCGTTGGTAGCTGGCTTGCCCCGGTTTGCCTTTTGCTGTGCCAGCAGCCGTGCGCGCTGGGCAGCTTCGGCTTCGGCCTTCAGGCGGGCCTGGCGCTGCCGCTCCTGCTCGGCAACGATGCGGTTGAGCTGTTCCACCAGATTGCCCAAGCGGTTTTCATCGCGCTGCCATTTCTCCATTTGCTGACGTTGGGCCAGCAACTGATTGTCGAGCTGGTTCAGCACATGCTTGCGCTGAGTGCGCTGGTTTTCCAGTGCTTGTTTTTCCTGAATGCGCTGGCTGGCAATGGCTTGCAGGCGTTGCTGATTTTGCTCGATCTGGCTGCGGGTGACCGCCAGGGTCTGCAGATCAGCTTTCAGTATGCTGATCTGCTGTTGATGCGCCTTGGCGATATAGCGCAGGTAGGCCAGATCGCGGCTGGCGGTATTGGGGTCGTCCGCATTGAGTAGCAACTGCAGGGTATCACTGTTGCTGTGGCGGTATTGCGCACGCAGCTTCTGAGCCAGCGCCTGCTTTTGTTGCTGCACCCGCTTGCTCAATTGCTGCTGTTGCTGTCCCAGCTGTTTCAGCTGATCCTCCAGCTGGTCCTGCTCATCTTGCAGGTCAGCCAGGGTGCGATTGGTCTGACTGATGGCCTGTTCCGACTGTTGCAGCGCGTCGCTGGCGTCCTTGCGGGATTGTTCCGAGGCGCTGACGCTACGTTGCAAGGCCTCAATTTTCTGATGCAGCGCGTCCAGCTCGCCCTGGGTATCGTTCAGCTGGCCTTTGACATTGCGCGATGGCGCTACTGGCGCCGCCATGCTGCCCAGGGCGGCCACACACAGCAGGGTGGTCAGTGCCCGTTTCAACGCCATGTGAGCAGACTTTTCCCGGTCATCTCAGCCGGCACCGCCACCCCCATCATGTGCAGCAGGGTCGGCGCGATATCCTGCAAGGCCCCGCCTTCACGTACCTCAGCCGGGCGGCCGATGTAGAGCAGGGGCACCTTGTTCAGGGTGTGCTGGGTATGTTGTTGATGGCTGGCTTCGTCAAACATGTCTTCACAATTGCCATGGTCAGCGGTAATCAGGACTTCGCCACCGGCTTGCTGCATGGCGGCCACCACACGGGCCACGCAAGCGTCGAGGGCTTCCACGGCCTTGACGGCTGCGGCAAAGTTACCTGTGTGTCCGACCATGTCGCCATTGGCATAGTTCACAATGATGGCGTGATATTGCCCGCTGGCAATCGCTTCTTCAATGCGGGCGGTCACTTCCGGGGCGCTCATTTCCGGCTGCAGGTCGTAGGTGGCAACCTTGGGGGAGGGCACCAGCACCCGGTCTTCGCCCGCAAACGGGGTTTCTTCACCACCGGAGAAGAAATAGGTCACATGCGGGTACTTTTCGGTTTCCGCGATGCGCAGCTGACGCAGCTCCAGCGAGGACAGGTATTCGCCCAGCGTATTGCTCAGCCGCACCGGCGGGTAGGCGCAGGGGTTGCTGAAAGCCTCACCGTAGCGGGTCATGCTGGTGTAGCTGGCCAGTCTGGGCCAGACCTTGCGGGCAAACCCACTGAAATCGGGCCAGTGCAAGGCCATGGTCAGCTGGCGGGCGCGGTCGGCGCGGAAGTTGGCAAAAATCACCACATCACCATCACGCATCACACTGGCCTCGCCATTGCCGTCCCGGATCACGGTGGCTTGCACGAACTCGTCGTTCTCATTGCGGGCGTAGGCGGCAGCCAGCGCAGCCTGGGTATTGCTGGCCTCAAAGGGGGCCACGCCTTCGGTCAGCATGCGGTAAGCGGCTTCAACGCGGTCCCAGCGCTGGTCGCGGTCCATCGCATAGTAGCGCCCTACCACCGAGGCAATGCGGGCATGGCCAGCGGTACGGCTGCATGCGTCTTCCAGCCGTGCCAGATAGGTTTCTGCGCTGCGTGGCGGGGTATCCCGGCCATCCAGAAAGGCGTGGATGGCAATCCGGTTGACGCCGGCCTGATGGGCTGCGTCGATCAGGGCAAACAGATGGGTTTCGTGGCTGTGCACACCACCGTCGGAAGCCAGGCCCATCAGGTGCAGCGTGCTTTGCTGACGTGCGGCGAGCTGAATGGCCTCGGCCAGAGCAGGGTTCTGTCCCAGTGTACCCGCTTCGATGTCGACGTCGATGCGGGTAATGTCCTGCCGCACAATGCGACCGGCGCCGATGTTCAGATGCCCCACTTCCGAATTGCCAAACTGGCCATTGGGCAGGCCCACCGCATGTTCGGAGGCATCCAGCGTGCTGTGCGGATATTGCGCCCACAGGCGGTCCCAGTGAGGTTTGTTGGCGTGCAGGATGGCATTGTCCTCCCCCTCGGTGCGATAACCAAAGCCATCCAGAATCAACAGGGCAACAGGGGTAAGGGCAGACATCAGGCTCTCCTGGCAAGCGGGTGCGAACGCCGTGGCGCGGCGAAGGTGGCAGACTAGAAGGTTGATTTTACGCCATTTGCGCATGGCTTCATAGTTTTACTGGCGGGTGGAACTTATTTGTGATAGTTTTTATCTAATTCGTAGCCGGGATGTAATAGGCCCTCTCCATGCATGTCATGCTGGAGCTCGGGCCGCTGCTGTGGCAGCATCTCATCATTCACCGTTTTGCAAGAAAGTTGTCATATGGCTGCCGTTACCATGTATACCACCGCCGTGTGCCCCTACTGCCAGATGGCCAAGCGGCTGCTGGCCAGCAAGGGCGTCACGGCCATTGAAGAAATCCGTGTCGACCAGGACCCGCAGGTGCGCGAGGCGATGATGGCACGTACAGGCCGCCGTACGGTGCCGCAAATCTATATTGGCGAGCAGCATGTCGGTGGTTTTGACGATTTGTCGGCACTGGACCGTGCCGGTAAACTGGATCCGCTGTTAAAATAGGCAGCTGGCATGTTGCGGACCCTGCGCGGGACGCACATACCCGGACCGAGCGTGTTGCCGGGCCGGGTTTTTTTCACTTTGACGAGAACACCATGAGCGAACAACAGGCTGCCGACCAGAACCCAGTATTCAACATCCAGAAGCTGTATGTGAAGGATGCATCGCTGGAAGTGCCGAATGCCCCGCAGATTTTTCTGGAAGAGGGCGAGAACGAGATCGGTATCCAGCTGCACAACGAAGCTCAGCAAATCGGCGAAGGCTTCTTTGAAGTGGTGCTGACGGTCACCGTGACCAACAAGATTGGTGAAAAGACGGTGTTTCTGGCCGAAGTGGCTCAGGCTGGCATTTTCCACATCCTGAACATCCCCGACGACGACATGCCGGGCGTGATCGGCATTCACTGCCCGACCATCCTGTTCCCGTATGTGCGTGAAGTGATCTCCGACCTGACCAACCGCGCGGGCTTCTCGCCGGTGATTCTGCAGCCGGTCAACTTCGAAGCCCTGTTCGTGCAGCGCATGCAAGAGCTGGCCGAGGCACAGGGCAATGCCTGATCGCCGTCTGCTCGCACTGGGCCTGCTGCTGTGGGCCAGTGTGGCATCGGCCACCGAATACCGCTCGGCGTCCAGCCGGGCGGCGGTGCTGTACGATGCCCCGAACGCCAGCGCCCGCAAGCTCTATGTGGTCAATCAAGGTTACCCGGCTGAAGTGCTGATTACGCAGGGCGATTGGGTGAAACTGCGGGATCGCAGCGGCAGCCTGGCCTGGGGACAAAAGTCGGAATGGGGCAGCAAACGTACGGTGCTGGTCAATGTGGCCCAGCTCGACATGCGCAGCAAGCCTGAGGCCGCCGCCAGTGTCGTGGCGCGGGTTAGCCGGGATGTGGTGCTGGAGCTGCTGCCCATGGGTAAAGAAGCCCAGCCAGGCTGGTTGCAGGTGCGCCATCGCGATGGTGTGACCGGCTGGGTGCGCCTGGCTGACGTCTGGGGCGCCTGATGAGCCGTTTACAGATGGGTGTGCTCGGCGCAGGCGCCTGGGGCACGGCGCTGGCCATCGCCTATGCCCGGGATGGGCATCAGGTCACCCTCTGGGCGCGGGATGCCCAGCAGGTTGCGGTGATGCAGGCGAGCCGCAGCAATGCCCGCTATCTGCCGGACGCCGCGTTTCCCGACACACTGAGCGTCACGGATGCGCTGGCCGCTGCGGTCGCCCGGCAAGATCTGCTGCTGCTGGTGACCCCGATCGCCGGTTTGCGCCCGACGCTGCAAGCCTTGAAGGCCCTGTCGCTACCCTTGCCGCCCCTGTTCTGGGCGTGTAAAGGTTTTGAAGCCACTTCTCGCCAGCTACCGCATCGGGTGGTGGCCGAGTTGCTGGGTGAGCATCCGGCCGGTGCGCTGTCCGGCCCCAGTTTTGCCAAGGAAGTGGCTGCCGGTCAGCCGACCGCCATCACGCTGGCCTGCGCCGACAGCGAGCTGGCGGTGCACTGGACGCAAAAACTCAATAGCCAGCGCCTGCGCCTGTACGCCACTGATGACGTGGTGGGCGTGGAGGTCGGGGCGGCGGTGAAGAATGTGATGGCGATTGCCGCAGGCGTCGCCGATGGTTTACAGCTGGGACATAACGCCCGGGCTGCGCTGATTACCCGTGGCCTGGCCGAGATGGCCCGGCTGGCGACCCGCATGGGCGGACGTCCCGAGACCCTGATGGGCCTGGGTGGTCTGGGCGACCTGGTGCTGACCTGCACCGGTGATTTGTCCCGCAACCGCCGCGTAGGCTTGATGCTGGCGCAAGGCCAGTCCTTGCCGGATGTGTTGCAGGCACTGGGGCATGTTGCCGAAGGGGTGCCGACCACCTTTGAGACCGAACGGCTGGCTGCTGCCCTGCAGGTGTCGATGCCGATTACCGCGGCCGTGGGGCAACTGCTGCGAGGTGAAGTCACCGCGCAAGATGCCTTGCTTCGCCTGCTGGCGCGCGAGCCGGTGCTGGAATTGCCACCCGCCCAGGGCTGAGTCGCCCCACATAAGCTGAAAAACATTACCCCCCGTAATCTGTTGGATGCAGCGTGACGCTGCGAGGAGAGCACTATGGACCGCCAGGCACTGGTAGAAGCTGCCCGTCTGGCCCGTGAAGGGGCCTATGTACCGTATTCCCGTTTCCAGGTGGGGGCTGCGTTGCGCACCCATGATGGGCGGGTGTTTACCGGTTGTAACATCGAGAATGCATCCTACCCCTTGTGCAATTGTGCAGAGCGTACCGCCTTGTTCAGCGCCATCGCAGCGGGCATGCGTCCGGGTGAAGTGGCCGAGCTGGCGGTGATCGGCGATACCGAAGGGCCGATCTCACCGTGCGGCGCCTGCCGTCAGGTGATGCTGGAGCTGTGCGCACCGGATACGCCGGTGATCCTGGCCAATCTGGGGGATGCCCGTCTGGTCACCACCGTGGGTGAGCTGTTGCCATTTGGCTTCTCCGGGCGTGATCTGGGCGTGGTGTGATGTTTGACTGCCTTTGTTGACAAAATAAAGTTTCTTTGTTGACATTGTGCAGTGCTACCCCTGTCGGGGTCACCATAACAATGCGGTGCCATGACACCGCGAGCGAGGCCATCGAGGCCTGATGCACCCCATATGCCGCGTAAGAGAGAGGAATCACCATGTCTTTGAAGCCTTTGCTGCTGCCGATGCTGATTGGCGCACTGCTGTCCGGTTGTGCTGCCAACTACCAGCCGGAGAAAACCTATCGTCTGACCATCCTGCATACCAATGACCACCATGGCCGTTTCTGGAAAAACGGTGATGGCGAGTACGGCATGGCGGCCCGCAAGACCGTGATCGACCAGATCCGCGCCGATGTGAAGGCGCAAGGCGGTTACTCGCTGCTGCTGGACGGGGGCGATGTCAACACCGGCGTACCGGAATCCGACATGCAGGACGCCGAGCCAGATTTCAAAGGCATGGCCAAACTGGGCTATGACGCCATGGCTGTCGGTAACCACGAGTTCGACAATCCGTGGTCGGTGCTGAGCAAGCAGCGTGACTGGATCAACTTCCCAATGCTGTCCGCCAACATCTACAAGGATGGCCAGCGCCTGTTCAAGCCCTATCAGGTCTTCAACCTGGATGGCCTCAAGGTGGCCGTGGTGGGCCTGACGACGGACGATACCGCCAAGATGGTGGACCCGGCCAATGTGCAGGGTGTTACCTTCCGCAAACCCGCCGAGGAAGCGGCGGCGCTGATGCCGGAGCTGCGTGGCCAGGCCAATATCGTGATTGCAGCCACCCACATGGGCCATTACACCAATGGCGCACGTGGCGTGAATGCCGAGGGTGACGTGGAGATGGCACGTCAGGTCAAGGGTTTTGACCTGATCGTGGGTGGCCACAGCCAGAATCCGGTGTGCATGAAGGCGGAAAATGTGCGTAACGATGCCTATGTACCGGGCACCGAGTGTGCGCCGGACCGTCAGAATGGCGCCTGGATCGTGCAGGCCCACGAATGGGGCAAGTATGTGGGCCGGGCGGACTTCGAATACCGCAATGGTGAGATGAAGCTGGTCAAATACACCCTGGTGCCGATCAACCTGAAGAAGACGGTCAAGGGCGACGACGGCAAGGACAAAAAGGTCTTCTACACCAGCGAGATCAAGGAAGATGCCGACATGCTCAAGTTCCTGACTCCGTATCAGGAAAAGGGCCGTGTCGCGCTGGATGTGCTGGTCGGTGAGTCCGACGGCAAGCTGGAAGGCGACCGCAACGTGGTGCGCAAGGAGCCGACCAATCTGGGCGTGTTCATTGCTACCGCCATGATGCAAAAATCGAAGGCTGACTTTGCACTGATGAACGCCGGGGGTATTCGTGATTCCATGCCGGCAGGCAAGCTGACCTACAAAGATGTGCTGAAGGTGCATCCGTTCGGCAACATGCTGGTCTATGTGGATCTCACCGGCAAGGAAGTGCTGGACTACCTGAACGCGGCCGCCAAGATGACCGCAGGTTCCGGTGCCTTCCCGCAGTTTGCTGGTATCCGTCTGGAGATTGAAGGCGGTGCAGTCAAGTCGGCCAGTATCGGTGGCAAGCCGTTGGACCCGGCCAAGACCTACCGCATGGCGCTGAACAACTTCACCGCCGCGGGTGGCGATGGTTATCCGAAGCTGAGCACCCATCCGGGCTATGTCAATACCGGGTATGTGGATGCGGACGTGCTGCGCGAGTTTGTGGCGGCACAAAAACCGGTGAAAACCGCGCAATATGCGCCGGGTGACGCGGTGACCCGTAAGTAAGACCATGCAGTAGCAAACAAAAAAGCAGGCCGGGTGCCTGCTTTTTTGTTGCCTGCACGTTGGGACGGATCAGCGGTGACCGCCGAAATCGTGCTGCCGCCAAGCCTCGAACACCGTGATCGCCACGGTGTTGGACAGGTTCATGCTGCGGCTGGTCGGCAGCATCGGCAAGCGCAGGCGCTCAGCCGGGGCAAACTCCTGCAGCAGTTCGGCAGGCAGGCCACGGGTTTCCGGGCCGAACACGAATACATCTTCCGGCTGGAACGCGACTTCACTGAAGCAATGACTGCCCTTGGTGGTGAAGGCAAAGCACCGCCGCTCGCCTAATGCCGCCTTGCAGCTCGCCCAGTTCGGGTGCACCTGCATGCGGGCGTATTCATGGTAGTCCAGCCCGGCACGGCGTAGCTTGGCGTCTTCCAGCGGGAAACCCAGCGGCTCGACCAGATGCAGCTGACAGCCGGTATTGGCGGCCAGCCGGATCACATTGCCGGTATTCGGTGGAATTTCAGGGTTGAACAGGACAATATGGAACATGCCTTAATCCACCGGGTTGGCGCGCAGGGCATCCGGCAGCCCATCGTGGGGGCCCTGCGGACGGGCGGGGGGCGTCCAGTGGCGCTCGCCAATGGTCTGGTTGTAGTCCGGGTGTAGCGGGTAATGCACCCGACAGCCAGGTACTTTTTCGCCGACTACCAGCAGCGTCACCATCTCGTCGGTGTTGTTAATGAACGTGTGTGCCAGCCCGGTGCCCGCCGGGAAGCCCACCGCCTCGCCCGGCTGCAGCCGGTACAGCTCGCCATCCAGCCAGACATCGGGCGTGCCGCTCAGCACATAAACGAATTCTTCCTCATCAGCCTCGGCGTGCGGTCGTGAGGTACGACGGCCGGGCGGCAGCAGCTCGTGATGGATGCCCAGCCGCTGCAGGCCGAAATGCTGGCCGAAGTTGGCGCCAATGCCATGCAGCTCGCGGCTGCCGGGATAGCTGCTGTCATCCGCATCGCGAATCGTGTCGGGCTGGATGATGGCGGGGTGGCTCATGTGCGGTACTCCTGAATCAGTCAAAGCAGCGGCCTGCCATCGTGGCATCCGCCTGGAAATCATGCTGGGGGTGCTTACAAGGCGCGGGCCAGTACCCAGCCCTCGACCTGACGTGCGCCTGCACGCAGTAGTGCCCGGCTGGCGGTGTCCAGCGTGCTGCCAGTGGTCATCACGTCGTCGACCAATACCACACAGCGCCCGGCCACTTGGCTGCTGTCCACGCGAAAAGCCCCTTTGAGGTTACGTTGCCGCTCCTGGCGTGACAAGCCTTGCTGCTGTGGCGTGTCGTGTTCCCGTTGCAAGGCGGTCAAGCTACTGGGCAGCTGCATGGTACGCGCCAGATGGCGCGTGAGCAGGGCGGCCTGATTATAGCCTCGCTCGCGCAAACGGTGTGGATGCAGCGGGATGGGCAACAGCAGGGTACCCGCAGGCCAGTCCGGTACGTCCTCCAGCATCAACCGGGCCAACAGGCGGGCATCCGCCCAGCGCTGGCGGTATTTGAAGCGATGGATCAAGGCACTCAGCGGTGCGTCAAAATGATAGCTGGCATGGATTTGCTGAAGGCTCAGGGGCCGACGCAGGCAGGGGCCACACAGACCTGGCTGCGATAAAGGTCGGGCGCAGCCTCGGCAGCGGGTTGGGCCCAGCCGGGGCAGGGCTTTCCAGCAGGCCGAGCACAAGGGATGGCTACCGCTGCAGTCACACAGAGCACAACGGCCCGGCAGCAGGATTTGCGCAAATTGTATGCAATTGTCCAAAAACTGACGGGCTAAAATTTGACAATCCTCGCGGTTCATCCTACCCTCGCGGCAACGTAATGACCTGTACCTGCCATGAGCCAGCATACCCTGCATTTTCAGACCCTGACCCCGTTGCAAGCACATCCGGAGGTGGCCCGTTTCACTGCCGAAGACGTGCAGGCACTGCTTGACCTGCCCTTCAACGACCTGCTGTTTCAGGCGCAGACCGTGCATCGCCAGCACTTTGACCCCAATGTGGTACAGCTGTCCACCCTGCTGTCGATCAAGACCGGTGGCTGCTCTGAAGATTGCAGCTACTGTCCGCAGTCAGCCATGCACGACGCGGGGGTGGACAATCAGCCGATGTTGCAGCTGGACGAGGTATTGAGCGCCGCCAAAGCTGCCAAAGCCGCCGGGGCCGGGCGCTTCTGCATGGGCGCGGCCTGGCGCGGGCCGGGCCAGGAAGAGCTGACGCCGGTGATCGAAATGGTCAAGGCGGTAAAGGCGCTGGGGCTGGAAACCTGTGCCACGCTCGGCATGCTGCAAAAAGGCCAGGCCGAGCAGCTGCGGGATGCGGGGCTCGACTATTACAACCACAATCTGGATACCGCGCCGGAAAAGTACGGCGACATCATCAGCAGCCGCGACTATGAAGACCGGCTGGATACCCTCAACAAGGTGCGTCAGGCCGGCATCAACGTCTGTAGTGGCGGCATCGTCGGCATGGGCGAAACCCGGCTGGAACGGGCCGGGCTGCTGGCACAGCTGGCCAATCTGGAGCCACAGCCGGAATCGGTGCCGATCAACAATCTGGTGCAGGTGGAAGGCACCCCGTTGCACGGTACCGATGCACTGGACTGGACCGAGTTTGTGCGTACCATCGCGGTGGCGCGCATCCTGATGCCGCGCAGCCATGTCCGCCTGTCTGCGGGGCGGCAGGCCATGCCGGAGGCCATGCAGGCGCTGTGCTTCATGGCGGGGGCCAACTCGATTTTCTATGGTGACAAGCTGCTGACCACCGGAAACCCGGAAGTCAGTCGCGACCAGGCACTGCTGACCAAGCTGAACATGCGCCCGCAACAGTTTGAGATGAGCCACTGCCACGACGACGAGGACGACCAGACCTCACCGACCGGCGGCTGTGGCTGTGGCCATGGCCACCGCTGAGTCACCGTTCGCCGCATTTGCGGCGGAGCTGGATGAATTGTCGGCGCAGCAGCTGCGCCGTCAGCGCCGCACCCGCACCACCCCGGCCGATACCCACATCGTGGCGGATGGTCGGGCGGTACTGTCGTTCTGCAGCAATGACTACCTGGGGCTGGCACACCACCCCTTGCTGATCGACGCCGCCAAGCAGGCTCTGGACGAATCCGGCTTGGGCGGCGCGGCCTCACATCTGGTCAGCGGCCATCACTTGCAGCATGCCCGCCTGGAGCAGCGGCTACAGGCGTTTACCGGTTGGCCCGCGCTCAGTTTTGCGACCGGCTATGCGGCCAATGTCGGCATCATCCCGGCGCTGGTCGGGCGTGAGGACGCCATCTTTGCCGATCGCCTCAACCATGCCTCGCTGAACGACGGCTGCCTGCTGTCCCGCGCCACCTTTCGCCGCTTTGTCCATCAGGACCTGAACCAGCTGGCCACCCTGCTGGCCACCACACCCGCCCGGCGACGGCTGATTGTGGTCGATGGCGTCTACAGCATGGATGGCGATCTGGCTCCGCTACCAGAGTTGCTAGCTCTGGCCGAGCAATATGATGCCTGGCTGTATGTGGACGATGCCCACGGCCTGGGGGTACTGGGCGAGCACGGGCGAGGTTGCGCGGAATACTGGGGCCTGCATCACCCGCGCTTGATCCAGTTGCTGACCTTTGGCAAGGCGGCAGGGGTGCAAGGGGCGGCGGTCTGCGGTGATGCCCTGCTGATCGACTGGTTGCTGAACCGTTGCCGCAGCTACATCTACACCACGGCATCGCCACCGGCGCTGGCTGCCGCGCTGTGCGTAAGCCTGGACCTGATCGAAGGTGGCCAGCAGCGGCGAGAGACCTTGCGCGCCCACATTCGACAGCTGCGGGAAGGCTGTGCAGACCTGCCGTGGACCTTGCTGCCATCGGAAACGGCGATTCAGCCGTTACGGGTGGGCAGTAACGACGATACGCAGAAGCTGGCAGATCGCCTGTGGCAACGCGGACTATGGGTGCCCGGCATTCGTCCGCCTACGGTCCCGGTGGGGCAGGGGCGCTTACGTATTTCGCTCAGCGCGGCGCATACCGAAGACGATATTCGCCTGCTGCTGGAAGGGCTGCATGCCTGCGCCCGGGAGTGGGCCTGATGGTGCGGGTGGAGAGCCACGGCGCGGGTCCCGATCTGGTGCTGTTGCACGGCTGGGGCATGCACGGCGGGGTATGGGGTGAGTTCGTATCCCGGTTGAGTGCGTTTGCCCGCGTGCATGTGGTGGATTTGCCGGGGCATGGTCATTCTGCCTTGTGCACCCCCTACACGGTGGTGAGTCTGACGGAAGCGATTCTGGATGCCGTGCCGGAACAGGCGATGTGGCTGGGCTGGTCGCTGGGAGGCATGTTGGCCTTGCAGGCGGCGGCTACCCGGCCACAGCGGGTAACCCGCCTGGGCCTGATGGCCAGTTCGCCGTGCTTCATGCAGCAGCCCGATTGGCCGTGTGCCATGCCGGAGGTGGTGCTGCAGCAGTTCGTGGACCGGCTGCAGGCGGATATTGCTGCCACTGTGCAGCAGTTTCTGGCCTTGCAGGCGCTGGGTAGCCCGGAGGCACGCCGCCAGGTACAGCAGCTGCGCCACAGCCTGCATGAGCGGCCCCTGGCGAGTGCCGAGGCGTTGGCAGCGGGTTTGCAACTGCTGCGCGACAGCGATTTGCGCCCGCTGCTGCCTGCCGTGAAGCAGCCCACTGTCCTGCTGTACGGTGAGCGCGATACGCTGGTGCCGATCGGGGCGGCGCACTGGCTGCAGACACAGTTGCCGCAGGCACGCAGCCTGCTGCTGCCCCAGTCGGCGCATGCGCCGTTTTTGACCCATGGCCGTGAGTGTGCGGCATTGATTCGTGAAGTGTTGTATGCCTGAAGTGTTCCAGCCTGAAAAACGCCTGATGCGGCGTGCTTTTGAGCGTGCGGCGGGTAGCTATGACGCCGCCGCAGTATTGCAGCGGGAGGTGTGTGACCGTATGGCCGAGCGGCTGGATTACATCAAGCATCAGCCGCACCGGGTGCTGGATGCCGGTTCCGGCACCGGCTATGGCAGCGGCCTGCTGCGCACCACCTATCCCAAGGCGCAGGTGCTGGAGCTGGACATTGCGCACAGCATGTTGCTGGCGGCACGTCGCAAGCAAGGCTTGCTGAAGCGCTGGCTGGCGCCATCGCCCGCCCTGTGTGCCGACATTGAGCGCCTGCCGCTGCAGGCGGACAGCGTGGACATGATCTGGTCCAACCTCGCCATCCAGTGGGTGACGGACCTGGACCAGGCGTTTGCCGAGTTTCACCGGGTATTGCGGCCAGAAGGCTTGCTGATGTTTTCCACGCTGGGGCCGGACACCCTGCGTGAGTTGCGACAAGCCTTTGCCGGGCTGGACGGGCATACCCACGTCAACCGTTTTATCGACATGCACGATATCGGCGACGGCCTGGTCCGCAATGGCTTTGCCACGCCGGTGATGGACATGGAGTATCTGACGCTCACCTACGATGATGTGCGTGCGGTGATGCAGGACCTCAAGGCCATTGGCGCCCACAATGTGACCCACGGGCGCCCACAGGGCCTGATGGGTAAGCAGCGCTGGCAGCAGGTGCTGCGTAATTACGAGCAGCTGCGGCAGGATGGCAAGCTGCCCGCCACCTACGAAGTGGTGTATGGGCATGCCTGGAAGCCGCAGCCCCGACCTGCCAGACAGCTGCCCGATGGGCGGCAGGTGATTGACTTCCACCCGCGCGGGTCACGCGGATGAAAGGTGCTGCCTTTTTCGTGACCGGCACCGATACCGAAGTCGGCAAGACCTTCAGCTCGGTGCGACTGATGCATGGCTTGCGCGCGCATGGCCTGCAGGTGCTGGGTATGAAGCCGGTGGCCAGTGGCGCACTGGTCGATGGTGAGGGGCGCTACAGTGAAGACGCCCGCGCGCTGGCAGAGGCCGCAAGTTCCGTGCAGCCGATGTCGTGGGTCAACCCTTATCTGTTTGATCCACCGATTTCGCCGCATCTGGCGGCACACGAGGCGGGCGTCGAGATTGATCTGGCTTTGCTGGCGGACCACCTGCAGCAATTGCGCCAGCAGGCGGATGTGGTGCTGGTGGAAGGCGCGGGCGGCTGGCTGGCCCCCCTCACCGATACCTTGTTCATGCGTGATCTCGCGCTGCAGCTACAGTTGCCGGTGGTGCTGGTGGTCGGCATGCGGCTGGGCTGTCTGAACCATGCGCTGCTGTCGTTTGAATCCATTCGTGCCAGTGGCGCACCGCTATTGGGCTGGGTCGCCAATCAGCTGGACCCTGTCATGCGCCATGCCGAGGCCAACCTGGCCACCTTGCGCCAGCACATCCCTGCCCCTTGCCTGGGCGTACTACCGTGGCAGGCGCCCCCCGCTTCTCCTTTGCAACTGCAGCCGTTACTGCAGGCACTACTGCAAGATTAGGCGCCATTTGCCGAAGCCCGGACCCTGCCAAGGTTCGGGTACCTTGCTGCCGATACCCTGAGTAACCTGTCCCCTTGGGCGCTTGCGCAACCGTGGCGGGCTGTCCATGCTGAATCGTGCTGGCAGTGTTGGTTTTTTTCATCATGCACTGCAATAAACCAAATTCAGGCCACCAATGGGCATTTTTTGGCCTGCAGACGTGGATGTAGGCGGTTTTTGGACAAAAACATGTTGCAGCGCGGCAACTACCTGCACAAATTATGACTTAGATCAAGATCAAGGCTGGCTTGCCCGTGTTGCTGCGCATTTGCTAACATCGACCGCGACAATTTGACACAGTGGCGGCCTCCTCATCCATTTTGAGCCGAGGAACGTGACTGGCACCGAAGTAGTGGGTATACGAGCAAGGGCATTTCCGTATGGGGGTTGCATGTTTGAAACCATGAAGCAAAGAGTGGCCTGTACGTTATCGCTGGCGTTGATGTCGCCGCTGGCGTGGGCTGCGGACACACTGCCCGAGGGCAATCAGCCCGGCAATTATCCGCTTAACCTGCAAGCGCCGAAATCCGGCATTGCCGAGCAGATTTTCAACCTGCACAGCATGATGCTGGTGGTCTGTCTCGCGATTTTCTTTGTGGTGTTTGGCGTGATGTTCTATTCCATCTACGCCCACCGCAAGTCCAAAGGCGCGCAAGCCGCGCATTTCCACGAAAACCATGTGGTTGAAGTGATCTGGACGGTGATTCCGTTTGTGATTCTCATCGCACTGTGCATTCCCGCAGCCAAAACCGTGATCGCGCAGAAGGACAGCAGCAACGCGGCGGTGACGGTCAAGGTCACGGGGTATCAGTGGAAGTGGGGTTACAACTACCTCGACGATGGCATCGAGTATGTCTCGGCGCTGGCGACCCCGCGTGACCAGATTGATAACTACGACGGCAAGAGCGCTGCCAAGAATGCCCATTACCTGCTGGAAGTGGAACCGGGTACGGAGCTGGTGGTGCCGGTTGGCAAGAAGGTGCGCCTGCTGCTGACCGCCAACGACGTGATTCACGCTTGGTGGGTGCCGCAACTGGGCGTGAAGCAGGATGCCATCCCGGGCTTCATCCGTGATGCTTGGTTCAAGGCGGATGCGCCGGGGATCTACCGCGGTCAGTGTGCTGAGCTCTGTGGCAAGGATCATGGCTTCATGCCGATCGTGGTGCGTGCCTTGCCGCAAGCGGATTACGACAAATGGAAGGCGGACACCAAGGCGCGTCTGGCCTTGGCCAAGGATGACCCGAACAAGGTATGGGCCTTGCCGGATCTGGTGGCACGGGGCAAGGGTGTATACGAAGCCAATTGTGCAGCTTGCCATCAGGCCAGTGGCCAGGGCGTGCCGGGTAGCTTCCCGGCACTGGCAGGCTCCAAGGTGGCTACCGGCCCGATCGCAGACCATCTGGGAATCGTGCTGAAAGGCAAGGCGGGTACGGCCATGTCAGCCTGGAAGCAACTGTCCGATACCGATATTGCG
Organism: Leeia sp.; assembly: GCF_041909055.1. NCBI lineage: Bacteria > Pseudomonadati > Pseudomonadota > Betaproteobacteria > Neisseriales > Leeiaceae > Leeia > Leeia sp. The sequence goes on along the minus strand of NZ_JAYREC010000001.1, from coordinate 687,592 downwards.
GCGGTGGTGACGTATGAGCGCAATGCCTGGGGCAACAACAAGGGTGACCTGTTGCAGCCTGCCCAGGTGAAGGCTGCTCGCCAGTAACCCGACCGAACCGCACGTATCAGGAGACTTACCATGTCGCATGCACAAGACGCCGCGCTCGGTCACGATGCTGGGCACGGCCACGACGATCATCACGATCACAAACCGGCGTTCTTCCAGCGCTGGTTCATGGCCACCAACCACAAGGATATTGGTGCGCTGTATCTGTGGTTCTCATTCTTCATGCTGTTTTTCGGCGGTTTGCTGGCACTGGGCATTCGTGCTGAGCTGTGGCAGCCGGGCCTGCAATTCTGGAAGCCGGAGTTCTTCAACCAGCTGACCACGGTACATGCACTGGTGATGGTGTTTGGTGCCATCATGCCGGCCTTTGTGGGCCTGGCCAACATCATGATCCCGCTGCAGATTGGCGCGCAGGACATGGCGTTTGCCCGCATGAACAACTGGAGCTTCTGGCTGATGCCGCCAGCCGCCTTGCTGCTGGTGATCTCCTTCTTTATGCCGGGTGGTGCCGCCGCCGGGGGCTGGACCCTGTACCCGCCGCTGGCTACCCAGTTCGGCATCGGCATGGACCTGACCATTTTCGCCGTGCACATTCTGGGCATGAGCTCGATCATGGGCTCGATCAATATCATCGTCACCATCCTCAACATGCGCGCGCCGGGCATGACGATGATGAAATTGCCGATGTTCTGCTGGACCTGGCTGATTACCGCCTACCTGCTGATCGCCGTGATGCCGGTGCTGGCCGGTGCGGTGACCATGCTGTTGACGGACCGTCACTTTGGCACCAGCTTCTTCAATGCGGCAGGTGGCGGTGATCCGGTACTGTTCCAGCATGTGTTCTGGTTCTTCGGGCACCCTGAGGTGTACATCATGATCTTGCCCGCCTTCGGCGTGGTGTCCGAGATCATCCCCGCCTTCAGCCGCAAGAAACTGTTTGGCTACGGCTCGATGGTGTATGCCACCGCCTCCATCGCCATCCTGTCCTTCATGGTATGGGCGCACCACATGTTCACGGTGGGCATGCCGGTGACCGCGCAGCTGTTCTTCATGTTTGCCACCATGCTGATTTCGGTGCCGACCGGGGTGAAGGTGTTCAACTGGGTGGCCACCATGTGGCGCGGCTCGCTGAGCTTTGAAACCCCGATGCTGTTTGCCATTGGCTTCGTTTCCCAGTTCACCTTCGGCGGCTTCTCCGGACTGGTATTGGCGATGGCAGCGGTGGACATCAACCTGCACGATACCTACTACGTGGTGGCGCACTTCCACTATGTGCTGGTTTCAGGTGCCTTGTTCTCCATCATTGCCGGGGTGTACTACTGGTTGCCGAAGTGGACGGGCCGCATGTACGACGAGAAGCTGGGCAAGACCCACTTCTGGCTGTCGACCATCTTCTTCAACATCACCTTCTTCCCGATGCATTTCTTGGGGCTCGCGGGTATGCCGCGCCGGATTCCGGACTATGCGCTGCAGTTCTCCAGCTTTAATGAGATCGCCTCGATTGGTGCGTTCGGATTTGGCCTGACCCAGCTGCTGTTCCTGTGGATTGTGATCAAGGTCACTTTCCTGAAGAAGGGTGCACCTGCAGCGGCCAAGCCTTGGGATGGTGCGGAAGGTCTGGAGTGGACGCTGCCGAGCCCGGCACCGTATCACAGCTGGGATGTGCCGCCGACCGTCAAGTAAGCATGGGGGCGGGTGCCGGTCACCCGCCTGCGAGGAGTATGGATGAGTACCTCACCGGAAGTGCAGCAGAAAAACCGCCGCCTGCTGTGGATTTTGCTGTCGATTGTGTTGACCGTGTTTGTCGGCGTCATGATCAAGCAGTGGTTGTTTGGCCACATTTGACGGGGTGATGCTGTGTTGTACCTGCCGGTGTTGAACCGCAAGCTGTTGTTCAAGCTGACTATTGTGGCCTTGCTGATGTTCGCAGTCAGCTACGGCATGGTGCCGTTTTACAAGCACCTGTGCGAGGCGCTCGGCCTGAACAGCCTGCTGCAAGCAGAAAGCCCGGCCAACACGCAGGTGGATGCGACACGGCAGGTGGTGGTGGAGCTGGACAGCAATGAACGCGGCAGCAGCCCGTGGCAGTTTCGGCCCAAGATGAGCAAAGTGAGTATCCACCCGGGACAGGTGCAGCAGGTGGCGTATGAGGTGGTCAACCGGACCAACCGGACGGTCGTCATCCAGGCGGTGCCGAGCTACGCGCCGATGCAGGCGGGCAGCCACTTCAAGAAGCTGGAGTGTTTTTGCTTCCGCCAGCAGAAGTTTGCGCCGGGTGAACGACGGGTGATGCCGGTGGTGTTTCTGGTGGACAGTGCGCTGCCCAAGGACATCGGTACCGTCACCTTGTCGTACACGTTTTTTGAAGTTGAAGGGAATCAGTCGTGAGTGAACCCCAGCCCCGCAACAAGCGATCGCCGATTGTGGCGGTATTGTGGAGCTTTCTTGGGGTTCGCAGTAACCAGGATTACCAGCAGGATGCGCATCGCCTGACGGCGAAGCAGCTGATCATCACCGGGATTATCGGTGGCGTGCTGTTTGTGCTGACTGTACTGGGCGCAGTCAAATACCTGATCGCTACCAGCGGTCACTAAAGGAGAGAGGGAAGACATCATGGCCAGTACGCAGCATCAGCCGCATTACTTTGTACCTCAGCCATCGAAGTGGCCCCTGGTGGGCTCAACCGCCATGTTCTTCCTGGGACTGGGCGCTGCCTTCACCATGAATCACATGGAGATGGGGCACTATGCACTGGGCATCGGCTTTGCCATCCTGCTGTACATGCTGTTTGGCTGGTTTGGCCAGGTTGTCGGTGAAAGTGAGAGCGGCCTGTACAGCAAGAAGGTGGACATGTCCTTCCGCTGGAGCATGAGCTGGTTCATTTTCTCCGAAGTGATGTTCTTTGCCGCCTTTTTCGGTGCGCTGTACTACATTCGGGTGATTTCGGTACCCGAGCTGGGCAATATGACCCACAAGCTGCTGTGGCCGGACTTCACTGCCATGTGGCCTGCACAGGTCGCGCCGGTGGCACCGGAGCACTTCACCCCGGTGGCTGCCTGGGGCTTGCCGGCCATCAACACCCTGATCCTGCTGACGTCCGGCATCACGGTGACCATTGCTCACTGGGGGCTGATCAAGAATAACCGTGCCCAGCTGATCTGGGGCCTGGCGGCGACGGTGGGCCTGGGTGCACTCTTCCTCTACTTTCAGGTGGAGGAATATGGTCATGCCATTGCCCATGGCAACCTGACACTGGCCTCGGGTGTGTATGGCTCTACCTTCTACATGCTGACCGGCTTCCACGGCGCGCATGTGACGCTGGGTACCATCATGTTGCTGGTGATGCTGGTGCGCTCAATCAAGGGCCACTTCAAGCCGGATAGCCACTTTGCCTTTGAAGCCGCAGCCTGGTACTGGCACTTTGTGGATGTGGTGTGGCTGGGCCTGTTTGTCTTCGTCTACTGGCTGTAAGTTGAATCATCGGGTGTGCCAGCCCGGCTGGCACACCCGATTACAAATGCTGGTTTGGCAGGATGTGGAAATACAAGCCCGCCATCAGTAACAGAAACAGGCAGACGGACAAGCCAATGCGGAAAGTCAGCGCCCGCACCAGTCGCTCGGAAGACTGGCTTTTCCGGCTCAGCAAATAGTAAACCGCAGAACCCATGCTGGCGACGATGGCCAGCAGCATGACGATGACCACAACCCGCATGGTGTTCCCCTCTCTTGATGTCCGCAGCACAATCCCCGTATTGTACTTCAGGCTTGAACAGACCGGCAGGGCCGCTTGATGATGAGCACGCGCCGTTTTCAACCCCGCTGGTGGGCTTGGCTGATGTTGCTGGTGGGAGTGCTGCTGGCGCTGCGGCTGGGCTGGTGGCAGTGGAGCAAGGCTGGGCATAAGGCGGCCCAGCGGGCGCAGCTCACACTCATGCAGCAGTCCCCGGCGCTGGACGCGGCAGCGATGCTGAAACAGCCGCCACAGCCCTGGCAACCGGTGCAATTGCAGGGCAGCTGGCAGCCGCAAGGCGCAGTCTGGCTGGATAATCGGGTGCAAAACGGTGTGGCGGGCTACGAGCTGTGGATGCCGCTGAAGCTGAGTGGTGAATCGCGCTGGCTGCTGGTCAACCGCGGCTGGGTGTCACGCGTGGGCAAGGCGCAAGTCTCACTTGCCGAGCTGGCGCGGACGGACAGGGTGCATGGTGAGGTGGTCTGGCTGGGACCCTTGCCCATGGAATTGAGCAAGGATGTGCAGCAGGGTATGCTCTGGCAAAACCTGAACCCGCAGCGCTATCAGGAGCACTACCGGCAAGCGGTGTTGCCGTGGCTGGTGCGGCAAACCGGTGCCGTGGAAGCCGGGTTGGCCCACGACTGGCCTGAGGTGGACGATGGACGCCTGCGCAATGTCAGCTATGCCGGGCAGTGGTTGTTGATTGCGGTGCTGATGGTGGTACTGTTCGTGGTGGTCAATCTGAAAAAGCAGGAGGCGTGATTGAGTCTGGCAAACAACCGCAGGACCCTGTACTTGCTGGCTCTGCTAAGTGCGGTTCCCATCATGGCGGCGACCGTGGCCTATTTTTTCTTCAAACCCACCACGGTACGCAGTTACGGCACCTTGATGCAACCGGTTGCGCCCGCCCGGCTGGAAGGTTTGCAGACGGTGGAAGGCAAAGCCCTCACCACAGAGCGCTTTGCCGGTAAATGGTGGCTGCTGACCGTGGGTGCGGCAGAGTGCACCGCACCGTGCCTGCAGCAGGTGCATGCCTTGCGGCAGATCCGCCTGGCTCAAGGCAAGGATATGGGGCGGGTAGAGCGGGTGTGGCTGGCGACGGGTACTGCGCCGCTGGCATCGCTGCCAGCGATGGATCGCGAAGGCCTGCTGGTTGCTCGTGGCGGTGAGGCTTTGCTCAAGCAATTGCAGTCGTTTGGTGCGCCGGAGCACGCCATCTTCATTATGGATCCGCATGGCAACCTGGTGTTTCGCTATGCCCCCGATGCGGTGCCGCACTCCGTTATTCAGGAGTTTGCCAAGCTGTTGAAAAACAATCAGGGGCTGGGCTGACACCATGGCATACCGCAAACTGGTGATCTGGACCACCCTCATTACCGCGCTGCTGCTGGCGCTGGGTGCCTATGTCCGCCTGTCGGATGCGGGCCTCGGCTGTCCGGACTGGCCGGGCTGCTATGGCAAGCTGAGCCCGGCTCATGCGGCGGAGGAAATTAGCGCGGCCCAGCAAGCCCATCCCACCGGTCCGGTGTCGATGGGCAAAGCATGGAAAGAGATGATTCACCGCTTTGTGGCCAGCGGTGTAGGCTTGCTGATCATTGCCATCACGGTCATGGCCTGGCGGCAGCGTGAACGCCTGCAGCAGTCGCCGCTACTGGCCAGCGTGTTGTTGCCGCTGGTGATTTTCCAGGGTCTGCTGGGCATGTGGACGGTCACCTTGCTGCTCAAGCCCGCCATTGTCACCTCGCACTTGATCGGCGGCATGACCCTGCTGGGGCTACTTAGCTGGCTGGCAATGCGGCAGGTCTTCACTAAGCACGCTGCATCCGGCAGCGAATATCGACATCTGCGTGGCCTGGCCTTGCTGGCTTTGCTGGTGCTGGCCTGCCAGATCATTCTGGGCGGCTGGGTCAGCACCAACTATGCGGCAACGGTGTGCTCGGATTTCCCGACCTGCCAGGGCCAATGGTGGCCGCAGACGGATTTCCGCCATGCCTTCCATGTCCTGCGCGAGCTGGGAGAAACCCCTGACGGGCAAATGCTGACCCAAGCCAATCTCACCGCCATCCATATGGTGCACCGGCTGGGTGCGCTGCTGACCTTGCTGGTGGTGGGCGCGTTTGCCTGGCGGGCGCAGCACGCCTATGGTCTCACCCGGCATGCCCGCATCGTGCTGGCGTTGCTGTTGCTGCAGGTGTCGCTGGGGATTGGCAATATTCTGCTGCAGCTGCCACTGGCGGTGGCGGTGGCGCATAATCTGGTGGCAGCCTTGCTGCTGTGCAGTGTGGTGACACTGAATTATCGCGTCTGGACCGGGCGTATCCGTAGTGCATGATGAGGGCGATATGGGCATGACAATCAGTACCCCCCCTGCTTCCACCCGCCTGCGCTGGCAGGAATTCATGGCCTTGACCAAGCCACGTGTGGTGTCGCTGATCGTATTCTGCGCGGTGATCGGCATGCTGCTCTCCACGCCAGGGATGGTGCCCTGGCCGGTGCTGCTGGCGGGTACCGTGGGGATTGCTGCAGTGGCGGGCGCTGCCGCCGCCATCAATTGCCTGGTGGAGCAGCGCATTGATGCGGTGATGGCGCGTACCAAGGGCCGACCCTTGCCCAAAGGGCAGGTGTCCGAGCGCGAGGTGCTGCAGTGGGCCGTGCTGCTGGGCGGCGGCGGCATGGTGCTGCTCTGGCTGTGGGTCAACCCGCTGACCATGTGGCTGACCCTGGCAACCTTTGTCGGCTACGCCATCATCTACACCCTGTTGCTCAAGCCCTCGACGCCGCAGAACATTGTGATTGGCGGCGCCAGTGGTGCCATGCCGCCGGTACTGGGCTGGGCCGCCGTTACCGGGCAGGTGCCAGCGGAAGCCTGGGTGCTGTTCCTGATCATCTTTACCTGGACGCCACCACACTTCTGGGCACTTGCCCTGTACCGCAAAGATGAATACGCCAAGGCGGGGCTGCCGATGCTGCCGGTGACCCATGGCCCACAGTTTACCCGGCTGCATATCCTGCTCTACACCGTGATCCTGTTCGCAGCCACCTTGCTGCCGGTGGCCATCCGCATGTCGGGCTGGATCTACTTGGCGAGTGCGGTGGTGCTGGGGGCCTACTTCCTGTGGCTGGCCATTCGCATTCACCGTCACTATAGCGACGCTTTGTCACAGCATACCTTCCGCTATTCCATCCTATACTTGTCCCTCTTGTTCGCCGCGTTGCTGCTGGATCATTACTGGCACTGGCCGGTCACCGTTTAAGGGGCATGGATGATGTGGCGCTGGCTATGGATGGTTGTGCTGTTGCTGGGTCTGCAGGGCTGCAAGCAGCCGGAGCCTTTTGTAGCCACCGACATTACCGGCTCCGCCATCGGCGGGGATTTCTCGCTGGTGGATTTCAATGGCAAAGCCCGCAAGCTGGCCGACTTCAAGGGCAAGCTGGTGGTGCTGTTTTTTGGCTATACCCACTGTCCGGATGTCTGTCCGGTGACACTGGGAGAACTCGCCACTGTGCGTAAGCGGATGGGTGAGGATTTCCGCGATGTGCAGGTACTGTTTGTTAGCGCCGATCCGGCACGCGACACTGCAGCCGTGCTACGGCAGTACGTGACCTATTTCTCGCCTGATTTCCTCGGGCTACGTGCCGAAGGTGCAGCATTGGCCCAGTTTAAAGCAAATTACAAACTGGTCGGGGAGGCGCAAAAACCGGACGCCAACGGCAATTATGCCGTAGACCATTCCGCCGCTTCCTTTGTGCTGGACCGGCAGGGCAGGGCCAGGCTGATGGTGCCGCTGGGTCATGGCACGGAAAACTGGGTGCACGACCTCAAGCTGCTACTGGCCGAGTAGGCCACCCGAAAACAAAACGGCCCTTGCGGGCCGTTTTTTCGTTTGATGCCACATCCTGCGGTTCAGTGCAGGATGGCTGAGCTCAGGCAGCGCAGCAGGCCACGGTCTTCCAGCAGATAGGAGCCTTCACCCAAGGGTTTGGCGTTTTCCAGTTCGGACAGGGTAAAGTCCACTTCATCATCAGCCACGCTGATTTCCAAGACCACATCGTCGGGGTGGCTGGGTTCATCTTCGGCAGGCACGTACAGAAAATCCGGCCGGGCGTATTCACCATTGAACTGGATCATGTCGGAGCGTTCCAGTACATGCAGGATATCGGTGTTCGGGTTACGCATGCTGCACCTCCTTCTGGCGGGTGAACGGTCGTGATGTCTGTTACTGGATATATCGGTCTCTACTCCTGAAATTCAAGTTATTTCATCATGCAGCAAGCCACAGGCCTGCGCAAGCCAAAGCGGATCAGCGGGTAGGGGTGCCGGGGGGTACGCCGATCACCTCCACCCGCATGGGAACCTTCTCGCCAGGTAACCAATGCTGGTAGATACGCGCAAACTCACCACTGTCCTTGACCGCCTGCAGCGCCTGACGCCAGCTTTCAATGGTACTGGCCGGTGTACCTTTGGAAAACGCCAGGTACAGGGCATTTTCTTCTACCGCCATGACACTGCGGATGGCAGTGGTAGGCTCGCGCAGCTCTTTCAGGATGGCGGGGGCGGTGAGGTTGGAGTCGTACCAGAAGCGTACCCGCCCGGCCAACAGTTTGCGTGCAGCACTTTGCGGATCGGGCGAGATATCCAGGGTGTCAAAGCCCTGTCGCTCCAGCTGCTGCTGCCAGACGGAATCCTTGTATACACCGACCAAGCCCATGGTCTTGGCTTCTTCCAGCGTACGCAGCTGCACGTTGTCATTGCGGCGCACATACAGATGGTTTACCCCCAAGGCCACCGGCCCCAGCATGGTGAACAGTTGCTCGCGTTCCGCCGTACGGGTGGTGGTGAACAGCATCACATCCGGCAAGGTGGTGGCCATGCGATAGCCACGGGCCCACGGCACCACCTGGATCGCCTGCTGCTGGCCGATTCTCCTCTGCATGGCCTGCACCACCTCCACCGCCAGACCAGTGGGTTTGTCAGCCTCACTGAAGGTAATTGGTGGCCATTCTTCGGTAAAAACCTGCAAGGCTGAGGCGGCCATGCTGGCGAGGATCGACAACAAAAAGGAGAACAGCAGTATTGCTTTCAGCCGTGGCATCTTCATTATGCCTCCCACAGTTCCCGTCTCTGTTTGCACTATAGACAAACAGAGACGGTCTGCACAAAAAGCAGGATGGACGGCAATCCAGCCATCAATGGGGCAGAATGCCGATCACTTCCACTCTCATGGGGGGCTGCTCGCCCGGGAGCCAGCGCTGGTAGATGCGGGCAAATTCCCCGCTTTGCTTGAGCGCCTGCAGGCTGGTACGCCAGCTCTCGATGGTAGCCGCTGGGGTGCCTTTGGAGAAGGCCAGATAAAGGTTGTTTTCTTCGACAGCCATTACGCTGCGTATGGCCGTAGTGGGGACGTGGAGCCCTTTCAGAATGGCTGGCGCGGTCAGGTTGGAGTCAAACCAGAAGCGGACTCGCCCGGCCAGCAGCTTGCGTGCAGCGCTTTGCGGGTCCGGTGAAATATCGAGGTTGTCAAAGCCCTGTCGCTCCAGGAATTGCTGGAACACCGTATCCTTGTAAACGCCTATCAGACCATGCAGCTTGGCATCATCCAGCGCCCGCAGTTGGAGGGTATCCGCTTGCCGCACATACAGGTTATTGATACCCAGTGCAACCGGGCCCACCAGGGTGAACAGCTGCTCACGCTCAGCCGTACGGGTGGTGGTAAACAGCATGACATCGGGCAGGGCGGTGGCCATACGATAGCCTCGCGCCCAAGGCACCACCTGGATATCCTGCTGTTGGCCCAGCCGCTTCTGGATGGCCTGTACCACTTCCACCGCCAGCCCGGCGGGTTTGCCCTCACGGCTGAATGTGATGGGGGGCCACTCTTCCGTGAACAGTTGCAAGGCACCTGCCGGCCGGCAGGCCAGCAGGAAGAGCCACAGCAAAAGGAGAGGGCGTTTGGGCATCATGCCTGTACTATAGTCAGCCCGCCAAACATCAATATGGTTTGGCAGACGAGAGGTTGCCGCTGCTGCTTCAACCGTTGGGCTTCATGTCCTTGGACAAGAAGAAGGCATCCGAGAAGAACTCGTCTTCGGGCAGACCCCGCTCACGTGTAAAGGCATTGTGGGCGGCCTCCACCACGATGGGGGCACCGCAAGCGTATACCTGATAACCGGACAGATCGGCAAAATCGTCCAGTACCGCCTGGTGCACAAAGCCAGTACGGCCCTGCCACTGGTCTTCCGGCAGTGCATCCGAGACCACCGGAATGAAGCTGAAGTTGGGGTGCAGGGTCTGCCAGCTTGCGGCCAGCTCAAACATGTACAAGTCTTTGGGACGGCGCGCGCCCCAGTAGAACACCACCGGGCGGTCGCACTGTTCGTGCAGCATATGCTCGACTATCCCTTTGATCGGCGCAAAACCGGTGCCGCTGGCCAGCAGAATCATCGGTTTGTCGCTGTCTTCACGCAGGAAAAAGCTGCCATGCGGGCCGTTGAAGCGCATGATTTCGCGCTCTTTCATGCCATTGAACACATAGTCGGAGAAGCTGCCCCCCGCCACGTGCCGGATATGCAGTTGCAGGAATTCGTCATCATGCGGGGCATTGGCCAGCGAAAAGCTGCGACGTTTGCCATCCTTCATCAGGATGTCAATGTACTGCCCCGCCATGAATTGCAGGCGCTCGTTGGTCGGTAGCTTCAGCGACAGCACCGCGACATCGTCTGCCGGTTTGTCGATCGACTGTACCCGGCACGGCAGGGTACGGGCCACAATGTCCTTGGCGCCGGCCACTTCACGCACTTCCAGTGTCACATCACCCTGCGGTACGGCGCAGCAGAACAGCGCCTTGCCCGCCGCTTTGTCAGTCTCACTCAGGGCATTGGCAGAATGGTTGCCATAATCAACCGTGCCTTCCAGTACATTGCCTTTGCACGAGCCACACGCGCCATTGCGGCAGCTGTAGGGCAGGTTGTATCCAGCGCGCATGGCGGCGTCCAGGATGGTTTCACCCTCATTTGCGGTAAACTGGTGGCCGCTGGGTTGCAAAGTGACTTGGCGAGACATGACGTTAACGTTCCCTGTTGTGCGGATACCGGTGCGTGTCCGAGGATCCTGCCCATGAAAATACCCTTGCATCGTCGTAAACCCGCCCTGCTGCTGGTGGGGTGCGGCGATATTGCCTGGCGTCTGCTGCCGTGGCTGCTGCCCCGGTTTCGCGTGTACGCACTGCTGCGCAATCCGGAGCGCGCCGAGCGCTGGCGTGCGCAAGGCGCACACATCTTGCCGGGGGATCTCGACCGCTGGCCGGTTTCCACCCGTCGGCTCGGTTTCGTTCGCCATGTGGTGATGCTGGCACCACCGGACCCGGACGGGCGGGATGACCCTCGTGGACGCCGCCTGCTGGCAATGCTATCCCGCGCAGACTCAAGCAAATTCAACAGTTTACCACAAGCCATGGTCTACATCAGTACCAGCGGTGTCTATGGTGATTGTGGCGGGGCAGCGGTGCCGGAAACCCGGCCCTTGGCGGCGCGCAATCCGCGTGCCTTGCGTCGGGTCGAAGCAGAGCAGCGCCTGCGGCATTGGGGTCGTTCTGCCCGGCGGCGGCTGAGCATCCTGCGGGTACCCGGCATTTATGCCGCAGCGCGCTTGCCGGAAGCACGGTTGCGCGCCGGTACAGCGGCGCTGCACGGAGCAGAGGACAGCTGTACCAATCACATCCATGCTGATGACCTTGCCGGAATCATAGCGGCAGCATTGTTTCGGGGCAGGCCGCAGCGGGTGTACCACGCCTGCGATGATTCCCGGCAAAAGATGGGAGACTACTTCGATGCCGTGGCCGATGCCCTGCACCTGCCGCGCCCGCCGCGTATCAGCCGCGCTGAAGCGCAACAGCAGCTGTCACCCGGTTTGTTGTCTTTCCTCAATGAGTCACGCCAGCTGGAGAACCAGCGGCTGAAGCGGGAATTGCGCTATCGCTTGCGCTACCCGACGGTGGCTGAGGGCTTGCGTGAGCTGGGGCTGACACGCGGGGCGTAGGTCTTACTTGCGCTGCAGCACAAAGTGGAAAGCCCCGTCGACCTGCTCGGACAGCAGCAGTTGATGCCCGGTCTGGCGGCAAAACTGGGCGAAGTCGGTCGGGGTGCCGGGGTCGGTGGCCCACACCTGTAGCGTCTGGCCGCTGCTCATGTCGGCCAGTGCCTTCTTGGTACGCAAAATGGGCAGCGGGCAGTTCAGCCCTTTGAGGTCAATGTCGAGGTCGATGTGCATGATGCCATTCCAGCTGAGGGTCTTATTGTCGCACAGCGGGCTCAGCGTTCAAACCAGTTGAGTGCTTGCAGCAAGGTGGCCTTGGCATCCTGCTCCAGCACCGTATTGTGGCCGAGGATTACCCGCGAGATCGGCCATTGCAGCATCTGCCGGATGCTGTCTCGCGCGGCGGGCTTGTCGCGGGTGACGAAACGCACCAGTCGCGACACGTTGGGTGCCTTGCGCACGCCCATTAGGCTGGCGTAAGCGCGGCTGCTGGCGGGGACGTCACCCATGATCCACATGCACAGATCGGTGAGGATCAGGGTTTCGCTGGCGCGGTGCAGCCAGACCGATTCGCCCATCGCCGGAATGCCCCGGATGGGCAGTTGCAACAGCTCATCCGCCCATTCCGGCAAGGCTTGCTCGGGGAGCGGCTGCAGGGTGGTCAAGTCCGGACGTTTGCGTGCCAGACCGCGTGGCCCGTACAGTTTGGCCTGAGGGAAGGCCCGCTGCCAGTCTCCCACAAACAGGTGATGCATCTTGCTGGGGGCCACCAGCCAGGCCACCTCTCCCAAATTGCTGACCGCGGCTTGCAGCTCCGGGGTCAGCCGGATCGGTGAATGCAGCCACAGTTGCCCATTGGCAAAGCGGACCACCGTCATGCGCGAACTGGCCTGGATGCCAAAAACGCTGAACTGATGTTGGGCGTGCCACAGATTGGGGGCCAGGGCGTGCAAGGTCATGGTCGGGCTCGTCAGCAGGAAAAGCTTACTCTAACGGTCTTGCTGCCCAGCAGCAACGCCTGTCGGAAACTTTGCCGTGCGGCAGAGCCTTCAGGTAGCATGCCATCCTTTTGCACGACCTCTACCTGACATGACTGCCCTGCCGACCCGGCGTCTGGCGATTGCGCCAATGCTGGACTGGACCGACCGCTTTTACCGCTATTTCTTCCGCCAGATCAGCCGCCATGCCTGGCTGTATACCGAAATGGTCAACACCGGCGCCATCTTGCATGGTGACCGTGAGCGCTTTCTGCGCTTTGACCCGCTGGAGCAACCGGTGGCGCTGCAACTGGGAGGCAGCGATCCGGCCGACCTGGCACGCTGTGCCAAACTGGCGGAGCAATGGGGCTACAATGAGGTGAACCTCAATGTCGGCTGCCCCAGCGAGCGGGTGCAATCCGGCTCGTTTGGTGCCTGTCTGATGGCTGAGCCCGCGCTGGTGGCGGAATGTCTGCAGGCGATGCAGGACCAGGTGTCGATCCCGGTGACGGTGAAGCACCGCATCGGCATCAATGAGGTGGAGCATTACGACTATCTGCGCCACTTTGTGGAGGCAGTCGCACGGCACAGCCAGACCACGGTGTTCATCGTGCACGCCCGCAATGCCATCCTCAAGGGCTTGTCCCCCAAGGAAAACCGGGAAATTCCGCCGCTGAAATACCCTTATGTCTATCAGCTGAAAGCCGAATTTCCTGAGCTGGAAATCCTCATCAACGGCGGCATCACCACGCTGGAGCAGGCGGAAGCGCATTTGCAGCATGTCGACGGTGTGATGATCGGGCGCGAGGCCTACCATAACCCTTACGCACTGGTGCAGGCGGATGCCCGGCTGTACGGTGACGATCACCCCTTGCCGACCCGTACGGAAGTGCTGCAGGCGTTTCTGCCCTTTGTGGAACGGGAGCTGCAGGCCGGGGTGCCCCTCAAGTTCATGACGCGCCACATTCTGGGTCTGTTCCAGGGCTGCTTTGGTGCGCGGGTGTGGCGGCGCATGCTGTCTGACGCCAGTCGCCTCAAGGCCAATGACCCGCAACTGCTGCTGGAAGCCCTGGCTCAGGTGGTGGACGATTCCATCGTTTCCGTCAGCTGACGCCCCCCCGACAAGGTAAGCCGACGCTGGCAGCGGCGTGCCAGCTCCTCATCATGGGTAATCAGTACCAGTGTGGTGCCGAAGCGCTGATTGAGGTCAAACAGTAGATCACTGATTTGCTCGCCAGTATGGGCATCGAGGTTGCCCGTCGGCTCATCGGCAAACAGCAGCTGCGGGCGGATGACAAAGGCGCGCGCCAGCGCCACCCGCTGCTGCTCACCACCGGATAACTGTGCCGGCATGTGCTCGATGCGCTCGGCCAGACCCACTTGCTGTAACATGTCTCGCGCACGGGCATCGGCTTCACGGTCGCCAGCCAGCTCCAATGGCAAACGCACATTCTCCAGTGCGCTCAGCGTGGGCAACAGCTGGAAGTTCTGAAACACAAAGCCGACCCGGCCTGCACGCAAACGGGCTCGGCCATCCTCATCCAGCCCGGCCAGTGATTGGCCGAACAACTGCACGTCGCCGTGGTCAAACTGGTCCAGTCCGGCCAGCAAGGCCAGCAATGTGGATTTGCCCGAACCGGAGCGGCCCACCACCGCCAGGGTTTCACCGGCGTGAACCGTCAGGTGGATGTCCTGCAGCAAGGGCAGGGCCTGATCGTGGACTTGAACCGTGCGCCCGAGACGGGTGGCTTGCAGGATGGCCGTTGTATCAGTCATGGAGGGAAGTATACCTTGCGTCGTATCGTATTCGGATTGTCAGGCCTGCTGGTCGGCATGGCCCATGCGGCTACCATTCTGGTGCTGGGGGACAGTCTGTCCGCCGGTTATGGTTTGCAACGTGACCAAGGCTGGGTGGACCTGCTGAGCAAGAAGGTAGCGGGTCAGCATCAGGTGGTCAATGCCAGTGTATCGGGTGAAACCAGTGCTGGCGGCCGAAGCCGCGTGGCGGCCTTGCTGCAGCAGCACCGGCCGGGCATTATCATCGTCGAGCTGGGTGGCAACGATGCCCTGCGCGGACTGCCGCTCAATACCACCACGGACAACCTGTCTGCCATTGTGCAGCTGAGCCAGCAGGCTGGCGCCAAGGTGCTGCTGGTGGGCATGCAGATGCCTGCCAACTATGGCAAGGCCTACAACGAGAAGTTCAGTGCGGTGTACCGTCAGGTGTCCGAGCAGCGACAAGTTCGCCTGATGCCCTTGTTCCTGGCCCCATTGGCGGGCAAGCGCGAGGCGTTCCAAGCGGATGGTATCCATCCGGTGGCCGCCGCACAGCCCTTGCTGCTGGAGGCGATCTGGCCCTATCTCAAGCCGCTGCTGAAATAAAGGTGCTGGCTGTTTCTTGCGCAGCCACCCGGCTATAATGGCCGATATGCCCCCTCGTCCCCTCTCTCTGCTCGACTTACTGTTCGGAGGCCTTTGCCTGGCTGGTGGGGCGGCTTTGCTCGGGCTGGTGCTGCACGTGCTGCTGCAGTCCCCATCATGGGGGCCGCTGCTGGTGATCGTACTGTGGTGGACGGTCTGGCTGGGCATGCAAGGCGTCAAGAGTGGCAAGCAGGTGCTGCACGATGTGCTGCACTGGTTGCACTGGCGGCGGCGTCACCCAAAGGAGGCCGCCGAGCTGGAAGCCAAGGCGGAGGAGGTGGCGCCAGAAGCGGAAGAAACTCCCGCCGCCTGAGGGTTCAGCCTTCTTCCTGACGGATCTGCGCCACCACGTGGCTCAATAGCTGGTGCGCAATACTGGCCTTGAACGGCCAGTTTGGCAGATCGTCGATGTCAAACCAGCGCGCGTCCTCGATCTCGTACTGATCCGGGCTGAGCTCACCCTCCAGATAGTCTGCAGTAAAGGCCAGCATCAGCGAGTGCGGAAACGGCCAGCTCTGGCTGTGGAAGTAGCGCAGGTTGTGGATGCGTACGCCGACCTCTTCACGTACCTCGCGGTGTACGGTCTGTTCCAGCGACTCCCCGGCTTCGACAAAGCCCGCCAGCGCGCTGTAGACCCCCGGCGGGAAGTGTGGGCCGCGTGCCATCAGCAGCTGTTTGCCACGGCGAACCAGCACCATCATGGCCGGGCTGATACGCGGCCAGACCTGATGCCCGCAGGCGGTGCACTCACGCGCCCGCTCACCCGGCTTGATCCGGGTCGGGTTACCGCAGACACCGCAGAAGCGATGGCTGCGGTCCCATTCCAGAATCTGGCTGGCACGCCCGGCAATCTGGAACAGCTCATTGCCGATCAGCGCGTGGCTGGCCCGCAGGCCCACCCACTGGCAGCCTTCCGGCGTATCGTCATGCGGGTAGTGGGCGGTGTAGCAAGGGGTGTCTTCCAGCTGGCCCAGATAATGCAGCCCGTCGGTCTGGGCCGGAAGCGGCGCCAGTTGTGGCGGTTCACCTTGCAGCAGCAGCTCACCGTTACGGAACACAAAGTAGAGTGGCGCTGCCGGGCTGTCAGCTGGCGGGGTTAAGGCCGGTTCAAAGCGAGAGGGCAACATTCAATCCAGATCCTCGTAGCGGACGTCGAGCACGTCCAGTTCTTCCCAGCCATTCGGGGTTTGTAGGCGCACCACATCGCCAGCGCGGGCTTTGTTCAGCGCGCGGGCAATCGGTGAAATCCAGCTGACATAGCCACGCGCTGGGTCGATTTCGTCCAGCCCGACAATGGACACGGTCCGCTCCACCCCGTCGGCATGGCTATAGCAGACAGTGGCACCAAAAAACGCCTGGTCGGTATCGGTGCGGGTGGTCGGCACCACCTCCGCCTGTTCCAGCCGCTTGGTGAGGAAGCGGATGCGACGGTCGATTTCGCGCAGCCGCTTCTTGCCATACAGATAATCGCCATTTTCCGAGCGATCACCATTGCTGGCGGCCCAGCTGACCACCTGCACCAGCTCCGGGCGGGTGGTGGTGACCAATTGCCGCAGCTCATCCTGCATGCGACGGTGCCCTTTGGGGGTCATGTAGTTCTTGCTGCCGGACGGAACAGGCGGGGCACCGCCCAGATCATCATCGTCGTCCTGATCGTTTTCGCGGGTAAAGGCTTTGCTCATGGGGCATGGTGTGATGGCTGCTGGTGAACTATGCTACCTGCAGGCAGATTTTTTTCCAAATGCCTGTAAGAATAACGGGGTCACGCCTGACCAAGCAGCAGGAAGGTTGCAGTTGAAGCCGCGGGAACAGAACCCGAAGGAAAAGGTCCGACGTAGTTCAGGATTCATTCATCTGCAATCGCTTATGTTTTCCCTTACGCTGCCGGCAGGGTAGCCCAACTCAACAAGGAGTAATTTCATGGACAAGAAACACGCACTGATGCTCGGCGCCGTTTCCGGTTTGCTGGCGCTCAGCTTGACCAGCGGCGTGGCCCAGGCCGATGGCGCCAAGGAAAAGTGCTACGGTATCACCAAGGCGGGCCAGAATGACTGCGCTTCGGCCAATGGCTCGCACAGCTGCGCTGGTCAATCCACCACCAACAATGACCCGAACGAGTGGAAGTACGTGGCGGCAGGCAGCTGCGTGAAAATGGGCGGCAAGCTGAAGCCCGCCAGCTGAGTCTGAACGGTTGTTTGGGCGGCAATTGCCTGCCCATGCGGGCCGCCGTGTCCTTCGGGATCGGCGGCCCGTTGTGTTTGCAGGATCTGACAGGAGAGGGCCGTGGTATCGGTCAAGCAAGGTTTGCCGCTGGCAGCGGGTTTGGGCTTGCGCAGTCCACATGTGCGCGACGTGGTGCAGCAACGCCCGGATGTGGCATGGTGGGAAGTACACAGCGAAAACTATTTTGGCGGCGGCCGTAATCTCGACGCGCTGCGGCGGGTGCGTGCCGACTACCCGATCAGCTTGCACGGCGTGGGCATGGGGCTGGGCAATCCCGGCCCGCTGGACCCGCATCACCTGACGGCCTTGCAGCACCTGGTGCGCGAGATTGAGCCGCATAGCGTGTCTGAGCACCTGAGCTGGAACCGGGTGGGCGACACTGTGTTCAATGACCTGCTGCCCTTGCCTTACCGCCAGGACGCCCTGCTGCATGTGGCGGACAAGGTGAACCAGTTGCAGGATGCGCTGGGGCGTACGGTGCTGATCGAGAATGTCTCGGCCTATGTGCATTTTGCTGGGGCCGACACCGACGAGGCCGCGCTGCTGGCCGAGCTGCATCGCCGTACCGGCTGCGGCATCCTGCTCGATGTCAACAACGTCTACGTCAACCAGATCAACCTCGGGCTGGACCCGCAGGCCTTCCTGGCCGCCTTGCCGTGTGACGCCGTGCAGGAGATCCATATTGCCGGGCACAGCCAGGGCGATGGTTTCCTGCTTGATACCCACGACGCCGCCGTGATCGAGCCGGTATGGGCGTTGCTGGAGCAAGCATGGCAGCGTTTTGGGCCGCAGCCGACCTTGCTGGAGCGGGACGGCAATATCCCGCCGTTGACCGAACTGCTGATTGAATACCAAGAAGTCAGCCGTCGCCTGCAGCAGCACCGGTCCCGCACGGAGGTGAACCATGCCCTCGCTTGAGCAACAGCTGGCAGGCATGGCCGCCGTTTTGCTGGGTGAAGATGTGCCTGCCGCCTTGTTTGACGCCAGCAGCCCGGCGCGGATTGCCGCTTACCGGAACAACCATGTGGGCAACCGGGTGGAGGCACTCAAGGGTGCTTACCCCATCTTGCAGCAGCTGCTGGGTGAGGACTTCTTCCAGGCGCTCGCCCAGCGCTTTGTGCGTGATCATCTGTCAGAAAGTGGCAACCTGCACGACTATGGTTCAGGGCTGGCTGATTTCCTGCAGATATTCCCGCCGGTGGCGGACTATCCCTATCTGCCGGATGTGGCCCGCCTGGAGTGGCAATTGCACCGGGCGTATTACGCCGCAGACCGGGCGGGGCTGAGCCCCGCGGTATTGGCGGCGTGTCCGCCGCCGCAGATTGCACAGCTGCGCTTTGTCTTGCACCCAGCGGTGGCCTTGCTGGATTCACCCTGGCCGCTGACCGCCATCTGGGCGGCACACCAGCCGGGGCTGGATGAGGTGCCGGAGGTCGATCTGGGGCAAGGGGGCGGGGCGGTACGCGTCTGGCGGGAGGGGCTGCAGCTGCACGTCGAATCGATCACGGCGGCAGAAGCAGCCTTCATGCTGGCGGTGATGCAGCAGCAGCCGTTTGCCGAGGCGCTGAATACGGCGCTGCACTGTGATGCGGGGTTCGAGCCAGGGCCTTTGCTGCAAGACTGGATGCACAGGGCGATCCTGTGTGAAGTACACTGGAGTGACGAGGAATGAACAAGACATTAGCGCGGCTTTGCCAATGGCACCAGGCCGGAGAAACACTGGCCGCCTGGCTGAATCCTTTGGTGTTGTTGCTGTTAAGACTGTACCTGTTTCGTGTGTTTTTCCTCTCAGGGCTGACCAAGCTGCGCGACTGGGATACCACGCTGTTGCTGTTCAGCGAGGAGTATCACGTCCCCCTGCTGCCGCCGGAACTCGCGGCGGTAATGGGTACCTTTGGCGAGCTGGTGATGCCGGTATTGCTGCTGCTGGGGATTTTTGGCCGCTTTGCCGCAGCCAGCCTGTTCATGATCAACCTGATGGCCTTTGTGTCCTACCGGCATGTGCTGTTGCTGCCCAATGCCCATGCGGCGGCGCTGGACCATCTGGAGTGGGGCTTGCTGATTCTGGTGCTGGTGGCGCAGGGTAGCGGCCGCTGGTCTTTATGGCGCAGCAAGGTTGCTGCAGCCGTTTGAGTTGACTGTTTTTTGGGCAACGCCAAAAACCGTTGCCCGCTCATGGGCTTAGCATGGTTTTCCACAGGCTGTCCCCGTTTGCATTCAGGCTGTGCGTGGGTAAAATCTGGCGCTGACCATTTTTTGCACAATCCATAAAAATGTTTTGTGAACAGGGGCTTACCCCACCCATCCACAGCTTGCCCTCAGCCCGGTTCAACTTCGCTGTGCATGAGTGCGGTGGGTGGGCTGAATCAAAGCCCTGACGAGGCCTGAGGGTAGGGGTTGCCTGTTTTTTGGGCAAGCAGTAAAAGTGCCACAACAACAGGGTGTTGCGGGGCTTATCCACAGCTGCCCCACACGCCGGCACATGTTCTGTGTGCATGAAGTACGGACTGTTCCCCGGCCGGCCTGTCATGGCCCAGTAATACACCCGCCGTAAGCTTGTCCGCATTATGGACCTGCAAAACTGACAGGCGGGATGAGGTGTCCTTACACGTCTTGAGCCGGACTGAGCGGGATGAAACGCTGGGTCTGCTGGTGCAATTACTGCACGAGCAGGCCTTGCATGCCTGCTTTCAGCCCATTGTGGACCTGCGACAGGGGCGCGTCCTCGGTTTTGAGGGCTTGATCCGTGGTCCGCAAGGCAGCGTGCTGGCAACGCCGCTGGCGCTGTTTGAAGTGGCCTCACGGCACGGCCTGCTGCTGCAGCTGGAGGCCTGCTGCCGCAAGGTGATCCTGCGGGCGTTTGCCGAACAGGGCTTGCCGGGTCAGCTGTTTCTCAATACCTCTGCCGATTGTTTCTTTAGTCCCGGTTTTTCCAGCGAGCAGTTGCAGCAACAGCTGGCAGACCTGGACATGCGCCCCTCACAACTGGTGCTGGAGCTGACCGAGGAACGCCCGGTCGCCAGTTTGACGCAACTGCTGCGCAGTCTGGACCCCTATCGTCAGGCCGGTTTTGCGCTGGCACTGGATGACCTCGGCGCGGGTTATTCCAGCCTGCGTCGCTGGCATGAGCTCAAGCCCGCTTACGTGAAGATGGACATGCACTTTGTGCAGGAAATCGACGCGGAGCCGATGAAGCGGCACTTTACCCAGACCATTCAGCAGCTGTGCACCCTGTCCGGTGCCTTGCTGATCGCCGAAGGCATTGAAAGCCATCGTGAACTGCGGGTGCTGCAAGAACTCGGGGTCAGCTACGGTCAAGGCTACTTCTTGGGCAAGCCACAGCCAGAAGCGGTAACGCCGCTGGATCAGGATGTGGTCGCCACCATTCAGAGCGAGGCTCGCCGTGCCCACCAGCAGCGCAATGCCCGCCCGGGGCAAGTGGTGGCGCACTCCCTGCTGCACCGGGTTGAGCCGGTCGCGCCGGATGTGCATTGCGAGGCGGTCTACCAGCGCTTTGCCCGTGAGCCGGATCTGGTGGCACTGCCGGTGGTCGATCATGGCCGTCCGCTGGGCATGCTGGACCGGCAGACCTTGCTGGAGCTGTTTGCCGGCCCGTTCAAGCGCGACCTGTATGGCCGTCGCCCCTGCCGGGTACTGATGGATGCAGATGCGCTGGTGGTAGAAGCCAATACCGCGTTGACACACCTGAGCCAGCAGGTGCTGGAGGGTGGGCGCGCGCAACTGGGCAAGGGCTTTGTCATTACCGATGGCGGGCTGTATCAGGGCGTTGGCAGCGCCTTTGACCTGATGCGGGCCATTACAGCGCAGCAGCTGACCGCCGCCCGCTATGCCAACCCCCTGACCCAGTTGCCAGGGAATGTGCCGATCGACGAACAGGTCGACCGGCTGTTGGCGGAGGCCACGCCGTTTGTTGCCTGCTATGCCGATCTGGACCATTTCAAGCCGTTCAATGATCTGTATGGCTACCGGCAAGGGGACGACCTGATTCGCCTGACCGGACGCATCCTGGTGGACGCCTGCCATGCCGAGCTGGACTTCATTGGCCATATTGGCGGCGATGACTTCATGCTGCTGATGCGCAGCGCCGATTGGGAATCACGCTGTCGGCATGCCCTGTTTCGCTTTGACGAAGAGGCCGCGCACCTGTTTGATCCTGAGCATCGACGCCAGGGGCGACTGCATGCCACAGACCGTACCGGGCAGGAGGGGCAGTTCCCGCTGACCAGTCTTTCCCTGGGCGCCGTGGTGGTGTCCGGGCAGGGCAGCATGACCCATCATGCACTGGCAGAGCAGGCGGCCCTGATGAAAAAGCGCGCCAAGCAGTGCCCCGGCAGCACACTGGCCGTGGTAGAGCCCGGTCAGGAGCCGGTGATCCTGGTGGTCACCCGTGGCCCGGCCGGGCAACCCGTCTCAGGCTGCTGACAGGTCCAGGCGGCTGCGCTGCTGACCATCCGGCGCAAAGTTGTCCGGCGACAGCCAGCGCTCCAGCTCCACCGAGATACGGGGCCACTCATGGTCAAGAATGCTGTACCAGGCGGTGTCACGGTTATGGCCACGGTCGACCCGCACCTGACGGTGAATGCCTTCAAAGGTGAAGCCCAGGCGCACCGCGGCGCGGCAAGACGGTGCGTTGAGGCTGTTGCACTTCCATTCGTAGCGGCGGTAGCCCCAGGCAAACGCCTGCTTCATCATCAGATACATCGCTTCGGTGGCGATCCGGCTGCGTTGCAGTGCTGGGCTATAGTGCAACCAGCCGACTTCGACCGCGCCTTCCTTGCGGTCGATGCGCAAATAGCTGGCTTGGCCCAGTACCGCACCGGTTTGTTGATCAAGGATGGCGAAAAACAGCGGGTCGCTGCTGTCGACCCGCTTGCTCAGCCAGGCATCGAACTCGGCACGGCTGGCCGGGCGATCCATCAGGTAGGTCCAGGTATCCTGCGCCTCATCGCTCATCAGGCACTGCCACAGGCCATCAAAGTGGGCGCCGGACAAGGGCTCCAGTCGACAGTAACGGCCTGTCATCACCATATGCTCCGGACCGCTCAGCGCTTGCCAGTTCGCCACCGGATAGCCAATGGCTTGCCCAAACGGGTTGATGACAGGATCTCGTGACATGATGAACACTCCAGTATCGGATAAGGATTAAAAAACAGTGGCTCCTAGCTTAACCATGACTGGGTAGAGTGTTTAGTGCCAATCCAGCGCTAGTGCAGGGGCCAATGCGGTGGCGTGTTCCAGTGTGATGCGCAGCTGATGCCAGGGACGGCTGCGCTGCCAGAAGCGCCCGCGCACGGCCGGAGTCAAGCTACTGCCGACCAGACCTTGTGGCCCCTCCCACAGCAGGTTCAATTGCTGAACTTGGCCCTTGCACAGTGCTTGCCACAGCGGGGCAAACCAGCGCTGCTCCAGCTGCAGCAGCCCCTCGCGCCACTGCCAGCCATCCTGCCAGGCCGTGGCCGCCTGCAGCTGGGGCAGCACCAGTAGGTGCTCGCCGGTGGGGGTGGAGGCCAGCCAGCGCGTGCCATCCGTGGGCAAAGGCTGGATGGGACGCTGTTGCCAGCGGGCAATGCCTTGCCACAGTGGTGCATCGGCCCACAGCTGCAGGGGGTGTTTGCTGGGTTGTGTCGGGGGGAGCGCGCCTTCACCCCACGGCCAGACACTGTGGACCAGCGGATCACCCTGCCGGTCGCGTACATCGTTGACGGGATGCTGGTAGAGCAACATCTGCAGCTCATTGAGCAGACGGTGCCAGTGCATGGCTTGCTCGCCCTGGGGCAGACGCGGGTGGATATCCCGCCCCAACACTTGCAGCAGCGGCGTAGTGTGCATCGACGGAGCAGAAGGCAGGCGCAGGAACCAGTGGGTGGCATCGGCGGCGACAAACTGCAAGCCATCGTCAGCAAAATGCGTGTTCAGCGCCGCCAGCAGGGCGTCACTCTCGTCGCTAGCCAGCGTGAACTGGCTGCTGTCGAGCAGGATCAGTTCGCCGCGAGAGGGTTGCAGGCTCACTGGGTCGGCGTGCAGCCAGTACCCTTCCTCTGCGTTCAATCCCAACCCCAGTGCGCTCAGCGCAGCGTGCGGCAAGGGGAGAGGCAGGCCCAGGCGGTCGGCCAGGACCGTCAGCCCGTCGAGGCCCAAGGGGCGGTGGCGGGCACGGCGGAACAGCAGGTCTAGCGCCGGGGTGGGCAATTGCTGGTACAGCGCGGGGTCGGCGTCAGTCCAGCACAAGCCGGGCAGGTAGAGGTTCAGTTTCATGCGTCCATTGTAGCGCAGCACTGTAAGCCGTCGGCGGTGGTGTGCGACCAAGCGGATATCGTGGCGACAGGAGCAAGCATCATGGTGTATCGCTGGATGGGATGGTTGAGTGCCTGCTGGCTGCCGCTTGCAGCCGCACCCTTGTGTCAGGTGAGCAGCCCGGCCTACCCGCTGCCGCTGGTGGAGCTGTATACCTCGGAAGGCTGTAGCAGCTGCCCGCCGGCAGACGCCTGGCTGGGCCGGCTGCCGCCGGAGGTCAATGCATTGGCTTGGCATGTGGATTACTGGAACGGACTGGGCTGGACCGACACCCTGAGCCAAGCCGCCTGGTCGCGTCGACAGCGACAGATGGTCCAGCGTGAAGGCGGTAATGTGGTCTATACCCCGCAGGTGATGCTCAATGGCCGCTCACTGGAAGCCTGGGAGGGCATCCGTGTGCAGACAGCCCGGCAGGCGCGTGCGCGGGTGAGCCTGCAACTGCAGGTGTTGTCACAGGATGCGCAAGGCCTGCAGGTGGCACTGCAGGGCAAGGCTGAGGGCGTGCCGGTACGCTACCAGCTGGCCTTGACGCGTGCGCCGTTCTCGCACGCCATCGCCCGGGGGGAAAATGCCGGTCGAACCCTGAGCCATCAGCATGCGGTGTTGTGGTCGGCCGAGGTGACCGGCGATGGACAGACCATCCGGCTGCCTGCCGTGGCCGAGGCGGCGCGACTGGTGGCTTGGGCCGATGCGCCGAATGCGCCCCAGGTCTGGCAGAGTGTGTCACTGCCCTTGAACCGCTGTGTCTCGGTGCCGGGCTGACGGCAGCCGGTGGCTGTGGCACACTGCCGACTTCTTGCTGACTGGGGTGCGCGGTGCGCCATTTTGAATTGATGCTGGGCTTGCGCTATACGCGGGCCAAGCGTCGCAACAGTTTCATTTCCTTCATCTCGCTGGCGTCCATGCTCGGCATTGCGCTGGGGGTACTGGCGCTGATTACCGTGCTGTCGGTGGTCAATGGCTTTCAGAAGGAAATTCGGGCCAAGATGTTTGGCACCACCGCGCATCTGGAAGTGCAGGGCATGCCGCAGCTGCAGGACTGGCCTGCGGTGCGGGCACTGGCACGCCAGCAGCCGCATGTGCTGGGTGCGGCCCCCTACGTGGAGTCGCAAGGCTTGCTGTCGTGGGAATCCAACGTCAAGGGGGCGCTGATTCGTGGCGTGGACCCGGCACTGGAAGGGCAGGTGGTTGATTTTGCCGGGCATATGCGGCAGGGTCGGCTGGATGCCCTCCAGGGCGGCGCGTTCAACATCGTGCTGGGCTCCCAGCTCGCGCGTGAGCTGGGCGTCTATGTGGGCGACAAGGTGGTGCTGATGGCGCCCGATGGCCAGGTCACCCCCGCCGGCGTGATCCCACGTATGAAGCAGTTTACGGTGAGCGGCATTTTCCACATGGATTACAACATCGTGGATGCCAATGTGGCACTGATTCATCTGCGGGATGCGCAAAAGCTCTACCGGCTGGGTGATGCGGTGAGCGGGGTGCGGGTGCGGCTGGACGACCCCGACCGTGCGCCCACCTTGCGGCTGCAGCTGCTGGCGCAATTGCCGCGTGATACCTACGCCACCGACTGGTCCTTGCAGAACGCCAGCTATTTCCGTGCAGTGCAGACCGAGAAGGTGATGCTGACCATCATCCTCACCCTGATCATCATGGTAGCAGCCTTCAATCTGGTCTCCACCCTGGTGATGCTGGTGACCGACAAGCAGGCGGACATTGCCATCCTGCGCACGCTGGGCGCCAAACCCGGCAGTATCCTCGCCATTTTCATCGTGCAGGGCATGATTACCGGCCTGATCGGTACTGCGCTTGGCGTGGTGGGCGGGGTGGCCTTGTCGTTGAATATTGATGTGTTGATTCCGTGGCTGGAGCGGGTGCTGGGCATGCAGCTGGTGCCGCCCGAGGTCTACATGATGTCCACCTTGCCGTCTGACCTGCACTGGAATGAAGTGGGCTGGATTGCCGCCATTTCCCTGAGCTTGTCTTTTGTAGCGACCCTGTATCCGAGCTGGCGTGCGTCACGTGTGCAACCGGCGGAGGCCCTGCGCTATGAGTAAAACGCCTATCCTGCAGGCCGTGTCGCTGAGCAAACAGTACGGTAAAGGGGTCACCGCGGTTGATGTATTGCGCGAGGTCCAGCTGGAGATTGCCGCGGGCGACCGGGTGGCCATCATCGGCGCGTCCGGTTCCGGCAAGAGTACCTTGTTGCATCTGCTGGGCGGGCTGGACAAGCCGGCCAAGGGTGAAGTTCGTCTGAACGGGCAAGCCTTCTCCAGCATGAGCGAGGCACGGCGCAGTGCGGTCCGTAATCAGTCGCTGGGTTTTGTCTATCAGTTTCACCATCTGTTGCCGGAGCTGACGGCGCTGGAAAACGTGGCTTTGCCGCTGCTGATCCGGCGGCAGCCTGCCGCTGAAGCCCGCAAGCAAGCCTTGGCCCTGCTGGAGCAAGTGGGCCTGGCGACTCGGGCCGCGCACAAACCCGGTGAGTTGTCCGGCGGGGAACGCCAGCGTACCGCCATTGCCCGCGCGCTGGTCACCCGTCCGGCCTGCCTGCTGGCGGATGAACCCACCGGTAATCTGGATAGTGACAACGCCCGCCAAGCGTTTGACTGCATGCTGGAGCTGAACCAGCAGTTGGGCACGGCCCTGGTGCTGGTGACCCACGACCTGGAACTCGCCGGACGCATGCAGCAGCGTTACCGCCTGCGAGATGGACGCTTGAACGCGGAAAGCTGAGCGGCAAGCGCGGGACGCACGGTCTACACTGCAAATGTGTATCTGCATTTGGGGTGAGGCCGCATGGCGGCAATCGGTCGTTTTGAGCTGATCCGCACCTTGGGCAAAGGGGCGCAGGGGACGGTCTGGCTGGCGCGGGACCCGGTACTGGGCCGACAGGTTGCGCTGAAGGTCTGGCATGACAAGAACGTGGCGCAGCAAGCAGACTTGCTGGACGAGGCCCGGGCCGTCAGCCGTCTGCAGCATCCCCATATTGTGCAGCTCTACGATGTGCTGACGCAGGATGATGCACCGGTGCTGGTGTTCGAGTATGTCGATGGCGTCAGCCTGGCGGATCACTTGCGGTTTTCCGGGCGGCTGGAGCCCTATCGGGCGGCCCGTATCCTGCGCGACGTGTTGTCCGGTCTCGCCGTTGCCCATGCGCAGGGATTGTTGCACCGGGACATCAAGCCCGCCAATGTGATTCTGGACCTGAATGACCAGGCCCGGCTGATGGACTTCGGGGTTGCCGCCCCGGTCGGGGTGTCGGGCGATACGGTATCCGGTAGCCCGCAATACATGCCGCCTGAAGCGGTACATGGCAGTACCTTGGGGCTGGCGGCAGATGTGTTCTCGGTGGGCGTGCTGGGCTACGAGATGATGACCGGCAACAGCCCCTTTGCTGGTGACAATCTGTTTGCGGTGTTTCACCGGATTGCCCATGTCCCGATCACCCCACCCTCGCAACTGCAGCCGGAGATTCCACCTGCACTGGAGCATGTGCTGCTGGTGGCACTGAACAAGGAGGCGGGCGAGCGCTACTCACAGGCGAGTGACATGCTGGCTGCACTGGAGGCTTTTCTGGCGCCCCCATTGCAAGCAGAGGGGAGTGGCACCGGGCAGACCACGCTGGACTTTCTGCTGCGCCGTTTGCAGCATGCGCAAGACTTCCCGGCGCTATCGCGCTCCATTTCTGCCATCAACAAGCTGGTCGCGGCGGACGCCGAGAGCATTCACCGGCTGGCAGAAACCATCCTGCGAGACTTCTCGCTGACCAACAAGCTGCTGCGCATGGTCAATTCCGCGACCTATGGCCAGTTTGGCGGCACCATCAGCACCATTTCGCGGGCGGTGATGATTCTCGGTTTTGAGGCGGTGCGCAACTTGGCCATCGGGCTGGTGCTGTTTGAACATTTGCAGAACCGCAGTCAGGCCAGCCATTTACGCGAGCTGATGCTGTCCACCTTTCTCTCGGGTCTGCTGGCCAAAGGCGTGGCGCGTAAGGTGGGATTGCGCAGTTCGGAAGAGAGCTTTATTGGCGGCATGTTCTACCAGATCGGCAAGCTGCTGACCGCTTATTACCTGCATGACGAATACCAGGAAATTGAGCGCAGACAGCAACAAGGTAGCAGTGAGGCGGCGGCGGTGGTGCAAGTATTGGGACTGAGCTATGCAGAGCTGGGCGTCGGGATTGCAAGGGAGTGGAATTTCCCGGACCGACTGGTGCAAGCGCTATATGTCTACAGCGATGGTCGGGTACCTGCCCCTCATGCAGATACGGATCGTTTACGACTCTCAGCCAATCTGGCGGGTGAGCTGACCCAATTGGCCAGCTCCAGCGCAGTGGCTGAGCGGGACAAGCTAATGGTGCAGCTGGCGGAGCGCTATGGCGCTGCAACCGGCATGCGTGCACGAGAACAGTTGCAACTGCTGCAAACGGCGCTGGCCGATCTGGCGCGAGATGCGCATTATTTCGGGCTGGATGCGGGGGGAGGCGACTTCCTGCAACGCATGCAGGACTGGACCGGCCTGAGTGGCGCGGTCATGCCTTCTGCAGTGGGCAACCCCGGCGAACTGCTGGAGGTGGCCCATCAGCAGGCGCGACAAGCGGCGGTGAGTGATATGACCACCGAGCGCCCGGATGCGCAGGCGATCCTGTCGGCAGGGATTCAGGACATCACCAATAGTCTGGTGAGTGATTTCAAATTGAACGACCTGATCAACATGATCCTGGAAACCATGTACCGCGGCATGGGATTTCAGCGCGTGCTGTTCTGTGCGCGGGATGCGCGCGCCCCCCGGCTGCAGGCCCGCTTTGGCTATGGGGCGGATCTGGCACGCATGCAGCAGCAATTTGTGCTGCCACTGGATGGTGCGCAGGATGTGTTTCAGCTGGCGCTGGCCAAAAACCTCGACGTGCAGATTGACGATGCATCGGCTCCCAATATTGCCGAGCGGGTACCCGCATGGTTCCGCCGTATCGTTGGCGCAGAGGCTTTCCTGATCCTACCCTTGCAGGTGGACAAGCGGCTGGTGGGCATGTTCTATGCCGACCAGGCGCTGGCAAATACGTTGCGGCTGGGCAGCAAAGAGCTGACCCTGCTCAAGACGTTGCGTAACCAGGCGGTACTGGCCATTCGGCAGAAGCAGGCCTGAACCTGCTTGCCTTGTGGGCAAGGGCTTGGCAGAATGCGACGGTGCATGGCAAGGGCTGTGCACATTTAAGTACGTCTTCAGGGCGGGGTGAAAGTCCCCACCGGCGGTATGGCCGAAAAGCCGAGCCCGCGAGCGCCTGCCATATCGGCAGGGTCAGCAGATCTGGTGAGATGCCAGAGCCGACGGTTACAGTCCGGATGAGAGAAGACGTGAACCCCGATGCCACAGCCGTGGCCGTCGGTGTTCGCCTGTCTGTCCGCCAGATCGCTGGCGGCATCGCCCTGAAACGTTTTTCGTTTGTATCATTACGAGGAGCGTTTCAAATGTCCAATTTGTCCCATCTTGTTGATCCGGTACTGGAAAGCCGTATGGCTGCGGCATTGCAGGCCATGCGGGAGGGTCGTCCTGTGCTGTTGCTGGATGACGATGACCGTGAAAACGAGGCCGACCTGATCGTCGCTG
Organism: Leeia sp.; assembly: GCF_041909055.1. Classification (NCBI taxonomy): domain Bacteria; kingdom Pseudomonadati; phylum Pseudomonadota; class Betaproteobacteria; order Neisseriales; family Leeiaceae; genus Leeia; species Leeia sp. The sequence goes on along the minus strand of NZ_JAYREC010000001.1, from coordinate 658,233 downwards.
CCGACCGGCTGACCGTGGAGAACATGGCCATGCTGATTCGGGATTGCAGCGGCATTGTCTGCCTGTGCATGCCGGATGAAGCCTTGCAAAAGTTGCAACTGCCGCCCATGGTCAGTGACAACCAGAGCCGCTATGGCACGGCCTTCACCGTGTCCATCGAGGCACGGCATGGTGTCAGCACCGGCGTCTCTGCGGCGGACCGCGTAACCACCATCCGTGCGGCGACGGCAGCACAGGCCCAGCCGGAGGATCTGGTCAGCCCCGGGCATGTCTTCCCGCTGCGTGCCGAGACCGGTGGCGTGCTGGTGCGGCGCGGGCATACCGAAGGCTCGGTGGATCTGGCGCGGATGGCCGGGCTCTCGCCCGCCGCGGTACTGTGTGAGCTGATGAATCCGGACGGCAGCATGGCACGCGGCGAGCAGATCGAGGCTTATGCTCGCCAGCACCAGTTGCCCAGCCTGACCATCGACGAGCTGGTGCGCTACCGTCAGCGTAGCGGCTTGTAAGCGCACATTGACAGGCCCGGGGTATGGCCGAGTAATGCGGCATACCCCGGGCTGCCGGGCCGACGGACAATCAGCGGGATGGTTTTGCGGTGAGGAGTCCCTGACCTGCGACCTGTATCCGGCAGCCTAGCTGCTGCAAACGTTCACGCACGATGACGGACAGTTGCGGGCTGACGATCAGGCCGGGCAGCTGTGATGCGGGCAGGATCTGGCAGGGTGAGTGCGTGTCGAACTTCTCGCTGGAGGCCAGCAACCAGCAGGTGCGTGCCTGCCGAGCCAGAGCACGCTTGATCAGCGCCTCTTCCGGGTCGCCTGTGCTGGCACCCTGTTCGCAATTGATGCTGCTGGCGCCCATGAAATAGAGGTCCGGTTGCAGCTGCTGAACGGTTTCCAGCGTCATGCCACCCACCGCCACCATCGAGTGACGGTACAAGCGTCCGCCCAGCAATACGACGTCGAGTAGCGGGTGCTGTGCCAGTGCCATGGCAATCGGCGGGCTGTGGGTGACAAAGGTGGCACGCAGGCTGGCTGGAATCTGCTGGCACAGCGCCAGGGTGGTGGTGCCACCATCCAGTACCACCATGTCCCCCGGCTGGATCAGGGTCAGCGCGTGCCGAGCAATTAGCTGCTTTTCCTCGCTGCACAGCATGGCGCGGGTTGCCAGATCGGCCAGCGCGGGAGAGCGGGGCAGGGCGCCGCCATGTACCCGCTGCAATAAACCCTGCTTGTCCATCTCGCGCAAATCGCGCCGGATGGTGTCTTCCGAGATCGACCACTGTTGTGCCAGCACTTTGGCGACCACTTCACCCTCTTGCTGTAACAGATCAAGAATGTACTGGCGTCGTTGCTGAGTTAGCATTGCACGAAATTTCTTGTTTTTGCATGAAATTGCACGATACACTGTGTGGGTGATCGAAACAAGGGTGTGTCATGGCAGAAGAAACGCAGCGCGTCAGGGTGAAGACCGTTACCTTGCTGTCGGACAACTGGTATGTGCTGAAAACCACGACCTTTGACTTTCTGCGGAGGGATGGCCGCTGGCAGACGTTGAGCCGCGAGACTTACGACCGTGGTCATGGTGCGGTCATCCTGCTCTACCACCCGCAGACGCAGGAAGTGGTGCTGGTGCGGCAGTTTCGTTATCCCGCGTATGTCACCGGGCACGATGGCTTCTTGCTGGAGGCCCCAGCAGGGCTGCTGGATGCGGCAGATCCGGAACATCGCATCCGTGAGGAGGTTGAGGAAGAGACGGGCTACCAGGTAGGGGATGTGCAGAAAGTATTTGAGGCCTTCATGAGCCCCGGTTCGGTGACCGAACGTCTGCACTTCTTTGTGGCACCTTTTGACCCCGGCCAGCGTAGCGGGCAAGGTGGCGGGCTGGAGGCAGAGGGTGAGGACATCGAGGTGGTGCTCATGCCTTTTACGGATGCCATGCAGAAGGTGGCGAGTGGCGAGATCTGTGATGCCAAGACCATCATGTTGTTGCAGTACGCAGCCTTGCAGCTGTTTGGCAAGGGGGCTGATGACCAGACTGCTGCTGGCTGACCCCAGTGAGGCCATGATATCGGTACTTGCTGTATGTGGAACCCTTCAGGATGCAGCCGAACCGCTATAATAGGTTTTTAATAACCTTGCCGTTTTGAGTCATGGAAGCTTCATCTGTTGTATCCGCCACCATCCTGCTGATTCTGGTGACCGACCCGCTCGGGAACATCCCCTTGTTCATCGGCCTGCTCAAGCAGGTCGATCCCAAGCGTCGCCGCCGCATCATCATCCGGGAAGTGTTGTTTGCCTTCTTGATCCTGCTGTTCTTCGTCTTCTTTGGTCGCAGCCTGCTGGACTTGATGCACCTGTCCGACAAATCACTGGGTATTGCCGGCGGCGTGATCCTGTTCCTGATCGCACTGCGCATGATCTTCCCGCATCCGGAAGGCATCTTTGGCCACCAAATGCACGGGGAACCCTTTATCGTGCCCTTGGCCATACCGTTCATTGCCGGGCCGTCGGCGATTGCGACCGTGCTGCTGCTGGTGTCCAACCAGCCAGACCGGCTGGGATCGTGGATTCTGGCGCTGACCATTGCCATGCTGGTGTCCGCCGTGGTGCTGGGCTTCGCCGAGCGCATTGCGGATTTCCTGGGCGAGAAGGTGACCATGGCGTTTGAACGCCTGATGGGGCTGATCCTCACCGCCATTGCCATTGAGATGTTGCTGTCCGGTATTGAAAAGTTTGTGCGGGAGCTGCAGCAGCTACCGCATTGATCATGCGCCGCCTTGCGGCAGGAGCCTGTATGAATGTTGCCGATATCGTCCTGTTTGCCACTGCTGCTGCGGTGGAGGACAACTACGTGGTGGATGCGGAAAAGCTGCTGGCGGGTGACGGTCGGCAGGCGGTGCGCAATGTGTACTCGGATGAAAGCGACCAATTCCACGCCGGCGTGTGGCGGGGAGAGGTGGCAACCTGGCGGGTGCGCTACACCGAGCACGAGTTCTGCCACATGCTGACGGGCGAGGTCAAAATCACCGACGCGACGGGGGAGAGCATTACCGTGCGTGCGGGCGACAGCTTTGTGATTCCGGCGGGCTTTGTCGGGGTATGGCAGGTGCTGCAGCCTGCCAGCAAGCTGTATGTGATCTTCGAGTCAAAGCGCTAGTTAGCGCTGCTCGGCCAGCAGGGAGACAAACGCCGCGGCAAAGGCATGGCTGTCTCCCGGCCAGCGGGCGGACACATACTGGCCGTCGCGTACAACGAAACCATGCTCCGGGTGGTCGCGGCGGTCACGCCGCAACGGCAGGGGCCCGCTCACGAAATCGTCCGCGGAGGCCAGCGCGGCGCTGACCTCGGCCTGTACGGTGGTTGGATACGTGCGATAGTAACGGCCCAGCCAAAAGCAGGTCATCAGCCAGCCGCTGTATTCCAGCGCGCAGGTCAGCGCCGCCGTCTTGCGGCCATGCAGTACCGAGCGGCCATCGACCATGCGGCTGCGCGCCAGCAGGACCGGGCCGTGACAAATGGCGGCCACCGGCAGATTGGCCGCAAAGCTGGCCACCACACATTGCTGCGCGGCCTCGCTTTCCAGCAGGGTTTTCACGCCTTGGGCATGGCCTCCCGGCACCAGCAGGGCGTCATGCTCCACGCTGGCCCAGTCCTGATGGCGAATGGGGTGAGCAAAAGGTGGGTCACTGCACATGTCACGGTAGGCCGCCAGACCATCAGGGCGTGTCATCAGCAGCGGATTGAGCAGGCCAAAGCCGTGCTTGACCATGCGTGGGTCGGCAAAGGCGGGTTGACCGCCCGGTGTGGCAAAGATCACCTCGTGCCCGGCCTTGCGCAGTGCTGCCCAAGGGACTGCGGCCTCGGTGGGATCGTAGTCTCGTTCGGGCAACAGCATCAGCACTTTGGCCATGGAGTGTCCTGCCAGTCAGTAAGATGTCCCTATGGTAGTGACTTGCTGTCAGAAGTCCAGCCCCGGAACGAGTGACTTGACCGTTTGACCGCTCCGGCTCGGCGCGGGCGCGGGAAGCCGCTACAATAGCCGGTTGATTGTCAGGAGTTGTCGATGGAACCGCTACGTTTGAGTAAACGCATGGCCGAATTGGGGCTGTGTTCACGCCGCGAGGCGGACGACTACATTGCCCGGGGCTGGGTGAAGGTGGACGGCGTGGTGGTGAGCGAACTCGGCAGCAAGGTGCTGCCCAGCCAGCGTATCGAGCTGATGCGGCAGGCGACCGCCCGGCAGGCGGCACGGGTGACCATCTTGCTGAACAAGCCGGTGGGCTATGTCTCCGGCCAGGCCGAAAAAGGTTACAAACCCGCAGCCAGCCTGGTGACGCAGGAGACCCATTTCAATGGCGACCGCAGCAACATCGCCTTCGACCCGGCGCATTTGCGAGAGCTGGCCCCGGCCGGCCGGCTGGACATTGACTCGGTGGGCCTGCTGGTACTGACGCAGGATGGTCGGGTGGCCAAGCGGCTGATTGGCGAGCATTCCACTATAGAAAAAGAGTATCTGGTGCGGGTGCAGGGGCGCTTGTCCGAGCAGGGCCTGCGCTTGCTGAACCACGGTCTGTCACTCGATGGCGAGGCGCTGCAACCGGCACGGGTGTGGTGGCAGAACCAGGATCAGCTGCGCTTTATCCTGCAAGAAGGCAAGAAACGGCAGATTCGCCGCATGTGCGAGCTGGTGGGTTTGCGCGTGGTCGGCCTCAAGCGGGTGCGCATTGGCCGCGTGATGCTGGGCGATCTGCCGCAAGGGCAGTGGCGCTATCTGCGCGAGGATGAGCAGTTTTGACGGCTGAGGGGATGCGGCTGGACCTGAGCCAGCCGGACGGACTGGACCGTTTGGTGGATGCACTGGCCGGGCCGGGTTGGGTGGTGACCGAGGGCTTGCTCCCACCTGCAACGGTGCAGCAGTTGCGTTCTTCTTGCCTGCAAGCGCATGCCGCGGGCGGCTTTCATCTGGCCGGTACCGGCCGCGCCAGCCAGTTTGCAGTGCGGGAGGGCATTCGCTCGGACGAGGTGATGTGGCTGGACCCGGCAACGGCAGACGCTGCACAGCAAGCCTACCTGCAGCGGCTGGAGTCGGTGCGGCAGGCGGTCAATCGCGCTCTGTTCATGGGGCTGGCGGAGTATGAGTGTCACTTTGCCCGCTATGCGGCCGGGGCTTTCTATGGACGCCATCTGGATGCGTTTCAGGGGCAGCGCAGTCGGGTGTTGAGCTGCGTTTACTACCTGAACCCGGACTGGCAGATGGACGACGGTGGCGCACTGCGGCTGTGGCTGGATAGTGACGAAGCCGGTCCATACCACGACATCCTGCCGCAAGCCGGAACTGCAGTGTTTTTCCTGGCCGAGCGTTTCTGGCATGCCGTCCAACCTGCGCAGCGTGAGCGGGTCAGCCTGACGGGGTGGTTCCGGCTGCGCGGCTGACTTGTCGCCAGCGGTGGCATCCTTTAAGCTGTTCGGTAGCGAAAAACGATACCGGAGGCGATGTGTCACAGGGTGCCCGGCTGATTCATACCATCAAACAGCAACTGCGCCAGCGCGGCCTGACCTATAAGCAGGTGGCCGAGGTACTGGATTTGTCCGAAGCCAGCGTGAAACGGTTGTTTTCCAGTGAACGCTTCACCCTGGAGCGGCTGGAACAGGTGAGCCGCATGCTGGAGTTGTCGCTCGCTGATCTGGTGGCGCTGGCAGACGAGCCGCGCCTGTCGCATCTGAGCCAGGCACAGGAGGCGGCGCTGGTGGCGGATCCTTCACTGCTGTTGGTTGCGGTGTGCGTGGTCAACAGCTGGACGGTGGATGAGATCATCCAGGTGTATGACGTAGACCTGCCGTTGTGCGTGCGCCACCTGGCCCAGCTCGACCGCATGGGCCTGATCGATCTGCACCCGGGCAATCGGGTCAAGCTCAAGGTGGCGCGTGATTTCGACTGGTTGCCGGGTGGACCCATCCGCCAGTTTTTCCGCCATACCGGACAGCAGGATTTCGTCAATGGTGCCAGCGATCAGGAGCTGTGGTTCCTGCATGGCATGCTGAGTGATGCTGCACATGGACAATTGCGCCAGCGCTTGCTGTCGCTCAAGCAGGCGTTTGCCGATGCACACCAGGCCAGCGACCATCTGCCACTGAGCGGACGCCATGGCAGTGGCCTGATGGTGGTGTTCCGGGAGTGGGAACACCCTACCTTTACTGCGATGCGGCGGCCAGTTAACACCTCCGCATGAAAACGCTATAATTTTCAGTAGAGCGCGGGGCCGGGTGTCGGCCCCGTTTTTGTTTGGATTCAACCGGCCCGCAGGGTGTGGTGTCCGGTCACGCCGTGGGCCTGTCTTGCCCACTGGCAGGAGAGCAGCATGGCATTGCAATTCCGTTTGCATCGTACCGAGGGCGAAGCCCGTCGTGGTACGGTGACCCTCAATCACGGCGAGGTGGAAACCCCCGCGTTCATGCCGGTCGGTACCTATGGTTCGGTCAAGGCGATGTCGCCGGATGAGATCGAAACCATCGGCGCGCACATTGTGCTGGGCAACACCTTTCACCTGTGGCTGCGTCCTGGGCTGGATGTGATCGCGGCGCATGGTGGTCTGCACCGCTTCATGAACTGGCACCGGCCCATCCTCACAGATTCCGGCGGTTTTCAGGTGTTCAGCCTGGGGGCGTTACGCAAGATCACCGAAGAAGGCGTGCGCTTTCAAAGCCCGGTCAATGGGGACAAGTGTTTCCTGACCCCGGAAGAGTCGATGCGCATCCAGACGGTGCTGAACTCGGACATCGTGATGATCTTCGATGAATGCACGCCCTATCCGGCGGACCTGAAGCAGGCGGCGGACTCGATGCGCCTGAGCCTGCGCTGGGCCAAGCGCTCCAAGGCAGCCTTTGGCGAGCAGCAGAACCCGAATGCGCTGTTCGGCATTGTACAAGGTGGCATGCACGAAAACCTGCGTGAGGAATCGCTGGCCGGGTTGACCGACATTGGCTTTCACGGCTATGCCATCGGGGGGCTGTCGGTGGGCGAGCCCAAGCCGGAGTTTCACCGCATGGTAGCGTTTACGGCGCCAAAGCTGCCCAAGGAGAGCCCGCGCTATCTGATGGGTGTGGGTACGCCGGAGGATTTGGTGTATGCCGTCAGCCACGGCGTGGACATGTTCGACTGTGTGATGCCCACTCGCAATGCGCGCAATGGCTGGATCTTTACCCGGTTTGGCGACATCAAGATCAAGAACGCCAAGCACCGGCTGGATACCCGCCCGCTGGATGAAACCTGCGATTGCTATGCCTGCCGCAACTTCAGCAGGGCCTATCTGCACCACCTGCACCGCACCGGGGAAATCCTCGGGGCGCGGTTGAACACCATTCATAACCTGCATTATTACCAGCAACTGATGCGCGACATGCGTGGCGCGCTGGATGCCGGCCGCTTTGCAGAATTTACCCGTCAGTTTGCCGAAGAGCGGGCGCGGGGTACGGACTAATCATATTGGGAACTAAGCGCTTGAAGATGAAGATCGCGTTGTGGAAACCCTTGCTGGGCGCTGCGTTGCTGGTGGCTTCCTGTGTCGCGTGGGCAGATGCTGCCAGCACGCCGCTGGTGGCAGACAGCCGCATTGTGCAAGGCACCTGGTCGAATGGCATGCGTTACATGATCCGGCGAAACCTGGTACCCCGTAACAAGGTTGAACTCCGCCTGATTGTGCAGTCTGGCTCCATGCAGGAAACCGAGCAGCAGCAAGGCTACGCGCACTTGCTGGAGCACCTGGCTTTCCGCCATACCCGCCATTTTCAGCAGCAGGATGTCGCCAGTTTCATCGAGTCCCTCGGCATGCGCATTGGCCCCGACACCAATGCCCATACCAGTTTTAATGAAACCAGCTATGAGCTGTCCTTGCCCACCACTCAGCCTGCCCGTTTCAAGCAGGGGCTGCAATTACTGGCGGATTGGGCCGGAGGTATCCAGTTCGATCCGGAAGATGCCCGCAAGGAAGCGGCCATCGTGACCGAGGAGTGGCGGCTGCGCGAGCACCGTGATGCACAGCTGGCACCGTTTGAAAATCTGGAGCTGGCCGGCAGCGCGTATCTGCAGCGCAAACCGATCGGCAAAATGGAGTGGGTAGCCAAGGCGGATGTGACGCAGCTGCAAGCGTTCTACCAGCAATGGTATCGCCCGGAGCGGATGAAGGTCGTGGCGGTTGGCGACATTGACCCGGTCGAGCTGGAGGCGCAGCTGCGCCCATTGATGCAGGCCATTCCCCGCTCGCTGGAGCAAAAGCCATTTGTGGCCGAACCGATCCCGGACGCGGACAAAACCCGCGCTGTGGTCATGAAAGTGGACCAGGACAGCTACTACGTCGGTTTCAGTTGGGTAGAGCCGCATTCGCCTGAGCGCACGGCGGCGGAATACCGCAGCAATCTGCTCAACTACTTGCACTATCACATGCTGCGTAACCGGCTGCGTGCCGTTGGTTTGCGGCCCAACCAGGCATTTCAGGGCGTGCGCGGGGATACCGATCCGACGCTGGATGGCAAGGTGAGACGTAATATCTGGGCCTGGCCCACCAGCTATGACCTGGGCGGAGCCTGGGAGGCGATGCGAACCGAGGTGGAGCGTATTCGTCAGCATGGTTTCACAGTGCAGGAATGGGCGCGCGCCAAGGCAGAGTCCCGTGTGATTCTGCAATCGCAACTCGATGACGATGAGCATCTGGAGTCGTCGGTCGTCGTGGAGCGTTTGCTGAATGATTGGGAGGGCGACCGCACGACACTATCTCCCGCGGATGAGCAGGCCCGAGTGAATGCCTTGCTGCAGCAAGACCTGCTGCCGGAAATCAATGCCTTGGCCAAGCGCTTGTCGCAACAACAAGCCATCCACTGGATCCGGCTCGGTAGCAATGAGCGCTACAAGGCGCCTGATGCGGAAAGGTTGCTGCGTATTGATGCCCGTATGGCGCAGGAACGCCTGTCCCCCTTTGAGCCTGCCCCCGAGCGGCCATTGTCTGCCCCCCCTGCCAAGCCTGGGACCGTGGTGGCGGAAGAGGCCGACCCGGAGGGGACCTGGGTGCGCTGGCGTTTCAGCAACGGTGCCGAGGCGCTGTTTTACCGCACGCGTGACCAAGGCAAACAGGTGAGTTTTGCCGCTGGCATGTTTGGCGGCGAGGCCGCTGTGCCGCGCACCCTGTATGCCCCGGCGACCATCATCGACCGCGCCTTGAACGACAGTGGTGCCGGTGCATTCCGGCAAGGCGAGCTGGACTGGGTGCTGGCGACCCAGACTGCGCGGCTGAAGTATTACGTCAATCCGTACGATCATGGCATGCAGGGGCAGGCGCAAATACAAGACCTGACCAACCTCTTGTCGTTGATTCACCTGCGGCTGACCCAGCCTCGCTTTGAGGAAGACGAAACCTGGGGCTGGCTGGGGATGTGGATTGGACGAAACCGGGAATTGTCTTCACGCAGCGACCTGCAATTGCAGGAAGACATGATGGACAAGATCTGGGGTGGGCACTATCGCAAGCTGATGCCTTCGCCCGGTACGGTACGGCAGACTGGAGAGGATGACTTCAAGTTTGTTGCCCGCCGTTTGTGGGGCAACCCGGCGGCTTTACGGTTTGTGTTTGTGGCGGATATGGACCCGGAAGCCATCAAGCCCTTGCTGGCGACCTGGATTGGCGGTTTGCCACAGCCGGATAACTGGTTCAAGCCGGAAACGCCAGACATGCTGGTGGCCAAAGGCGGATTCCGTGAAATTCGCCAGCACAGCAGCGACTCGCAAAAGCAGGTGTCGGCCCGCAAGAGCGATACCACGCTGTACCTGACTGCACGGGCGGAAGTTAGTGAGGAAAACCTGTGGTTGCGCCGCCTGGTGGATGATGTGCTGGATCGACGGTTAACCAAGGCCATCCGTGAAGACAAGGCGCTGACGTATTCGGTGTGGGTGGACAGTTCGCTCAAGCAGTACGAAGGTTTCTTTGCCGAAGCGCATTTTTCCGGCGAGGCCAGCCATGTGGCGGAAGCATTGCGCGAAGCGGAGCGGGTGATTGCCGATCTGCGCACCCAGGGGGTGACGGCCACTGAGCTGGAAGAGGGGCGCTTGCGCTTGCTGCGGCAGCTGGCCGAAGAGCAGCAGGATAATGCCAGCTTGCGCAGCCGGGCCTTGGGACGCTGGTTGATGGGCTGGCCGTTGCGTAACCGTGCAGCACTGGAAGCGCAGATCAAGGCCATTACGCTCGAGCAGCTGAACCAGCGGCTGAAGGCGTGGCTGGCGGCGGAAGGCATGTCGGTCGCCCAGCTTAATCCACGTTCCTGATGGGTGTTGAGGCAGTTCCCTCCGTGGGCCGGAGGGAACTGTTGCCCTCCATGCGGGGTCTTTCTTTCTGGAAAGGAGGAATGGCATGAGTATGGATGTGGTTTTGCAACAATTGCAGACGCATGGCTCGGATGAGATCCAGCCCTTGCAGCAATTGATCTCCTGCCTGCGTCCCGCACGTCCGGATGACGGCGAGCAGGCGACCCAGAATGTGCGCGCCCTGGCTTTTCTGCTGCAGCAGAATGTGGCGTACCAGCAAGGCTTGCGAGCCTATCTGGAGCGAGTGATCCTCAGTCGCAAGCTGGTACACCTGCTGACCGATACCGGTATTCCCGCCAACGAAGGCTTCTGGAGTGCGTTGTGGCGGCGTTTCAATGCCCGCTGGCTGCCGCCTGCCTGCAACGACCGCTATCTGAAGGATGTGTTGCTGCAGGTGTTCGACCTCAAGCGGGATGCGCCGTGGTTGATGGCCGTTGCGCCCGATACCTGGCTGGCATTGCTCCACGCCATGGGGTGGCGGCGACGTGACGCGGTACTGCGCCGCTACTGGTTGCAGGAAGCACTGGAAGCGGCCCAGGTGTTGTCCTATCGCATGACGGCCATTGGTCTGGAGCCGGAGCTGGTGCGCAATTATCCGGCAATCGAGCGGTTTGAATCACCCTTCCTTCGGCAGAACACGGAACTGATGGAAGAAGTGGCTGCGTGTCAGCAGGCACTGGGTGAGGGGCGCGTACCCCGGCTGGATGCCCGCCATATGCAGGTGTTGCTGGCACAATGTGCCGAGATCGTGTCCCGGATTCGCAAGAGTGCGGCGCAACAAGGGGTCAGTGTCAGCCTGACCCGGCTGCTGCTGCGGCTGGAAGCCAGCATGGCACGGCTGGAGCTGTTGCTGGACTTGCTGTCCTCGCGCTGGGACCTTGCATTGCGACGCCAGGCGGTTAGCCTGTTTCAGCAGTTGATGCGAGCGAGCCGGCACCAGTACAGCCTGCGGGAAGTGTTTCACAGCAATACCGAGTTACTGGCTCTGCAGGTGACCGAGCGTGCCGGGCAAGTGGGCGAGCATTATGTGACCACCGACCGCGCCGGCTGGGTCTCCATGCTGCGCTCCGCCATGGGAGCCGGCGGGATTGTCGGTTTCATGGCCTTGCTTAAAGTGCTGGCAGGCAAGCTGGTGCTGGCACCGTTTGGCTATGCCTTCCTGTATAGCCTGAATTACTCGCTGGGTTTCATGCTGGTGCATGTGCTGCATTTCACCATCGCTACCAAACAACCGGCGATGACCGCCAGTAAACTGGCGGCCAGCATTGATGCGGCAGTGAGCCGAGGCAAGGCGCAGCTGGAAGAGCTGGCGGAACTGTGTGTGCAGGTGGCGCGCTCGCAATTCAGCGCCATCATGGGCAATGTGCTGGTCGCCATGCCCACCGCGCTGGTGATCGCCTTGTTCTGGCAGTGGGCGAGCGGGCAGCATCTGGCCAATCCGGACAAGGTGGCACACCTGCTGCACGACCTGCATCCCTGGCAGAGCCTGGCGTTGCCCCATGCTGCCATTGCCGGGGTATGTCTGTTCCTGTCGGGCTTGATCTCCGGCTACTACGACAACAAGGCCAGTTACAACCAGATTCCGGAGCGGTTGCAACAACTGGGCTGGCTGCGTCGCCTGCTCGGGCCGCAACGCTTGCAGCGTGTGGCCCGCTATGTGGGGGATAACCTGGGGGCGCTGGCAGGCAACTTCTTCTTTGGGTTGATGCTGGGCAGTATCGGCACGCTGGGTTTTATCTTCGGTTTGCCGATCGACATTCGCCATATCACCTTCTCCAGCGCCAACTTTGTGTTTGCGCTGGTGGGCAGTGATTTCCAGCTGCCATGGCAGGTGTGGAGTGTTTCCTTGCTGGGGGTGGCGCTGATTGGCATGGTTAATCTGGTGGTGAGTTTCAGTCTGGCGCTGCTGGTGGCCTTGCGTGCACGGCGCGTCAGTTTCGGTCAAGGGCGCAGCTTGCTGGCCGCATTGGGGCGGCGTTTCATTCGGCAACCCGGCCCGTTCTTTTTTCCGCCGCGTGACACGGTCGCGGAAAAGGGGGCGGCTTAGCGTTGTTCCGGTTTTACGGTATCATCTAAGGTTGGCAATGGGTGTGTGCCAGTCAAGGCATGCACCCGGCCAAGCATGATCAATAACTTGTTATCGAATATTTTCAGGATATCCTGCCATGTGGATTAGTCCCGCTCACGCCGCACCTGCAGCCGCAGCTGCCCCGTCCATGATCGAACAGTTTCTGCCGATGGTGGTCATTTTTGTGGCGTTTTATTTCTTCCTGATCCGCCCGCAGCAAAAGAAGGCCAAGGCACTGCGCGAACAGCTGAGCCAGCTGAAAAAGGGCGATGAAGTCCTGACCAACGGTGGCGTGGCTGGCCGTATCAACAAACTGGCCGATGATTACATCACCATCGAAACGGCAGGGAATACCCAGCTGCTGATTCAGCGTGCTGCCATTGCAGCCGTGCTGCCCAAGGGCACCCTGTCGCTGTAAGCGGTGCCACTCAGCGGGGTGGGTGCGCCACCCCGTGTCTCACGGATGTCTGAACCATGAATCGTTTTCCTCTCTGGAAAAAGCTGCTGACCGCCTTCGTGCTGCTGGCGGGTGTGCTGTATGCCTTGCCTAACCTGTTTGGCGAAGCGCCAGCCGTGCAGATTGCGCCCAACAAGGCCACCATTACTGTCACGCCTCAACTGCTGGATCAGGCGCAAGCCGCTGTCCGCAAAGCGGGCCTGACGGTGACCGCCTCGGAGCTGGACCAGAATGGCGTCAAACTGCGCTTTGCGGATACCGAGACGCAGCTGCGTGCCAAAGACATTCTGCAAAAAGCGCTGGGCGACGACTATCTGGTGGCGCTGAACCTGGTGCCGAATACGCCGAACTGGCTGCGTGACCTTGGGGCCAACCCCATGGTGCTGGGGCTGGATCTGCGTGGCGGCGTGCACTTCATGCTGGAGCTGGACATGCGTGCGGCGGAAGACAAGGCCATGGAAGGCTTTGCCCGTGATGCCCGCAATGTGCTGCGCGAGAAGAAGGTGCGTGCGACGGTGATCCGCCGTGCGGATCGCCTGACCCTGAAGTTCCGCGATGAAGCCAGTCTGGATGCCTCCCTGCCAGGGCTAAAGGCGCGGCTGGTCAGTGTCAGTCTGCAAAAGCAGGTAGCAGACGGTGAATTCCGTGTGGAAGGCAGCCTGGCACCGAACGCGCTGACCGAGATCCGTAAATCTGCGGTGGAGCAGAACATCGCCACCCTGCGCAAGCGCGTCAACGCCATGGGCGTGGCCGAGCCGGTGGTGCAGCAGCAAGGGGCGGATCGCATTGTGGTGCAGCTGCCTGGCGTGCAGGACACCACCAAGGTGAAAGACATCATTGGTCGCACCGCGACGCTGGAAGTGCGTCGGGTGGTGGATGACCCACAAGCCCTGTCCAGTGCCCTGTCTGGCGCGGTACCGGCCGGTACCGTGCTGATGCAGGAACGCTTCAAGGGCGAGACCCAGCCGATCCTGCTGCGCACGGAAGTGGAGCTGACCGGTGAGAACATCACCAATGCCCAGACCTCCAATGACCGCGATGGTCGACCTGCCGTCTCCATCAATCTGGATGGCGAAGGGGCGGACATCTTCAAGAACCTGACCCGTGAGCTGGCCTTGAAAGCGCCCGGTTCGCGCATTGCCATGGTGCTGGTGGAGAATGGCAAGTCGGAAGTGGTGACGGCACCATCGGTGAAGGAAGAAATTGGCGGTGGCAACGTCCTCATCTCCGGTTCATTCACTACAGCTGAAACCATCAAGACGGCGCTGCTGCTGCGCTCTGGCTCGCTGGCTGCACCGATGAAGGTGGTGGAAGAACGTACGGTGGGGCCGTCTGCCGGCAAGGAAAACATTGAGCGTGGCTTCCACTCCACCTGGGTGGGCTTTGCACTGGTGGCAGTGCTGATGCTGGTCTATTACCGGGTGTTCGGGGTGATCTCCATTGTGTCGCTGGCGGTCAATGTGTTCCTGCTGGTGTCCTTGCTGTCGCTGATCCATGCCACGCTGACCTTGCCGGGTATTGCCGCCATCGCGCTGGCGCTGGGCATGGCCATTGACTCCAACGTGCTGATCAATGAGCGCATCCGCGAAGAGCTGCGTGCGGGCATGTCACCGCAGATGGCCATCTCGGAAGGCTACAAGCATGCCTGGGCCACCATCATTGACTCCAACGTGACCACGCTGATCGTCGGCCTGATGCTGATGATCTTCGGTAGTGGTCCGGTGCGTGGTTTTGCCGTGGTGCACTGTCTGGGCATCCTGACCTCCATGTTCAGTGCCGTGCTGGTGTCGCGTGGGCTGGTCAACCTGGTCTATGGCGGCCGCAAGAAGCTGAAGACGCTGTCGATCTGAGCGGGCCAACAAGGAAAACGCAATATGGAAATCTTCCATCCTAAAAAAGACATCCCGTTCATGAGCTACGGGAAGCTGACCACCTTCATTTCGCTGGTCACTTTCCTGGCTGCGGTGTACTTCCTGATTGCCAAGGGTTTGCACTTTGGCGTGGATTTCACCGGGGGTACGGTGGTGGAGCTGCAGTACACCCAGAACGCCAATCTGGAGCGGGTGCGTGGTGCCATCAGCAAGCTGGGCTATACCGATGTGGCCGTGCAGAACTATGGCACCAGCCATGATGTGATGATTCGCCTGCCGCTGGAAAAGAGCCGGTCGTCTGCCGAGACCGCCAGCCGGGTGTATGCCGCGCTGTGTACTGCCGAGCAGGGGCAGCTGGTGGCGGTGCCGGGTCAGCCAGGCCAACAGGCGCAGCGGGTGTGTCAGGTGGCAGCCAAGCCTGCGGTGGTGATGAAACGCATTGAGTTTGTGGGCCCGCAGGTGGGCAAGGAACTGGTCACCGGTGGTCTGACGGCGATTGCGCTGGTGTGCTTGGGCATCATCGTCTATCTGGCCATTCGCTTTGAATGGAAGTTTGCGGTGTCGGCCATCGTTGCCAACATGCACGATGTGGTGATCATTCTGGGCTGCTTCGCCGCGTTTGGCTGGGAGTTCAACCTCACGGTGCTGGCGGCAGTGCTGGCAGTGCTGGGGTATTCGGTGAACGAATCGGTGGTGGTGTTTGACCGGATCCGCGAAAACTTCCGCAAGCTGCGCAACAAGACGGTGACGGAAATCATCGACAACGCCATTACCGCCACCATGAGCCGGACCATCCTCACCCACTTGTCGACGCAGCTGATGGTGACCTCCATGCTGTTCCTCGGTGGTGAAATCCTGCACAACTTCGCGCTGGCGTTGACCATCGGCATTCTGTTCGGCATCTATTCCTCGGTGCTGGTGGCCTCGCCGCTGTTGCTGATGCTGGGCGTCAAGCGGGAAGACTTCGTCAAGCCGAAGAAAACCGAAGTCGAACACGCCTTGCCCTGAGCCCTGCCATGGACACGATCTGGCTACTGATTGATTTCATCCTGCATGTCGATACCCATCTGCGCGAGCTGTTCAATCAGCACGGGGTATGGGTGTATGGCATCCTGTTCCTGATCGTGTTCTGTGAAACCGGGCTGGTGGTCACCCCCTTCCTGCCCGGTGATTCACTGCTGTTTGCTGCAGGCGCCTTGACGGTGGGTACCACGCTGAGCCCGCATCTGCTGGCGGCAAGCCTGATTGTGGCCGCCTTGCTGGGTGACAACGTCAACTACGCGCTGGGTCGGTGGCTGGGGCAGCGCTTGTTTGCCAAGCCGGATTCGCGCCTGTTCCGGCGTGAATATCTGGAGCGCACCCATGCCTTCTTTGAGCGGCATGGTGGCCGTGCCATCATCCTGGCGCGTTTCATCCCGATCGTGCGGACCTATATCCCGTTCACCGCAGGTGCGGGCCACATGCCGTATCGTCAGTTCCTGTTGTATTCCGTGTTGGGCGCGCTGAGCTGGGTGCTGTTGCTGGTCTATCTGGGGCATTTCTTTGGCAACCAGCCCTTTGTGCGCGCCAATTTCTCGCTGCTGGTGCTGGGGATCATCGCGCTGTCGGTGCTGCCGGTGGTGGTTGCGTTTGTCCGGCAGCGGCTGGCACGCACTTGACCCAGGGCAAGTATCACGGTTGAATTGTTGACCAATTTAATCGGGTATTTTAAAATCGGGTCATTGGCTTCTACAGGCCGAAAGAGCCCGTCATGCGTCTTACTACCAAAGGTCGTTTTGCGGTCACCGCCATGGTGGACCTTGCGCTGCGCCACCAGTGTGGCCCGGTGACGCTGGCTGGCATCAGCGAGCGGCAGAAGATTTCCCTCTCGTACCTGGAACAGCTGTTTGGCAAGCTGCGGCGCGCCGAGCTGGTGGACAGCGTGCGCGGGCCGGGGGGCGGCTACTGCCTGGCCCGTCCCGAGCTCAGCATCTCGGTGGCCGACATCATCATGGCAGTTGACGAGCCGATTGATGCGACCCAGTGCGGCGGCAAGGAAAACTGTCTCGACGAGCACCGCTGCATGACCCACGATCTGTGGACCAACCTGAATCTGACCATTTTCCGCTACCTGGCGTCGGTATCGCTGGCGGAGCTGGTCGCCAAGCAGCGCGAGCGTGAGCAGTGCACGGGGTCCGAGCACCCGGTGGTGCTGGACAAGCGCTTGTCTGCCGTAATGTAATTCTGCCTCTGACTGGACGACCTATGAGCACCAAGCCGATTTACCTGGATTACTCTGCCACCACACCGATTGATCCACGTGTGGCCGAGAAAATGATTCCCTGGCTGACTGAGCATTTCGGCAACCCGGCGAGCCGCTCCCATGCCTATGGCTGGGAGGCGGAAGAGGCGGTGGAGCTGGCGCGCAAACAGGTTGCAGATTTGCTCAATGCTGACCCCAAGGAAATTGTCTGGACTTCCGGCGCGACCGAATCTGACAACCTCGCCATCAAAGGCGCTGCCCATTTCTACAGCAGCAAGGGCAAGCACCTGATTACCCTGAAAACCGAGCACAAGGCCGTGCTGGATACCATGCGCGAGATGGAGCGTCAGGGGTTCGAGGTGACTTACCTGAGCCCCAAGCCCAACGGCCTGGTGGATATGGATGAACTGGCGGCCACCATTCGCCCGGATACCATTCTGGTGTCCATCATGATGGTGAACAACGAGATTGGCGTGATCCAGCCGATTGCCGAGATTGGTGAGTTGTGCCGCAGCCGTGGCGTGCTGTTCCATGTCGACGCCGCGCAGGCGACCGGCAAGGTGGTTATTGACCTAGCGGTACTCAAGGTGGACCTGATGAGCCTGTCCGCCCACAAGAGCTATGGCCCCAAGGGTGTCGGTGCCCTGTATGTGCGACGCAAGCCTCGGGTGCGCCTGGAAGCGCAGATTCATGGTGGGGGCCACGAGCGCGGCATGCGTTCCGGCACGCTGGCAACGCACCAGATCATCGGCATGGGGGAGGCCTACCGCATCGCCAGGGAAGACATGGCGAGCGAGAACGAGCGCATCCGCATGCTGCGTGACCGGCTGTGGCGCGGCCTGAGCCAGATCGAGGAAGTGCATCTGAACGGGGATATGGACGCCCGTGTGCCGCACAACCTGAACGTCAGCTTCAATTTCGTGGAAGGCGAATCGTTGATCATGGCGCTGAAGGCACTGGCAGTATCCAGCGGTTCGGCCTGTACCTCGGCCAGCCTGGAGCCTTCTTATGTGTTGCGTGCCCTGGGGCGTTCGGATGAGCTGGCGCACAGTTCAATCCGTTTTACTTTGGGTCGCTTCACCACCGAAGCGGAAATCGATTTCGCGGTACAACTGATCCAGGAAAAGATCGGCAAGTTGCGCGAATTGTCGCCATTGTGGGAAATGTTCAAGGACGGTGTGGATTTGAGCACCGTGCAATGGGCGGCACACTGATACAGTTTGTAAGGTCAGGCAGCAGGCCGGCCAAGGGGAAACAGCATGGCATACTCAGACAAGGTTATTGATCATTACGAAAATCCGCGCAATGTGGGCGCCTTCGAAAAGGGTGACGACAGTGTGGGCACCGGCATGGTGGGGGCACCGGCCTGTGGCGACGTGATGAAGCTGCAGATCAAGGTCAATGAAGAAGGGGTGATTGAAGATGCCCGCTTCAAGACCTACGGCTGTGGTTCGGCGATTGCGTCGAGCTCACTGGTGACCGAGTGGGTGAAGGGCAAGACGCTGGATGAGGCGCTGTCCATCAAGAACACGCAAATCGCCGAAGAGCTGGCCTTGCCGCCCGTCAAGGTGCATTGCTCCATCCTGGCCGAAGATGCCATCAAGGCCGCGGTGGCCGATTACAAAGCCAAGCACGACGCTTGAGCAGGAGTCGATCATGGCAGTGACACTGTCTGAAGCAGCCGCCACCCATGTGGCCAATTTCCTGCAAAAGCGCGGCAAGGGCGTGGGCCTGCGGCTGGGGGTGAAAACCTCGGGCTGTTCTGGCATGGCCTACAAGCTGGAATTTGCTGACGCGGTACAGGATGAAGACCTGACTTTTGAGTCACACGGTGTCACCGTGCTGGTTGACCCGAAAAGTCTGGTCTACCTCGACGGTACCGAGCTCGACTTCGTCAAGGAAGGGTTGAACGAAGGCTTCAAGTTCAACAATCCAAACGTCAAGGATGCCTGTGGCTGTGGCGAGAGCTTCAATGTTTGACCGCAGGATGGCCTGAGCGTGCAGCAAACCCATTTTGCCCTGTTCGGCTTGCCCGAACAGCAGCAGCTGAACCTGGCGCCGCTGGAGCAGGCCTATCGTGCGGTGCAGGCGCAGGTGCACCCGGACCGGCATGCACTGGCAACCGACGCCGAGAAGCGTCGTGCGCTGGAGTGGGCCACGCTGGCGAACCAGGGCTATCACATCCTCAAGCATCCGCTGAGCCGGGCCATTTACCTGCTGTCCTTGCGCGGGGTGGACCCGGAGCTGGAGTCTAACACCGCGATGCCGCGTGATTTCCTGATGCAGCAGATGGAATGGCGTGAGCAGCTGGAGGATGCAGCCCGACAACGTGATGCTGCCGCGCTGGAAGGCTTGTCCCAGGCGCTGCGACAAGAGCAGCGTACCTTGCAGGCTGCGCTGGTGAACTGGCTGGATGTGCAGCGAGACGATGTTGCCGCGGCCGGTACCGTACGCAAGCTGCGCTTTGTGGAAAAGCTGGACGAAGAAGTGGAATCCGCGCTGGAGCGGCTGCTGGGCTAGCTTGTCAGCAAGCACCCGGTATCATCAAACCGATAAGAACACACTGATGCTGCTGCAAATTTCCGAACCCGGCATGAGCGCCGCTCCCCACCAGCACCGTCTGGCTATCGGCATTGACCTGGGGACCACCCATTCGCTGGTGGCAACTGTGCGCAGCAGCTTGCCCACCGTGCTGCCGGATACCCAAGGGCGGGGCTTGCTGCCCTCCGTCGTACACTATCCGGCAGACGGCGAGCCGCAAGTAGGCTACGACGCCTTGCCGTGGCTGATGCGCGAGCCACAAGATACCATCGTATCGGTCAAGCGCTTCATGGGCCGTGGTCTGAAAGACATCGCCAGTGAGCACCTGCCTTACCGCTTTATCGACGCGCCCGGCATGGTGCAGCTTAAGTTGCGTTGCGGCCAGAAAAGCCCGGTGGAAGTCTCCGCCGACATCCTGCGCAGCCTGAAAGCACGCGCCGAAGCCTCGCTGGTGACCGCCGGCAGTGGCGATCTGGTCGGTGCGGTGATTACGGTACCCGCCTATTTTGACGATGCGCAACGACAAGCCACCAAGGATGCTGCGCAACTGGCCGGGCTGAATGTTTTGCGTCTGCTCAATGAGCCGACCGCTGCCGCCATCGCCTATGGGCTGGATAACCACGCCGAAGGCACCTACGTGGTGTATGACCTCGGTGGCGGCACCTTTGATGTCTCCATCCTGCGATTGAGCCGTGGCGTGTTCGAAGTGGTGGCCACCAGTGGTGATTCCGCACTGGGAGGCGATGACTTTGATCACCGGGTGTACTGCTGGATGCTGGAGCAGGCCGGCCTCTCCCTGCTGGGTCCGCGTGATACCCAGCTGCTGCAGCAGAAGGCCCGCCTGGCCAAAGAAGCGCTCACCGATAACCTGAGCGCCAACATCGCCGCCATTCTGGAGCAGGGCGATACCGTTGACCTGACATTGGATCAGGCCACTTTTCACCAGCTGACCCGCCACCTGGTCGACAAAACCTTGCTGCCGCTGCGCAAAGCCATGCGTGATGCCGGTCTGCAAGTGGATGACGTGGATGGTGTCGTGATGGTCGGGGGCGCCACGCGCATGCCGCATGTGCAGCAGGCGGTGGCCGACTACTTTGGTCGTGCGCCGCTGAACAATCTGGACCCGGACAAGGTGGTCGCGCTGGGGGCTGCCATTCAGGCGAATGTGTTGGCGGGTAACAAAGCCGGGGAGGACTGGCTGTTGCTGGACGTGACGCCGTTGTCGCTGGGGCTGGAAACCATGGGGGGGCTGGTGGAAAAGGTCATCCCGCGTAATTCGACCATCCCCACCGCACGCGCTCAGGAATTCACCACCTTCAAGGATGGCCAGACGGCGATGCTGATCCACGTGCTGCAAGGCGAGCGTGAGCGCGTGGTGGATTGCCGCTCGCTGGCCCGTTTTGAACTGCGCGGCATCCCGCCGATGGCGGCGGGTGCGGCCCGGATTCAGGTGACCTTTCAGGTAGACGCAGATGGCTTGTTATCGGTCTCAGCCAGCGAGAAAACCACAGGTGTTCGCGCCAGCGTCACCGTCAAGCCCTCCTATGGCCTGAGCGATGACGAGATCAGCCGCATGCTGCAAGCCAGCATTACCCATGCGCAAGAAGACATGGCTGCTCGCCAGTGGGCCGAGGCGCAGGTGGACGCGCAGCGCTTGCTGGATGCTACCCGCGCTGCGCTGACAGAGGATGCCCACTTGCTGAGTGAGCAGGAACAGCAACAGTTGGGGCAAGCTCTGCACCGACTCGAACAGGTACTGGCCGGTGATGATGTGACGAAGCTGCGGGACGTTACACGTGAGACCAGCCAGGCCACCGATGAATTTGCCGCACGCCGCATGGACGCCAGCATCAAGCGGGCATTGGCTGGTCAGCGATTGACCAGTCTGGACTAATCGTGGAGTTGACATGACCCGCATCACCTTGCTGCCGCATGATGAAATTTGCCCGAGTGGCGCAGAGATCGAGGCCACGCCAGGGCAAAGCATTTGCGACGCCTTGCTGGAGCACGACATTGAGATTGACCACGCCTGTGGCCAGGTCTGTGCCTGTACCACCTGCCATGTGGTGGTGCGCGAGGGCTTTGACAGCCTGTCTGCATCCGATGAAGACGAAGACGACATGCTGGACCGCGCCTGGGGGCTGACCGCGCAATCCCGGCTGTCTTGTCAGGCCAAGGTGGGCTCGGTGCCTTTGGTGGTGGAAATCCCCAAATACAGCATCAACCACGCCAAGGAAAACCACTGAGGGCAATGCCATGAAATGGACCGATTCACTGGAGATTGCCATCGAGCTCTCCGAGGCGCACCCCGACATTGACCCGCGTCAGCTGCGCTTTACCGACCTGATGCAATGGGTGCTGGCGCTGCCGGATTTTGACGACGATCCGGCGCACTGTGGTGAGCGCATTCTGGAAGCCATCCAGCAATGCTGGATTGACGAAATCAGCTGACGCTGTGGCAGGACAACCACGGTACGGCTGGGCAGAGTGGAAATAAATGTGCCCGCATGCTTGACGGCACCAGCGGGCAAGTGCACACTGCGCATGCAGGTTTCAAGGTAGTACGGTTTTCGTCAGCTGTCGTTAATGCTTCACGGCGTATCAGTTTGTCATTCCCGGTGTCGACCCTGCTTGCAAAAAATGGGCATCCGCCCGATACATCCAATTTTTTTCAAGGAAATAGATTCATGGCAACCGGTACCGTCAAGTGGTTCAACGACGCTAAAGGCTTTGGTTTCATTACTCCGGATGATGGTGGCGAAGATCTGTTCGCGCACTTCTCCGCCATTCAATCGAATGGTTTCAAGTCCCTGCAGGAAAACCAGAAGGTCAGCTTCGACGTGACCACTGGCCCGAAGGGCAAGCAAGCGGCCAACATCAAGCCGCTGTAAGCTTCCGCTTACGATAGAACAGCCCGGCTTGCCGGGCTGTTTTTCTTTATGGGCCCGCCATGGGTGTCCATGATGAGGCGGGATGAAGCAACGATTCGCTTCAGTCAGCAAATCTGCTGCGCATCACATATAGTGATGGTATGGGGCTAGGACGGGACCAATCCCGCTGGAGTGCGCCGTGCTGATGCGCGCGAAGTTCAATCTGGTGTTGTTGTTGACCTGCATGCTTGGCATGGCAGTCAGTGCGTGGTATTTGCATGACAACCTGAAGCAGGAAATGATGCAGGAACTGCATCGTAACGCAGAAGCCACCATGGAAGCGGCCATCGCGGTACGGCGCTACACCTCCCTGCAGATCAAGCCGATTCTGGACGCAGACCCGGCGTTTGCATTTCGCAAGCAAGCGGTGCCTGCGTTTGCGGCACGCGAAGTCATGGCCTTGTTTCATGAGCATTATCCGGGGCAGTCCTACCGCGAAGCTGCACTGAACCCGATGAACCCCAAGAATGTGGCCCAAGGCTGGGAAGTGGCCTTGATCCAGCGCTACCAGAGCGAGCATCTGAAGGGGGCGGTCACGGAGCTGGTGCAGACGCCTGACAGTAGCCGTTTCAATCTGGCCCGCCCCATTCGCATCTCGGACAAAGCGTGTTTGTACTGCCACTCCAGCCCGGACCGGGCCCCTGAAGCACTGGTGAGCCTGTACGGGCGCAAAAACGGCTTCGGCTGGCGTATGGGTGACATTGTCGGAGCGCAGATAGTGTCCGTACCGGCACAAGTGCCCATGCAGCGAATGGAAGATACGTTTACCCGCTATCTGTGGCTGCTGGCCGGTATCTACAGCTTGCTGTTTGTGGTGCTGAACCTGCTGCTGAGCGTGCTGGTCTTGAAGCCCTTGAACCGGGCCAATGCACTGCTGACGCAGGAAGCGGGACAGGATGCCCTGACCGGTGCCATCAGCCGTCGCGCCTTCCTGCGGGCGCTGGATGACGCGATCGCACAAGCCACCTTTGATGAGCGTCCCCTTTGTCTGGTGATGATCGACCTGGATCATTTCAAGGCCATCAACGACCAGTTTGGTCATAATGTGGGCGATCATGTGTTGCACCAGCTGGTGTATACCCTGCAGCAGATGATCAAGCAGCGGGATTGCCTGGGGCGCTTGGGAGGCGAAGAGTTTGGCCTGCTGCTACCGGAAACCGCAGAAAGCGGCGCACGAGTGCTGGCAGAGCAGCTGCGGGTGGCCGTGATGCTGGGCAGTTTTGACCCTGTGCCCCGGGTGACGGCCAGCTTTGGTCTGGCCGAATGGCGGTATGGCGAGACGGCCAGCGAATTCATGCACCGGGCCGATATCAGCCTCTATCATGCCAAGCGAAACGGCCGGAACTGCCTCTACGTCTGGGGTGAAGACGACCACATGCCCGACCTGACCGAGCCGGCGGGACACAGCTAGGCGCTGACTGGCAGGCTGCGCCCCTCCGCTGCCGACTGTTGCGCCCGTTCCAGCAGGCGCATCACGTGCAGTGCCGACGTGGCGCTCACCGGATTGGGTTGCCCCTGTGTAATACAGTCGCGGATGCCTGCATAGTAGGCCGGGTAGTTGCCTCGCGGTGACGCGGGCTGTGCATGATCCCTTTCTGGCAGCAGCAGGCCGGGCACCGGGTCCAGCCCCCAGTCCGCATGGCCGGGGCGGATGCCTTGCTGTAACTGCTGTTCCTGTACATCCAGCCCGTGCTTGATCCAGCTGCCCTGGGTGCCATGCACTGCGAAGCGGGGCAAGCCGCCGCCCACCAGCATGGAAGCTCGCAGCTCTACCTGCAAGCTGCCGTAGTCCAGCAGCACATGCGCCCAGTCATCACGGCTACCACCGGGCCGCACTGTATGCAGCTGCGCCTGCAGGCGTTGCGGCAGGCCGAACAGGCACACCGCCTGGTCCAGTAAATGCGGGCCGAGGTCATACCACAAGCCCCCGCCCAGCTCGGCACGCTCGCGCCAGCGCTCCCGTACCTGCGGGCGGAAGCGATCAAAGCGGGATTCCACATGGCAGACCTGCCCCAGCACCCCGTCCGCCAGCAATTGCTGCAGGGTGAGGAAATCCGCATCCCAGCGCCGATTGTGGAACACCGACAGGACGCGCTGCTGCTGCTCCGCCAGCGCCAGCAGTGCTTCGGCTTCTGTGACCGTCAGCGTAAACGGCTTGTCGACCACCACATGCTTGCCAGCCCGCAAAGCCGCAGCTGCCAGTGGCGCGTGGCTATCGTTCGGCGTGGCAATCACCACCAGATCCACTTCCGGATGCTGCAGGGTCTGCATCGGGTAGGCATCCACCATGCAGCCCGGCCAGTCTCGCTGCACGAGCTCCGGTTTGCTGGAGCAGATGCGGTTGAGCACCATACCGTCCGTGCTGCCCAGCAGCGGCGCATGAAACGTTTGGCCAGCATAGCCATAGCCGATCAGTCCAACGCGCAGGGGGGCAGTCATACGGAGTCTCCAGGTCATGCCGATGAGGCAGAATTATGACGCACAAACAAGTGCTTGCATCAACGGGCATTCCGGCAGCCGGGGCTGACGGTGTACAATAGCGGATTAAATAGCTTACGGCCCTGGGCCATTATCGCAAAGGTTTGAAGGCATGAGTCTGAAATGCGGCATCGTTGGCCTGCCCAACGTCGGCAAGTCCACCCTGTTCAACGCGCTGACCAAGGCGGGCATTGAAGCCGCCAACTACCCGTTCTGCACCATCGAGCCGAACGTCGGGGTGGTCGAGGTGCCGGATGCCCGCCTGCAGGCGCTGTCCGACATCGTTAAGCCACAGCGCGTGCTGCCCGCTATTGTCGAGTTTGTCGACATTGCCGGTCTGGTCGCCGGGGCCAGCAAGGGCGAAGGCCTGGGCAACCAGTTCCTCGCCAACATCCGCGAGACCGACGCCATCGTCAATGTGGTGCGCTGTTTTGAAGATGAAAACATCGTCCACGTCGCCGGCAAGGTTGACCCGCTGTCCGACATCGAAGTGATCCTCACTGAGCTGGCGCTGGCCGACCTGACCACGGTGGAAAAAGCCATCATCCGCGATGGCAAGAAAGCCAAATCGGGCGACAAGGAAGCGCAAAAGCTGGTGGCCGTGCTGGAAAAGCTGGTACCGCACCTGAACGAAGGCAAGCCCGCCCGCTCGCTCGGCCTGTCGGATGACGAAAAACTGCTGATCAAGCCCTTCTGCTTGCTTACCATCAAACCCGCCATGTACGTCGCCAACGTGGCGGAAGACGGCTTCCAGAACAACCCGCTGCTGGAGCGCGTGCAGGCCTACGCCGCCGCCGAAGGCGCACCGGTGGTCGCTGTCTGTGCCGCCATCGAATCCGACATTGCCGAGCTGGACGACGCCGACAAGGCCGATTTCCTCGCCGAGCTGGGCCTGGAAGAGCCGGGCCTCAACCGCCTGATCCGCGCCGGTTACGACCTGCTAGGCCTGCAAACCTACTTCACCGCCGGGGTCAAGGAAGTACGCGCCTGGACCATCCACAAAGGCGACACCGCCCCGCAAGCCGCCGGTGTGATCCACACCGACTTCGAGCGCGGCTTCATCCGCGCCCAGACCATCGGCTTCGAAGACTTCGTCGCCTGCAAAGGCGAGCAAGGCGCCAAGGAAGCGGGCAAGATGCGCGCCGAAGGCAAGGAGTACGTGGTGAAGGATGGGGATGTGATGAACTTCCTGTTCAACGTCTAACCGACACAGGCCAAGGGCCTGTGAAGTACGCCAAAAAAGGCCCGCTAATGCGGGCTTTTTTATAGCCTTTATATTGACAACTGGTTACCAATAATGGAAACTGGTTGTCAATATAAAGGGGGGACTGCATGAAGACTGCGCAGGATATGGACGCCATCAGTCAGCTGACCTTGATGGTGTTTCGCTTGAACGGGCAGCTGCTGGCTTGGGGGGATGAGCTGGTGGCGCCATTGGGGCTGACCAGTGCGCGCTGGCAGACTCTGGGTGCGATGGCCATGGCCGATCAGCCGCTGACCGCGCCTCAGATTGCCGAGGTGATGGGGATGACGCGACAAGGGGCGCAGAAGCAGCTCAATGTGCTGCTGGAGCTGGGGTGGGTGGCGGCGCAGGCCAACCCTGCCCACAAACGCTCACCCCAGTATGGGTTGACCCCGCAGGGCACCGAGCGCTATCTGGGGGCCAAGGCTTTGTGGGAGGCCGAGGTGAGCAAGCTGGCCCGTGCCGTGCCGGCGGTTGAGGCAGACCAGGCGACGGCGACCCTGCACAAGCTATTGCAGCAGTTAAGCCTCGGCACACCCGCCTGACCTGCCGTCAGGACTAGATGCTGTTTAACCCTCATTCATCACAGGAGCATCCTATGTTTCGCATCATGAAGCTGCTGCACTTTATTGGGCTGATACTGTTTCTGGGCAGTATCCTGTCGTTCATTCTGGTGTCCACGCTGATGGAGGGGGCGGCGCTGGAGTGGGTGGTGTTTGGTCGCCGCATCATCAGTGCCGGTACGCAGGCGTTGACCCTGCCGGGGATGTGGCTGATGGCCATTAGCGGGCTGCTGATGGCGTTCAAGCGCTATGGCGTGCGTGTGCGGTTTGTGCAGGTCAAGGCGCTGATCATGCTGCTGATTGTGCTCAATGCGCACCTGCTGGTGATGCCGGCTGTCGGGCGGGCGACGGCGCTGGCGATACAATCGCTGGCGGCAGGGCACTTGAGCGCGGACTATCAGGCGGCGTATCTGCGGGAATCCATCTGTGGTGCCGTGAATGTGCTGCTGACATTGCTGGCCGCTGCCGTGGGAGTCTGGCGTGTGGGTGTGCGCCCGCCCCAGCGGCCTGCAGCAGCATGCCCCGCCTGAGGGGGATACTCAGTCCGGGGTGTCGGCTGTCGCTGCGGGCGCAGGGTTGAGCTGAGCCAGCCGCGCCTGTAACGCCAGCAAGGTGGTGCGCTCCGGGCTGTCGTCGGCTTCCAGCAGCAGGTCTTCCTCCAGCTGCTGCTGCAGGGTGGTGAACAGGGCGGTTTGCGCCGTGGCAGGCAGCAGCTGTTGCAACAGCGGCAGGCTGTCACCATGCAGGGGGTGCATCAGGCTGAGGCGGCGCAGCAGGTTGAGCCCGAAGGGCGGGCAGGTGATGACTTCAAACGCCAGCATCAGCGCGGCCTTGCGACTGAGCCCCAGTGCGGCGCGCTGCTGCCACAGGTAGACCGCCTGAGTCAGCAGGATCAGGTAGATGGCGGCCATCTGCGTGAGCCAAACCGCACCCGGACGGAACAGCAGCAGCACCAGCGGCAAGCCCAGCAGCAGCTGAATGGCCAGCAGGCCACACAGGTAGCGCAAGGGTTGTAGCGTGCGCTGCAGCTCAAGCAGGGCCTGGCGATCCAGTGCGGGTGCGCTGGTATACCAGTTCAGCCTGAGCAGCAGCTGGCCGGGCGCAAAGGGGTTGGGGACATGCAAGTAGCGCCCGCGCAGGGGCAGTCCACTTGGCGCGCTGGCGTGCCAAGTGGAGCCGGTGCTGTGTAGCAGCAGTTCATTGCGATACAGCAGCTGGGCGGAGTCGACCAGATAAAAGCCGACCACCCCCAGCACCAGCAGCACCTCAAACGGAGGCAGGTGCAGCATCATTCCTTCTTGCGGAAGAGGGAGGCCACCCAGCCACCCAGTGCGACAAACACCCCGGCAATGATTTTCCAACCTGCGGCAAAGAAGGACACAATGGCGGCCCAGAAGCCCTTTTTGGTAGCCACAGCAGCGGCACCACCGGCAATCAGCGCGGCGAGGCCGTACTCGGCGGTCTTGTCACCATCCTGATATTCCGCGTAGCGCTGACCGGCCACGTAGTCGTAGCCCTTGATGGCCTCCTTGAATTCCTTGATGGCCGCTTCAAGGTCTTGCGGTTCGGCTACCAGCGTCACTTCGGTCACGCCAGTACGGCCCAGCACGCGGGTGTTGTAGTTCACCACCGCCTGGCCGCCGCTCAGGTAGTTGATCGACCAGGTCAGGCGTTTTGAGTCCGGATCGTAGAAGGGTTCCTGATGCCAGCCTTGTACCGTCATGGGGGCCCAGCCCAATTTGGCACGCTCGGCATTGCCAGCAATGGCACCGTCCTTCATGCTTTGCAGCAGCTCGGCGGCGTCAATCTTCTCGTCATCCTTCACATGCCCGGTATCTTCGTAGCTGAACACAGCGAACCACTTGCCGCCCTTGGGGGCAAAGTAGTATTCAGGCTTGCCGGTATCCAGGTTTTCCCAGTGTGCCATCAGGCGGCGGGTGTCGGCATCCTGCAGGTACTCATAGTCCTTGGGCAGCTTGAAGGTGCCGTAACTGCCCACCTGCACCTGGCTGGGGCCGTTGACGAAATTGAGCGATTTGAAGAACGCGGCCTCGGCATCTGCTTCGGCATTCGCGGTACTGACGGTCCCGGATGCCGCCTCTTCCGCCCAGCTGGGTTGAAGCAAGAGGACGGGCAAGAGCAGGCTGAGTTTTCGCAGGCTGGACAGCATGGGCAGGCTCCCTGTGATGTTCTGGTTATATGATGAATGGATTTTGAGGCATTCTATCATGCGCAATGTGCTGCGGCTTTGCGATTACTGTTGCTTCAGCCAGTCCCGCTCGGTCAGGAAGTCGCTATACAGGCGGGCTTCCGGGCTGCCTGGTTCGGGCTGCCAGTCGTAGCGCCAGCTGGCGTGTGGTGGCATGGAGAGCAGGATGGATTCAGTGCGGCCACCGGATTGCAGGCCAAACAGGGTGCCTCGATCCCATACCAGGTTGAATTCCACGTAGCGGCCACGGCGGTAGAGCTGGAAATCTCGCTCGCGCTCGCCATAGGGCGTATCCCGTCGTTGCTGCAGGATGGGCAGGTAGGCGGTGAGGAAGGCATCGCCGACGGCACGGGTCAGTGCAAAGCTTTGCTCAAAGCCGGGCTGGTTGAAGTCATCAAAGAAAATGCCGCCAATGCCGCGCGGTTCCTGCCGGTGCTTGAGGTGGAAGTAGCGGTCGCAGGCGGCTTTCATCTGCGGGTAGTACTGCTCGCCAAACGGGGCCAGCGCGTCATGGCAGGTTTGGTGAAAGTGGATGGCATCGGCTTCAAAGCCATAGTAGGGCGTCAGGTCCATGCCGCCACCAAACCACCACACGGGCTCTTGGCCTTCGGCCAGCGCGCAGAAGCAGCGTACATTGAGGTGTACGGTGGGCGCATAAGGGTTACGCGGGTGCAGCACCAGCGACACGCCCATCGCCTCCCAGTGGCGACCAGCCAGCTCGGGACGATGCGCCGAGGCCGAGGGCGGTAACTGGTCACCCAGCACATGCGAGAACAAGACGCCGCCGCGCTCCAGTACCGTGCTGTCTTCCGTCAGGCAGGAGAGGCCGCCGCCGCCTTGTGGACGCACCCAGCTATCGCGCTGGAAAGAATGACCATCGACTTGCTCCAGCGCGGTGACGATGCGCTGCTGCAAGTCCTGCAGGTAGTGTTTGACGGCGGGCAGGTCCATACGGGTCCAAAGATCTGGTGCGGAAAACATTGCATTGTCCGGGTTTGTCCGGCTGGCGGCAATGGTCGATCAGGGCAGGGGGCCGAATACCGCTTCACTGTTGTGGCGCAGTGCCTGCGCCAGTTCGGCCAGCGGCATGCCGCCACGCAGCTCGGCCAGTACCTGGGCGATACGCGGCAGCCAGGCGGGCTGATTACGGCCATGGTGGTCCCACTCCGGCGGGATGTCCGGTGCGTCGGTTTCCAGCACCAAGGCCGAGAGGGGCAGGCTGCCTGCCAGTTCGCGTACCCGGCGCGCGCGCGGGAAGGTCATCACCCCGCCAAAGCCCAGCTTGAAGCCCAGCTCAATAAAGGCGGCGGCCTGCTGCGGGCTGCCATTGAAGGCATGCGCGATACCCCCGCGCACCGGATGGCGGCGCAGGTATTTCAGTACCTGATCCTGCGCACGGCGCACATGCAGGATCACGGGCAGATCAAAGCGCTGAGCCAGCTTGAGCTGGGCTACAAAGAAATCAATCTGCTTTTGCTGGGAAAGACCGTCAACAAAGAAGTCCAGCCCGATCTCACCGATGGCAATGGGGCGGTGTTGCTGCACCAGCTGCGCCAGTTCGTCGAGGTGTTCCGGTTGATGGTGGCTGTCGATATAGATCGGGTGCAGGCCGAGCGCGACCCGACAGCAGGACCATGGGGTGGAGGGTAGGCTGCGGCAATTGTCGATGAAGACCGCAGGCAGCACCATGGCGCTGACCTCAGCCTGCAAGGCGGCGTGCACCACCTGCTCACGGTCGGACTCGAACTCCGGCGCATCGAGATGGCAATGGGTGTCGATCCACACAGCGGGCTCAGTGGTGATTGCGACGGCGCTGAAGGCGCTCTACTACCGGCAGGGCGCGCAGGTGGCGCAGCACGGTGGCGAGGTGCTGGCGGTGCTCCACCTGGATCAGGAAGCGGATGGAGGTGAAGTTGGGCCGCTCTTCAAACTCTTCCAGATGCACATTGACGATATTGGAGTTCTGCTCCGAGATCACGGCGGCGATCTGCGCCAGGACGCCACGGTCATTGCTGGCGATGATGTCCACACCCACTTCGAACAGGCGGCCCGCCACCGGATCCCATTCCACGTCTACCAGCTTGTCCTGATCGACATCGCTGCGGTGGATCACCGGGCAATCGGCGGTATGAATCACCAGGCCTTGGCCTTTGTTGATGAAGCCGACGATGTTGTCGCCCGGGATCGGGTAGCAGCACTTGGCGAACTGCAAGGCCATGTTTTCCCAGCCGCGGATCGGGATGGCAGAGAGGTTGCTGGCTTCGTTGGGCTCGATGCCTTCGGCCATCAGCAAACCGCGCGCCACCACCATGGAGAGGCGCTTGCCGAGGCCAATGTCGGCCAGCAGATCGGCTTTGTCCGGCAGCCCGTTCTCACGCAGATAGTGCTCCCACACATGGTCCGACACCGCGCCATGACGGGGCGAGAACACCTGCAGCGCTTGCTGCAGCAGGCGCTCACCCAGGCGTACCGATTCACCAAACTGCATGGTTTTCAGATAGTGCCGGATGTGCGAGCGTGCCTTGCCGGTGGCGACAAAAGACAGCCACGACGGATTGGGGTAAGCGTTGGGGTCGGTCACGATCTCGACGCGGTCGCCACTGCGCAGGCGGGTGCGCAGCGGGGCCAGCTCGAAATTGACCCGGGCGGCTACGCAGTGGGTGCCAATGTCGGTATGCACGGCGTAGGCGAAGTCGATGGCGGTGGCCCCTTGTGGCAGCGCCAGAATGCGCCCCTTGGGGGTGAACACGTACACTTCGTCAGGGAACAGATCGACCTTGATGTGCTCGAGGAATTCGGCAGCGTCGCCGCTCTCCGACTGAATATCCAGCAGGCGCTGCAACCATTTGTGGGTGCGTTGCTGCACGTCGTTGAGGTTGCCCTCCGCGCTCTTGTACATCCAGTGCGAAGCCAGACCATCTTCCGCCGTCTGGTGCATTTCGCTGGAGCGGATCTGCACTTCAATCGGCGTGCCGTATGGGCCAAACAGCGTGGTGTGCAGCGACTGATAGCCATTGGCTTTGGCAATGGCGATGTAGTCCTTGAACTTGCCGGGGATGGGCTTGTACAGCGCATGCAGGGCACCGAGCGCCAGATAGCATGACGGGATGTCGTTCACGATCACCCGAAAGCCATAGATATCCAGCACCTCGGAGAAGGAGAGGTGTTTCTCCTGCATCTTCTTGTAGATGCTGTACAGATGCTTTTCGCGGCCACTCACCTGCGCCTGCAGGCGGGCATCCTGCAGGCGTTGCTGGATCGCCCCCAGAATCTTGTCCACCAGCTGCCGCCGGTTGCCTCGGGCGGCCTTCACCGCCTTGGCCAGCACCTGATAGCGATTGGGGTGCAGATAGCGGAAGCTGAGGTCCTCCAGTTCCTGATAGACGGCATTCAGCCCGATGCGGTTGGCAATCGGGGCGTAAATGTCCATCGTCTCGCGGGCGATGCGCTTCTGCTTGTCCGGGTGCATGGCACCCAGCGTGCGCATATTGTGCAGCCGGTCGGCAATCTTGATCAGGATGATGCGGATGTCGCGGGCCATCGCCAGCAACATTTTGCGGAAATTCTCCGCCTGCGCTTCTTCCTGGCTTTGCAGCTCGATGCGCTCCAGCTTGGAGAGGCCATCGACCAGGTCGGCCACCGCCTTGCCAAACAGCTCCTGCAATTCCTGCTTGGTGACGGGGGTGTCTTCCACCACATCGTGCAGCAGGGCGGCGGTCAGCGCCTGAGGGTCCATCCGCCAGTCGGCCAGAATGCTGGCGACGGCCAAAGGGTGGGAGATGTAAGGCTCGCCGCTCTTGCGAAACTGGCCCTCATGGGCCACTTCGCCAAAACGATAGGCAGCATCCAGCTGGGCGACCTCTTCACTATCGAGGTAGGCCGCCAGCTTGTCAAAAAAGTCGGAGACGTCCTTGTCCATCGGGCCACCCTGCATGGGCACGGCAACTGCCACGCGCACGCCTTGACCGGCAGTGAGGGGGGCCGGAGGAGGATTCATGCGGTGAGACGATCAGTCGCGATAACGGTTCACAATGTCATCGGCCAGCTTGCCCTGCGCCAGCTCCTTCAAGGCCACCACAGTGGGCTTGTCGCGGCCCTGTTCCACCAGCGGGGTGGAGCCGTTGGCAATCTGACGTGCGCGCGTGGTGGCGGCCAGGGTCAGGTTGTAACGGTTGGACATGCGCTTCAGGCAATCATCAATGGTAATGCGGGCCATGGTTCACTCTTCAAAATACATTAAAAAACAGCGGCGTACCGCAAAGGGCGGCTATTTTACCGGCTTGCTGGCCAAACGGCCAGCCTTCAGCCTTAGCCTTTGAGTTCAGCAATCAGCGTGGTGTGACGTTCCATCTGGCTGGCAATGCGTAGACGTGCGGCACGCACCAGGCTGATGATGTCGCGCACGGCTTCATCAATATACTCATTCACGATCACGTAATCGTATTCGTCTACGTGGCGGATTTCTTCCTGTGCCGACTGCATGCGACGCTGGATGGCGTCTTCGCTATCCTTGGCGCGGCCACGCAGGCGACGCTCCAGCGTTTCCAGTGACGGCGGCAGCACAAACACCGAGATCGCCTGCGGGAACAGCTTGCGGACTTGCTGCGCGCCTTGCCAGTCGATTTCCAGCAGGATGTCCTGCCCCTTGGCCAGTTGCTCGCGTATCCAGCGCTCTGAGGTACCGTAAAAATTACCGTACACCTCAGCGTGCTCCAGGAATTCGCCACGACCAATCATGGCGACGAATTCGTCGCGCGGAACAAAATGATAGTCGGTACCATGCCGCTCGCCTTCACGCGGTGCGCGCGTGGTGTATGACACCGACAGGCGCACATTGCTGTCTGCGGCCAGCAAGGCTGATACCAGGGTGGTTTTGCCAGCACCGGAAGGGGCGGCCACGATAAAGATATTGCCGGTTTGCATGGGAGCCTGCACTGCCTTGGCGCGGTTGCGCACGTAGTCTTTCATGAATTGAGGGTATCACAAGGGCTGGCTGACGTTAAGACGTCTTGCGGTGAAACCTTCATCGACCTCGCTTTAGTTCAGAAGGAGGTTGAGCAGGGCAACCACAGCAAGCCATAGTATCCCTCCCAAAATGAGGAGTACCGAGAAGTTCAAGGCAGAGAAATACTGCTGATGCATGTAGGACTCGCGCGCGGATTTACTTAATGCGGTCACGCCCATCCATTCTTCGCCACCGGTTTGTTTGCGGCTCCCTTTTACGGTCAGACCACCTATTCCAATGATAATCAAACCTGCGAGCCGGGCGGCATCTCTGATATCGGTCAGATTGGTGTAATGCCGCCAATAGCAGAGAAGAGCAGTGATGATGATGGCCGCCAGCTGGCAGATCAGCAGCCCTTTGAGCAGGCGGATCAGGATGGCCTTGAGCATGGCTCGCCAGTGCGGGAGATTGATCTTCATGAGGACTCGTCGTGGGTGGGGTCGATTGCGGCGGTGGGAATGATGCCTGATTACGCGGTAGTCGATCAAAAATACGTCACTTTTTCGACAATGAATGTCGCAGAATTGTAGTTTTTTGGTAGGAAAAGTACGTATTTTTGCGTATTTTGTTTGCGATGAATTGCTTAAGTATTTGAAATTAAACAACTATTGCATTGCAAAAAAGCGATTGCATCGACAGTCCATCTTACATACAATCAATTTCCCTCTCTGCTGATGCGGAGAAGGCAGATACCGCAAGTGTTCGCGCATTACCCGGATCAGCTCCCCGCAGTGCGACAGGTCGGGCCACAAGCCAGACGGGTCGTGCCAAGTGGGGCAAGCGAGCGAAGGACTTTGCCAGACTGGTAACCCGTGAATAACCGGGGGTGCGATCATGGGTCAGCTGATTGCCC
The DNA here is from genome assembly GCF_041909055.1 of Leeia sp. Lineage (NCBI taxonomy): Bacteria > Pseudomonadati > Pseudomonadota > Betaproteobacteria > Neisseriales > Leeiaceae > Leeia > Leeia sp. Next base: position 623,423 of record NZ_JAYREC010000001.1, on the reverse strand, counting down.
CCGCTGCTGTGGAAAGAATTGCAGATGAGCAGACAGCAATGGCTGGACGGTACGCTGTATCGCCGTCACTTTGAGCAGGATAGTTGCGGTTTTGGCTTGATCGCCAACCTGGATGACAAACCGAGCCACTGGCTGGTGCAGACCGCTATTGATTCGCTGGCCCGCTTGACCCACCGGGGCGCGGTGGCGGCGGATGGCAAATCGGGTGATGGTTGTGGCCTGCTGTTCAAGAAGCCGAGCGCCTTTCTGCGTGAAGTGGCAGGGGCCTGTGGTTTCCCTCTGGCAGACAATTACGCCGCTGGTCTGGTGTTCCTCAATGCGGATAGCACTATTGCCAATGATTCGCGCGCCATCCTGCGCAGCGAGCTGACCAAGCAAGGCCTGCAGGTGGCCGGTTTCCGCCCGGTGCCGACCAACCCGGAAGCCTTGGGTGACTACGCCCGGCAAACCTTGCCGATCATCGAGCAGGTGTTCGTCAACTGCCCGGCCACCATGGATGCCGATGCGTTCGAGCGTAATCTGTATATTGCCCGTCGCCGTGCCGAAAAGGCTGCCGGAGCGGGTGATGCCTCCTTTTATGTACCGACCTTGTCCTGTCGGGTGATCAGCTACAAGGGGCTGGTGACGCCGGCCAACCTGCCGGTGTTCTTCCCGGACCTGAAAGATCCGCGCTTCCTGTCGTCCCTTGCGGTTTTCCACCAGCGCTTCTCTACCAACACCTGGCCGGAGTGGCGGCTGGCACAGCCGTTCCGCCTGCTGGCGCACAACGGTGAAATCAACACGGTGCAGGGTAACCGCTCCTGGGCACGTTCGCGCGAGCAAGTGATGGCCTCGCCGCTGATCCCGAACATGGATGACATCCGCCCCATCGTCAGCACCGATGGCTCGGATTCCATGTCGATGGACAATATGCTGGAAGCGCTGGTGATGGGCGGCATTCCGCTGTTCCGTGCGTTGCGGCTGATGGTGCCACCAGCTTGGCAGAACGTCGACAGCATGGACCGCGACCTGCGCGCCTACTATGAATACACTTCGATGCAGATGGAGCCGTGGGACGGCCCGGCGGGCATCGTGTTGACCGATGGCAAGGTGGCCGCCTGCATGCTGGACCGCAATGGCCTGCGCCCGGCTCGCTATGTGGTGACGCGCGACCGCCACCTGACCATTTCTTCAGAAATTGGTGTCTGGCCATATCAGCCGGAAGACGTGGTCAGCAAGGGGCGCGTCAAGCCGGGCCAGATCTTTGCGGCAGACCTGACCACCGGCGAGCTAATGACCTCGCTCGACATCGACAGCCACATCAAGGAGTCCGCCCCGTTCCGCCAATGGGTGCGCGACAACGCCCGCTATATTGAAACCGCGCTGGACGAGGATGGTCTGGGCCCGGTGATGGAAAAGAAGGAACTGCAGGCGTACCAGAAGCAGTTCCAGCTCACCTTTGAAGAGCGCGATCAGGTGATTCGCGTGCTGGCGGAGGACGCGCAGGAAGCGGTCGGCTCGATGGGCGACGATACGCCGATGGCGGTGTTGTCACAGAAAATCCGCTCCCCCTTCGATTACCTGCGCCAGCAGTTTGCCCAGGTGACCAACCCGCCCATCGACCCGATCCGTGAAGCCATCGTGATGTCGCTCAACACGGTGTTTGGCCCGGAGCGCAATATTTTCGAACAAAGCCCGGATCACGCCAAGCGGCTGGAGATTCGCTCGCCGGTGCTGTCACACGAGAAGTATGTGCGGCTGACCAGCCAGTCGGACCCGAACTACCGCGCGGTACGCTTCGAGCTGTGTTACAACCCGCAGGAAAAGAGCCTGCAGCAGGCGCTGAGCGACCTGAGCGAAGAGGTGCTGGCGGCGGCACGCAGCGGCGGGGTGATACTGGTGCTGTCGGATCGTTCGATCCGCAAGGACCGGCTGCCGATGCATGCGCTGTTCGCCACCGGTGCCGTACATACCGCGCTGATCAACGCTGGCCTGCGCACCAAGACCAACCTGGTGGTGGAAACCGCAACCGCGCGTGATCCGCACCACTTTGCCTGCCTGATCGGGGTGGGCGCTTCGGCGGTCTACCCGTATCTGGCGTATCAGACGGTGCACGAGCTGCGCGAGGGCGGGCAGATCAGTGGCGAGACCAATGACCTGCTGGCGCACTACCGCAAGGGCATCAACAAGGGCCTGCTCAAGGTGCTGTCGAAGATGGGCATCTCCACCATCGCCAGCTATCGTGGCGCGGGGCTGTTTGAAGCCGTCGGCGTGCACGACGAGGTGATGCAGCTGTGCATGCCGAGTACGGTGAGCCGCCTGTCCGGTGCCAACTTTGCCGACTTTGAAGAAGACATGCAGGCGCTGGCGCGCCAGGCATGGAACCCGATGCGGCCCATCGGTCAGGGTGGTCTGCTCAAATACGTGTTTGGCGAGGAATACCACGCCTATAACCCGGATGTGGTGACCTGGCTGCAAAAAGCGGTGCAACAGGGCGACTATCAAGCCTACCGCAAGTATGCCGACTTGGTGAACCAGCGTCCGGTGGCGATGTTCCGCGATCTGCTGCAGCTGAAGACGGGCGACGGCATCGCACTGGAAGACGTGGAGCCGGTCGAAGACATCCGCAAGCGTTTCGACTCGGCGGGCATGTCGCTCGGCGCGCTCAGCCCGGAAGCGCACGAGGCGCTGGCTGAGGCAATGAACCGCATCGGTGGCCGTTCCAATTCGGGTGAGGGTGGCGAAGATCCGGCCCGCTACGGCACCATCAAGAATTCCAAGATCAAGCAGGTGGCGACTGGCCGCTTCGGGGTGACGCCGCATTATCTGGTCAACGCCGAAGTGCTGCAGATCAAGATCGCGCAAGGCGCCAAGCCGGGCGAGGGCGGTCAGCTGCCGGGCGACAAGGTGTCGCCGCTGATTGCCCGCCTGCGCTGCTCCAAGCCGGGCATTCCGCTGATTTCGCCGCCGCCGCACCACGATATTTATTCCATTGAAGATCTGGCACAGCTGATTTTTGACCTGAAGCAGGTCAACCCCAGTGCGCTGGTATCGGTCAAGCTGGTGGCGGAGCCGGGGGTGGGCACGGTGGCGGCGGGTGTAGCCAAGGCGTATGCCGACCTGATCACCATTTCCGGCTACGACGGTGGTACCGGAGCCTCGCCGCTCACCTCGGTCAAGTACGCCGGTACGCCGTGGGAGCTGGGGCTGGCCGAGGCACAGCAGGTACTGCGCGCCAACGGCCTGCGTGGCCGGGTGCGGGTGCAGACCGACGGTGGCCTGAAAACCGGTCTGGACGTGGTCAAGGCCGCTATCCTGGGCGCCGAGAGCTTTGGCTTCGGTACCGGCCCGATGGTGGCGCTGGGTTGCAAATACCTGCGTATCTGCCACCTGAACAACTGCGCCACCGGGGTGGCGACGCAAGAGATCAAACTGCGCAGCAAGCATTTCATCGGCCTGCCGGAGATGGTGATCAATTACTTCACCTTCATCGCGCAGGAAACCCGGGAGTGGATGGCCAAGCTGGGCGTCTCCCGGCTGGACGAGCTGATTGGGCGCATGGACTTGCTGCAGCTGCTGGAAGGCCAGTCGCCGCGTCAGCAACGCTTGCAGATGCAGTCGCTGCTGGGGCAAGGCGATATTCCCGCCAGCGAGCCGCGCTTCTGCGTAGAGGCCAGCAACCCCTCGTTTGACAAAGGCGAGCTGGCCGAGCAGATGGTGCAGGATGCGCAGCTGGCACTGCAGCACCGCAGCATGCAAGAGCTGTATTACCCGATCCAGAATACCCAGCGCTCCATCGGGGCGCGCCTGTCGGGCGAGATTGCCCGTCGCTGGGGGGTGGAAGGCTTGCCAGAGGGCTCGCTGCATGTCCGCTTCAAGGGCAGCGCCGGGCAGAGCTTTGGCGTGTGGAACGCCCGTGGCTTGAACCTGACACTGGAAGGCGATGCTAACGATTATGTCGGCAAGGGCATGAACGGTGGACGTATTGTCATCGCGCCGCCGCCCAAGGCCGCTTACAAGGGCTATGAGTCGGTGATCATCGGCAACACCTGCCTGTATGGCGCAACGGGTGGCCGTCTGTACGCGGCGGGTCTGGCGGGCGAGCGGTTTGCGGTGCGTAACTCCGGTGCGCTGGCGGTGGTGGAAGGGGTCGGCGAGCATGGCTGCGAGTACATGACCGGTGGTTGCGTGATCGTGCTGGGGGAAACCGGTGGCAACTTCGGCGCGGGCATGACCGGGGGCTTTGCCATGGTGTACGACGAGCACGACAAGATCGTTCGCCGCTACAACAATGAACTGGTGGACATCCAGCTGATCACCGGCGAGGCCTACGGCCACATCCGGCAGTTCCTGCGTGAGCGGATCGAAGAGCATGTCGAATACACCGGCTCCGAGCGGGGCCGTGACATCCTCGACGATTTCAGCGAGGCGGTCGGCAAGTTCTGGCTGGTCAAGCCGAAGGCGGCCAAGCTGGAAAGCTTGCTGAAGGATTGATGCGCGCGCCGTGGCAGCGGCCACGGCAGTCAGGCCAGCGGGGCAGCCCGCAGGCGGACACGGCGGGAGGTTCCCGCCCTACAGGATTGAGGCGTAAGCATGGGCGACGTATTCCAGTTTTTGAATCTGCCGCGTAACCCCGGCGAGAAGAAACCCGCCAGCGTGCGGAAAATCGAGTTCAAGGAAATCTACCAGCCGTTGGGGCGGGAGCAGGCCATGGAGCAGGCCAGCCGCTGCCTGGGCTGTGGCAACCCCTATTGCGAATGGGAGTGCCCGGTACACAATTTCATCCCCAACTGGCTGAAGCTGGTGCGGGAAGGCAAGTTGTTTGAAGCTGCCGAGATGTCGCACAAGACCAACTCCCTGCCCGAAGTCTGTGGCCGGGTGTGCCCGCAAGACCGGTTGTGCGAAGGTGCCTGTACCCTGAATGCGGATTTCGGCGCAGTCAGCATCGGCTCCATCGAAAAATACATTACCGACGAAGCGTGGAAAGCCGGTTGGCGGCCCGATATGTCGGACGTGGTGTGGACCAGCAAGAAGGTGGCGGTGATCGGTGCCGGCCCGGCGGGGCTGGCGTGCGCCGATGTGCTGGTGCGCAATGGGGTGAAGCCGGTGGTGTTTGACCGCTATGAAGAAATCGGCGGCCTGCTCACCTTTGGCATCCCCGAATTCAAGCTGGAAAAGGACGTGCTGCAACGTCGGCGGCAAATGATGGAGGAAATGGGCGTGGAATTCCGCCTCAATACCGATATCGGCCGCGACATCATGATCGACGAACTGCTGCGCAACTACGACGCGGTGTTCATGGGCATGGGGGCGTACAAATACATGAAGGGCGGCTTTGAAGGTGAAGACCTGCCCGGCGTGCAGGAAGCGCTGCCTTTCCTGATCTCCAATGTGCGTAACAACCTGGGCACCCTCAAGGATGGCGAGGTGTTCCAGAGCGTGGCGGGCCAACGGGTGGTGGTGCTGGGCGGTGGCGATACCGCCATGGACTGCAACCGCACCTCGATCCGCCAGGGTGCCGCCAGCGTGACCTGCGCCTACCGCCGTGACGAAGCCAATATGCCAGGTTCACGCCGCGAAGTGGCCAACGCCAAGGAAGAGGGTGTGGAGTTTTTGTGGAACCGCCAGCCGGTTGGCGTGGTGCAGCTGGATGGCCATCTTGGCGTCAAGCTGGTCACCACCCAGCTGGGTGCGCCGGATGCCAAGGGCCGCCGCGCGCCGGAAGTGATCCCCGGCTCCGAGGAAATCCTGCCTGCGGACGTGGTGATCGTGGCGTTTGGTTTTCAGGTTGAACCGGAGGGCTGGTTTGCCGCGCAAGGCATCCAGACTGACGACCGTGGCCGCACTGTCGCCCCGGCCAGCCAGCCCTTCAAGCACCAGACCAGTAACCCGAAGATCTTTGCCGGTGGCGACCAGGTGCGCGGGGCCGATCTGGTGGTGCGTGCCGTGTTTGAGGGCCGCCAGGCCGCCGAAGGCATGCTGGCCTACCTCGGCGTCTGGTAAGCTGTACCTGCCGCACACCAACCCGCCGTGGGGTGACCTGCGGCGGGTTTTGCTTCATTCTGAATACGCTAATATGTTAACGCTGGTCATCAGGGACCTGTCTGGAACTTAAAAATGCTCCTACGCATGACCTTACTGCTCTTCATGACCTTTTCTGTAGAGGCCTATGCTGCGTGGTGCAAAGAGCCTGCGCTTGGATACTATCGATTTGACAACCCCATGTGTCGATTTTTCCGAGGAACTCGCTTGTATCGCGAGCAACGCTTTTCTGAAGCATCCATACAGTGGCAAGCCATTTTGAAAGATCGCCATTTTCCTGTTGAATTTGAGCCTTTGCGTTATGACGCCATGAACAATGTGGGATACCTCTACTATATGGGGCTTGGTGTCAAAGCCGATAGGAATCGTGCGGTTGATGAGTTTTGGCGTCCTGCCCACAAAGCTGGGCACGAAGAAGCCACGTTTCACCTATGTCACGTGTATGCAGACGAACAATCACCACTGGCCTTAGGTTACTGCAGAGAGGCACTGCGCAGATATAAAGCCATTTGAAGCAGTGATAACGAAACACTGCGGTCAGTGCGGGCTTACATCAACCGCCTGGAGCACAAATGACATACCGGATTGCGCTGGAAGTTGCCTGTTCTCATGTTGTGCTGAGATGGCAATCACCTGGTACTGGTTCTTTGCTTCGTGGGGTTGAGTGTAACCACGGATTTTCCTTATGTGGACCCGCAAAGCAATGCCCATGATGGGTTGGTTCCGGACTGACCCGCCCTCGTGGCGGGTTTTTACAATCCCACAACAGCCTCATCCGCCATGCTGTGTGCTTTCCAGAGCAGGGCAGGGCGGTGATGCAGACTTCCGGATTGCGGGTCGTGGTGACGGGGGCCAGCCGGGGCATTGGTCTGGCGCTGGCGCGGCAGTTTCATCAGGCCGGTAATCCGGTGGTGCTGGTCGGGCGGGATGAGGCGGCGCTGCAGCAGGCGGTGGCCAGCCTGCCGGGCGCGCAGTATGCCTGCGCTGACCTGAGCCGGATGGCGGACTGCCTGCAACTGGTGGCGCGCTTTCCGGATGTGCAGGTACTGGTCAATAACGCCGGGGTGCAATGTGCCGGCGCGCTGGATGACCTCACGCCACAGGCGCTATGCGATGAACTGCAAACCAATCTGCTGGCCCCCATGCTGTTGACGCAAGCTTGGCTGCCGCAGCTGCGGCAGCAGCCGGTGGCGGCGGTGGTGAATGTCTGCTCGGTATTGGGCTGGGTGCCGAAGCCTTCTGCCGTGAGCTACTGCGCCAGCAAGGCGGGCTTGCTCAACTTCAGCCAGGGGCTGCGTGCGCAGTTGGCGGGGAGCTCGATTCGGGTATTCGAGCTGGTGCCACCGCTGGTGGATACCGCCATGACCCAGGGGCGGGGACAGGGCAAGCTCAGCCCGGAGCAGGTGGCAGCCGCATTCTGGCATGGCTGGCAGCGGGACCAGTGGCAGATTCATATCGGCAAAGCCCGGCTGGCCCGCCTGCTGGTGCGCTGGTTGCCCACCGTGGCAAGGCGGGTGTTAAGCCGCAGCTAGCCATTCTTGCGCTGGTTCGAGTAGCAGCAGGAGCCGCCAACCCAGGCCCGGCTGGTGGCGCATACCCGTATCGACAAGATGACGCTGTCCAAGGCCATCCGCAAACTGGAAGACATGGGGCTGGTGGCGCGGGTACCGTCTGCCTCTGATACCCGGGCGGTTGAGGTTGGCTTTACCGAGTCTGGCAGGCAGCTGATTCATGCGGCCATCCTGGCGGTGGAGCGAACGGACGAAGCCTTCTTTTCACGGCTGGATGCCGGACAGCTGGCGGACTGGAAGCGGCTGATCCGCAGCCTGCTGACGGGTGGGGCACTGTGAAGAATGTGTAACGGGGCCGGCACGGGGTATGCCCTTGTCCTGTGTTACAGTGCTGGGGGTCTTGAACAGGGGTAGGGTTACCGATGTTGATGTCGCTACTGATGAGTGGTGTGGTGCTGGCTTCAGGCTATAACGTAGACCCGAAGCCCCTGCCGCAGACCCTGCTGTACACCCGGCTGGCCAAGGGCTGTGAAGAGGTGTCGCTGCAAGGCTGGAAGCACCCGGTCAAAGGTGTATTTGAGCACAATCGCGTCAAACTCTATCGGGTGCAGCTGTGCAACGAGCGCAAGTACCCGGTGTTTTATGTCGATGTGCCGTATGACCCGCAAGGGCAGACCGGGGACTACTTCTGGCCATTGTACGAATCCCTGCGCAAGGCCAACGGTGGCTGGCCGCTGTCACTGGTGGCGGTCAACAACAACACCGTGATCATGCTGACCTGGCGCAAGGATGGTGTGGCCCTGCCGGAGTTTGAATTTTACAAACCGGACCCGGCCTGACCCTCCCACAGGCTCATCGCGGCAGGCACTGATCGGCGTCACACAGCAAGCCGGGCTCGCCAGCGGGCAGCGGAAAGCGCTCTGCCAGCCAGGCGGACCAGGCGTCCCCCTTTCCCATGAAGGGCGACAGCTCGATGCGTTGCCACTGACCCTCCTGCTCCAGCACCAGCGTCGGGAAACCGCGACCACCTGCGCGGGCCAGCTGCTGGCGGCTGGCCGCAACATGGCTCAGCGTTGGATCGCCGGATTGCGCCTGCCAGGCGTGCACGAAGTCGGCTTCCAGCAAACCGATCTGCACCGCTTGCTCGCGCAGCACCTCGGGGTCGGCAATACGGCGGCCTTCGACAAAGTGGGCATATTGCAGCTGCGCCAGCAAGTCCAGCCCGCGTCCGCCCAGGCTGTCTGCCGCCAGCAGGGCGGTGGTGGGGGGCTCGGAATCAAATACGGCGTGCGGGTCTTGCAGCAGGCCATCCCGATAGGCGGCACTGAAGGGCTGACCGGTCAGTGCGGCGATGCGGTCATCGTGTGACAGCACAAAGTCACGCAAAGCCGGGGTAACCGGCTGTCGCTGTGCGCCCATCATCATGCCGCCCGCGTGCAGCACCATCGGCAGGTGCTGGCGTGCGGCCTTGATCAGTGGCGCGGCACCGTAGCACCAGCCACAGAAGGGGTCCAGAAAGTAGTGCAGGGTTGCCATGGTGTAGTCCTTGTCTGGGGGCAGCGGCAGGCCGCTGCCCCTTTGTCTTACCAGGGCATTTCGCCCTTGTTGACCTTGGCACCGATTTCCAGCGACAGCATGCCGGTGGCCGCAGGCCATTGCTGCTTCATGCGCTGGATGACGGTAGCACCGTCTTTGCCTTCCTGCAGCGCGGTTTCATAGCTTTGCAGATAGTCGCGGGTGAAGCGGATGGCGCTGGCGTCCAGTGCACTGCCCGGCTTCATGTGGCCCGGTACGACAGATTGTGGTTGCAAGGCCTGCATCTCGTCCAGCTGGGCACGCCAGGCGGAGCGCAGCGCCGGGGTGGCAGTGTCGGCAGTCCATACATGCCACTGGTTGAATACGGCCACATTGCCCGCAAGGGTACGGATCGACGGAATCCACACATAGGGGCGATGTGCCAGCGGGCCCGTGGTGCCACGGATTTCAATGGCTTCACCATCCAGCGTCAGGCGGTTGCTGTTCAGCACCTTGGGCAATACTGGCTGCTGTGGCGCATTCTTGCCCATCTTCGGGCCCCAGAATTCCAGCTTGTACTTCAGTTTGCTGCGGATCACCTCCAGCACGGCCGGTGTGGCTACCACTTCCGCTTGCGGAAACTGGGCGTGCAGCACTTCCACGCCAAAGTAGTAGTCCGGATCGGCCTGGCTCACCAGAATGGTTTTCAGGGTACGGCCACTGTCGAGCACGTTGGCGGCAATGCGCAGGGCGTCGGCGCGGGTAAACCCGGCGTCGATCACCATGGCTTCATGGTCGCCATAAACCAGGGTGGAGTTGGCGTTGAAGCTGTTGTCGTCGGCACTGTACACCTTGATCTGCAGCGGCGCAGCGTGCAGGGTGGCAGACAGGGCCAGCAGGGTGGCGGTGAACAACAGACGGGGTTTCATGGTGTTTCCTTTCGCAGTAAGGCGGTCAGCGACCGTATGGCGTTACTTTATTTGTGAATTAAATTGCAATAAACAGCGATATAATGAATGGACTGTTTACTAATTCGAGTAAATCAATGGACCGCCTCACTGCCATGCGGGTGTTTGTGGAGATTGTGGATAGCGGTAGCATCACGCTGGCAGCGGAGCGGCTGTCGCTGTCGCGGGCCATGGTGTCACGCTATCTGGCTGATCTGGAGGGGTGGTTGCAACTGCGCTTGCTGCACCGGACCACCCGCCGCCTGAGTTTGACCGAAGCCGGGGCGGAGGCTTTGCAGCACTGCCGCAGCATGCTGGCGCTGGAGGCGCAGGTGCAGGGGGTGGCCGGGGCGTTGCGGCAAACCCCGCAGGGGCGCTTGCGACTGACCACCAGCGCCTCACTGGCTGATGCCTATCTCACCGAGGCGATGGCGCGCTTCCTGCAACACTACCCCGGTATTCATATTGAATTGCTGGTATTGGAGCGGGCGGTGAATCTGGTGGAGGAGCGGGTGGACCTTGCCTTGCGCATCACCAACCAGCTGGATGAGCAGCAGCACGCTCGCTTGCTGGGGCGGTGTCACTCGGTGCTGTGCGCTTCACCCGACTATCTGGCCCGGCATGCGCCGCTCGAGATGCCGCAACAGTTACAGCTGCATCAGTGCATTACACACGCATACGTCGGCCGCAGTGAGTACCTGCTGTACCGGGGGCAGGACAGCGTGCGGGTGCCGGTTGGCGGGCGGCTACACAGCAATGAAACGCTGATTACCCGCCGCGCGGCCCTGGCGGGGGCCGGTATCGCACAACTGCCCATGTATCTGGTGCAAACCGATTTGCAGCAAGGTCGTCTGCAGGCCGTCCTGCCCGAATGGTCGCCTGCTACCTTAGGCGTTTACGCCCTCTACCTGAACCGGCAACACCAGCCGCTCAGTTTGCGCCTGCTGCTGGACTTTCTGGCGGCGGATATGGCAGGGCGGGTGCTTTAACCTTACTTAGCGGTAGGTTTCATCATAAGGATGCTCACCCGGCTTGCCCAACCAAGGCGTCAGCTCGGACAGGCTGAGGGCGGAGGTGGTGAATTCCTGTCGCACATTTGAAAGTCCCTCACACTCTGGATTGACCTGCGGCTGCAGGGCGATGTTTCCCAGATAGTCCACGGCATAGTGACTACCCGTTGGCGTAATCTGCAAAATACCCTGGGTGAGCGCTACGGTGCAGTCGTGCCGAGGCCAGGCTGAGCCACCGTTTGAGAAGACTGCTTGGATGCGGGATTGTGGCGTGAGTGTGACTTTGAGCGGCTTGGTCGGCAGCCCATCGGGTAACCAAACAGTGAGCTTGGCATAGCTTTCATCATCATGCGTCAGCACACCACCCGGGTCGAACTTGCGGTAAGCCAGGATCGCACCTTGCCCCGGCTGGATGTGGTGCAGCATAAAGCCAAACCACTCCTGATATTTGACCGGTGGTGAGGCGGTGTATAAAGCGCTTTGCTGGGCTAATCGTGCCTCCAGATGGTGGAGGCCATCCCGATCCACCAGTTGGGCATGCTCAATATGAAAGCTGTCTGTGCGGCTGAAGCTTTTGTAGATCAGCAGCATAACCAGCAAGGCCAGTAGTAGCAAAAAAGCGCGGAAGGCCCAGCGCAGGATCGTGAACAGCATGTTCAGCATAGGGTTAGATGCGTGATGAGTGGGGCAGGCTTGCAGTCTATGGATGCGGTGGCTTGAAAACAAGGCCAGACTCCCCCATCTGATCAGGCAATGTTTCAGCCTGCACGCAGCGGTCAGTCTTTCTGCTATTGTTGTGCCGTCATGGCTGCGCAACCGGCTTGTGCGCTAATGGCTTCTACATGGAAAGGGATGGGACGGCATGGGACGCAAGATACTCGGGGTCATTCTCTCGCTGGCACTGCTGCTGGCGGTAGCAGCCGGGATCTGGAAATCCACGCGGGGTGCGGCGGGTGCTGGCGATGAAGCCTCGATGGTGCCCGCTTCGGTGCCTGCTGGCGCCATGGCCACCACCGCACAAGTCCCTGCCAACTGCAATACGGTATCCGTGCTGACCGGCTCTGCCAAGTTTGCCTACCTGCAGGATGCGCGGGTGATTGCGCGGCTGCAGAAAGAAAACCTGTGCCTGCAGCTCACCAAGAGTGGCAGCTTCAAGGATGATCTGCCCAAGCTCAGTAATTTTGACGCCATCTGGCCCGCTGGCGCCAATGCCGCGCTGGACGTGCAGCAAGGCCTGAAGGGGCAGCCGGGGGTGACGGCGCAGCCCGTATTCTCCACCCCGCTGGTGATGGCCAGCTGGTCCCCGCTGTTGCCTGTGCTGTCGTCCAACGGTCTGCTGGAAACCCGTGACGATGTGCCCAATCTGCTGCTGGACAAGACCCTGCCGCTGATGCTGGAAGGCAAGCGTTGGAACCAGCTGCAGAATAATGCCGTATTCCCGGTCAACAAGGGCATCCTGGTCAATACCCCCGATCTGCGCAAATCCAATACCGGCATGCTGTACATTGCCCTGCTGGCCTGGGTGCGCAATCACGGCGAAGTCCCCGCCAATAGTGAGGCGGCGGTGAAGCTGGCGAACGAGCTGGCACCGTTGATGACCCGGCAAGGTTTTCAGGAAGGCACGCTGGCCGGGCCGTTTGAAGACTACATTGGTCAGGGCATGGGCAAGGCACCGCTGGTGCTGATCTACGAATCCCAGTTTGTTGAAGCCAAGCGGCAGGGCAAGCTGCGCGACAAGCATGTGCTGATCTACCCGCGCCCCAGCCTGGTGCTCAAGCACATCTGGGTGTCCCGCAGCAACGCTGGCCAGCGGGTGGGCCAGCTGCTGGCCACCGATCCGGACCTGCAGAAGATTGCGGCAGAGTATGGTTTCCGCACCAACGACCCCAAGGTGTTTGAGGCGGCCATGCAATCCATCAAGCTGCCTGCGCCCGAGCTGATTGAACTGGCCGACATGCCGGCGACCCACGTGCTGGATGCCATGCAGGACGCTATCGTAGCCCGATTTGAATGAGTAGTGCTGACCAGGAAAGGATCACCCCCGTGACTGTTGAGACCCAGACCGCTGCCGCGCCCGTTATCCAGGCCATTCCGGAATTCAACCTGCCCACCTTGCAGCTGGAGCCGCCAGAAGTGATCCAGCCGGTCAAGCCGGAGCAGATACCGGGTGCCGTGAAGCTGCCGGACGAGATGCAGGCGCGCATCAAGGAGCAGCTGGATGGCTTCATGCAGGCGCTGCTGAGTGGCGACCCGAAAACCCCGGAATTCCAGAGCCAGCTGGACAAGGCATTCTCGGTCGGGCGCAAGGAGATCGAAACCGCCACCACGCTGAGCAACAGTTTCACCGAGCGTAACCTGATCGGTCTGGAAGACGATCCCGCCTCCAAGGCGCTGCTGGAATTGCGCGGCTTGTTTGATGACCTGAACCCGGCCCGCCAGGGTGACCTGTTCGCCCCGACCCGTTTCCTCGGCATCCCGATTCCGTTTGCCAAGAAGCTGAATGCCTATCTGCGCCGTTATCAGGGGGCAGGTGAGCAGATCACCAAGTTGACCGAGCAGTTGCTGGAGGCCAAGGATGCCATCCGGGGAGACATTGCCGAGCTGGATGTGGCGCGCCAGCAAATGTGGGCGGCGCTGGAAAAGCTGGAAGGGGTGGCTTTCTTCATCCGCTCGCTGGACGAGCGGATGAGCGCCGAGATCGACCGCATCAAGCCGAATGACGCCGACCGCGCCAAGGTGCTGGAGCAGGAAGTGCTGTTCTATATCCGCCAGAACCTGGCGGATGTGCAAACCTCGCAAGCGCTGTCCATCAATGCCTACGCGGTATTGGGTGAGCTGAAGAAGACCGGGCGTGAGGTGGTGAATGCTTGCGACCGCATGGCGACCATTGGCCGTGCTGCACTCACTGTAGCGGTGACGCTGGCGCGTGCGACCGATCGCCAGCAGAAGACCATGGAGATGGTGCAGGCTACCCAGAAGACCATTGAAGACTTGATCGTGCATACCGGGGTGGCCCTGAACGAGCACGTCAACATGACCACCCGCTTTGCCCAGGACCCGGCGCTGGGGGTGAAAACCCTGCAAACCATGTTTGACCAGACCTTCAAGGCAATGGACACCATGGACAACTATCGTACCCAGGCGCTCGCCACCATGGCGGAGAACAACCGTCTGATCAAGGCGCAGATCGACACGGCGCGTAAACGGCTGGATATGGACCCGAACAAGCCGGGTGCGCAAGCCGAGCAGGGCATTACGCTGTGATGCGCCGGGCGTGGCGGTATCTGCAATGGGGGCTGCTGGCCGTGCTGGCAGCCAGTCTGCTGGCGTGCGACAAGACTTCGTCACCCGACGCCTCGCAAGATGCCGCTGCGCCAGATGCCTCCTGGCCGGTATTTCGCATTCTGGCGGGCTCGGAGCTGAAGGACATGGTGCCCTTGCTGCAGCAGTTCGGGCAGCAGAACAAGGTCAACATCCAGCTCGAATACAGCGGTACGCTGGATGCGGTGGACCAGCTGCAGGAGCAACCGGATCGCTATGATGCCGTCTGGGTGTCGCATGGCAAGTACATGCAGCTGATTCCGGAAGCGCGGCAGCTGATCGCCCAATCGGAAAAAACCATGTACTCCCGCGTGGTGCTGGGGGTGAAGCCGGAAGTGGCGGCGAAGCTTGGCTGGAAGTCCGGTCAAGTGGGCTGGCGGGACGTGATTGCAGCGTCTGAGCAAGGCAAGTTCCGCTTCGCCATGAGCAACCCGACCTCGTCCAATACCGGCTTTGTCGCGCTGGTGGGGCTGGCGACGGAGCTGTCCGGCAAGGCCGATGCCCTGCAGGTGAGTGATGTGCCGTCTGAGCAACTGAAAGCCCTGTTCAAGGGGCAGTCGCTCGCCAGTGGCTCCAGTGGTCTGCTCGCCGAGAAGCTGGCAGCCACACCGGCGGCGGCCGATGGCATGGTCAACTACGAATCCGTCATCAAGGGCATGGCGGCGCGTGGTGTGCCGCTGCAGGTACTGTTGCCGAAGGAAGGGGTGATCACGGCGGACTATCCCCTGATGCTGCTGAAATCCTCCAAACAAGCGACTACCTACAAAGCGCTGCTGACCTGGCTGCGTAGCGCGGAAATCCAGAAGCAGATTGCGGCGACCACCCAGCGTACCCCGCTCACCGGCGGGGATGATGGCGACGTGGTGGTCAACGAATTGCCCTTCCCGGGGTCACGTGCGGTGGTGGATGCCATCCTGCGTGGCTATCTGGATAACTACTCACGACCGGTCAGTACCTTCATCCTGTTTGACCAGTCGGGCTCGATGAGCCGGGATGATCGCATCGGCATCGCCCGCAAAGCCTTGCTGACGCTGGTGCAGGACGACAATACCGTGACAGGCCGCTTTGCCACCTTGCGCGAACGTGAGCAGCTGTTCCTGTTGCCCTTCAGCCACGTGATCGACCCCATGCTGTCCTTCGAGATGGGTAAGGACAGGGACGCCAACCGAGTCATCATGCAACAGTTTGCTTATAACGTGGATTACCTGCAGGCCGGTGGCGGTACCGCCATCTACGACACCTTGCTCAAGGCTTATCCGGAAGCGCTGAAGCTGGCCAAATCGGGTGAGCGCAATGTCGCCATCATCCTGCTCACAGACGGAGAGAATGCAGATGGCAGTGAGTTCAGCGACTTCCAGCAAAAGTTGCAGCAGTGGGGTGGGGGCAAGGTGCCGGTTTACCCGATCCTGTTTGGCGAATCCGATGAGGGTGAGATGAGCCAGCTGGCAAGCCTGACCGGCGGACAGACCTTTGATGCGCGCAAGACGCCACTCTCCAAAGTGTTCAAGAAGATAAGGGCCAATCAGTAACCATGGGCTGGCGACGTTTCTTTTATTCTACCGCCAATCTGCTGGGGTTGCTGGCAGCGATTGCGGTACTGGGCTTGTACCTGGCGGGTATTCTGCGGGCCCCGAACTGGATGGTGTGGGGCATGGTGGCAGGGGCCTATATCGGCACGCTGGTGCTGGTGGTGACGCTGACACCGCCGCCACCGATGACCCTGCCGGAAAACCTGAAAACCCAGCAGGCGCTGGAGTGGCTGCGCGAGCATGCCCTGCCACGCCTGCCGCCGGACACCCAGCCTGCGCTGCAGCATATCCTCGACAAAGCCCAGCAGATGCTGCCACGGATCAAGGAGCTGGAAGTGGCGGGGGATGTTGCCCCAGAGGCCCGTCATCTGATCAAGCAGACCCTGCTCAAGCATCTGCCGACTTCGATCGAGAGCTATCTGCGGCTGCCGCCGATGTACGCCCGCATGAAAAAGCAGGGCAAGTCTCCGCATGACCTGCTGTTGCAGCACTTTGAGCTGATGCACAACGCCATGGATGAACTGGAGGACAAGCTCTATGCTGGCGACCTGCAGCAGATGCAGGTACAAAGCCGCCTGCTGGAGCAGCAGTTCGGGGAAAAGCTGACCTTCTGAGCCGCCGACACAAAGTAGGTGGCGGCCTGTTGACAAGAAGCTAAAGCGACCGTATCATCTCGCTTCTCTTGTTTGAGGGTCGTTAGCTCAGTCGGTAGAGCAGCGGACTTTTAATCCGTTGGTCGCAGGTTCGAGTCCCGCACGACCCACCAAAAACAGGGTAATATGTCGGGGTCGATCAGCAATGGCCACGACAATTTGGGTGATTAGCTCAGTTGGTAGAGCAGCGGACTCTTAATCCGTAGGTCGAGTGTTCGAGCCACTCATCACCCACCAGTATTCAAGCGGCCCACAGCAATGTGGGCCGTTTTCTTTTGTGCTGATCAAATCATTCCTGCGTGTTTTATTCTCGATGAGCCCGATTGGGCTGAGGCAAAACCCTTTACGTTAAACAATATTTCAATTATTATAGAAATATCATGAAAAGTCCGATCGTTGCTGCTTTGTCGGCGCTGGCACACGAAGCCCGCCTCGCCATTTTTCGTGCCTTAGTGCAGGCCGGGCCTGCGGGGCTGGCTGCCGGGAAAATCGGTGAGCTGGTGGGCATGCCGCCTTCTTCGGTGTCGTTCCATATGAAGGAATTGACGCTGGCGCAGATGGTGAGCTCGCGGCAGGAAGGACGCTTTGTCATCTATGCCGCCAACTTTGCCACCATGAATGCCCTGCTGGCCTACCTCACCGAGAACTGCTGCAGTGGTGCGAGCTGCTGTGCGCCTGTGGGTGCGCCGGGTTGCGCCGAGCCGGGGCAGCCGTGATCCCTTCTGTTTTTCTTTAAACCTGAGTGTACTCATCATGATCGACCATCCCATGCATGTGCTGGTGCTGTGCACCGGCAACTCGGCCCGCAGCATCATGGCGGAAGCCCTGATCACCACCTTGGGCCAAGGCCGTTTTCGTGCCTGGAGTGCCGGCAGCTTTCCCACCGGGAAGGTGAACCCGTTTGCGGTGGAGCAGGTGGCCGCAATCGGCTACCCGACCGATGCCTTGCGCAGTAAAAGCTGGGATGAGTTCGCCGGACCAGATGCGCCGCGCATGGATTTCATTGTGACGGTGTGTGATAACGCGGCAGGCGAAGTGTGCCCGGTGTGGCCGGGGCAGCCGATTTCGGCGCACTGGGGGTTTGAGGACCCGGCAGCCGTAGCTGGCAGTGATGAGGAGCGGCGTGCGGCGTTCAGCAAGGTATTTGCGCAGATTCGTGCCAAGGTACAGCGCTTTGTGGACCTGCCGGTGTCCAGCATGGAACGGGACACTGTATTGCGCGAGATGCGGGCGATTGGCGAGATGTCAGTATGACGCTGGGCCGGAGACTGGTGGCGGAGGCCCTCGGGACCGCATTCCTGCTGGCGGTGGTGGTGGGGTCCGGCATCATGGGCGAGCGGCTGGCCAGTGGCAGCGTGGGGTTGGCATTGCTGGCCAATACGCTGGCGACGGGGGCAGGGCTGCTTGCCCTGATCCTGACCTTCGGACCGGTGTCCGGCGCGCATTTCAACCCGGTGGTGAGCCTGGTAGCGGCGTGGCAAGGACAACTGCGTGGGGCCGAATTACCGGGCTATGTGCTGGTGCAGGTACTGGGAGCCTTGACTGGCGTGGCGGCCGCCCATCTGATGTTTGGCGAGCCGCTGTTCTCAGCTTCCCTGCACGCCCGCAGTGGCCTGGCGCAATGCTGGAGCGAAGGCGTGGCCACCTTTGGCCTGATGGGGGTGATTCTTAGCTGCTCGCGGCACCGACCGGGCATCACCCCGTTTGCGGTGGCGGCGTACATCACGGCGGCCTACTGGTTTACCTCGTCCACCTCCTTTGCCAACCCGGCGGTAACGCTGGCACGGGCGCTCAGCGATACTTTTGCCGGCATCCGCCCGCAGGATGTGCCGGGCTTCATCCTGTCGCAGCTGCTTGGCGCAGCGGCGGCGGCAGGGTTGTTCCGCTGGTTACTGAGTGAGCCTCAGCCTCCGCGCAGCTGAGGCCTTCAAGAGGGATCAGGCGTCGCGGTACTGCGCAGGATATGGCGGTGCAGCTCTTCGGTCAGGTGATCAATGCGTTCGGTCATTTGCCGGGTGGCTTGGGTCAGCTCAGTATTCAGCTTCAGCAATTCCATCATCTGCGATGAATGGCGGGCTGCCTCCAGCGCCAATGCTTCGCGGTGGCGCGCATCGGCGGTGGCGTGCGCCTTGTCGCGTTCGGCTTGTCGGGTTTGCGCCAGCAGGATCAGCGGTGCGGCATAAGCAGCCTGCACGCTGAAAGCCAGGTTGAGCAGGATAAAGGGGTAGGGGTCATAGTGCACCCAGCCTATCGCATTGGCAATGATCCACAGCACCACGCCGAGAGTCTGCACGCCGAGAAATAGCGGTGTACCAAAGAAGCGGGCGAAGGCTTCGGCACGCTGGCCAAAGCGGTCACTGCCGAAGGTTGGGTTCAGGTGGGCGTGCTCATGATGAAAGCGTAGAGGGTGCTCTTGTGGTTCCATGGTGGGCTCCAGTGGCAGGGCCACACCACTCTAGTCCGGCGGGCGGTGCAGGGCAAGCCTGGCACGGAGGTTGCTGGTCAGTCTCGCCTCAACCCTGAAAGCGAGCCCGTCATGAATCCGCTCTCGGCCTTGTCCAGCCTGTTCAGTACGGCTTACAGCAAACCCGCTTCGCGTGCGGCGGCAACGGTTGCCACCCCGGCGGCAAACCCTGCCAGCGTGACCCATATTTCGACCGAGGCCCAGGCACGGCTGGCTGCGGAGTCGGGTGTGAAATCCATTCATGAGGTAGCAGATAGCCTGTTGCTGCCCAGTGCCAGTAATGTCGAGACCATGCGTCAACGATCAGAGGGGCAAATGAAGACTGCGCTGGCAGCACACAACATCCCCTATGCGCCAGAGGCCTTGAGCTTTGATCAGGAAGGCAAGCTGATGCTGCCGGAGAACTACCCTTTCAAGGATGCCTTCAAGGCGATGCTCGCACAGAATCGGGAGCTGGACTGGAGTCTGCATACCACGGCTGCACTGGCCTCCCATCTGGCCGGGCTGGAGCAGGCGGGCGGCCTGCGTAGCGGCGCAGAGGCCGGAAAGGGGAAGTATGATGCCTTGCTCCCCGCGCTGCTGCAGGGCATGCCCCTGCTGCACTTTTCCAGCGAGGGGGCATTGCAGCTGTGGATGGACGGGGCGGTGCTGACCTGACCGGGATCAGTGCAGCGTCAGGCCAAAATGCTGTTGCAAGGCGTGCTGGCCTTGGCGGGTGAGCTGCAGGCGGCGGCTGTCGAGGTCTTGCTGTACCCACTGGCGCTGACGGGCCAGTTGCAGCAGCGCGGCGCCCAGTACCCCGCCCAGATGCGGGCGGCGCTCACTCCAGTCCAGGCAGGCGCAAGCCGGTTTGCGCCGAGGCTTGTTCACCGCCGCCCAGTCCAGCCCCAGTGCCTGCAAGGCATGCTGGCCGGTGGTTTGTAGCTGATAAGTCTCCGGGTTGCTGAGCCAGCCCAGTTCAAACAGGCGGTCGTGCAGGGCCACTGCCACGCGTCCGGCCATGTGGTCATAGCACGTACGCAAGTCCAGCAGATGGTGCGGTGTACTGGGCTGAAAGGGGGCAGCTGTGTGCCCGGCGACATTGAGCAGGGCCTCCAGGGCCCCTGCTGCCGGCCCGGCGCTGAGGCGATAGTAGCGGTGACGGCCTTGCACCAGACAGTCTATCCAGTGCTCCTGCTGCAAGCGTGCCAGATGGCTGCTGGCAGTAGAGGGGGCCACCTCGGCCACCGTGGCGAGCTCGGTGGCCGTGCGTGCGCGGCCATCGAGCAAGCTGCACAGCATGCGGGCACGGGCAGGCTCGGCCAGCGCAGCGGCGACTCGTGCCAGACGGGCATCTGCACTCTCATCATTCATGTTTCGATCTCCATCGAATCAAGCCGATGGGCCAGCATACACAATACGTCGGTGTTCGCAAAGAAAGCCTGAATGATGCCGATCCCTGAATTGCTTGACCTGCCAACCTTGGCCGATCCCTGGCCCCATTACACCCAGCTGAGGGCGCAGGGCGGTTTGCAGCATGATCCGCAGCGCGGTCTGTGGATCGCCAGCCGTGCTGAGGATGTGACTGCGGTACTGACCCATCCGGCGTGCCGGGTACGCCCGGCACAGGAGCCGGTGCCTGCCACTATTGCCGGAAGTCCGGCAGGTGAGGTGTTTCGCTGGCTGGTGCGCATGAACGATGCCACCCCTCACCCGGAGCTCAAACCGCTGCTGCAACAGCATCTGGCGCGGCTGGACCTGCAGCAGGTGGCGGCGCTATGCCAGGCGCGGGTGCGTGATCAGCGGGTGCTGCTGCAGGGTGCCGCGGGCTGGCAGCGTCTGGCATTTCACCTGCCGGTGCAGCTGGTAGGCGAGCTGCTGGGGTTTGCCCCATCCCAGGCGGCTTGCCTGCCCGCATGGATCGCGGCCTTTGTGGCTTGTCTGTCGCCATTGAGTACGACTACACAGTTACAGCAGGCCAGCGATGCTGCCACGCAGCTGAGCCTGGCAATGGACGGGCTGATGCAGCAGCCGCTGGCCGAAGGTACGCCGCTCGCAGCCTTGCAGCAGGCGATGCGTGCTGTGCCGGGGCTGCCGGATGCAGCACGCCATGCCAATCTGCTGGGCTTGCTGTCACAAACCTACGAAGCCACCGCAGCCCTGATTGGCCATGCCGCACTGGCTTGCCGGCAAGCAGGCGTGCCCTTGCATGATCCCGCGCGAGACTGGATGAGCTGGGTGGTGGAAAGCGCACGCTGCTATGGTCCGGTACAAAACACCCGCCGCTTTGTGGTGGAAGATGCCGAGGTTGCCGGGCAGCGGCTGCCTGCCGGGGCGGTGATTCTGGTATTGCTGGCTGCAGCCCAGCGTGATCCGGCGGCCAACCCGGAGCCGGACCGCTTTTGGCCGGAGCGGCCTGCACCCCGTTTGTTTGGCTTTGGGCATGGCGCGCATACCTGCCCAGGCCAGGCACTGGCGTTTACGCTGGCCAGCAACCTGTTGCGTGAAGCCGTGCCACTGCCCATGCCCGCACTGCCCCAATCTGTTTCTTACCTGCGCTCACTGAATGGGCGTATTCCTGACCTGCGCCAAGAGGTATCCCAATGATTGCCGTCATTTTTGAAGTCTGGCTGGATGAAGCCGAGCGTCCCCACTATCTGCAGCTGGCGGCTGAACTGGCCGCGCACTTGCAGCAGCAAGCCGGGTTTATCTCGGTGGAGCGTTTTGCCAGCCTAGTGTCCCCAGACAAATTACTCTCATTGTCCTTCTGGGAGGACGAGGCGGCGGTCGTGCGTTGGCGCAATCACCTCTCGCACCGGCAGACGCAAGCGGCTGGGCGGGCAGGGGTGTTTCGTGATTACCGCTTGCGGGTGGCCAGTGTGAGCCGGGATTATGGGCTGAACCAGCGGGCAGAGGCCCCGGCGGACAGCCTGCAACATCACGATGGTATGACCGCCCCTGATTCACGTGGCGCACGGGCATAACGCAACCCCCACAGCAGGCTACCGAGGGTGGCCAGCAGCATGTCCTTGTGGGCATCCCACATATCGCCCTGCTGGCCATTGTAGGCTTCGGCATCGTGGGGTGAGAGGCTGATGGCGATCAGCCACTCAAACCACTCATAGGCGACGCTGCTGACCACAATCAGCTGCACGGCGCGCCAGAAGCCTTGGCGGCTGACCCGCTGCCGCCCGGCGCTCAACACCCGGCTCAGGGCCGGGGTGAGGCAAGCTCCGTACATAAAATGTACCAAGCGATCGAAGTGGTTGCGCTGGCCGCCCAGCATGTCGGGCAGGGTGCTGCCGGTCAGCATCTGCCACCACTGCAGGTAGGGCACGTTGCTGTACAGCCAGCGGGCGGCCACGCTGTGCAGCATCAGGAACAGCAGGATGCCGCCGAGCTCGGTGGCGCTGAGCGGGTAGCGGCGCTGCAGCCAGGTCAGCCACAACAGGCCAACCAGCGTCAGGCTGTTGTGCAGGGCTTGCTCATACGGCCAGATCGGTTGCCACCAGCTGGCCAGCAGCACCAGCAGAAACAGGCTACTCCAGACCGCATGCCAGCGGCTGGCAAACCATGGACGCAAAATCGACATGCAAGCCCCCGCATCGAGAAAACGCGCAGTATAGCAGTCTGCCCTGCAAGGCTGTGGCAGACAGGGTAGAATCGGCACATTGCCGCTGTCGCGGCGCAGAACAGGACGACCCCGTGCCCGCACCTCTGCCAGTGACCCCCGATCTGATTCGTGAAGCAGCCGCCCGTATCCGCGGCTTTGTCCGTGAAACCCCGGTGTTGCGCCCAGGATTGGGCTGCTTTGGGCTGGATTTGGAATTGACGCTCAAACTGGAGCACCTGCAGCATGGTGGTTCGTTCAAGGCGCGGGGGGCGTTTAATACCCTGCTGTCGCAACCCGTACCGGCGGTCGGCGTGATTGCCGCCTCCGGGGGTAACCATGGCATTGCGGTGGCGCTGGCCGCGCAGCGTCTGGGGGCACAGGCGGAAATCTTTGTGCCTGCCGCTGCGCCTGCTGCCAAGGTGGAACGGCTGCGCGGTCTCGGTGCGACGGTGCACCTGCATGGTGCCAACTACGCCGAAGCGCTGGCCGCCAGCCAGCAACGTGCGGCGGAGACCGGCGCGTTGACCGTGCATGCTTACGATCAGGAATCTGTGCTGGCCGGGCAGGGTACGCTGGCGCAGGAGTGGGAGCAGCAATCCCAGCTGGATACCGTGCTGGTGGCGGTGGGCGGAGGCGGCTTGATCGGCGGGATGGCAGCCTGGTATGCGGGGCGGGTCAAAGTGGTGGCGGTGGAGCCCTTTACGGCGCCGACCTTGTTTGCCGCACGTCAGGCCGGGCAACCGGTGGATGTGGCGGTAGGCGGGGTTGCGGCGGATTCGCTGGGATCGCGCCGGATTGGTGAGCTGGCGTTTCCGGTCACCCAGCAGCATGTGGCGGCGGTGGTGCAGGTGGATGATGAAGCCATTCTGTCGGCACGCCGTGCACTGTGGCAGCAATGTCGCTTGCTGGTGGAGACCGGCGGGGCGACCGCACTGGCGGCCTTGCTCAGCGGGCAATACCAGCCGCAGCCGGGTGAGCGGGTCGGGGTGCTGCTGTGCGGGGCCAATACCGATCCCGCGACATTGATGTAAACAGGAGTAAGGTAGACATGACATTCCGTTGGATGGCCGCGCTGGTGTTGACCGGGCTGGCGATAACTGCGCAGGCTGAAGAAACCGACCTGATTGATGATACCGAGCAGCCGTGGGTGGAAGTGAAAGCTGCTTTGCCACCGTTTCCGGACAAGCCGGATTGGGTGCGCTTTACCGTCACTTCGGGTACCACCAACCAGTTCTTCATTGATGTCGGCAGCCTGCATGTCACGTCGGATGGGGTGGTGCGCTATACGCTGAAGGTGTTGAGCGAAAACGGGGCGGTCAACATTACCCGTGAAGGCATGCGCTGTGCCTCGCACGAGCAGAAACTGTACGCCATCGGTGACGACAGGACCCGTACCTGGCGTGAACCGCGCAACCCCAGCTGGCAGTTTTTCCGCAAGTGGGCGATCAATCGTCAGCTGAACGTGCTGTATGACGATTTCTTCTGCCCGGACCGCATCGCCGTGCGCAAGGTGAGTGATGCGGTGGAGGCCTTGCGGCGTGACCGGCCTATTGAAAGTCTGCTGAGCGGCTCGCACAAGTCGGACTGAGGCGCCCTGTCCGGATGGCCAGTCTTACCCCGCTGCGGCGGGGTTTTTCTTTGGCGAAGGCTGGTTTGCCATCAGGTTTTTGCCTATAACGACAGATCAGTACGCGGGGAGCAAGGCATGCAGATCGATTTTCACCATGGTGTGACCTGGGTGGTGGCCCGAATGGCAGGCTTCTCGTCTGAGGAGGCCGGTATCATTGCCCACAGTGCGCAGTATGTGGACGATGCCACCAACCAGGGCCTGATCCACTTTGATAACCGTATGCTGTACGAGCGGATTGCTTCCGCACACAAAATGCTGGACTACCGCAACTTTGACGAGCTGGCGGATCACTATGCGTGGATCCCGTTTCATTTTCTGCCGGGCAATGACGGGCTGGATACCCCGCTGACGACAACGGATGAGCACAGCTTCATTCGCCGCATGATCTGTCGCCCTGATAGTCCGCCCGCCCGCCGCATGGTGGCGGACCTGATCCGGCAGCGCGGGCAGACGCCGGATTTGCATCGGCTGGGGATTGTGCTGCATGTGTACGCGGATACCTGGGCGCATCAGGGATTTTGCGGCCTGCAGCATGCGGTCAACCGGGCCACCAAACTGCAGGATGAGCATGGCCATTCCCCACTCAGCCTGATCAAGCGCTTATCCGAGTACTTTCGGGAGCAGGTCGAAGCCTTGACCGGGGAGCTGGTCGGGGCGGTGTTGCCACTGGGGCATGGTGCGGCCTTGTCCTGGCCGGACTTGCCCTGGCTGCACTGGCGTTATCACAATGGCTGGGGGGAGGCGGTCGAGCGCAATAATGCCCAGGACTTTGCTGCGGCCGCACGGGCGCTGTATGTGGCCTGTTGCCGTTATCGCGCAGGTGATCCGGATCTGGCGGTGACGCTGCCGGATTTCAGCGCACTGGACCAGCTGTTGTGGCAGACGCAGGATGAAGACGGTGAGGTCCGCCATCAGGTCTGGCTGGATGCCATTGCGCACGGCCGTTTCCATGATGCCAGCGGTGAACCAATCAAGGAAAGACTGACCTATCTGGCCAAGGGGCCAGGCTCGTGGAAGGCGCAGGCCTTGGGCGAGCTGGCAGAGGTGCAGCCGAAAGGGCAGGTTTATCCGTGGACCCCGGCTTTCCAGCACAGCCACTGGAAACGCTTTCATGATGCATTGTTACGGCACCGGCAATATGTGCTGCTGGAGCTGCTGCCGGGCTATGGCCTGTTGGCAGCCTGATCGTTCAAGAAAGGGAATACCATGTCGCAATCTGGCCTGATTCGTTTGTCACTGCCCATTGATCGCCTGCAAGCCCATTATGATGCTGTGGTGGTCGGTAGCGGCTATGGTGGCGGGGTGGCGGCATCGCGTCTGGCGCGCATGCGCCGTAGCGATGGCAGTGCGTTGAGCGTGTGCGTGCTGGAGCGGGGCGCAGAGCTGCAACCCGGCGAGTATCCGGATACAGTCGGAGAAGCAGCAGGGCAGTTCCAGTGGCGCAAGGGCGGGCTCTCGGGCGGTCGGTCAACCGCACTGTATGACCTGCGCCTGCATGACGACATGCACGTGTTTCTGGGCTGTGGCCTGGGCGGCACCTCGCTGGTGAACGCCAACGTGTCGCTGGAAGCGGACCCCCGCGTGTTTGACCATCCTCGCTGGCCTGCCGTCTTGCGGCAGGATGAGTCAGGACGCAAGGCAGGGTATCAGCGTGCACGCGACATGCTGAAGCCGCAGCCTTATCCGGCAGACCGGCCCACACCCGCCAAACTGCAGGTGCTGCAGCAGATGGCCGACAGCCTGCCCGCCAGCTGTACGCGACCACCGATCAATGTCAATTTCACGGTGGATGGCCCCAATCATGTGGGCGTGATGCAGCAACCCTGTACCGGCTGTGGCGATTGTGTGTCCGGCTGTAATGTATCGGCCAAAAATACCACACTGATGAACTACCTGCCGGATGCCCGCAACCACGGTGCGGAAATCTATTGTGAGGTGCAGGTCCATCACCTGGCCTGGGATGCCGCGCAGCAGCGTTGGCAGGTCTACTATCAGTTGCTGGATACTGGGCGTGACCGGTTTGGTGACGAACTGCTGTGTCTTACCGCCAGTCAGGTGGTACTGGGTGCGGGCAGCCTGGGGTCTACCGAGATCCTGTTGCGCTCGCGCCAGCAGGGCTTGCCCTTGTCTGCGCAGCTGGGTCAGCACTTCACGGGTAATGGTGACGTGCTGGCGTTTGCCTATAACTTGGAGCAACGCGTCAATGGTATCGGTGACGGTACCCGTGCGCCGGATCTGGCGGATCCGGTGGGGCCTTGCATTACCGGCTTGATTGACCAGCGTGGCAGCAGTCAGGTGCAGGAGGGCTACGTGATTGAAGAGGGTAGCCTGCCCGGCGCCATGGCCAGCCTGTTGCCCGCGGCATTTGCCGCTGCTGACGCTACCCTGGCGGAGAGCCCGGATGATGGCATGCTGGCTGCTGCCCGCCGCCAGCTGCGCGAAACAGAAAGCGTGATTCTGGGTGCCTACCATGGTGCGGTTCAGCATACCCAGACCTATCTGGTGATGAGCCACGATGGCGCGGGAGGCCGCCTGGCGCTGGATGCGGAAGACCGGGTGCAGGTAGTGTGGCCACAGGTGGGTGAGCTGCCGGTATTCCAGCGCGATAATGCGGTGCTGCGTGACCTCAGTTTTGCCGAGGGTGGCGAGTTCGTGCGGAACCCGATGTGGACGTCGTTGCTGGACAAAGAGCTGATCACCGTGCATCCGCTGGGCGGGTGTGGCATGGGGGAGCGGGCAGAGCAGGGGGTGGTCAACCATCTGGGGCAGGTGTTTGCCGGCGAGCAGGGCGACAGCGTCCACCCGGGGCTGTTTGTACTGGATGGGGCCATCATGCCGACCTCGCTGGGGGTGAACCCCTTGTTCACCATCACGGCGCTGGCGGAACGCAGCCTGATGCTGTGGGCTACTCAGCAAGGCTGGACGCTGGATGTCAGCCTGCCTTCCCATCCGGCCACACCGCTTGCGCCGCCGCCGGTGGGTATCCGCTTTACGGAAACCATGAAGGGCTATTTTTCGACTGCGGTGAAGCAGGCGGATGCCGCCGGTTTTCAGCAGGGTTACCTGCAGGGTGAGGCCGCAGCTTCGCCGCTGTCCTTTACCTTGACCATCGAGAGCGATGACCTGACGCAACTGCTGGATGAGCCCGCGCATCGGGCAGGCCTGATCGGTACCGTACAGGCCCCCGCCCTGTGTGCAGAGCCCTTGACCACCAGCCATGGCCGTTTCCAGCTGCTGACGGATAATGCCGAGCAGGTGGATACCCGCAATATGCGCTACCAGATGCAGCTGCATGCGCCGGATGGGCGCAGCTGGTTTTTCTCGGGTGAGAAAATCATCCGCGATGATCCGCTGTTTGACATGTGGGCCGATACCACCACCCTGTATGTCAGCGTGCACGAAGGGCTGGACGCGCAAGCGCCGGTGCTGGGGGTGGGTATCCTGCATATCCAGCCGCTGGACTTCCTCAAACAGATGCAAACCCTGCAGGTATTGCATGCCAGCAGCGTCAGTGAGCGCTTGTCTGCCATGGCCCGCTTTGGACGCTTCTTCGCGGGCAAGCTGGTGGACAGCTACCTGGGCGGCTTGACCCATTATCCTTTTGGCAGCAGCGAGGTGGACGATACCCGTTTGCGCAAGAAGCGGGCGCTGCGAGTCCCGCTGCCCCAGCTTTACCCGGTACAGACCGATGATGGCGTCACTCTGCGGCTGAGTCGCTACCGGGGGGGCGACAAGGGGACGGTGTTGCTGGGACACGGGCTGGGGGTCGCCAGTACCATTTTCTCGCTCGATACCATCGACACCAACCTGCTGGAATATCTGTATGCGCATGGCTACGACGTCTGGCTGCTGGATTTCCGCGCCAGCATTGCCCTGCCATCCTGTCGTACCCCCTTTACCGGTGATGATGTGGCGCGACGCGACTGGCCGGCGGCGGTCGCCAAGGTGTGTGCCTTGACCGGACAGGACAGCATTCATGTCATCGGCCACTGCTTTGGGGCCAGTACGCTGTTCATGGCGATGGCGGCAGGCATGCCTGGCGTGCGTTCCGCCCTGTTCTCACAGGTGGCCGGACATGTGAAGGCACCGTTCTCCAACCGCTTGCGGGCAGGCTTGCACTTGCCGGAAGCGCTGGAGGTGCTCGGGGTGGATACCCTGGATGCCTTTGTCGACAAGGACCCGGGCTGGTTCAGCCGCCTGTATGACATGGCCTTGACACTGAATCCGGCCATTCCGCGTGACGAGGGCTGCCATAGTGCGGTGTGCCATCGAATCAGCTTCATGTATGCCCTGCTGTATGAGCATGCGCAACTGAATGAGTTGACCCACGATACGCTAGGCGAATGGTTTGGTATTGCCAACATCGAAAGTATTGCCCACCTCGCACGAATGGTGCGGGAGGGCAAGGTGGTGGCCGCTGATGGTGAGGATGTGTACTTGCCGGAAGAGGCCGAGGCGCGAGCCAGGGTGCTGCAGCATTTCCACAAACCTGTCAGTTTCATTCACGGTAGCGAAAATGCCTGCTTCTTGCCGGAAAGTACGGCACTGACTTACGACATGCTGTGTGAAACTTTTGGCAGCAGCCTCTACCAGCGCACGGTGATCGACGGTTACGGCCATATCGACTGCATCTTTGGCAAGCAGGCGGCGCAGGACGTCTATCCACACATCCTGGCCCATTTGCAGCGGAGTACGGCGGGCTAGCGGCTGTACCACCGGCCAGTGCCTGACACACGGCTGTCATGTTGGTGTCATGGTGATGTAACCCGGTGCGGGCAAGATCAGGGGCGTGAATGCCCCTGCCCCCCGCCCAGACTGGCTTGATCAGGAACCGGAGCACACCGGCCAGCGACACCGTTTCCGCAGCATTTTCATCTCGGATATCCATCTGGGTACTGCCGGATGCCAAGCGGACTACCTGCTGGATTTCCTCAAGCATACCGAATCGGACTACCTGTTTCTGGTCGGCGATATCGTCGATGGCTGGGCGCTGCGACGGCAATGGTTCTGGAAACAGAGCCATAACGACGTGGTGCAGAAGCTGCTACGCAAGGCGCGTAAAGGCACCCAGGTCACCTTCATTCCCGGCAACCATGACGAGGCTATCCGCCAGTTCATCGGCTTGTCCTTCGGTGACATCCATATTGCCGACGAAGTGGTGCATACCCTGGCCGACGGTCGGCGCATGCTGGTGCTGCATGGCGATTTGTTCGACGGCGTCATCCAGTGCGCCAAATGGCTGGCCTTTGTCGGCGACCGTGCCTACGAATTTACCCTCAAGCTCAACCGCTGGCTCAACCTGCTGCGTGC
Organism: Leeia sp.; assembly: GCF_041909055.1. Classification (NCBI taxonomy): domain Bacteria; kingdom Pseudomonadati; phylum Pseudomonadota; class Betaproteobacteria; order Neisseriales; family Leeiaceae; genus Leeia; species Leeia sp. Next base: position 593,920 of record NZ_JAYREC010000001.1, on the reverse strand, counting down.
GCGGCTGGGGCTGGGCTACTGGTCTCTGTCGCAATACCTCAAGCACAAGGTCAAGAAGGCCGTCAATTTTGTCAGCCAGTTTGAAGAGGCGGTGGCTGCCGAAGCACGCCGTCGCGGGCTCGACGGTGTGGTGTGTGGCCATATCCACAAGGCGGAACTGCGCGACATCAACGGCGTGTTGTACGCCAACGATGGCGACTGGGTGGAAAGCCTGACTGCGCTGGTGGAGCTGGAGAATGGCGAGCTGCGCATCCTCAGCTGGCAGACGCCGGGCGGAGCCTTCCTGCCGCAACAGTATGAATTACCTTTTCAGAGCAAGGAGAGCACCGCATGCGCATCCTGATCGTGACCGATGCCTGGCTGCCGCAAGTCAACGGTGTGGTTCGTACGCTGCAATACACCGCAGCAGACTTGCAAACCTGGGGCCATCAGGTCGAATTTCTGACCCCGGAAGGTTTTCGCACCATGCCGATGCCCACCTATCCGGACATCCGCCTGTCGCTGTTCCCCTACCGCAAGGTCAGCCGCCGGATTGTCGAGTACAACCCGGATGCGATTCATATCGCCACCGAAGGCCCGCTTGGCATGGCGGCACGGCGCTGGTGCCTCAACAATGGCTTTCCGTTCACGACAGCCTATCACTCGCGCTTCCCTGAGTATGTGCAGTTGCGCACCGGTTTACCGCTGTCGGTGAGCTATGCCTGGCTGCGGCGTTTCCACGGTGCTGCCGAGGCGGTGATGGTGCCGACGCCAGTGGTGCGGCGCGATCTGGAGGCACGCGGCTTCAACAATGTGGCCTCCTGGTCGCACGGAGTAGACCTGAACACCTTTCACCCGGATGGGCGAGCGGATGCGCTGGCCACTGAACCCCCGGTCTTCCTCTACGTGGGGCGGGTGGCGGTGGAAAAAAATCTGGCCGCGTTTCTGGAGCTGGACTTGCCCGGCAGCAAGTGGGTCGCTGGGGTGGGGCCCCAGCGTGAGCAGCTGGCGCGACGTTTTCCCGGCGTTAACTGGCTGGGCGTGCTGGATTCGCAACAATTGGCCGAGGTCTACCGCAGTGCATCGGTCTTCGTGTTCCCCAGCAAGACCGATACCTTTGGGCTGGTGATGCTCGAAGCCATGGCCTGTGGCTGCCCGGTTGCCGCCTACCCGGTCACCGGGCCACTGGATGTGATCGGCGATTCACCTGCCGGCGTGATGCACGAAGACCTGAAGACGGCTTGCCTGCAAGCGCTGGAGATCGACCGCCGCCTGCCACGCCAGCATGCCGAACAGTTTGGCTGGGAGCACGCCAGCCGCCAGTTCCTCTCCCACTTGCGCCCGCATGGCACCGAGCTCGATCTGGCGCAGTGGGCCGAACTGAACCCACGTAGCCTGGAGCGCCAGCAAACGTCGGAATCCTGATGTGGGGGCGCTGCAGGGCTGATCAGCGCTTCATTACGGTTTGCAGCTGAGCGTCGTCAAACATGGCGCCGGGCGATACCACCGGCTCGTCCAGCGGCAGCTGTTCGCCATAGCGGGCGCGCAGTTGTGCCTGGATGCGCGGGTCGGCCAAGCGGAAGTCCCGCACCTTTTGCAGCGGACCGATCCGGATACCCAATGTGCGTTGGTACAGCTTCCAGACCAGCTCGGAGCAGTAGATGCGGTGGTCGGACCAGCGGAAAGTCAGGTCATAGGGTTTACCCAGATAGGCCGGGATCGCGGCGCGCAAGCTTGCCTGCTGTGCGGGCGTTAACGGTGTACGCAGCCGCTTGATGACCGCATGTCCACCCACGCCGCGCGCCAGCCAGTCTGCGAGCGGGGTATAGCGTACGGTGGCCGCCGCTTCCAGCACCTGCCATTCTCCCCGCTGTTGCACCAGCATGCCCATGTGGGAATAGCGGGAACCCGTGGCGATCTGCACGGCGCTACTCTGACTGGAGCGTGAAGTCTGGAAAATCAGGTCGCCATCCTGCCAAGAGGTCGCCCATGCAAACAGGGGTATGCCACACAGTAGCAGAAGCCCTTGCCGGGCCAGGGTCAATAAGCGCATGAATGTGGGCTCTCCAGCGTGCAGAAGGATCTTGTCTCTCAGAGTCCAGCTGCTGGACGACGTTCCCTCAGGCATCCAGCAGCCCGCTGCGTGAGCCCAGCCAGCGCTCCAGATGGTCGGCGGCGATATCGGGCAGTTCGCGCAGCAGGCGCGGGGCGAGGTTGCGGGCGGCTTCCAGCAGGTCCATGTCCTGCTCCAGGTCGGCGAAGCGCAGCAGCGGCACGCCACTTTGCCGGCTGCCCAGCAGCTCGCCGGGGCCGCGCAGGCGCAAGTCCTCACGCGCAATCTCAAAGCCATCGGTACTGCGGCGCATCAGGTCCAGCCGGGCGCTGGCCAGCTCGCCCAGTGGGGCCTGATACAGCAAGGTACAGTAGCTGGCCTTGCTGCCGCGCCCGACCCGCCCGCGCAGCTGGTGCAGCTGTGCCAGCCCCATGCGCTCGGCGTGGTCAATCACCATCAGGCTGGCGTTCGGCACATCCACCCCCACCTCGATCACGGTGGTCGCCACCAGAATATCCAGCTGGTGTTCCTTGAAGGCCAGCATCACGGCCTGCTTGTCGGCAGCGGACAGCTTGCCGTGCACCAGCCCGATGCGGAGGTCGGGCAGAACCGTGGAGAGTTCCTGGTGCGTGGCCACTGCTGTCTGCAACTGCAACGCCTCGGATTCCTCAATCAAGGGGCACACCCAGTAGGCTTGTGCCTGTTGGCTACGGCAGGCCTCACCCACGCGTGCTACCAGTGCTTCCCGCTTGCGGTTATCCAGCAAGGTGGTGACGATGGGGGTGCGGCCGGGCGGCAGCTCATCGATCACCGATACATCCAGATCGGCAAAATAGCTCATCGCCAGCGTACGCGGAATCGGAGTGGCTGACATCATCAGCTGATGCGGCGCACCGCTGCTGGCGACGCCTTTGCTGCGCAACTGCAGCCGCTGCGCCACGCCAAAGCGATGCTGCTCGTCGACCAGCAGCAGCGCCAGATTGACAAACTGCACGCTGTCCTGAAACAGCGCGTGGGTACCCACGGCAATCTGAATCTCGCCGCTGGCGATCTCGGCCTGCATCGCCTCACGCACTTTCTTCTTCTGGCTGCCGGTCAGCCAGCCGATGCGGACACCCAGCGGCGTCAGCCATTCATCCAGTTTGCGATAGTGCTGCTCGGCCAGCAGTTCGGTCGGGGCCATGAAAGCGACTTGCATGCCATTTTCGACGGCCTGCAAGGCGGCGAGCGCTGCAACGATGGTCTTGCCGCTGCCGACGTCGCCTTGCAGCAGCCGCTGCATGGGCACCGGACGCTGCAGGTCCTGACTGATGACGTCCACCGCACGCTGTTGAGCGCCCGTCAGCTGGAACGGCAGCCGCGCCAGCAAGGGCCCGCTGAGCCGTCCCTGGCTGGGTAGAATCGGCGCGGGGACGGCGCGGCGGCGGGCACGGTTGGTCAACAGGGTCAGCTGCTGCGCCAGCAGCTCGTCAAACTTCAACCGTTGCCAGGCAGGATGGTGACGTTGCAGCAAGGGGCGCAAATCGGTGCCGGGGGGCGGCTGGTGCAGCAGGCGCAGGCTGGTTTCCAGTGCAGGGAGCTGCAGGGGCTGCAGCAGACTGGCGGGCAGCGTGTCGGTCAGCGGGCTGTGCTTGAGCGCAAGTTCGACCAGACGCTTGAGGGTATCCTGGCCCAGCCCCTGCGTAGTCGGGTAGACCGGGGTATAGCCTTCCGGCAGCGGTGCGCCTGCTTCGACAAAGCGGGCCTTGGGATGCACCATCTCCGGGCCATAGAATCCGGTGCGCACCTCGCCGGTTAGCCGAACCCGCTTGCCGATCTGCCACTGCTTCTGCTGCGCCGGGTAGAAATTGAGAAAGCGGACAATCAGGCGGCCACTGTCGTCACGTACTTCGGCCACCAGTTGCCGCCGCTGGCGAATCTGTACTTCGCTCTTGCGGATCACGCCTTCCACCACCACCACCCGGTCGTGCGGGGCATCATGGATGGGGTAGCACTGCGTTTCGTCTTCGTAGCGCAGCGGCAAATGCAAGGTGAGGTCGGCGAGCCGCAGCAGGTTCAGCTTGGCCAGCTTGTCCCGCACACTGGCGGTGAATCCGGGCAGTTTGAGGAACGGGTCGGCGGTGCTCAACGGGTCACAATCGGCTTTTCGGCTGGATGGAAGTGGTCAGTCGCGACACGCACACCAGCTTGCCAGCGTCGTCGCTGATGCGAATATCCCATACATGGAGCTGGCGGCCAAGATGTAAGGGCGTACAAATGCCAGTGACCAAGCCGCTGCGCGCCGCGCGGACGTGATTGGCATTCACTTCGATGCCAACGCAGACTGACTCGGCCGGGTTGATGACACAGAAGCTGGCGAGGCTGCCCATGGTTTCGGCCAGCACCACACTGGCACCACCATGCAGCAGGCCCATCGGCTGCATGGTGCGGGTGTCAACCGGCAGGGTGGCAACCAGATAATCGTCGCCAATTTCAGTGAAGCGGATCCCCAGATGTTCGGCCAGCGTGTTTTGGCTCACGGCATGAAAAGTATCCAGCGACAGCGGGGCAAACCAGATGGCAGACATGTCTCTCTCCGTAGATGAAATGAAAAAGGCGTGCCGCAGCACGCCTTTGCGAGGCCGGAGCGCTTACTGTACCCGGTTCCAGGTCTGGGTGCGGCCTAGCGCCACCACCCCGATATAACCCCGCACTTCCAGCTTCTTGCCACCTTCGGCCAGCTTGAACTGGCAGGAGTAGGTTTTGCCCTTCTTGGGGTCGAAGATCTTGCCGTCTTCCCAGCCGTCTTCGCTCTTCTTCATGCCCCACATGATGACCATGCCGAGGATGGGTTTGTCCTTGCGCTCATCCGAGCATTCGGTACACAGCGGGTTTTCATCGCCAGCCGCGCGGTTGAGCAGCTTCTCGACCTTGCCGGAAATCACGCCACCCTGGTCATAGAGTCGCACAATGGATTTCGGTTTCTTGGTTTCGTCGTCAATGGTTTCCCACAGGCCGATCGGTGAATTCAGGTCAACTGCAACCTTGGGCGCGGGTGCGGCAGGTGTGGCAGGCGCAGTCGGGGTGGCAGTATGGCCGACGGTGGCAACCGTCAGCAGGGAGAGGCTGGCCAAGGCCAGCGACAGGCGGCGAATCATCACGGGAGGTTCTCCTCTTGCATGTGCAGTGTCAAGGGTTCCGGCCCGTCGTCCAGTGTCGCGGGCTTCTGGCTTGCATGCTGCTAGCTTATCGCGAGCGGCGCATGGGCTCAAGCGTTTTGTGAATGATGAATCACCATTGCTGAATCGAGGCTGAACCGGCAAGTTGGCCTGCCGGTTCAGGCAGGGCATCAACCCAGAACCAGCACGCCGTCGGCTTCGATCAGCGCACCGCGCGGCAGCGCCGACACTTGCACCGCAGCGCGGGCCGGGAAGGGCTCCGGCACGTACTGCGCCATGATCTCGTTGACCTTGGCGAAGTTGGAGAGGTCGGTCATGAACACATTGAGTTTGACCAGGTTACCTAGCGAGCCGCCTGCTGCTTCCGCCACCGCAGCCAGATTCTTGAACATCTGATGAATTTGCGCTTCGATGCCTTCCACCAGCTGCATGGAGGCCGGATCCAGCGGAATCTGCCCGCTCAGGTACACGGTGTCACCCACTTTCACCGCTTGCGAATAGGTACCGATAGCTTTGGGGGCGTTGTCGGTATGAATGATGGTCTTAGCCATGTTGTCTCCTTGGGGGGTGTCAGGGTTACTTCAAACGGACTCGCAAAGCAGCCCCTTTGCCGCTGAGCGAGAATAAGCCACTGTCTGCCAGCGCCTGGGTCAGCGTGGCATAGTCATAGCTGCGGATGTTGAAATCCGGCTTTAGCTTGCGCAATTGCTGGCCAATGCTGCCGAGCAGGGCGGCGCCATCGGCACTGAGCGATTGCTGTACCGCGTGCTGTAGCAGGTCATGCAACTCCTGTTGCAGCGGGCGAGAGGCGGGCGCAGCAGCCGGTGCTTCGACTGCAGGCGCTGAAGGGGCCTCCTCGGCTGGCGCAGCGGTGGCCATGAGGGAGGACGCGGCTTCGTCGCGCCGGTTACGACCCTTGCGGCGCTTGCGCTCATCGCGGCGCTCGCCATTGGAGGCTGCGGCGGGTGTCGCATTTGGGGCACTGCTTGCGGCTGGCGTCACAGGTGTGCTCGGGCCACTGCTGTCGCGCAGGCGGATGAACAGGCTTTGCCCGGCACCATGCGCCCGCGTTTCCAGCTGGAAGTCACCAAACGATTCGATCAGTTGCCGCAGCTTGCCAAAGCCATAGTTGCGCGGGTCAAAGTCGGGCTGGCTGGCGCTGACCAGCTGACCGACCTTGCCGAGCTGCGCCCAGCCATCTTCACCGGCTGCACTTTGTGCGGCACGGGCCAGCACATCGCGAATCGGGTCGACCTGTTTTTGCTGTGGCGACTTCGGTTTTTTCTTGCTGCTACCCGGCTTGATCTCGCTGGTGGTGCTGAGGATTTCCACGTAGATGAATTTGTCGCAGGCTGACACAAAGGATTTGGGTGTCTTGCGCTCGCCAAAGCCGTACACCATCAGGCCGTCTTCGCGGATGCGGGCGGCGAGGCGGGTGAAGTCACTGTCGCTGCTGACGATGCAGAAGCCGTCGAAGCGCCGCGAGTGCAGCATGTCCATCGCATCAATGATCAGCGCGCTGTCGCTGGCATTTTTGCCGATGGTGTTGCGGTATTGCTGGATGGGCTGAATGGCATGCTCGGCAATCACGGCGCGCCAGCCTGCCAGGTTGTTGGAGGTGAAATCACCATAGATGCGCCGGGTAGTGATGCGGCCATACTGGGCAATTTCTGACAAAAGCGGGGTAATGGTGCTGATCTTGACGTTATCAGCATCGATCAGTATGGCAAGGCGCGGGGCGTCATCTTTCATGGGCGGGATTCCGGCAAGAAGCGTTGCAACAGGCTGTTGAGGAAGCGCTGTCCACGCAAGGTGGGCGCCAAGGATTGAAGATCACGGTACAGCAAGCCGTCCTGTTCGGCCAGCTGCAAGGTGCGCTCGATGCGCGACAAGGGCAGGCCGGTATGGCGGGCAAACAGCTCAGTGGGTACGCCCGCGGTCAGGCGCAGCGCATTCATCATGAATTCAAACGGCAGTTCGTCCAGCGTGACCTGCCGCTCTTCCTGCACCGGTGTACCGGCGGCGACCTGTTGCTGGTAGGCTGCCGGTTGCTTGTAGCGGGCCTGCCGGATAATGCGGTCCGGAAAGCTCAGCTTGCTGTGCGCGCCTGCGCCAATGCCCAGATAGTCGCCAAACTGCCAGTAGTTCAGATTGTGCTGGCAAGGGTGGCCGGGGCGGGCAAAGGCGGAGGTCTCATAGTGCTGATAGCCTGCAATTTCAAGCCGCCGCTCGATGGCTTCCTGCATGTCTGCCGACAGGTCATCGTCCGGCAAGTCAGGCGGGTTGCGGTAGAACAGGGTATTCGGTTCCAGCGTCAGGTGGTAGCAGGAAAGATGCGGCGGTTGCCAGCCCAGCGCGGTGTCCAGATCGGCCAGCGCTTCATCCAGCGTCTGGCCGGGTAGCGCGTACATCAGATCCAGATTGAAGGTGTCGAACAGCTGAGCGGCGATGTCGACGGCCCGGCGTGCTTCATCAGTATCGTGCACCCGGCCCAGCGCCTGCAGGTGGCGCGGGTTGAAGCTCTGGATGCCAATAGATAGCCGGTTGATGCCCGCCGCGCGGTAATCACGGAATTTCTCGATCTCGAAGGTGCCGGGGTTGGCTTCGAGTGTGACCTCGGCTTCATGCAGCAGGGGCAGCCGCGCACGCAGGTCATCCAGCAGGCGGCTCAGCCCCTGGGCCGACAGCAGGCTGGGGGTGCCGCCACCGAAGAAGATGGAGACAATCCGCCGCCCCCATACCAGCGGCAAGGCCAGCTCCAGATCGCGCACCAGCGCGTCGAGGTAAGCCTTCTCCGGCAGCTCACCGCGCTTTTCGTGCGAGTTGAAATCGCAGTATGGGCACTTGCGGATGCACCACGGGATATGCACGTACAGGGAGAGCGGCGGCAGGCTCTGCAAGGACCAGTTGCTGCGCCCCACCGGCAGGGCCACCGGTGCACTCACTGACCGGCTTCCTGATAGGGGTTGTGCAGGCTGTCGATCAGCGTATGCAGTGCCTGCCGAATCTGGGCTTCCGTGCACTCCAGCAGTACGGCATCTTCCAGCGCGTCTTGCGCCATTTGGCGCAATTCTTCCAGGTTCTCGTTCAGCACCTTGATTTTCTCGACACAGGATACCGGACTACCGTCCGCCTTGTGCCAGATCGGGGGGGTAAAGCTCACCATGCTTCTTCCTGCAAGTGTTGCAACAATGACCGTAGCGCCTGACCACGGTGCGAATGCTGATTTTTCTGCTCACGGCTCAGGCGCGCCGAGGTGCAGCCCAGACCCGGCAGCCAGAACAGCGGGTCATAGCCAAAGCCGTGTTCACCGTCTGCCGCCTGGGCAATCTCGCCGCGCCAGATGCCCTCGCACAGGATGGGGCGGGGGTCGTTGGCGTGGCTTACCAGGGCCAGGATGCAGTAGAAATACGCACGGCGGTCACTGACGCCGTTCAACGCCTCCAGCAGTCGGGCATTGTTGCGGGCGTCTGACTTGGGGTCCCCGGCATAACGCGCTGACCAGACGCCGGGCGCATTGCCCAGGGCCTGTACGCACAGGCCGGAGTCGTCCGCCAGCGCGGGCTTGCCGCTCAGCTGGCTGGCGTGGCGCGCTTTGGCCAGCGCATTTTCCACAAACGTGGCGTGGGGCTCATCCGCCCCCGGAATGCCCAGCTCTCCTTGCGGGACGATCTGCAGGTCAAGCGGAGCCAGCAATTGCCGGAATTCGGCCAGCTTGCCCGCGTTGTCGCTGGCCAGCACCAGCATCGGACGTTCAGACACGGTCTACCTTGCATCATGGGGTGAAATAGAGCTGCCATTCTACCTGCTTGTGTCGCGGCTGGCTGCTCTTGACGATTGACGGTGGAGGCGCACAATTACGGCCATGGACCCCGCCTTTGCCGACGACTACGATCAACGCCCGATGACGCTGCATACCGTGTCATTGACGGCCAAGCTGCTGCAGGCGCAGGGGATTGCAGTATCGGCCTTGCTCACGGGCAGCCGGGTGAGTGAGTCGGACCTGCAAACGCCAGCCGCCATGATCACGCAAGGGCAGGAGCTGACCATTTTCGCCAATGCCTTGCGCTTGAGTCAGGATACCGCCATCGGTTTGCGCATTGGCCGCAACATGCATGTGTCGAGCTACGGGGCGCTCGGCTATGCCATGCTGGTCAGCCCGACGCTGCGCGATGCCTTGCGCTGTGCCCTGGATTTTCCCGGCCTGCTGGGCAGTTTCTTTGAACTGAACCTGCATGAGGACGGAGAGCTTGCTGCGCTGGTGGCGGGCCCGCACCATGCGCGCGCCGCGCTCTACCCCCTTAACGCGGACATGTGTCTGGCCTCGTTGTGGGCCATTATTGGTGATGTGCTGGGGCGCGCCACGGTGGCCAGTGCGGTGAGCTTGCGCTTCCCCAGACCGGAGCATGCTTCGGCCTACATACCCTGCTTTGGTGTCATGCCCGTCTTTGAGGCGGCGTGCGATGCGGTGTGGTTCCCGCGTGAATGGCTGTCACAGCCCTTGCCGCTGGCGGAGCCGGTCAGCCATTACATGGCGGTGCAGCAGTGCGAGCGCTTGCAACAGGAGTGGCAGCAAACGCAAGGCAGCCGCTTGCTGGCGCGCGTGCTGCACTTGCTGCGCAGTAACCCGGCGCATTATGGCCAGCTGGATGTACTGGCCAAATCTTTGTGCATGTCCGAGCGTACCTTGCGGCGGCGGCTACTGGCCGAAGGGGTGCATTTCCAGCAGGTGCTGGACCGGGTACGCTGTCAGATGGCAGTGGACTATCTGGAGCGAACCCGTTTACCGATTGCCGAAGTGGCCGAGCGGCTGGGCTATAGTGAGACCGCCAGCTTTCGCCATGCCTTCCGCCGCTGGACCGGACGCTGCCCGAGTGACTGGCGGTCTGCGCCGCCTGCGCATGCTGCAACGCAGTAACGGTTGGCCGGAATGATCCCCTGGCTGACCGCATTCACGCTGACAGTCAGCGCACGGTCACGGTTCACAATAGCGTCACACAAGGGGGAGGTGGAGGATGGACTGTACCGTAGCCGCAATCCAGATGGCCGCTGCTTCATGGCAATCCATAGACAATATTGCTACCGCTGAACGACTGGTGCGACAGGCCGCCGCCCAAGGCGCACAGGTGGTGCTGTTGCCGGAGCTGTTTGAGTTACCCTACTTTTGTACCGACCAGGATGCGGCCCATCTGCGGCTGGCGCAGCCCATGGCGGGTCACCCCACCCTTCAGCGCTTCTCCAGGCTGGCGGCAGAATTGCAGCTGGTGATGCCCATCAGTTTCTTTGAGCGGGCAGGGCAGGTCTACTACAACAGCATTGCCATGCTGGATGCCGATGGACAGGTCCTCGGTGTCTATCGCAAAACCCATATCCCGGATGGGCCGGGCTACAACGAAAAATTCTACTTCACGCCGGGCGATACCGGTTTCAAGGTATGGCATACCCGCTATGGCCGTATTGGGGTCGGTATCTGCTGGGACCAATGGTTTCCGGAAGCCGCACGCATCATGGCCTTGCAAGGGGCTGAGCTGTTGCTGTATCCGACCGCCATTGGCAGCGAGCCACAAGACCCGGCGCTGGACTCTTCCGCACATTGGCAGCGGGTGATGCAGGGCCATGCAGCCGCCAACGTGATACCGGTCATCGCCGCCAACCGCATTGGCGTGGAACAGGGCCAGCGCTTTTCACAGCGCTACTATGGCTCATCTTTCCTGACCGATGAGACAGGCGCGCTGCTGGTCAGTGCCGGGCAGGAAGATGAACGGGTGCTGCTGCAAACCTACGACCTGCGTGCCATTGAACGCCGCCGCCATGCCTGGGGCCTGTTCCGTGATCGCCGGCCACAATGTTATGGCGGCATCCTCAGCAGTGATGGCATGCGGGAGATTGAGCATGCACGCTGAGCTGGCGCACGCTACACTGAACCCTGCTACCTCACAGGATATGTGCATGACCGCTACCCGGACGGCGATTGACATTGACCAGGTCTGCATGGCCTTTGCCCAAGGCGCGCTGGCGCTGGACAAGGTTTCTCTGGGCATACGCGAGAACGAGTTCTTTACCCTGCTGGGCCCCTCCGGCTGTGGCAAAACCACCTTGCTGCGGCTGATTGCGGGCTTCGAGCAACCGACTTCGGGCGACATTCGGCTTCATGGCACCTCACTGGTGGGTACCTTGCCGTTCAAGCGCCCCATCAATACCGTGTTTCAAAGCTATGCGCTGTTCCCGCATCTGACGGTGGCACAGAACGTGGCCTTCGGGCTGGAGATGCAGCGCCAATCCACTGCAGTGATTCAGCAGACGGTGGCGGAGATGCTGGCGCTGGTCAAGCTCGAAGGCATGGCGTCGCGCAAACCGGCGCAGCTTTCGGGCGGGCAGCAGCAGCGGGTCGCACTGGCACGCGCACTGGCCAACCGCCCCAAGGTGCTGTTGCTGGATGAGTCCCTCTCTGCGCTTGACCTCAAGCTGCGCAAGGAGATGCAGGTTGAGCTCAAGCGTTTGCAACGTGAAACCGGCATTACTTTCCTGTTTGTTACTCACGATCAGGAAGAGGCGCTGACCATGTCAGACCGCATTGCGGTAATGAGCGGCGGCAAGGTGCAGCAGGTGGGCAGCCCGATCGAGATCTATGATCACCCGGCCAACCGGTTCGTGGCCCGTTTCATTGGCGACATCAATCTGCTGCCCGCGACGGTGACCTCCGACGGCTACCAGCTGGGTGAAGGTGTAGGGCTGCCTGCCGCGCCCACCCACCCCGTTGGCCAAGTGGTGACGCTGGCGGTGCGCCCGGAGCGGATGCGGGTGAATGCACCCGGTGATGGCCTGGCCGCCACGGTGCAGGAGGTGGTCTACTTGGGTACCGATACGCTGTATCAGCTGACGCTGGAAGGCGGGCATCCCTGTCAGGTGCGGATGCAGAACGACCGGGGCGCACAGCAGCGCTGGCAACGTGGCGACCGTGTCGGGCTGGTGCTGGATCCGACCGCCGTGCAAGTGCTGGAGGATTGAGCATGCGTACCTCACGTTGGTCGCGCCCCTTGCTGTTGTCCCCGACGGTACTCACCCTGTTTGTGTTCATGGTGCTGCCGATGGGGCTGATGGCGTGGATGTCCATCATGGCGCCCGACACGTTTGGCGGCGTGAAATGGGGACAATACAGTGCCGAAGGTTACGTTCAGTTTCTGTACGAACGCGATCTGGACGACCAGCTGGTATTGAACGGGGATTACCTGCAGATTTTCCTGCGCAGCTTCCTGCTGGCTGGACTGGCGACCCTGGCGACCCTGCTGATTGGCCTGCCCACGGCGCTGTATATCGCGCTGCAGGAAGAGCGGGCGCGTAACCGGCTGATCTTTCTGATCTCGATCCCGTTCTGGACCAATCTGCTGGTTCGGGCCTTTGCCTGGATGCTGCTGTTGCGCAACGGCGGGCTGATTGACGGTCTGCGCCCGCTGCTGGGGCTGCCTGACGGGGTGCTGGGGGTGCTGTATACGCCGACGGCGGTAGGCATCGTGATGGTCTATGCCTTCCTGCCCTTCATGATCCTGCCGATTTATACCAGCCTGGAAAAGATGGACTGGCGACTGGTGGAGGCGGCATTTGACCTGGGTGCCAACCGCTGGCTGGCGTTCCGTCGGGTGATCCTGCCACTGGCCATGCCGGGCATCGTGGCAGGCTGCATGCTGGTGTTCATCCCCGCCATTGGTTCGTACTACATTCCAGAGCTGGTGGGGGGGGGCAAGCAACTGATGATTGGTAACCTGATCCAGAACCAGTTTGGTACAGCGCGAAACTGGCCATTCGGTGCCGCCTTGTCCTTTACCCTGCTGCTGATGGTATTGCTGGCCATGCTGGCGTATCAGTGGCGCTTCCGCCGCAGCACGGAGGCCGCATGAACCCGCATAACCCGCTCTGGCGTTTCCGTGGCGTGCGCAGCATGGCCTGGTTGACGCTGGTGTATCTGTACCTGCCGATCGTGGTGCTGATTGCACTGTCTTTCAACGCCAATCGGGTGGCGACGATCTGGACCGGCTTCTCCTGGCAATGGTATGGCGTGGTGTTTGATGACCCCAACATCCTGCGCGCAGCACGTAATTCCTTTCTGATTGCCACCGGCGCCACCCTGATTGCCACCTCCTTTGCCACCCTGGCGGCGCTGGCGATGTCGTCGGGCCGCTTCCGTGGGCAGGGACTGGTGCAGGCCATGTTGGGCTTGCCGATGCTGGCGCCGGAAATCGTCACTGCGGTCGCGTCCCTGCTGTTGTTTCTGGCGCTGGGGCTGGAGCTGGGCATGCTCACCGTGCTGATAGCGCATACCGTGTTCTGCATCCCGTTTGCCTACCTGCCGATCCGCGCCCGGCTGGAAGGCATGGACCCGCGCTTGTTCGAGGCGGCGGCAGACCTGTATGCCACGCCGCAACGTACGTTCTGGCGGGTGACGTTTCCGCTGTTGCTGCCGGGCATTCTTTCCGGCGCGATGCTGGCCTTCATTGTGTCGCTGGACGATTACGTGATTACCTCGTTTGTGGCGGGGGCGGGCAGCACCACGCTGCCGGTACATATCTATGGCATGGTGCGACGGGGCATTTCACCGGAGGTGAATGCGCTGTCAGCACTGATGTTGCTGGTATCCATGGGGTTTGTGGTGTTGTCCTGGTGGCTGGGGCGCAAGAAACCCTGAGACTTTGCATCACATCAAGGAGAGCAAGCATGAAGTGGCGTCATCTGGCTTTGGTGGTGGCATTGGGCATGAGCGGTGTGGCCCGAGCAGGTGGGGAGCTGAACCTGTACAACTGGTCGGACTACATTCCGCTCGATCTGCTGAAGAAGTTCGAGAAGGATACCGGCATCAAGGTCAACCTGGATGTGTATGACAGCAATGAAACCCTGCTCGCCAAGCTCAAGGCCGGTGCCAAGGGCTACGACGTGATTGTGCCCAGCGACTATATGGTGAAGATCATGATCACCGAGAAGCTGCTGGAGAAGATCGACGTCAACAAGATGCCGAACTTCAAGAATGTGACGGCACCCCTGAACAAGCCCGTCTTTGACCCAAGCCGCAGCTATACCGCGCCCTATATGTGGGGGGTCACCGGCTTTACCTACGATTCCACCCGGGTGCCAGGCGGCAAACTGGAGGACAGCTGGAAGAGCTTCTTTGAACCGCCCGCTGCCATGAAGGGGCAGATGGTGGCCCTCAATGATGTCAATGAGCTGTTCGTTGCCGCTTCGCTGTACCTCAAGGTCGACCAGTGTACCGAAGACCCCAAGGAAGCACAGAAGGTGCTGGACTTGTTGCTGAAACAGAAGCCAATGCTGGCGATGTACAACTCGGACGGCACCATCGAGCGCATGCAGGCCAAGGAAGTGATCCTGCACCATCAATGGAACGGCGCGGCGCACCGCACCAAGGAAAAGCTGAAGTCGGCCGTGTTCGTCTACCCGAAGGAAGGGATGTCGTTCTGGAACGATAACTTCGCCATTCCGGTTGGGGCCAAGAACAAGGACAACGCGCTCAAGTTCATCAACTGGATGATGGCCCCGGAAAACATTGCGCTGGCTTCCAACTTTACCGGCTACAACAATGCCATCCAGGGCTCGGACAAATTCCTGCTGCCGGCCCTGCGTGATGACCCGGCTGTGAACACGCCCGCGGCTTACCGTAGTCGCTTTGTGCCCAACAAGCTGTGTTCTACCAAGGCCATGGCCCTGCGCGACAAGGTGTGGACCAAGCTGAAGAAGTAAGGTGACACCTTCCTGACGCCCGGATATCCGGGCTGCTGCCCCCGCACAAGACAGGGGGCGGCCCCTTGTTTTGCCGGAGTTTTAGCCATGTTGACGATTTACAGTGACAGCCATCGCCTGCATCACGGCCAGGCTGAGTTGATTGATGGAGAGATGAAGCCCTGCTTTGAGATGCCTAGCCGTGCCGACATGGTGTTGGCGCGGGTGCAGGCGGTCGGGCTGGGTGAGGTGCGTGCGCCGCAAGCGTTTGGTCTGGAGCCCGTGTTGCGGGTGCACGACGCGGGCTTTGTGCAATTCCTGCAATCGGCCTGGCAGCGCTGGTCTGCGGCAGGTCGCAGCCATGATGCCTTGCCACTGGTGTGGCCGGTACGCCGCTTGCGTACCGATCGGATCCCGCAGGATATCGACGGTTTGCTGGGTTACTATGCAATGGATGCCGGGGTACCGATCACCGCAGGTACCTGGGAGGCAGTGTGGCAGAGTGCGCAAGTCGCCATGACCGGCGCACAGCTGCTGCAACAGGGTGAGCGGGCTGCCTTTGCCCTGTGCCGCCCGCCCGGGCACCATGCTGCCCGTGACTATATGGGCGGCTACTGCTATCTCAACAACGCCGCCATCGCGGTGCAGATGTTACGCGATCAGGGGGCGGAGCGGGTGGCGGTGCTGGATGTGGATTATCACCACGGCAACGGCACCCAGGATATCTTCTACTGCCGCAACGATGTGCTGGTGGCCTCGATTCATGGCGACCCACGGGTGGAGTATCCCTACTTTCTGGGCTATGCCGATGAAATCGGCGCGGGGGAGGGCGAGGGCTACAACGCCAATTTCCCCTTGCCGCACGGCACCGTCTGGGCCGCTTACCAGCAGGCGCTGCAAGCAGCGTGTGAGCGTGTTCGCCAGTTTGCACCAGATGCCCTGGTGGTGTCACTGGGGGTGGATACTTATCAGGAGGACCCGATCAGCCAGTTCAAGCTGAGCTCGCCGGACTACCTGCGGATGGGGGAGCTCATCGGCGGACTGGGTTGCCCGACCCTGTTCGTGATGGAGGGCGGGTATGCCGTGGAAGAAATCGGCATCAATGCGGTGAATGTGCTGCAAGGCTTTGAGTCTGCGCAAGCCTGAAAAGCATACACCCCGCCAGGGCGGGGTGTATGCAGGGCAGGACGGGCCGTTTACATATTGGGGTAGTTCGGGCCGCCGCCACCTTCCGGCACTACCCAGTTGATGTTCTGGGTGGGATCCTTGATGTCACAGGTCTTGCAGTGCACGCAGTTCTGCGCGTTGATTTGCAGACGCGGGTTACTGCCATCGTCGGCGCGTACGATTTCGTACACCCCCGCCGGGCAATAGCGCTGTTCCGGCGCATCATAACGGGCCAGATTGATGCTGATGGGGACGGATGCGTCTTTCAGCGTCAGGTGACAGGGCTGGTCTTCCTCGTGATTGGTGTTGGAGAGGAAGACGGAGGAGAGGCGGTCGAAAGACAGCTTGCCATCCGGTTTCGGGTAGGCAATCGGTTCGCACTCATCCTTGCTTTTCAGCTTGGCATGGTCTGGTGTGCTGTTGTGCAGCGTCCACGGGGCCTTGCCACCAAACAGCTTCAGGTCCATTCCGGCCATCAGTGTCCCTAGCCACAAGCCGCCCTTGCTCATCCACGGCTTGAAGTTACGGGCGCGGTGCAGTTCATCGTGCAGCCAGCTACCCTCAAAGCGGGTGGTGTAAGCGCTCAGTTCGTCATGTGCGCGGTCGGCTCCCAAGGCTTCAAATGCGGCTTCTGCGGCCAGCATGCCACTCTTGATCGCGGCGTGGCTGCCCTTGATGCGTGGCACATTCAGGAAACCGGCATTGTCACCCACCAGCGCACCGCCGGGGAAGGTCAGCTTCGGCAGCGCCTGCAAGCCACCGGTGACGATGGCACGGGCACCATAGGAAATACGGCGCCCCCCTTCGAGGAACTGGCGGATTTCCGGGTGATGCTTGTAGCGCTGGAACTCTTCAAACGGGCTCAGATAAGGATTGCTGTAACCCAGCCCCACCACCAGCCCCACCACCACCTGATTGTTCTCGGCGTGATAGAGGAAGCTGCCGCCATAGGTGTCGCTGTTCAGCGGCCAGCCCGCAGTGTGTACCACCAGACCGGGCTTGTGCTTGGTCGGGTCGATGTCCCACAGCTCCTTGATGCCGATGCTGTAGCTCTGCGCATCGCGGCCATCGTCCAGCTGGTAGTGCTGGATCAGCTGCTTGCCGAGGTGGCCACGACAGCCTTCGGCAAACAGGGTGTACTTGCCGCGCAGCTCCATGCCCGGGGTGTATTCACCCTTCTGGCTGCCATCACGCGCCACGCCCATGTCACCGGTAATCACCCCGCGCACGATCTGGCGCTCTTCGTCCCACAGCACCTGTGAGGCGGTAAAGCCGGGGAAAATTTCCACGCCCAGCGCTTCGGCTTGCTGCGCCAGCCAGCGGCTGACATTGCCCAGGCTGACGATGTAATTGCCTTCATTGTGCAGGGTTTTGGGCAGCAGCCAGTTGGGGGCACGGGTGGCGCCGGTTTCGCTGAGGAAGAGAAAGCGGTCTTCGGTGACTGGCACATTCAGGGGGGCGCCCTGGGCTTTCCAGTCCGGAATCAGCTCGGTCAGCGCTTGCGGATCCATTACCGCACCAGACAGGGTGTGCGCGCCGATTTCGGAGCCTTTTTCCAGCACCACTACTGATAGCTCGCGGCCTGCTTCATTGGCCAGTTGCTTGAGCCGGATCGCCGCCGACAGGCCTGCAGGCCCACCGCCGACGATCACGACGTCGTAATCCATGTATTCGCGTTCCATGTCTCGGTCCCTTTTCACCCTTGCCCGGGCGCTGTCGCGGTCCCGGTGTCATGAATAGTAAACTATAGTTCACAATTGGCGGAAGTGTATCGCAAGTTTACCGCTTTTTCGAGCGCTTGCTAGTCACTTCACGGAAATAATGTTGCCCTGCAGCACCGGATGAAGGTCAGCTGGGCTTGGCAACAAAGGGAGGGGTACGCCCTTGCAGGGCATCGAGCTCGATCAGCTCGTGATCCGTGTGGTTCAGCAGAGCAGCATCTTGCATCTGTTGGTCAGACAGCACGGATTGGTGATGGGCAGAACTGATCCAGCGGCGGTTGCCTTGCAGGTCGGTCAGTTCCACTTGCCCGTAGCAGGTGCAGAAATAGGTGCCACCCGGTTGGGTTTCCATATAGATGCCGGTGCCACGTATGCCGGCGGTCAGGGTCGGGGTGCGCAAGGTTTTGTTACCGCGCCCGAACGAGGCGAGCACGCCGCCACTGAACAGGCGCAGCACGCCGACCACCAATCCGTCATCGCTGGCTGGGGTCAGCTGCAGGCGGGTATTGGCACGCAGCAGGTAGGCATCCTTGCCGAGCACCACCTGTGCGGAACTGTCGGCACCGGTACGCAAGACATCGCCCACCTTGACCGGGCTGCCCAGCTGGGCAGGCTGATCGTTGATCCACAGCTGGCCTTGCTGACGTCGCACGCTGTCGGTACTGGCGGCCAGGGACAACTGCGGCAAGACTGCAAGCAGGGTGGCAGCGCTACCCCACTGCAGATAACGGCGGCGATATGGCGAGGCAACAGACATAACAGGCTCCAGCGAAGTCTCCTGCCAGTTTAGTCGTTCGCCAGCGCTTTTGCTGACATGGTTTGCCGCGCCAGCAGCACCACCGCCAGTAGCACCAGTGCGCCCCCCAGCCACTGCATGGGCTGTAGTCGCTCGCCCAGCAGCAGATAGCCGAGCGCAATGGTGACTACCGGCTCGAACGTGGACACAATCGCCGAGGGGCCTGCCCCGGCCCGTGCCATGCCCGCCAGGAACAGGGTGATGGCCAGCACGGTGCCAAACACAGCCAGCCCCAGAATGCCCAGCCAGCCCGAGGCGTGACTGGGCCACTGCCAGCCTTGCAGCGTGGCCAGCAGTGTGTTGCTGATGGCAGCCCCACACAGGATCAGCCAGCCAGACAGTAGCGCATCGCCCCGCAAGCGGCTGCCACACAGGATATACACGGCATAGCACAGTGCCGAAGCCAGCCCCAGCGCCACGCCCAGCGTCGAGCCTTGCACTGGACCCGACAGCATCAGCAGGGTGCCACCGAATGCCGGGATCAGCAGGAGACCGCGCTGCCAGCTGAGCGGCTCCCAGCGCAGCATGGCGGAGAACAGCACCACCAGAATGGGGTAAACATAAAGCAACAAGGCCACCAGCCCGCTGCTGGCATGCTGCAAGGCGGTGAAATAGCTTTGTGCCTGCAGGGTATACAACACGCCACCCATGAGCATGTATACCAGCGCCTGCCGCCGGTCTGGCCATTGCGCGCGTTTGCGGTAAACCCAAGGCAGTAACAGAATAATGGCCACCAGAAAGCGTAGCGCCAGCAGGCTGGTGGCGTTAACCCCGTCCTGATAGGCGAGGTGGGCCAGCAACGGAATGCAGCCAAAGCCTGCGGAAGAAATCAGGATCAGCAACAGGCCAAAGGCGGGTGTATGGCGATTCGGCATGGCAGTGTGATGGCAGTGATCAGGATGGGCTGCAGTCTAGCGGGCTTGCCAGCGGTATCGCAAAGCGATAGTTTGTGCGCTCAGGCATTAAAATTTGGGGGCTATGTGCAGGGACCGCCATTAACCGCGATCCGGGTATTTGTTGTCGCTGCGGAGTCGGGAGGTTTCCAGCAGGCGGGGCGGCAATTGCATTTGTCCGCTGGAGCGGTGGCGCATCAGGTCCGGCAGCTGGAACTTTGGCTGGGAAGTGCCCTGTTTGAACGCTTGCCGCGTGGCGTGATGCTGACCGAAGCGGGCAGCCAGCTGGCCAGCCAGTGGCGCCCCTTGTTGTCACAGCTGGAAGGGCTGGCCCACCAGCACCGCGAGCAGCAAGGGGCGTCGCATCAGGTGTCGTTGACGCTGGTGCCCTCACTGGCCAGCAGCTGGCTGATGCCCCGGCTGGAGGATTTCCGACGGCAGCACCCGAGGATCGAGCTGAACCTGCTGGCCAGCATTCCATCGGAAGACTTGCAGCGAGAGGGGATCGACATCGCAATTCGGCTCGGTACAGGTCCTTGGCCTGCGCTTGCCCATGAACCGCTGATGCCGGAGTGGTATCTGGCGGTGGCCACCCCGGCCTTGCTGCGCAGCTTGTCATTGCAGCAGACCGAGAGCTGGCCCTTGCTGTTTGACCGCTTTGAATCCAGGCTGCCTGAGCAGCTGGACTGGCCGCGCTGGTTTGCCCTGCAGCAACTGCCGGAAGGGCGGCGGCTGGGTTCGACCTTCTCGCATACCTATCTGACGCTGGAGGCAGCGCGGCATGGGCAAGGCGTAGCCATTGCGCCGCTGCCGCATTTACTGGATGATCTGCAATCAGGGCGACTACAGGCTTTGCCGTATCCTGCCCTGTGCGGCCCCTACGCCTATCATTTGTTGTGGCGCAAGGAGGTGGCACACCGTCCGGCGGTACAGGCGGTGTGCGACTGGCTGCGCCAGCAGGCCAGGGCCTGCCAGACACCACCAGCCATCCAGGAGGGGCTATGCGGGTAGCCGTCACCCGTTCCGGCGCAGCACAGCAGGCGTGGTTTGAGACCACCGCGATCACGGCTTTGCCCTGCAATGATGCAGTGGCGCTGCAGCACTGGCTGGCACAATCCCGTCAGGGCATCATTGTTCGCCTGGGTGATGAGGACTGGTTGCAGCCCAGTCTGGCCTTGCAGTCCTGCATGGTGGTTGATGCGCGTCACTGCTGGTTTGAACAGGTGATCCACGATGCGGCAGCGTTTACGGAGGCGGGGGTGGCTTATCTCAGCCAGTTGCCTCCCGATCCCCTGTGGGCAGGCTGGCCGCTGGCCTGGGGTGGGCCCACCGCGCAAGTGCGGCAGCTGGAGGCGGGTTTGCAGCGCTGCGGAATGACCCGACCAGGCTGGCAGGCCGGGCCGGTGGGGAGCAGCCACTTCATGTGGGTGGTGCTGGAGACCTTGCGCTATCGCTGGCTGAGCCAATGGCAGCGCTGGCTGACTGGCGAACCGTTACCTTCGATCGAGCAATGGCAAGCCTTGCTGCAGGCGGATCAGCAATTGTATGGCTGGTTGCAGCAAGTGGCGGCTCGCTACGCGGCGTGTGCGCCCAAGGACGTGGTGACCGAGGTGGACTTTGCGGCGATGCTGGCCGGATGGTGCCAGGCGCTGGCACCGCTGGCCAGCGCCGGACACCCCGGCTAACCCAAAGACGGCTTAGAACAACTGAATGATCGGCCAGCCTTCTTGCTCGGCCAGCACTTTCAGGCGTGCATCCGGGTTGGTGGCAACCGGATGGCTGGCATGACGTAGCAGGGGCAGGTCGTTCATCGAATCACTGTAGAAGTGAATCGCTGCAAAGCTGTCCCAGTTTAGCCCCATGTCTTGCAGCCACATTTCGCTGCGGGTGACCTTGCCTTCGCGGAAGGTCGGGATGCCAACCCAGCCCCCGGTATACGCGCCATCTTCCTGCCCATTGGCGGTTTCCAGTGTGATCGCCAGCAGGTGTTCCACGCCGAATTCACGTGCAATCGGGCGGGTGACGAAGTCAATGGTGGCGGTGACGATGCCACACAGGTGTCCCGCGTCCAGATGCTGCTGTACCAGCTGGCGTGCTTCTGCGGTGATTTGCGGGCGCACCACGGCATCCATGAAGCGTTCATGCCACTGGTCCAGTTCAGTGCGGCTGTAGTTGGCCAGCGGGGCGGCGAAATAGCGCAGGTAGGCATCCATGTCCAGCGTACCGGCTACATAGTCTTCCTGAAACTGGTCCAGTCGGGCCGCAAACCCTTCTGGCGCCATATCTTGCTGCATCATGTAACGGCCCCATTCCTGGGAACTGTCAAACGGGATCAGCGTATGGTCAAGGTCAAACAAAGCAAGTTCAGTCATGGCATCTCTCGCTACCCCGCCATGTGGCGGGGGGCTGTCAGGCAGCGGGTGCGTCTTCCAGCACCAGCAGGTTGTCGTAAGAGAAATTCAGCTTGATGGCATCGCCCGGCCGCGGCAGCGGCTGATGCGGATCATTGAACAGGTCAAAGCTGACGGTCTGGCTAGCGATACGAGCACGAATACGCACCACAGCGCCCAGGAAGTTGACGTCTTCTACTGTTGCTGCCAGCGTATTGCGGCCATCGCCACCTTCGCCCAGACGAACCGATTCCGGACGCAGTGCCAGGGTCAGGGCGGATGCCGCAGATTTGGGCAGGCGACTGGTGGTCAGTGTCACCCCATCCAGCTGCACTTTACCGGTGCTGGCATCCACCAGTTGCCCCGCCCACTGGTTCAGGGTACCCACAAAAGAAGCGACGAAACGGGTGCGGGGGTAGTTGTAAATGTCGAATGGGGTGCCGATCTGCTCGGCGCGGCCTTCGTTCATCACCACGATACGGTCGGAGATGGAGAGGGCTTCTTCCTGATCGTGCGTCACGAAAATGGAGGTGATGCCCAGCTTGCGCTGCAGCGAGCGAATTTCGTCACGCAGGGACACGCGAATCTTGGCATCCAGCGCGGACAGCGGCTCATCCAGCAGCAGCAGCTTGGGTTCACCCGCCAGCGCGCGCGCCAGCGCTACCCGCTGTTGCTGTCCGCCGGAGAGCTGCCAGGGGTAGCGATCCGCCAGCTGCGGCAGCTTGATCAGCTGCAGCATTTCGTCCACCCGCTGGCGGATGTCCGCTGCCGATTTCTTGGCGATCTTCAGGCTGAAGCCGATGTTTTCACGCACCGTCATGTTGGGGAACAGGGCGTAGGCCTGGAACACCATGCCGATGTCGCGCTGATTGGGGCGCAAGCGGGTCACGTCCAGATCATTCATGCAGATCTGGCCGCTGCTGGGGGTCTCAAAGCCCGCTACCATGCGCAGGATGGTGGTCTTGCCGCAACCGGACGGCCCGAGAAAGGTGACAAACTCACCTTGCTCAATGTTCATGTTGAAATCGTGCACCACGGTGTGGGTGCCGAACGCTTTTTTCAGGTGATTGATTTCGAGAAAGGCCATGTCAGTATTCCACTCTCAGTGTGTGTTGGCTCAGTGGCCTTGTTCTGCCTTGCTGCGCAGGGCGCCAGCGTTGCGTGAAAACACCTGGATCAGCCCCATCGAGGCCCAGGTAATCATGAAGGCGATGATGGCCAGCGCCGACGGCTCATAGGCGCGGTTGGCGCCGATCAGCTGCAGGTAAGGGCCAAAGGCCGGGCGGCTCAGCAGGCTGGCCATGGTGAACTCCCCGATGACAACGGCAAAGGTCAGGAAGGCACCGGACAGGATGGCCGACTTGATGTTGGGGAAAATCACCCGGAACAGGATGGTGGTCCAGCCTGCACCCAGACTCTCTGCCGCTTCCGTCAGCGAGCGCACGTCAATGGCCCGTAGACCGGTGTCGATCGAGCGGTACATATAGGGCAGCGACAGGGTGACGTAACTGCACAGCAACAGGATGTCGGTGGCGCGCTCGCTGCTGGTCATCGGCAGGATGGAGCTGCTGTTGTACATGCGCAGATAGCCAAACACGATCACGATGGCCGGGATCACCAGCGGCAGCAGGGTGATGAACTCCACCACCGGACGCGCCTTGGGCAGACGCAAGGTCACCCAGTAGGCGGTGGGCACTACCAGCAGCACGCCGACCACGATGGTCAGCAAGGCCAGCAGGGTAGAGTAGCCAAAGGTGGCCTGGAACTGTGGATCGGTAAATACCGCCACATAGGCATCAAAGCTGTACTCATCGCGTCGCATCTTCAGGCTGAAGATGAAGGTCGCCAGCAGGGGCACAAAGAAATACAGGGTGCCGATGATGATGGCGATCCAGGCGCCGATACGGTTCTGTTTCATTTGCGACCCCTCTCAGAGCGCGAGCGTAGCCAGATGTAGCCGGCGTTCGACAGGCCGGTGATGATCACCATGCCCATGGCTAGCGCGTAACCCAGGTTGGGGTCATGCAGCACGTCGCCACGAATCTGTGCATACAGCTGGATGGTGATGATGTTGAGCGAACTGCCGGTCAGCGCATAAGCGGTGGCAATGGCGCCAAAGGCATTGGCGAACAGCAGCAGGGTAGAGCCCATGATGCTGGGCCACAGCACCGGCAGGCCGATGTAGCGCCAGTAATGGAAACTGGAGCCCCCCAGGCTGTCACAGGCTTCGCGCCATTCCTTGCGCAGGCCTTCGATGGCCGGGCTGATGATCAGCACCATCAGCGGAATCTGGAAGTACAGGTAGGTCAGCGTCAGCCCGGTGAAGCTGAGAATGCTGAAACCGGTACCATACAGGTCAAAATCCAGATAGTCGCGCGCCAGCACCGTCACCAGACCCATGCGTCCCAGGGTGGCGAGGAAGGCAAATGCCAGCGGCACCCCGGCAAAATTGGACGCCACGCCACTGAAGGTCATCAACGTGGGGCGAATCCAGCCTGGCAAACGGCCCTGAATGGCCGCCCAGGCCATCAGCACGCCGATGATGCCGCCAAAGAAGGCGGATGCCGCACTGATCTGGATGCTCAACCAATAAGCATTCAGGATGTTTTCCTGAAACAGGTTGCGCATGTTTTGCAGCGTAAAGTGACCCTGGGCATCCTGAAAGGCGCCGACCAGCAGCAAACTGGTGGGCAAGATCAGGAACAGCAGGGCAAACAGCAGGAAGGGCGCAACGCCCAGCCAGTTCAGCCAGCTGCGGTCTGCAACAGACGCAGCGGGACCAGCAACCCGAGAGGTATCGGCCATGATGTCAGCCTTGTGTGAGGCGGTGATACACAGACAGCACCCCCTGCCACCCGGGTGGGCGGCAGGGAGGCACTGCAAGGCAGGATGTTACTTGACGGCAGCGCCGACCACTTGATCCCACTGCTTGGTGATGGCGGCCTTGTAGGCTTCCTGCTGTTCCAGCGTCGGGAACAGCGCACCCTTGTAAGCAGCAGCCGGTGGCAGCTTGGCCAGCAGGTCAGCCGGGATCTTCTTGCGGGCAGCCAGATCGTTGAAGCGGATCGGGTGGCAGTAGCCCTTCAGCCATGCAACCTGGCCTTCATCCGAATACAGATGCTCCATCCACAGCTTGGCGGCGTTCGGGTGCGGTGCATAGGCGCTGATGGCCTGTACGTACACGCCTGCTACCACGCCGGTCTTCGGGATCACCACGGCGACCTTCGGGTTGCCCTTCAGGGTGTCGCGGTCAGCCAGGGCGTTGTAGTCCCAGCGGATGATGATCGGGGTGGTGCCTTGGGCCAGCGAGGCGGCCTTGCCGATCACCGGTACGAAGTTGCCGTTCTTGTTCAGTTGGGCAAAGAACTTCAGACCGGCATCGCCAGCCTTGCTCACGTCCCCCTTGGCTTGCGACAGGCCTGCAGCGAACACGCCCTGGATGGCCTGGTTGGCGGTACGCGGATCACCCGCCAGTGCCACGGCATTCTTGTATTCCGGCTTCAGCAGGTCGGACCAGTCTTTCGGCACGTTCTTGATGATGTCGGTGTTCACTTGGAAAGCCAGCACGCCGTAGTAGTCGCCATACCAGAAGCCGTCGGCATCCTTGGCGGAAGCCGGGATGCTGTTCCAGGTGCTGACCTTGTACGGTTGAATCAGGCCGGCAGCCTTGGCTTGCGGGCCGAAGGACAGACCCACGTCGATCACGTCCGGTGCTTGCGGACCCTTGTTGTCCTTGTTCGCCTTGATGGCTTCGATTTCATCGCCGGAGCCTGCGTCCGGGTTCAGTTCGTTCACCTTCAGGCCATACTTGGCCTTGAAGCTGCTGATCACTTCGCCATAGCCACACCAGTCGTGCGGCAGTGCGATCACGGTGAGTTCACCTTCTGCCTTGGCCGCTGCCACCAGCTTGGCAGGTGCCTCAGCCTGTGCGGCGCCGATTGCCCCGATGGCTGCTGCCAGCAGCGTGACCTTGATGCCCATCTTGCTCATGTTCCTGATCCTCTCTTTAGTTTTTCACGAAAAACAGACCCGACTGCAACTGCAACCTGTGATTCTGAGTTCGCTCCACCGGAGTGCGCCGGCAGTGCCATCAACCCGCAACCCTGAGGCTGCATTGGGTGAGTACCTGTTTCTTTTCGATCAACCTGGCATGCCATCCGCGTGTTATGCAAAAGCAGACACGCGCAGCATGATGGGCATGACGCGAAAGCGTCCATTGTTGCCAAGTTTTGCGACAGATTTGTGACAGCGATGTTGTTTTAACAAAATTTCAGGTGCGAAATCACACATTATCACGTCAGCTTATGGTGCTGCATAAGCGCTGGCGATGATGCCAAAAATCCAGAGGGCGAATTCTGTCTGCACACGACGCAAAATGGTCAAATCCAGACGCTCAAAACGGCGGCCGTGGCCGCGGTGCGACACAAACAAGTACGTCAAATGAATTTTCGGGAACGAACTTTAGCCCTTGCCGCACCCGCTGCAGGCCACTGGCCATGCGCCACGGGCATGACTGCGCGAAACGGGTACCCTCAGGCGACTGCAGCGTCAGGTCGCGTGAGGCTGTGTTCACATTACAATCAGGTTACTACATTGTGGCGGGCTGACAGAAAAAATTACAGGTGGAGGAGAGGTAGGGCTTAGCGCTGTGTCGTGTCAAACATCTCGCCGGTCTCGAAGAATAGCCCGCCAGCGATGTAATGAATGCTGCGAGGGCTCATGGCATCTTGCTGCCAGTGGCCATCCTGGAAGATGCGCGCATCGGCCTGGGCGGCGACGACCTCGGCCAGAAACAGATCGTATTTGCCTTGCACGTCAGGCTCGCGGATGACCTTGCATTCCAGCCAGCCCAGGCAATCCTCAATCAAGGGGGCGTCAATCTGGGTGGCAGGGAAGGTGCGTAGACCGGCTTGTGCAAACTTGTCACCTTGCACGTCCCGGCCACTGTGCTGTCCTGCCCAGACCACCGAGGTGGCCAGGGTGCGAGGCGGGATGCAAAGCGCAAACTCGCCGGATGCTTCGACCAGCTCTCGTGTCAGCGTGGCCTTGTCGATGACGATGGCAATCTTGGGTGGCGAGAAATCCAGCGGCATCGACCATGCGGCGGACATCACATTGCGGCGGTTGCCGCTGGCGGAGCTGACCAGCACTGTAGGGCCGTGATTCAGCAGTCGCCAGGATTTATCCAGTGGAATGGTGACGCGCGCAGCTTGATCCATGGTGTGCTTCCGCAAAAGTGCGCATTGTGGCACAACGGGCCAGGCAGGTATTCACTCACTGAAAGGGAAAGGGATCTGCGAGCCGGGTGTGGCCGCATCGACGCGATTGCGACCGCTGGATTTGGCACGGTACAAGGCAAAGTCCGTGCGCTGGTACAGTTCCGCCAGGGTTTCGCCAGGTTCGGCCAGACCATAGCCCAAGCTGAGGGTGACATGGCTCGCCGTATTGGAGTGGGCATGCGGAATGGCCAGGCGATGCTCGGCTTCATGAATGATACGTCGCGCAACCTGTTGTGCATGCTGGGCGCTGCAATCATGCAGCAGGATGGCAAATTCCTCACCCCCCAGACGTGCAGCGAGATCCGAGCCGCGCTGCAGCTGTTGTTGCAGTAGCTGGCCGATCTGATGCAAGGCACGGTCACCCGCTGGGTGACCGTACAGATCGTTGTAGGCTTTGAAGTGGTCCACATCAATCAATAGCAAAGCGACGGGCTTTTGTTCGCGCTGTGCCAGTTGCAGTGATTGCTCGGCACGCATTTCAAAGGCGCGACGATTGAGCAGGCCGGTGAGGGCATCGGTGCCTGCCAGATGATTGAGAATACCGCGTGTCAGGAATTGGGCACGGGTGGCGTGATCATGTGAGTAACGCATGCCGACCAACCCCAGAAACGCTGCAACCTGATAAACCAGCAGGTGCAGGAAGGCGGGTAGATCGGCTGACGGCAGATACAAGGGGATCAGCGTCCAGCTGCTCAGGCAGGTAATCGCCGCCAGCTTGACCGAGTTCCAGTAGCTATAGCCAATGGGAAAGAAGATGGCAATCAGCAGCAGAAAGTTGGTGTCCAGTGCTACCGGTGTTCCCAGACTGCCCAGCACCGGCAAATACAACAAGGTGGACAGCAGGGTGAACACGCTCAGAAAAGCCAGTCCGTTGATGATCCAGATCTGAGCGGAGGCCGCGCGGGTCTGGTGCTCGCCATTCCACGCGCAAACCTGCACAAATACGATGCACAGCAAGCGCAGCCCAATTAGCGTCGGGCTGATCAGAGGGAGGTAGTGCGACATCGCAAAATGGATGTCCATGCCGAGAAAGCACAGCAAGACCCCGGTCAGGATCATGCCACCAATGCGACGTGGCAGCTGATGCCGCTGTAGCAGGTAGGCAAGGTAAGCGTCTTCCAGCGGCGCATCAAAACGTAGCCAGCGGAATCCTTTGCGACGCTGCTCGGCGTAAGGATTGTTGCGGAGGTCGGAATCAGCCAGCATGCAAGCATCCATTCTCGCTGCAGCAAGAATGACAATCGGATAAAAACGGGATCATACCGCTTCGCACCAAGAGCAAAAAGTGAAAGAGTGTGAATTCGAGTATAGAACAGCTGTGAAATTTGGTCGGGGTGAGAGGATTCGAACCTCCGGCCTCTACGTCCCGAACGTAGCGCTCTACCAGGCTAAGCTACACCCCGAATTTGCCGTGATCACAGAGAAGGATCAGGTCATGATGAATTGTGGTGGCCAAGGGCGGAATCGAACCACCGACACGCGGATTTTCAATCCGCTGCTCTACCAACTGAGCTACTTGGCCGTTCTCGTCAGCGACAAGAGACGCGCATTAAATCGGATATCCGACCCCGCGTCAACCCTTTTTTGAAAAAAACATCCAAAGCGGCGTTTCAACGTACCGGCGCCAGGGTGCAGGCTAGGCTAGGGCAGGTGGTGTGGATGGAACGAAGCCAATCCACCCAGACGTGCTTGCGTCGTGCAGGCCACGTCAAACGGCCTGTCGACCCTACGCGCGCGTGATATATATGCCATTTTATGAGTCTCACTACGGGTGTGAAAAAACCTGAGAAAAATGCATGAGGGGGTGTTGACAGGGTGGGGTGGTTTCCTCATAATGCGCGTCTCTTCTGGAGAGGTGGCCGAGTGGTTAAAGGCAACAGACTGTAAATCTGTCCTCTTACGAGTACGCTGGTTCGAATCCAGCCCTCTCCACCAGAAGGATTGCAGTAGCGGTCGGCGGTGTGGTGAATTTTGGCTGCAAAGCATCAGGACCTCGACTTGGCAGTTAGGCGGGTGTAGCTCAATGGTAGAGCAGAAGCCTTCCAAGCTTACGACGAGGGTTCGATTCCCTTCACCCGCTCCAACGATTTCTGTGAGCGCCCATGTAGCTCAGGGGTAGAGCACTCCCTTGGTAAGGGAGAGGTCGCCAGTTCAATTCTGGCCATGGGCACCAACCGATGTCATGCGGTTGTCGCATTCGAATTCAGAGACTTAGAGGATTTGCGCAATGGCTAAGGAAAAATTCACGCGGACCAAGCCGCACGTCAACGTAGGCACCATTGGTCACGTTGACCACGGCAAGACCACCCTGACCGCAGCGATCACCACCATTCTGTCGAAGAAGTTCGGTGGCGAAGCCAAGGGCTACGACCAGATCGACAGCGCGCCGGAAGAAAAGGCCCGCGGTATTACCATCAACACCGCACACGTCGAGTACGAAACCGAAGGCCGCCACTACGCACACGTGGACTGCCCGGGTCACGCCGACTACGTGAAGAACATGATTACCGGTGCCGCCCAGATGGACGGCGCCATCCTGGTGTGCTCCGCAGCTGACGGCCCGATGCCGCAAACCCGCGAGCACATCCTGCTGGCCCGCCAGGTTGGCGTGCCGTACATCATCGTCTACCTGAACAAGGCAGACTTGGTGGACGACGCCGAACTGCTGGAACTGGTGGAAATGGAAGTGCGCGAGCTGCTGTCCAAGTACGATTTCCCGGGTGACGACACCCCGATCGTGACCGGCTCCGCCAAGCTGGCGCTGGAAGGTGACCAGTCCGAATACGGCGAACCGTCCATCTTCAAGCTGGCCGCTGCACTGGACAGCTACATCCCGGAGCCGGAACGCGCCATCGACGGCACCTTCCTGATGCCGGTAGAAGACGTATTCTCCATCTCCGGTCGTGGTACCGTGGTGACCGGTCGTGTTGAACGCGGCATCATCAAGGTCGGCGAAGAAGTGGAAATCGTTGGTCTGAAGGCCACCATCAAGACCACCTGCACCGGCGTGGAAATGTTCCGCAAGCTGCTGGACCAAGGTCAAGCGGGTGACAACGTTGGCGTGCTGCTGCGCGGCACCAAGCGTGAAGAAGTCGAGCGTGGCCAAGTGCTGGCCAAGCCGGGTTCGATCACCCCGCACACCAAGTTCAGCGCCGAGATCTACGTGCTGAGCAAGGATGAAGGCGGCCGTCACACCCCGTTCTTCAACGGCTACCGTCCGCAGTTCTACTTCCGTACCACCGACGTGACCGGTGCGGTTGAACTGCCGGAAGGCACCGAAATGGTGATGCCGGGCGACAACGTGTCGATCAAGGTAGCCCTGATCGCCCCGATCGCGATGGAAGACGGTCTGCGCTTCGCGATTCGCGAAGGTGGTCGCACGGTTGGCGCCGGTGTGGTTGCCAAGATCATCGAATAAGTTTGACAAAGCGTTACGGGTGCAGTACCTTACTGCACCCACTTCAGGCCAGTAGCTCAATTGGTAGAGTATCGGTCTCCAAAACCGAGGGTTGGGGGTTCGAAACCCTCCTGGCCTGCCATACACCCTAGCCTTACGGGGTGCTGACAAGAGCTTTCAAGCCATAATGACTTCGACTGACAAAGCCAAGCTGGCCGCATCCCTGCTGTTGGTTGCGGCTGGCCTTGTTGCGTTTTACACCCTGCACAGCCTCCCTGGCGTGGCGCGCGGGGCTATTGTTTTGGTGACGGTGCTTGCGGCACTGGGCCTGATGGCAACCAGCGATCTGGGTGGGCGCTTCCGTGCGTATGCTCATGATTCGTACAAGGAAGCCAAGCGCGTTCAGTGGCCGACCCGTAAGGAAACCCTGCAGATGACTGGCGTGGTGCTGGTTTTCGTGTTGCTGCTGGCGGTGTTCCTGTCAGTGGTGGACTGGGGTTTGTCCAAGATCGTTTATAGCTATTTGTTGAACAGGTAAGGGTAGAACATGGCAATGCGCTGGTATGTCGTGCACGCCTATTCCGGTTTTGAGAAGAGTGTGCAGCGCGCTCTGCAGGACAAGATTTCCCGCAGCGAGTTGCAAGACCAGTTTGGTCGCATTCTGGTGCCGGTGGAAGAAGTGGTGGAAGTCAAGGGCGGCCACAAGAGCATCACCGAGCGCAAGTTTTTCCCGGGCTATGTGCTGGTCGAAATGGAAATGAGCGACCAAACTTGGCACTTGGTGAAGAGCACGCCGAAGGTGACCGGCTTTGTGGGTGGCACGGCGACGCGCCCGGCCCCGATCAGCCAGAAGGAAGTGGACGAAATCCTGCATCAGATGCAGGAAGGCGTGGAAAAACCGAAGCCGAAGATCCTGTTTGAAGTGGGTGAGGCGGTTCGGGTGACCGAAGGCCCGTTCACCGATTTCAATGGTTCGGTGGAAGAAGTGAATTACGACAAGAGCAAGCTGCGGGTATCGGTGACCATTTTTGGTCGTGCTACTCCGGTGGAGCTGGATTTCACGCAAGTCGAGAAGATCTGATCTTCTGGACAGCGTAAAGCGATACCCCGCCTGGTGCGGGGTGTTGTTGCATCAACGGGGAGCAGGTTGATCGCCTGCGCTTGACCCACATTCAGGAGTATTAACGTGGCAAAAAAAATTGTTGGCTTGATCAAGCTGCAAGTGCCCGCTGGTAAAGCAAACCCCTCGCCGCCAATCGGTCCGGCGCTGGGTCAGCGTGGTCTGAACATCATGGAATTCTGCAAGGCCTTTAACGCCGCTACGCAGAAGCTGGAACCGGGTCTGCCGATTCCGGTGGTGATTACCGCCTACGCGGACAAGTCCTTCACGTTCATCATGAAGACGCCGCCGGCCACCACCCTGATCAAGAAGGCCATTGGCTTGCAAAAGGGCAGCTCTAAGCCGCATACCGACAAGGTGGGCAAGCTGACCCGTGCTCAGGCTGAAGAAATCGCCAAGACCAAAATGCCGGACCTGACTGCTGCCGATCTGGACGCAGCGGTTCGTTGTATCGCTGGCAGCGCCCGTTCCATGGGCGTGGAAATGGAGGGCTGATCATGGCGAAGATTTCCAAGCGCGCAAAGGCACTGCGTGCCAAGGTGGATTCCACCAAGCTGTACCCGGTTGATGAGGCACTGGCCCTGATCAAGGAAACCGCGACCGCCAAGTTCGACGAGTCGGTAGACGTTTCGGTGAACCTGGGTGTGGACGCTCGTAAGTCGGACCAAGTGGTTCGTGGCTCCGTGGTGCTGCCGCGTGGTACCGGCAAGACCGTTCGCGTCGCCGTGTTCGCACAGGGTGCCAACGCTGAAGCCGCCAAGGCCGCCGGTGCGGACGTGGTGGGTTTCGACGATCTGGCTGAACAGATCAAGGGCGGCATGCTCGATTTCGATATCGTGATCGCTACCCCGGACGCCATGCGTATCGTTGGTCAGCTGGGCCAGATCCTCGGCCCGCGCGGTCTGATGCCGAACCCGAAGGTCGGTACCGTGACCCCGGACGCCGCTACCGCCGTGAAGAACGCCAAGGCAGGTCAAGTGCAATACCGTACCGACAAGGCCGGTATCATTCACTGCACCCTGGGCCGCGCTTCCTTCGAAGCTGCTGCCCTGCGTGAAAACCTGAATGCGCTGATCGAAGCCCTGCAGAAAGCCAAGCCGGCTTCCAGCAAGGGTGTTTATCTGCGCAAGGTTGCGGTGAGCAGCACCATGGGCATCGGCGTTCGCGTCGACACCGCCAGCCTGGCCGCACAGTAATGCAGTAACACGGCCGGCCTTCGGGCTGGCCGTACTTTGGGCTGTCTCACTGCCGTATGAGTGATGCAGATCGTCAAAGACCGCAGGTGGTTCGCCGTAATTGGCATTCGCTGTTGGAATGCCTGCCTGCGCAGATGGTGATCCCGGGTAAAGGATACGAATTCATGCAGTACGAATCATTCCTGAGCCAAGGTCGCCGAGGTGAAGTCGGTTTCTGACCGACTTCGGGTTTGATAGGAGGATAGACCTTGAGTCTCAATCTCGAAGATAAAAAGGCCGTTGTGGCTGAAGTTGCGGCAGAAGTTGCCAAGGCTCAGACCATTGTTCTGGCTGAATATCGTGGTGTCAAGGTCAGTCAGCTGACGCAATTGCGTGCCAATGCCCGTCAGTCCGGTGTTTACCTGCGCGTGTTGAAAAACACCCTGGTGCGCCGTGCTGTGGAAGGTACGCCTTTTGCCGGCCTCGCTGAGCAAATGTCCGGCCCGCTGATCTACGGTTTTTCCGAAGATCCGGTGGCTGCCGCCAAAGTGCTGAACGAGTTTGCCAAGGCAAACGACAAGCTGGTTCTGACCGCTGGTAGCTTCGCAGGCAAGGTACTGGACAAGGCAGGCGTGCAAGCGCTGGCTTCCATTCCGAGCCGTGATGAGCTGCTGGCTCGCTTGCTGGGTGTCATGCAGGCACCGGTGTCGGGCTTTGCTCGCGCCATGGCTGCACTGGCTGCTCAAAAGGGCGAAACCGAAGCCGCTTGATTCATCCGTGTGGGTGAATCCGACTAGATACGATTTAAAGATTGCAGGAGTGATTTGAAAATGGCAATTAGCAAAGAAGACATCCTCGAAGCCGTTGGCGCGATGACCGTGATGGACCTGAACGACCTGGTGAAGGCGTTCGAAGAGAAGTTCGGCGTGTCCGCTGCCGCTATGGCTGTGGCTGCTCCGGCTGCTGGTGGCGCTGCTGCCGCTGCTGAAGAGAAGACCGAGTTCGACGTGATCCTGGCCGCTGCTGGCGACAACAAGGTTAACGTCATCAAGGTTGTTCGCGCGCTGACCGGCCTGGGCCTGAAGGAAGCCAAGGACCTGGTGGACGGTGCTCCGAAGACCGTGAAGGAAGGCGCAAGCAAGGCCGACGCAGAAGCCATGAAGAAGCAACTGGAAGAAGCCGGCGCCAAGGCAGAAATCAAGTAATTGTCTTGATTGCGGCAAACCAGGCTGGCGGGAGACCGCCGGCCTTGTTTGCTTTGTGCCGGTTCGGGCCGCAAGACCTGAATCGGCCTTTCACAGAGTGCAAACAACAGCCGATTTGTTGGCCGTGCAAGTGAGCTGTTCTTTGCTTTCTGCGGCATTTACCTCCATGGAGTCTCTATGAGTTACTCTTTTACAGAGAAGAAACGCATCCGCAAGAGTTTCGCCAAGCGTGAGAGTGTGCTTGACGTTCCGTTCTTGCTGGCAACCCAGATTGAATCTTACGCAGCATTCCTGCAGGCGGATTGTGCGCCGGAATCCCGCGAAAGCCAAGGGTTGCAGGCTGCGTTCAACTCCATCTTCCCGATCTCCAGCCACTCGGGCAATGCCCGTCTGGAGTTTGTCAGCTACATGCTGGGTACCCCTCCGTTTGACATGACCGAGTGTCAGCAGCGCGGCATTACCTTTGCTGCCCCGCTGCGTGCACGCGTGCGCCTGACCATCATGGACCGGGATGCCAGCAAGCCGACCATCAAGGAAGTGAAAGAGCAGGAAGTGTACATGGGCGAAATTCCGCTCATGACCAAAGCCGGTTCCTTCATCATCAACGGTACCGAGCGGGTGATTGTGTCCCAGCTGCACCGTTCGCCGGGCGTATTCTTTGAGCACGACAAAGGCAAGACCCACAGCTCCGGCAAGCTGCTGTTCTCCGCACGTATCATCCCCTACCGTGGCTCGTGGCTGGACTTCGAGTTCGATGCCAAAGACCTGCTGTACTTCCGGATTGACCGCCGTCGCAAGATGCCGGTGACCATCCTGCTGCGCGCGCTGGGCTACAGCAACGAAGACATCCTGGCGGAGTTCTTCTCCTTCGACACCATCCATCTGGGTCGTGAAGAAGTGCGTCTGGAACTGGTGCCGGAACGCCTGAAGGGCGAAGTGGCCAAGTTCGACATCAAGGATGCTTCGGGCAAGGTCATCGTTGCCAAGGACAAGCGCATCACCGCCAAGCACATCAAGGATATCGCTGCGGCGGGTCTGACCAGCCTGAGCGTGCCGGATGAAATGGCCGTGGGCCGTGTGCTGGCCAAGAATGTGATTGATCCGGCCACCGGTGAGATCCTGGCCGTGGCCAACGAAGAGATTACCGAGTCGCTGCTGAACAAGATGCAGATCGCCGGTATCGCCCGTCTGGAAGTGATTTACACCAACGACCTCGACTTTGGTGCCTTCATTTCGCAGACCATGCGTCTGGATGAAACCGCGGACCGCAATGCCGCGCGCATCTCCATCTACCGCATGATGCGTCCGGGCGAGCCGCCGACCGAAGATGCGGTCGAAATGCTGTTCCAGCGCCTGTTCTTCGCCGACGAAACCTACGACCTGTCCAAGGTGGGTCGCATGAAGTTCAACCGTCGTATCGGCCGCGAGGAAATCCTCGGCACCGGTACGCTGTCGAACGAAGACATCGTCGCCGTGATCAAGATTCTGGTTGAGCTGCGCAATGGCCGTGGTGAAGTCGACGATATCGACCACCTGGGTAACCGTCGCGTGCGCTCGGTGGGCGAGCTGGCCGAGAACCAGTTCCGCGCCGGTCTGGTGCGCGTTGAGCGTGCCGTGAAGGAGCGTCTGTCGCAGGCCGAATCTGAAAACCTGATGCCGCATGACCTGATCAACGCCAAGCCGGTCAGTGCCGCCATCAAGGAATTCTTTGGTTCCAGCCAGCTGTCGCAGTTCATGGACCAGACCAACCCGCTGTCGGAAATCACCCACAAGCGCCGTGTGTCCGCACTGGGCCCGGGCGGTTTGACCCGCGAACGCGCTGGCTTTGAAGTGCGTGACGTGCACCCGACCCACTATGGCCGTGTGTGCCCAATTGAAACACCGGAAGGCCCGAACATCGGTCTGATCAACTCGCTGGCCATCTATGCGCGTACCAACGAGTACGGCTTCCTGGAAACCGCCTACCGCAAGGTGGTGGATGGCAAGGTGACCGACCAGATCGAATACCTGTCCGCCATTGAAGAAGGCCGCTATGTGATCGCCCAGGCCAACTCGGCACTGGACGAAGAAGGTCGCCTGGCCGATGAGCTGATCACCTGCCGTGAAAAGGGTGAAACCATCCTGGAAACGTCGGACCGTGTGCAGTACATGGACGTGGCACCGAGCCAGATTGTGTCGGTGGCTGCTTCGCTGATCCCGTTCCTGGAGCACGATGATGCCAACCGTGCCTTGATGGGTGCCAACATGCAGCGTCAGGCTGTGCCTTGCCTGCGTCCTGAAAAGTCGCTGGTGGGTACCGGTATTGAGCGCACCGTGGCGGTGGATGCCGGTACGGCAGTGAAGGCAGACCGTGGCGGTGTGGTGGATTATGTCGACGCGGGCCGTATCGTGATCCGCGTGAACGACGATGAAACCAGCGCCGGTGAAGTGGGTGTCGACATCTACAATCTGGTGAAGTACACCCGTTCCAACCAGAACACCAACATCAACCAGCGCCCGATCGTGAAGGTGGGCGACAAGGTTGGCCGCAACGACGTGATCGCCGATGGCGCCTCGACCGACTTGGGCGAGCTGGCACTGGGCCAAAACCTGCTGGTGGCCTTCATGCCGTGGAACGGCTACAACTTCGAAGATTCGATCCTGATCTCCGAGCGCGTGGTGGCCGATGACCGCTACACCACCATCCACATCGAAGAACTGTCGGTGGTGGCGCGCGATACCAAGCTGGGGCCGGAAGAAATCACCCGCGACATCTCCAACCTGTCCGAGCGCATGCTGGGCCGTCTGGATGAGAGCGGTATCGTGCACATCGGCGCCGAAGTGGAAGCCGGTGATGTGCTGGTGGGCAAGGTGACGCCGAAGGGCGAAACCCAGCTGACCCCGGAAGAGAAGCTGCTGCGGGCCATCTTCGGTGAGAAGGCGTCTGATGTGAAGGACACCTCGCTGCGCGTGCCGACCGGCATGAGCGGTACCGTGATCGGCGTGTCGGTGTTTACCCGCGAAGGCATTCCGCGTGACGCACGTGCCCAGTCCATCATTGACGATGAACTGAAGCGCTTCAAGATCGACCTCGCTGACCAGCTGCGTATTCTGGAAGGCGATGCGTTTGCCCGTATCAAGAAGATGCTGATCGGCAAGGTGGCCAACGGCGGTCCGAAGAAGCTGGCCAAGGGCACCGCGCTGAGCGCCGAGTACCTGGAAGGCATGGCTTCGCACGACTGGTTCGACATCCGTCTGGCCGATGAAGATGCAGCCCGTCAGCTGGAGCAGCAGAAGGACATCCTGGCGCAGAAGCGTTTGGACTTCGATCAGCTGTTCGAAGAGAAGAAGCGCAAGCTGACGCAAGGTGACGAGCTGTCGCCGGGCGTGCAGAAGATGGTCAAGGTGTATCTGGCGGTGAAACGTCGCCTGCAGCCGGGTGACAAGATGGCCGGTCGTCACGGTAACAAGGGTGTGGTATCGCGCATCGTGCCGGTGGAAGACATGCCGCACATGGCCGATGGTACGCCGATGGACATCGTGCTGAACCCGCTGGGCGTGCCGTCCCGGATGAACGTGGGTCAGATTCTGGAAACCCACCTCGGTTGGGCTGCCAAGGGTCTGGGCCGCCGCATCGACGAAATGCTGCGTCAGGAGCGCAATGTCAGCGAAGTGCGTGGCTTCCTCGACAATATGTACAACAGCAGCGGCAAGCAGGAAGACATCCAGGGCCTGACCGATCAGGAAGTGCTGGAACTGGCGCATAACCTGCGTGGCGGTGTGCCGTTTGCCACCCCGGTGTTCGACGGTGCCAAGGAGTCCGAAATCAAGGCGATGCTGGACCTGGCCTTCCCGGACAGCGACCCGCGTACCGCCGTACTGGGCTTCACTCCGACCAAGACCCAGCTGCGCCTGTATGACGGCCGCACCGGCGAGCAGTTTGAGCGCCCGGTGACCGTGGGTTACATGCACGTGCTGAAGCTGCACCACTTGGTGGATGACAAGATGCACGCCCGTTCTACCGGTCCGTACTCGCTGGTGACGCAACAGCCGCTGGGTGGTAAGGCCCAGTTCGGTGGTCAGCGCTTCGGTGAGATGGAAGTGTGGGCGCTGGAAGCTTACGGTGCGGCGTACACGCTGCAGGAAATGTTGACGGTGAAGTCGGACGATATTACCGGTCGGACCAAGGTCTACGAAAATATCGTCAAGGGCGATCACAAGATCGATGCAGGCATGCCGGAATCCTTCAATGTGCTGGTGAAGGAAATCCGCTCGCTGGGTATCGACATGGATCTGGAACGCCAATAACACCGAACGCCAGTGGAGGGCTGCGGCCCTCTGCGACTTGGAGGATATATGAAAGGTTTGCTCGATCTCTTCAAACAGGTCACGCAGGACGACGAATTTGACGCGATCAAGATCGGTCTGGCGTCGCCGGAGAAGATCCGCTCCTGGTCGTTCGGTGAAGTGAAGAAGCCGGAGACCATCAACTACCGTACGTTCAAGCCGGAACGCGACGGCCTGTTTTGCGCCCGTATCTTTGGCCCGACCAAAGATTACGAATGCTTGTGCGGCAAGTACAAGCGCCTGAAGCATCGCGGTGTGATCTGCGAGAAGTGCGGCGTGGAAGTGACGCTGGCCAAGGTGCGTCGTGACCGCATGGGTCACATCGAACTGGCTTCGCCGACCGCCCACATCTGGTTCCTGAAGTCGCTGCCGTCGCGTCTGGGCATGGTGCTGGACATGACGCTGCGCGACATCGAGCGCGTGCTGTACTTCGAAGCCTATGTGGTGATCGATCCCGGTCTGACCCCGCTGAACAAGGCGCAGTTGCTGACCGAAGAAGACTACCTCGACAAGGTAGAAGAGTACGGTGACGAATTCCGTGCCGAAATGGGCGCGGAAGGGATCGGTGCCCTGCTGCGTGCCATCGACCTCACCTCCGAGGTGGAGCGTCTGCATCGCGAGCTGGATGCCACCGGTTCGGAAACCAAGATCAAGAAGATCGCCAAGCGCCTGAAGGTGCTGGAGGCCTTCCAGCGTTCCGGAATCAAGCCGGAATGGATGGTGATGGAAGTGCTGCCGGTGCTGCCGCCGGACCTGCGCCCGCTGGTGGCGCTGGATGGTGGCCGCTTTGCAACCTCCGACCTGAATGACCTGTACCGCCGCGTGATCAACCGGAACAACCGTCTGAAGCGCCTGCTGGAGCTGAAGGCACCGGAAATCATCGTGCGCAACGAAAAGCGCATGCTGCAGGAAGCGGTGGATTCGCTGCTGGATAACGGTCGTCGTGGCAAGGCCATGACCGGTGCCAACAAGCGTCCGTTGAAGTCGCTGGCCGACATGATCAAGGGTAAGGGCGGTCGTTTCCGTCAGAACCTGCTGGGCAAGCGCGTGGACTACTCCGGCCGTTCGGTGATCGTGGTGGGCCCGCAGCTGCGTCTGCACCAGTGCGGCCTGCCGAAAAAGATGGCACTGGAACTGTTCAAGCCCTTCATCTTCCACAAGCTGGAAGCTATGGGCATTGCCACCACCATCAAGGCGGCCAAGCGTGAAGTCGAGCAGGAAACCCCGGTGGTGTGGGACATCCTGGAAGATGTGATCCGCGAGCACCCGATTCTGCTGAACCGTGCGCCGACGCTGCACCGTCTGGGCATCCAGGCATTCGAGCCGGTGCTGATCGAAGGCAAGGCCATCCAGCTGCACCCGCTGGTCTGCTCCGCGTTCAACGCCGACTTTGACGGTGACCAGATGGCCGTTCATGTGCCGCTGTCGCTGGAAGCGCAGATGGAAGCCCGCACCCTGATGCTGGCCTCCAACAATGTGCTGTCGCCGAGTAACGGTGATCCGATCATCGTGCCGTCGCAGGATATCGTGCTGGGCCTGTACTACATCACCCGTGACAAGATCAACGGGCGTGGTGAGGGCATGGCCTTTGTCGATGTGGCCGAAGCCCTGCGCGCTTACGAAAACAAGGTGATCGAGCTCAACACCCGTATCAGCGTGCGTATCCGTGAATGGGAGCGTAACGAAGAGGGTGAGCTGGTCAACAAGCTGACCCGCTATGAGACTACGGTGGGTCGTGCCATCCTGTCGGAGATTCTGCCGAAGGGCATGCCGTTCAGCTTTGTCAACAAGGCGCTGAAGAAGAAGGAAGTCTCCAAGCTGATCAACGCCTCGTTCCGTCGTTGCGGCTTGCGTGACACCGTGATCTTCGCCGACCAGTTGATGTACACCGGTTTCACCTACGCTACGCGCGCCGGCATCTCGATCTGTATCGACGACATGCTGATCCCGGCGGAAAAGCTGGCCCTGCTGGCCGAAGCCGAGAAGGAAGTCAACGAGATCCAGGCACAGTACACCTCCGGTCTGGTGACCCAGGGTGAGCGCTACAACAAGGTGGTGGATATCTGGGGCCGTGCCGGTGACCGTGTGGCCACCGCCATGATGAACGCGCTGAAGACCGAGAAAGTGGTCGACCGTGAAGGCAAGACGGTGGATCAGGAGTCCTTCAACGCCATTTACATGATGGCCGACTCCGGTGCCCGGGGTTCTGCAGCGCAGATTCGTCAGCTGGCCGGTATGCGGGGCCTGATGGCCAAGCCGGATGGCTCGATTATTGAAACGCCGATCACGTCGAACTTCCGTGAAGGCCTGAACGTGTTGCAGTACTTCATCTCGACGCACGGTGCCCGTAAGGGTCTGGCCGATACCGCGTTGAAGACCGCCAACTCCGGTTACCTGACCCGTCGTCTGGTCGACGTGACCCAGGATCTGGTGGTGGTGGAGCAGGATTGCGGCACCAAGAACGGCGTGGCCATGAAGGCCGTGGTGCAGGGCGGTGACGTGCTGGAAGCCCTGCGTGAGCGGATTCTGGGCCGTGTGGCAGCAGTGGACGTGGTAAACCCGGAAAGCGGCGAAACCGTCTACGAAGCCGGTACCCTGCTGGGCGAAGATGAAGTCGAACGCATCGAAGCGCTGGGCATCGACGAAGTGAAGGTGCGTACTGCGCTGACCTGCGACACCCGCTACGGCCTGTGTGCCAAGTGCTATGGCCGCGATCTGGGCCGTGGTCACATGGTGAACGTGGGTGAGGCGGTGGGTGTGGTGGCCGCACAGTCGATCGGTGAGCCGGGTACCCAGCTGACCATGCGTACCTTCCACATCGGTGGTGCGGCGTCGCGTGCAGCAGTGGCCAGCCAGGTGGAAACCAAGTCCAACGGTATTGCCCGCTTCTCCGGCGCAATGCGTTATGTGACCACTGTGAAGAATGAACTGATTGCCATCTCCCGCTCCGGCGAAGTGGTGATTCAGGAAGAAAATGGCCGTGAGCGCGAACGTCACAAGGTGCCATATGGCGCCATGCTGCAAGTGACCGATGGTGCACCGGTGAAGGCAGGTCAAGTGCTGGCCACCTGGGACCCGCATACCCGCCCGATCATTACCGAATACGCCGGTCAGGTGAAGTTCGAGAACGTCGAAGAGGGTGTGACCGTTGCCAAGCAGATCGACGATGTGACCGGTCTGTCCACGCTGGTGGTGATTGATCCGAAGCGTCGTGCCGGTTCTACCAAGGGCGTGCGCCCGCAGGTGAAGCTGCTGGACGCCAACGGCAACGAAGTGAAGCTGAGCGGCACCGACACCTCGGTGAACATCACCTTCCAGGTGGGCTGCATTATCTCGGTGAAGGATGGTCAGGATGTGAACGTGGGTGACGTGCTGGCACGTATCCCGCAAGAAAGCTCCAAGACCCGCGACATTACCGGGGGTCTGCCGCGCGTGGCCGAGCTGTTCGAAGCCCGTTCGCCGAAGGACGCCGGCATGCTGGCGGAAATCACCGGTACCGTGTCGTTCGGTAAGGACACCAAGGGCAAGCAACGCCTGGTGCTGACCGATCTGGATGGCGTGGCACACGAATACCTGATTCCGAAGGACAAGCACGTGCTGGTCCACGATGGTCAGGTGGTGAACAAGGGCGAAGTGATCGTCGACGGTCCGGTGGATCCGCACGACATCCTGCGTCTGCAAGGTATCGAAGCCCTGTCGCGCTACATCACCGAAGAAGTGCAAGAGGTGTATCGCTTGCAGGGTGTGAAGATCAACGACAAGCACATTGAAGTGATCGTGCGTCAGATGCTGCGTCGCGTGGTGATCTCCAGCGCCGGCGACACCGCCTTCCTGCAAGGCGAGCAAGTCGAGCGTGCTGAAGTGCTGACCGAAAACGAACGCATGGTGGCAGAAGGCAAGCAGCCGGCCGAATTTGACAATGTGTTGCTGGGTATTACCAAGGCATCGCTGTCGACCGACTCCTTCATTTCGGCTGCATCGTTCCAGGAAACCACGCGCGTGCTGACCGAAGCCGCCATCATGGGCAAGAAGGACGACCTGCGTGGTTTGAAGGAAAACGTGATCGTGGGTCGCCTGATTCCGGCCGGTACCGGCCTGGCGTACCACACGGCACGCCGCCGCAAGGAAAGCGGCGAGCTGCTGGCGGAAGAGCAGTTTGTGCCAGCAGAAGGTGAGGGCGTGGACGGG
Organism: Leeia sp.; assembly: GCF_041909055.1. Taxonomy (NCBI): domain Bacteria; kingdom Pseudomonadati; phylum Pseudomonadota; class Betaproteobacteria; order Neisseriales; family Leeiaceae; genus Leeia; species Leeia sp. The sequence continues at coordinate 551,350 of NZ_JAYREC010000001.1, read as the reverse complement.
CAAGCTGAACAGCTGGTCTGAAATTTGCCGGAGAATCAGCGGCTTGCTTGACAAGCCGCTATTCCAGAGCGTAGAATCCGCGGTCTTTACGGTGGGCGGCGTTCGTGCGTCGCCTGTTCATTTGTCAGGAAGAAACAATGCCAACTATTAACCAACTGGTGCGTAAACCGCGCCAAAGTGCTCCGGCAAAAAGCAAGGTGCCGGCACTGAATTCCTGCCCGCAAAAGCGTGGCGTGTGCACCCGCGTGTACACCACCACTCCGAAAAAGCCGAACTCCGCACTGCGTAAGGTTTGCAAGGTGCGTCTGGTCAACGGCTTCGAAGTGATTTCCTACATCGGTGGTGAAGGCCACAACCTGCAGGAACACTCGGTGGTGCTGATCCGAGGTGGTCGTGTGAAGGATTTGCCGGGTGTGCGTTATCACACCGTGCGCGGTAGCCTGGACACCGCAGGTGTTAAGGACCGTAAGCAGGCTCGTTCCAAGTACGGTGCAAAGCGCCCGAAGGCCTGATTGGATTTTTTCGCGGCGGCCCGTCCGTCGAGTAAGTGATCATCTGATGGATGGTCGCGAGTGGCCAAGCCACTCAACTGAACCGTTAGTAAAGGAAGTAACATGCCACGTCGTCGTGAGGTTCCCAAGCGTGAAGTCTTGCCGGACCCGAAATTTGGTAACAAAGACCTGACAAAGTTCATGAACACGATCATGGAGGACGGCAAGAAGTCCGTCGCCGAGCGTATCGTGTACGGTGCTCTGGAACAAATCAGCAAGAAGTCCGGCAAGGACGCGCTGGAAGTGTTCACCCAGGCACTGTCGAACGCCAAGCCGATGGTTGAAGTGAAGAGCCGTCGTGTTGGTGGCGCGAACTATCAGGTTCCCGTGGAAGTGCGTCCGGCTCGTCGTATGGCATTGGCGATGCGCTGGATTCGCGAAGCGGCTCGCAAGCGTGGCGAAAAATCGATGGACCAGCGTCTGGCTGGTGAACTGATTGACGCAGCGGAAGGCCGCGGCGGCGCCATGAAGAAGCGTGACGAAGTGCACCGCATGGCTGAAGCCAACCGCGCGTTTGCTCACTACCGCTTCTAAGCGGTGGGTTTGTGAACCCGATGTTCTTTATCAACTTGTTGACAAGGTAGTGAGCTGTGGCACGCAAGACACCTATCGAACGATATCGCAATATCGGCATCAGTGCGCACATTGATGCCGGCAAGACTACGACCACCGAACGCATTCTGTTCTACACCGGTGTGTCGCACAAAATCGGTGAAGTGCACGACGGTGCAGCCACCATGGACTGGATGGAGCAAGAGCAGGAACGGGGTATTACCATTACCTCCGCTGCGACGACCTGCTTCTGGCGTGGCATGGATGGCAAGTACCCCGAGCACCGCATCAACATCATCGACACCCCGGGTCACGTGGACTTCACCATTGAGGTGGAACGCTCCATGCGTGTACTGGATGGTGCCTGCATGGTGTACTGTGCGGTAGGTGGCGTGCAGCCGCAGTCGGAAACCGTATGGCGTCAAGCCAACAAGTACGGTGTGCCCCGGCTCGCCTTTGTCAACAAGATGGACCGTCAGGGTGCCAACTTCTTCCGCGTCTTTGACCAGATGAAGCTGCGCCTGAAGGCCAACCCTGTTGCCATTCAGATCCCGATCGGCGCTGAAGACACCTTCGAGGGTGTGATCGACTTGGTCACCATGAAGGCCATCTACTGGGATGAAGCTTCGCAAGGCATGAAGTTCGAGCTGCGCGACATCCCGGCCAACCTGCAGGCAACTGCCCAGGAATGGCGTGAGAAGATGGTTGAAGCCGCCGCCGAATGCTCCGAAGACATGATGAACAAGTACCTGGAAGAAGGTGACTTGTCCGTTGAAGATGTGAAGCACGGTCTGCGTGCGCGTACCATCGCCAGCGAGATCGTGCCGATGATGTGTGGCACCGCCTTCAAGAACAAGGGCGTGCAGGCCATGCTGGATGCGGTGATCGACTACCTGCCGGCGCCGACCGACATTCCGCCGGTTGCAGGTACCGACGAAAGCGGTGCTCCGGCTTCGCGTGCTGCGGATGACTCCGCTGCGTTCTCTTCTTTGGCCTTCAAGCTGATGAACGACCCGTACGTCGGCCAGCTGACCTTCTTCCGCGTGTACTCCGGTGTGGTGAACTCCGGTGATACCGTGCTGAACTCGGTCAAGGACAAGAAAGAGCGTATTGGCCGTATCGTGCAGATGCACGCGGCTGACCGCAAGGAAATTGACGAAGTGCGCGCTGGTGACATCGCTGCGGCCATCGGCCTGAAAGATGTGACCACCGGTGAAACCCTGTGCGATCCGAACAATGTGATCGTGCTGGAACGCATGGAATTCCCGGAGCCGGTGATTCACGTTGCCGTTGAGCCGAAGACCAAGGCTGACCAGGAAAAGATGGGTCTGGCACTGGGTCGTCTGGCCAAGGAAGATCCGTCGTTCCGCGTGCGTACCGATGAAGAATCGGGTCAGACCATCATTTCCGGTATGGGCGAGCTGCACCTGGAAATTCTGGTTGACCGCATGAAGCGTGAATTCGGCGTTGAAGCCAACGTTGGCGCACCGCAAGTGGCTTACCGTGAAACCATCCGTGCTTCGGTTGAGCAAGAAGCCAAGCACGTCAAGCAGTCCGGTGGTAAGGGTCAGTATGGTCACGTGGTGATCAAGCTGGAGCCTATGGGCGAAGGCGGTGGCTACGAGTTTGTCGATGAGATCAAGGGTGGCGTGATTCCGCGCGAATTCATCCCGTCTTGCGACAAGGGCATCCAGAACACCCTGAAGAGCGGTATTCTGGCCGGCTTCCCGGTGGTGGACGTTCGCGTTCGCCTGATCTTCGGTTCCTACCACGATGTGGACTCCTCGCAGCTGGCGTTCGAACTGGCCGCCTCCATGGCGTTCAAGGACGGCATGCGCAAGGCTCAGCCGGTGCTGCTGGAGCCGATGATGGCGGTGGAAATCGAAACCCCGGAAGAGTACATGGGTGACATCATGGGTCATCTGTCTTCTTGCCGCGGCATCATCCAGGGTATGGATGACAACCCGGCAGGTGGCAAGATGCTGAAGGCTGAAGTTCCGCTGGCCGCCATGTTCGGTTACTCGACCACGCTGCGCTCCATGTCGCAAGGTCGTGCAACCTACTCGATGGAATTCAAGCACTACGCTGAAGCGCCGCGCCAAGTGGCCGACGCCGTGATCAACAGCAAGAAGTAAGCATATTCACTCTATAGCTAAGGAAGAGAATCAAGATGGCTAAGGAAAAATTCACGCGGACCAAGCCGCACGTCAACGTAGGTACCATTGGTCACGTTGACCACGGCAAGACCACCCTGACCGCAGCGATCACCACCATTCTGTCGAAGAAGTTCGGTGGCGAAGCCAAGGGCTACGACCAGATCGACAGCGCGCCGGAAGAAAAGGCCCGCGGTATTACCATCAACACCGCACACGTCGAGTACGAAACCGAAGGCCGCCACTACGCACACGTGGACTGCCCGGGTCACGCCGACTACGTGAAGAACATGATTACCGGTGCCGCCCAGATGGACGGCGCCATCCTGGTGTGCTCCGCAGCTGACGGCCCGATGCCGCAAACCCGCGAGCACATCCTGCTGGCCCGCCAGGTTGGCGTGCCGTACATCATCGTCTACCTGAACAAGGCAGACTTGGTGGACGACGCCGAACTGCTGGAACTGGTGGAAATGGAAGTGCGCGAGCTGCTGTCCAAGTACGATTTCCCGGGTGACGACACCCCGATCGTGACCGGCTCCGCCAAGCTGGCGCTGGAAGGTGACCAGTCCGAATACGGCGAACCGTCCATCTTCAAGCTGGCCGCTGCACTGGACAGCTACATCCCGGAGCCGGAACGCGCCATCGACGGCACCTTCCTGATGCCGGTAGAAGACGTATTCTCCATCTCCGGTCGTGGTACCGTGGTGACCGGTCGTGTTGAACGCGGCATCATCAAGGTCGGCGAAGAAGTGGAAATCGTTGGTCTGAAGGCCACCATCAAGACCACCTGCACCGGCGTGGAAATGTTCCGCAAGCTGCTGGACCAAGGTCAAGCGGGTGACAACGTTGGCGTGCTGCTGCGCGGCACCAAGCGTGAAGAAGTCGAGCGTGGCCAAGTGCTGGCCAAGCCGGGTTCGATCACCCCGCACACCAAGTTCAGCGCCGAGATCTACGTGCTGAGCAAGGATGAAGGCGGCCGTCACACCCCGTTCTTCAACGGCTACCGTCCGCAGTTCTACTTCCGTACCACCGACGTGACCGGTGCGGTTGAACTGCCGGAAGGCACCGAAATGGTGATGCCGGGCGACAACGTGTCGATCAAGGTAGCCCTGATCGCCCCGATCGCGATGGAAGACGGTCTGCGCTTCGCGATTCGCGAAGGTGGTCGCACGGTTGGCGCCGGTGTGGTTGCCAAGATCATCGAATAATCAAAGGCGACTATCATGCAGAACCAAAAGATCCGCATCCGCCTCAAGGCATTCGATTATCAACTGATCGACCGCTCGGCCCAGGAAATCGTTGACACTGCCAAGCGCACTGGCGCTGTGGTCAAGGGTCCGGTTCCGCTGCCGACCAAGATCGAACGTTTTGACGTGCTGCGTTCGCCGCACGTGAACAAGACGTCTCGTGACCAGTTCGAAATCCGTACCCACCTGCGCCTGATGGACATCGTGGACCCGACGGACAAGACGGTTGACGCGTTGATGAAGCTGGACCTGCCGGCTGGGGTCGACGTAGAGATCAAGTTGCAATAATCTGCAACTGCTGTTAGAATCGCGGGCTCGCTCTATTGCGAGCCCGTTTTTCATTTTTCGGTCAATCGTAACCGAGCCTGAAAAGGAAATTATTATGAGTTTAGGACTTGTCGGTCGCAAGGTCGGCATGACCCGCATTTTTACCGATGATGGTGCCACCATCCCGGTAACGGTGCTGGATCTGTCGCACAACCGTATTGCGCAAATCAAGACCCCGGATGTGGATGGCTATGCCGCCCTGCAGATTGCAGTGGGCGAGCAAAAAGCCAGCCGTATCAACAAGGCATTGGCTGGTCATCTGGCCAAGGCCGGGGTTGAAGCAGCGCAGGAACTGGCCGAGTTCCGCGTGGCCGCTGACGCGCTGGCTTCTTTCCAGCCGGGTCAGGCCCTGTCGGTTGAGCTGTTTGCTGCGGGTCAGCTGGTCGATGTGACCGGTACCACCCAAGGTAAGGGCTTCTCCGGTGTGATCAAGCGTCACAACTTCTCTTCCAACCGTGCTTCCCACGGTAACTCCCGCTCCCACAATACGCCGGGCTCCATCGGCCAGGCGCAGGATCCGGGTCGCGTGCTGCCGGGCAAGAAAATGGCCGGTCAGTACGGTAACGTGAAGCGTACCGTGCAGTGCCTGGAAGTGGTGCGGGTTGACGCTGAGCGTCAATTGCTGCTGGTGAAGGGTGCGGTGCCAGGCTCCAAGGGTGGCAGCGTGGTGGTACGTCCCAGTGTGAAGGCGGGTGCGTAATGGAACTGAAAGTTATCAATGATACCGGTGCAGTGGTGGGGTCGCTGACAGCTTCCGACGCCCTGTTTGGCCGTGATTACAATGAAGATCTGGTGCACCAGCTGGTGACCGCTTACCGTGCCAATGGCCGTAGCGGTAACCGTGCGCAAAAGGGTCGCAGCGAAGTGGCCAAGTCCAATCGCAAACCCTGGCGCCAGAAGGGTACGGGCCGCGCTCGTGCCGGTCGTGCTTCCAGCCCGATCTGGCGTGGCGGTGGCAAGATTTTCCCGAACCTGCCGGAAGAAAACTTCACCCAGAAGGTGAACCGCAAGATGTACCGCGCCGGTGTGGCCGCCATCCTGTCGCAGCTGGTGCGTGAAGACCGCCTGCTGGTTCTGGATGCGCTGGCAATCGATGCGCCGAAGACCAAGGAATTCGTGGGCAAGCTGAAAGCCATGGGTCTGGAAAACGTCCTGCTGGTGTCGCACGAAATCACCGAAAACCTGTTCCTGGCTTCTCGCAACGTGGTGTCCGCCCTGGTGCTGGAAGTGCCCGAAGCAGATCCGGTGAGCCTGGTGCGCTTTGACAAGGTTGTGCTGACCCGTGAAGCGGTGAAGCAGTTTGAGGAGTGGCTGGCATGAGCTTTAATCAAGAACGTCTGATGCAAGTGCTGCTGGCTCCGCAGATTTCCGAAAAGAGCACCCGCTTGGCCGACAAGTTCGAGCAAGTGGTGTTCAAGGTGGTGAAGGATGCTACCAAGCCGGAAATCAAGGCGGCAGTCGAACTGCTGTTCAAGGTGCAGGTTGAATCGGTGCAAGTGGCCAACATGAAGGGCAAGCAAAAGCGCTTCGGCAAGGTCATGGGTCGCCGCAAGGACTGGAAGAAGGCCTTCGTGTGCCTGAAGCCGGGCCAGGAAATCAACTTCGCGGCTGGCGAATAAGGAGTCCATAATGGCTATCGTTAAAGTAAAACCGACTTCCGCTGGTCGCCGTGCCGTCGTCAAGGTCGTGACCCCGGGTCTGCACAAGGGTCGCCCACACGCTGCGCTGCTGGAAAGCCAGTCGCAGAAGTCCGGCCGTAACAACAACGGTCACATCACCACCCGTCATCGTGGCGGTGGTCACAAGCACCATTACCGCGTGATCGACTTCCGTCGCAACAAGGATGGCATCCCGGCAACCGTGGAACGCATCGAGTACGATCCTAACCGTACCGCCCACATTGCTCTGGTGTGCTACGCCGACGGCGAACGTCGCTACGTGGTGGCCAACAAGGGCCTGAAGGTGGGTGCGCAGCTGGTCAGCGGCTCTGAAGCCCCGATCAAGGTAGGTAACGCCCTGCCGCTGCGCAACATCCCGGTGGGTACCACCATTTGTCTGGTGGAAATGCGTCCGGGCAAGGGTGCCCAGCTGGCTCGCTCCGCAGGTACTTCGGTACAGCTGCTGGCTCGCGAAGGCCTGTACGCTCAGCTGCGTCTGCGCTCTGGCGAAATCCGCAAGGTGCACGTGGACTGCCGCGCGACCATCGGTGAAGTGGGTCACGAAGAGCACAGCCTGCGCTCCTACGGCAAGGCCGGCGCCATCCGTTGGCGTGGTATTCGCCCGACCGTTCGCGGTGTGGCGATGAACCCGATCGACCACCCGCATGGTGGTGGTGAAGGTCGTACCTCCGCTGGTCGTCATCCGGTCAGCCCGTGGGGTCAGAAGACCAAGGGCCTGCGTACCCGCAGCAACAAGCGGACTACCGGCATGATCGTACGTCGCCGCTTCTCGAATAAAGGGTAATCAACATGGCACGTTCCATTAAAAAGGGCCCGTTTGTTGACGGTCACCTGCTCAAGAAAGTCGAGACCGTGCGCGCGACCAACGACAAGCGCCCGATCAAGACCTGGTCTCGTCGTTCCACCGTTCTGCCGGATTTCGTGGGCCTGACCATCGCCGTTCATAACGGTCGTCAGCACGTTCCGGTGTACGTGAACGAAAACATGGTTGGCCACAAGCTCGGCGAATTCGCGCTGACCCGTACGTTCAAGGGTCACGCTGCCGACAAGAAGGCAAAGCGCTAAGGGGGCGTCATGCAAGTTTCTGCTGTATTGAAGAATGCTCGCCTCTCGGCGCAAAAATGCCGTCTGGTGGCTGATCTGGTCCGTGGCAAGTCCGTGGACCAGGCTTTGAACATCCTGCAGTTCTCGCCGAAGAAGGGTGCCACCCTGATTCGCGCGCTGCTGGAATCCGCGATTGCCAACGCCGAGCATAACGAAGGCGCTGACATTGACACGTTGAAGATCACCACGATCTACGTGGACAAGGGTCCTTCCCTGAAGCGTTTCTCCGCCCGTGCAAAGGGCCGTGGGAACCGCATCGAGAAGCAGACGTGTCACGTTACGCTGACTGTTGGTGAATAAGGAATAGCCATGGGACAGAAAATTCATCCGACCGGGTTCCGGCTGGCCGTTACCAAAAACTGGGCTTCCAAGTGGTACGCCAGCAGCCGTAACTTCGGCAAGATGCTGAACGAGGACCTGCAGGTGCGTGAGTACCTGAAGAAGAAGCTCAGCCACGCAGCCGTGAGCCGCGTTGTCATCGAGCGTCCTGCCAAGAACGCCAAGATCACCATTTTCAGCGCCCGTCCGGGCGTGGTGATCGGCAAGAAGGGCGAGGACATCGAAGGTCTGCGCAGCGCACTGCAAAAGATGCTGGGCGTGCCGGTGCACGTCAACATCGAAGAAGTCCGCAAGCCGGAAACCGATGCTCAGCTGATTGCTGACAACATCGCTGCGCAGCTGGAAAAGCGCGTGATGTTCCGTCGTGCCATGAAGCGTGCCATGCAAAACGCCATGCGTCTGGGTGCCCAGGGCATCAAGATCATGAGCGCTGGCCGTCTGAACGGTATCGAAATTGCCCGTACCGAATGGTACCGCGAAGGCCGTGTGCCGCTGCACACCCTGCGTGCCGACATCGACTATGCCGTGTCTGAAGCCAAGACCACTTACGGCATCATCGGTATCAAGGTTTGGGTTTACAAGGGCGAAATGGGTAGCCAGCCGGTTCAAGTGGCTGCACCTGCCGAGCCGGAAAAGAAATCTCGCAAGCCGGGGGCTAAACATGCTGCAGCCAACTAGGACTAAGTTCCGCAAGCAACAGAAGGGTCGCAACAAGGGTATCGCGACCCGTGGCACGAACGTCAACTTTGGCGAATTCGGCCTGAAGGCGACCGGCCGTGGCCGTCTGACCGCGCGTCAGATCGAAGCTGCCCGTCGTGCGATGACCCGTTACATCAAGCGCGGTGGCCGTATCTGGATCCGTGTGTTCCCGGACAAGCCGATCTCCTCCAAGCCGGCTGAAGTGCGGATGGGTAACGGTAAGGGTAGTCCGGAATACTGGGTTGCAGAAATCCAGCCGGGCAAGGTGTTGTATGAGATGGACGGCGTGAGCGAAGAAGTTGCCCGCGAAGCCTTCCGTCTGGCGGCAGCCAAGCTGCCGTTCCTGACGACCTTTGTGGTCAGAATGGTGGGTCAACAATGAAAGCCTCTGAACTGCGTGCAAAAAGCCCGGCAGAGCTGCAGGAAGAACTGCTGTCGCTGCTGAAGGCGCAATTTGGCCTGCGTATGCAGCATGCCACTCAGCAACTGGCCAAGACCAGCGAACTGAAGAACGTACGCCGCGACATCGCTCGCGTTCGTACCCTTCTGCGTGAAAAGGCGGAATAACATGACTGATGTGAAAGTTAACCGCTCGCTGACCGGTCGTGTTGTCAGCGACAAGATGAACAAGACCGTTACGGTCCTGGTCGAACGTCGCGTGAAGCACCCGCTGTATGGCAAGGTGATTCGTCTGTCGAAGAAGTATCACGCACATGACGAAAACAACGAGTATGGTATTGGTGACGTGGTGGTGATTGAAGAGTGCCGCCCGATCTCCCGGACCAAAGCATGGACCGTGAAGCAGCTGGTTGAGAAAGCTCGCTGATATTTCTATTGCAAACCGATTCCGTTTGCTTTAGAATGCCGGTTCTTTGTGGCGCGGCTATCCGCGCCACACCCCTTTCTACGGGGTCCAAAACTGGCCGGCTGCGATTGTCGCAAACGGAATAAGTTGGAGTTTAAATACCATGATTCAAATGCAAACCCGACTCGATGTCGCGGATAACACCGGTGCACGCTCTGTAATGTGCATCAAGGTGCTCGGCGGCTCCAAGCGTCGTTATGCAACCATTGGCGACATCATCAAGGTGTCGATCAAGGATGCGGCGCCGCGTGGTCGTGTCAAGAAGGGCGATGTTTACAGTGCTGTGGTGGTGCGTACTGCCAAGGGCGTTCGTCGTGCAGACGGTTCCCTGGTGAAGTTCGACAGCAACGCCGCTGTGCTGCTGAACAACAAGCTCGAGCCGATCGGCACCCGGATTTTCGGGCCGGTGACGCGTGAGCTGCGTACCGAGCGCTTCATGAAGATTGTTTCGCTGGCGCCGGAAGTTATCTAAGAGGTCACCATGCAGAAAATTCGCAAAGGCGACGATGTCATCGTGATCGTCGGTAAAGACAAGGGCAAGCGTGGCATCGTGAAGGTGGTTCAGGCCGATGGCTATATCGTCGTCGAAGGTGTGAACGTTGCCAAGAAACACGTCAAGCCGAACCCGGTTAAGGGTGTGGCTGGCGGGATTGTTGCTGTTGAAAAGCCGCTGCACGCTTCGAACGTGGCGCTGTTCAACCCGGCAACGCAGAAGGCCGACCGCGTCGGCTTCAAGCTGCTTGAAGACGGCAAGAAAGTGCGTGTCTTCAAGTCCAATGGCGAACAGGTTGGGGCGTAAAGATGGCGCGTCTGTACGATTACTACAAGTCGACGGTGGTGCCGGAACTGATTAAACAGTTCGGCTACAAGTCGATCATGGAAGTGCCGCGGATCGAAAAGATCACCCTGAACATGGGTGTGGGTGAAGCGGTTGCCGACAAGAAGGTGATGGAATTCGCCGTGGCCGACATGCAGAAGCTGGCTGGCCAGAAACCGGTGGTGACCTTGTCGAAGAAGTCGATTGCCGGCTTCAAGATTCGTGACAACTATCCGGTGGGCTGCAAGGTTACCTTGCGCCGCGAGCGGATGTATGAATTCCTGGATCGCCTGGTGACCATCGCCATGCCGCGTATCCGCGACTTCCGTGGTGTGTCTGCCAAGTCCTTTGATGGCCGTGGCAACTACAATATGGGTGTCAAGGAACAGATCATGTTCCCGGAAATCGACTACGACAAGGTCGACGCACTGCGTGGCATGAACATCACCATTACCACTACTGCGAAGACGGACGACGAGGCTCGCGCTCTGCTGGCTGCGTTCCGCTTCCCGTTCAAGAACTGAGGGCGTCATGGCTAAGTTGGCGTTGATCAACCGTGAAGAAAAGCGTGAAAAGCTGGTGGCCAAGTTTGCCGCCAAGCGTGAAGCGCTGATTGCCATCATCAACAACCAGTCGCTGAGCGAAGAAGAACGTTTCGCCGCACGCGTCAAGCTGCAAGCGCTGCCGCGCAATTCCAGCCCGGTGCGTCTGCGTAATCGTTGCCAGCTCACCGGTCGTGCGCGTGGCGTGTTCCGCAAGTTCGGTCTGGGTCGCAGCAAGTTGCGTGATGCAGCTTTCCGCGGCGAAGTGCCGGGCATGACCAAAGCAAGCTGGTAAGCGAGGTAAGTACAAATGAGCATGAGTGATCCGATTGCGGATATGCTGACTCGCATCCGGAATGCCCAGCAGGCTGGCAAGTCGTCTGTGGCAATGCCGTCGTCCTCCCTGAAGGTGGCTATTGCCGCCGTGCTGAAGGACGAAGGCTATGTGGATGCGTTCTCCGTGGCTGATGAAGCGGGTAACAAGAAAACCCTGACCATCGAACTGCGTTACTACGCGGGTCGTCCGGTCATTGAGCGCCTCGAGCGCGTTTCCCGTCCTGGTCTGCGGATTTACAAGGGCCGTGACGACATGCCGACCGTGATGAACGGTCTGGGCGTGGCCATCGTTTCCACCTCGCGTGGTGTGATGACCGATCGCAAGGCCCGTGCACAAGGCGTCGGCGGCGAACTGCTGTGCGTCGTGGCATAAGGGGGTAAGCGAATGTCTCGAGTAGCTAAGAATCCAGTTGCCCTGCCTAGCGGCGTGAGCGCAACCATCACCGCTGGCGACATTACCGTCAAGGGCCCGCTCGGTTCGCTGAGCCAGGCGCTGACGGGTGCCGTCAAGGTGGAACAAACCGGTAATGACCTGGTGTTTTCCGCGGCTGAAGAAACCCGTCACGCACGTGCCATGTCCGGTACGCTGCGCGCGCTGGTGGCCAATATGGTCAAGGGCGTGAGCGTGGGCTTCGAGCGCAAGCTGCAGCTGGTTGGCGTGGGTTACCGTGCCGCTGCTGCCGGCGACGTGGTGAACCTGACGCTGGGCTTCTCCCACCCTGTGGCTCACAAGCTGCCGGAAGGTGTGAAGGCCGAAACCCCGACGCAGACTGAAATTGTGCTGAAGGGTGCGGACAAACAGCGTGTTGGTCAGACTGCTGCCGAAATTCGCGCGTACCGTTCTCCTGAGCCTTACAAGGGCAAGGGGATCCGCTACGCCGATGAGGTGGTGGTGATCAAAGAAACCAAGAAGAAATAATTAGGGCCAGGTCATGGATAAGAAACAGTCTCGTCTGCGCCGCGCACGCAAAACCCGTGCACGCATTGCAGAGCAGAAGCAAGTTCGCCTGACGGTGTACCGTAGCAACACCCATATCTACGCGCAGATCATTGCGGCTAACGGCTCGGAAGTGCTGGCTGCTGCCTCTTCGCTGGATAAGGATGTGCGCACGTCGCTGAGCAATGGCGGCAACATCAAAGCGGCAGAGCTGATCGGCCAGCGTATCGCTGAAAAGGCGAAGGCTGCCGGCGTCACTCAGGTTGCGTTCGACCGCTCTGGCTTCCAATACCACGGCCGTATCAAGGCACTGGCTGATGCAGCCCGCGCCAACGGTCTTGAGTTCTAATCGAGGTAATCATGGCCAAAGTTGAGATGGACGATCGCAACGAGGGTTTGCGCGAAAAGATGGTCTCCGTCAACCGTGTGACCAAGGTAGTGAAGGGTGGCCGTATTCTGGGCTTCGCTGCACTGACCGTGGTGGGTGACGGAGACGGTGGCATCGGCATGGGCAAGGGCAAGTCGAAAGAAGTGCCGGTTGCCGTGCAAAAGGCAATGGAAGAAGCACGTCGCAAGATGGCTAAGGTGCCGATGAAGAATGGTACCTTCCACCACACCGCTGTGGGCCGTCATGGTGCTACTACCGTGATGATCCAGCCGGCACCCGATGGTACCGGTATCAAGGCTGGTGGCGCGATGCGTGCCGTATTCGAGGTGATGGGCGTGCACAACGTGTCCGCCAAGTGCCACGGTTCGACCAATCCGTACAACGTGGTTCGTGCGACGATCAATGGCCTGCTGGCCATGTCGACCGCTGCGGACATTGCTGCCAAGCGCGGCAAGACCGTTGAAGAAATTCTGGGGTAAGGCCATGTCTGACAAGAAAACCATCAAGGTGACCTTGGTCAAGAGCCTGATCGGTCGTCTGGAATCCCACCGCGCCTGCGTGCGTGGCCTCGGTCTGCGCCGGGTCGGCAGCAGCGCTGTGGTGCTGGATACCCCGGAAAACCGCGGCATGATCAACAAGGTTCATTACCTGCTGAAGTGCGAGGGTTAACATGTTTTTGAACACGATTCAGCCGGCTGAAGGCAGCAAGCACGCCAAGCGTCGCGTCGGTCGCGGTATCGGCAGCGGCCTAGGCAAGACTGCTGGCCGTGGTCACAAAGGTCAGAAGTCCCGTTCCGGCGGTTTCCACAAGGTGGGCTTTGAAGGCGGTCAAATGCCGCTGCAACGCCGCCTGCCGAAGCGCGGTTTCAACTCCCTGACCCGTGGCGATGTGGTGGAAGTGCGTCTGTCCGAGCTGGCCAAGCTGCCGGTGACCGATGTGGATCTGCTGGTCCTGAAGCAAGCCGGTGTGGTTTCCGGCCGTGCCAAGGGTGCCAAGCTGGTTCTGTCTGGTACGGTTGACCGCGCTTACAAGCTGTCCGGCGTCCTGGCAACCAAGGGTGCAGCAGCAGCCATCGTTGCTGCTGGTGGCTCGGTGGGTGAATAAGACCAACCATGGCTAATGCAAACCCGTTGGCCGCTGTTGCGGGCAAGTTTGGTGACCTGAAGCAGCGGCTGTGGTTTTTGCTGCTGGCCTTGATTGTGTACCGGATCGGGACCTATATCCCGATTCCGGGCATCGATCCGGCGCAATTGGCCAAGCTGTTCTCGGATAACCAGAACGGTTTGGCTGGCTTGTTCAACATGTTCTCCGGCGGCGCGGTACAGCGTGCGTCGGTGTTCGTGTTGGGCATTTCGCCTTACATCACCGCTTCGATCCTGATGCAACTGGCTGCAGAAATGCTGCCGTCGCTGAAGGAGCTGAAGAAAGATGGTGAGGCAGGCCGCCGCAAGGTTACGCAGTACACCCGTTATGCGACGTTGGTGCTGGCGCTGTTCTGGGCCTTCTTCATGGCGCGCTCGCAAATGGCGCTGCGCTTGCCTAATGTCAGCCCGGCAGAGTTTGTGCTGACCACCATGGTGAGCCTGGTTGCGGGTTCGATGTTCCTGATGTGGCTGGGTGAGCAGATTACGGAACGGGGTCTGGGTAATGGTATCTCGGTGTTGATCACCGCGGGTATTGTGTCGGGCCTCCCGGGTGCCATCAGCCATGTGTTGACCTTGGCTGCCAGCGATTCCCGCTGGATTCTGGGGTCGATCCTGCTGCTGGTGTTTGCCTTGCTGGTTGTCGCTGCGGTGGTGTTTGTAGAGCGGGGTCAGCGCAAGCTGATCGTGAACTACCAGCGCCGTCAGGTGGGCAACAAGGTGATGCAGGCGCAGTCCAGCCACATGCCGCTGAAGGTCAACATGTCGGGTGTGATGCCCGCCATCTTTGGCTCGACCTTGCTGTTGATCCCGACGACCATTACCGGTTTTGCGGGTAACAGTGAAAACCCGGTGATGCTGGCGTTGAAAGACATTTCCAGCATGATGCAGGTGGGTAGCCCGTTGCATATGGTGTTGTTTGCCGCTGCGATCATTTTCTTCAGCTACTTCTATACCGCCCTGACCTTCAACCCGAAGGACATGGCAGATAACCTGAAGAAGAGTGGTGCCGTACTGCCAGGTGTGCGTCCAGGTGAGCAAACCGGGCGTTACATTGAGGCGGTGGTGTTGCGGTTGACGTTGACGGGTGCGTTGTACATGGTAGCGGTGTGTTTGATTCCCGACTTCCTGTCCAGTGCCCTGAATACCCAGATCCTGTTTGGGGGAACGTCGATCCTGATCGTTGTCGTCGTGTCGATGGACTTCATGGCTCAGGTCCAGGCGCAGATGATGTCCCAGCAATACGAAAGTCTCTTGAAGAAAGCCAACTTCAAGGGCGCCAATTAAGACGGGTTGGTTGAATGGCAAAGGAAGAAACAATCCAGATGCAGGGCGAGGTTCTTGAGAACCTACCCAATGCAACGTTCCGGGTGAAGCTCGAAAACGGCCATGTCATTCTGGGACATATTTCCGGCAAGATGCGTATGCACTACATCAAGATCCTGCCGGGCGACAAGGTAACCGTTGAACTGACCCCTTATGACCTGAGCAAAGCTCGGATCATTTTCCGGGCGAAGTAACCGGGCAATATAGAGTAGGAATTCATCATGCGTGTACAAGCTTCTGTTAAGCCAATTTGCCGCAAGTGCAAAGTGATTCGTCGCAACCGCGTTGTGCGAGTCATCTGCAGCGACCCTCGGCACAAGCAGCGTCAAGGCTGATTTGACCTTGACAAGTTTGTTTGATTATAATCACTGATTTTTTAGGGGTGTTTCATGGCCCGTATTGCAGGCGTAAATATTCCGAATCATCAGCATGCTGAGATCGCGCTGACCGCCATTTATGGTATCGGCCGCACTCGTGCGCGGGTGATTTGTGACAAGGCTGGTGTTGGTTACAGCACCAAGATGAAGGACGTCAGCGACGCTGACATGGAAAAGCTGCGTGACGAAGTCGCAAAGTTCACCGTTGAAGGTGACCTGCGCCGTGAAGTGACGATGAGCATCAAGCGACTGATGGATCTGGGCTGCTACCGTGGCATGCGTCATCGCCGTGGTTTGCCGGTGCGCGGCCAGCGTACCCGCACCAATGCGCGCACTCGCAAGGGTCCGGTCAAGGTCGTTTCCAACAAGAAGTAATCTAAGGATCACTCATGGCTAAGGCTACTGCTGCGCGCGTGCGCAAGAAGGTCAAGAAGAGTGTTGCGGAAGGCATCGTCCACGTACACGCTTCTTTCAACAACACCATCATCACCATCACCGACCGTCAGGGCAACGCTCTGTCGTGGGCGACGGCGGGTGGCGCTGGCTTCAAGGGTTCTCGCAAGAGTACCCCGTTTGCTGCGCAGGTGGCTGCTGAGCAAGCTGGCAAAGTGGCTCAGGAGTATGGAGTCAAAAACCTGGAAGTGCGTATCAAGGGCCCGGGCCCGGGTCGCGAATCCGCTGTGCGTGCTCTGAACGCACTCGGCTTCAAGATCACCAGCATTTCCGACGTGACGCCGGTCCCGCACAACGGGTGCCGTCCGCCGAAGAAGCGTCGCATCTAATCATCCAACGATTGGAGAACATTCGTGGCAAGGTATATTGGTCCAAAGTGCAAACTGTCCCGCCGGGAAGGCACTGACCTGTTTTTGAAGAGCGCTCGTCGCTCGATTGATTCCAAGTGCAAGATTGATGTCGCTCCGGGCCAGCATGGTGCCAAGAGCGGTCAGCGTCAGTCCGATTTCGCTGTTCAGCTGCGTGAAAAGCAGAAGATCCGCCGTATTTATGGCGTGCTGGAGCGTCAGTTCCGCCGCTACTTTGAAGAGGCCGCCCGCCGCAAGGGTTCGACCGGTGAAAACCTGTTGAAGCTGCTGGAAAGCCGCCTGGACAACGTCGTTTATCGCATGGGCTTTGGCTCCACGCGTGCAGAAGCACGCCAGCTGGTGAGCCACTGCGCGATCCTGGTGAACGGCCAGAGCGTCAACATCGCTTCCTACCAAGTGAAGGCCAGCGATGTGGTGTCCGTTCGTGAGAAGTCGAAGAAGCAAACCCGTATCGTTGAAGCACTGGCACTGGCTGAGTCCATCGGCTTCCCGAGCTGGGTTTCGGTCGACCCGAAGAAGATGGAAGGTACGTACAAGAGCGCACCGGAACGTTCGGAACTGTCGAGCGACATCAACGAACAACTGGTCGTCGAATACTACTCCAAGTAATCCGTCTGCCATTACTGGGAATCGACTATGCATAGCAGTGCACATGAATTTCTGAAACCCCGTGTGATCGAGGTCGAGAACCTCACCGCTGAGCACGCCAAGGTGGTGATGGAGCCGTTTGAGCGCGGCTACGGTCACACGCTGGGCAACTCGCTGCGCCGCATCCTGCTGTCCTCGATGCCGGGCTATGCCGTAACGGAAGTCAAGATTGACGGCGTGGTGCATGAATATTCTTCGCTGGATGGTGTGCAGGAAGACGTTGTCGACCTGCTGCTGAACCTGAAGGGTATCGTGTTCAAGCTGCACAACCGTTCTTCCGTGGTGCTGAACCTGAAGAAGGAAGGCCCGGGCCCGGTGGTGGCCGGTGATATCCAGCTGAGCCATGATGTTGAGCTGGTGAACCCGGATCACGTGATCGCCAACCTGACCGCTAACGGCAAGTTGTCGATGGAACTGCGGGTGGAAGCCGGTCGCGGCTATCAGCCGTCGCACGTACGTGCCAAGAACGACGAAGGTCGTGCCTTGGGTACCTTGCTGCTGGACGCTTCGTTCAGCCCGGTACGTCGTGTCAGCTACGCGGTGGAAAGCGCCCGTGTGGAACAGCGGACGGACCTGGACAAGCTGGTGATGGACATCGAGACCAACGGCTCGATCGATCCGGAAGAGGCCGTGCGCTATGCTGCACGTGTCCTGATGGATCAACTGTCGGTGTTTGCTGATCTGGAAGGGACCACTGCAGAAGTGGCTCAGCCGGAAGCGCCGCAGTTTGACCCGATCCTGCTGCGTCCGGTGGACGATCTGGAATTGACCGTTCGTTCGGCCAACTGCCTGAAGGCAGAAAATATTTACTACATTGGTGACCTGATTCAGCGTACCGAGACCGAGCTGTTGAAGACCCCGAACTTGGGCCGCAAATCCTTGAATGAAATCAAGGAAGTGCTTGCCTCCAAGGGTCTGGTGCTGGGTGTGAAGCTGGAAAACTGGCCGCCTGCCAATCTGGAAAAAGCTTAAAAAGGTTGAATCATGCGTCATGGTAATGGCAATCGGAAACTGAACCGTACTTCCAGCCACCGTCAGGCGATGCTGCGCAACCTGGCCAATGCCCTGCTGAAGCACGAAGTCATCAAGACCACGCTGCCGAAGGCGAAGGAACTGCGCCGGGTGGCTGAGCCCCTGATCACGCTGGGCAAGAAGCCCTCGCTGGCTAACCGCCGTCTGGCATTTGCCCGCACTCGCGATCGCGACATCGTCAGCAAGCTGTTTGACGAACTGGGCCCGCGCTACCAGAACCGCAACGGCGGTTACCTGCGCGTGCTGAAGTTCGGCTTCCGCCAGGGTGACAATGCGCCGATGGCGTTGGTCGAGCTGGTGGATCGTCCGGATGTGGACGTGGTGGCTGAGGAAGCTGCTGAGGCTTGAGTCTTCAAGCCTGCGCAAAAAAGCCCTGCACTTGCAGGGCTTTTTTGTTTACTGCGCTGCTGACGCAGGAGCGTACGGGTCACGACGCAGGCAGCCGATAATGGCTCGGCGTCATCAGGTCGATGCCGCAGGGTAGATCGCTGATCCAGTCGAGGAAGGCGTGAATCATGGCCCTGCCCTTGAACGGCTTGCCGTGCTGCGGCACCAGCCATTCCAGATCCAGTTCGCGCACCATGTCTGCCCAATAGCGTGTCACTTTCTGGCCGCACATATAGCGCTGGTGGAAGCCACGCATGCTGCGCAGGTGGGCGTCAAAGTCCTTGACCGGCTGCATGGCATCATCGTGGTCCACCATCGAGGCCCCCATATCGCCGGAGAACAGGATCTTGGCCTTCGGGTCATAGAACTGGAAATTGCCTTCCGAGTGCAGGAAGTGCGCCGGCACGGCCAGAATCTTGCTTTTGCCCAGGCGGATGTGCATACCGGGATCGGGGATCGGGATGATGCGGTTGTCGGTGCTGCCAATTGAGCAGAAGTGTGGAACGAAGCGTGCCCACACTTGCGACACCATCACCTTGCACTCGGTGTGCACCAGCCATTTGTTGAGCGAGGCGACGATGTCCGGGTCGGCATGCGAGGCCAGTACATAATCCAGCCCATTGGGGGGGAAGCGGGCGTGCATGGCCATGCGCAATGCGTTATAGGTCATGTTGCCACCGGGGTCGATCAGCGCGCCGTGGCCGCTGTCAACAATCAGGAACTGGTTGGCTTGTACGGCGTGATCGTTGGGGTCGTCTACCAGGTCGGCAAACATCAGGCAGGCATGTTCACCATCGTTATAGAGTTCAATTGCCATTTTCATCTTCCTTGCGCAAGTGCGCATTGAAGCATGAAGAGATTGGCAAACGTTAGACGCAAGTCAAGGTTTTGTGCCGTAACTATACTTCTGGTCAGGTATTTATTGTTGCGGCAGCCAGGCCGCCACGGGTGAGACGCCATACCAGTCCCACTCGCGCCCTGCCTTCAGGATCATGCGCCGGATATGGTCCCAGGTCTGTTCCGGGCTTAGGCCAAGGAATTGTTGTGCGGCCTTGTAGTCATCCGGCAGCGCGGCATCGTGCAGGCCATTGGCGGCATGGCGTGCCAGCGAAACGGCAAGGACAACATTGTGAACGCGGGGTGAGCGCTGGTCTTGCTGGTCATCCATCAGCGCTTGCAGCAAAGCGGGTAAATGCCATTGTCGGGCCAGCTCCTGCTGCAGTTCGGGGAGCGGAAAGCCTAGCACCTGCTTTTGTGCCTGTGCACTGCGCATGCCCGGATTGTCCTGCTGCAGCTGGCGGATCTGGCTGGCCAGTGAGGGCGCAAAGCACCACAGCAACATCTCGCCGGCATCGTGCAGCAGGGCGGCAATGGTCACTTCGTCCGATTCCAGATCATGCCGCAGCCGGGACCAGTCCTCAGCAAACAAGGCTGCGTGTCGCGCGCGGCTCATGACCCGTAGCACGCCATGCAGGGCATCGGGATAGGGCTGCAGATGGGTTTCCAGTGTGGGCAAGTCCTGAAACGCGCGGAAGAAGGGCCCGAGCCCCATCATCATGATGGCATGGGCGATGGTGGTGACTTCAGTTTGCTGGCTGGGCGCACGGTGCGATTGCAGATAGCGTAAAACCCGCAAGGTCATCATCGGATCGTGCAGGATGACACGTGACAAATCCCGGCCCGTAATCTGGTCCAGCCGCTGATGGAGTGCCGCCAGCTCATCCACGGTGCGCTGGAGCACGGGCAGTGGTGCACGCTCCAGATAAAGCGCCCAGGCGTGCAGATTGGGTAAGGCGGCAGTCAGCATGACAGATTCCCGCGGAAGTAATCTTCAGTATAGTGCTTAGGCCGCGCCTTTGCTCAGCAACAGCAGTTTACCCACATGCCGATGTTGCAGCAGCGCATGATGCGCCTGTTCGGCGTCGGCCATCGGATAGCGTGCATGCACCATGGGTTTGATCCGGCCATCTTCCAGCATGGGCCATACCGTTTGGCGTATCTGCTGCGCCATGCGAATCTTGCGCTCGGTGGACTGCGCCCGCAGGGTCACGCCAAACAGCTGTAAACGCTTGGCCAGCATCAAACCCAGGTCCACCTCACTATGGCGCCCCCCCTGGAAGGCAATGATGGCAATGCGTCCACCGGTGTGGCACAAGCGCTGATGGGAGAGGGTATAGTCACCACCGACCATGTCCATCACCACGTCCACCCCGCCGGCCAACTCGATAAAAGGGGTGAAATCATGCTGCTGGTAATTGATAGCCTGCTTCGCCCCCAGCTGCAGGCAGGCGGCACACTTCTCGTCGTTGCCGGCCGTTGTATAGAGCGGGTGGCCCGCTGCAGCCAGCCATTGCAAAGCGTAGACGCCGATGCCGCTGCTGCCGCCATGGATCAATACTGATTCTCCGGGCTGCAAATGGGCATGGTCATACAAGGTGTTTTGTACCGTGAACAAAGCCTCGGGCAAGGAGGCCGCGTCTTCCAGCGTCCAGCCTGCCGGGATCGGCATACAGAGTCGGGCATCGGCCACAACGTATTCGGCGTAGCCACCGCCATCCAGTAATGCGCAGACGTGATCGCCCACCTGCCACTGGCTGACGTGGGTGCCACACGCCACCACTTCACCGGAGACTTCCACTCCCAACAGCGGTGAGGCCCCATCGGGAACCGGGTAATGCCCCATGCGTTGCAGGTGATCCATGCGGTTGACCCCGCAAGCGGTGACCTTGATCAGGACTTGGTGGGGGGCAGGATGAGGGCGGGCAATTTCCTGCCAGCGCAGATTCCGTTCCGGGCTGCGGTTATCAACGATGATGGCATGCATGGTCAGCATGGAGGGCATGACGGGTCTCGTTCAGGGCGGATGATCACAGCATAGCATGCCGTTGCCCATGCCTTCAGCGCAGGCGCAAGGTGTGCTGCAATTGTTCCTGCATGTGAGCTGCAGGCCGGGGAGGGTGGGGGAGCTGACCTTGCACACGGTCAAACCCCAGCTCACGCAGCAGCATCAATTGGGCCGGGGTTTCCACGCCACAGGCTGCCGCGTGCAGTTGCAAGGAGTGGGCGACGTGTCGGGTGGCTTCCACCACGGCACGAACTACTTCATTATCCAGCAACTGCCGCGTGCACTCACGGTCTACCTTGATGCCACAAATGGGGTAGTGCTGGAGCTGCCCAAAGGAGGCATAGCCGGTACCAAAGTGATCCAGCACCAGGCCAAATCCTGCCTGTTGCAAGCGCAAGGGGCGGCGATCCTGCTTACGGTGCAGCTCAAGCAAGGCTTCCTCACTGATTTCCAGTTCCAGCTGTTGCGGAAGAATGCCACTCCGGTCGCACCATTGCTGCAACAATTCGACCAAGGGGTCGCGCAACAGCAGGCGCCCACTCAGATTGATGCCGTAGCGGAGTGATGTTTGCAGCGACTTGGGTAGCTGTGCCTGGAATTGCGCCAGTGACTGTAACGTCCACTCCAGCAAAGGCTGCATCAACCCCAGCTCTTCGGCGTGACCCAGGAATGCTTCCGGCTGCAGCAAGCCCTGCTGTGGGTGTCGCCAGCGCAGCATGACTTCCAGCGCCACCACCTCACCCGTGCCCAGCGCAAATTGCGGCTGGTAGTACAGCTCGAACTCATCTTGCTGCATGGCCTGCAACAGATGATTATGGATATCCCGGCGCTCGCGGATGCTTTGCTGCATGGCCTCTGTAAAGAAGTGATAGGTGTTTTTGCCACTGTCTTTGGCGCTGTAGAGGGCCGTGTCGGCATCCCGGATCAGGGTTTCCGCTTCGGCTGGGCCATCCGGATAGGTGGCAATGCCGATGGAACAGGTAACAAAGTAGGGCTTGCCTTCCAGCGGGAATGGCTCGCGCAGTGCCATCAAGATTTTCTCGGCAATGTGCGCAGGGGTCTGCTTGCGCTGATAGCCTTCGGCCACGACCAGGAACTCATCACCACCGATGCGGGCCACCATGTCCTGCACCCGCAGGGCACATTTCAAGCGATGGGCAATACCGATGAGCAAGGCATCGCCCACCCGGTGACCTAGCGTGTCATTGATCTCCTTGAAGCGGTCCAGGTCGATGAACATCACCGCCAGCTGACGGTCATCGCGCTGGCAGCGGGCCAGTGCATGCTCCAGGTAGTCGTAGACACCCGTCCGGTTCAGCAAGCCGGTGAGGGCATCGTGCATGGCCATGGTGCGCAGCAGGCGCTCATGCCGCTTGCGCTCCAGCGCGTGCTGAATGGCCCGGGTCAGCAACGGTGCACTGAGCTCACCCTTGGGCAGGTAGTCGGCGGCCCCTTTCAGCATGGCCTGCTGGTCGATGCTGAGGCTATCCTGATGTGTCAACAGCAACAAGGGGCGCGTGCAGCCCAGCGCGGTCATTTCCTCGATCAGCCCGATACCGTCATGGGCGCCCAGATGGTAGTCCACCAGATAGACGTCATCGTGGCCTTGCAGGATGCGCTTGCGTGCTGTGTCGTAGTCCGCTACCTGCTCCAGCTGGTAGCGGACCTGTTCCTCCGCACGCAGCAAAGGCTGGATCAGCAGCCGCTCCTCCGGATCATCATCAATCAGCAAGACCTTGATCAGCGGTGTGCGCATCATGTCACCGGGTGTTTGGGCAGCTGCACGATGCTCAGCCAGTAGTGGCCCAATGACTGCATGGCTGCGACCAGGTTATCGAACAGCACCGGCTTGGTGATGAAGGAGTTGGCGCCCAGGTCGTAGCTGCGGAAGACATCTTCCTCCTCACGCGAAGTGGTCAACACCACCACGGGCAAATGGCGTAGCTGCGGGTGGTTGCGTATGGCCTGCAAGGCACTGCGGCCATCCATGCGCGGCATGTTGAGGTCCAGCAGGATCAGGTCAGGGAGTGCCATCTCCGGGTTCTGCAGTGACTGTTGCAGTCGTTGCATCAGGTAGACACCATCTGCCACAAACTCCAGCTGGTTGTGCAGGCGGGCAGCTTCCAGTGCCTTGCGGGTCAGCAGGCAATCCTCCTGGTCATCATCCGCAATCAGCAGGGAAATCGGGCGCATCAGATCAGGCATGGCGGATGTCCTTAAGCCGGCAAATCCAGGATAAACGTCGCCCCGGCGCCGGGGCGGCCTTCGGCGGTGATCTGGCCACGGTGCCGCTCAACGATTTTCTTGCAGATGGCCAGGCCAATGCCCGTCCCCTCGTATTGCTCACGCCCATGCAGGCGCTGAAAAACCTTGAAGATCCGCTCAGCATATTGCTGCTCAAAGCCAATGCCGTTGTCGCAGATCAGAATGCGCCACTGCGGTTTGCGGTGGGGCAGGCGGTAAGGCTCCGCATGAATCCGGATTTCGGGTGGTACGTCTGGGCGGGTGTACTTCAGGGCATTGCTGAGCAGGTTGAGGAACACTTGCTGCAGCTGCACCGGATCGCCGGTCAGGGTGGGCAGGCTACCCTCGATCTGCAGGCGGGCCTGGGTGTCCCGCAAAGGGATCTCCAGATCCTGTTGCACCTGCTCCAGCACCTCCGCCAGTGACACCGCTTCAAAGCGGCGCTGACTACGGGTGACCCGTGACAACTGCAGCAAATCCCGGATCAGCTGTTGCAGGCGCTGGGTGGCTTTGTTCATCAGCTGCAGGTACTGTTGCCCGGTATCGGGCAGGTAGGCTGCACATTCTTGCTGCAGCAAGTCGCTATACGCCAGGATTTTGCGCAAGGGTTCCTGCAGGTCATGTGAGGCCACAAAGGCAAAGTCTTCCAGTTCACGGTTGGTGGCTTCCAGTGCGGTCGCCTTGTCGCGCAGCGCCTGCTCGGTTTGCTTGCGCTGCGTGATGTCGGTGCCAATCGCCAGAATGTCGCGGATCGAGCCCTCTGCGGTGCGCCGAGGGGCGAACACCCAACTGTAGGTCTGTTTGCCGCTGGCTGCCGGCAGGCTGGTTTCCAGCTGCTGCGGGGGCTGCTGCCAGTCTGCTATGGCGGGCTGCTGGAACAGGACATGCCACGGTTGCCCATGCAGAAAAGGCAGTGCACTACCCAGCGCCTGCTCCAGTGCCGGGTTAGCCTGCTGTACATGTCCTGCCGGATCCAGCTGGCAGAGCAGGATGGGCGCGTGGGCGTACACATGCTGCAACAGCCCCTGGGTGTCCTGTAGCTGGTCGGCCGTGCGCAAGCGCTCCAGCTCGGTGCCGGCACGGGCAGCAAACAGGCGCAGGATGGTGCGCAATTGCGCCGACGGATGCAGCGGGTGCTGGTGCAGAACATTGACCAGACCAATGACCTGGCCTTGCCGGTCCCGCAAGGGGTAGCCGATGTAGCCAACCAGCCCATCTTCCTGCAGCATCAGATCTTCCGGGAAGCAGGTCTGCACATCATTCGGGTAACAGCACAGCTTGCCCTGCCGCAGTACCTGTTCGCAGGGAGAGCCGCTCAGCGGGTAGCGCACCGGGGGGACCGGTTGCCCCCGACGCCAGCCTGCGACGGTGCACAGCCACTCGGGTTGCACTGGGTCATGGGTGGATGCATACGCCTGATCGACCTGCAGCAGCCGGGCCAGTGCTTCGACCAGGGCCTGCAGAAAGTCGGCCCCCTGCAAGCCTGCCGTCTCGAGCAGCAGCGTGTCGATCGCTGCATCCAGTTGTGCCTGCTGCAAAATACGGTGCAGGTAGTGCGGCAGTGCCGGTAACAGCGGATCTTGCAGGATGTCGCCCGCGCCACCCTGCAGCAGGCGCAATACCGCCTCGTGCTGCAAGTCGGCTCCCAGCAGGATGAGTGGTACGTCCGGATGATGCTGACGCCAGTCAAGCAGCCGTTGCAGGTCTGCCATGGGGCTGTCATGCAGATCATAAAGCAGGCAGGCGGGGAGGGGCGCTTCAGGCAAAAGGGAGAGGGTGCAGGGCGCGGCCAGACTGTCCGGCCAGTAGGACCGGATCAAGGCATGGCGCGCCGGATGCGGCGCAAACAGCACACATTCTGCACTCATGAAAAATCGTGTTGCATCCCTAAGCCGTTAACCGCGCCACACCGGGCGACTGCTTCCTAACAATAATCCGTCGGCAGCGTGGCGAAAAGCGCTAGCCGTAGGGACCTGTCATTCCGGACAGGGAAGGCTCAGGCGTGTGGGCGAGGGAAGGCCGCAAACTGACCAAGGTGGCAGGCCGCCACGCGGTGGTCTGCCGTCAGCGCCTGGCTTTCCAGCGGCAGGCGGCCTCGCCCTTTGTGTTGCAGGGCGTGCAGGAAGTGATGCAGGGCTTCAGGAGTGGGGGGGCGGGCAGACGATCTGCAGGCTATCGGTGACCGGCAGGAGATAGCGCAGTTCGCTATGGCTGACCGCCACCGCCAGATCAAAGCCGGCGTGCCGGGCCTGTAGTGTGGTCATGGCCCAGCCGGACAGGGTCAGCAGGCTGGCCAGGCTACCGGCAAATGCGGTGCCTTTGTCATTGCGGTTGGCTGCCAGCGGCGCGCTGAAGTGGATGCCGTCCATGTCCGCCTGGACCACCTGCAACTGCATGGCCTGCAGCAGGGGAATCTGCTGCAGCTGTGCCAATAGCGCAGGGTCCACGCTGGACATGCAGATCAGGCGGTGTCGCCCGTATCCGGGCTGGTCACCCGTTGGGGGGGCAGGAACAGGGCGGCAATCTGCGGCGCACGGTTGCGACGCGGCGTGGTGGGCCAGTTGCTGAGCTCGGGCGGACCATCGCTGTCCCGACTGCGCTCGCGGCGGCCTTCACTGACCACTTCCCGAACCGGGCGGGGCGGTGGTGCCAGCAGGCTGTCGCTGTCCTGCTGCGACAAGGGCTGCTTGATCAGCTTTTCGATATTGGCCAGCGACCGTTCATCGTCCGGACCAGACAGCGAGATGGCGGTACCCAGCGCCCCCGCCCGACCGGTACGACCAATGCGGTGTACATAGTCTTCCGGTGTGTTGGGCAGCTCGTAGTTGATGACGAAGGGCAACAGGTCAATGTCCAGCCCGCGTGCGGCCACGTCGGTGGCCACCATCACCAGTGCGCGACCTTCCTTGAAGGCGGCTAGCGATTCGAGACGGGCCTGCTGGGTCTTGTCACCATGGATGGAGACGGCCGACACCCGGTCCCGTTGCAACTGGCGGGCCAGTCGCTCGGTGGTCTGCTTGGTGCGGGCAAAAATCAGCACCTGCTGGATGTCGTGATGCTTGAGCAGTTTGAGCAGCAGCGGATAGCGCTGCTCCTCTTTCATCTTGTACAGCAGCTGGGTCACATTGGCATTGGTGGCGTTGCGGCGTGCCACTTCCACCACTTGCGGGTTATCCAGCAGCTGATCAGCCAGCGCCTTGATTTCCGGCGAGAAGGTGGCCGAGAACAGCAGATTCTGGCGCTTGGCAGGCAGCATGCCCATCAGGCGCTTGATGTCGTCAATGAAGCCCATGTCCAGCATGCGGTCGGCTTCATCCAGTACCAGGAACTCGACCTGGTTGAGCTGCACGTTCTTCTGCTGGATATGGTCCAGCAAACGGCCTGGGGTGGCCACCAGGATCTCGACGCCATTGCGCAGCGCGGTGGTCTGCGGCGGCATGGCAACGCCACCGAATGCCACTGTGCAGCGCAGCGGCAGGTATTTGCTGTAGCTCTGTACGTTGGCAAACACCTGATCGGCCAACTCACGGGTGGGCGTCAGGATCAGTGCGCGCAGGGGGTGACGGGCAGGCGAGGGGCTGGTGTTGCCGTAGGGCCGAAGCCGGTTGAGCATCGGCAGCGTGAACGCTGCGGTCTTGCCGGTCCCGGTCTGTGCCGCGGCCAACAGGTCGCGACCGCCCATGACGGCCGGAATGGCCGCCGCCTGAATAGGAGTCGGTGCGTCGTAGCCTTGATCGGCCACTGCACGCATGATCTCTTCGCTTAAACCAAGTTCTGAAAAATGCATCGTGCCGGATTGTAGCGCAGTTGCAACAGCTTCAACCAGAAAAAGCAGGAAAAAAACCTGATCTACCAGTCAGTTGTTGCGGACGTAGCGACAATCCGATCCGGCGTGGTCGGTGAGCGAGCTCAGGCATCATCCACCTTGGCCAGATGCAGCAGCACATGATCACGCAGTGCACGCACCCGGGGAGACTGCCGACGGTGCGGCGGGATCACGATGTAAACCTGATCGCCGAGTGGGGATAACAAAGGATGCTGGGGCAATACTTGCACGAGCCGACTTTGCTGCAAAGCCTCACTCGCCAGCCAGTACGGCATGTCCGCGATGCCAAGGCCGGCACACGCGGCCTCATACAAGACCTCGGAGCGATCCGACTGCAGCGGGCCACGGGGTACAAACTTCCAGGCTTCTCCGTTCACCAGCAGGGTCCAGCTGGCAGGCTGGTCGAGCACGATCTGCGGCAGGCAAGCATGCTGGTGCAGGTCACGGGCCTCCGCTGGGGTACCGTGGTGCGATAGGTAGTCGGGGCTGGCGCACAGGATGGGGCGGTGGGCGGTAGCCGGGAACACCAGCAGATCCGGGTCGTGCTGTTGTCCCACACGGATGCCCATGTCAAAGCCTTCCAGCGCGATCCGTTGGTAGTGATCGGACAGCCTGAGGTCAATCTCGACGGCAGGATGCTGCTGCAGAAAGCTGACCAGCAGCGGCGGCAGCAGGCGACGCCCGAAATTGAGTGGGGCCGTCAGCTTGATGCGGCCCTGCAAAGCCTGATCCAGAGCGCTCACCTGCTGCAGGGCGGCTTCTACGTCCATCAGCGGCAGCCGTGATTTCTGCAGCAGCCACTCGCCGGCTTCCGTCAAATGCAAGCCGTGGGTGGAGCGGATCAGCAAGCGCGTCCCCAACCCCCGCTCCAGGCCGTCAATCTGCCGGGTGAGGGAGGATACTGCGACCGACAGCGACCGGGCCGCCGCCGAGAAACTGCCATGCTGTACCACTTGCAGCAGGCTGCGAAGTGCAACGATCTGATCCATGGTTTTGCGCCCTGTGCAAAAGCAGCTTTCGATTGTAATGGCTTTCCGCAAATGCCGCGGACTGTTTTCATTACACCATCCAAACACCCGTTGAGTTTGTCCATGTCCACCGCCTTGCCCCGCATTGCCATTTGCAGCGACCGGATCGTCTATCGCCACCATGCCGCCAACTCGGTGTCGCACAGCTATGTGCGTGCGGTGCAGCAGTTTGCCGAAGGCTTGCCCTGGCTGTGGCCGGTTGGCATGCCGGAAGGGCTGGATGCGTGCCTGCTCGAAGAGGTGGACGGCGTGGTGCTGACCGGCAGTGCCTCAAACGTGGCCCCTGCTTGTTATGGTGCGGCCCCCGCCCCGGCTGGCACCCTGGAGGATGAGGAGCGGGATCAGGCGGTATTGCGGCTGATTCCCCGCATCATTGCGCGCGGCATCCCGCTGCTGGCCATTTGCCGCGGCTTTCAGGAGATGAATGTGGCCTATGGTGGCACGCTGCATCCGGCGGTGCATGAGCAGCCGGGCGCGCTGGACCACCGCGAGGGGGATCACAGCCAACCGTTGGCCGACTGGTATGCCCTCAGCCACCCGGTGCGCTTGCGGCAAGGCGGAATATTGCAGCGCGGGTGTGCTGTGGACGAGGTCCGCGTGAACTCCTTGCATGAACAGGGTGTGGCCGTGCTGGGAGCTGGGCTGACGGTGGAAGCGGTGGCACCGGATGGGCTGATTGAGGCGTTTTGTGATGCCTTGGCCCCCGGTTTCAATCTGGCGGTGCAATGGCACCCGGAAGCCCTGGTGGGCCAGGATGCCTTGTCCACCCACATCTTTACCACGTTTGGCGCGGCTTGCCGTGTACGGCAGCAGCAGCGGACCGCAGTCGCATAAACAAGCAGGATCAACCTGTAAACCACGGAGAAGGAGACACACATGAACCGCAAGATCACGCAGATGGCTTTGGGCGTACTGTTGCTGGCCGGAATGTCGGCCGTCAGCGCAGATACCCTGGTCCGGATTGGCCAGGCCTCGCCCTTGACCGGCCCGATTTCACGGGCAGGCAAAGACATCGACAATGGTGCCCGCCTGGCGATTGAAGACCTCAACAAGATGGGGTGGCGTATTGGCGGGCAGCCGGTACGCTGGGAGCTGGTGTCGGAGGACGATGTGGCCGACCCGCGCACCGCCACCATCGTGGCGCAAAAGCTGGTCGACATGAAGGTGAATGGGGTCGTCGGGCACGAAACCTCTGGCGCCAGCATTCCGGCATCCCGCATCTATTCGGATGCTGGCATTCCGCAGATCAGCCCCTCCGCCACCAACCCCAAGTACACCCGGCAAGGTTTCAAAACCACCTTCCGTCTGGTCGCCAATGATGAGCAGCAGGGTGGCGCGATGGGGCGTTTTTCGTTCCAGACGCTCAAGGGCAAACGCTTTGCCTTGATTGACGACCGTTCTGCCTATGGGCAGGGTCTGGTGGCCGAGGTGGAGAAGTCGCTGCAAGGTTCGCCTGCCAGCGTGGTGGCACGGGAGTATGGCACGGAAAAGACGACAGACTGGATGGCTGTATTAACCGCCATCCGCAGCAAGAACCCGGATGTCATCGTCTACGGTGGCATGGATGCGACGGCGGCACCCTTGCTGCAGCAAATGCGCCGCCTGGGGATGAAGGCCAATCTGGTGCTGGGGGATGGTGCCTGCTCCAGCGACATGATCGAGCTGTCCGGCAATGTGCTGGACAACCGGGTGTACTGTACCGAGGCTGGGCTGCCGGCGGACAAGATGAGCAAAGGCGCGGATTTCTACAAGCGCTTCAAGGCCCGTTTCGGCGTGGAGGTCAATATTTATGCGCCGTATGCCTACGATGCGGTCATGGCACTGGCACACGCCATGAAGGCGGCAGATTCCACGGAGCCTGCACGTTATCTGCCTTTCCTGGCCAAGCTGAAGATGAGTGGTGTGATCGGCCCGGTGGAGTTTGACCCGAACGGGGATATCAAACACGCTGCAGTCACCGTCAAGCAATACCAGTCCGGACAGTGGAAGCCGGTATCGGTGGTGCGCTAAGCAGCGCAGGCGGTCGTGCTGGCAACGGCATGGTCGCCTGCAGCAGGCGGGCGTTTGAGACCAGTGTCGCCCTGTTGCAACACGCCGTACGACGGGCCGTGAATTCAGTTCAGGTGGGCCTGCGGTCTGGCGCAGACTGTGGCCTTTGCGAATGGCAAAGATACAGGAGCAGGGTGCATGACATTGCAAATCGAAGTCTGTCTGGATTCCGTGGCGTCGGCCCGGGCCGCTGCGGCCGGGGGCGCGCAGCGGGTGGAGCTGTGCGACAACCTGCTGGAAGGGGGAACGACCCCCTCACTGGGCATGATCCGGGCGGTGCGTGAAGCCGTTGAGCTGGGCCTGATGGTGATGATCCGGCCACGCGGCGGTGATTTCTGCTACAGCGAGGATGAGTTCCGTGCCATGTGCCTGGATGTGGAAGCCGCACGGCAGGCCGGGGCGAACGGGGTGGTGTTCGGTATCCTGACACCGGAAGGCGATGTGGATGTGGCGCGCTGTCGAACCCTTATTGAACAGGCTGGCGGCTTGCCGGTGACGTTTCATCGCGCCTTCGACATGTGCCGCGACCCATTTGCGGCGCTGGATGATTTGATCGAGCTTGGGGTATCCCGCGTGCTGACCTCCGGGCAGGAAGCCAGTGCCTTTGAAGGCGCACCCTTGCTGCAGCAGCTGCTGGTGCGGGCGGCTGGGCGCATCAGCATCATGCCGGGCGGGGGTGTAGAGCGCAGTGCGCCGCGGCTGTTACCGCTGCTGACCGGCTATGGCGCAGGCATCAGCGAAATCCACGTAGCCGCCATGGGCTGGTGCGACAGCCCGATGCAATACCGTAATCCGCGTGTATTCATGGGCGGCAGCTTGCGCCCGCCGGAGTATGGCCGCCCGGAAACCAGTGCGGCTTCCTTGCTGGCCTTGCGGGAGGCCCTGCGCTGAGCAGTGCGGGGCGCGTCACAACGCGCCCCGGCGTTAACGACGGCTGGCGCGGATGACGCCCGGCACGCTGGAGAGCTGCGCCAGCAGGTGGCGCAGTTGCTCCAGGCTCAGGATCTCCACGGTAAAGCGCAGGGTGGCGCCGCCTTGGTGGGACAGGGTCTGTGCCGCTGTAATATGGGTCTTGTCCCGGCTAAACGCTTCTGACACGTCACGCAGCAAGCCATTGCGGTCCTGCGCCTCCACCACCACGTCTACCGGGAAGCGTGCGTCGCGCAGCTGGCCCCAGTTGGCGGCGATCATCCGCTCCGGGCAGCTGGCGACGAGCCGTTCCAGCGCCTTGCAACCTTTGCGGTGAATGGAGATGCCGCGCCCTCGCGTGACATAACCCACCACTTCGTCCCCCATCACCGGTTTGCAGCACTTAGCCAGTACCGTCATCAGGTTATCGACACCTTCGATCAGGATGCCCTGGGCATTGTCACCCGCCTTGCTGCGGCGGATCAGGTCTTCCACCGTAACGGTGGCCTCTTCTGGCTCGCTGCTGGTGACCGGAAGGGTCTGGATGGCATCGCCCAGCGCCTTGGGCCCCAGCTCGCCGCGCCCGATGGCGGCAAACAGGTCTTCCGGCTTGCGAAATCCCAAGCGGCCAGCCAGGGTTTCCAGTTCCAGATGGCTATGGTGCTTGAGGCGAACCTTCTCGTACAGCTGCCGACCTTGCTCGATCAGCACGTCCAGATGTTGCTGCTTCAGCCATTGCCGCACCTTGGCATTGGCCTTGCTGGACTTCAGCAAGCCGTGGCGCAGCCAGTCGAGGCTGGGGCCACCCTCCTTGGCGGCCAGAATCTCCACGCGGTCGCCATTCTGCAGTGCGTAGGTCAGCGGCACGATATGACCGTTGACCTTGGCGCCTCGGCAGCGGTGGCCAAGGTCGGTATGCAGCGCGTAGGCAAAGTCGATGGGGCTGGCCCCGCCGGGCAGGTCGATCACCCGGCCTTGCGGAGTCAGCACGTAAACGGTGTCGCGGAACAGCTCGTTCTTGAACTGCTCCACCAGCTCGGGCGGGCCTTCATCGCTGCTTTCATCCTCATGGCCGATTTCATCGCGCCACGCCAGCAGTTGCCGTAGCCAG
Source organism: Leeia sp. (assembly GCF_041909055.1). Lineage (NCBI taxonomy): Bacteria > Pseudomonadati > Pseudomonadota > Betaproteobacteria > Neisseriales > Leeiaceae > Leeia > Leeia sp. The sequence continues at coordinate 519,068 of NZ_JAYREC010000001.1, read as the reverse complement.
GCGATCTTTTCTTCGTAACCGGCGTCCCCACGCCCGCCTTCCTTGTATCGCCAGTGGGCCGCCACACCCATCTCGGCATGCTGGTGCATGTCGAAGGTGCGAATCTGCACTTCCATGCCTTTTTCCTGCGGCCCGATGACAGCGGTATGCAAGGAGCGGTAGAAGTTGCCCTTGGGGTGCGAGATGTAGTCGTCGAACTGCCCCGGAATCGGTCGCCACAGGTGATGGACGATGCCGAGAATGGTGTAGCAGTCGCGGATGGTCGGTACCAGAATGCGCACGGCACGGATGTCGTACAGCTCGTGGAATTCCAGCCGCTTCTTCTGCATCTTTTTCCAGATACTGTAGATGTGCTTGGGCCGCCCGGCAACATCACCTTCAATGCCCGCTTGCGCCAGCTCATGCCGTAGCTGGTTGAGCACATCGGTGATGTAGGCTTCCCGCTGCAGGCGTTTTTCATCCAGCAGCTGGGCAATCCTCTTGTAACGGGCGGGCTCCAGATAGCGGAAAGAGAGGTCTTCCAGTTCCCACTTCACCTGCCAGATACCCAGCCGGTTGGCCAGCGGGGCAAACAGGTCCATGGTCTCGCGGGCAATGTGAACCTGTTGTTCCGGGTCGGCATACTTCAGGCCGTGCATGGTCTGGGTACGCCAGGCCAGCTTGACCAGCACCACCCGCACATCCTCCACCATCGCCAGCATCATCTTGCGCATGACTTCGATCTGCTGACCGGCCAGGCGGGGGTCGCTGCGGTTGCTCTCGGCCAGCAGGGGGAGTTGGCGCACCTTGCTCAGCCCGTCGATCAGCTTGTGCACATCGGGGCCAAAATCCGCCAGCGTCACTTCCCAGTTGACCAGATAGTCCGGCGCCGCAAACAGCAGGGCTGCGGCAATGGCTTCGTGGTCCAGCCGCAGGTCGGCCACCATCATGGCGGTGGCCACCGCATGCTGCAGCAGGGGCAGGGTGGTGACCGGGTGCAGATGGTCGCGGTACAGGGTTTCCGCCACCTGCGCCGCGGCTTCAATGGTGGCACGCTCCGCCGGGGTGAAGCGCTCCTCCAGCGCCGCCAGGCGCTCTGCCAGGGCCGCCGATAGTGGCTGCTCGGAATGGGCTAAAGGGTGTGCAACAGAAACCATGTTTGCCAGCTTCAGATATCAGGTTCAGTGCCGGTCATCCGGCTCGAAAAACAGCCATTGTACTTGCGGGAACGCCTGCCGCAGCTCCGCTTCTACCGTGTTGATGGCGCGGATCATGGCATGCTGGTCCGTGAATTCGGCCATTTCAGCCTTGATGGCCAGCATGCAGCGGTTGCCCAGCTGCAGGCTGATCAGGTTCAGCACCTGCTTGATCTCGCCACGCGCCTTGAGCCACTGGCGAATGTCTTCCTGTTCACGGTCTTCAATACTCTGACCAATCAACAGACCCTTGATTTCCACCCCGATGAACACTGCCACCGCAATCAGCAGCACGCCAATCATGATGCTGCCCAGTGCATCATAGACCGGATTGCCGGTTAGCAGGGTCAACACGATGGCGATGAGCGCAAAAACCAGGCCAAATAGTGCTGCGACGTCTTCTCCCAGCACCACAATCAGCTCACTTTGCCGGGATTCACGCGCCCAGCGCCAGAGAGAGCGGCGACCGCGTGCCTTGTTGATCTCTTTCAGGCAGCCCGCCAGCGACAACGCTTCGGCAATGATGCTGAAGGTCAGGATGCCGATGGCCACCCATGGCCAGGACAGTGGCTCCGTGCTGTGCAGCTTGTGCCAGCCTTCATAGATCGAAAACATGCCGCCGACGCTGAACAGCATCAAGGCCACGATGAAAGACCAGAAGTAGATGGCCTTACCATAGCCCAAGGGGTGATCCGAAGTGGGCGGGCGCTTGGCTGCTTTCAGCCCCCATAGCAGTAGCCCTTGGTTGGCACAGTCGGCAAACGAGTGGATGGCCTCGGCCAGCATCGACCCGGAGCGGGTGATGACGGCGCCTACCAGCTTGGCAACGGCAATCGCCAGATTGGCGGTCAGCGCATAGATGATGGATTTGACGGAATCAGCCTGGTGCGACATGGAGGGCCTTTGCTTTAGGTCAGGGTGGAATCATTGCAGGGTACGCGGTCCTGCCGGATAATGCACTGCAGCATAAACAGTGGTGTACCGTTTCCCCGTATTCTAACCAACTTCGGGACATGAACATGCGGCGTGTGATTTTCAACCAGAAAGGTGGCGTCGGCAAATCCACCATCACCTGCAATCTGGCAGCGATTGCTGCGTCGCAAGGCATCCCGACGCTGGTGGTGGATCTGGACCCGCAGGCCAATGCCAGCCACTATCTGTTGGGCGAAGCCGCCGCGACGGCACTGCCCGGTCTGGCCGAGCTGTTTGAGCAGGTGCTCAATGTCAGCCTGTTCCAGAAACCGGCGCAGGCGTACGTCCACCCCACGCCCTTCCCAAATCTGTTCGTGCTGCCGGCACATCGTCGGCTGGCTGAGCTGGAAGACAAGCTCGAAGCCCGCTACAAAATCTATAAACTGCGTGATGCGCTGGCGTCGCTGTCCGATACGTTTGCACAAGTCTATATGGACACCCCGCCGGCCCTGAATTTTTACACCCGCTCGGCGCTCATTGCGGCAGACCGTTGTCTGATTCCATTTGATTGTGACGCCTTCTCCCGGCAGGCCTTGTACCAGTTGCTTGACAATGTGGCTGAGCTGCGGGATGACCATAATCCGGATTTGCAAGTGGAAGGCATTGTGGTCAATCAGTACCAGCCTCGCGCCAGCTTGCCTCGTCAGCTGGTGGAAGCCCTGCAGGCGGAGGGCTTGCCGGTATTGCCAGTGCGGCTGGGTAGCTCGGTAGTGGTACGTGAGTCGCATCAGCTGTCATGCCCCCTGATCAACCTGCAGCCACAGCACAAGCTCAGCCAGAGCTATCTGGAACTGTATCAAGGTTTGATACAAAACCCGCGCTGATCCTGATTCGGCAGTTGCAGATTTTCCAGAGCCGCCTATACTGGAATTCGCCCGCTTTTTGATTCGGCTGGTACACCGGATGCCTTGTGGTGACCATTTTATGCCGTTGTTTTCATATGGAATTTGTGGCGTGGAGCTATCCGTAACCTCGTCCTCATGAAGGGTGGACGATGTGCGAGATGATGCAGAATACAAATCGTTATTGATTGCAAGAGAACGTATCCATGCCCTCCGCTGCACCTGAACGAGGTGCCCGAACCCTGACAGGGCACATCATCCGTGCCAATCATCCGACGCGGCCACTGGCATTGTGGTTGTCTTACTCCTTGCCCAAGCCCGGAAGCTCGGCGGATGGCGAGCTTTCTGTGGCCTTCTTTGACGGAGAGCGCAACTCGGTGTGGCGGGGGCGTTTGCCGGTAGCGGCGGACTTGTGCGCGATCGACTATGAGCAGGAGCGCCTGCAGATGGATCGCGCGGTACTGGGGCCGGATCACCTGAGCGGGGCTGCGCCCGGTGTAGGCTATCAACTGTCCTGGGAGCTTAGCAGTCACCCGCTGGCCGATCAATTGCCTGCACCAGCGGCGCTGCCGGATGGCAGCAGTTATAGCCCGCCGCACTTGCTGTTCAACGGCATGCTGTGGCTGGATAACGAGCCAGTTGAAGTCAAAGGTTGGCTCGGCAGTCGCCTGGATGACCAGGGGCTGAAGATGTTTGAGCGGCAGGCCTGGGCGCAGGTGGTGGGCTTTGACAACAGCAACCATGCTTATCTGGAGTGTTCCACGCAGAAGCTGGCCCTGGGCAAGGATTGGGCGCCGTGGATGAGTGTGTTCACCTTGCACTATGCCGAAGCCGTATATGTGATCAATGTGCTGGCAGATGGCATCCGTGAAGACAGCCATTCCGGGCTGGTGGTCTGGAGTTTTGACGTCCGCCAGTCCGGTGTGCGCATACACGGTCAGATACAGGCCCAGCTGCCGCTGTTTGCCCGCTTCAGCTACCCGGTGGCCGGCCATCCCCATACCTGTCTGCATACCAAACTGGCCAATTGCATTGTGACCTTGGTGCGGCCCGGCAAGCCGCCGGTCACGCTGTCTACCCTGCATCGCGCATCGTTCGAGGTGCGGGCCGATCAATACTGCAATGGCTGCCTAGTGGTCAACCGCATGCCAGTATCGGCGGTGTGAGTCCAGCCAGCCCTGAGGTTGCAAGTCCTGACCATCCAGCTTCAGTTGAATGGCCCCCTGCAGATCGGTGCGCCAGCTTGGCACGCTTTGTTGATGGAAACGGGCCAGGGTGTCCGGGTGAGGATGGTGGAAAGCATTGCCATAGCCTGCACTGAAGATAACAGCCGCAGGGGCCACGGCCTGAATCCAGTCCGTACTGGAAGAGCGTTTGCTGCCATGATGGCTGGCCACCAGCACGGTGCTGTGTAACGGCACGCCTGAGGCAATCAGTGCCGTTTCCCCGTTCTGCTCCAGGTCTCCGGTCAACAGCACCGAGCCAAAAGCCCCTGTGACCCGCAGTACACAACTACGCTGGTTGTCGGTCCATTCTGGCGAAGAATGGGCGGGCGGCCACAGGATGGCGAAATCTACGCCGTCCCACTGCCAGTGCTGGCCTGCCTGGCAACGGCGAAACGGGCGTGCCCCTGCGACATCCGGTGGTGACGCCATGCTGGCCAGCAAGCCCATGGTCGGCAGGCCTTGCAGCAGTTCACGGCTGGCGCCGGTATGGTCGTTGTCATCATGGCTGAGCATTAACAGGTCCAGTCGACTGACGGCCTGTGAACGGAAATAGGGCAACAGCACCCGCTCACCGTTGCCACGTGCACCGGTATCGTACAGCAGGTCATGCGTGGCCGTTTGCAGGTGTACGGCCAGCCCTTGCCCCACATCCAGCACGCTGAGGTGGATGGCGCCAGCAGCCGGACGCAGCTGATCGGACCAGAATAGCGGCAGCAGTACCAGGAAGCCCATGCCGCGTCCCGGCCAGCCACGTGGTGCCAGCAGCAACAGCCCCCCCGCACCAGCCAGCAGCGTGGTCAGCACTCCGGGGGCCGCGAGGCTCAGCGTCGCCAGCGGCCATTGCGCCAGCACTGCCAGGACGTGGAACAGGCCCTGTGCCAACATGGCGGTACCCTCGCCCAGCCCGGGAAGCAGCAGGCTGGCAATCGAGATCGGGGCCAGTAACAGGCTGACCCAGGGGATGGCCACCGCATTGGCGACCGGTGCGATCAGGGAAAGCAGCCCAAACCCGTACACCAGCAGTGGCAGCATGCCGGCAAACATGGCCCATTGGCTACGCAAGGCGCCGTACCACCGCCCTGGCTGACGACCGCTGCCATGCCAGACCAGCAAGGCCACTGCGCCAAATGACAGCCAGAAACCACTGGAGAGCACGGCCCAGGGATCGGTGATCAGGATGACCCACAAGGCCACCGCCAGCGTGTCGGATACATGGTAGCGCCTGCCGCGGGACAGCATCCAGCAAGCCACCAGCAGCATCAGCCAGGTGCGCTCTGCCGGTATGGCCAGGCCGGAGAGAGCGGTATAGACCGTGGCAGCCATCAAGCCCAGCCACAGACCAACCTGCTGCGCTGGCAGGCGGGCAGCGGCAGCTGGCATGCGTCGCCATACGGCGCCGCCCAGCAGGCTGGCCAGCCACGCAAACAAGGTGATGTGCAGACCGGATATCGAGACCAGGTGGGTGACCCCGGTTTGCCGATATACCATCCACTGGTCTGCCGGAATCAGGCTCTGATCCCCCAGTGACAGCGCCACAATCAAACCGCGTTGCGGGTGGTCACCCAGTTGATCCAGCAGGCGCTGGCGCAAGGCCTCACGCCAGGCATTCAGTTGCGCGCGGAGCGGCGGTGTCGAGGCTGATGTCCGGCGCTGGGCCGTCTTCGGGTCCAGATAGCCGCTGCGGTAGAGACCATTCGCCCAGTAGTGGGCCGCCAGATCGCTGCCACCCGGGTTATACTGACCGTGTACCGGGCGCAGGCGGGCATCGAAGCACCAATACTCTGCGGCATGGGGTGTGGCCGGCTGAAGGGTACTGCCGCCCAGGTACCAGCCGATGCGCAAGGGCGCGTGGTCTGGCAGGGGAAGCCGGGCGTCGGGTTGCAGGGTGAACCACAGGGTTTGCTGGTGCAGCTCGGGCAAATCCAGCACGGTGCCGCATACCGGGTAATGCTGTGCGGTCGCTGGCCAGGCGGATTGGGCGGCAGAACGAGGCAGTGCCCAAAGGCCACTGATGGCGAAGCCCGCCAGCAGGCAACCCAGATAGCCGCAGACGGGATACCGTCGCCACAGGCACAAGCCGGGCAGGGCGAGAGCCAGCAGGCAGAGCAACAGGCTGAGGCTGGGCAGCGCAGCCCGTTGCTGCAGACAGACCACGCCGATCAGCCAGGCCAATACCCCCACCCGCATGAAGGTTCCTTGTTGGAAGAGTGTGATGAATCACGATGTTAACGCAAGCCTGCCGCTTGAGGCGGCCTCTGAACAGCTTTCGGCTGCGGCCCTGCTGGCGGAACGCTATGGCTTTGTCTGCCGCCCCCGACGGGATGAGGCGCATAGCTTGTGGCTGGATGCGCAGGGGCTGGCCTTGCTCTGCCACGGACCGCAGGCCCCCGGCCCGCTGCGGGTCGATTTTGTCGCGGGGGCGGCGGCACATCGTCGCAAGTTTGGCGGTGGACGAGGCCAGGCGGTGGTCAAGGCCATTGGATTAAAAGGCACGCAGACCTGCCGGGTACTGGATGCGACGGCAGGCTTGGGGGGGGACGCCTTTGTGCTGGCCAGCCTCGGCTGCGAAGTGCAGATGTTTGAGCGCGTGGCGGTGGTGGCTGCACTGCTAGAGGATGGCCTGTTGCGTGCGGCAGAAGATCCAGAGGTCGGGGACATTGTAGCCCGCATGCAGCTGCAATATGGTGATGCACTGCAGCTGCTGCGCGAACAGCCGGATGCTGCCTTTGATGTGGTGTTCCTCGATCCGATGTTCCCGGAGAAGCGAGGGACAGCACGTGCCCGCAAGGGCATGCAGGTGTTTCAGCAACTGCTGTCCGGTGATCCGGACGCCGATGGCTTGCTGCAGGAGGCGTGCCGGGTGGCGCGCCGGCGTGTGGTGGTCAAGCGTCCCAAGGGGGCACCCTGGCTGGCCGACAAAGCCCCTTCGGGTGCCATTGGTGGTGACAGCACCCGGTTCGACCTCTACCCTGCATTGCCCGCCTGACCCCAGCACAGCCCGATCCGGTCTGCTAAGGTAAAAGTACAGCAGCGTTCCGGGGAGAGCAGGGTGGGCGGTCATGTAGGGCTGATGCGGCCAGGTATCTGGCTGATGCAGCAGGTGCGCTATCCCGTCAAGTTTCTGACGGTGATGGCCTGCATGCTGCTGCCCATGCTGCTGCTGACGTGGCAGCTTTGGCAGTCTTCGGTCGAACGCAGCAATACCCTGATTCAGGAACAGCAAGGCGTCGCCTTGTTGAAGCCGCTGAGCCAGATCGAGAGCAATTTGAGCGGTCTGGCCTTGCTGACCTTGCCCGGCGTTCCCGCCACCCGGCAACGTGAGCGTTTCCTGCCGCTTCAGTCCGCCTTGGCGCTGTGGAACAAGGCGCTGGATCAAGTGGGGCGCGACCGCTACATTGCCGCTGCGCGCGGAGAGCTGCAGACCCTGGATGCATTCCGGCAGGATTTGCTGGGACAGCAGCTGGAGACGGCCGAGTATCGCGTCAACAGTACCCCACCTGCCATCCAGGCGATTCGTGCCGATATCTATGAGCGATCGGGCCTGGTGCTGGAAAACAGCATGCTCCGCTTCTCGCTGGGCCAGCAAATGGTTGTGCTGCATCCTTATTATCAGACACAGCTGCGTGCCGTGGCCTACCGTTTGCGCCCCCTCTCCAAAGCCATCCCCGAGCATGAGCTGACCATTGAAGAGCTGGGCGCCATGCAAGATCTGCTGGACCGCTGGGCCGATAGCCTGCCGATCTTGAGCAACAGTTATGAGCGTAGCACCGATGAAGCAGACCGGGATCGCATGGACCGGGATGACCGGCGTATGGCCGCCCAGGTGCAATTGTTGCGAGAGGTCTTGCAGCGCCTGCGCAATGAGGACCGTTTGACGGATCGAGTGTTGCTGCGCGGCATGCAGCCTGTCTTGAACAGCATGTGGCGGATTGCCGATGAGGCGTGGCAACGCTCTGTGCGCACGCTGGAGACGCATCTGCAGAGTGCACTACACAGTGAGCGTCAACAGCAATGGGCGCTGCTGGGGCTGGTGGCGTTTTCCCTGGCGCTGGCGGCCTACCTGTTTCTGGCCTTTTACCTCTGCACCATGCGTGACATTCACCAGCTGGAAGAGGCCACCGCCCGCTTGCTGGCATCCGGGGGCGGCGGCGGTGTCAATGCAGCCGATTTTCGGTTGACCAGCCGGGATGAGTTGTCGCGGGTGAGTGCCGCCTTTCTGGAGTTCGCCTATTCGCTGACCGAGGAGAACGCACGACGACGGACAATGGAGGCCAGCCTGCAGCAGGAAAAGGTGCAGGCCGAAAGCGCGGTGCAGCAACTACGCGAGGCACAGGATAGTTTGTTGGAATCGGAAAGGCTGGCTTCACTGGGCGGTTTGGTGGCAGGCGTGGCGCACGAGATCAATACCCCGGTGGGGGTGGCTTTGACGGCGGCATCGCACCTGAGTGAAACCGTCCGCCGGATGCGAGAGTTGGTAGATCAGGGCGCGGTGCGAAAGTCGGATCTCACGCAGTTCATGCAGCAGGTGGAAGATACCGCATCGCTGATCTCCAGCAACAGCTTGCGTGCGGCAGATTTGATCCGGGGCTTCAAGGAGATTGCGGTTGATCAGACCAGCGAAGTCCGGCGCAAATTTGATTTGCACGACTATATTGAAGAGGTGCTGGACAGTTTGCGACCACACTACAAGCGGCGCCCGGTGCACATCACGCTGGACTGCCCGGAAGGCTGCGAGATGGACAGCTACCCGGGGGCCATTGCACAAGTGCTGACCAATCTGGTGATGAATGCACTGATTCATGCGTTTGAGCCCGAGCAGGATGGCGCCATCCTGATCCGGGTCACGCTTCCGGATGAGGAAAGGATACGCCTCCAGTTCATGGACAATGGCAAAGGCGTAGCACCTGAACATGTCGGCCACCTGTTTGACCCGTTCTTTACCACGCGTCGTGGCAGCGGGGGCAGCGGGTTGGGCCTGAATATTGTGTATAACCTGGTACGTCGTCGCCTGGGGGGCAGTATCGAGGTGGACAGTACGCCTGGACAAGGCTGCCGCTTCACCATGCTGTTACCAAGGGTGGCGGGGCAAGGGGAGTAACATGAGTATGCCGGATGAGGACGACTGGCTGATTGAGGATGAGGAGCCCGGTACCACGCTGCTCGGGCCGTCCTCATTGCCCTGGGTGATCCTGATTGTGGATGATGAGCCGGACGTGCACAGCGTGACACGGCTGGCCATGCAGGGGGTCAGCTACAAGCGGCGCAATCTGCAGTTCATCAGTGCTTACTCGGGGGCCGAGGGCTTCGAGGTACTTTCCAGTCGGGACGATGTGGCGCTGGTGCTGCTTGATGTGGTGATGGAAACCGACGATGCCGGTCTGCGACTGGTGCGGCGTATCCGTGAAGAGCTGCAGAATGCGCTGGTGCGCATTGTGCTGCGCACGGGGCAGCCCGGTCAGGCACCAGAGCAGCAGGTCATCACCGACTACGACATCAACGATTACAAAGCCAAAACCGAGTTGACCAGCCAGAAGCTGTTCACCACCGTGATTGCCTCCTTGCGCGCGTATGAGAGTCTGCTGTCCATTGAGCGCAGCCGCCAGGGCTTGGGCAAGATTCTGGATGCCTCGGCGAATCTGTACCAAAAGCACTCACTGCGGGAGTTTGCCTCCGGGGTGCTGCGCCAGATCAGTGGCATTCTTGGCTTTGGCGCCGATGGGGTGCTGTGTGTTTCGGTGCCCCCGCCGATACCCGGCAAGCATCAGCCGCTCAGTGTGGTGGCGGCAACAGAAGCCTTCGAGACGCTGCTGGATACGCCTGACCCGCATATCCGTGAAGATGCCGAAGCCTTGATCCAGACAGCCTTGCAGCAGCAGGCTCACCAGTTTGCAGAGGACTGGGTGGCCTTGTACATCGCCACCGAGAATCAGCGCGAATATGTGATCTGCTTTGCACCACCCTGGCCACTGGCCATGCTGGAGCAGCAACTGTTGCGGGTGTTCTGTGACCGTATCTCGGCAGCGTTCGACAATCTCTACCTGTATGAGCAACTCAAGCGGGCACAGACGGCGACGGTGGTGGCGTTGGCGGATCTGGCCGAGTTCCGCGATACCGATACCGGAGAGCATGTGCTGCGGGTGCAGGGCATGACCGATGCCATTGTGGCCGAGCTGCAGGCGCTTGGGTACTACAGCGAGCAGCTGACGCTGGCCTTTGTCGAACAGGTCGGCATGGCCAGCATCCTGCACGATGTCGGCAAAGTGGGGACTCCGGATCATATCCTGTTCAAGCCGGGCAAGCATGATGAGCAGGAACGGGGCGTGATGCAGCAGCATGCGTCCACCGGTGGCTCCATTCTGGGCAAGGCCAGCGACATGGTCGACGGGGTCAGCTACCTGTCGCTGGCGTGCGAGATTGCGGGCAATCATCATGAGCATTGGGATGGCAGTGGTTACCCGCAGCACTTGCAGGGTGAGGCGATCCCCCTTTCTGCGCGTATCGCGGCGGTGTCCGATGTGTTTGATGCGCTGATGCACAAGCGGCCCTACAAAGAGCCCTGGACGCTGGAGGCCGCCGTGCAATACATACAGGCACGCGCAGGCAGCCAGTTCGACCCCAAGGTGGTGGAAGCCTTCCTGCGGGTCATCCACGATCGCTTCCCGAGCCTGATCCTTGCGCCGGGCGTGTAAGCGCAGCCCGATGCACGGCGATTGATCCCCCCACCTCAATATAGTACGATCGTTCTATATTGAGGTGGGGGGATGGGCATGAAGCCGCTTGACGTACCGCGCCCGACGGATGCCGTTGCCCTGCAAGGCGGGCTGCGCGGGCGTGGTGCGGCGAGTAACCGTGTCGGTCGTTATCTGCAGGCGACGCGCGAAGCGGATGCTGAACAGCTGGAGCAGCAGCGGCTGCAGGAGGGCGTGCCTGAGCGCGTCGCTACCGTGGTGCAGGTGGTGCGCTCACGGCAGATCATCAGCCATAACCAGTCCCCGGACATCCCGTTCCGCCAGTCCATCAATTCCTACCAAGGCTGCGAGCACGGCTGCATTTACTGCTATGCGCGACCCAGCCATGCCTGGCATGACCTGTCGCCCGGGCTGGATTTTGAGACCCGGCTGTTTGCCAAACCCGACGCAGCCGACTTGCTACGCAAGGAACTGGCGAAGCCGGGCTATCAGGCCAGCCCGATCATGCTGGGGGCCAATACCGACCCCTATCAGCCGATCGACCGGCAATGGCAAATCACCCGCCAGCTGTTGCAAGTGTTGCTGGAGTGCCGTCATCCGGTTGGCATCATCACCAAGTCGGCCTTGATCGAGCGAGATCTGGACCTGCTGCAAGCCCTGGCCGCACAGGGGCTGGTCCAAACCTATCTGTCGGTCACCACGCTGGATGCCGAGCTGGCCAGACGACTGGAACCGCGCGCCGCCACGCCGCTACGGCGCTTGCAAGCGATTCGGGCGCTAAGGGAAGCCAGAGTGCCGGTTGGCGTGCTGGTGGCCCCCATCATCCCGGCACTGACGGATGCCGGGGTATTCTCCGTGCTGCAGGCGGCTGCAGAAGCCGGGGCGGGCAGCGCCAGCTATGTGATCCTGCGCCTGCCGCTGGAGATTCGTGACCTGTTTGTCGAGTGGCTGCAGCAACACTACCCGCAGCGGGCCGAGCACGTGATGAGTGTGCTGCAACAGATGCGCGGCGGGCAGGATTACCAGTCCGCCTACGGTGAACGCATGAAAGGACGCGGCCCCTATGCTGACATGCTGCGACAGCAGTTTGCCCTGCACTGCCGCCGCCTAGGCCTCGTGCGTCGTAGTCTGGATGTGCGCTGCGACGTGTTCCAGCCACCACTACCGGCGAACGGGCAGCTGAGCCTGTTTTGAGCACATGAAAAACAACAGGCCACCCGAAGATGGCCTGTTGGAGGTGCAGCAGCAGTACTGCTTACATGCGCGCAATCATGGCGTCGCCGAAGGCCGAGCAGCTCACTTCGTTGGCGCCGTCCATCAGGCGGGCAAAGTCATAGGTGACTTGCTTGGCCGCAATGGCGGCTTCCATCGACTTGATGATCAGGTCGGCGGCTTCGGTCCAGCCCATGTGGCGCAGCATCATCTCGGCAGAGAGGATCAGCGAACCGGGGTTGACCTTGTCCTGACCGGCGTACTTCGGTGCGGTGCCGTGGGTGGCTTCGAACATCGCCACGCTGTCGGACAGGTTGGCGCCCGGGGCGATACCGATACCCCCCACCTGTGCGGCCAGCGCGTCGGAGACGTAGTCGCCGTTCAGGTTCAACGTGGCCACCACATCGTAGTCTGCCGGGCGCAGCAGAATCTGCTGCAGGAAGGCGTCCGCAATGGCGTCCTTGACGATGATCTCACGGCCGGTCTTCGGGTTCTTGAATTTGCACCACGGGCCAGCGTCGATCAGCTCGGCACCGAATTCGGTTTTGGCCAGTTCATAAGCCCAGTCACGGAAGCCACCTTCGGTGAACTTCATGATGTTGCCCTTGTGGACAATGGTCACGCTCTTGCGGTCATTGTCGATGGCGTACTGGATGGCCTTGCGCACCAGACGGCGGGTACCTTCCTTCGAGACCGGCTTGATGCCGATGCCGGAGGTTTCCGGGAAGCGGATCTTCTTCACGCCCATTTCATTTTGCAGGAAGGCGATCACCTTCTTGGCGTTGTCGGATTCCGCAGCCCACTCGATGCCGGCGTAAATGTCTTCGGTGTTTTCACGGAAGATCACCATGTCGGTCAGTTCCGGCTGCTTCAGCGGCGACGGTACACCCTGGAAGTAACGTACCGGGCGCAGGCAGACATACAGGTCCAGCTCCTGGCGCAGGGCCACGTTCAGCGAGCGGATGCCACCGCCCACCGGGGTGGTCATCGGGCCCTTGATGGACACCACGTAGTCCTTCAGGGCAGCCATGGTTTCTTCCGGCAGCCAGACATCGCTGCCGTACACGCGGGTGGATTTCTCTCCGGCGTAGATTTCCATCCAGTGAATCTGCTTCTGACCGCCATAGGCCTTGGCTACGGCGGCATCCACCACCTTTTTCATCACCGGGGTGATGTCCACGCCAATGCCGTCACCTTCGATGAACGGAATGATCGGGTTGTTCGGCATCGGCTGGCCGGGAATGATTTTCTGGCCGCCGGCCGGAACGGTGATGTGCGATTGGATGCTCATGCCTACTCCATCGTGAGGTTGGTCAGGGACACTGCTGCCTGCGCGGTGGGCGGTGACAGCGCGTGTTGCACGCACCGTCGTTGCCACGGGTGTAATATAGTCATCCACGCTGGCAGGAAAAGGGTTGGCCCGTCTTTCTGGCAGGGTGTATTTGCCAGCGGGTTAACCTTGGCATTATCCCGTAAAAATACTTCGCAATCAAACCAGTTGCCCCGTTGATGGTATGAACGGCGTGGCAGCAAGGCCCGGTGACCATGCCAGACTTGATCCTGCTCAACAAACCTTATGGCGTGATTTGCCAGTTTTCCGGCCACCCGACGCATCCCACCCTGTCCAGCCTGATTGATCGCCCCGGTTTTTATGCGGCAGGTCGGCTGGACACCGACAGCGAGGGCTTGTTGCTGCTCACTGACCATGGTGGGCTGAATCATCGCATTACCGATCCGCGCCACAAACTGCCCAAGACCTACTGGGTGCAGGTGGAAGGCGAGCCAGATGAGCTGCAGCTACAGGCACTGCGTGAGGGGGTGAATCTGGGTGATTTCGTCACGCTGCCTGCCGAGGTGCGGCGGCTAGCATCACCGGATGTCTGGCCGCGCCAGCCCCCCATCCGGGTGCGCAAGCATATCCCGGACAGCTGGCTGGAGCTGACCATCCATGAGGGCAAGAACCGCCAGGTACGCCGCATGACGGCCAAGGTAGGGCTGCCGACCCTGCGCCTGATCCGGGTCAGGATTGGCGAGTGGGCGCTGGATGGCCTGCAGCCCGGCGAGCAGCGGGTGCTGCAGGTGAGTGCGCCGCCAGTGGTACAATCTGCCGCTGTTGTCAAACCCGGAGCAAGGACCGCACGCCATGGTGTGGAAACCGAACGTGACGGTAGCCGCCGTCATCGAGCAGCAGGGCCACTTCCTGCTGGTGGAGGAAACCACCGCCGACGGCGTTCGTCTTAATCAGCCTGCCGGGCACCTGGAGGAGGGCGAGTCTTTGCTGGCGGCCGTGGTGCGCGAAACCCGCGAAGAAACCTGCCGTGCTTTCACGCCGCAGGCAATGCTCGGCATTTACCGGCTGCCCCTGCCGACCTTGACCTACCTGCGGGTGGCGGTGATCGGCAGCGTGGGTGAGGCTGACCCTGCGCTGACGCTGGATGAGGGCATCCTGCGAACCGTCTGGCTGACGGCTGATGAATTGCGTGCCCAGCCGGCGCGCTTGCGTAGCCCGCTGGTGCTGCGCTGTGTGGAAGATTATCTGGCCGGGCAGCGCTTCCCGCTGTCGGTGCTGGTGGAGGGGGCGTAATGGGGTGGCGGAGTGGCGTGGCGGCCAGTGCGCTGCTGCTGGGCCTGATGAGCAGTGGGCAGGCCGTCGCTGAGGCGGTCGATATTTGTTATAACTACGGCTGCAAGGTGCAGCAATCGGTGTCCTTGTCGAACGGGCAGTTGCAGCAGGTAGGCCGCTATTTCGCCAAAGTGGCCGACGCACGCAGTGAGCGGCGCGCCGTGGCGCTGGCTGTGGGCGAACTGGCCAGGCTGATAGGTCGTGACACCCCCATTCATAACGACAGGGGTGATAACGGCGGCATGGAGTCCGGCGTCGAAGGGCGCATGGATTGTTACGACCATGCCGCGACCACTACCAGTTACCTGCAACTAATGTCACGCCAGGGCTGGTTGCGTTTTCATGATGTCGGCCACTTTGTTGAGCGCGCGCCGTTGATTTTCAACTACCACCGCAGCGCGCACCTCATCGAGCGGGGCAGTGCGGCTGAGTATGTGGTCGATAACTGGTTTTTTGACAATGGCCATCCGGCGGTGGTGTTCGGCTTGTCGGAGTGGCTGGCCGGTGCCTGGCCCGACGATCTGCCGGAAGGGCAAGTGCTGGCGGTGAACGAGCTGTTGCCGGATAGCCTTGGCGGTGAGCGGCCGGTGCTGGTTGCGGCCGTCACATCCACACCCGGCAAGACGGTCCTCAGTGATGCGCCGCGTACAGCAGCACCTGCGACGACGGATCCTTACGCCCGTTGGCGGGTATATGAGCTGCAGCCTTGAAGGACCGTGGTGTTGCCCCCATTTGTGTGGGTAATCCTGAAGGAATGAACACAGCATGACGCAGCAACGCATCGTCGTCGGCCTCTCTGGCGGCGTGGACTCATCGGTCACCGCCTGGCAACTCAAGCAGCAAGGGCATGAGGTGCATGGCATCTTCATGCAGAACTGGGAAGACGATAACGACGACCAGTACTGCTCGATCAAGGAAGATGCCAACGATGCGATTGCCGTGGCCGATCTGGTGGGCATCGACATTGATCTGGTCAATTTCGCCACCGAGTACAAGGACCGGGTGTTCGCCTATTTTCTGGCCGAGTATGCCGCAGGCCGCACGCCGAACCCGGATGTGCTGTGCAACGCCGAGATCAAGTTCAAGGCCTTTCTGGATCACGCCATGGCTCGGGGGGCTGACTATATTGCTACCGGCCATTACGCGCAGGTGCTGCATGGTGACGGTCCATCGCGCCTGCTGAAAGGGGTGGACCCCGGCAAGGACCAGAGCTATTTCCTCTATCGTTTGCAGCAACATCAGCTGGCACGCGCCTTGATGCCGCTGGGTGGCATCCACAAGACGGAAGTCCGCCGCATTGCTGCCGAGATTGGCCTGCCGAATGCCAGCAAGAAGGACAGCACCGGTATCTGCTTCATTGGCGAGCGCCCGTTCCGTGACTTCCTCAACCGCTACCTGCCGCGCCAGCCGGGTGAGATGCAAACTCCGGAAGGCAAGCGGGTGGGTGAGCACATCGGGCTGATGTACTACACGCTGGGCCAGCGCAAAGGGCTGGGTATCGGTGGCAGTGCGGAGGGTGAGGGTACGCCGTGGTTTGTCGCCGCCAAGGATATGCAGCGCAATGTGCTGATCGTGGTACAAGGTCACGATCACCCGCTGCTGCTGAAGCCGGAGCTGGAAGCCACCGATCTGAGCTGGACCGTGGCACCGCCTGCGGTGGGGGAACGGCTGGCGGCCAAGACCCGTTACCGGCAACAGGATGCGGCATGTGAAGTGACTGCGCTGGCGGATGGCCGCATGCAGGTGCGCTTTGATGGGCCGCAGTGGGCGGTGACGCCGGGGCAGTCGGTGGTGTTGTATCGGGGCGAGGAGTGCCTGGGCGGCGGCGTGATCTGCTGATAGGCTTGATATAGAACAATCGTTCTGTTAAAGTGACGTCCTGTTTAACCCGGAGGTCATCATGTCCCTGTCTTCACCTGTGCATTCCAATCTGGCGGCATCCGTGGTGTGCCAACTCTGGCACAGTTTTCAGGCGCGCGACTGGGCGCGCGCGCGTGCGCTGCTGGTCGACCGGGCCTGCTGCGACTGGGTGGCCAGTGGCGAGCGCCTCGCCTCGGCGGACACCATTATCCGTGCCAATCGTGAATACCCGGAGGGCTGGACGCTACACTTGCTGGCTGTCAATGTGCTGCTGGATGGCCGGGTGCACAGCATCATCCGGGTGGAGCACGGCAGCACCATCTTCTTTGCCAATACTCTGTTTACCGTGACGGCGGAGGGTTTGATTGAGCATATGGAAGAATACTGGGGAACCGCCGAAGCCCCGCCCGCATCGCGCTTGCAAGCCGGATGGCCTGACTACACGGTGACGCCGCTATCCTGAATTGTTGCTTCGCAGCAAGCGGCGCGTGCATCAGGTATCATCTCCCTGTAATTGGGCAGGGAGATGAGCATGGCAGACTATGCAGGGCAGGGCGGTGTGGCCGCCGAGATTGCACGGGTGCTGGTGGAAGGATTCAATCGTCACTATCACCTGTTTCGTGAGTTGGCTGCTGGAGCCAAAGCCCGGTTTGAAGCGGCGGACTGGGTGGCGGTGCAAGGCGCCAACCGCGACCGGATCGCCTTCTACGATGATCGGGTGCTGGAAACGGTAGAGCGCCTGCACCGCGAGTTTGATGCCGAGACCCTGGATGATGGCTGCTGGGCGCAAGCCAAGCTGTATTTCATCGGTCTGCTGGTCGATCACAAGCAACCGGAACTGGCGGAAACCTTTTTCAACTCCGTGTTCTGCAAGATTCTGCACCGCACCTACTTTCACAACGATTTCATCTTTGTCCGGCCTGCGGTCAGTACCGAGTACCTGCACAGCGATCCCCCGACCTATACCAGTTACTACCCGCAGCGAAATGGCCTGCGACGAACCTTGATGCAAGTGGTGCAGGATTTTGGCTGGCAACGACCGTTTGCCAATCTGGACCGTGACATCGACTACGTCATGCGCACAATGAAGGCGCAGCTGGGTGGCTGGCCGCATGCCGAGGCGAATCTGCAGATTCAGGTGCTGTATTCCGCCTTCTACCGCAACAAGGCCGCTTACATCATCGGCAAAGGGGTGAATGGCAATCAGGAATATCCGTTTGCGATTCCGGTATTGCATGACGCGGAAGGCAAGCTGTACCTCGATTGCATCCTGATGGACATCTGGCGCATTTCGGTGTTGTTCAGCCTGTCGCGGGCCTACTTCATGGTCGATATGGCGGTGCCCAGCGGTTATGTCCAGTTCCTGCGCGGCATGCTGCCCAACAAATCGCGTGCCGAGCTGTACACCATGTTGGGGCTGGCCAAGCAGGGCAAGACCATGTTCTACCGCGATCTGATGACCCACTTGCGCCATTCGCAGGATGACTTCATCATCGCGCCCGGCATCAAGGGGATGGTGATGCTGGTGTTCACCTTGCCGTCTTATCCCTATGTGTTCAAGATCATCAAGGACAGTTTTGCCCCACCCAAGGATATTGATCGGGCCACGGTCAAGGCCAAATACCTGTTGGTGAAGCAGCATGACCGGGTGGGGCGCATGGCGGATACGCTGGAGTTTTCCGATGTGGCGCTGCCTCGCGCGCGCTTCACCGATGAGCTGCTGCAGGAGCTGCGCCAGCATGCGGCGCTGGTGACCGAAGAAGAGGGCGATACGGTGGTGATCAAACACCTCTATATCGAACGGCGGCTGGTACCGCTCAACCTCTACCTGAACAGCGCAACAGCGGAGCAACGCGAGCAGGCGATCATTGAATACGGCAATGCCATCAAGGATCTGGCCACCGCCAATATCTTCCCCGGCGACATGCTGTACAAGAACTTTGGTGTGACCCGCTACAGCCGGGTGATTTTTTATGACTATGATGAAATCGAGTACATGACCGATTGCCAGTTCCGCGATATTCCGGAGGCACCGACACCGGAAATGGAAATGGCCAGCGAGCCGTGGTACCCGGTAGCCCGTAATGATGTGTTTCCGGAGGAGTTTGGTCGCTTTTTGCTGAATAATGCCGAAGTGCGGCAGGTTTTCCTCAAACACCACCGTGATTTGCTTGACCCGGCATTCTGGCGTGAAAAGCAGCGCCGCATCCGGGCTGGGCAGATTGACGACTTTTTTCCTTACCCGGCGTCCCTGCGCTTTGCGAACCTGTTTGGGAGCGCAAATGGGACGACGGTTGCACATGAAAGCCCATGATGAATGACAAACTGACCTCGCTGAGCGGGGATGAACTGCAATTTCTGTCCGATTTCCTGCAGTCGGATGCCACGGGTGACGATTGCTTGCCGCTGGAGGCGGTCGATGGCCTGTTCTGTGCGCTGGTGACCGGCCCGCAGCTGGTGGCGGCGGAAGACTGGTTGCCGGTGGTGTGGGGTGAAGGTGAGGAACCGAAATTTGCTGATGAGGCGGAGCGCGAGCGTGTCACCAGCTTGCTGCGGCGGCATTTTGCCACGGTAGCCGTGCAGTTGGAGCAAGCCGTGACCCAGTCGGCAACCCCGTACCAGCCGCTGGTGGATGAATGGGAAATCAGCAAGGACGAGGATGTGCCGCTCAATGGCGAGTGGTGGGCGGCAGGTTTTCTGGTCGGGCTGGAGTATTGCGAGCAGGCCTGGTTCGGCGAGCCGGAGCGTGAGGACATGCTGGAGCCTTTGCTGATGCCGGTGATCGAGCTGGCAGGCAATGAGGATCTGGAACCGGTGTCGGCCAAGGCACGGCAGCGGCGGATTGACCAGCTGCCCGCCTTGCTGCTGACCCTGTACCGCTACTGGCGTACCGATGCCGATGGCCAGCTGCAGCTGGCTGCGGAGCTGGGGGCGGTGCTGTCCAATCAGCCTTTGCGCGCTGCCGAGGCGCCGGGGCGCAATGATCCCTGTTCCTGCGGCAGCGGCAAAAAGTACAAGAAGTGCTGCGGCGCCAACGGATGACCGGTTGACCATCGTCAGACCTTGCGCCAGACTGCGCAGCCGATGTGTTGCCTGCGCAGCATGAATTGCTTTTATGGAGTGTAATTGAATGTCTCGTCTTTCCCGTTATAAACCCCGTCAATTGAAGAAGCTGCGCCTGGGACAATGGCAGGAGCTGGGCTTCGGTGTCAGCATCCGCCTGCAAGCCGGGCTGGATAGCGATGCGCGCATGTACCTGCTGGATGACTTTCTGACTGATGCCATTGAAGGACAAAACCTGATCTTTGGTGGTGGCTTCCACGAGCCGACCGCTGAAGTGCTGGAAGGCTATGTGATGCTGGACGCGCGTCGTGGCTCGGTCACGGAAGCGCAACGCGCCGCTGTGCAGCAATGGCTGCAGGCACGCAAGGACGTGGCCGAAGTGGAAGTAGAAGCGCTAACGGACGCTTGGTACGCCTGATGCAAAGCCCCGCCGCCCTCGCCATGCAGCCGGTGGCGGTGGTGCGCTCACCGTTTCGCGAGAAGTTTGGTATCCCTCGCCAGTCCGGTCTGACGGTGGGCATCAGCAGTGAAGTGGTGTTGCTGCCCCCCTATGATATCGCGCAGACCGTGCAGGGGCTGGAGGGCTTTTCGCATCTGTGGCTGTTGTTCGCCTTCCATGCCAATCTGGATCGCGGCTGGAAGCCGACTGTACGGCCTCCGCGGCTGGGGGGGAACCGGCGAGTTGGCGTGTTTGCCAGCCGCAGCACCCATCGGCCCAATCCGATTGGCTTGTCGGTGGTCGCCCTGCACCAGGTTCGCCTGGAGGTGGGCGTGGTGTTGCAGGTCAGTGGCGCAGACCTGCTGGATGGCACGCCGATACTGGATATCAAGCCCTATATTCCCTTTGCGGATGCCATACCGGATGCCCGCGGTGGCTATGTGGATGCGCCGCCCGAACAGTCGCCCATCACCTACAGTGAGGCTGCGCAAGCGCAGCTGCTTGAGCACCGGCAGCGCTGGCCGGAACTGCCGAACGTGATTGCCGCCGCGCTGGGCTATGATCCCCGCCCGGCTTACCATCAAGCGGAAGGACGCCGCTACGGTGTCGCGCTCTATGATCTGGACGTCGCGTGGGAGCAACACGGGCAGCAAAAAGTGGTTGTCAGCATCACTCGGCTTGTTGGAGAATGAACGGGCACTCCTCTGCGCCGGCCTGTCATACGCCGGTCAAAATTCTCTGCTAAGGCGCACCCAGCCTAGATCTACGTAATTTTCCCGATATGCTTCCGTAATCGCACGGATTGCAAGGTAAAAAAAATTGACGGCCACCGCTTGCCGGTCTCCAGACGCGGGGGCATAATGCCGCCGTTTTGTGCATAAATTGCGCAGGCCAGGCCCGACTGGTTTCGGGCAGCGTAATTCTCAATCACGTGACGCTGTCCACCGCCCAGATGGTGGCAGTCAAGCAAGGAGACCGAGAGCGATGAAAAACATGTCGATCAAGATGATGGCGGGTGCAGTGGCACTGTGCTTCGCTGCTGGCAGCGTGTGGGCAGCCAAGGTGCCGGCCGGTACCCAACTGCACGCCAAGCAGGAACTGGTACGTAACAACGGCTCCGAGCCGGAAACCCTGGACCCGGCTGTGGCCGAGTCGGTGGGTGCCAACAACCTGACCCGTGACCTGTTTGAAGGCCTGACCGCGACCGACAGCGTTGGTAAAGTGGTGCCGGGCGTGGCTGAGAGCTGGAAGCAAGTGGATCCGACCACCTGGGTGTTCAAGCTGCGCAAGAACGCCAAGTGGTCCAACGGTGACAACGTGGTTGCCGGTGACTTCGTTTACGGCATGCAGCGTTTCGTTGATCCGAAGACCGCCTCCCCCTATGCATCGACCTACGGCATTTTCATCGCCAACGGCCAGGAAATCGTTGATGGCAAGAAGGCTCCGTCCGAGCTGGGCGTGAAGGCCATTGATCAGTACACCCTGGAAATCAAGACTCCGTACCCGGTGGGCTTCATGCCGGACCTGATGTCCAACCTGAACCTGGGCCCGATCCACAAGGCGACCGTTGAGAAGTTCGGCAAGGAATGGACCAAGCCGGGCAATATGGTCAGCAACGGTGCTTTCGTGCTGAAAGACTGGCAAGTCAACAACAAGGTTGTGCTGGAAAAGAACCCGCAGTACTGGGACAAGGCCAACGTTCAGCTGACCAAGGTGACCTACCTGCCGATCGAAGACGGCAATGCTGACGTGAAGCTGTATCAGTCGGGTGAAAACGACTGGGTGTACCAGCTGCCGCCGGGCACTTTCGACAAGTTCAAGACCGAACTGCCGAAGGAAATCAAGAACGGCACCATGCTGGGCCTGCGTTACTATTCTTACAACAACACCGACCCGCTGCTGAAGGATGTGCGCGTGCGCAAGGCACTGTCGATGGTGATCGACCGTGACATCCTGGGGCAAAAGATTACCGCTGATGGCCAAGCTCCGGCTTACAGCGTGATCGTGAAGGGTGTGGCCGGTGCCGATGCCGGTGTGTACGACTGGTCGACCTGGCCGATGGACAAGCGCGTAGCTGAAGCCAAGAAGCTGATGGCCGCAGCCGGCGTGCAACCGGGCACCAAGATCAAGTTCAGCTACAACAACAGCGAATACCACAAGAAGATGGCCGTGTTCGTGGCCTCCGAGTGGCGCACCAAGCTGGGCGTTGAAATGGACATGGAAGCCATGGAATTCAAGGCGCTGCTGAAAAAGCGCCATGACGGTGAATTCCAGATTGCCCGTAACGGCTGGGTGGCTGACTACAACGACGCGACCACCTTCCTGACCCTGGTGCAGTGTGGTTCTGACCAGAACGACAACAAGAACTGCAACAAGAAGGCCGACGAGCTGATCCTGAAGGGCAACCAGTCGCTGAACCCGGCTGAGCGCAAGAAGCTGTTCACCCAAGCCGCTGCGATGATCATGCAGGATTACCCGATGATCCCGCTGCTGCAGTACACCCTGCCGCGTCTGGTGAAGCCGTATGTTGGCGGCTACTCCACCATGAACCCGATGGACCGTTTCCGCAGCAAAGACCTGTACATCATCAAGCACTAAGCGGTTGATGTAAGGGTCGGGTACAGTGCAAAGCTGTACCGCCGGACGCCACGCACGGCGCAAGCCGTGCGTGCCGGTTGCTGTAACGCAAGCCTGTATGACGCTTGACCATACCGGGCAGCATGATTGCTGCCCGGTATGTTGTCACACCTGTTCCCCGTGAGCAGACCATGCGTTGACCGCTTGCGCGTTTTGGAGAGTCCTGAAAATGTGGTCTTATACCCTTCGCCGTATCCTGTCGGCGATTCCCACCTTGTGGGTTGCGGTGACGGTCTGCTATGTGCTGGTCCGCATCACCCCCGGTGGTCCTTTTGATGGTGAGCGCAAGCTGTCCGCAGCAGTGCTGGCCAATCTGCAGGCCAAATACCATCTGGATTGGCCTTGGTACAAACAATACTTCAGTTATCTGAACAATTTGCTGCATGGCGATTTGGGGGCATCCTTCCGCTTTGCAGACTGGTCGGTCAATGACCTGGTGGCCAATGCCTTGCCGGTGTCGTTGACCATTGGTGGCATTTCCATTCTGCTTGCGCTGTTGCTGGGTGTTTCGGCCGGTATTGTGGCGGCACTGCGTCAGAATAGCTGGGTGGATTACCTGCTGATGTTCAAGATCAGCGTGGGTAGTACGGTCCCTTCTTTTGTGATTGGCCCGATACTGATCCTGTTTTTTGCCATCTGGTGGACGATGCTGCCGGCCGGTGGCTGGAACGATTTCGGCGCAAAATACATGGTGCTGCCGATTGCGCTGCTGACCATTATCAATATGGCCACTACCGGGCGAGTCATGCGGGGTAGCCTGATTGAAGTGCTCAACAGTAACTTCATCCGGACTGCCCGTGCCAAAGGCCTCTCAACCCGAACCATCGTGTTGCGGCATGCGCTGAAGCCCGCACTGATCCCGGTGGCTTCTGCGATTGGGCCGATGGCGATTTCGTCGATCACCGCTGCGGTGGTGACTGAGCACGTGTTCTCCCTGCCGGGCCTCGGCAAGCTGATTACAACGGCTGCATCCAACCGTGACTACACCCTGATTCTGGGTTTGGTCGTGCTGGTGACGGTGCTGGCGGTGCTGGTCAACCTGCTGGTGGACTTGCTGTACGCGTGGCTTGACCCGCGCATCCGTTATTGAGGTGCATCATGGTTAAACAAGAACAACGGAATGCGCTGGTGGAAATGGCTCAGAGCAGCATGACCAGCAGTGTAAAGGGGCGCAGCCCGTGGCGGGATGCTTATATCCGTTTCTGGCGCAACAAGGCTGCGGTGCTGAGTGTGTTTGTGCTGGCGGTGATTGTGCTGGCCTGTATGGTGGTGCCCAGCCTGTCTCCGCACAAACTGATTGATTCGGACTGGGGTGCAATGAGTACGCCACCGACCCTGCAGAACTGGCATTACTTTGGCGTGGACGACGAAGGCCGCGACTTGCTGGTGATGTCCATGCACGGTGGCCGGGTG
The DNA here is from genome assembly GCF_041909055.1 of Leeia sp. NCBI lineage: Bacteria > Pseudomonadati > Pseudomonadota > Betaproteobacteria > Neisseriales > Leeiaceae > Leeia > Leeia sp. Next base: position 494,917 of record NZ_JAYREC010000001.1, on the reverse strand, counting down.
TCCATCCTCATCGGCTTGCTGGCGACCCTCACCTCGGTTGTGGTAGGGGTGATCTGGGGGTCAGTGGCCGGCTTTGTCGGCGGCCGGGTGGATTCGGTGATGATGCGTATTGTCGATATGATGTACGCCATCCCTTATTTGCTGATTGCCATCCTGTTTGTGACCCTGTTCGGGGTTCGCTTCAGCGAGATCTTTGGCAACCAGTTTGGTCTGGTGGTGATTGCCATTACGGTATTCTCCTGGATGGACATGGCGCGTGTGGTCCGTGGTCAGACCCTGTCGATCAAGTCCAAGGAGTTTATCGAGGCGGCGCGCGCCATTGGGGTGCCGACCTGGAAGATCGTGATGCGTCACATTGTGCCGAACCTGCTCGGTGTGGTGGTGATCTATACCTCGATCACCATTCCGGGTGTGATCCTGACCGAATCGGTGCTGTCGGTGCTGGGGCTGGGGGTACAGTTCCCGGACAGTAGCTGGGGTTCAATGATCGGTAACGGCATCCAGAAGCTGGAGCTGGCTCCTTACATCCTGCTGGTACCGGCCACCTTGCTGACGATCACGCTGTACTGCTTCAACTACATCGGTGACGGTCTGCGCGATGCGCTGGACCCGAAAGACCGCTGAGGAAACCATCATGAGTCTGTTACAGGTGAAAAACCTCGGCGTGCAGTTCAAGACCAACGACGGTTTGGTCTATGCCGTGAACGGGGTCAATTTTGAACTGGACCGGGGGCAGACCCTCGGTATCGTCGGTGAATCCGGTTCCGGCAAGAGCCAGACGGTGCTGGCGACCATGGGCCTCTTGGCCAAGAATGGTCGTACCACCGGTCAGGCCCTGTACGAAGGGCAGGACCTGCTGGCCATGTCGCCCAAGCAGTTGAACCGGATCCGTGGCGATCGCATTTCGATGATCTTCCAGGACCCGATGACGGCGTTGAATCCGTACCTGACGGTCGAGCGGCAGATGACCGAGGTGCTGGAGTTGCACAAGGGCATGAGCCGCAAGGACGCCCGCAAGCGTTCGGTCGAATTGCTGGATGCCGTCAAGATTCCGGAAGCCGCACGCCGGGTCACCATGTATCCGCACGAGTTTTCCGGCGGCATGCGCCAGCGGGTGATGATTGCCATGGCGCTGCTGTGTGAGCCGGAATTGCTGATTGCCGACGAGCCGACTACGGCGCTGGACGTGACGGTGCAGGCGCAGATCCTCACCCTGCTGAAAGAGCTGCAGCGCGACTTTGGCACGGCCATCATCATGATTACCCATGATCTGGGCGTGGTGGCGGGTCTGTGTGATGACGTGATGGTGATGTATGGTGGCCGGGTGATGGAACACGGCAATGCCCAGCAGATTTTCTACCATCCAACCCACCCCTATACCGTGGGTCTGCTGGGCGCCTTGCCGCGCCTGGACCACGAAGGGGATGAACTGGTGTCCATTCCGGGCAATCCGCCCAATATGGCCAACTTGCCCAAGGGCTGCCCGTTCAGTGAGCGCTGTACGCTGGCCAGCGAGCAGTGTGCTTCCGTGTTGCCGGCGCTGCAGCCGTCTGTGCGGGACGCTACTCAGCTGCGAGCCTGTCATCGCCCGGAAACTGAAATCAAGGTGATGCAGCAGAAGGAGGTGGTTCATGGCTGAACGCAAACCGGGCGAGAAGCCCATTCTGTCGGTGCGCGACATCCGTGTCCGCTTCACGGTCAAGAGCGACAAGCAGTGGCCGTGGTCACCCAAGCGCAAGCTGCAGGCCGTCAGCGGCGTGTCGTTTGACCTGTACGCCGGGGAAACCCTCGGTGTGGTGGGCGAATCCGGCTGCGGCAAGTCCACTCTGGCACGTGCGGTACTGAATCTGCACGAAGGTGCCGAGACTTCAGGCAGTATCGTATGGATGGGCAAGGAGATGCATGGTGCGGCTGCGCGGGACTGGCTGCCGGTACGCCGTGAGATCCAGATGATTTTCCAGGACCCGCTGGCCTCACTGAATCCGCGCATGACCATTGCGCAGATTATCGGTGAGCCGCTGCGCACCCATATGCCAGAACTGTCGTCCGATGAGGTGATGGTTCGGGTCAAGGAGATGATGAAGCGGGTCGGCCTGACCGAGCAGCAGATCAACCGCTATCCGCATGAGTTCTCCGGTGGTCAGTGCCAGCGTATCGGCATTGCCCGTGCGCTGATCCTCAAGCCCAAGGTGGTGATCTGTGACGAGCCGGTGTCCGCGCTGGATGTGTCGATCCAGGCGCAGATCATCAACCTGCTGCGTGAACTGCAGCGGGAAATGGGCCTGGCACTGATCTTCATCGCGCATGATCTGGCGGTGGTGAAGCACATCAGCGATCGCATCCTGGTGATGTACCTGGGCAAGGAGATGGAGCTGGCGGAGAAGCACGCGCTGTACGATACGCCAACCCATCCATACACCCGCGCCTTGCTGTCGGCGATCCCGATTCCGGACCCGGAAGTGGAGCGCAAGAAGGTGATTCAGCTGCTGAGTGGCGACCTGCCTTCGCCCATCAACCCGCCGTCTGGCTGCGTGTTCCGTACCCGCTGCCCGCAGGCCAAGGAACGTTGCAGCAAGGATGTGCCCGAGCTGCGGCAGGTGGCCAGCGAAACCAAGGCGGCATGCCTGTTTGCCTGACAGGACTGCTGTGCTGACCCAAACACCCCGCCTGGCGGGGTGTTTTTGTTTGGGCCGGGCAGGTGGAATCGGGCTGGAATAGGCAAAAAAATCGCCGGTCATGCAGAGCATGCCGGCGTGCGGTAAATCACCGCTACCTTGGAGCTGGTACGTCTGCACACGCAGACTGAATTCATTGCGGTGTCAGCTGGCTTGTGCCGAAACCCCGCCACGTTCAAAAAAGGACTGGATGGCCAGACTGGCGGCACCCATGGCCCAAATGTCCGAATCTTCCTCCTGATACAGCAGCTGCAAGCCGGTGTCGGCAAACAGCACGCTGTTCTCAGCGTAACTGTGTTCCAGTGCGGAACGCAGATAGTGGTTCAGGTACGCCACCGGTGCTGTCACAATCACTGCCTGCAGATCCAGCAAGTGGGTCAGCATCGAGAGCGCATGCCCCACATATCGTCCTGCCTCGCTGAACAGGATCTGGGCCTCGCGCTGACCGGTTTCGGCCGCGTGCACCAGCTCATCCAGCGTTTCCCCCAAGCCCAGCCGGTGCGACTGCTGCAACAGCGCCGGGATGGAAGCCAAAGCCTCCAGGCAGCCGCGCTTGCCGCAGGTGCAGAGTGCACCGCCTGGTACAATGCTGACATGGCCAATTTCACCCGTCGCACCGCGCGATCCCCGGTACAGCTGATTCCCGGTGTAAATCCCGGCACCAATCCCGCCCACCAGGGTGACCACCGCGTAGTTATCGAAACCACGCGCCAGCCCAAACCACTTCTCACCCACCGCCAAGGCGTTGGCGTCGTTTTCCATGAACACCGGCAGGTCCAGCGCATCCTCCAGCCGGGCGCCAAACTGCACGCCTTGCCAGCCGTGCACCGTGGACTTCAGGCAGGTCCCCGTGGCATTGTCGATCCAGCCGGGCAGGGCCAGCCCTACACCCACCACCTCCTTGTTGCGGAAGCGGCGCTGATTGCGCAGGCTACCCAGCAGGCTGGCGCAACTGGAGATGATCTGCTCTGGCTGGTTACTGGTCAGCTGCACCGTATCCCGCGCCAGTACATTGCCTTCCAGGTCCGTCAACACCGCGTGCAGGCCACTCCACGACAGGGCCATCCCGACCGCCAGCGCATAGCCGGGGTTGATCCGCAGTAGCACCTGAGGACGCCCCAGGCTATCCTGATGCGTACCATGCTCCTGCAGCAAACCCCGCTCCAGCAACAATTTGGTGCTGGTCGACACCACCGACGCCGACAGGCCGGTCAGGCGTGTCAAGGTCGCGCGGCTCACCGGGTTGGTTTCCCGTATGGCTTGCAAGACGGTTGTCAGGGCGGTTCTAGGTTCAGTGGACATATATTTTATTCTGAGAACGAAATATATGGTGCCAGCTTAGGTTCTCGCCCTGCAAAAGTCAATGATACCTCTACGGTTTCAGCATGGCTGCCAGTTCGACTGCAGAACGTACACCCATTTTCTCCAGCACGCGCGCGCGGTGAACTTCAACCGTTTTCATGCTGATGCCCAGCTGGTCTGCGATGACCTTGTTCAGGCGACCCAGCAGAATCAATTGCATCACCTCGCGCTCGCGTTGCGTCAGGCTTGCCAGACGCCGCTCATGTTCCCGCTCATTATGCCATGTCATGCGCAGCTGTCCATCTTTTTGCAGGCAGAGCTGGGCACGCTGGATCAAATCGTTGTCATCAAAGGGTTTTTCGATGAAATCCTCTGCCCCCAGCTTCAGGGCCTGCACCGCCAAAGGCACATCGCCGTGGCCGGTGAGAAACAGGGTGGGCGGGCAATAGGCGGTGGCTTTCAGTTTCTCGAACAGCTCAATGCCGCTGAGTTGCGGCATGCGTACATCCAGCAACAGGCAACCGTAGCGGTGCGGGTCGTAGCTGCACAGAAAGGCCGCCGGGTCGGCAAAGGTTTCGATGCTCAGCTGGCGCGAGGCAAACAGCCAGCTCAGTGCATCGCGGATGGCATCATCATCGTCCACCAGGGCGATCAACTGGGGTAGCTCAGGCAGTTTCGACATGGTCCACCTCCCTTGGTGGCAATGGCAGGGTAAAGCTGAATCGGCAGCCTCCGCCGGGATTGTCTTCAACCCACAGGCGCCCCTGATGATACTCCACAATGCTGCGGCAGATGTTGAGCCCCATGCCCATGCCTTGCGCTTTGGTGGTGTAGAAGGCCGTGAACAGCTGCTGCTTCTCCGCTTCGCTGAGGCCAGGCCCACGGTCTGCAACCGTGATGCAGACATGATGGTCCAGCTGCTTGCTGATCAGGGTCAGCTTGCGTTGATAAGCCGGGCGGTTGGCCATGGCTTCAATGGCATTTTTGACCAGGTTGAACAGCACTTGCTCCAGCATCACACGATCAGCCTGAATATCGGGCAGTGAAACCAGCCGGTAGCGTACCTGGGTGCCAGTATGGCGCAGCTCCGCACTGAGTAGGGAGAGCACGTTGTCGATCATGTCATTGAGCTGACAGGCGCCCAGTTTGGGCTCGCGGCGCTGCACGAATTCCCTGATGCCACGGATGATGCCGCCTGCACGTCTGGCCTGCTCGCTGATCTTGCCCAAGGCGAGGCGAAGCGCCTCCGGACTGGTGGTGCCTTGCTCCAGCAAGTTCTGGCAACCCGTGCTGTAGCTGGAGATGGCCGCCAGTGGCTGGTTCAGCTCATGCGCCAGGCTGGAAGCCATCTCGCCCATGCTGATCAGGCGTGCGGTGTGCTGCAGCTGCTGCGCCTGCTGCTGCTCACGCTCTTGCATGCTGCGCAGCACCGTCAGGTCTGTGGCGATGGACAGCCAGGCCGGGCGACCATCTACCCACAGTAGCAAGCGGCGCTGGATATGGTACCAGCGCTGGCCGATGGCATCCCAGGCTTCGCCGTCGTCGTGCTGATAGGGCAGGGGCAGCAAGGGAATGATACAGTAAGCACTGTCGGAGGCCAGCCTGAGCCAGGTACGTACCCGCTGATTGCTGAACAGCACCTCGTGGCTATCCGGATCGACCACCGTGACCATGGCATCCAGCCCGTCCAGTACCGTCATGAAGCGCTCATGTGAAGCTTTCAGCGCCTCCCGCTCCCGCTTCAGCTCGGTGATGTCGTACAGGGAGCTCATCCAGCCACTCTGCTTGCCCTGACTGTCAATCAGCGGCGAGGCATAGATCCGGACATCAAACCGCTCACCGTCCTGCCGCATGAAGCGGGCGGTATAGCCATTGGGGGGGCACTGCCCGGCGAGGATGGACTGGTAGATGGCGGCACAATCATCCCGTGCCTCAGGCGCCCAGTAGGGCATGGGGGTCTGTTGGTCAAGCAACTGCTCGCTGCTGAGCCCTACCATCTCGCAGAACGCACGATTGACGTAGATCAGCTTGCCATGCATGTCCATGGCGCGCATGCCGCTGACCAGCGAGTCTTCCATCGCCCGCCGCAAGGACATCTCTTGCCGCAGGGCGCGCTCGGCCTCCAGCCGTTGCCGAATGTGGCGCCGCAAGGCCCACATCGACCACAGCATGACGCCAGCCAGCCCGATCAGCACCCATAGCAGGGCACGCTGCAGAATGGGGGAGGCCTGCTGGTAGCTGGTGGCGCGCATGCGCAGGCCACCACCGGGCGGGTCAAAGGCCAGCTCGTGGCTGAGGTCACTGCCGGGGATGCGCTGGTCGAATTTGGCGGCCAAGCCCTTGCCGTCCAGATCCACAATGCTGATCTGGTATTTGTTGGCAATCCACCACGGCACTTGTTGCTCCAGCAGGCCTTTCAGCGAGTGCACACTGGCCAGCGCACCGGCATAGCGCTTGCCATCACTGATTGGCGCGTAGAGAACAAAAACGTATTCCCGGGTGGGGCTGAATATGGCGGTGCTGTAGGCCGGACGACCGGTAAGGTGGGCTTGGCGCAGCGCCTGCCGTGCTTCCGGGGTGCTTAAAATGCTGTCGAGCGCGGCATTGGCAAGTGGTGGATACACCCATAAAGAGCGGTCCAGACTGTCTTGCCGCACCATGCCCATGATTTCCGGGTTTTCTGACAGCAGAAACAAGCTGCGTGCAGACAACTGGTCCTCATCCAGCCCCTCGCTTTGGGTGGCATGCGCCAGTTCGATCAGCTGGTTGCGCTGGCTTTCCAGATGCAGCCGCAACGTCTGCTCCTGCCACAGCGCATCCACGATCAAGGCGTCGCGCCGCTCGCCCAGTTCATTGTGCTGCAGTAGATAAACAAAGCCCCCTGCTGCCAGCAGGAACAGCAGCAGTACCAGATTGGGCATGGCCCAGAGCCAGCGGGTGTGGAAACGGAATGCCATGCCCTAGCGTACCGCGTTCAGCTGCGGCTGGCGATGGTTTGGCCGGTTGATGCGGGAATTCCCTGATCATGGCTTTCCCCAATGGTGGACGAGGGCAACAAGCGGGATACTGCCCGCACAACATAAAGGGCCTGATGAATAACAGGCCTGTTCCCATCTGCACTGCATGGAGATACGAAGATGAAACTGCAATGGAAAACCCTGGCTTTGGCGGCGGCGCTGACTTTACCGGGGCTGGCAGCACAGGCTGATCCGATTGTGATCAAGTTCAGCCACGTGGTGGCGGCCGATACCCCGAAAGGCAAGGCGGCAGAATACTTCAAGAAACTGGCTGAAGAGCGCCTGAAAGGCCGGGTGAAGATTGAGATTTATCCGAATAGTCAGCTGTTCAAGGACAAAGAAGAGCTGGAGGCCTTGCAACTCGGCTCTGTGCAGATGCTGGCGCCCAGTCTGGCCAAATTTGGCCCGCTGGGGGTGAAGGAGTTCGAGGTATTTGACCTGCCTTTCCTGTTTGACAACTACCAGGAATTGCACAAGGTGACTTACGGTGCGATTGGTCAGGGCATGCTGCAGAAACTGGAAAGCAAGGGCATCACTGGACTGGCTTTCTGGGACAACGGCTTCAAGCAAATGAGTGCCAACAAGCCGCTGCATGGCGTGGCGGATTACAAGGGACTGAAGATGCGCATCCAGGCCTCCAAGGTGCTGGATGCGCAAATGCGCGCGCTGGGTAGCAATCCGCAGGTGATGGCCTTCTCCGAGGTGTATCAGGCATTGCAGACCGGGGTGGTGGATGGCACGGAAAACCCGATGTCCAACTTCTACACCCAAAAGATGCACGAAGTGCAAAAGCACGTCACCCTCACCAACCATGGCTATCTGGGCTATGCGGTGATCGTGAACAAGAAGTTCTGGGACGGTCTGCCGGAAGATGTCCGCACCGCGTTGAACCAGTCCATGTTCAACGCCACCCAGTACGCCAACACCATCGCCCAGAAGGAAAACGAAGAGGCGCTGGCCAAGGTGAAAGCCTCTGGCAAGACCGTGGTGTACGAGCCGACGGTGGCCGAGCGTAATGAAATGAAAAAGGCTCTGGTCAAGGTGCACGACCAGATGGACGACCGGGTTGGCCTCGAGCTGGTGAAGAAAATCTACAAGGAAACCGGTTTCGATCCCGCGAAACTGTAAATCCTGAACGGGCCGTCCGACAGGGCGGCCCCCTTTCCCTGTCTGATGATGCACCAACCGGCTTTGGCCGGGGGGATGCCCTTCGTTTGCGCCTGAAACAGGCTGGAGGCTATCCATGAAACCCCTTTTTAAACTGTTGTCCAGGCTGCTGAACCGGCTGGAGGAAACGCTGATTGCGTTCCTGATGGCGGGTGCCACACTGGTGATCTTCATGGCGGTAGTGCAGCGCTACCTGTCCGGGATCACGGCCTTTGGCATTCAGGACTTCATGATTCAGCTCAATGTCAGCTGGGCACAGGAGCTGTGCATCTACATGTTCGTGTGGATGGCCAAGTTCGGTGCGGCTTACGGCGTGCGCACCGGCATCCACGTCGGCGTTGATGTGCTGATCAATCGTTTGTCCGACCGTTATCGCTACGGCTTCATCCTGTTTGGGCTGGCCTGCGGTGCCTTGTTTACCGGCACCATTGGCTGGATGGGCTATGGTCTGGTGCGCGAAGTGCATGAGTATGGTTCCACCACCGAAGTGCTGGAGTGGCCGCAATGGATTGTCTATCTCGCCATCCCGCTGGGGTCGGCACTGATGTGCTTCCGTTTTCTGCAGGTGCTGCTGTCCTTCGCCCGCACCGGTGCCTTGCCCAAGCATGACCATAGCCACGTGGATGGCATGGAAGATGTGCTGGACGACGCCAATCTGGTCCCGCAAGACCTGAATCAACGCAAAGGACCGCAAGCATGAGTGCGCTGATCATTCTGACCCTGCTGATCGTGCTGATGCTGACCGGCATGCCGATCTCCATCTCCCTTGGCCTCACGGTACTGACCTTCTTCTTCACCTTTACCGATGCGCCGGTGACCGTGGTGGCGCAAAAGCTGTTTACCGGGATCGAGAAGTTCGAAATCATGGCGATCCCCTTCTTTATTCTGGCCGGTAATTTCCTCACCCATGGAGGGGTGGCCAAGCGCATGATCGACTTTGCCTCCAGCATGGTCGGGCACTGGCACGGCGGGCTGGGCTTGGCCGGGGTCATGGCCTGCGCGCTGTTTGCAGCGGTGTCCGGCTCCAGCCCGGCGACAGTAGTGGCGATTGGCAGCATCATCCTGCCGGCGATGGTCAAGCAAGGCTTCCCCAGCCGCTTTGGTGCCGGGGTGATCACCACCAGCGGTGCGCTCGGCATCCTGATCCCGCCTTCCATCGTGATGGTGATGTACTCGGTGGCGACCAATACCTCGGTCGGCCAGCTGTTTATGGCAGGCGTGGTGCCGGGGCTGTTGCTGGCCTTTCTGCTGGGCTTGACCACCTGGTACTTGGCCTGGAAAAACAACTACCCGCGTTTGCCCAAAGCCAGCTGGGCCGCACGTGGCCGGGCTTTTTACAAAAGCATCTGGGGCTTGATGCTGATTGTGGTGGTGCTGGGCGGCATTTACAGCGGCAAGTTCACCCCCACCGAAGCGGCGGCCATGAGTGCGGTGTACGCCTTTGTGATTGCAGTGTTCGTGTACCGTGACATGCCGTTGCGCCGGGTGTTCAAGGTGCTGCTGGATTCGGCCAGCATGAGTGCCATGTTGCTGTACATCATCACCAATGCGGCCCTGTTCTCTTACCTGATGACCTCGGAAAACATCCCGCAGAACATGGCCAACTGGCTGATCGGTCAAGGTTTGGGCCCGATTGCCTTCCTGCTGTTCGTTAATGTGCTGTTGCTGCTGGCCGGGAACCTGATGGAGCCGTCTTCCATCGTGCTGATCTTTGCCCCCATCCTGTTCCCGGTGGCGATGAAACTGGGCATCGACCCGGTGCACTTCGGCATCCTGATCGTGGTGAACATGGAGGTGGGCATGTGCCACCCGCCGGTAGGGCTCAACCTCTATGTGGCGTCTGGCATTACCCGGATGGGGATTTCCGAACTGACGGTAGCGGTATTGCCTTGGCTGTTGACCATGATTGGCTTCCTGCTGTTGGTGACTTATGTACCGCAGGTGTCGCTGTTCCTGCCGCACTGGCTGGGCATGTAGTCGCACCCGTCTGGTCGGTTGTACACACTGCCCCCTTGATGTCATCATGGGGGCAGTGTGTTTCTGAGCCGGGGGCAGGGTGGATCAACAGGCAGGCAGTGGGCGGTTCGATGCGCTGGAGCTGCGTCGGCAACAATTCTTCACCCAGTCATGCCATTGGTTGTTGACCGGTGGGTCGGGTTTTCTCGGCCAAGCACTGGTGCACCGCCTGCTGGATGCCGAGCAACAGGTCAGTGTCTGGAGTCGTAACCCTGCTGGGACCGAGCGGCTGTTCGGGGGGCGGGTATCCGTATTTCGCACCCTGGACGATCTGCCGGATACGGTGCCCTTGCATGGCATCATCAATCTGGCCGGTGCGCCTATTGCCGGAGGCCGCTGGAGCCCGGCCCGGCAACAACTGCTGCGTGACAGCCGGATAGCGCTGACCGATACCCTGCTGGCCTGGCTGTCCCGCCGGACGCAGCGTCCCGAAGTCCTGCTGTCCGGTTCCGCCATCGGTTTCTACGGTGTGCATGGCGATGAGGAACTGGATGAGCAGCAGCCGGGGCAGGATATCTTCATGTCTACCCTGTGCCAGGACTGGGAGCGTAGTGCCGAGAAAGCTACCCGTTTGGGCGTCCGTCTGGCGCTGCTGCGGACCGGGCTGGTGCTGGGCAATGCAGGGGGGGCCTTGCCAGCCATGCTGAAACCATTCCGCTTCGGCATCGGCGGGCGCACGGGCAGCGGCCGGCAGTGGCTGTCGTGGATCCATCTGGAAGACTGGCTGGGCATCGTCGAGACGCTGCTGGCCACGCCCGAGGCCAGCGGGCCTTACAATCTGACCGCGCCGGAGCCGGTGATCAATGCCGAGTTCGCCCGCACCGCCGGACAAGTCCTGGGACGGCCTGCCTGGCTACCGCTGCCGGCTTGGCCGCTGAAGCTGGCATTGGGCGAGATGGCCGATTTGCTGCTCACCGGGCAGCGGGTGCTGCCACGACGCATGCAAAGCATGGGATACCGTTTCCGGTATCCGGCGCTGCGGGCGGCGCTGGAGCATTTGTTGCGGGACCAGGAGCCGCCGCAGCCCTGATGGAGGTCAGCGGGTCAGTTTGAGGCGTTCGCTCAGTTCTCGTACCTTGCTGACGGCGGCAATGTCGCCCTGATTGGCGGCTTCCTGATACCAGTTCAGCGCTTCCTGCAGGTCAGCCTCCACCCCATAACCTTTCTCGTACAGGCTGCCCAGCACATACTGGGCGGCAATGTCACCGCGTCGTGCGGCTTCCCGATACCAGTGGGCCGCCTGCACATCATCACGTGGCAAGGCCGCGCCACTGAAGTAGCGGTTGGCCAGCTCCATTTGGGCGTCCACCTGATTCTGCTCGGCCGCCTTGCGATACCAGTCGATGGCCTGCGGCAGGTCTTTCTTCATGCCCAGCCCACGCTCCAGCATCCAGCCCAGCCGATACTGGGCTTCGGCAAAACCCTGTTCTGCAGCCTTGCGTATCCATTGGCCGCCGGTTTTCGGGTTGGCTCGGGTTCCATCGCCATTCACCAGCATGGCGCCGTAGTTGTACTGGGAGGTGGGATTGCCGGCCTTGGCCTCTTGCAGATAGCGCTGCAAGGCCAGCCTGGACTGGCCATGGTTGAAGGCATCATTGCCGGAGCCCGCCCAGCTCAGGTAAGGCAGGCAGAACAGCAACAGGAAGAATCGGCGCATGGTGTACTCCAGTCAGGGCTTGCTGGCTTGGTCGGCGGCCTGCGCGCGTTCTGTCGGTTCAGGTTCGCTTTTCGTGCAGGCAATCCCAAGTCTGGGTCACGGTGCCGTCGTTGTCCACACTCTCCAGATGCACATTGAACCCCCACAGGCGCGCCACGTGTTTCAGCACCTCGGTGGTATTGCCGTTCAGCGGGCGGCGCTGGTGCTGGAAGTGGCGCAGGGTCAGACTGCGGTCACCACGCACATTGACATTCCACACCTGGATGTTGGGTTCGCGCTGCGACAGGTTGTAGTGCTCGGATAACGTTTGCCGGATATGGCGATACCCCTGGTCATCATGGATGGCGCTCACTTCCAGCTTGTCGCGACTATCGTCATCCAGCACGCAAAACAGCCGTAGCTCCCGCATCAGGCGCGGCGACAGGTACTGCGAGATAAAACTCTCATCCTTGAAGTTGCGCATGGCAAAGTCCAGTGTTTCCAGCCACGGGCTGCCCGCCAGATCGGGGAACCACTCACGGTCTTCGTCATCCGGGTTTTCGCAGATGCGCCGCAGGTCGCGGTACATGGCAAAGCCCAGTGCATAGGGGTTGATCCCGCTGTACCAGCGGCTGCTCACCGGGGGCTGGTACACCACATTGGTGTGGGATTGCAGGAATTCCATGATGAAGGCGTCAGTCACCAGACCCTCATCAAACAGGGTGTTGAGGATGGTGTAGTGCCAGAAAGTCGCCCAGCCCTCGTTCATCACCTGCGTTTGCCGCTGCGGATAGAAATACTGCGCTACCTTGCGCACAATGCGCACCACTTCACGCTGCCAGGGTTCCAGCAGCGGGGCGTGTTTTTCGATGAAATAGAGCAGGTTTTCCTGTGGTTCATCCGGAAAGCGGCGTGGCTCGGCATCCTGTTCCTGCACCGACTGGCGGGGCAGGGTACGCCACAACTCGTTCACCTGCGATTGCAGGTAATCCTCACGGTCACGCCTGCGAGCAGCCTCCTGCGCCAGTGACAAACGCTGTGGCCGCTTGTAGCGGTCCACCCCGTAGTTCATCAAGGCATGGCAGGAGTCCAGCAAGTCTTCCACGGTGTCGATGCCATGGCGCTGCTCGCAATCGGCAATGTAGTTCCGCGCATACACCAGATAGTCAATGATGGAAGAAGCATCCGTCCAGGTGCGGAACAGGTAATTGCCCTTGAAGAAGGAGTTGTGCCCGTAGGCGGCATGGGCGATCACCAGTGCCTGCATCGGCATGGTGTTCTCTTCCATCAGGTAGGAGATGCAGGGGTTGGAGTTGATGACGATCTCGTACGCCAGCCCCATCTGGCCACGACGATAAGATTTCTCGGTCGACAGGAAGTGTTTGCCATAGGACCAGTGGTGGTACAGCACCGGCATGCCCACAGATGCATAGGCATCCATCATCTGCTCAGAGGTGATGATTTCCAGCTGGTTCGGGTAGGTATCCAGTTTATATCCAGCGGCCACGCGGGCAATTTCTCCGTGGTAGCGCTCGATCAGCTCAAACGTCCATTCGGACGGGGCGGGCAGGGGCTGGCGTGACATGGCGATGCTCCGTCAGGCTGCTGCGGTGGGAGACTGTTTCTTGAACAATTCGCGGAACACCGGGTAGATGTCCGCCGGGGTGCGGATCTTCTGCATGGCAAAGTAGCGATGGAACTCCTTCACATGGACATATTCATGCCACAGGTTCTGCTCTGGGCCGTCGGTGATCTCGATATAGGCGAAGTACTGCACCAGCGGCATGATCTTGTCTGACAGCAAGGACTTGCACAGAGGGGAGTCATTGTCCCAGTTATCGCCGTCGGACGCCTGTGCACCGTAGATGTTCCACTCGGTGGGCGAGTAGCGGGCTTCAATCACTTCCAGCATCAGCTTCAGGGCGCTGGACACCACCGTGCCACCACTTTCGCGGGAGTGGAAAAAACCTTCCTCATCCACTTCGGTTGCCTGGGTGTGGTGACGGATGAAGACCACCTCGATCTTCTCGTAGGCGCGGTTGAGGAAGAGATAGAGCAGGATGAAGAAACGTTTGGCAATATCCTTGCGTGACTCATCCATGGAGCCGGAGACATCCATCAGGCAAAACATCACTGCCTGATTGGTCGGGCGGGGTTGCTTCACCCGATTGGTGTACTTGAGGTCAAACGGGTCAATGAAGGGGATGCCGAGGATGCGCCCCTTCAGCACATGAATCTTGTCCCGCAACATGGTGATCTCGCGGCGATCCTTTTCGTCATTGTCCTCTTCCAGCAGGCCCGCCAGATAATCTTCCATGCCCTTCAGACGGGTCTGTAACGGTTTGGAGAGTGCAATGCGGCGGCCGAGCGCGCCTTTCAGCGAGCGCACCACATGAATGTTGTTTGGCGTGCCCTCAGCCGTATAGCCGGCGCGTACGGTTTTCATTTCCTGCGACGCGCTGAGGTAGGTTTTCACCAGATTGGGCAGTTCGAGGTCTTCAAAGAAATACTGCAGAAATTCCTCGCGGGAGAGCTGGAACACGAAATCATCTTCGCCTTCGCCCTCATTGCTGGCCTGGCCGCTGCCACTGCCGCTTCCCCCGCCGCCGCGCGGCCGATTGATCTTGTCACCCCGGCTGTACTCCTCATTGCCGGGATGCACTCCTTCCCATACGCCACCTTGGCCGTGGCCGAACACCGGCTCGCTGATGTCGCGCGAGGGGATGGAGACTTGCTCGCCGCCTTCCATATCGGTAATGCTGCGGCCCTTGACCGCCTTGGTCACGGCCTGTTTGACCTGATTGCGGTAGCGGCGCAGGAAGCGCTCCCGGTTGATGGCACTCTTGTGCTTGCCATTGAGACGCCGGTCAATCAGCTGGTACATGTGCTTCTCCCGCATGTACCCGGCCACGTCGGGCGTGGCCGGGCGGGGCCGACATCGCGTCGGCGCCGGACCTCAGGACGACTTGCGTACCCGCAGGTACCACTCGCACAGCAGCCGGACCTGCTTCGGGGTGTAGCCCTTGTCCACCATGCGATTGACGAAGTTCTCATGTTTTCGCTGGTCTTCGGCACTGGCCTTGGCGTTGAAGGAAATCACTGGCAGCAGTTCTTCGGTGTTGGAGAACATCTTCTTCTCGATCACCATGCGCAGCTTTTCGTAGCTGGTCCACAGCGGGTTGTTGCCCGCATTGCTGGCACGCGCCCGCAGCACGAAGTTGACGATCTCGTTGCGGAAGTCCTTGGGGTTGCTGATGCCGGCGGGTTTTTCGATCTTCTCCAGTTCATTGTTGAGCGAGGCACGGTCAAAGCTCTCGCCGGTATCCGGATCACGGTATTCCTGGTCCTGAATCCAGTAATCGGCAAAGGTCACATAGCGGTCAAAGATGTTCTGGCCGTATTCGGAGTAGCTCTCCAGATACGCGGTCTGGATCTCTTTGCCGATGAACTCGACATAGCGTGAGGCCAGATATTCCTTCACATAGGCCAGATACTTCTGCTCCAGCTCCGGCTGGAACTGCTCACGCTCGATCTGCTGTTCCAGCACATAGAGCAGGTGCACCGGATTGGCGGCCACTTCGGTATTGTCGAAGTTGAACACCTTGGACAGCACCTTGAACGCCCAGCGGGTCGAGATACCGGTCATGCCTTCGTCCACGCCCGCGTAATCGCGGTATTCCTGAATCGACTTGGCCTTGGGGTCGGTGTCTTTCAGGTTGTCGCCATCGTAGACCTGCATCTTGCTGTATACGCTGGAGTTTTCCGGCTCTTTCAGTCGGGTCAGCACCGAGAACTGGGCCATCATTTTCAGCGTACCAGGCGCGCAGGGGGCTTCGCACAACGATGAGGTGCGCACCAGCTTTTCGTAAATCTTCACTTCGTCTGCCACCCGCAGGCAGTACGGCACCTTGACAATGTAGATGCGGTCGAGGAAGGCTTCGTTGTTCTTGTTGTTCTTGAACATCTTCCACTCGGATTCATTCGAGTGCGCCAGTACGATGCCGTCAAAGGGGATGGCACCGAAGCCTTCCGTGCCCTTGAAGTTGCCCTCCTGGGTGGCGGTCAGCAAGGGGTGCAGCACCTTGATCGGTGCCTTGAACATTTCCACGAACTCCAGCAGCCCCTGGTTGGCCAGACACAGACCACCGGAGTAGCTGTAGGCATCGGGGTCATCCTGCGCATACAGCTCCAGCTGGCGGATGTCCACCTTGCCGACCAGGGCGCTGATGTCCTGATTGTTTTCATCACCCGGCTCGGTTTTGCTCACTGCGATCTGCCGCAGCACGGAGGGGTAGCGCTTGACCACGCGGAACTGACGGATGTCGCCGCCATACTCCTCCAGCCGTTTTACCGCCCACGGCGAGAGCACCTTGTTCAGATAGCGGCGCGGAATACCGTAGTCGTCCTCTAGAATCTTGCCGTCTTCCGTGGCGCTGAACAGGCCGAGAGGCGATTCGTTGACCGGGGAATCCTTGATGGCATAGAAGGGCACCACTTCCATCAGCTGCTTCAGCTTTTCGGCAATTGAGCTCTTGCCACCGCCCACCGGGCCCAGCAGATAGAGGATCTGCTTGCGCTCTTCCAGCCCCTGCGCGGCGTGACGGAAGAAGGCCACCACTTGCTCGATCACCTCTTCTGCGCCGTAGAATTCAGCGAAAGCCGGGTAGATCTTGATGGTCTTGTTGGTGAACAGGCGCGACAGCCGCGGGTCATTGCGAGTGTCAAGCAGCTCCGGCTCGCCAATGGCTTTCAGCATCCGCTCGGATGCGGTGGCATAGGCCATGGGGTCGGTCTTGCAGAGTTGCAGGTATTCTTCCAGCGAGTATTCTTCCTCGCGGGTACGGTCATAACGGCTGGCAAAGTTGCTGAAGATGTCCATGCGCCAATCTCCTTGTGCGGTATGCGGGCAGCCCTAAAGACTTAGGCGTCATTCTGTTGGCAGAATTCCCGGAGCCATCCTCTTTTCTTTCCTTGGGCGCCGTGGTTCCGTTGTGCTCACTTTGGGTATAGCACACCCCCCGAAGCGCAACATGAAAATTACCGTATAAATATATACCCCATTGGGGTATTTGAAATAAGCTGCGCTAACGGTGTATGATGTGGACACCTTTCAGCTGGAAGCCTGCATGCAGGCAAGTCCATGAGCCACTACAGCATTGATGTCCCCATCAGCGGCATGACCTGCGCCGCGTGTGCCAGCCGTATTGAGCGGGTGCTGTCCCGTATTCCCGGCGTCGAGGCCGAGGTCAGCTTCGCCAATGAAACGGCCCGTTTGCAGTTTGACGATCAGCAGCACACGCTGGCGTCGCTGTATGAAAAAATTACCCATACCGGGTATGGGATTAGACCTAATGTACAGGTCTGGTCGGTGCCGGGGCTGGCCTCCGCCGGGCAAACTGGCCCGCTGCAGCAACAGCTGCAGCGCCTGCCGCTGCAGCATTGGCAACTGAATCTGGCCGATGAAACGGTGCAACTCAGCTTTTTGCCGGGGCTGTTGCAGGAGGCCACCCTGGTCGCAGCACTGGGCAAGGCGGGTTTTGTCGCGTCACTCGTCGAGGGGCAGACCGAGGCTCCAGCGCCGGGCTTTTGGCAGCAGCATGGCCGTCTGTTGCTGGCCATACTGCTGACCCTCCCTTTCTTGCCCGGCATGGTCAGCATGTTGCTGGGCAGTATGTACGGCATGCTGCCACCGGTGTGGCAATGGCTGCTGGCCACGCCGCTGCAATGCTGGCTGGGGGCGCCTTTCTATCGCTCAGCCTGGCGGGCGGTGCGGGCCGGTGCGGCCAATATGGACGTGCTGGTGGCGCTGGGTACCAGCGCGGCGTACGGTTACTCGCTCTGGCTGTGGCTGGGTGAAGGATCGCCCCATCTGTATTTTGAGGCCAGCAGTGCCATCTTGACGCTGGTCATGCTGGGCAAGGCACTGGAAAGCCGGGCGCGGCGGCAAACCCAGGCGGCGCTGATGGCACTGGCACAGTTGCGCCCTCAGCAGGCCTTGCGCTGGTCAGACGAAGCGCAGGACTGGCTGTCCGTACCCACCCGTCAGTTGCAAGCCGGGGACCGGTTTCTGCTTCGGGTTGGCGATGCGGTACCGGTGGATGGCCAAGTGAGAGAGGGCGAGGGCATACTGGACGAGGCCATGCTGACCGGCGAGAGTCTGCCGGTGGGCAAGCAGGTAGGGGCCACGGTGTTTGCCGGGACGGTTCTGCAGGCCGGGCGTCTGGTCTGTGAGGCGAGCGCAGTGGGTGAGGCGACCCAATTGGGGCAGATCATCCGTCTGGTGCAGGAAGCGCAGTCGTCGCGAGCGCCGATCCAGCGCTTTGCTGATCAGGTCGCGGCCTGGTTTGTGCCAGCCGTGTTGGGTTTGGCAATACTGACCTTGCTGGGCTGGTGGGGCTATGGTGGCAGCTTGTCGCAAGCCATCCCCCCGGCGATTGCGGTGCTGGTGATTGCCTGCCCCTGTGCGCTGGGCCTGGCGACCCCGACGGTGATCATGGTCGGGGTCGGTCAAGGCGCGCGACACGGCATCCTGTTCCGCCATGCCGCCGGGCTGGAGCGGCTGGCACGCACCCGCCAGCTGGCGCTGGACAAGACCGGTACGCTGACCGAGGGCCATCCGGTGCTGCATGGCAGGGTCAGCTGGCAACCCGGACTCAGTGCCGAGACAATTTTGCACTGGAGTGCCTGCCTGGAGCGTGAGGCCAACCACCCGCTGGCAGCCGCCATCTGCCGGGCAGCTGGAGCGGTAGAAAGTTTGCCGCTCCGTGCGTTCCAGCAAGTGGTCGGGGAAGGGGTCCGTGCCGAGCTTGAAGTCGAGGGGCAATGGCGGGCCTTGCAACTCCTGGCGGCAGCCCATGTGACCCTGTCCGCAGCGGCAGCACAGCAAGTGGCGGGCTGGCAGGAGGAGGGGGCCACGGTGGTGGTACTGGCCGAGGGGAAAACCGCACTGGGTGCGCTGGCGCTGGCCGATCCATTACGACCAGGCGGACGCGAAGCCTTGCAATGGCTACGGGCTGAGGGCATCACCCCGCATATGTTGACCGGCGACCAGCCGCGTACGGCGGAAGCGGTGGCGCGCCAGCTTGGGCTGGAGGCGGTGCATGCGGGTTTGTCGCCCCAGGGCAAGGCCGAGCGTATTCAACAGTTGAAAGCCTTGGGGCCGGTCGCCATGGTGGGCGATGGCATCAATGATGCGCCCGCGCTGACGGTGGCGGATGTGGGGCTGGCGGTGGCTTCGGGGTCGGACGTGGCGCGCGCCCAGGCTGATGTTACCCTGCTGCATGGGCGCTTGACCGATGTGGTCGCAGCGATTGACCTTTCACGGGCGACCGGGCGCAAAATCCGACAGAACCTGTTTTTTGCCCTGTGCTACAACGCACTGGGCATCCCGCTGGCCATGCTGGGCCAGCTCAATCCGGTCATCGCCGGGGCGGCCATGGCACTCAGTTCGGTGTCTGTGGTCAGTAATGCCTTGCTGCTCAAGCGCTGGCGCCCGCCGCTGTGACCGCTTATCGAAAAGGTGTGTGTGATGGAAACCCTGATTCTGGAACTGGATGGCATGAGCTGCGGCGGCTGCGTGGCCAGCGTGCAAAAGATACTGAGCAGCCAGGCGGGCGTGCAGTCGGCCACGGTTAGCCTCAGTCCGCAGCAGGCCGAAATACAGTTTGACCCGGCCCAGACCGGGCGACCCCAGCTGGTCAAGGCGATTGAGGAAGCCGGTTATGACGTCCGCTGACGACCACGCTCACTGCGCGCCGGACGACCGCCAGACAGTGCAGCCGCACAAGGACGCGCTGCTGCGCCGCTTGCGCCGGGTGGAAGGGCAGGTGCGTGGTGTGGCTGGCATGGTGGAGGGCGACCGCTATTGCATCGACATCCTCACCCAGATCAGCGCCATCCGCTCGGCGCTCGACGCGGTGGCGCTACAACTGCTGGAAGACCACACCCGTGGCTGTGTGCGCCATGCCTTGCAGAGCGGGGACGGCGAGCGGGCCATTGAGGAATTGCTGCATGTGGTGGGGCGCTTTAGTCGCTGAGTCGTCATGACAATTGACTGGCTGCTCAGCTGACAAACGGTGCTTGGCAGGGTGGGGGCATGGGCGTATAAATGATCCCAAGTCACTGCCGTGGAGGACACATTTGACCGAACAGCATGCAGTTGATGAAGGTATCCAGGCAGCCATTCTGGAAGATCGCCGCCACAGTGAACGTCGGCAAATCCCGCAGGCTGAGGATCGTGACTGGCAGCTTGCCAACCTGCTACTCAATGGCAATGAGCGTCGGCAGTCACGTGGGCGTCGGGTGAGCGATCTGCACTGATTTCACACCAAGACCGGATCTTCCGGTGCAAAGGCCCGGCATGGGCCAGCCGACCTGAGGTCGGTCAAAGAGCGAGCCAAGGCTCGCTCTTTTCATTTCCGGCTGTGGCTGGCCCCTCCGGGTAACTGACCCGTTTGCACCATTGCGGAATAACCAAGTGAATCTTCCTGCTTTGGGGTGAGGTGGCACTGTGCTAGATTGTGCTGATTGTCTTCCCAACCCGATTGCAAAGAGGTGCGCATGAAGTTCGAAACCTTGGCCGTGCACGGTGGCTACAGCCCCGATCCCACCACCCGCGCGGTGGCCGTACCGATCTACCAGACCACCAGCTACGCCTTCGACAGCACCCAGCACGGGGCAGATCTGTTCGACCTCAAGGTGCAGGGCAATATCTACACCCGCATCATGAACCCGACCACCTCGGTGCTGGAGCAGCGGCTGACCGAGCTGGAAGGGGGGATCGGCGCGCTGGCGCTGGCTTCCGGGCAGGCGGCCATCACCTACGCGATCCAGACCATTGCGGAAGCGGGCGACAACATTATTGCTACCAGCACCCTGTACGGTGGGACGTACAACCTGTTTGCCCACACCCTGCCGCAGTATGGCATCGAGGTACGCTTTGTCGATTACCGCGAGCCGGGCCAGGTTGCTGCGCTGGTCGATGAGCGCACCAAGGCAGTGTATGTGGAGTCGATCGGCAATCCGCTGGGCAATGTGGTGGACTTTGGTGCCTTTGCGCAGGTGGCGCACGCCAATGGTTTGCCACTGATCGTGGACAATACGGTGCCCACGCCGTACCTGACCCGGCCATTCGAACACGGTGCCGACATCGTGGTGCATTCGCTGACCAAATACCTGGGCGGTCATGGCACCAGCATTGGCGGCGCAATTGTGGATAGCGGCAAGTTCCCGTGGGCGGAACACAAGGCCCGCTTCCGCCGCCTGAATGAGCCGGATGTGTCCTATCACGGCGTGGTGTACACCGAAGCGCTGGGCGCGGCGGCCTATATTGCCCGAGCACGAGTGGTGCCGCTGCGCAATATGGGTGCAGCCATTTCGCCGTTCAACAGCTTCTTGATCTTGCAAGGTATCGAAACCTTGGCCCTGCGCATGGACCGCCATGTCGAAAACGCCACCAGGGTGGCCGAGTTCCTGCAAGGTCATGCCAAGGTGGAGTGGGTCAACTACGCCGGGCTGGCCGGGCATGAGTCGCGCGGCTTGGTGGACAAGTACTTCGGTGGCCGTGCTTCTGGTCTGCTGACCTTCGGTGTGAAAGGCGGGCGTGAGGCGGGTGGCCGCTTCCAGGATGCGCTGCAGCTGATCACCCGACTGGTGAATATTGGCGATGCCAAATCGCTGGCGTGCCATCCGGCCTCCACCACCCACCGTCAGCTGAACCCGGACGAGCTGAAAAAGGCAGGTGTCAGCGAAGACATGGTGCGCCTGTCGATCGGCATCGAGCACATCGACGACATTCTGGCCGACCTCGATCAGGCGCTGGCTGCAGCCTGATGTTCTGCCCGGCAGCGCCTGTGCGGGTGCTGCCGGTGTTCTGTCTAGCCCATCTCCGGCCCGTGCGGATTGCTCAGCGCATTCAGCACGTGGTCACGCCAGGCCCCGTTGATATACAGGTAGGCCGGGGCATAGCCTTCGCGTACAAAGCCCAGTCGTTGCAGCACACCGGCACTGCGCAGATTGTCCGGCAAGTGGTTGGCCTGAATGCGGTGCAGCTTTAGTGCGTTGAACGCATGATCAATCAGCAGACGCAAAGCCTCGGTCATCATCCCTTGCCCCTGGGCCTGCTCATCCAGCCCGTAGCCGAGGTTACAGGCCTGAAAAGGGCCGCGCTGGATGGCGCTCAGATTGGCATTGCCGATAATGTGGTCTGGCTGTTCTGGCTTGAACAGTACAAAGCGGTATTCCCGATCCTCAGCCACATCCTTGTTGGCCTTCTCGATGCGCTGCTGGTGCCAAGCCAGGGTATAAAAACCCTCCGGGTATGGGGGATCAAAGCGACGAAAAAAGTCAGCGTTGCGTTGGTAATAGTCCAGCACCGCTGCGGCATCACTCGGCCTCGGAATACGCAAGCTGATCCGGCTGCCATGCAATTCCGGGTGGTCAGGGGAGGGCATGAGCTATCCTTTCTTGCGGATGGGTTGCGGTGGAATCGGGAAGCGGGCCGGGTGCACTGTTAACCGTTGCGCGCGCGGCAGCGGTGACGGTTCGTGATTCAGATATGCCGCCAGCACTTCACCGGCCAGCGGGGCAGTGATCAGGCCACGGGTGCCGTGCGCCAGCGTGGCAAACAGGCCCGGCAAGGAGGGCAGAGCGGCTTCGCCAGGTTGCAGCAAGGGTTGCCCCAGCCGACGTGGCGTGATGACGGCATCCAGATCCGCCAGCGGGCCAATCAGCGGGCTGTAGTCCGGGCACACGGCGCGGAACGCCGCGCGTCCGCCCAGCCCCGCCAGGCTTTGCCCGCCCTCCAGTCGCGCTTGCCAATCCGGGCCGTCCAGCGCCGCATGCAGGCCGGGGTGCAGTTGCCGCAGGGTATGCAGATTATCCAGATGTCCGGCGTGAGTAACTTCGGTATCGTTGGCATGCGGCTCAAAGGTGGCGCCCAACGCATGCAGGCCTTGCCGTGCCGGTGCCACATAGCCTTCGGCGCACACCACGGTGCGCAGTGACTGGCTGGTCACGGTTGCGGGCAGGTAGCTGACCTGCCCTTTCAGGGTGCGGATCGGCAAGCGCGGCTGCCACTGCCGGGCGTGGTGGGCATTGGCCAGCACCAATACCGGTGCCTGCCACTGCTCGCCACTGGCGGAGTGTACCTGCCAGCCTTGCTCATGTTGTTGCAACTGCGTAATGCTCTGGCTGCAGTGCACGCTGATCAGCGGATGCGTGGTCAGTGCCTGACACAGCGCAGGCGGATGTACCCAGCCGGCTTGCGGGAAAAACAGCCCACCTTGTGCCATGCTCACCCCGGCCAGGGTGCTGGCGGTGGCGGCATCTACGGGCTGTAGTAGTGATGTGGGTAGGTCCAGCGCTGCCAGTTGTTGTATGCGCTCGGCTTCATCGGCGTCAAACGCCAGCTGCAGCACACCACAGCGGCTGGCACGTTCACCATCCCAGCCCAGCAGGGGCCCCATGCTGCGCTGGCTGTACTGCAGCCCGGCAAGAATCAGCTGGGCCAGCGGCCCCATCTTGGGAGCCAGTCGCGCATACAGCACGCCAGCGGCATTGCCGGAGGCTTCCTGCGCCAGGCCGGGGTGCCGCTCCAGCAGGGTCACCCTCCAGCCGCGCCGCGCCAGGCTCCAGGCCGCCGCACAGCCTGCCATGCCGCCACCCAGCACAATAGCCTCGCGGAGCGTGCCGGATACCGGTCGATAGTGCTGCAAGGCATGCAGGAGGGTGGGCTGTAGCAGGCGCCCGGCCAGCATTTCGCGCTTGCGGCCATGCCCCGGCACTCGCGCCACCTCAAAGCCAGCCTCCTGCAACCCCCGGCGGACATGCCCCGCGCTGGTAAAGGTGGCCAGCGTGCACGCCGGCGCAGCCAGCCGGGCCAGCTGGGCATAGAGGGCCGGGTTCCACATCTCCGGGTTACGTGCGGGGGAGAAGCCGTCCAGAAACCAGGCATCGACTTGCGCTTCCAGCTCCGGCAAGGTCTGGTTGATGTCGCCGATCAGCAGGGTGAGGCTGACGCGGGCATCCAGATGCAAGCGGTGGAAGCCGGGAGCGAGGTCATGCCACACCGCGTGCAAGGCGGCTGCCAGTTCGGCCAGCTCGGGCCAGGCCGCATGCGCCTGCTGTAGTTCCGCCAGGCTCAGCGGCCACGCCTCGCCGCTGACAAAATGCAGATGGGCATCAGTCGGGGCGACTTGCCGCCACAGTTGCCACGCCGCCAGCAGGTTGAGGCCGGTGCCAAAGCCGGTTTCCCCGATCACGAAGTGGGCATCTGACGCCAGTTGCGACCAGCGCTCCGCCAGCTGGTTATGTTGCAGAAACACATGGCGTGTCTCCTCCAGCCCGCTGTTACGCGAGAAGTACACGTCGCCATACTGGCTGGAATAGGGCTGGCCATCGTGCCATTCAAGTGGAGATCGACTCATGGGCTTTTCCCGGAATGGGCAGGGATGATAGTCATCATGCCAGTCCGTGGCGAGTCTTGTCTTTGATATAAACAATGTTTATTATTTGAACGATGTTCGATTTTTGATTGATGACATGAGTTTGAGCCAACAACGCCGTGCGGCTGAACGCGCGGCACTGGAACACACCATCTTGCAAGCCGCTCGCCAGCTGCTGGTCGAGTACGGGGTGGAGGGCATGACGCTGCGCAAGCTGGCGTCCGTGATTGGCTACGCCCCGGCCACGGTGTACAGCTACTTTGCCGACAAGGATGCGCTGCTGTACCGGCTGGTGCTGGATGATTTCAGTGAACTGTCCGCCGAGATGGCCGCCTTGCTGCCGCTGTCGGACCCGGTGAAGCGCTTGCGCGAGATGCTGCTGGTCTACGCCCGCTTTGGGCTGCGTCATCCGCATGCCTACCGGCTGATGTTCATGCAGCCCTTGCCGGTAGCGTCACAGCACTTTGCCGAGCGCAAGGACAAACCGGGTCGTGATGGCTATGCCGCCTTGCGGCTGGCGCTGGCAGAAGCCCAGGGCATCCCGGGCGAAGCCACCCCGGCGCTGGAGCTGGCAACGCAAAGCTTGTGGGCGGGGATACATGGCGTGGTGTCACTTGAGTTGGCGCTGCGTCACGATGATTGGGTGGCCTGGCAGGCGGTCGAGGCGCGCATCGGCCAGATGATCGACCTGCTGTTGAATGGATTATTGTCCTCAAGGAGTGCATCATGAAATGGATGGGTATGGCAGCCGCCAGCATAGCAAGCTTTACCGCCGGGCTGCATCTGGTGGGTGGGGGTATGGACGTGGTCACCCCCTTCCTGAAGGTGCCCATGCCGCTGGAGCTGCAATTGATCCTGTATGCCTGCTGGCATCTGGTGAGCGTGATGTTGCTGGCCTCCGCCTGGGCATTGTGGTCTGGCATTCGGCACCCCACAGACGCCCAGCGGCGGGGCCGGGTACAACTGGTGCTGGTCTGGTGGGCGGCGGGCACCCTCGTCTTCTGGGCGATTGCCCTGCGGCAGGCGGGCTGGGCAGGCCTGTGGCGGATGCCACAGTGGATATTGTTTCTGCCCGTGGTGTTGCTAGGGTATGGCTGGTTGCAGGGTACACACCATCCGGAACAGCGGAGTGCGACCTCTGGCCTTGCCGCGTAAGCACATCAGGCCAGACCTGGCTTTGCCAATCGCGCAGGCGTTGACACCCTCTCTACCGTGCGGGCGTTCAGCCGCCCGCACTCCATCTCCCCTTAAGGTCGGGATAAGCGGCAGCCGCTATTGTATGCACACTCCGACAGGGGCAGCCGCCTGACACGTTGCCGGCGGGAACCGTTCACACGTGAATGTGTCTCAGAGGCAGCCCGCCTGGCAGTATGCACGGGGCCACGGTTCCCCGGCACATTTGCCCCTTTTGAATGCATGATGGTGGTTAAACAAGACAGTCACGGCCCGTTGGCGTAAGATGCGACCGGCCCTTGGGGTGCGGTGGCGGATACAGGACCTGACAATGTTGAAAGAGAAGCAATCACGCCTGCTGGCGAACCGGTTTGGCCCGTTGGTGGTGCTGGCGGCGCTATTGCTGGGCTTGTCCTTGCTGACCCGCATTGCGCTGCTGGTGCTGGCGCATGCCAATATGGACTGGAGCCCGCTCAACCTGCTGCGGGTGTTCGGGGTAGGCCTGTTCTTTGATCTGGTGGCGCTCAGTTACTTCATGATTCCGCTGGTGGTCTACCTGTGGCTGATGCCGGACCGCTGGTATCGCCATCGCATTCAGACCTGGTGGCTGCAGCTCAGCTTTGTCGGGCTGGTGTTCCTGCTGTTGTTCACCGCAGCCGGTGAGTGGGTGTTCTGGGGCGAGTTTGGCTCCCGGTTCAACTTCATCGCTGTGGATTATCTGCTGTATACGCAGGAAGTGGTCCGCAATATCCAGGAATCTTACCCAGTCGGCGCCATCCTGTCCGGCCTGCTGCTGGTGGCGCTGGTGCTGATCTGGCTGTGCCGCCCGGCACTACGGCCATCCTGGCAGCAAGCCAGCCGCTGGCAAGCCCGCACGGGTGTGGCGGCGCTCCTGCTGCTGTTGCCGGTGTTGTCCTACTGGCTGGTGGATTACAAGCAGAAAGACCTAAGCAGCAACACCGTGGTCAACCAGTTGTCTGGCAATGGCATTTATGAATTCTTTGCCGCCAACCGCAATAATGAGCTGGATTACGCCACCTTCTACGCCAGCGAGCCGGATGAAAAAGTGCTGCGCCGTCTGCGCACCCTGCTGAAGACCCCAGAATCCACCTTCATCAGCGAAGATCCCCGCCAGCTGGCGCGTACCGTTCGCTACCCCGATCCGGAAAAGCGGATGAATGTGGTGTTGATCTCGGTGGAGAGCTTGTCCGCCGATTTCATGGCCAGCTTTGGCAACACGCAAGGCATTACGCCGCAGCTGGATGCCCTGGCCAAGCAAAGCCTGATGTATACCAACCTCTATGCGTCTGGTACCCGTACCGTGCGTGGTCTGGAAGCCTTGTCGCTGGCGCTGCCGCCGACCCCCGGGCAGAGCATTGTCCGCCGTCCGGATAACGAAAACCTGTTCTCGCTGGGTTACGTGTTCCGCAGCAAGGGATACGACAGTCAGTTTCTGTACGGTGGCTATGGCTACTTCGACAATATGAACCACTTCTTTGGCAGCAACAGCTACCGGGTGGTGGACCGTACTGCGCTGAGCGACAAAGACGTTCACTTTGAGAATGTGTGGGGGGTGGCTGACGAAGACCTGTTCACCCTGGCGCTGCGGCAGATGGATCAGAGCGTCGCCGGTGGTAAGCCTTTCTTCAGCCACATCATGACTACCAGTAACCACCGGCCCTTCACCTACCCGACCGGGCGTATCGACATTCCGCCGGACAGCAAGAGCCGCGAAGGTGGCGTCAAATACACCGACTGGGCCATTGGCGACTTCATTCGCCGGGCGCAGAAGAAGCCCTGGTTCGACAACACCTTGTTTGTAATCACCGCCGACCATTGTGCTTCCAGCGCGGGCAAGACCGATCTGCCAGTGGATCGCTACCATATTCCGCTGATGGTGTATGCCCCCAAGGTGATCCAGCCCGGCGTGATGCCACGCCTGATGGCGCAGGTGGATCTGGCACCGACTCTGCTGGGCTTGCTGAATTTCAGTTACACCAGCCACTTCTTCGGTTACGATATCGCCACGCTGGAGCCGGGCCGGGAGCGGATTTTCATCGCCACCTACCAGGATATTGGTTACCTCAAGGATGGCAAACTGGCTATCCTGTCGCCACGCAAGCAGGTCAAAACCGTGCTGCCCAACTTCAGTGATGGCAGTGCAGTAGGCTTGCCGGATGATCCAGCGCTGCGGGATGACGCCATCGCTTGGTATCAGGGGGCGTCCTACCTGTTCCGAAACAAGACTTCGCGCCTGCCACCGTTACCGTGATCACCCAACCCGCTGTCGGTTTTTATCGTCGCCAGAGCCTATGGCTGCTGGCGAGCGCCTGTCTGCTGTTGCTGCTGTTTGAGCTGACCCGGCTGGACTACTGGATCAGCAATGCGTTCTACGATGCCGCCAGCCGGACGTTCCCGCTGCAGAATGCCTGGTTTCTGGAAACCGTGGTACACAAATGGGTGAAGTACGCGCTGCTGACCTTGGCCGTTGGCCTGGGTGTGCAAGCGTGGCGCACCCGCGGGAGTGAGCGGCGTTTTTACCTGTTTCTGGTGGCGGGCATGCTGCTGGCCCCCACGGTGGTCAGCCTGCTGAAAGCCATCAGCGACCGACCTTGCCCGTGGGATACGCTGGAGTATGGCGGCAGCCTGCCTCATCTGCCGCTGTGGCAAAGCTTGCCGGCGGGACTCAAGCCCGGGCACTGCTTCCCGGGCGGCCATGCGTCCGGTGGCTTTGGGCTCTTGGTGTTCTGGTTCTGGGGGCGGCAGCATTCAAGCCGTCGTGCTGCCCTGTTATGGAGCGGCGCGCTGTTGCTGGGCCTGCTGATGGGATGGAGCCAGGTGGCACGTGGCGCGCATTTTCTTTCGCACAACCTGTGGTCGGCCTGGGTGTGCTGGGCGGTCATCGTGGCGCTGCATGCCCTGTGCTATGGGCGCAAGGCGGTTTCACTTCAGCCCAGCGAAGCCACTTTGCCCGAGTGAGCTGACCGGCAGCTGGCCGCTGAGCAGGGACCAGGCCATCATTAGCCAGAACACTCCTCCGATGAGCAAGACCAGGCGATTGGCCGGTGTCAGGCGGTCGTTGCGGTCGTGCCCCGGTACCAGCAGCTGGTTGTGCTGGTTGATGGCGGCCTGGGCCACCAGCAAGGGCACCACCTCCAGCAGGGAGAGCAGGATGCCCAGTAGCGGCCAGGCACCGGCCTGCATCATCAGGGTACTGGCCAGCAGGTTGAGCACAATCAGGACGATGGCCCACAGTCCGGCCGCCAGAGGTTCACCCGCATGGTGTTCGCGTTGCGCGTCAGCAAAGCGCCGAAACAGAAAGTAGACAAACGGGATCGCAAAAATGGCGCGCAGCAGCGGCAGCAGCGAGCGATGCTCGCGTTCCTCAATGCGGGACCAGTGCATGTAAAACCAGAAGGGGATGTAGAAGCCCAGGCTGCCTAGCGTCATGCACAGCAGCTTGTAGGTAGACACCGCAAAAAACGGTGCGCGCTCCCCATTCATGGCTTATTCCGGCTGCTGGCGGCTGTAGCGCACAAAGGCATAGTGCATGCCTTGCGCACTTTGGTGGGGATCACGCGCTGCTTCTCGAAACTGCGCCGCATCAAATTCGGGGAAAAAGGTGTCGCCCTCAGGGGTAATATCCATCTCGGTCAGCAGCAGGGTATCGGCATCTGGCAGTGCCTGCCGGTACAACTCCGCACCACCGATGACGAACACCCGCCCCTCCGGCACGCAGGCCGCATAGGCTTCATGCAGGCTGTGCGCCACCTCCACGCCTTCAGCTTGCCAGTCTGACTGCCGGGTGATGACAATGTTGCGTCGCTTGGGCAAGGGGCGGCCCAGTGATTCAAAGGTTTTGCGCCCCATCAGCACCGTATGGCCTTCGGTCTGGGCCTTGAAGTAGCGCAAATCTTCCGGCAAATGCCATGGCATCTTGTTATCCAGCCCGATCACCCGGTTGCGGGCGACAGCAGCAATCAATACCAGCTCGGCAGGGCGCGCCATGACTTCTCCATCCAGCAATCAACCGCGGCAGCTTACTGGAATCATGGGTACTCCTCAAGGCAAGTGCGTATATCGTCTGCCTTTTTTCCTGTGGCGGTGCCAACCCGGCAGCGTACAGTGGTGAATGGGGATACCTTCGTCCGTTTCCTGACACTTAATGATCGACCAGCTCAATGCCGGGCAAGGTGCTCAAGCTGTGATCGCGGATGATGCGCAGGAAGTCCTGGACATAGGCCTGTTCGCCAAAGCTATGCCACGTGGCGGCATACAAGGTACGCCAGAGGCCATGTTCGCCAATCCGCTTGGCCAGCACATAACCCCGGTCCACATAGGGCTGCACGCTCCAGTTGGGCAGCGCTGCCAGCCCGCGTCGGCTGGCCACCAGTTGCAAGATGGCGACTGTGGATTCGGTGGTGCGGCGCTGCGCATGCAAACCAGCGGGCTTCAGTACCTGCTGGATCAGGTCGATCAGCTCTTCCGGTACCGCATAGGTAATCAGGGTATCCGCGGCGAAGTCACTGCCCTGCAAACGCTCGGTGCCCGCCAGCGCATGCCGTCGCCCCACCAATCCGACAATCTCGAAGCGGAACAAGGGATGGTAGTGAATGCCGGGGCGGGCAGGGGTTTCGGTCACAATCGCCAGGTCGGCTTTGCCATCGACCAGCAGGTTGACCGGGTCGGTGTGGAAGCCGGAGAGGATGTCCTGCTCAATCTCCGGCCAGTGCTCGCGCAGCTGGTCCATGGCGGGCATTAGCCAGTCAAAACAGGTATGGCACTCCACCGCTATGCGCAAGTCCCCGGCATCACCACTGGCCAGCCGGGCCAGATCCCGTTCTGCGGTCTGAGTCAGGTCCAGTACCTGTTCCGCCAGTTGCAGCAGGCGCAGCCCGGCTGGGGTGAACTTGATCGGCTGGCTCTTGCGCTCGAACAGCTTGAGGCCGTAATGCTCCTCCAGCGCCAGAATCTGGTGCGACAGGGCCGATTGGGTCAGGAACAAGGTCTTGGCCGCGGCGGACAAGGTGCCGGTGCGGGCCAGTGCGTGCAACAGGCGCAAATGCTTGTGGTCGATCATGTCTTTGTATGAGATTTTTTATTGATTATAGCAAATATTATTCGTTTTTCTAATTTACAGAGTGCGCTTACCATGGCTACCAGGTAACGGAGGGCCGTTACCCCTGCCTGCCGCATTGGGTGCGGTATGTGCAGCATCCCGATTGATGAGTGAACAATGGGAGCCATCCTCATGAGCAAGACACACAACCTCGGTTTTCCCCGCATTGGCCGGGAACGCCAATTGAAGTTTGCGCAGGAACAATTCTGGCGTGGCGAGCTGAGCGCCGCACAGCTGCAGGATACCGCCGCCACTTTGCGTGCCCAACACTGGCAGTGGCAATGTGACGCCGGACTGGACTGGGTGCCGGTAGGTGACTTTGCCTTGTACGATCAGGTG
This sequence comes from Leeia sp., assembly GCF_041909055.1. NCBI lineage: Bacteria > Pseudomonadati > Pseudomonadota > Betaproteobacteria > Neisseriales > Leeiaceae > Leeia > Leeia sp. Next base: position 464,030 of record NZ_JAYREC010000001.1, on the reverse strand, counting down.
CTGAACCTGACCGCCCTGTTGGGCAACGTCCCGGCGCGTTATGGTTTTAGCGGTGGTGAAGTGGGTCTGGATACCTATTTTGCCATGGCGCGTGGTACGGCCTCCGCCCCGGCCATGGAAATGACCAAGTGGTTTGACACCAACTACCATTATATCGTCCCGGAGTTCACCGCAGACAGCCGGTTTGAACTGTCCTCCCATGCGCTGTTTGACGAAGTACAGGAAGCCCAGGCCCAGTCGATCCCAGCCAAGGTGGTGCTGCTCGGGCCCGTGTCCTATCTCTTCCTTGGCAAGAGCAAGCAGGCGGGGTTTGACCGCCTGAACCTGCTACCCCGCTTGTTGAAGGCCTATGCCAGCCTCTTGCTGCGTCTGCACGGCCTGGGTGTGCAATGGATACAGCTGGACGAACCGATTCTGGCGCTGGACCTGGATGAGCCTTGGCTGGCGGCTTTCCAGCAGGCTTACCCGCTGCTGGCAGAGCAGGGCATCCCGATTCTGCTGGCCAGCTACTTTGGCGATGTGTCCCGGCACTTGCCCTTGCTGACCCGCTTGCCGCTGGCCGGGGTGCATATTGATGTGGTGCGGGCGCCGGAGCAGTTGCCCGCGTTTGCCGCACAGTGGCCGCAAGACCGGGTACTGTCGGTCGGCATTGTGGATGGGCGTAATGTCTGGCGTGCCGATCTGCGGCAGAAACTGGCTCAACTGAGCGGAGTTGCCGATCGTGGCGAGCAACTGTGGCTGGCGCCAAGCTGCTCCTTGCTGCATGTGCCGGTGGATCTGGCGGCTGAGCAGAAGCTGGATGCCGAGCTGAAATCATGGCTGGCGTTTGCGCGGCAGAAGCTGGATGAAGTGGCGGCCTTGTCGCACGCCCTGAACCAGGGTGAGTCTGTGGTGTCTGCCATTCTGGCGGACAGTGACCAGGCTGCTGCCTCCCGCCGCAGCTCGACCCGCATTCACAATGCCGCTGTGGCAGCCCGCCTGGCGGCCTTGACGGCAGCAGATGCCGAGCGCGACGCACCGTTTGCGGTGCGACAAGTCAGCCAGCAGGCCCACCTGAACCTGCCGGCTTTCCCCACCACCACCATCGGTTCCTTCCCGCAAACGCAGGACATCCGCAGTGCCCGTGCCGCGTTCAAGCGAGGCGAACTGGATGAGGCCGGTTATCTGGCCGCCATGAAGAGCGCCATCCGCCTGGCCGTTGCCAAGCAGGAAGAGCTGGGGCTGGATGTGCTGGTGCATGGCGAAGCCGAGCGCAATGACATGGTCGAGTACTTTGGCGAGCAGCTGTCGGGCTATGCCTTCAGCCAGAACGGCTGGGTGCAGAGCTATGGCAGCCGCTGCGTGAAGCCACCACTGATTTTTGGTGATGTGTCCCGCCCGCAAGCGATGACGGTGGCGTGGAGCCGCTTTGCCCAGACCCTGACGGCTCGCCCGATGAAGGGCATGCTGACCGGCCCGGTCACCATGTTGCAGTGGTCCTTTGTTCGAGACGATCAGCCCCGCGCGCTGACGGCTCGGCAAATTGCGCTGGCCCTGCGCGATGAGGTGTGTGATCTGGAAGCGGCTGGTATCCGTGTCATCCAGATTGACGAACCGGCCATTCGTGAAGGCTTGCCGTTGCGCCGTGCCGACTGGGATGCCTACCTGCAATGGGCGGTGGAAGCATTCCGCCTGTCAGCCAGCGGCGTACAGAATGAAACGCAGATTCACACCCATATGTGCTACTCGGAGTTCAACGACATCCTGCCGAGCATTGCCGCGATGGATGCGGATGTGATCACCATCGAGACCTCACGCTCGGACATGGAGCTGCTGGACGCCTTTGCGGCCTTCAACTACCCGAACGACATCGGCCCCGGTGTGTACGACATCCACTCGCCACGCATCCCTGCGGTCGACGAGATGGTGCGCCTGCTGGAGAAAGCACGGCAGGTGATCCCGGCGGAACGTCTATGGGTGAACCCGGACTGCGGCCTGAAGACCCGTGGCTGGCATGAAACCGAAGCGGCCCTGCGCCATATGGTGCAAGCGGCACGGCAGTTGCGGGAAACGGCTACAGCCTGAGTTGGGCTTGACCATCCAGCCCCGCCCTTGTGGCGGGGTTTTTTATTGCTTGTCGCGAACCACAAAAAAAAGCGCTGCCCCATGGGCAGCGCATCAACATATGGAGTGAAGAGAGGACTACGCCCCGGCCGCAGCCGGGGTACAACACATCAGAAGCTGTGCGCCAGAATGAACATGTAGCGACGGCCCGTTTTGCCGGCGTTGCCGAACCAGCCACGGCCCGGATCGTTCTTGATCTGGTTGTAGCGGAGGTGGACGCTGGTGCGCTTGGACAGCGAGTAGTTGGCCTGGAAGGCAAACTCTTTGGCACCGTCATCGCTGCCGAAATTGCCCTTCTGGTCACCGGCCTTGCCGAAAGCCGCACGGAACGACAGCTTGTCAGAGGCAGAGTAGGTGCCGCCAATTTCCCAGTAGTTCCGCTTCTCACCCAGGCCATTGCCGCTCAGCTTGGTCTGCTTCACGCCGCCATAGATACCGAAGTTGCCGAAGCTGTAGCCGATCTGCCAGACCAGTGAGCGCAGCTTGTTGCCATCGGTACCGCCATTGTCGCCCTGATACTGATAGCCCAGCTGGGTATTGAAGTTGCCGCTTGCGTAAGCCACACGGCCGGAGAACGACTGGCTGTTCAAGCCAGTGTTGTTCTTGTTTTCAGCGGTGTAGTACATGGCCGAGGCACTGAAACCGCCAAAGTCCGGCGAGTCGTAGCGAATGCTGTTGTTGACGCGATCACCATTTTGCCATGATTTGTATCCGTCGTTACCTGGGACGGCTGCGGCTTGCTTCAGCGGATCACCGTTGTCCATGATCTTGCCCATGCCACCGGCGGACAGCGGCCAGTCCACGATTTCATAGTACGGGGTCAGCATCTTGCCCAGGCGAACCTGACCAAAGCTGCCTTTCAGACCGATAAAGGTATCGTTGGTGCCGATCTGCTGGCCGCCTTCGCTGACCTTGCTGCCGATCTGCCAGATGGTGGACAGGCCATTGCCGAGGTCTTCGGTGCCGGTGAAGTTCAGGCGACCGTCGATATCGATCTTGAGACCTTCGTTGTAGTCACCGTTGTGGTCGACATACACGTCGGACTCAATCCAGCCACTGATGTTGACGTTGCCGGAATCGGCGTAGGCGGTGTGAACGGCGAAGGCAGATGCCACCGCCAAAGCGAGTGCGCGTTTCATGCTAGTTTCTCCAAGGTGGTATTATAGTTGCTTGCTGCTTGTGTTCAGCCTGCCCGCGCCAGTGTGTGATCTCCGACTGCGGCCAAGCTGAATGGTTTTACCGTCAAATCTTTGTTTGATCGGCTATTTTTTTACCACCCCACTGTCTTTTGCGTGGGTATGGCTTAAATACCAATATGAGTCCAATGTAAAACAAATCAGAGACGAGGCAAAGCTTTTCCTGCAGCATCGAACAGGTGGAGATGCGTTTCTGCAACATGTAGCCGCATCAGGTCGCCAGCCTTGAGATTGCTGCGGTCGCCAGGCAGTTTGACCGCCAGAATGTCGTTGACACCGGGCAGCTCGACATAGGCCACCATGGAGTCCCCCAGATGCTCTACCAGGTCAATGCGCACCTGCAGGATGCCTGCTTCGGAGGGGCTGAGGTGCTCGGGGCGGATGCCCAGGGTCAGTGCGCTGCCAGGGTTTAGCCCGTCGATGTGACGCCCGCTGAGCTGGACTGTCTGGCCATCCGGCAGGGCCAGCTTCAGCACGCCATCCTGCTGCCCTTGCAGGGTGACCGGAATGAAGTTCATCTTGGGGGAGCCCAGGAAGCCGGCCACAAACAGATTGGCCGGGTGGTCGTACAGCTCCAGCGGGGTGCCAATCTGCTCGATATGGCCACCATTGAACACCACGATGCGGTCGCCCAGCGTCATGGCCTCCACCTGATCGTGCGTCACGTAGATCATGGTGGTGCCCAGCTCTTGATGCAGGCGAGAGAGCTCAATCCGCATCTGCACCCGCAAGGCAGCGTCCAGATTGGACAGCGGCTCGTCAAACAGGAACACCTGTGGCTTGCGCACGATGGCGCGACCAATGGCCACCCGTTGCCGCTGGCCACCGGACAGCGCCTTCGGCTTACGGTCCAGCAGGTGGGTAATTTGCAGGATCTCGGCCGCCCGCTTCACCATGCGCTCGACATCGGCTTTGGGTGTACCGGCCAGCTTGAGGCTGAACGCCATATTGTCGTAGACGCTCATGTGCGGATAGAGCGCGTAGCTCTGGAAGACCATCGCCACGCCTCGTTTGGCCGGGGCAATGTCGTTGGCCAGTTGCTCGCCGATGAACAGCTCGCCACCGCTGATCTCTTCCAGCCCGGCAATCATGCGCAGCAGGGTGGATTTGCCACAGCCGGAGGGGCCAACGAACACCACGAATTCACCATCGGCGATGTCGAGATCCACCCCGTGAATCACGGCCTGCTGGTTATCGTAGGTTTTCTGGATATTGCGTAAACGGAGGTGCGCCATGTGTGTACTCTCAAAGTTCAGTCGGTCAGGCTGCGGCAGCCAGCGGGGCGGGCATGCGGCCAGGGGCTTCGCAGTCGCCTTTCAGCCAGCTGATGCAGGCTTGCAGCGCTTCCGGGTGGAAGCCATAGCTGATCAGGGCCGGGGCATCAATATCGTTGGCCTGGTAAGGGTTCCATAACACCAGATGCAGATCGGGTTGCCAATGCTGCTGGCTGGCGCTGTAGCGTTCACGCCCGGTACTGGCCAGTACGGTAAACAGGCCATCCTGCGGCAGTTGTTGCCAGTTCAGGTCGCTGATGTGCTCATATTGCACCACGTCCAGCGGGAAGTGTGGGGTCAGCGCCTCGATCAGTTCCTGCCCGCGAATACCGGCTTCCGACACACCATCGCCAGGTACTTCGCGTGCCACCAGCAAGCGGATTTTCTGGCCCGGGTGGGGGCGTTGCGCATTGCCATGCAGGGTCAGCCCGCGCAACCAGCCCTGCAGCATGACGGCGCGGTCACGTGCGTCCTGACTCGGGGTATAGGCGTGCGGCTGGCTGGGGAAGCGTGCGGCCATCTCCTGCAGGCGCTGCCGACTGGTGCGGAGCGCGGCGGCATCCAGTGCCCCTTGCTCGATGGCGGTTTGCACGGCATCGACTGTGGCTTGGGTTTCTGCGGCGTCGGCCATCACCAGCACCATGTCCGCTCCGGCCTGCAGGGACATGACCGCTCCGGCGGGCTGACCGTAGACATCGCGGATCGCTTTCATGTTCAGTGCATCGCTGATCACCACCCCTTGGTAGCCCCACTCCTCACGCAGCAGGCCGGTGAGGATGGACGGCGCCAGCGTGGCCGGGCGTTCGGCATCGAAGGCCGGGTAGACGATATGGGCTGTCATCAGCGACGGTGATTCCGGCAGCGCCAGCGCGAACGGGGCCAGCTCGTACTGCTCCAGTGCAGCACGCGGCTTGTCGACGATGGGCAGTGCCAGATGGGAGTCGACATCGGTATCGCCGTGCCCGGGGAAATGCTTGAGGGCGCAGGCCACGCCACCACGCAGGCTGCCGCGCTGCCAGGCCAGCGCCAACTGGGTGGCCCGTACCGGATCCGCGCCGAAGGAGCGCTCGCCGACGATAGGGTTGCGCGGGTTGTTGTTCAGGTCGAGTACCGGTGCAAAGTTCCAGTTGATGCCTAGTGCGGCCAGACCATGCGCGGTGGCTTCGCCCACCCGCTCGGCCAGCTGCTCATCATCGGCAGCGCCCAGGCACATGGCAGAAGGACCCAGTGGCAGGAACCAGGCACGCACGGCTGCGCCACCTTCCTGGTCGATGGCAATCAGGGCGTGCTCACCCATGATGTCACGCAGCTTCTGCACCAGCGCCTGGGTCTGGGCAAAGCTGTCGATATTCTTGCGAAACAGGCATACGGCACGGATGCCGTTGCGGCGGATCAGGTCTTCTGTCACCGGGTCCAGCTCATGGCCCCAGATTTCAATCATCATGTGCTCGCCAGCGCGAAGCGGGTACGTCATTTCTGTCTCTCCAAGGTAAGGCCAGGCTGCGTGGGCGGCCTGTTTCGGTTAGCGGCCTGCCAAACCCCATGCCATGCTTGGGCAGGGTCTGAAGGCGGGGTCGGGGCAGCCAACCGGTCAGTGTGTCCAGGCTTACTTCACCGCACCCTCCATCCCGCGCATGAAGTAGCGTTGGGTAAATACAAACACCAGCAGGATGGGCACGATGGCAATCACGCATCCGGCAGCGGTTAACCGGAATGAGGACTGGAAGGCGCCGAACAGCTGCAGCACGCCAGTCGCCATCGGGTACTGATCCGGGCTGGTCAGCACGATGCTGGGCCACATGAAGTTGTTCCAGCTGCTGACCAGGGTGAAGATGGCAAGCGCGGCCAGATGCGGGCGGGTCAGCGGCAGCACCACCTTATAGAAGATGGCAAATTCACTGGCACCGTCGATACGGGCGGCGTCGATCAGGTCCTGCGGGATTTCCTCAAAGGCCTGCTTCATCAGAAAGATGCCGAAGCCGGTGGCGACGGTAGGCAGGATCACGCCCAGGTGCCCATCGGCAAACTTGATGTTGGCCAGCGCTTCCCAGCCGGTGCTGTCCGCCAGCCACATCATCAGCTGGTTCAGCTTGGCCATGATCACGTAGTTGGGCAGAAAGTTGACCTCAGCCGGCAGCATCATGCTGACCACAATGATGGTGAACACCAGATTGCGGCCCGGAAAACGCATGCGCGACAGCGCATAGGCGGCGGTGCTGGACAGGAACAGGGTCCAGAAGATGGTCCAGACCGAGATCCACACCGAGTTCTTGAAGAAGGTACCGATGCTGAATTGCTCGAAGACCTGGCGGAAGTGCTCCAGGGTCAGGCCGCGTGGCAGCAGCGGCGGCGGAAAGTCGAAGACCCCCCCTTCAGTCCCCAGTGCCGTGTTGAGCAGCCAGAGGAAGGGGTAGCAGGTGAACAGCGCCAGTGCCAGCAGGATGCTGTAATGCAGCACCTTGTTGCCAGTACGCTGCAGGGTTTTACGGGTTCTCAAATCCATGATGCGTCCTGATGACCTGGTTTAACGATGGCTGGGGCGGATGAAGCGGAAGTTCAGCCACGCCACCAGCAGGCACAGCACCGCCAGTACCACGCCAGCGGCGGCGGCACGGCCCCATTCACTGCTGCGGAAGCCCATCTGGTAGACATAGAACAAGCCGGTATAGGTGGCATTCAGCGGGCCGCCTTTGGTGATCACCCAAGGCTCTTCCACACACTTCAGCGCTGCGGTGGTAGACAGCACCGAACAGATCAGGATGGAGGGCTTCAGCATCGGTAGGGTGATGCGCCAGAAGCGCTGCCAGGCGTTGGCACCATCCAGCGTGGCGGCTTCCTGCATTTCCTGCGGGATGGCCTGCAGCCCGGCCAGATAGATCACCATGTAGTAGCCCAGACCGCGCCAGAAGGTAACAAACATCACCGCAAACAAGGCAATGCTGTCGTCGGTCAGAAAGCCGATGGGTGCATTGATGGCATGCAGGAACTGCAAGGTCTGATTAATCAGCCCGTCTTCACGGTACATCATGGTCCAGACAATGCCGATCACCGCCACCATGGTCACCACCGGGGTGTAGTAGGCTGCGCGGAACAGGCGGATGCCCGGTAGTTTGTTGTTGACCAGGACGGCCAGCACAATGGCGGCCAGCTGGATCAGCGGCACGATCAGCAAATAGGTCAACGAATTCTTCAGTGCCATGTGGAACAGGTCGTCCTCCCACAGGTATTTGAAGTTCTCCAGACCCACCCAGTCCGCCCGGACCGAGGGAAAATAGTCATAGAAGGACAAGGCTGTGTTGAACAACACCGGGATCAGGGTGAAGGCCAGCAACAGCAGCAGGGTAGGGGCCAGAAACAGGTAACCCTGCAAGGTCCGGAAGCGGTCAGGTTTCACGGTGTACTCTCTCTCAGGTGGTGCTTGGCCGGGCCGGTAAACCGGCCCGGGTGCGACAGTTACGGTGTGGCTTTCAGGCGTTCATTCCAGAACTCGGCAGCTTCATCCAGCGCCAGCTTGGGGTCTTTCTGCCCGGTGACTGCAGCCTCAATGGCGGTTTGCAGCTTCTTGGACAGGGTGGTGACGTTCGGTACCCCGACCAGCTCCAGCGTCCGTACATTTGGAGCCACCCGCGCGGCGGTTGCCCGTGCGACATCCAGTGCGCCCGGGTTCTTGGGCAGCTGGGTGAAGAAGGGATCGGCCAGCGCCCCTACCGTAGACGGGTACGTACCACCGGTGGCCTTGGAGAAGGCCAGCTGGTTGACGTCATTGGTAATGAACTTGGCAAACTTCACGGCCTCGGGCAGTTTGGCCTTGTCGGTGGTGACCGGGATGGCAAAGGTGAACAGATAGCCCCCCTTGGCGATCCTGCCCCCACCCAGCGGTGCGGGCTGAACAACCGTGCTGGCGTACACTTGCTTGGCATCATCCCGGGTGCGGGACAGGGCGGACGGGGCCGCTTCCATCATGCCGAGCTTGCCGGCGTTGTAGAGCTTGATGGAGTCCTGGAAGTTGTCTTCCGAGAACAGGCTGTCCTTGGCCAAAGCCCCACTTCTGTAGGCGTCGGCCAGCTTGCGTACCAGTGCCACATGCTGCGGTGAGTTGAAGACGGCCTTGCCATCCTTGACCAAGGCCAGACCTTCGCCCTGGAACACACCAGACATCTTGCCCAGCTGGGGCAACAAGCCCGGCTGGCCGGTTTTGGCGCGGATCTGCTTGGCAAAAGCCAGTTGCTCGTCCAGCGTGCGGGGAGGCTTGTTGGCATCCAGACCGGCTTTCTTCAGCAGGTCGGCATTCAGCGCCAGTACGTTGGCGTTGTTGTACCAGGGGAAACCATACAGCTTGCCCTTGAAGGTCACATCATCCAGCGCGCCACGCACATAATGTGAGCGGTCTGCGCCCATCTGCTCATCCAGCGGCAGAATCATCCGCTGCTGAGCAAAGCGGAAGGTTTGCGGAACATCCAGATTGACCACAGCTGGCGCATTGCCGGCGGCTAGCGCCGCGGCCAGTTTCGGCTCGAAATTGTCCCAGTCAATGTCTACCCAGACCAGATCAACATTCGGGTTCTGTGCTTCGTAGGTTTGCTCCAGCGCCTTGAAGTAGCCATCAAACTTTGGATGCAGGCTGTTGGTCCAGAATTCCAGCTTGATCTTGTCGGCCATCGCGGAGGTGGCGGCGAGCGCAAGCAGGCCACTGCTTACCCATCGGTTCAGCTTCATGTGACATATCCTTTGCTTGGAACAGCAAATGCGGAATAGGGGCGTGCGCCGACTGCCCGGGTGTGCCCGGGCAGTCAACCTTCAGCTGGGTTTACTTCTTGGCCAGCTTCTCGTTCCAGAAGGTGGCGGCGTCATCAAGCGCTTCCTTGATGTCCTTCTTGCCGGTCACCCCTGCTTCCACTGCGTCCTGCAGGCGCTTGTTGAGGGCTTCGAAGTCCGGCAGACCCGGCACGCCCCACAAGGTACGGATGTTGTCGATGTTCTTGCCGCCGACCGCGCGCGCTTTTTCCAGGGCCCCCGAGCCTGCCGGCAGGGACTGGAAGAAGGCATCGTCACCCGCCTTGATGGTGGACGGGTAGGTGCCGCCAGTGGCCTTGGAGAAAGCCAGCTGCATTTCGTCGCCGGTCAGGAACTTGGCGAACTTGGCGGTGGCAGGCAGAACCTTGGCGTTGACGCCCTTGGGTACGGCAAAGTGCATCAACCAGCCGCCTTTGACCACCTTGGTCGGCCCCATCGGCGCCGGTGCCACTTCGGTCAGGGCGTAGATATCCTTGGCGTCAGACTTGGTGCGGTCCAGCGTGGACGGGGTGCTTTCCAGCATGCCCAGCTTGCCGGCGTTGTACAGGGCAATCGAGGTCTGGAAGTTGTCTTCAGCGAACAGGTTGTCTTTGGCCAGCGCGCCGGACTTGTAGGCATCCTGGAACTTCTTCAGCAGCGCGACGTGTGCCGGGCTGTTGAAGGCCGCTTTGCCACCCACCACGATGTCCAGACCTTCGGCTTGGAAGATGCCGATGATCTTGCCCAGCGCAGGGGCAAAACCCGGAACACCGGTCTTGGCCGCAATCTGCTTGGCCATCACCAGCTCTTCATCCAGCGACTTCGGGGTCTTGCCCGCCAGACCGGCTTTCTGGAACAGGCTGGTGTTGTAGGCGAGGATGTTGGCACCGTTGTACCACGGGAAGCCGTAAACCTTGCCCTTGAAGGTCACATCGGCCAGCGCGCCGGAAGCGTAGACGGCTTTGTCGCCACCCAGCAGGCCATCTACCGGCTGGATCACGCCGTCTTGTGCGTAGTCATAGGCCCAAGGCACGTTCAGGTTGACCAGGGCCGGGGGCTGACCGGCTGCAATGGCAGCGGTCAGCTTGGCCTGGATCACGTCCCACGGCAGGTCCACCCAGACCACGTCAATGTCCGGGTTCTGCGCTTCGAACTTCTTTTCCACCATGTCAAAGTAGGCATTGAACTTCGGTGCCAGGCTCATGGTCCAGTATTCAACCTTGACCTTGTCGGCGTGTGCGCTGCCTGCGACAGCAAAACCGATCAATGCCAGACTGCTTGCCAGCTTCTTCAATTGCATGATGCATCTCCAAGGTTAGTGAATTACCGCCGCCCGATTCAGCTGTTTTCTGGACGGTCGTGCCGCCGCCCGGTGGTCCGGGCTGACGGAAACACAATGGCAGTTGCCTGCCTGCGATCAGTGCATTGCCGATCACTTGTATTGGGCAGCCTGTGGCCGCTCCGTATTGTTTTCTTTGCTGCAACAGGGCGAACCCCGCTCCGTTTTATTCGGTCCGGGTGACCTTGCTCAAATGTCGTGGCTGGTCCGGGTCCATGCCGCGGGCCTCGGCCAGTTGCGCCGCCATCACATAGAAAGCCTGGATGGCGACAATCGGGTCCAGCTCCGGCAGCACGGCGCCGGGCAGCGTCAGGTCGCGCTCCGGCACATCGTGCGGGGCCACCAGCAGCACCCGTGCACCCCGGCCACGCATCTCGGCGGCCAGCTTGCGCAGCCCTTCCAGTGCCGGGCCACGGGTGGCAAAAATCAGCAGCGGGTAGCCTTCATCAATCAGCGCCATCGGGCCATGCTTGATCTCGGCGCCGGAGAAAGCCTCAGCCTGGATGGCCGACGTTTCCTTGCACTTCAGCGCGGCTTCCAGCGCGATCGGGAAGCTGATGCCACGGCCGACCACCATGATGCGGCTGGCCGGGGCCAGCACATCCAGCGCGGCACTCCAGTCCTGCTTGCAGGCCAGCAGCAGCGATTCCGGCAGGGTGGCGATGGCTTTCAGGAACGGCTGATCGTTCTGCCAGTGTGCCACCAGACGGGCACCGGCGACCAGACTGGCAATAAAGCTTTTGGTGGCCGCTACGCTCAACTCCGGACCCGCGCACAGGCCAAAGGTCCATTCCGCGCTTTCTGCCAGCGGTGAGCGCACGTCGTTGACCAGCGCGACGGTATTGGCACCACCATCGCGGAAGAAACGGATCGGCTCGATCACATCCGGACTTTGCCCGGATTGCGAGATGGCGACCGCCAGTGCCTGGCGGGTATCCAGCGGCGCCTTGTGCAGGGTGACCAGCGACATTGGCAGCGAGGTCACCAGCTTGCCGATGCGAGACATCAGCAAGTAAGCCAGATAGCCCGCTGCATGGTCGGAGCTGCCGCGCGCCACCGTCACCACATTCTGGGGTGGTGCCGCGCGCAGCGCTTCACCCAGTGCCAGATAGCGTGCCTCATCCTGCTGCAACTGCAGGCTGATCATTTCAGACGTGCTGCACGCCTCTTCAAGCATCCGCGAGGTCAATCCGTTCTCCTTCCACGTACACGGCACGCAGCCGCAAATGACGGTCTACAACCAGAATGTCGGCCCAGCTGCCGGGGGCCAGACGGCCCCGGTCAGACAGGCCCAGAAAATCAGCCGGATTGCGCGACAGGCGGTCGCTGGCGTCGCTCAGGCTCAGGCCGATCAGCACCAGGTTACGCAGTGCCACGTCCATGGTCAGCGTGCTCCCGGCCAGCGTGCCATCCGGCAGGCGTACCCCACCCAGGCATTTGGTGACGGTATGGCTGCCCAGCTGGTAGTCACCATCCGGCATGCCGGCGGCGGCTGTGGAATCGGTAACGCAGAACAGCTTGGGAATAGCGCGCATGGCGGCGCGAATGGCGCCGGGATGGACATGCAGCAGGTCCGGAATCAACTCGGAGAATTCAGCGTGTGCCAGCGCAGCGCCCACGATGCCGGGCTCACGGTGGTGCAGCGGGCTCATGGCGTTGTAGAGGTGGGTGAAACCGGTGGCGCCGTGCTGCAGTGCGGCCACGCCATCTTCATAGCTGCCAAGGGTGTGGCCCAGCTGCACACGAATGCCTTGCGCCACCACCTTCTGGATCAGCTCCAGATGGCCGGAAATCTCTGGTGCGACCGTCAGTACCCGAATCGGGGCCAGTTCGTGGTAGGCCTGCAGCTCGTCCCACAAGGCGGTGCGGGCAAAGTTGGGCTGTGCACCCAGCTTGCCGGAGTTGATGAACGGTCCCTCCAGATGCACCCCCAGCACCCGGGCAGCGTGCGGGCTGCGCTGCTGCATGCTGGCACCCAGATCACGCAGTGCCGCTTCAATGTGCTCGCGCGGTGCGGTCATGGTGGTGGCCAGCAGGGAGGTGGTGCCATGCCGGGCATGCTGCCGGGTAATCACCTCAATGGCCCCTTGACCCTGCATCACGTCACGCCCGCCGCCGCCGTGGACGTGCAGGTCAATGAAGCCCGGCAACAGGTAGTCATCCCCATTGCTGTCGGGTGACTGTGGCTGTCCCTCAATGCGGGCCACGCGCTCTGCAAAATGCAGGGTGCCGTGATACCAGCCGTCCGGGGTCAGGATGTTTCCGTTCAGCACTGCTACCTCACCGCCGCAGTTCTGCGACAAAATCGTAATAATCGCTGCGGCAATAGGTATGCGTCAGCTCGATGGGAATATTGTTTTCCAGATAGCCAATCCGGGTGATCAGCAGCATGGCGGTGCCCACTTTGACCCCGGCTAGCCGGGCCTGCTCTTCGCTGGCGTTGATGGCCTTGATGTGCTGCAGGGCGCGTACAATCGGTGTGCCCGCCTGATCCAGCCAGGCATACAGTGAGTCGCCCACCTGCTTGGGGTCGGGCATGCTGCTCAGAGGCAAGGTACTGGTTTCAATCGCCATCACTACGTCGTCCGCCGTCCGCAAGCGACGCAGGCGGGCCACATTGCTGTTGGGTGACAGCCCCAGCTTCAATACCTCTTCCTGCGTGGCGTGTGCCACTTCGCGGGACAACCAGCGCGAGGCCGGTTTGAAACCCCGCTGCCGCAGCTCCTCGGAGAAACTGGAGAGCCGGGACAGCGGTTGCTCCAGCTTGGGGGTGATATAGGTGCCAGAGCCTTGCCGCCGGTCGATCAGGCCCTGTTCCAGCAGCAGGTCCATGGCTTTGCGCGCAGTGACGCGGGAGATACCCAGTGCCTCACAGAAAGTCCGCTCGGAGGGGAGCGCTTCATCCGCCTGCCAGACCCCGGCATTGATGGCCGCAGCCAGCTTCTGGCTGAACTGCAGGTAGAGCGGGGTGGCGTTGTCCTCGTCGGGGCGCAAGGCCAGCAATTTGTCCTGATAGTCCATCAGCACGCTTTCTGAATCAAAATGAGGGCACCTTGCATCGAATCGCCCTCTGCGGGACGAATGCGTTGACGCAGGGCTTCCGGTAGCCAGGGGGTCAGGGCCTGGGCCAGTCCACCGCACAAGGCCAGCGGCAGCGCCCCTTCCGGGTCCAGCGCCTGCGCCAGCAAGGCGACTTCCTGGCCCGCCTGCTGCAGCAAGGGGCGGGCGTGGACATCGTCGTCACTGTGCTGCAAGACCAGCGGCGCCAGTTGGGCATAGGCGTTCTGGTCGGCTTCTCCCAGCCAGGCCATGAAGTGATCGGCACTGCCACCGCAATGCTGGATCACAGCCGCAGCCAGCGGACCATCCGGCAGGCGGCCATCCAGTGCTTTCTGGGTGCGGGCTGCGGCATGTTTGCCCAGCCAGGCACCACTGGCTTCATCGCCACTGGTCCAGCCCCAGCCGCCGACACCGCGTCGACTGCCGTCCGCGTACAGGGCCTCACCCACGCTGCCGGTACCGATGGCCACCACGGCACCGGGGGCACCGGTATGTGCGCCCAGCAGGGTGGTAAAGGCATCGGTATCCAGCTGCAGATGGCCAAAGCCGGGGGCGCGAACCTGGAAGGCGTGCGCCCACTGCGGATTGTGTACGCCGGACAGACCGAGCCCAATACCACATTCAGCAGGGTTGAAGGTCAGATGCTGCTGGTTGAAGGCTTGTTGGCACAGGCCGGTAATGGTCTGCCAAGCGGCTTCAATGCCTTGGCCCAGCGCAGAAGGACCACCGGTCTGGGTGGTCAGGATGTGGCCTTGCGTGTCTGCCAGGCACAGACGGGTACCACTGCCGCCACCGTCCACACCAATTAGATAACGCAACGCCATACGCATTCTGTCTCCATTCGGGTTGGAGGTTGAATTGATACCAGTTAGATACATGAGGCCAATGTAATACCAATGAAAGTTGAAGTCAAGCACTGATCAGAGTCGTGCGTCGGGACGCTGCTCACTCAGCCCGGGGGATGTTGCCGGGTGGTATTGTACCCTGTCCGATTGGCTCGCTTTTGCTCGGGTGACTGTATAAAATCAAGCAAGTGCTTGAACAAGGAGGCGACATTGCCCCACACCACGTATCTGGTGGATTTGCCAGAGTTTGAAGACATCGCCATCAAACAGTTTTTCGGACGCATGCCGCATGGCTTGGCTTACCAGTATCAGTTCGTCAGCATGGCTCGCCGCTGTGCGACCTTGCGTGTGCCTTACCAGCCGCAACTGGTGGGTGACCCGGTCAGCGGGACGGTGCATGGCGGGGTGTTGACCGCTCTGCTGGACAGTACCTGTGGTATTGCGGTGTTCTGTGCCTTGTCCGAGTGGGAAATGATTGCCACGTTGGACTTGCGGGTGGATTTCCTCAAGCGGGCCACGCCCGGCCTGGCGCTGACGGCCAGTGCCGAGTGCTATCGCATGACCCGCCAGATCGCTTTCGTGCGGGGCTGCATCTATCACGATGACCCGCAACAACCCATCGCCACGGCCGTGGCGACCTTCATGCGTCAAAGCAGCTGAGGCCTACATGGAACAGGATATGGAACGCCATCCGGTGTTTGTCGCCTTGGCACAATCCCGGCAGGATCATCAATATCAGCGGGTGCTGGATAGCGTACCCTATGCGGCAGGGCTCGGCATGCAGGTGACCGAAGCGGCGGGCGAGCTGTGGTTTACCTTGCCTTATCAGGAGCGGCATGTGGGCAATATGCTGCTGCCCGCCCTGCATGGCGGCGTGATTGGCGGCTTCATGGAGTGCTGTGCGCAGCTCTACATCCTGTGGCGGCAGGAAAGCGAAGCCATCCCGCTGACGGTGGATTTTGCCATTGACTATTTGCGCTCAGGCCGCGCGCAGGACACGTATGCCGCTTGCCATCTGACCCGACAGGGTAAGCGAGTGGCCCACATCACTATCGAGGCCTGGCAGGAGGATCGCAGCAAGCCGATCGCGGTGGCACGGGCACACTGCCTGCTGACCTGACAGGCCTGTTTACGCTGCTGCAGACCGGTGCAGACGGACCTCCAGCCCGCCTTCCGGGCGGTTGTGGAAGTCCAGTTGCAGGCCATGCAACTGGGCAATCCGCATCGCAATTGATACCCCGAGCCCACTGCCGTGCTGAGCTTGTCCTGCCGGGCGGTAAAAGCGTTCACCAAGACGGGCGAGGTGTTCTGCCGTCATGCCGGGGCCGTGGTCGCTGACGGTGAGGCCATCCTTGGCCAGGGTCAGCCTGACACCGGCTTCACTTGCCGCATAGAGGCGGGCATTCTCCAGCAGGTTTCGCAGCAGCAGGCTCAGTAACATGGCGTTGCCCTGTAGCGGAAGCGGCTGGGCATCAGACCAGATGACCTGAATGGGAAAATCGTCTGCCGGGTGTGTCAGCCCCCAGTCTTCCAGCATGGTTTCCAGCAGTTCGGGCCAGTAAATGGCTTGGGCATCGGGTACCTGCGACATCGGGTCCAGCTGTGACAGCAACAGCAGTTGCTGCAACAAACGCTCGCTCCGCACCACGCCGCGCACCAGCTGTTGCAGGGCGCGCAGCTGTACCGCTGGCTCCTGCGCCAGACTGGCCACTTCAGCCTGTACCCGCAGCGCCGCCAAAGGGGTTTTCAGTTCATGGGCAGCATCCCCGATAAAGCGGCGCTCGCGGTCGAGCAGATCCTGATAGCGGTTCAATAACTGATTGAGGGCTTGCACCAACGGTTGCACCTCCTGAGGCGCGTCGTCGGGCAGGGGGGCAGTGTCTTCGGGTTGTCGTCGCTGTAATAGCAAGGTCAGGTCGCGCAGGGGGCGCAGGCCGGTGCGGATGGCCCAGATGAGGGCCAATAACAGCAGCGGCAGGGCCAGCAGCCAGGCCAGCTGCATGCTGCCAGTCAATTCACCGGCGACCTCCAGCCGGAATTCATGCTCTTGCGCAACGGTGACACGGAGGCCGCTACGCTGGTCCCGCGCAGTGTACAGTCGCCATTGCTCACCGTGCAGGGTTACATTGCGGAAGCCCTCGTGGGCGGGAAAGGGAAACGCGCCGTCCTGGCCATCGCTCAGGATCAGCTGTTGCTGTGCATTCCATAAGGCAAAGCCCAGTCCGTCGTGTTCCTTGCCATGCTGTCGCTGTGCCGACCCGGCCTGAGGGGCGGGTTGAATCTGTGATACCGGCAGGCGGGCATAGGCATCCAGCAATTGATGGGCAAATTGGATCTGCTCCGCATCAAACAGCTCATCGGCCTCGCGACGGGCTTGGGACCAGGCCGCAAGGACAGCCAATCCCCACACCAGCAGGGTGGCCAGCAAGGCAGACAGCAACAGGCGCCGCTGAATGCTCATGGGGCCTTGCCCAGCTGATAGCCCAGCCCGCGCTGGGTCACGATGATGTCGCTCCCCAGTTTGCGGCGCAGCCGGTGGACGTGTACTTCCACCGCATTGCTCTCCACATCGCTGTCCCAGCTATAGAGCTTTTCTTCCAGCTGCTCACGGGTCCACCAGCGCTGCCGGTTTTGCAGAAAGAGTTCCAGCAGGCTGAATTCACGGGCACTCAGGGTAATGGTGTGCTCACCCAGCCAGACCTGTCTGCCAACCGGGTCCATCCGTAATGCGCCATGCTGCAGGGTGGCCCGGGTGTAACCGTTGCGGCGACGGATCAAGGCATGAAGCCGGGCGGCCACTTCGGCCAGGGCGAAGGGCTTGCCCAGGTAATCGTCGGCACCGACATGCAGACCGCTGACCCGCTGTGCCAGCGTATCGCGCGCGGTCAGGATCAGTACCGGCGTGTCCAGTCCCTGCTCCCGCCAGCCTTTGAGAATGGCGATGCCGTCTTCGTCGGGCAGGTTCAGGTCCAGTACCACCGCGTCGAACGGGGCTTGTGCCAGCGCAGCCTGCCCGGTATGGCCCTCCTGAAACCAGTCCACCGAGAAGCCCAGCTGGCTGAGCCCAACATGCAGGCCGTCCCCGATCAGCGGGTCATCTTCGATCAACAGGATGCGCATGGCTCAAGCCTGACAAGAGATGCTTGCACTATAGCGGCTCTTTCCTGCCGGTGAACATGGCACGGATCAAACGAACCCGTTCCAGCCGACTCATGATGATGGCCGCCAGCGCGTGCAGCCCGACCAGACCCATCAGCAGATTGGCAAGGCCTTCGTGCAGTTCCTCCAGCCATTCTTCGCCCCAGAAACGGTCGGTACCCATCAGCCAGCCGGTCAAGCCCAGCGCCAGCACCAGCGTTAGCAGACTGAGCATCATCACCGCGCCGAAGGGGTTGTGGCCCGCGTGCGGTGTAAAGTCTCCCTTACGCCAGGCTTGCCACTGTTGCAACAGACGGGAAGGGGTCGGGAAGAAGTCGCTGAAGCGGGCATGAGCGCTGCCGATGAACCCCCACAGCAAGCGCACCAGCACAATGCCGCTTGCCAGATAACCTGCCCAGCGATGCGGAGGGTCGCCCTCTTCCAGCAGAAACAGGTTGGCGGCCACGCAGCTGACCAGACACCAGTGTGCCGTCCGGACCAGCCGGTCCCAAGTGATCGGGGACGCATTCATGATTCGATCCTCCTTCCCGGATGAAACCCGCCGTACTACCGGCTCAGCTTTCTACCTTGCTCTTGACCGGCTGGCCGCTGACGGTGTCAAAGTAAATTTCCACTTTCTTGCCGGCCTTGTCCTTGCCATAGATTTCATAGCACTGTCCGGAAACCTTGAAGGTCTTGATCTGGTAGCCCTGGCCTTCCAGTTGCTTGCGCAAGGTGTCTTGCGGCATCCATTGGGACTTGGGGTGGGTCGGGCACTTGGGGTCGGCGTGGGCAAGAGAGGTCACGGTCAGCAAGGCCAGCAGGGACAGAACGGTACGCATGGTGAAAGCTCCTTGAGGTTGAATGTGCCAGCAGCTGCTGGCATGGGGGTATTCAACCGCGTCTGGCTTACCGCACGCTTACCGTGCTTGGAAAGTGTGTCTGCAACCAGGTATGCAGCGCTTGTGCCAGCAATAGCCAGTCATGATCCAGCATCATCGCGTGTCCCAGCCCCGGCAGGACGTGGGCGCGGGTGTGCAGCAAACGGGCGCAGGCATCGACTTCTTCCACCGTAAACAGGGCGTCATCCTCCGCCGCCAAGACCAGCGCGGGCAGCTGTGGCAAGGTTGGTGTGCTGCGCCAGCCTTGCCAGCTCAGGTCGAACAACGCCCGCATGGATTCGGGCTGGAACAGCGTCGCCATCTCGGCCAGTGCAGGCGGCGGATGCCTGGGACTGAACAACGCGGCCCCCAGTTGGGGTGCATCTGCCGCTTGCAGCTGCCCCTGCACCACATGACCCAGCGCCTGCAGCAAGGGTGGGCGCTGCCAGAGCAGGCGACTGGCGGAAGGCACCACTCCTTGCGGCGGTACCGGTGCCAGTAGTGCAACACCCGGAACGCTGATCCGTTCCCGCAGGCGCAGTACGACGGTGCCTCCCAGGGAGTGGCCAATCAGGATGGGGGGCGCAGGCAGGCGTGGCAAGGTGGCTTCCACCGCGGAGACATAGTCTTCCAGGCTGTATTGATGCAGGCGTGCCTTGTCCGGGCTATCGCCATGCCCTGGCAAGCTGAGTGCCCAGCAGTCATGCCCGTGGTTCGACAGCCACGGCAGCAGGTGGGGCTGCCAGCAGGCGGCCGAGGTGTAGGCACCATGAATGAACAGCAAGGGTGGCGTTTCCGATGCATCTGTTGCGGGTTGGTGCAGGAGTTCCAGGTCGGAATCGGCTTCGTGTGGGTCGTAGGCAGGCATGAGGCAGACGAAATCAGGTTTGCAGGGTTGCCGGCCAACGCCTAAAGTTGTAAGTGAGCAGGACTGTCACCGGCTTGGGGATTGTGCGTGTAGCCGAGGTGGGTGGCAAGCATGGAGTGTGCTGAGGCAAGGTCTCGGGATGGGCTTCCCGGGGTTGCTACGACCCGTTAGAGTCGGGGCGGGCATGCCGCTGATACATTCAAAAAGACAAGAAACCGCGTGGAGAGTTTTAATGCGACACACTTCGCTTCGAACCAAGATATCCGGCACAGCCATTGGGGTTGCTGCCATTACCTTTGTGATCGCATTTTCGCTGATTTCCTGGTTGGCACGGGATCAGGCCAAAAGCTCGGCGCTGCTGGCGGCGCAGGATATGGCGCGTAGTTACGCCAATGATGTGGAAACTGGTTTCATGCAAACGTACTCCACCGTCAATGGGCTGTCGCGCTCTCTGGAAGCCATGATGAAAGGTGGCCAAACTGACCGCATGCTGGCGCAGGAGGTGGCCAAAGGCATGCTGGAGCAGAATACCCAGCTGATTGGTCTCTCCAGCTACTGGGAGCCCAATGGTTTTGATGGCAAGGATAGCGAATGGGCCAATAAGCCTGCACACGATGCTTCTGGCCGTTTCATGACCTACTGGAACCGTGGCGCGGGCCAGCTGGCGGTGGAGGTGGTCAAGGGCTACGAGAAAGAAGAGGGCAACGAGTGGTACTACGTGCCACGCAAGACCGGACAATTCTATGTCACGGAACCTTACGCCTTCTCGGTGGGGGGCAAGGACGTGCTGATGGCCTCCCTGATGGCCCCCATCCTGAAGGATGGCAAGTTCGTTGGGGTGTCCGGGGCAGACTATCCGCTGGCGACCCTGCAGGACATCCTCAGCAAGGTGAAGCCTTATGGCAGTGGTTATGCTGCACTGATCAGCGCGGGCGGGGCCTATGCCAGCCACCCGCAGGCTGCAATGATGAACAAGCCGGCCAAGGATGTGTCCGCAGATATCCTGGCACAGATCAAGCAAGGCAAGCCAGCGCAGTATATTGATGATGCGGGTATGGTGCATGTGTTCCAGCCGGTGCGGATTGGCACGTCCGACAGTTTCTGGTCGCTGAAAGTCAGCTTTCCGCTGTCTGCCGTGATGGGGGGGGCCAACCAGATCATGTGGGTGTCGGTGGTGCTGGCCTTGGCCAGTATTGCCATCCTGGCCGTGATCCTGCTGCCGCTGCTGCGCCGGATGACACAACCGATCGTATCGCTGACCCACACCATGCGTGAGCTGGCGGAAGGGCAGGGCGATCTGACCCGCCAGCTGCCGGTGACCTCCGGCGACGAAATTGGGCAGATTTCCAGTGCATTCAACGCCTTCATGCGCAAGCTGCGTGATCTGGTGAGTGAGGTGGCCAGCCAGAGCAGCCAACTGGACAGTGCGGCTGGCGGGCTGGCGGGCAGTAGCCGGGAGGTGGCGCAACGCTCGCACCAACAGTCTGATGCGTCTACCGCGACCGCTGCGGCCATGGAAGAAATCGCCGTCAGCATCGCTCATGTGGCAGAAAGTGCCGGTGAGGCCCGCTCCGCTGTGGATGAGGCGGATCGCTTGACGCAAACCGCACACCGTCAGCTTGGCGATACCGTGCATGAAATCAGCCGGATTAATGAAGGCATGCAACTGGTGGCGCAGCTGGTTGAGAAGCTGGATGGTCGTGCTCGCGACATCAGCTCGATTGCCAATGTGATCAAGGAAATTGCCGGTCAAACCAACCTGCTGGCCCTGAATGCCGCCATTGAAGCCGCGCGAGCCGGTGAACAGGGGCGGGGCTTTGCGGTGGTGGCGGATGAGGTGCGCAAGCTGGCTGAGCGCACCACGCAAGCCACCATCGAGATCAGTGAGAAGCTGACCGCCATCCAGCAGGAAACCGCACAGGCGGTGGGTGGCGTGGACCGTGCCGTCGAGCAGGTCGATCGCGGGGTGAGTCTGTCACAAGAAGCGGCTGCCTCTATTGATGGCATTCAGCAGGCGTCTCGTCGTCTGGTGGCGCAAATTGGTGAGATCGCTCACGCAGCCGAAGAGCAGAAGGCGGCTGGCAATGATATTGCGCGTAGTCTGGAGCACATCAGCAGCATGGCACAGGAAAATGATGTATCGGTGCAGGACAGCGTCGGCGCGGTGTCCAATCTGCAAGGGATGGCGGATCAGCTGCAAGGGCTGGTAGGTCGTTTCAAGGTATAAGCTACGTTGGCCACTTTCGGTCAAGCCGAAGGTGGCCAGTGTTGCCGCAGGATGTGACACAGGCGGATGTTCAGTGGACTGTGCTCCAGCTCTGCCGGATAGATGAACTGCAAAGGCGCTTCCGTAGCCTGCGCCTTTAGCAGACGCGCCTGACCCGCCTGTGCGGCTTGTTCGGCCAGCGCATGCTGGACCAGCGCCACGCCTTCTCCTGCCATCACCAGCTCCAGCGCGGCGGCCTCATGGTCCACCTCCAGCCTGGGGTGGGGTGTCAGATTGTGCTGACGGCAGCATTGCTGCAGCAGCATGTCATAGCCGCTGAATGGCCCATAGCCAATCCAGCGGTCTGCAGGCACATCACGTAATTGCCCCCAGGAGTGTTGCAACGTATCCGCAGGGGCAATCACGCTCATGGCGATGCTGGCCAAGGGCAGCACATGCAGGGAGCTGTAGGGGTTCTCACCCAAATAGAAGCCGCATTCCAGCTCTTTCTTTCTGACCTGGTTCAGGATCAGCCCAGCCGGTAGCTGCTTGACCTGGATTTCCAGCAGCGGTTGCTGCTGACGTAATAGCTGCAGCAACAGACCCAGCTGTAACTGGGCGGGGGGCAGGGGGACGCCGATGCGCAAGGTCACGGCGGTTTCGTGGCACAACTGCCGGGCCTTGCTGCGCAGCAGATGGGCGGCTTGTAGCAGCTGTTCGGCATCCGGCAGCAGTACCTTGCCTGCCGCGGTCAGCACCACGCCTGTGGAGGTACGGGCAAACAAGGGGCTGCCCCATTCCTCCTCCAGCGCCTTGATCTGGGCGGTGACGGCGGGTTGCGACAGATGCAGTGCTTCCGCCGCCTTGGTCAGATGGCCATGGCGGGCAACGGTTACAAAGGTGCGTAACTGGTATAGCTCCACGGCGGGCAGGACGCAAAAGGTGTGTAAGCGACCATCTTAGCAGGCGAAGCGGCTTTGCTGGAAGCCCGAGCCCGCCCAACCAAGCCGCAGGCGGCCATGCTGCACGCTTATCAATGTGACCCACAGTCGGTCATCATGAAATCCGATTGCAGCACATGGGCTGCATGCGCACAATGCAATAGCACCAGTTTCATGCCACTGATTCGCTTTCCTATCCTTCTGACCTGGGAGTTGCACGGTAATGAGCAGCATTGATTCTGTCCTGACTGAAACCCGCGTCTTTCCGCCATCGGACGCCTTCCGCCTGCAAGCCAATGTCTCCGGGCTGGAGGCTTACCATACCCTGTGCGAGCAGGCCAACAACGATTACGAAGGCTTCTGGGGCCAGCTCGCGCGTGAGCAGCTGAGCTGGCACAAGCTGTTCACCCAGGTGCTGGATGAGCGTAACCCGCCGTTTTATCGCTGGTTTGGCGATGGCGAGCTGAATGTGTCCTACAACTGTCTGGACCGGCATCTGCCTTTGCTGGCCAACAAGCTGGCCATCATTTTTGAATCCGATAACGGTACGGTGACCCGTGTCACCTATGCCGAGCTGTATCGCCGGGTCTGCCAGTTTGCCAATGGCCTGAAGTCGCTCGGTATCACCAAGGGCGACCGTGTGGTGATCTACATGCCGATGAGCATTGAAGCGGTGGTGGCGATGCAGGGCTGCGCCCGTATCGGTGCCATCCACTCGGTGGTGTTCGGTGGCTTCTCCAGCAAGAGCCTGCAGGAACGCATCATCGACGCCAAGGCGCGGCTGGTGGTGACGGCCAACGAAGGCGTACGGGGCGGCAAACTGGTACCGCTTAAGGCGACGGTGGACGAGGCACTGGCGGCAGGCGGCTGCGACAGCGTGGAGCGCGTGGTTGTCTACAAGCGTGCAGTGCATGAAGATGGTCCGTGGCAGATTGGCCGAGACATCTGGTGGCATGATCTGGTGAAAGGCAAGCCGGAGCACTGCGAGCCGACCTGGGTGAATGCAGAAGACCCGCTGTTCATCCTGTATACCTCCGGCTCCACCGGCAAACCGAAGGGCGTGCAACACAGCAGTGCGGGCTACCTGCTCGGTGCGATCAACACCATGCGCTGGACCTTCGACTACAAACCGGCAGACATCTTCTGGTGTACGGCGGATGTGGGCTGGATTACTGGCCACAGCTACGTGGCGTACGGCCCGCTGGCGGTCGGGGCGACCCAGCTGATCTTTGAAGGGGTGCCGACCTATCCGGATGCGGGGCGCTTCTGGCAGATGATCGAGCAACACAAGGTCACCACCTTCTACACGGCACCGACCGCCATCCGCTCACTGATCAAACTGGGTGGCGATTTGCCGGCGCAATACGACCTCAGCAGCTTGCGCCTGCTGGGTACCGTCGGCGAGCCGATCAACCCGGAAGCCTGGGTGTGGTACCACGAAAAAGTGGGTGGTGGCCGTTGCCCGATTGTGGACACCTGGTGGCAGACCGAGACCGGCAGCCACATGATCACCCCGCTGCCGGGCGCGGTGGCGACCAAGCCGGGCTCCTGCACCTTGCCACTGCCGGGCATCCAGGCGGATATTGTCGATGAAGCCGGTTTCCCGGTGGAGAACGGCAAAGGTGGCTTCCTCGTCATCAAGCGTCCGTTCCCGTCGCAGGTGCGCACCCTGTGGAACGACCCGGAGCGCTTCAAGAAAGCCTATTTCCCGGAAGAGTACAACGGCAAGTACTATCTGGCGGGCGACTCGGCGCACCGTGACGAGCAGGGCTACTTCTGGATCATGGGCCGGATTGACGATGTGCTCAATGTCTCCGGCCACCGGCTGGGCACCATGGAGATTGAGTCGGCGCTGGTTGCCAATCCGCTGGTCGCCGAGGCGGCGGTGGTGGGCAAGCCACACGAGATCAAGGGTGAATCCATTGTGGCCTTTGTGGTGCTGAAGGGCCCGCGCCCCAGTGGAGACGAAGCACGGCAGATCATTGCCAACCTGCGCGAGTGGGTAGGCAGTGAAATCGGCGCGCTGGCCAAGCCGGACGAGATCCGCTTTGGCGACAACCTGCCGAAGACCCGCTCCGGCAAGATCATGCGGCGCCTGCTGCGTGCCATTGCCAAAGGCGAGGAGATTACCCAGGACGTGTCCACACTGGAAAACCCGGCCATCTTGCAGCAATTGCAAGAAAGCGTCTGAGCGGTTCACGCGTCAGACCAGAAGCCCTGCGCGCCGAGTGTCCGCAGGGCTTTTTCATGCAGGTGTGAGCGATGAGCGGAACACTTTACCGCTCATTCTGATGAACGGTACGCTTGTCGGTAATCAGGTGTCATGAGCTCGGCTTTCGGTTAAGCTGCAGGTCATGAGAAAACCGGGATAGTCCAGACACTATCTGCCGACCCCTCCAGACCGATGAGGCCCGAGATGAAAGCCGTCCACGCCACTTTCCCTGCCCGCTTCCAGCCTACCGTGCTGTCCCGCTGTGTGACCGCCGTCCTTCTGACTGCACTGGGCACCGCCAGCCACGCCGCACTGGCACCTACGCCGTACCCCAGCCTGCCACAGTACTCGTCGACCAATGTGACGCCGAATATTCTGCTGTTTATCGATAACTCCGGGAGTATGGGCACAAAGGATATTCCACTATCCAGTGGGGGGACGGGGACTCGGATGTCGGTGGCAAAAACGGTGGCCAAAGACCTGATCAACAATAACAAGGCCCTCAACTGGGGTCTGGCTGCATTTAACCCGAACAATAACACGACGGCGGGTGTGATCCGGCAGGTTATAAAATCGCGCTCGGTGGCCGCTGATCAGACGGCGATCAACAATTCTATCGACGGTTTGAATCCAGACACCTGGACGCCGCTGGCTGAAGCCTACTATGAAATGACTCGCTACTGGCGGGGCATGAACACCTTCTACTGGACAGGAGGGACGCCGGCTACCAGCATTACCCCCATCATGCCGTATACCCGCCCGATCACCCTTCGCTGCCAGAAGAATTTCACGATTGTTCTGACTGATGGTGAGCCAACTCAGGATGCTACCTTCCCAACCGCTGTTCAGGACAGCTTGAAGACCAGCTATCCCGGTAATGAGCTGTATGACTACAGCAAGATGATGTACACCGAGGATATTCTTAATACCACGGCGACGGACGCCGATGGGGTGTCCTTTAACGATCCGAATTATTTGAAACAGAATCTGGTGACTTATACCGTCGGTTTTGGTGTCGATTTCAGTAATACCAGTTCTACTGCTTACAAGCGGCTGGAGAAGGCCGCGCTGGATGCGGGGGGCAAGGTGTATTCTGCCCAGTCGCAAGCCGAGTTGACGGCGGCTTTGTCCAATGCGGTGAATGACATTAGTCGTCAGGTCTCCAATGCACGTGGTGTGGCGGGCGGGGCTTCCAGCGCCGACCCGAATATTGGCATTGCCTACCGCCCGCTGTATAACCCGTCGCCGGATGGCCCAAGCCGCTGGACAGGGGATGTGCTGCTGCAAAGTATTTCAGACCTGAGAACAGGCCTTGCTGGGGTCAGTGCATCGGCCAAATTGAGTGCCAAGGCGGCCGGAAACACCTGGTGGAGCAGTGGACGGGTGGTGTTGAGCAGCATGGTGAATGGCAATGATGGCACGGCAGCGACCACACCGCTGGCCTTCCGTTCCTCTAACGTCCAAAGTACATCGTCTACCTTGAGCGAGCAATACTGGGGAGCCTTGGGGGCGAATGACACCATTCGTGGCAATGTCGTCGATTTTGTCCGTGGCAAAGAGGGCATTTCTGGCTTCCGCTCCCGCACCGACGGTACTACCATCAAGTTGCTGGGGGATATTATTGATAACGTCCCGGCGCAAGTGGCCAATCCGGATGGGCAGACCAATGAGACTGACTATACGGCATTCAAGACGGCACAAGCCAACCGCCGGATGGTATTTGTAGGCGCTAACGACGGCATGCTGCATGGTTTTTATGGCGGCACGGTGAACTCAGGCACGGTGACGCCGATGGATGAGGTCATGGCCTATGTCCCTTCCAAATCGTACTATAATCTGGGCGAATTAAAAGAGACTACCTACGGGCAGGTGGCCAGTGCTCACCCGCATACTTACTTTGTCAATGGTCAACTGCAGATCTCGGACGTCCGCATTTCTGCCGGCAATTGGCGCACTTACATGCTGGGCGGCATGGGGCAGGGTGGTCAGGGCATGTTTGCGCTGGACGTGACCAGCATGAGCCAGTTCTCCGAATCCAGCCCGTCTACTACCGTGAAATGGGAGTTTACCGACCGGCATGATATTTCAATGGGTTATCAGTTTGCGCGCCCACTGATTACCACTGTACGGACCAATACTACGGATAAAGCAGTACCGGCAGCCATCTTTACTTCGGGGCTGGATAACAACAGCAATGATTCCTCGCAGCAAACTGCTCGCGTAGACAGCAATAACTCGGCGGCATTGTATGTGGTCAATCTGACCACTGGAGCACTAATCCGCAAGATCACCTTGCCAAGCAGCCCTACGGATTACAGCAAAAACCTGACACTGGGTGCGCCGGCAGGGCTGGATCTGTTCAACGATGGTGTGGTTGATTTTATTTATGCGGGTGACAATAAGGGTAACTTGTGGCGTTTTAACCTGAGCAGCGACGTCAACAGCAACTGGAAAACCGATGATGTGCCGTTTTTCAAGGCGCAGAATGGGTCTAGTCAGGATCAGGTCATCATGCACCGGCCCATCATTAGCCCGGTATTTGGTGTGGATGTCAACGGTGCACCAGATACCAGTAATCCGATTG
The DNA here is from genome assembly GCF_041909055.1 of Leeia sp. Taxonomy (NCBI): domain Bacteria; kingdom Pseudomonadati; phylum Pseudomonadota; class Betaproteobacteria; order Neisseriales; family Leeiaceae; genus Leeia; species Leeia sp. Next base: position 436,610 of record NZ_JAYREC010000001.1, on the reverse strand, counting down.
GCAATATGATCTCGTTTGGTACGGGACGTTTTGTGTACCCCGGAGACAAGACTGATAACACGGTGCAGACGCTCTACGGTGTGCTGGATGACATGTCTACCCTGAATGCTTCTACAACCATCACTCGAGCGAATCTGCAACAGCAGAGCATGTATTCACAGGTGGTCACCGTACCCGTATCAGACACGACACGTGTACCCGGTGAGTATAAAACCAGCACGGATACTGCCGTGCCGTTGACCGGATCAAGCCCCAAGAAGGGCTGGTATATCGATCTGCCGGGTACCGGAGAACGTTTGGCAGGGGCACCGTATTATGATGGTGAATTTGATGTGGCCATCTTTGGCTCCGGTTTGCCGGTGTCCAGCTCGCAATGCGCGGCGGGGGGCGATGGGTATATGTATGGTGTCGATCCAGCCAGCGGCAAACCCAAGGCGGGCTTTCTTGAGATCAAGAAGGATGGCTATGCCAACGTGGATGACAAATTAAGCTTCAGCTCTCTCACGCCTAACAGCCGCTATGTCAGCGCTACTCACTTGGGCTATTATCCGGGTGAGATTACCAAGGTGGATGCCAAGAGCCTGATCAAGAATGTAGATGGTCTGAATGGATCAGGCAGTACATTGGGTAATGCCGGCTCTTCAGTTGCGATGCGTGACAGCAATATCTCAGGGATCTTTGCAGGCTTGGGAACGGGGGCTGCAGCAAGTGGGGTCAGCCGCGGCAACTCTGTACCGTACGGCGTCCCCGGTGGTAGCGGTGGTAGCCTGGTGACAGGTTGTACAGTCGGGACATGTGTTAGTGCACCTCCACGCCCGGGCACGCCGCCGAGCAATGTTTCGGTCGAGCGTGTGACCTGGCGGGAACTGATTCAGTAAAAGGATAGGGCATGAAACGTCAGACCGGTTTCAGTCTGGTCGAACTGCTGATTGTGCTGGCGGTGGCGGCGATTATCGCTGCCATCGCTGTGCCCAGCATGATCGGCCTCATCAATGGCTCACGGGTGTCATCTACTGCCGAGGTGCTGACCAATGATCTGGTCGCAGCCCGGCTGGATGCCATCCGTTACCGTCGTCAGTACACCGTATGCGCGGCGTCCAGTCCGAACACAGCTACTGCTTGCAGCAATAATGCCAACGGCTGGGGCGGCGGTTGGATTGTGCTCAATTCAACTGGGGTGGTATCCCGCCACACGGCCAATCAGGGGTTGACCATGGTAGGAACCACGGGATCGGTGGTGTATTCCCCCGTTTTAGGGGGAACCAGCAATGCAACGACGCTTTGCTTTTCAAAGGGAACCGAGATTCGTCGCGTCATTGTCCTGACAACGGGTAGGGTGACGCGCTCGACAGGAGGTGCCGCATGCTGAGTGCACGTCATTTACGCCGTACCCCGGTATCCCGGCAGTCGGGTGTTACCATTCTGGAAGTGATGGTATCGATCCTGATTCTGGCGGTGGGTATTCTTGGCTTGGCAGGGGCGCAGACTCGTGCGCTGAACAGTGCCCGCAATGCCTATGAGCAGGGCATTGCAGCGGACGTGGTCAACAGCCTGGCTGACAGTATCCGCGCCAACCGCTCACCGATTGTCGCCCAATCCGGCGTATCGACGGGGCCGACATTGCCAAATTACACCACACCTATTGCATCCGGTACTGTGGCGTATTCGGATTATACAACGGCATTGGGTGATGCCCAGAGCCAGTTACCCGCTGCCAACATTTCGATAACCAATGCGGCTACAGGCGACAATTACCGGCGTTATACCGTGACAGTAACCTGGACCAACAGCATGGGTGCACAAACCTATGTGGCGGTGGTGGAATGAGAGGGGCGGCTATGAAGCAAGTTTTGATGCAGCGTGGCTTCTCACTGGTAGAGCTGATGGTGTCCTTGACCTTGGGGTCATTAGTTATCCTGGCACTGGGTCAGATCTACAGCTCCACCAGTGCGAGCCGTCGGGTGCAGGAAATGCAATCCCGTCTGGCAGAGGATGGCCGGTTTGTGATGGGTATCAGCAGTCGTTTGCTCTTGCAGGCAGGATATCGAAGTAGCCCCGTCTATGGGACACCGTTCCAGTCGATCAACGCATCGGTTTCTACGGCAAGTTCAGTTACATTCACTTTTGATACGGATGCGGTAAACCAGATTGGGTGCAACGGTACCGTTGAGGCCGCGAGTGGCACTAACCGCAGTGTGACTATTGCCCAAAGTTCGACGGGTCTGAATTGCACCTACAACAATGGTACGGCAGCCACTACCAACTGGGTAGTGGCAGCTGCCTCGGGTACTAGCCGTGGTGTTGAAGTGGTTGATTTCAACCTGCAGTACGGTGTGGATACAGGCAACAATACCGGTGCTGCCTCTTCGTATCAGTGTGCAACTGCGGCAGACTGCATACCAGACAGTTATACCTCGACTCCCACTGCAGGGGCTCGCATTGTTGCGGTACGTGTTTGTACCGTATTGCGCAGTGAGCAAACTGCGATGGCGGTGTCACGCCCGACAGCATTTACAAATTGTACCGGAGGCAATATTGCCGCCTCGACCTCAGACCGCAAGGTGTACCGGATCTTCCGTACTACCGTGGCCATGCGTAACCGGAGCTGAGCATGAAGAACCGTCCTATACAGTTACGTGCGTCACAGGGTTTTACCATGGCGGTGACCCTGATCATGCTGCTGGTGGTGACTTTGCTGGTTATGGGCAGCATGCGTGGTGTCGTCGTCGGTGAGCGCGCATCCGGAGATTACCGGGAGCGTAGCCAGACCATTCAGCGTGCTGAGCAGGCACTGCGACAAGGAGAAATGGCGCTGCGCCAGACAGGCTGCGCCACATCATGGAACTGTTTGACCAATGCCCAAGGGTTGAATGTGCTTACTGGACCGGTAAGCAGCCCTGTGACCGCATGGTCTGTCACCTCTGGGGTCACACCGGTGGCGGTCACCAATGCAGGGCGGTATGTGGTAGAGCCCATCGGTTCGTTCACGGCTTCGGGGCGCTTTCCCAGTACTTCGTGCTATCGTTGGGCAGTAACCGCCAAGGCATACAGTTCTCTCAATGCGTCAGCCGGCACGCTGGACGCCAATGAAGGGGCCGTGGTACAAAGCCAAGTCATTGTGTGCCCCGTCACCTAACAGGCAACAGGAGTTGATCCCTATGCAAAAAGTACGTCAGTCCGGATTTACCCTGGTGGAGCTGATGATTGTAGTGGCCATTATCGGCATCCTGGCTGCGGTGGCGTATCCTGCTTATACACGGCACGTTGTGAAGAGTCGCCGGACAGATGCACAGCGGCTGTTGCTGGACTATGCGGCCAATATGGAACGATTCTATTCCGTGAATGGAACCTACAAGAATGGCGCTAACTGCGGAGTATCTGCGCCATCGGCTTCTTATTACACGGTTGCATGCGCCGCTGATGCTACAAGCCCGGCAAGTTACACTGTGACGGCCACGCCGGTTGCGACTTTGTCCCAGAGCAGCGATGGTACGCTCACGTTAAACAATACTGGTACTAAAGGTGGCTCGGTGAACAGTGGTAATTGGGCTAACTGATAGCCATGTCACCAATAAAAAACGCGGGCAAAAGCCCGCGTTTTTTATTGCGAATAGCCATTTGGACCTACAAACCCTTCGGTAGGTTGAACACTACATTCTCTTCCACCGTGCGCAAGGTCTCGACCTGATTCGCCCCCAGCGCCTGCAAGCGGGTAACCACGCCTTCGACCAGCACTTCCGGTGCCGATGCGCCAGCCGTCACGCCAATGCGAGCCTTGCCCGCTAGCCACTCGGCTTGCAACTCCGTGGCGTTGTCGACCATATAAGCGGGTACGCCGAGTTGCACCGCCACTTCACGCAGCCGGTTGGAGTTGGAGCTGGTGCGGGAGCCGATCACGATGATCAGGTCACTCTGGCTGGCCAATTGTTTGACGGCATCCTGCCGGTTCTGCGTGGCATAGCAGATGTCGTCCTTCTTGGGGCCAACGATGCCAGGGAAGCGTGCGGTCAGGGCTTGTACCATGATGCGGGCGTCGTCTACCGAGAGGGTGGTCTGGGTGACATAAGCCAGCTTGTCGGGGGTGCCCACCTGCAGCTGTGCCACATCCGCCTGAGTTTCCACCAGATACATGCCGCCTTGGCTTTGGCCCATGGTACCTTCCACTTCAGGGTGGCCGGCGTGGCCGATCATCACAATCTCAAAGCCTTGCTCACGCAGGCGGCGGACTTCCAGATGCACCTTGGTGACCAGCGGGCAGGTGGCATCAAAAATGGTCAACCCGCGTGCCTCAGCATCGCGGCGCACCTGCTGCGACACCCCGTGCGCGCTGTAAATCAGCGTGCTGCCGGGCGGCACATCATCCAGCTCCTCAATAAAAATGGCACCCTTGGCCCGCAAGCCATCCACCACAAAGCGGTTGTGTACCACCTCATGCTTGACATAGATGGGTGCGCCGAACTTTTCCAGCGCCCGCTCCACAATGCTGATGGCGCGATCCACCCCGGCACAGAAGCCTCGCGGGTTGGCCAGGATGATCTGTCGGGCTTCACTCATGAAGACGCCCCTTGTGCCTTGGCGGGCTTGTGCAGAAAACTGTCCAGGATCAGCAGCCCTGCGCCGCCGACAATGGCGCAGTCAGCAATATTGAACGCTGGCCAGAAGTGCGGGCCCCAATGGAACTCCAGAAAGTCCACCACCTGCCCCCGGGTCACCCGGTCGTAGGCGTTGCCCAGCGCACCACCCATGATCCAGGCCAAGGCCAGACTGTAGCGGAAGCGGTCGGCATGCAGCCACAGCTGCCACAGGATCAGGCCTGCCGCCGCCAGTGCCAGTACGCTGAAAAAGATCACTTGCCAGCCGCCGGCATCGTCCAGCAAACCAAAGGCCGCACCCGGGTTATGCATCAGGTGCAGATTGAAGAACGAGGTATAAGTCACCCGCTCATAATCGACAAAGTGGGCCAAGATGGCACTTTTGCTCCAGCGGTCCAGCACGATGACCAGCAGGGACAATGCCAGCCAGGCCACAAAGCGGCGTGGTTTAGGCATGCTCACGGGTTTCTCCCTGACCGTACAGATTGCTGAAGCAACGCCCGCACAGGTGTGGATGGGCGGCCTGCTGGCCGACATCCTTGCGGTAATGCCAGCACCGCTCGCACTTGTGCTCGCGGGTGGCGTGCGCCTCAATGCGCAGCTCACCCTCGGCCTGCACGACTTGCGCGCTGGAGGTGATCAGCACAAAGCGCAGGTCGTCGCCCAGTGCCGCCAGAGCGGCGTAGGTGTCACCACTGGCATGCAAGGTCACCTCGGCCTGCAAGGATGCGCCGATCTTGCCATCCATGCGCAGCTGCTCCAGCTCCTTGCTGACCTGACTGCGAACCTGGCGCACCCGTTCCCAGCGCTGCAGCAGGACATCCGCATCGGCAACCGCCGGGAAGGTGTGGTGCAGGTGTTCGAACACGCTGTCGCGGTAGCCTAGCGATTGCCACACTTCTTCGCTGGTGAAGCTGGTGATCGGTGCCAGCAGCTTGGTGAGGCTATGTGCCAGATGCCACAGTACGGTCTGCGCAGAGCGGCGTGCCAGCGACGTCGGCGCGCTGGTGTACAGCCGGTCTTTCAGGATGTCCAGATAGAAGCCGCCGAGGTCCTCCGAGCACCATACCGAGATGGATGATACAGCATGATGGAACACATAGCGGTCATAATCCGGCAGGATCTGCTGATTCTGGAAGCGCTCGGCCAGCGCCAGCGCATAGCGGTCGATCTCCAGCATCTGCGCCACTGGCACGCTGTGCTGGCTGGCGTCAAAGTCCGTCAGGTTGGCCAGCAGGAAACGCAGGGTGTTGCGCAGGCGGCGGTAGGTTTCCGTCACCCGCTTCAGGATCTCGTTCGACAGCGACATCTCGCCCGAATAGTCGGTAGAGGCAATCCACAGCCGCAGCACGTCGGCACCCAGCGTATCAAACACTTCCTGCGGCAGGATACCGTTGCCCAGTGATTTGGACATCTTGCGGCCTTGCCCGTCCACCAGAAAGCCGTGGGTCAACAGCTGGCGATAAGGGGCGTGGCCATCGGTGGCGCAGCCGGTCAGCATCGACGACATGAACCAGCCACGATGCTGGTCGGAGCCTTCCAGATAGAGATCCGCCGGGTGGCGTTCGCTGCGTTGCAGCTCCGGGCGAGTGCGCAACACGGCCGCATGGGTCGAGCCGGAGTCAAACCACACATCCAGTGTGTCTGGCAGACGGCTGTAGTGCTCGGCATCGCTGCCCAGCAGCTCCACCGGGTCCAGCGCCCACCAGGCCTCGATGCCTTGTTGTTCCACCCGCTGTGCGACTTGTTCCAGCAGCTCCGGGGTGCGTGGGTGCAGCTCGCCGGTCTGCTTGTGGGCAAACATGGCCATTGGCACGCCCCAGAAGCGCTGGCGGGATACACACCAGTCCGGGCGATTCTTCTGCATCGCCTCCAGTCGGGCACGGCCCCAGCCGGGGAAGAACTCGGTTTCGTCCACGGCGGCCAGCGCCTTGTCGCGCAAGGTCTTGCCATCGGCTACCGGCTTGTCCATGGCAATGAACCACTGGTTGGTGGCGCGGAAGATGATCGGTGTCTTGTGCCGCCAGCAATGCGGGTAGCTATGGCGCAGCTTGGCGTGGCACAGCAGCGCCTGCTTCTCGCTCAGCACATCCACGATCAGCGGGTTGGCCTCCATTACGCTGCGGCCCTCCACCAGCCAGGTGCCGTCCAGGAAGCGGCCATCGCCGCCCACCGGGTTGTCGATCGGCAACTGGTAGCGCAGACCCACCACGTAGTCCTCCTGACCATGCGCGGGTGCAGTGTGTACCAGACCGGTACCGGCGTCGGTGGTAACGTGATCCCCCAGGATCAGCGGTACGGTACGATCGAGGAAGGGGTGCTGCAGGCGGATGAGCTCCAGCGCCTGCCCCTTGGCTTGCCCCACCACTTCCACCGATTCAAAGCCGTAACGCTTGATGGCGGCTTCAGCCAGTTCTCGTACCAGGATCAGCAGGCCAGCCGGGGTGGCAATCAGGTCATAGGTCAGTTCCGGGTGCACACTCACCGCCTGGTTGGCGGGCAGGGTCCACGGCGTGGTGGTCCAGATCACGGCATAGGCTGCTTCGTCACCCAGCGATGTACCAAAGGCCGCGGCCAGTTTGGCACGGTCCTCGTCCACCACGCGGAACGCCACGTCGATGGCCGGTGAGGTGCGGTCTTCATATTCCACCTCGGCGTCTGCCAGTGACGAACCGCAGTCCACACACCAGTGCACCGGCTTCTTGCCTGCGACCAGATAGCCGTTTTGATAGATCTTGCCCAGCGTGCGGATGATGGCCGCCTCGGTGGCAAAATTCATGGTCTTGTAGGGGTTGCCCCAATCGCCTAGGATGCCCAGTCGCACGAAATCCCGTTTTTGCAGCTCGATCTGCGATTCGGCATAGCTGCGGCACAGCGCGCGGAAAGCCGCCTTGTCCGCCAGCTTGCCGTGCTCTTTTTCTACCTTGTGCTCGATCGGCAGGCCGTGGCAATCCCAGCCCGGCACGTAGGGGGCATCAAAGCCAGCCAGGGTCTTGGACTTGACGATCATGTCCTTCAACACCTTGTTGACGGCATGACCCATATGGATTTCACCATTGGCGTACGGCGGGCCATCGTGCAGGATGAACTTGGGGCGACCCGCTGCGACCTTGCGGATGCGCTGATAGGTCTGCCGCTCCAGCCACTGCTGCAGCATGCCCGGCTCCCGCTTGGCCAGATCGCCCCGCATTGGAAAGGGGGTGTCCAGCAGGTTCAGGGTGGGCTTGTAGTCCGGCTTGTCGCCAGGTGGGGTGGTGCTCATGGTCTATCCTGTTGGCTGACGGGGCAGGCGCGGGGCCTGTAAACCCTTAACTTTAATCGAAAAATGCAATCCGGTGGTCAAATCAGTGGCTGGGCCAGTGCGAGGGCTTCTGGCTGCAGCAGTGCGGGGTGTTGTGCGAAGTAGGCTTGGGCCTCGATCACATCCTGCCCGATGCGTTCCACCAGCGTGGGCAGATCGGGGAAGCGGGCTTCGTCGCGCAGCTTGTGATGAAAGCGAACACCGAGGTGTTGGCCATAGATCTGCCGGTCAAAGTTGAACAGATACACTTCCAGCGTGACCAGCCCGTCATTCGTCACCGTAGGGCGTACCCCCAGGCTGGCCGCACCCGGCCATGGGCGGTCGCCCAGTCCATCCACACTGACGGCAAAGATGCCGGAGAGGGGCGGGCGATTGTGTTTGATTTGCACGTTGGCGGTTGGGTAGCCAATGGTACGGCCCAGCTTGTTGCCATGCATTACCCGCCCGCTGATGCGGTACGGCCTGCCCAGCAGGGCAGTGGCGCTGGCCAACTCACCTTGAGCCAGCGCTGCGCGCACGGCGGTACTGGAGGCGCGCAGGCCCGCGTGCTCGATGGTGGTCATAGCCTCCAGCGCCAGCCCCAGCTGCGCGGCATGCTGTTGCAGGGTCTGAAAATCACCACTGCGGCGCTGGCCGAAGCGGAAATCATCGCCGATCAACAGATAGCGGCACTGCAGCTGATCACGCAGCGTGTCATACATGAACTGCTCAGCGGTCTGGCTTGCCAGCGTGTGATTGAAAGGCAGCACCACGGTCTGTGCCACACCACAGGCTGCCAGCAGCTCCAGCTTTTCACGCAGGCTGGTCAGGCGGACGGGCGCAGCTTGCGGGGTGAAAAACTCGCGGGGGTGCGGCTCAAACGTCACCACGGTGGATGGCAGACCGCGTGCCCCGGCCTGTTGCATCAGGCGGGCAAGCAGCGCCTGATGCCCCTGGTGTACACCATCAAAATTGCCGATGGTGATGGCCGCTGGGTCAGGCAGGCGGGTGGTCAGGCCTCTGAAAACGCGCATAAGCAGTTCAAAAAACAGTCATTTTAACGGGCGGCAGGCAGCCGGTCCAGCAGGCATGCAGTCTGGCAACGCATGAGTGGGCTTAGGATTCAATGCAGGCTTGCTGTATAGTTGGCTTCAGCAGATGTGGTACCCCACTTGTGGCGTAAGCAGAGGGGTTTCGATGTATCCCCGCCACAATCCTGATAAATGACATCAACAAATTTTTGAAAACATTTGTTTTTTAATTAGAATTCGATTATTAGAGGCAAAAAGGGTGTCTGCATTCCAGGCGGGCGAGGGCGCATGAAAAAAATCATCATCATTGTGGTTGCCGTGGTATTGCTGCTGGGTGGCGTTGGCGGCGGGGTCTGGTTCTACTTGTCTTCCAAGCACAAGCCGACCAAGGGCAAGCCCAAAACTGAACAGCATGCGGCCAGTGAAGAGGCGGATGCCGGTGAAGAGGGCGGTGGCGAAGCGCATGGTGGCGAAGAAGCCCCTGCTGAGGAAGAGGAAGCTGCCGACGAAGAGCACAAGAAGCCGCCTGTGTTTGAAAAGATTGATCGCTTTGTCGTCAATGTGGATGGCAATCCGGAAAAGCGTGGCGTGATGTCGGTGGAAATCCAGGCTGAATTGGGTGACCCGCACGCCAAGGAAACGCTCAATGCCTACAAGCCCAAGATTCAGAGTGAAATCATTCTGATGCTGGGCAGTCAGAAGTTTGACGAACTGTCCACGCCGGAAGGCAAGAAGAAGCTGCAGAAGGCTCTGCAGGACAAGGTGAACGAAGTGATTGGTGTCAAATCGGCGAAAAAAGGGGTAAAGAGCATTGCCTTTACCTCCCTGATTCTGGAGGAGCGCTGAGCGCCGGCCAATAGGCGGGTGCCCGGCAAGCGGACATGGCAGACGATATCCTCTCCCAGGAAGAGGTCGACGCGCTACTGCGCGGGGTGACCGGAGAAGAGGACGCGCCGGAGGAGGGTGGCGACGGCGCGGGCGTTCGCTCCTACGACATTGGTCGTCAGGAGCGGATCGTCCGTGGCCGCATGCCGACCTACGAAATCCTCAACGAGCGCTTTGCCCGTTATTTCCGCATTGGCATTTTCAACTTCCTGCGCCGCAATGCTGAAATCTCGGTCGGGCCGGTGCGGGTGCTGAAGTACAGCGAGTTCATTCGTAACCTGGTGGTGCCAACCAACCTGAACCTGGTGCATGTGAAGCCTCTGCGCGGTACCGGGCTGTTCATCTTCGACCCCGATCTGGTGTTTCTGGTGGTCGATAACCTGTTCGGCGGGGATGGCCGTTTCCACATGCGGGTGGAAGGGCGTGACTTCACCTCGACCGAACAGCGGGTGATCCACCGCATGCTGGAAGTGGTGTTTGAGGAATACCAGCGTGCCTGGACGCCCGTGTTCCCGGTGGAATTCGAGTATGTGCGCTCGGAGATGAATACCCAGTTTGCCAACATCGCCACGCCGACCGAGGTGGTGGTGGCGGTGACCTTCAAGATTGAGCTGGGTTCCGGCGGCGGTGATTTCCACGTCTGCCTGCCGTATTCCATGATCGAGCCGATTCGGGATGTGCTGTACAGTTCGATGCAGGCCGACCGGGCTGAGGCCGATGACCGCTGGGTGAAGCTGCTGTCCAAGCAGATTCAGGTGGCGGAAGTGGATCTGGTGGCGAATCTGGGGTCGGCGCCAGTAACGCTGGGAGAGATTCTCAACCTGAAAGTTGGCGATGTGATTTCGCTCGACATTCCGGAGGCCATTGTCGCCGAAGTGGATGGTGTTCCGGTGCTGGAATGCCAGTATGGTATCCTGAACGGGCAGTATGCCTTGAAAGTGGACAAGATTTTAGCCGGCGCGGATCAGATGCTGGGTGCAGGGGATGAACATGGCTGAAGCAAACGACAGCGAAGAAACCGGTCTCGACGACTGGGCGGCGGCGCTGGCCGAGCAGGAAGCCTTCGATGCGGCACAACAGCCCTCGGACGGGGGGGATGCGCTGGCCGCAGCGCCTGCCGCAGCGGCACAGATTTTCCAGCAGTTTGGTGAGGGTGCGCCGCCGGCGGGTGCGCCCAGCAATCTGGACATGATCCTGGACATCCCGGTTGCGCTGACGGTGGAACTGGGGCGGACCAAGATTGCGATTCGTAGCCTGTTGCAACTGGCGCAGGGCTCGGTGGTGGAGCTGGATGGCCTGGCAGGTGAGCCGATGGACGTACTGGTGAATGGTTGCCTGATTGCGCAGGGTGAAGTGGTGGTGGTGAACGACAAGTTTGGTATCCGCCTGACCGATATCATCACCCCCGCCGAGCGCATCCGCCGGTTGCACAAATGACCGCCAGCGTGCTGCGCCGCTGGGCGGCGCTGGGTCTCACCATGCCTGTCATGGTGATGGCTGCACCGGGCTCGGCTGCACCGTTGTCCTTTGGCTATTTCTTCCAGGTGCTGATCAGTCTGGTGCTGGTATTGGCGCTGCTGTTCGGTACCTTGCTGCTGATGAAGCGCTTCTCGCATGGCATGCCGGGGCGACTGTCCCCATTGAAAATGGTCGGCGGGCTGGCTTTGGGCACCCGTGAGCGGGTGGTGGTGGTGGAGCTTGGGGATCGCTGGCTGGTGCTGGGCGTCACTGCCCAGTCGGTTCAGCTGTTGACCGAGCAGCCGCGCCCGGAAGGCGTGCCATCCCAGGCGGAATCGGCGCCACCGTTTCAGCAATGGCTGCAGCGCGCCCTCAATCGCAACAAGGAGCACCATGCGCCACCGTCTGCTTGACTGGGGCCGGATACGGCGCTGGGGGCTGCCGGTGGCACTGGCCCTGACGGGCGGGCTGGCCTTGGCGGCCAATACCCTGCCAGCGTTTACCAGCCAGCCTACACCGGATGGCGGCACCGAGTACAGCCTGTCGATCCAGACCCTGCTGCTGCTCACCTCGCTGACCTTCCTGCCCGCCATCTTGCTGATGATGACGGCGTTTACCCGTATCGTGATCGTGCTGTCGCTGCTGCGGCAGGCGATGGGTACCATCCAGTCACCGCCCAATCAGGTGATTGTCGGCATGAGCCTGTTCCTGACCTTGTTCGTGATGGCACCGACACTGGAGAAGGTGTATACCGACGCCTACGTGCCATTCTCGCAGGACCAGATCAATTTTAATCAGGCCTTGGAGGCGGGGGGCAAGCCGCTCAAGGCCTTCATGCTCAAGCACACCCGCGAGAAAGACCTGGCACTGTTCATTGAGCTGTCCGGCAGCGCGCGCCCCAATGGGCCGGAAGATGTCGGCTTCAAGGCGCTGGTCCCCGCCTATGTCACCAGCGAGCTGAAGACGGCGTTCCAGATCGGCTTTCTGATCTATATTCCTTTCCTGATCATCGACATGGTGGTGGCTTCGGTGCTGATGTCGATGGGGATGATGATGATCTCGCCGGTGGTGATCTCGCTGCCGTTCAAGCTGATGCTGTTTGTGCTGGTAGATGGCTGGCCGCTGCTGATTGGCGCGCTGGTGAAGAGTTTTTATGTCTAGGGGGCTGCCATGACGCCAGAAATGGTGATTACCATCATCGAGCGCGCATTGCTGGTACTGATCATGGTCGCTGCCCCCATGCTGCTGGCAGGGCTGATTACTGGCCTGATCGTGTCCATTTTCCAGGCGGCCACCCAAATCAACGAGATGACGCTGACCTTCATCCCCAAGCTGATCGTTACCTTTCTGGTGATTGTGCTGGCTGGGCCGTGGATGCTGTCGGTCATTACCGATTACACCGTCCGGCTGTTCAACGACATTCCGGGGCTGATCGGCTAAGGATGCTGCGGTGATCCACATCACGCAGGAGCAGCTCTACCACCTGATCAACCTCTATTTCTGGCCGCTGGCCCGGATTCTGGCCTTCATGGCGGTGGAGCCCCTGCTGTCGGTGCGGGCGGTGCCGCGCCGGGTCCGGTTGGGACTGGGGCTCGCCTTGACGGTGGTGGTGGTCCCACTGCTGGAAACGACCCCCACCAGCCTGCCCAGCGGGCCGATTGCCATGTTGCTACTGGTGCAGCAGATCTTGATTGGTGTGGGTATGGGTTTTGTGGCCCGGCTGGTGTTCACCGCCATTGAGATGGCGGGCAGCTTGGCGGGTTTGCAGATGGGGTTGTCTTTTGCTGCGCAGGTGGATCCAGTGCATGGCTCACAGACGCCGGTGGTGGCACAGTGGATGAGTTTGTTTGCCACCTTGCTGTTTCTGGCCCTCAATGGCCATTTGCTGATGCTGTCGGTGTTGGTGGAGAGTTTTCACCTGCTGCCGGTCGGCGCACAGCCCTTGCAGCTGGCAGGCATGAAAGACATCGCCCTGTTTGGCGCGCGCATTTTCAGTATCGGCTTGTGGTTATCGCTGCCGGTGGTGGCCAGTTTGTTGTTGACCAACCTGGTCATCGGTGTGGTGGCGCGCGCCTCGCCCCAGATGAACCTGTTTGCAGTGGGCTTCCCCATTACACTGGTGATTGGCCTGGCGGCCTTGTATTTTTCGCTGCCTTCCATGCAAGGCGTGCTGTCGCGGGTATTCGACATGCAGGTGCACATGATGCTGGATCTGCTGCGCGCTTTGCGTCCTGTCTGAGCCCATGCCCTGCGGTCAGGGCTTGATCTCCACTACCAGCAACCCGGCCCGCAGGCCAAGTTTGACCTTGGGGTTGGGGAATACGATGCACTCTTCATCCTGCGCCACCACATAGCGGTAGTCACCATCCGTTGCGAGCACCGTCCCCCGTGGAAACGCCGTGAAATTCTCCACGTCATCCGGGATATGCAATTGAAAACCCGCCTCGCTCTGGCGGACGATCTCACCGGCCACCCGGAAACGTCGCGGTAGCGGGGTAGTGGTGCTGTCCGCCGGGGCCGCCAGCAAGGCGCGCAGACCTTGATCCATGCCACTGAAGCGACTGAGATCGTTTTCACCAAAGCGTCGGACCTTGCCCAGCTCCAGCGTAAACGCATCAGCCCCGAAGCGGCTGCTGCTGAAATAGGAGAAGGTGCCAGCCGGTTTTTCGTTCAGCAGGACGGCATCCACCCCACAGCGTTGCAGCCAGGCCATCTGTTGCTCGTTCCACTGCAGATCCGCCCGGTAGGGGTAGAGGGCAAAACGCTCGAAGCGGGAGCCGCGGATGGCGGTGTGCAGGTCGTAGTGCAGAAGCGGCACCGCATGGGCAGCCGCAGGGGCCGCCATGAAAAAGGCGCTGAGCCAGCGCTCCAGCTGGGCGGCGCGGGCGGCCTCACGGCTGCCGGGGTGCTGCTGGTGGCGGCCATCAAACATCCGGTTGAGGTCATCGTCCAGATAGCGACGGTGCTGGCGCAAGGCTTCCGGGTTGCCAAACAGGAACAGCACGCGGGCGCGGCACGACAAGTGGCCGGCGGCCAGATCCCGTATCAGATGATTACAGACCTCTACCGGTGCCGTCTCATCGCCATGGATGCCGCAGGAGAGTACCAGGTCGGCGTGCCGATGTGCCAGATCTGCAGGCTCCCATTGCAGCGCGCCTTCGCCCAGCCACTGCCAGTGGCCGCCGTGCCCCGCCCAGCGTTGCGGCTGGTGCGTTTGCTGCTGTAGCAGCGCATTAAGAAAATCCCGGGTCAGAAGGTCAGGCGCAAAAGGGCTGGTCATGAGGTATGGTGAATACAGGTGAACTTGAAGACATTGTAGTGTTCGTCGTTACAACGTGCAGCCGGCATGCCGCATGTTCGACCAATGATGGCGCAGTTGTCTGCATGTTCATTTTTTTTGATTAATAGTTCAGGTTATTTTAGTAATCATTCTTGTTCTCTCTGTCAAAATGAGGACCTTGTAATGCGTGCATTGAGCCTTGTCTATCTTTGGTGCGCTGTTGAAGCATTTCCATGGGCTTGAATGGATGGATCGGCGGGCTGATGCTTGAAAGCTCCTCGCAAAATTAATTCAGTTTTTTTGATTTTTTCGGGAACCAATGATCGGTCGGCATACTCACAAGGGGCGATTGTGCCGTCGTGCAATGCAAGGAGCATGTAGAGATGAACCGTTACCACCCATTGTCGAAGCTACTGCACTGGCTGATGGCTGCACTGATCCTGGTCGCTTTCGGTATTGGCCTCGCCATGGCCGATGCGCCGCTGTCGCCCAAGGTGCTGGCGCAATTCAGTTACCACAAATGGATCGGCATCACTGTACTGGCGCTGGTGGCATTGCGTCTGCTTTGGCGTCTGCTCAAAGGGGTGCCCGCCATGCCGGACAGCATGAAGCCGTGGGAAAAGCTGGCGGCCCACCTCGGGCATCTGGGCCTGTATCTGCTGATGATCGGTGTGCCGCTGGTGGGATGGCTGATGAGCTCCGCCAAAGGGGTGCCGGTGGTCTACTTCAAGCTGGTGCGCCTGCCCGATTTGATCGGGCCCGACAAGGCGCTGGGTGAGCAATTGGCGGAAGTGCACGAAACACTGGCCTGGCTGATGGTCGCCTTGATCGTGGTGCATGTGCTGGCCGCCCTGAAACATCATTTTGTGAATCGCGATACGGTGCTGCGTCGCATGCTGCCGTTCGCCAAGGTAGAGGAGTAAGCAATGGGTGCATTACGTTATGGCCTGGCTGGCCTGCTGTTGAGTGCGGGGCTGGCGGCTCAGGCGCAAACGGTGGATCTGGCGAAGAGCCAGCTGAAGTTCACTTTCAAGCAGGAAGAAGTGCCGGTAGAAGGGCAATTCCGCAAGTTTGCGGCGCAGGTCAGCTTTGACCCGGCCAAGCCGGAGGCCGGCAAGGCGGACGTCAGTGTTGAGCTCTCCTCCGTGGATGGGGGCAGCCCGGATGCGACCGGTGAGCTGGGCAAGAAAAGCTGGTTCGACAGTGCCCACTTCCCGCAAGCCAAATTCAGCGCCAGTGGCTTCAAGGCGCTGGGTGGCGGCAAATTTCAGGCGCCCGGCAAGCTGAGCCTCAAAGGCAAGACTTTGCCGGTGACCGTGACCTTTACCAGCAAGCCGGAAGGCAAGGGCCTGCTGTTGACTGGCAGCACGACGGTCAACCGGCTGGCATTTGCGGTAGGCGATGGTGTCTGGGCAGATACCGATTCGGTGGCGGATGCGGTTCAGGTGCAGTTCAAGCTGTTGGTGAACCCATAAAGACAGGCAAGACCCTGTAGACCGGGCATGTTGCCCGCAACAACATAGAGGCAGGAGAGCATAGCATGATGAAAACCAAACTGATGGTGGCCGCACTGGCCTTGGGCGTGGCTGCAAGCAGCTTTGCAGCGGATACCTATGTGCTGGATTCGACCCACACCTACCCCAGCTTTGAAATCAATCACCTGGGTTATTCCATTACCCGTGGTCGTTTTGACAAAACCGAAGGCAAGATCATGCTGGACATGGCCGCCCGCACCGGCAGCCTGGAGGCCACCATTCAGACCGCATCGTTGAACACCGGTTTTGACAAGCGTGATGCCCACGTGAAGAGCCCGGATTTTTTCAACGTTGAAAAATTCCCGACCATGACGGTGAAAGCCAGCAAGTTCGTGTTTGACGGCGATGCCGTGGTGGCTGCGGAAGGGACGCTGACCCTGCTGGGCGTGACCAAGCCGGTGAAGCTGGATGTCAGCAACTTCAAGTGCGGTGCTCACCCGATGAGCAAGAAGGCGATGTGTGGTGCCGAAGTGCGCACCACCATCAAGCGCTCGGATTTCGGCATGACCACCTTCCTGCCTGCCATTGGCGATGAAGTGAAGATCATGGTGCAGGTGGAAGCCAGCAAGTCGTAAGCGCTGCACACCGTACAGACCCGGATGAACCCACCTGAGGCCATGGCCAGAGGTGGGTTTTTCCATTCGGGGCATGATATGCAAATTCTTGTTTCCCCGCTTTTATTTGGATTGTGTTACACGCAGAGACGAGTTATAAGTGAAGTCTGGATACAATCAACGCTGAATAAGGGTCGGGGCTGACGGTGCCATGCGGGCCGTCGCTGATACCGGGGAAGGTGCAGGGCATGCTGGATTTGTTGGTGTCGCGTTTGCTGGGTGGCGGCAAGTCGCGCAAAGAGCTGGAGGCGCTGGAAGGCGCAACCACCATGCTGGCGGGCTATGCCGCCAAAGATTTCAACGCGGCTTTCGCCACGATGGTGCAGGCACTGCGCCAGATCGACAATCAAGAGCGCAGCAACCCGAAAAAGCGGGCCAAGGCCTTCTTGTATGCCGAGGATACCTCCCGCCGTTACTATCACCAGTTGCTGGCTCAGCTGGTTCGCCTGCTGGAGCGGCAGGAGCTGTCTGCACATAACCTCTATCATATGGTGCTGGGCTATCAGGATGCCTTGATCACCTGTTATCAGTCGCTGCTGAGCGCAGATAGTGCGCTGGAGCGTTCGCTGGGCAAGGGCGTCGCCCCGCAGATTTTCTGCCGCACCCTGGCGCTGATTGCGGATTCAGCCATGGTGCGCATGCTGCGTTACGAGGCGCTGGAAACCGCACAGTGGGGGCAGGTCAATCGACTCTACGCCCAAGCGGAGCAATTAGGGCTGCAGCGCGTTGCTGTTGCCCCTTATGGTGGCAAAGAAGGCGAGCGGAGCATTGAGCAGGAATTCCTGCGCATGCAGCTGCTCTACCTGTCCCAGCCGGAATGCCTGACCCCACTGCAGATTGCCACCCTGAATGACTGGCTGCAACGTAACCTGACCGTGATGCAGGTGGACATGGAGCTGGCACCAGAGGCACAAAGCTTTGTGCTGGGGCTGGAAGGCTTCCGTCCACCCACCCAGCTCAAGAAGCGTGAAGAGGGCGCAGACAAGCGCTACCTGAATACCCGCCCGCTGATTGCCCGTGCTCAGAACATGGTCAAGCAGCTGCAGCAGGGGCAGGATTGCAAGGCATTGTCCTTGCCCACCGCCATGACCCCGCGCGATGCACTGGCCATGTTTGATCGCGTCAGCCGCTGCTGGTCACGCAGCCACTATCCGAAACGCCGGGACGAACGGCAAGCCACACCCGAGCTGGTGCTGCTGTACCAAGGCGTGCCTACCATTCTGGAAACCATCAAGTCGCCGCCAGAGCCCAGCCAGAGTCAGGCCTCGTTCAGCACCCGTGTCCACAGCCGCGCCGGTGTCAGTACGGTGATGGTGGATGAGAGTATGCTGTCGGATACCGCATCCTCCAGCATGTGGCTGCTGGAAGACATCAGCAGCCAGGGCATCGGCCTGCGTCAGCATAATACCGTCGCCAAACGCCCGGCGATCAACGACCTGCTGGCCGTCCGCTATCAGCACAAGCTGCGCATCGGCGTGGTGCGGCGTGTCGCCATGGAAGATGGCCGCCAGTACATCGGCGTCGAGATCGTGGCCGAAGAGCCGCAAATGGTGCAGCTGCGCAGCGTCAGCGGCGTCACGCTGGAGGCCATCTTTGCCGTCGGGCAGGATGAAGGCCAGCGCTTCCGTACCTTGCTGCTGCCCAGCCAGTTCGAGCCGCGCCCGGACCCTTACACCCTGCTCTACAAGGGTCGTGAGTATCAGGTCACCTTGTCGGCTGATGTCCGCTTTTACAGCGGTGGCAACCTGTTTCCCTTCTCGGTGGTGGAGCAGAAGGCCGCCTGATTCAGCCCCGCCCCGCCTGCAGCCGCGCTACAATCAGGCTTTGCAGACAAGGAGGCGGGCATGCTGGACTGGGTGCTGGTAGGGGCATTGCTGCTGGGGATGGCTGGCTTGGGCTGGCAGCTCACCCGCCTGTTGCGCTCGCAACAGCAGGCCATTACCCCGGAGCAACTCGAGCAGCGCCACCGCGACATGCTGCGTGACCTGCATCAAGGCCTGCAGCAGCAAGCCGAGCGTACGGCGCATGCCCTGCAAGATGCCAGCGAACGCCAGCAGCGTGCGTTGCTCGATACTGGTGAGCGCCTGCGGCAAATGGTGGCGGGCAGCGGTGAAACCCTGCGCCAGGTGGTATCGACCGAGCTGCTGCAAACCCGGCAGGCCCTCACCCAACTGCAGCACAACCAACAAGAACGACTGGGGCAGAACCAGGAAATGCTGCAGCGTGAGCTGGGCCAGCTTACCGTCAACCTGCAGCAGCGGCTGGATGCCCTGCGTACCGAGCTGCTGGAAAAAGTCAGCACCACCCTCAGCGGACAAGGCAAGCAGGCACAGGACACCTTGCTGGCGACGTTACAGCACGTCAGCCAGTCCCTCACCCAGACCATCGACAAGCTCAATCAGACCGTGGGTGAACGGCTGGAGCAGATTTCCGGCAAGGTTAGCGAGCGGCTGGACGAAGGCTTCAAGAAAACCAATGAAACCTTTGTCAACGTGATGGCACGCCTCGCTACCATCGACGAAGCGCAAAAGAAGATCGACGGCCTCGCCAGCAATGTGGTCAGCCTGCAGGAGCTGCTGGGGGACAAGCGCTCACGCGGCGCGTTTGGCGAAGTGCAGCTGGAGCATCTGGTGCGCAATGTATTGCCGGAAGCGGTGTTTGGCTTCCAGGTCACCCTCTCTTCAGGCGTGCGTGCCGACTGCGTGCTGGAGCTGCCGCCACCGACCGGTCGAGTGGCGGTGGATGCCAAGTTCCCGCTGGAAAACTACCGCCGCATGTTCGACGCCGCCGAAGAAGGCGAGCGCAAGCTGGCCCGCAGCCAGTTTGTCCGTGATGTGAAAAAGCACATCGACGACATTGCCAGCAAATACATCCTGCCCGGTGAAACCGCCGATGGTGCGGTGATGTTTGTGCCCGCCGAAGCCGTGTTTGCCGAAGTGCACGCCTACCACGACGACGTGGTGGCCTACGCCCAGCAAAAGCGGGTATGGATTGTCTCCCCCACCACCTTGATGGCGGTGCTCAATACCGCCCGCGCCGTGCTGCGCGATGCCCAGATGCGCGAACAGCTGCACGTGATGCAGCATGAGCTGGTAAAACTGGCCGAAGAATTTGGCCGCTTCGACAAACGCATGCAAAACCTCGCCACCCACATTGGGCAGGCGCATCGTGATGTACAGGAAGTGCACATCACCAGCCAGAAAATCAGCAAACGCTTCGCCGCCATCGAGCATGTCCAGCTGGAGGGGGATGGGCTGCCGGAGCTGGAGGAGTAGAGGGCATGGCAACCCAAAATGTAATATCAGGGTTACGGCGATGGCTCAGCTGGCGTTTGCTGGGGCCATGCTTTCTGTTGATGGTGCCAGCGCAAGCCGAGTCCTGCACTCACCTGGATACGTTACCCGTGGGTACCCCCCATTTCCAAAACTGCGGTTTTGGTGTGATTGAGTATGAGGATACATTCCATGCGTATGGGCATGATTACTACTATGTCTTGGTAGATCGTGCTTCGGGCGTGGTTTGGCTCGACTTTTACCTCTATGTTAAGGATGACGTTGCGGGCGGATGGCGGCTGGTCCTGCTTCGAACAAAAAACAAGTCCAATGTCCGAGTGCTGGTCGAAGACTTTGGGCTCAGAGGGGTTGGGCCATCGGGCAAGATGGTGTTCTTTATTGCTGCTGAAAGCCTGAAGTGAGCGGGCAGGGCTCCAAACCACCATGCCGCTGCTGCAGGTAAGGCTCATCGGCGGACGTGACGAACGCCAAGGTGTTTTGCGAGTGAAACCGATCATCCAAAAAAGACCCGCCTTGGCGGCGGGTTTCAGGGGGAATGAGGAGACACAAGCCTACTCAGGTTTGGGTATAGCTCCCCCGGTATGGGAATGCAAGGCAGAAATACGGCTTAGTCGGTACCGGCTGTACCATCGGGCAGGGTGGCGCGTGCTTTGCTGCGTTTGCGCCACCACAGGCAAGCGACCACCACCAGCAGTACGGCGAGAACCAGCAGGATGCCGCGCTGCCCGGCATGGACTTGCTCCATCAGCCAGGCGCGGTTGTCGGCGCCGTAGTAGCCGAGGTAGACCCAGATCGGCACGCTGATGAGCGCGGCAAAGCCGTCTGCCGCAATAAAGCGCCAGAAGGAGATGCGGCGGGTCATGCCGGCGGTGAGGAAGATGGGGGAGCGCAAGCCCGGCAGGAAGCGGGCGACAAACATCACCCGGTTGCCATACTTGTGGAATTTGTCCTGTACGGCCTCGTAGCGTTCCGGTGTCAGATAGCGGGCCACGATGCGGAAGCGGCGCACGCGTTCGCCATAGATGCGGCCGACCACGAACATGATGGTGTCACCTGCCAGTACGCCAGCCAGCCCGACCAGAAACATGATGTGCACATTGGCCATGCCCAAACCGGCCATCACCCCACCGGCAACCAGCGAGATGTCTTCCGGGATCGGCACTCCGAAGCCGCACAGCAGCAGCACGGAAAACACCGCGATATAAGCAAAGTAAGGGTGAGAGCTGACGCCAGAAAACAGGTCCAGCAGGGTTTGCAGAATATCCATTCAAGGGTCATGCCGGAACAGTTGATTCCGGCTGCGGTCACAGGTCGGCGTATAATAGCACAGCCGTATGACAGCGCTGTTTTTTGAGGAAACCTGTTGATGTACCGTCCCCTGTTTGCCCGGATTGATACCGCTGCCTTGCAGCACAACCTGCGGCAGGTGCGCGCGCTGGCGCCAGCCAGCAAGGTGCTGGCGGTGTTGAAGGCCGATGCCTATGGCCATGGCGTGCAGACCGTGGCAAGCGCATTGCAAGAGGCCGATGCGCTGGGGGTGCTGGAGCTGGAGCAGGCGCAGGCTTTGCGGGCGGCGGGGGAGCGCCGCCCTATCGTGCTGATGGAAGGGTACTTCACCGAAGATGAACTGCCCCTGCTGGCTGAACACCAGCTGACGCCGGTGATTCACAGTACACAGCAGCTGGCCTGGCTGCAGCAGGCCTGGTTGCCGCTGCGGCTGGATGTGTGGGTGAAGCTGAACTCCGGCATGAACCGGCTCGGGTTGCCGCCGGGGTCATACCGTGAGGTGGTGCAGCAGTTGTCCCGCTGGCCGCAGGTGGGCCGGGTCACGCTGATGAGCCATTTTGCAACGGCGGACGAAGCGGATGGGGTGGCGGCACAACTGGTGACCTTCCTGATGGAAACCGAGGGCATGCAGCTACCGGTG
Organism: Leeia sp.; assembly: GCF_041909055.1. NCBI lineage: Bacteria > Pseudomonadati > Pseudomonadota > Betaproteobacteria > Neisseriales > Leeiaceae > Leeia > Leeia sp. Next base: position 414,715 of record NZ_JAYREC010000001.1, on the reverse strand, counting down.
AGTCTGGCCAATTCAGCCGCCATCCTTGCACATCCGGACACCCATGCAGACTGGGTACGGCCCGGCATCATGCTGTATGGCGCACGCTCCGGAGCTGCTTCTGCGGCCAGCCAGGGCTTGCGGCCAGTGATGAGCCTGCTCAGTCGGCTGATTGCCGTGCAGCATGTTGAGCCCGGCGGCAGCATTGGCTATGGCGCAACCGTGGTGGCGGAGTACCCGATGCGCATTGGTGTGGTGGCGTGCGGCTATGCCGATGGCTACCCGCGTCATGCCCCCACCGGTACGCCGGTACTGGTGGGGGGGCGTCGCTGCCAATTGGTGGGCCGGGTGTCGATGGACATGCTGACGGTGGACCTGAGCGGCTGCCCGGACGCCGATGTAGGCACCGAGGTGGAGCTGTGGGGGGCGCAGTTGCCGGTGGATGAGGTGGCGGTGGCGGCAGGCACCCTGGGTTATGAGTTGCTCACCGCGGTGTCTGCCCGGGTGCCGCGCAGCCCGGTCTAGGGGTGCGTTCCTGCTTGAACCTTACTGCCCGGGTGCCGGGTCTTCTACCGTGAGCTTGTTGCCACACTCACGCAGCATGCTCTGGATGGAGGTAAAACCAACCGATGGCCCGGTCTGCTCCAGATACAACACCATTACCCCGTCGCTCTTGGTGTTGCCCAGGGTGACGGTGTAGCCTTGGTAGGACTTGCCAGAGCGAAAGCCGCTGACCTTGCGCACCGTGAACTTGCTGCCGACCTTGAATTTACGGTCGCTGCTGCTGGCCTGAAAACGCGGCGCCTGTCCGGCAACCGGGCGCTCGGGGGCCGTGCCGAGATAGCAATTGTTGTTTTCGTTGCGCCCCAGAATGGTGAAGGCGAGGTCCGCCTTGATCTCCACCGGCAGGGTCAGCACCAGCTTGCTCTTGGGCGGCAGGTCGATCAGATTGTTGCGCAGGTCTACGGCCAGCGTGGGCAGGCTGGTGAGCATCAGCAACAGGGCTGGCAGGCGCATGGCAACTCCGTTCAGGCAAGGACTGCCTGCATTGTAGCACCGTGCAGCACCGGCTGCGGGGTGGTGCAGCCCTCCAGCAGCCGTCCCAGCCGGTCAAACACCATGTCATTGCAGTGGGCAATGTTAAAGCGCATGAAGCGATTGGCATTGCTGGCCACACTCATCAGGTTACCCGGCGCCAGTACGATGTGGGATTGCAGCGCGCTGGCCGCCAGATCGCAGGCATTCACCCCCGGCGGCAGGCTGGCCCAGATGAACATGCCGCCTGCGGGCTCGGCCACGGCCTCACAGCCCAGCCGTGCCAGCGCAGGCCGTACCCGCGACATCGCCTGCGCCAGCTTGCCGCGCACCCGGTCCACATGCTTGCGGTAGAAGCCTTCGGTCAACAATTGGTAGACCACCTGCTCGACGCCTTCCGAACTGGTGATGCCAGTCAGCAGCTTGAGGTCGGCCAGCTCCTGGATCAGGTCACGCTGGGCGGTGATGAAACCGACCCGGAAATTAGCCGACAACGTTTTGGAGAAGCTGCCAACGTAAATGACCCGTTGCAGCTGGTCCAGCGCGGCCAGCCGCGAGCTGGGCTCATTGAGCAGGTCGGCGTAGATATCGTCTTCGATGATGTAGAAATCATGCGCATGCGCCAGATTCAGCAGCTTGAACGCGACGCCGGGGCTGATATTGGTCCCCATCGGGTTTTGCAGTACACTGTTGGTCAGGTAAATACGCGGGCGGTGCTCCAGCACCAGACGCTCCAATACCTGCAGGTCCGGCCCTTGCGGGGTGCGCGGTACCGGCAGCAAGGTCACGCCGTGCAGTTTGAGGTTGCCACGGAAATTGAAGTAGCTGGGGTCGTCCAGCAGTGCCGTATCGCCGGGGCGCAGAAAGTAGCGCAGGATCAGGTCGATGGCTGGCATCGCGCCTGCGGTGAGCAGAATCTGCGAGGGGCGGGCGTCGATATTGATGTCGGCCAGCTTCTGCTGCAATTGCTGCCGCAGCGGCAAATAGCCTGCAGGCAGGCCGTAGCAGGTGGGGCGCAGCATCGGCGTGCGTGACAAGGTGCGCAGTGCGCGGCGGATGTCTTCGGTCATCAGCCAGTCGGTTGGCAGCCAGCCGCAGCCCGCTTTCAGCATGTCGTTATCGGACAGCAACATCTGCCGCATCAGCCACACGGTATCCACTGCACGTTCTACCGGAGATTCGGCCTCCGGCTGCTGCACCGGCTTGCTGCGGTGAGCCACAAAAAACCCTGCGCCACGGCGAGAATCCAGATAGCCGCGTGCCACCAGCCGGTCGTAGGCCTCGACCACGGTGAATTTGCTCACTGTCAGCGATTGCGCCAGTTGCCGGATCGACGGCAGCCGCATGCCGGCATGCCAGGTCTTCTGGTCAATATTGCGGGTGATCTGGTCCACGATCTGCTCGACCAGAGGCGTATCACGCTCGGAGCTGACTTCAGGCAGGGCAAACATTGGCAGGGTCACTTTACCGGTACAGTTAACCTTGATTGTAGGCCAACTGTACCTGACACCGTCAAGTTGCTTTCACCTACCATGAAGCCAAATGTACCTCGAAGGCAGGCGCCATGCAGACGTTTCATACTTACGATGTGTTTACCGACCGGCGTTTTGGCGGCAATCCGCTGGCGGTGGTGTCTGCTGCCGACGGGCTGGATGAGGCCACCATGCAGCAGATTGCCCGTGAGTTCAATTACTCGGAAACAGTGTTCTTGCAAGCCGCCACGGAAGCGGGCTGCGCCTGGCGTTTGCGCATCTTCACCCCCAGCCTGGAAATGCGTTTTGCCGGACACCCCACCATCGGGGCAGCCTTGCACTTGGCCTGGCAAGGGCTGCTCGGTACATTGGAGGACGGGGCGACCCGGGCCTTGCATACGGTGGCAGGCCCTGTACCGGTACAGTTTTCCGTTCAGGACGGACAGGTGCAGTCAGCAAGGCTGACGGCACCCGAGGTGCCGACGGTGCTGCCGGTCTCGCTGACACCCGCACAATTGGCTGAACTGCTGGCACTGGATGAGGGGGATTTCCCGCCGGGTGTAGCACCGGTCATGGTGTCCTGTGGCATGCCTTATCTGCTGGTAGCTTTGAACAGCCGCGAGGCCTTGTCACGCCTGCGCTTGCAGGCCGATGCCTGGCATCGGTATTACGACCCGGCATGGCGCAAGCTGTTTGCGTTTGCGCCGGATGGGGTGCTGGGCTATGTCCCGCAGCAGGACGGGGTCTACGCGGCACGAATGATGTGGATGGAACGGGATGTGCCCATGGAAGACCCCGCCACCGGTGGGGCTGCGTCCAGCCTGGCCGGCTGGCTGTCCAGCCAGCAAGAGGCTGCGAACGGTGAGTGGCGCTGGACCTTGCATCAGGGCGAGGACATGGGCCGCTTCAGTGTGCTGCACCTGATCGGCCGGAAACAACAGGGCAGGGTGTTGCCGCCGATGGTAGGTGGCGGTGCCGTACCCGTCATGCAGGGGCAATTACGATGAGTGCACAACAACAATCCACTCAAGGCTGGGGTGGCATGGGCTGGGGCCTGCTGGGGGTGATCGGCTTTGCCGGTTCCTTGCCGATGACCAAACTGGCGGTGGTGGACCTGAATCCGTGGTTCATCAGTCTCGGACGTGCGCTGGTCGCTGCGGTGCTGTCCATCCTGTTGCTGCTGTGGCATCGCAGCCGCTGGCCACAGGGCCGCGAATGGGGATGGCTGGCCGGAGTGGTGATCGGTGTGGTGCTGGGTTTTCCGGTGTTCTCTACACTGGCGCTGCAATATGTGACCTCCTCGCAGGCTTCGGTGATCAATGGCACCTTGCCGTTGGCGACGGCGGTGCTGGCGGCCGGCTTAGCAGGGGAGCGTCCGCGCTGGGCGTTCTGGCTATGGTCAATACTGGGCAGTGGGCTGGTGGTCGGCTTTGCCCTGTGGCGCAGCGCGCACAGTGGAGCGGGCTGGCGCTTGAGCTGGGGGGATGGCCTGATGCTGCTGGCCGTCGGCATCGGTGCGCTGGGCTATGTGGCGGGTGGCCGGGTGGCACGCACACTGGGGAGCTGGCAAACCATTTGTTGGGCGCTGGTGATGTCCTTACCCTTGCTGCTGTGGCCAGTGTGGCACACTCGCCCGCAGCACATGGTGTCTGCCGTGGCGTGGGGCGGTTTCGCCTATGTCAGCCTGATCAGCATGTTCCTCGGTTTCTTTGCCTGGTATCGTGGTTTGGCGGTAGGGGGCATTGCCCGGGTGGGGCAGGTACAGTTGTTACAGCCTTTCTTCAGCTTGCTGCTGGCGGCGTTGATGTTAAGGGAGCATGTGCCGCCGGTGATGTGGCTGGTGGCGCTGGCGGTAGTGGTGTGTGTGGCGCTGGGGCGCCGCTCCGCCTGACGGGGTGTGGGGTTGTCACACAAGGCTTGGGAGAGTACGGATGCAGATGCATGATATTCCGTTTGGTGTAACAGACTGGTCCGCTATCGAGGAAACCCGGCATCCGGGCGAGCAAGGCGAGGCCTGGTGGAAAACCTGCCGCTTCGGTGAGATCCGGGTGCGCATGGTGCGCTATACCCCCGGCTATCTGGCCGACCACTGGTGCAGCAAGGGGCATATCCTGCTGTGTCTGCAGGGCGAGCTGGAAACCGAGCTGGAGGACGGCCGCCGGTTTGTGCTGCGCCCCGGCATGAGCTATCAGGTGGCCGACCAGGCAGAAGCGCACCGCTCCAGTACGGCGGTGGGTGCGGCCTTGTTTATTGTGGATTGAGCCCCATATGCACTATGTTGTCGAGCAAGATGGCTTGTTGCTGAGTACAGACCCCGCGCAGCTTGACCGGGCCTGGCTCTTCCATGAATTGTCCGAAGAGGCTTACTGGTCACCGGGGCTGCCTGCTGAACGGTTTGACAGCATGCTGCAGCACTCGCTCTGCTTTGGCCTGTATCGCAATGGTGTGCAGCTGGGCTTTGCCCGTGCAGTTACCGATTACGCCACCTTTGCCTACCTGGCCGACGTGGTGGTGAGGGCCGAGTGTCGAGGGCAAGGGCTTGGGCAATGGATGATGCAGGGGGTTCTGGCCCATCCACGGCTGCAACAGCTACGCCGCATGATGTTGGTCACACGCGATGCGCACACGCTGTATCGGCGCTTTGGTTTTGAGGCGACAGCCGCACCCGCCAATGTCATGGAAAAGCGTGACCTGAGCCTTTATCGACAAGCGTGATCAATAACGCTGCCCGCTTGCCGTACAATTGATCCTTCCATGCCGCATCTGATCAGGAGCCTTGCATGTACCCGCAGTCCAATACCGCTTCCCAACATGCCATCGTGGCCGATTTCCGCAGTGATACCGTCACCCGGCCCGGAGCGACTTTGCGCAAGGTCATGCACGATGCGGAGGTGGGGGATGATGTCTTCCACGATGATCCCGCTGTCAACCGGCTGGAGGCGTTTGCTGCCGACATGCTGGGCTTTGAGTCGGCCCTGTTTGCCCCCTCGGGAACGCAAACCAACCTGATCGGCCTGCTGACACACTGCCAGCGCGGCGACGAGTATCTGGTGGGGCAGGAAGCGCACACCTATCGTTACGAAGGCGGTGGCGCTGCGGTGCTGGGCAGCATCCAGCCGCAGCCCATTCTCAATCAACCGGATGGCACGCTGGCGCTGGCAGACATCGCGGCCGCCATCAAGCCGGATGATTACCACTTTGCCCGCAGCCGCCTGCTGGCACTGGAAAACACCATCGGCGGGCGGGTGTTGCCGATGTCTTATCTGGCCGAGGTGGAGGCGCTGGCGCGGCAACGTCGCCTGTCCCTGCATCTGGATGGCGCGCGCCTGTTCAACGCATCGGTGAAGCTGGGTGTGCCTGCTGCGCAGATTGCCGGGCATTTTGACTCGGTGTCGATCTGTCTCTCCAAAGGTCTGGGGGCACCGGTGGGCTCCCTGCTGCTGGGCTCGCGCGACTTTATTGGCGAGGCCCGTCGCTGGCGCAAGATGCTGGGCGGTGGCATGCGGCAAGCGGGTATTCTGGCTGCGGCGGGTGAATATGTACTGCGACACCATGTCGAACGCCTGAGTGAGGATCACTACCACGCCGAGCGGCTGGCCGAAGGCTTGGGCAGCCTGTCTGGCCTGCAGGTGACGCCACCGCAAACCAATATTGTCTTCGTGCGGGTGCCTCCGGCAGTGGCTGAAGCGTTTGCCTCTCATCTGCTGCAGCATGGCATCCTGATTACCGGTACCACCTTGCAACGCTGGGTGACCCATCTGGATGTGAACCGCAGCCAGGTGGATGCGGCCATTCGCATTGCCCGCCAGTTTTTTGAATCCCGGGCCTGAGCCTGAATCGTTTGTTGAGGTTGTTTGATGACTGCATCCCGTATTGTGACCCACCTGACCGAGGCGCATGCGCTATTGACCCAGGTGCTGGAAGACCCCGCCTTCATCCGTTCGGTGGAGCAGGCGGGCGACCTGCTGGTGGACTGTTTCCGCGCCGGTGGCAAGGTGATTGCCTGCGGTAACGGCGGCTCGCATTGTGATGCCATGCACTTTGCCGAAGAGCTGAGCGGGCGCTACCGGGATAATCGACCAGGCCTGCCCGCCATGGCGATATCGGATGTGTCGCACATCACCTGCGTGGGCAATGATTACGGCTTTGAGCACATTTTTTCGCGACATGTCGAGGCATTTGGCCGCGCGGGGGATGTGCTGCTGGCGATCACCACCAGCGGCAATTCAGCCAATGTGCTGCGGGCGGTGGAGGCCGCGCAGGCCCGCGGGATGCGGGTAATCAGCCTGCTGGGCAAGGATGGCGGCAAGCTGAAGGGGCGTTGCGATGTGGAGGTCATCGTGCCGCACTTTGGCTATGCGGATCGCACCCAGGAGATCCATATCAAGGTCATTCACAGTCTGATCGACTGGGTTGAGCACGGTATGGACTATAGTCAATAGCAGACAGCTGCACCGGTAATCCCTCAGGGGTGGGAAGGTGTGGTTGCTGCAACACACCGACAGGGGGTTTGCCATGAAAATGCGTTTGTGGGCGGTTTTGCTGCTGTGCCTGGGGCTGGCTGCACGGGCCGATGATCTGGATACCATCTTGCAGAAGCAGGAGGTGGTGATTGGCGTGAAAGACGCCTCGCCACCATTTGGGGTGTACGACAAGGCCAAGGGCACCGTCAGCGGTTACGACATTGACTTCGCGCTGGGTGTCGCCAAGCGGCTGGGAGTCAAGCCGGTGTTCCGGACGGTGAACCCGGACGATCGCATCCCATTCCTGCAAGAGCGCAAAGTGGATCTGGTGATTGCCACCTTTACCAAATCGCCGGAGCGGGAGCGCTTGCTGGAGTTCAGTCTGGGCTACTTCGTCACCGGGCAGAAGTTTCTGGTGCCCGCAGGCAAGTATCAGCGTGTGGAAGAGCTGAACCGGGCGCGCATCGGGGTGGTGAATGCCTCGACTTCGGAAAAGACCTTGCGCAAGCAGATGCCGGAAGCGCAGGTGATGCCGAATGAAGATTACCCGGAAATGGTGCGCATGCTGCAAGCCGGTCAGCTGGATGCCATCTCGACCGATGAGCCGATTCTTGCTGGTTTGCTGGGCAAGATGAGCAACCGCAGCAAGTTTGAGATCATGTCGACCGCGATTACGTTTGAGTCGTACGGCGTCGGCATGCGCAAAGGTGAGAAAAAGCTGCTGAAAGCCGTCAACGACGCCTTGCTGGACATGGAGAATACGGGCGAAGCCAAGCGGATCTTTGATCGCTGGTTTGGCCCGAACTCCAGCATGCCGATGATGCGCTTCTTTACCATTCGTAACTGAGGCTGGCCAAAGTCCAGCCCCGACAAAACCTGGAAAGGGCTGGACATGCATGTGCAAGCAGGGTGCGTAGGACTGGGCATCATGGGGCGACCCATGGCCCTCAATCTGTTGAAAGCCGGGGTGCCGGTCACGGTGTATGCCCGTCGCCCGGAAGCTGCTGCGCCCCTTCAGGCGGCCGGGGCCGGGGTGGCACCCTCACCTGCAGCCCTCGCAGCGTGTGTGGATGTGCTGTTCATCAATGTCTCGGATACGCCGGATGTCGAGCAGGTGCTGTTTGGCGATCAGGGTATCAGCCAGGGTGCCCGCCCCGGGCTGGTGGTGGTAGACATGGGCACCAGCTCCCCGTCGCACACGCAGGCTTTTGCGGCCCGACTGGCTCAGCAAGGGGTGCAGCTGCTGGACGCGCCCGTGTCCGGGGGCGAGGTCGGCGCCATCAATGGCACCCTGACCATCATGGTGGGCGGCGAGGCAGAGGCCTTTGCGCGGGCGTTGCCGCTGTTCCAGCACATGGGCAAGACCATCACCCACGTGGGGGGCAGTGGGGCCGGCCAGGTGGCCAAAGCCTGCAATCAGATCGTGATTGGCGGCACAGTGCTGGCGGTGGCGGAGGCCATGACCTTTGCCAAGCGGCAAGGCGTGGATGCGGCCAAGGTACGCGAAGCGCTGCTGGGGGGCTTTGCCCAGAGCAAGGTGCTGGAGGTGCATGGCCAGCGCATGCTGGACGATAACTTCAAGCCCGGCTTCAAAGGGCATCTGCATCAGAAGGACATGAACATCGTGATGGCCGAGGCGTTGGCCCTGAATCTGGGCCTGCCGTTGTCAGCCCAGGTACTGCAATACCTCAATGCGCTGGTGGGCAGCGGGGAGGGGGAGCTGGATTCATCGGCCATCTACCATCTGGTGGACCGTTTCTCGAAACCTGCCTCCTGATCTGCGTGCGCGGGTTCATTCTGACTTGAGTGAAGGGGCGAACCCATGCTAGAATCTTCGGTTAGCTTGATCGTGTTTTTGTTGGCCATCCCGCCAGACGCGATCAGCGAATCCTCACATCCGCGATGAACAAGGGTGCGCCAGCTTCGGCTGCGCGTGTAAGTCCCGCGGATGGCGGTATTTAACCCTGACCCCATTGGAGTATTACAATGTCCGTTACCATGCGCGATATGCTGGAAGCCGGTGTCCACTTCGGCCACCAGACCCGTTTCTGGAACCCGAAAATGGCCCCGTTCATTTTCGGTCACCGCAACAAGATTCACATCATCAACCTGGAAAAGACCCTGCCGATGTTCGAGGACGCACTGAAGTTCGTGCGTACCCTGTCGGCAAACGGTGGCAAGGTGCTGTTCGTGGGTACCAAGCGTCAAGCCCGCGAGATCGTGGCTGAAGAAGCAGCACGCGCTGGCGCCCCGTTCGTGGACCAGCGTTGGCTGGGTGGCATGCTGACCAACTTCAAGACCGTCAAGCAATCCATCAAGCGCCTGCAAGACATGGAAGCCATGCTGAGCAGCGAAGCATCTGAAAAGTACGGCAAGAAAGAACTGCTGGACATGCGTCGCGAGCAGGAAAAGCTGGAAAAGAGCCTGGGCGGCATCAAGGAAATGGGTGGCCTGCCGGACGCCATTTTCGTGGTGGACGTGGGCTACCAGAAGGGCACCATCGTGGAAGCCAACAAGCTGGGCATCCCGGTGATCGGTGTGGTTGACTCCAACAACTCCCCGGAAGGCGTGAACTACGTGATCCCGGGTAACGACGATTCCAGCCGTGCGATTCGCCTGTACGCCCGTGGCGTGGCCGATGCCATCCTCGAAGGCCGCAACCAGGTGATCAAGGAGCTGGTCTCCAGCCAGGAAGAACTGGTGGAAGTTGCCGCAGACGCCGAATAAAGCGGACGCCAGAACACACAAGGGGGCGTAAGCCCCCTTGTCGTATCTGCCGCCTCGGGTGGGGCAATTTGCAATATGCAGGATGTAGCATGAACGCCGGGTGGCGGGCATGCGCCAATGATCTACAGAAAACTTCAGGAAGAGAACCATGGCAGAAATTACCGCAAAGATGGTGTCCGAGCTGCGTGAGATGACCGGGCTGGGCATGATGGAATGCAAGAAGGCGCTGGTGGAAACCGCTGGCGACCTGAAGAAGGCCGAAGAACTGCTGCGCATCAAGGCGGGCAACAAGGCTGGCAAGATGGCTGATCGCGTGGCCGCTGAAGGCATCGTGGGCCACTTCATCAGTGCCGACGGCAAGCTGGGCGCACTGGTGGAAGTGAACTGCGAAACCGACTTTGTGGCCAAGGACCCGACCTTCGTGGCACTGGCCAAGCAAGCTGCTGAAGCTGTTGCCAACGCCAACCCGGCCGACGTGGCTGCACTGTCTGACGTGAAGACCGCCAGCGGTGAAACCGTGGAAGAAGTGCGCAAGGCCGCCATCGCCAAGCTGGGCGAAAACATGACCATCCGTCGCTTCGTACGCTACACCACCGAAGGCAAGCTGGCCGCTTACCTGCACGGTGCCCGTATTGGCGTGATGGTGGACCTGACCGGTGGTGACGACGTGCTGGGCAAGGATATTGCCATGCACATTGCTGCTTCCAAGCCGAAGTCGCTGGACGCATCCGGCGTGGACGCCGAGCTGATCGAAACCGAGCGCCGCGTGGCCATCGAGCGTGCCAAGGAAGCCGGCAAGCCGGAAGCCATGCTGGAAAAGATTGCCGAAGGTACCGTGCAGAAGTTCCTGAAGGAAGTGACGCTGCTGAGCCAGCCCTTCGTCAAGGACGACAAGCAGTCCATCGAGCAATTGCTGAAGGCCAACAGCGCCAAGGTGAACGCATTCACCCTGTACGTGGTGGGCGAAGGTATCGAGAAGAAGGTGGTGGATTACGCCGCTGAAGTGGCTGCTGCTGCCAAGGTCTGATCCTGCTGCAACCGTCAAGCCGCCCCCGCTGGTCGGGGGCGGTGTCGTACCTGCTGTACCGAATTGCCCGTTAACCCGAGAGAGGCCCAGTCATGAGCACAAACCCTGCTTACACCCGCATCCTGCTGAAACTTTCCGGTGAAGCCCTGATGGGTAATGACAGCTACGGGATCAACCGTGCCACCATCGAGCAGATGGTGCGCGAGGTCAAAGACGTGGTTGATCTGGGCGTGCAAGTCGCCGTGGTGATTGGCGGCGGCAATATTTTCCGTGGTGTGGCACCGGCCGCGGCCGGGATGGACCGCGCCACTGCCGACTATATGGGCATGCTGGCCACCGTGATGAACGCCCTGGCCCTGCAGGACGCCCTGAAGCATATTGGTGTGGTCAGCCGGGTGCAATCGGCGCTGACCATGCAGCAAGTCGCCGAACCGTACATCCGGGGCAAGGCCATGCGCTATCTGGAAGAAGGTAAGGTTGTGATTTTCGCTGCTGGTACCGGCAACCCCTTCTTCACTACCGATACTGCCGCCGCACTGCGCGGCATGGAAATCGGGGCCAACATCGTATTGAAAGCCACCAAGGTGGATGGCGTGTATACTGATGATCCGAAAACCAACCCGGATGCCGAGCGTTACCAGACCATCACCTTTGATGAGGCGATTGCCAAGAACCTGAAGGTGATGGATGCGACTGCGCTGACCCTGTGCCGCGACCAGAAAATGCCGATTTCGGTATTCAGCATTTTCAAGGCGGGTGCATTGAAACGCGTGGTGATGGGTGAAAACGAAGGAACCCTGGTGCACGTCTGAGGACGGGCGCTGAGCTGTTGTCAGGAGCAAGAAGCATGATTGCGGATGTCAAAAAGAACGCCGAACAGAAGATGCTGAAGACGCTGGAAACCCTGAAATCGGATTTCAGCAAGGTGCGTACCGGGCGTGCGCATACCGGTCTGCTGGACCATGTGATGGTGGATTACTACGGTTCGCCGACGGCCATCAACCAGGTTGCCAACATCACACTGGTGGATGCGCGTACCATCGGTGTGGCCCCGTATGAAAAGAAAATGGCCGCTGCAGTAGAAAAGGCGATTCGGGATTCCGACCTTGGTCTGAACCCGGTGTCCAGTGGTGAGCTGATCCGGGTGCCGATGCCGGCCCTGACCGAAGAGCGTCGCCGCGACCTGACCAAGGTGGTGCGGGCTGAGGCGGAAAACGCGCGTGTGGCTATCCGCAATGTGCGTCGTGATGCCAACGACCAGCTCAAGCGCGCCCTGAAGGACAAGGTGATCTCGGAAGATGAAGAGCGCCGTGCGCAGGACGATGTGCAGAAGCTGACCGACAAGCACATCGCCGAAGCAGACAAGCTGCTGCAGGCCAAGGAAGCGGAACTGATGGCCGTTTGAGCGGTCTGATGTTTTCCTTCTGACCCTTGCAAGACGCCGCTGTTGGCCTCGCTGACAGCGGCGGTTTCGTTTCTGGCTGTTTCAGCCGGAAGCAGAGAGACAGGCCCCTGCATGTTTGAAAGTTCAACCCAGGCTATCCCCGGCAGCCGCCGGGTGCCACGTCATATCGCCATCATCATGGATGGCAATGGTCGCTGGGCCAAAAAGCGCTTCCTGCCCAGGGTGGCAGGCCACCGCAAGGGGGTGGAGTCGGTTCGCGAGATGGTGAAAGCCTGTGTGGCAGAGGGGGTGGAGTACCTGACCCTGTTTGCCTTCTCCAGCGAAAACTGGCGCCGCCCTGCGGATGAGGTGTCGTTATTGATGCAGTTGTTTGTCCACGCGCTGGAAGGCGAGGTGGCCAAGCTGCATAAACATGGCGTGCGCCTGAAAGTGGTGGGTGACCTCAGCCGTTTTGCCCCCAACCTGCAGCAGTTGATTCAGCGTGCCGAAGCACTGACGGCAGACAACCCGAAGTTGACACTGACCATTGCCGCCAACTATGGCGGCCGCTGGGACATCCTCAACGCCATGCGCCGCCTGCTGGCGGAGCAGCCCGACAAGGCGCAGGATTTTACCGAGGCTGATTTCACCCCCTACCTCTCCATGAGCTATGCGCCGGAGCCAGACCTGTTCATCCGTACCGGTGGCGAGGAGCGCATCAGCAACTTCCTGTTGTGGCAGCTGGCTTACAGCGAGTTTTACTTTACGCCGACCCTGTGGCCGGATTTTCACCGTGCATCACTGATGGAGGCCATCGCCTCCTATCAAGAGCGCGAGCGACGGTTTGGCCGCACCAGTGAGCAAGTGCAACAGGCGGACTCCCCATGCTGAAAACCCGTATCCTGACCGCGCTGGTCCTGATTCCGCTGGTACTGCTGGGCTTGTTTGAAGCCAGCATGACCGTCTGGCAATTGGCGATTGCCGGGATACTGGGGCTGGCCGCCTGGGAGTGGGGGCGGTTGGCGCGGATGGGGCGTCTGCAGCATAGTCTGTTCATTCTCAGCTGCCTCGCGCTGGCGGGGGGCTGGTATTGGCTCAGCCTGCAGTCGCCACTGTGGTGGATGCATGTGGGGATTCGGCCGGGTCTGGTGCAGTCGCTGCTGGTGGTGTCGGTGCTGGGGTTCTGGCTGTTGATCGTGCCGCTGTGGCTGGCGCGCCAGCTGAAAATCCAGCAAACATGGTTTTTGTGGCTGGCCGGTTTGCTGGCGCTGCTGCCCTTTGCCTGGTCACTGGTCAGCTGGCGTTTCGGATTGGCGAGTGGCCGGGCTGGCGCGGAGCTGACGCTGGCGGTGATGGCATTGGTGTGGGTGGCGGATTCGGCTGCCTATTTTGCGGGCCGCGCGTTCGGCAAGCACAAGCTAGCGCCCGCCATCAGCCCGGGCAAGACCTGGGAAGGGGTAGCCGGCGCGTTTGCCGGTACCACGCTGTACGCCGCACTGGCCTGGCACTGGGGCTGGCTGTCACTATTGCACCTGAGCCTGGGGCAGGCGATATTGGCGGCCGTGCTGCTGACCCCCTTGTCGATCATGGGCGATTTGTATGAGTCCTGGCTGAAGCGCTGTGCCGGGATCAAGGACAGTAGCCAGCTGCTGCCAGGGCATGGCGGCGTGCTGGATCGGGTGGATGCCTTGCTGGCGGTGTTGCCGGTGAGCTTCGCCCTGTTGTTGCTGGTGAAAGGGTTGTAATGCGGCAGATTACCGTACTGGGGGCGACCGGTTCGATCGGCGTATCCACGCTGGATGTGGTGGCGCGTCATCCGGAACGCTTTCAGGTGTTTGCGCTGACCGCGCACCGCCAGCTGGACAAGTTGCGTGAGCAATGTCTGCAGTTTCATCCCCGCTATGCGGTGCTGGGGGACGAAGCACTGGCGGCCCAGCTGCAGCAGCAGTTGCGCGAGCACGGCTTGAGCACCGAAGTGCTGGCGGGCGAGGCGGGGTTGGTGGCAGTGGCTTCGCATCCGGACGTCGACACCGTGATGGCAGCCATCGTCGGCGCGGCGGGTTTGCCATCCAGCTTTGCTGCCGCGCAGGTCGGCAAGCGGGTGCTGCTGGCGAATAAGGAAACCCTGGTGCTGGCGGGCAAGCTGTTCATGGATGCCGTGCAGGCATCGGGTGCACAGTTGCTGCCGATTGATTCCGAACATAACGCCATTTTCCAGACCCTGCCACGTGACTATCGCAATGCGCTGGTGCGGGAACATCCGCGCAGCCATGGCATCCGGCGGATCCTGCTGACAGCATCCGGAGGCCCCTTCCGTGACCGTGACCCGGCCACCTTGCACGAGGTGACGCCGGAGCAAGCCTGCGCGCATCCCAACTGGTCGATGGGGCGCAAGATTTCGGTCGATTCCGCCACCATGATGAACAAGGGCCTCGAAGTCATCGAAGCGCATTGGCTGTTCTCGACGCCGGTGGAACTGATTGATGTGGTGATTCATCCACAGAGCATTGTGCATTCGATGGTGGAGTACCTGGATGGCTCGATCCTGGCCCAGCTGGGTAGCCCGGACATGCGTACGCCGATTGCTTACGCCCTGGATTACCCGCAGCGGATTGAAGCCGGTGTCAGCCCGCTGGAGTTTGGCAAGTTTGGTGCACTGAATTTCTACCCGCCCGACCTGCAGCGTTTTCCCTGCCTGCGACTGGCGTTTGATGCCCTGCGTGCGGCAGGGGCAATGCCAGCGGTGCTCAATGCCGCCAACGAGGTGGCTGTGGAGGCGTTCCTGTCGTGCCGTATCCGCTTTACCGACATCGCGCGGCTGGTGGAAACCACGCTGGAGCATTACCAGCCGGCTGCTCCGAACGATATGGAGAGTACGCTGGCGGTGGACGCTGAGGCGCGTCGTCAGGCAATGGTACAGATGAAGGTGCTAGCATGCTGACCCTGTTTGCCTTTCTCGGGCTGATCTCGGTGCTGGTGACCATTCATGAGTTCGGCCACTACTGGGTGGCGCGGCGTTGCGGCGTGAAGGTGTTACGCTTTGCGCTGGGCTTTGGCAAACCGATCTGGCTGCGCCGTTTTGGTCAGGACCAGACCGAGTTCGCCATCTGCATACTGCCCTTGGGCGGCTATGTGCGCATGCTGGATGAGCGCGAGGCCCCGGTCGAGCCGCATGAGGTGCACCGCGCCTTCAACCGCCGACCGGTCTGGATGCGCATGCTGGTGGTGCTGGCCGGTCCGTTTGCCAATTTTCTGCTGGCAATTCTGATTTACAGCGGCATGCTGCTGGTGGGCATGGCGGATTTCCAGCCGCGTTTGGGTTCGGTGCTCCCATCCACCCCGGCGGCTCAGGCCGGGTTTCAGGGGGGGGATCGTATCCTGACCATGAATGGTACCGACATCCTGTCGTGGGAAGATTTTCGTCTGCGTCTGTTTGGTGCGGCGCTGGGCGATGAGCGCGTAGAGCTGGAGGTGCTGACTACCGGCGGGACGCATGCCACGCGGGTGCTGGATTTCTCTGCCAGGCAAGAAAAGATCGATGTTGCGTTGGTGGACCGGTTGGGATTGATTCCTGAGTTCAGATCAACGGTGGTGGGCAAAGAGCCTAAGGGGGCTGCGCTTAAAGCTGGTTTGAAGGAAGGGGACCGTATCCTGTCGATCAATGGACTGCCGGTGGCGGATGGTGGGGTGCTGATCGACCGGATTCAGCATGCCGCCGGGCAGCTCATCACGTTGGAGGTACGGCGTCAGGGGCAGGTGCTGACACTACAGGCGACCCCTGATACCGTGCAAGAGAATGGTCAGCGAATCGGCAAGCTGGGGGTATCCTTGGGCTGGGATGCCGAAGCCACCCGCAAGCAGGCCATGGTGCTGCAGCTCGGGCCGTGGCAAGCGCTGCAACACGCCATGGTGCGTACCCGCATCACAGCGAGTTTGTCCTTGCAAATGCTGGGCAAGATGCTGACCGGGCGGGTGGGTGTGGAGAATCTGGGTGGGCCGGGTTCGGTTGCCAAAGTGTCGGGTGAGGCGGCCGCCATTGGCTGGGTGCCCTATCTGTTGACCATTGCGTTTGTCAGCATCGGCTTGGGTGTGCTTAACTTGTTGCCGGTGCCGATGTTGGATGGTGGGCATTTCATGTATTATGTCGCCGAGCTGATCAAGGGCAGCCCGGTATCTGTGCGCGCACAGGAGATTGGCCAGTATGTCGGCGTTGCCGTCCTGCTGATGCTGATGTCCATCGCCTTGTATAACGACGTTCAACGACTGTTTCTACACGCATGATCAAACAAAAAACCCTCGCGGTTGCGTTACTCGCCGCCTTTGCGGCTCCAGCCTGGGCGCTGGAGCCTTTCGTGGTGAAGGACATCCGGGTCGAGGGCCTGCAGCGAACCGAGGTCGGTACCATCTTTACTTACCTGCCGGTCAAGGTGGGTGAGACCTTTGATGACAGTAAGGCCAGTGCCGCCGTCAAGGCACTCTATGGCACAGGCTTCTTCAAGGATGTGCGTCTGGAAGTGGAAGACAATGTGCTGGTGGTGACGCTGGTCGAGCGTCCCTCCATTGCCCAGATCAACATCACCGGCGCCAAGGAATTCAATGCGGATCAGCTGAAGAAGGCGATGAAGGGGGCAGGTCTGGCTGAGTCGCTGATCTTCGACAAATCCTTGCTGGATCAGGCTGAGCAGGAGTTGAAGCGTCAGTACTTCAACCGTGGCAAGTACAGTGTGGACATCAAAACCTCGGTGACGCCGCTGGAGCGTAATCGGGTTGCCGTCAACTTCGATATCTCCGAAGGCGTGGTGGCACGGATCAAGCGCATCAGCATTGTCGGTAACCAGGCTTTTTCGGAAGACGATCTGATCGACGAGATGCGACTGTCGACCAGCGGCTGGATGACTTGGCTGTCCAAGGCAGACCAGTACTCCAAGCAGAAACTGGAAGCGGATCTGGAAACCCTGCGCTCCTACTATCAGAACCAGGGCTATCTGGAGTTCAATGTGGACTCCACCCAGGTCAATATTTCGCCGGACAAGGAAGACATTTACATTACCGTCAATGTTACCGAGGGCAAGCAGTACAAGGTGGGCGAACTGAAGCTGGCCGGTGAATTGCTGGTGCCGGAAGAAGAACTGCGCAAGCTGATTCAACTGGCGCCCGGCGATGTGTTTAACCGTGACAAGCTGGTGAGCAGCAACAGCGCCATGGCGGACCGGCTGTCTAACGATGGCTATGCCTTTGCCAATGTCAATGCGGTACCGCAGCTGGATCGCGACAAGCAGACCGCTTCGTTCACCTTCTATGTGGATCCGGGCCGCAAGGTGTATGTACGCCGTATCAACATCAGCGGCAATACCCGTACCAAAGATGAGGTGATCCGCCGTGAAATGCGGCAGATGGAAAATGCCTCGTACGATGGTGACAAGGTCAAGCGTTCGCGTAACCGGGTGGATAACTTGGGTTACTTCACCGAGGTGGGGCTGGATACGCCAGCAGTACCCGGTACCACTGACCAGGTGGATGTGGAGGTCAAGGTCAAGGAAAAGCCGAGCGGCAACATCCAGTTTGGCGTCGGCTATGGCCAGACCGAAGGGGTGGTGATTCAGGCCGGGATCACACAGAGCAATATCTTTGGTACCGGCAAGTACGTGTCGGCGTCGATCAATACCAGCAAGAGCCAGCGTGGCTTTAACCTGTCCTATACCGATCCGTATTTCACGGTGGATGGCCTGAGTCTGGGCTACGACCTGTATGTGAATAACGCCAAGCCGGAAAAAATTGACACTGGCAAGTACGTGATGGCGACTGCCGGTATCGGCGCCCGTCTGGGCATGCCGATTTCGGAAGAGGATGTGATCAACTTCGGGCTAACCTTTGATCAGACCAAGCTGACCAGTGACCCAGTATCCGGCTCACCGATTGCCAATGCCTTTATCAAGCAAAATGGAAACCGGATTCGCACTGTGATTGGTAGCGCCAGCTGGGCCAGCGATACCCGGGATAGTGCAGTGGCACCGAATGAGGGTCGTTACCAGAGTGCGACCTTTGAAACGGGTGTCGGTACCAAGGTGCCGTACTACAAACTGGGTTATCAGTACCAACAGTTCTTCCCACTGTCGCGCGAAGTGACGCTGATGTTAAACGGTGAAATCGCCATGGGTAAGGCGACCGGTGGCAAGGACCTGCCGTTCTACCGCAACTACTTTGCGGGTGGAGTTGGCTCGGTGCGCGGCTTTGACGGCAGCTCACTGGGTCCGCGTGACAGTACCGGCTCCAGCATTGGTGGTGACAAGCGTCTGGTGCTGAATGCCGAAATGTTCTTCCCTTTCCCGGGCATGAAGCATGACCGGACGCTGCGACTGAGTGCTTTCCTGGATGCCGGGAACGTTTTTGGCCCGAATGATGTCAGTGGGTTGGCAAGCAACAAATTCAGTCTGGGCGAGCTGCGTGCGTCTGTCGGGGTCGGTTTGTCGTGGATTTCCCCGCTGGGGCCCTTGAAGTTCAGCATGGCGCAGCCGATTCGCAAGAAGAGTGGCGACCGCAAGCAGCGCTTCCAGTTCCAGATTGGTAGCGTGTTTTGATTTCCAGCCAGTCTGGCACTGGCGACTGATGTGATGGAGAGTACAAGTTGAGCAAGTTTTCCAAGGTAATGGGCGGCCTGTTGGCTCTGGCGGTGGCGACCGGTGCAGCGGCGGAGACCAAGATCGGGGTGTTCAGTCTGGAGCGCATCGTTCAGGCGGTGTCGAACCAGAAGGATGACAAGAAGATCAAGGAAGAGTTTGCCCGGCGCCAGGCAGAACTCCAGAAGATGGAGTCTCAAGCCAAGGACATGCAGGCTGATCTGGAAAAGAACGAGGCCACCATGTCGGAGGCCGACAAGACCAAGAAGCAAAAAGCCTTGCGTGATTTGAGCACCCAGTTCCAGCGCAAACTGCGTGAGTTTCGTGAAGATGTCAGTGCCAAGCAGGCCGAAGACGAAAGCCGTACCGGTGAGTTGCTGCGCAAGGCCATCAAGCAGCTGGCCAGTACGGAAAAGTATGACCTGATTGTGCAAGGTGATGAGTTGCCGTATTACGGGCCACAAGTGGATGTCACCGATAAACTGCTGAAGATGCTGGGCGCCAAGTAAGTCCACACCAACAGCATACGGACCTGTCTGTGGTCGGTCCGGTGAAATGAGGAATGCCCCGCTGGGGCATTCCGTGTTTACAGGATAAGCATGCGATTAAGCCAACTGGTAAGCCTGCTGGGTGGGCGTTTGCAAGGCGAGGATGTTGACGTCATCCAGGTGGCGCCGCTCGAACTCGCCGGTGCCGGGCAGATCAGTTTCCTGGCCAATCGCAAATATGCCCGCCAGTTGACCACGACTCAGGCGGCAGCCGTGATCCTGCCTGAGGATCTGGCAGCGGGTCATGCGGGTCCGTGCATCGTTGCGAGCAACCCCTATCTGTATTTTGCCCGGGTTTCCCAGCAGTTGAATCCGATACCGCCAATACGTCCTGGCATTCATCCCACAGCCGTAGTGCAAGCAGGGGCGGTGGTGGATCCCACCGCTGAAGTGGGAGCACTGGCGTACATTGGTGCCAATGCGGTGGTTGGGGCGCATGCTCTTATTGGCCCCCAGTGTTACGTCGGTGAAGGGGCCAGCATTGGTGCGAATACCCGGCTGATGGCGCGCGTGGTGATCCAGCATGGCTGTATCATCGGGGCGCGGGGCCTGGTTCACAGTGGGGCGGTGATTGGTGCTGATGGCTTTGGTGTGGCCAATGATGGCGGACGTTGGGAGAAGATCCCACAGATCGGCATTGTACGGATAGGTGATGATGTCGAGATCGGCGCCAATACCACCATCGACCGGGGGACCATGGCCGACACGGTGATCGGTAACGGCGTCAAGCTGGACAACCAGATCCAGATTGGACACAACGTGCAGGTGGGCGACCATACTGCAATGGCGGGATGCGTGGGGGTGGCGGGCAGCGCCCAAATCGGTGCCCACTGTACGGTGGGGGGCGGTGCCATCATTTTGGGCCACCTTAGTTTGGCAGACCATGTTCACGTCTCGGCTGCAACGCTGATTACCAAATCCATACGGCAACCAGGTACCTATACGGGTGCCTACCCGTTTGAATCCCATGAAGACTGGCTGCGACATGCTGCGCAGCTGAAACAATACGACAAGCTGAGCAGCCGCCTGAAAGCGCTGGAGCAGCAGATGCAACCCGGAGATAACGACGCATGAACACCATGGACATTCATCAGATCCTCAAGTACCTGCCACACCGCTACCCCTTCCTGCTGGTGGACCGGGTACTGGATGTGGAGGCCGGCAAACACATTCACGCCTACAAGAATGTGACCATCAATGAGCCCTTCTTTCCGGGGCACTTCCCGCATCACCCGGTGATGCCGGGGGTGCTGATTCTGGAAGCACTGGCCCAGGCAGCGGCCATCCTCAGCTTCAAGACCCTGGGTACGCTGCCGACCGATGACTCGGTGTATTACTTTGTGGGCATTGACGCGGCCCGCTTCAAGAAGCCGGTGTCAGCAGGCGACCGTCTGGACCTGCACGTCACCGTGCAGGCGCACAAGCGCGGCGTCTGGAAATACAAGGCCGAGGCCCGGGTGGATGGTCAGGTGGTTACCGAGGCGGACCTGATGTGTGCCCAGCGTGACCTGCCAGCCACAGCGGAGGCCTGACCTTGGCGCGCATCCATCCCACCGCCATCGTCCATCCGGCCGCCCGACTGGCGGAGGATGTCGAAGTCGGCGCGTACAGCCTGATCGGTGAACATGTTGAAATCGGTGCCGGTAGCTGGATAGGCTCGCATGTGGTGGTCGAGGGGCATACCCGCATTGGCGAACGTAACCGTATTTTCCAGTTCAGCTCAATCGGTGCCATCCCGCAAGACAAGAAGTACGCGGGGGAGCCGACCCGGCTGGAAATCGGCAACGACAATACTATTCGTGAGTTCTGCACTTTCAACTGCGGCACAGCGCAAGATGGTGGCGTCACCCGCATGGGCGACCATAACTGGATCATGGCCTATGTGCACCTGGCGCATGATTGCCAGGTGGGTAACCGCACCACATTTGCCAACAATGCCCAGCTGGCCGGGCATGTGGTGGTGGGCGATTACGCCATTCTGGGCGGCTTTACCGTGGTACATCAGTTTGTCCAGATCGGTGCGCACTGCATGACAGCCATGGGCACCATCCTGCTGCAGGATGTGCCTGCCTATGTCACGGCCTCCGGTAACCCGTCGCAGCCGCACGGCATCAATGCCGAAGGGCTGAAGCGCCGCGGTTTTAGTGCGGAGCAGGTGCAAGCCATCCGGCGCGCGTACAAAACCCTGTACAAAGCTGGGCTGACCTTTGCTGAAGCACGCGACGAGATCGTGCGGCAAGCGGCAACCGAGCCGGCATTGCAAGTGCTGGCAGACTCACTGCTACGGGCGACACGCGGCATCATCCGCTGACCGCCTTGTCGCGGTATGCGGGATAACAGAACAAAAATACCAAGGGAGGGGTAAATGGTCGACACACGGCCTTTTACCATTGCACTGGTGGCGGGTGAAGCTTCGGGTGACCTGCTCGGCGGTCACCTGCTGGCGGCGCTGAAGGAGCGGTTTCCGCAGGCCCGCTTTGTGGGCATTGGCGGGCCACGCATGATCAGCCAAGGCATGGAAAGCTGGTGGCCACAGGAAAAACTGGCGGTGCGCGGCTATGTAGAAGTGCTGAAGCACTACCGCGAAATCGTTGGCATCCGCAAGGCCCTGCGCCAGCGCTTGCTGCGCGAGCCGCCGGATGTGTTCATCGGCATTGACGCGCCGGACTTCAACCTGGACCTAGAGCTGGCGCTGAAGAAGCGGGGCATCCCCACCATTCACTACGTCAGCCCCTCGATCTGGGCCTGGCGTGGCAAGCGCATTCACAAAATCAAGCGGGCGGTCAGCCACATGCTGGCCCTGTTCCCATTTGAGCCTGCCTTGTATCAGGCTGAGCAGGTACCGGTAACCTACGTCGGCCACCCGCTTGCCGATGTGCTGCCCCTGCAGCCCAAACAAGGCGAGATGCGGGAGCAAATGCGCATTGGGCCCAACCGCCCGGTCTTTGCCCTGCTGCCGGGCAGTCGGCAGAGCGAAGTGGCGCTGCATGCCGATCTGTTTGTTGAAACCGCCAAGCGGATTGCCGACGACATTCCGGAAGCCCTGTTTCTGGTGCCGCTGGCGACACGGGAAACCCGCCAGCGGTTTGAGCAGGCCGTCTACAAGTGCGGTGCCGCGGATCGGGACATCCAGCTGATGTACGGTCATGCGCATGACGCCATGATTGCGGCGGACGTGGTCTTGGTGGCGAGTGGCACCGCCACGCTGGAGGCGGCCTTGCTCAAGCGCCCCATGGTGATTACCTACAAGCTGTCGCGTCTCTCCTGGTGGCTGATGACCCGAAAGATGTACCTGCCATATGTGGGGCTGCCCAATATCCTGTGCAAGGAGTTTGTGGTGCCGGAGCTGCTGCAGAAAGAGGCGACACCGGAGCGGCTGGCCACCGAGCTGCTGCGGCAGTATCGCGACAAAACCTTCCGCGAGGCGCTGGTCGAGCGGTTCACCGCCCTGCATCAGCTGCTGCGGCAGAACACCTCTGAGCGTGCTGCCGATGCGGTGGCTACCGTACTGGATAGCCGCGCATGACGCAGTGGGTGTGCGGTGTCGACGAAGCGGGGCGAGGGCCGCTGGCCGGAGCCGTGTTTGCGGCGGCGGTGATTCTGGATCCCGCCCGCCCAATCGAGGGCTTGGCGGATTCCAAAAAATTGACCGCCACCCGGCGCGAACATCTGGCGGTACTGATTCGTGAGCGGGCATTGGCCTGGGCCATTGCCTCATCCAGCGTGGCGGAGATTGACCAGCTGAACATTCTGCACGCCAGCCTGTTGGCCATGAGCCGGGCGGTGGCGCAGCTGCAGCCTGCGGCCAGCCATGCCCTGATCGACGGTAACCGTGTCCCCAAATTGGCGATTCCAGCGACGGCCATCGTCAAGGGGGATGCGC
Organism: Leeia sp.; assembly: GCF_041909055.1. Lineage (NCBI taxonomy): Bacteria > Pseudomonadati > Pseudomonadota > Betaproteobacteria > Neisseriales > Leeiaceae > Leeia > Leeia sp. Next base: position 391,580 of record NZ_JAYREC010000001.1, on the reverse strand, counting down.
TGGAGCCTGCGATTTCGGCGGCCTCCATTCTGGCCAAGACAGCGCGTGACGCCGAGCTGTGCGCCTTGCACCAGTGCTACCCGCAATATGGTTTTGCTGCACATAAAGGTTACCCGACTGCTGAACACCTGGCCGCGATTCGCGAGCACGGCGTCTTGCGCGAACACCGCCGCAGCTTTGCGCCGGTGCGAGAGGTATTGATGCATGGAAAGGGACAGGCGGCGTTCGAGTTTTGAGTGGTGGGTGAACCGGCATCCATGCCACAACAGTGACCACAATGTCATTTATTGCAGGGGCTGTCACACGGTTTACGCTGGCAATCATGGCATAATCGGCTAGGCTAGATACTGATGTACGCGGTGTTGAGCAGGTGCCACCGTCAGGTGTGGCCCGCTCGTACGTCAGACAGAGGGGAAGAGGCGGATGTTTGTACTCATCGGGTATGTGATCATGCTGGGCTGCATTTTCGGGGCCTATGCTGCGCATGGTGGACACCTGGGTGGCTTGTGGCAGCCATCTGAAGTGGTAATGATTTTTGGCGGTGGTCTGGGAGCGCTGGTCGTCGGCTATGGGGGCAAGCCACTCAAGGCGACGCTCAAAGCCTTGCCCTCGGTTTTCAAGGGCAGTGCCTACACCAAAGCCTTCTACATGGACCTGTTTGCCTTGCTCTACGAGATTCTGGGCAAGGTACGCAAGGAAGGCCTGATGTCGATTGAGGCGGATGTGGAGGAGCCTGAGAAAAGCCCCATCTTCAGCAAGTACGACAAAATCCTGCATGACCATCATCTGGTCGATTTCATCACGGATTACCTGCGGCTGATGGTCGGCGGCAACCTGAATGCCTTTGAAATCGAAAACCTGATGGACAACGAAATCGAAACCCATCACCACGAAGGGGCCGTACCCGCCGCCGCCATTGCCAAGCTGGGCGATGCACTGCCGGCGTTTGGTATTGTGGCTGCCGTGATGGGGGTGGTGCACACCATGGGGTCGCTGCACCTGCCGCCGCCTGAACTGGGGGGGTTGATTGGCGCCGCCCTGGTCGGGACCTTCCTGGGTATTTTGCTGGCTTACGGCATCGTCGGCCCTTTGTCCACGGTGCTGGAATTCAAGGGCGATGAGTCCACCAAGGTGTACCAGACCGTCAAGGTCACCCTGCTCGCCAGTCTCAATGGCTACGCGCCACAAGTGGCGGTGGAGTTTGGCCGCAAGGTGCTGTACTCCACCGAGCGCCCCAGCTTCAAGGAGCTGGAAGAGCACGTCAAGCAGAAGAAATAACCCGCCTGAGCGGCAAGGATAGCGGCGATGAGCGACGACTCCCAGCGCCCCATAATCGTCAAGAAGATCAACAAGGGTCACGGCGGCCATCATGGCGGCGCGTGGAAGATTGCCTATGCTGACTTCGTGACCGCCATGATGGCGTTCTTTCTGCTCATGTGGCTTTTGGGGTCCGTGTCCAAGGGCAAGCTGTCCGGTATCTCTGATTATTTCAATACCCCGCTGAAAGTAGCGCTGCAAGGTGGCGACAGTACCGGCAACGCCACCAGCATCATCCCGGGGGGCGGGCAGGATCTGCAGCGCATTTCGGGTGAGGTGTCCCGCGGGCAGGATTCCGCCAACGATGACAGCAAGAAGGCCAAGCAGGCGGCCGAGAAGATGATGTTCGACAAGCTGCGCGAGAAGGTACAGGCGGCCATTGAGCAAAATCCTGAACTGGCCAAGTTCAAGGATCAACTGCTGATCGACATGACACCGGAAGGCCTGCGTATTCAGCTGGTGGACGAGCAAAACCGCCCCATGTTCGATAGTGGCAGTGCCAAGCTGCAACCCTACACCGTGCAGCTGCTACGTGACCTCGGCAAGCTGCTGAATGAGGTACCGAACCGGATCAGCCTATCCGGGCATACCGATGCCGTGCAATACAGCAGTGGTGATCGGGGTTACAGCAACTGGGAGCTGTCTGCGGAGCGGGCCAACACCTCGCGGCGCGAGATGATTGCTGGCGGCCTGCAAGATGGCAAGGTGTTGCGCGTAGTCGGGCTGGGCTCAGCGGTGCCGCTGGATGACGAGCATCCGGATGCGCCGATCAACCGCCGTATCAGCATCATTGTGCTGAATGAAGAGACGACTACGGCCATCATGAAAAACAGCGGCAAGTCGGATCCCGCCGCCCAGCAGTTGCTGGATCAGGCGCAAGGTGCCAGCAGCGCGCCCTGAGCAAGGCCGCTTTCTGCAGGCCTTGTGGCGCTTCACCCTGCTGGTACTGAGTGCCTGGCTGCTGCTGTCCTGGCTGCTGCAGCAGATTCCCCCATTAGCACTGCCTCGCCTGTGGCTGGCCCTGCTGCTGTGGGCGGGCTTGACCGTGCTACCTGGACGCGTGCTGGGCTTGCCGGGCGTCTGGCAGATTGCGGCCCTGCTGCTGTACCCCATGCTGCTGCTGATGCAATGGTGGCAAGGTTCTCCCTGGTGGTTTCTGCTGGCGGGGGTGGTACTGTTCCTGCTGCTGGGTGCGGCCTGGCGGGGGCGTGTTCCCTTGTTTCTGTCCGCATCACCGGTGCTGGAGGCCATACCGGATTTGATGCCCAGGTCGGAGGCATCCTTGCGGATTGCTGAGCTAGGCTGTGGCACGGGCCGCGTGGTGGCGGCCATGGTGCAGCGCTGGCCGCAGCATCACTACGTGGCCGTGGAAGTGGCCTGGCTGCCCTGGCTGATGAGCCGCTGGCGGCTGCGCCACTATCCGCAAGTGCGGGTGCTGCGCGAAGACTTCTGGCGCATGGACTGGCAGGCTTTTGATGTGCTCTACGTCTTTCTGTCACCACTGGTCATGCCAGCGGTGTGGCAAAAGGCACAAGCGGAGCTGCGGCCCGGCAGCTGGCTGATCAGCAACAGCTTTGCCATACCGGAGCAGGCTCCCGACCTCCAGCGCGAGACCGGGCACGCCCTGCAGCCGGTATTGTATGGCTGGCAGCAAAGCCAGCGTGCTGCCGCCGTCCCCGAATAAGCCATCAGGCGCTATACTGCACGCATGACCACAGCAGAACCTCCGGATACCCTCAAGGCGGCCGAGCCCTACCTCACGGCCTGGCAGCCCGCTAACCTGCCGATGCTACAGGTGACGCAAGATGCCCTGCGCAGCGCACAAGTCAGTACCTCGGCGTCCTCGCCGGGGGCGCTGGCGGCCATTGTGGCACGCGATCCGTTTCTGACGTTGCAAGTTCTGTCTTACGTCAACACCATCCCGCGTGGCAGTTTTGCCAGCGATATCACCAGCCTCGAGCATGCGTTGATGTTGCTCGGCGTAGAGCAGTTCTATGACCGCTTCAGCCGGCGGCCCGTGTTGGAGCGCCTGCTGGATAAAGATCCTGCACGGTTGCGGCTGTTGCAGGGGCGGTTGTCGCAATGCCTGCTGGCGGGGCAGCTGGCACGGGAGGTGGCTCGGGTAAGGCTGGACAGCAAGGCTGAAGAGGTGTTTCTGGGGGCTTTGCTGCATGATGTGATTGAACCCTTGTTGCTGCTGACCCATCCGCAGCGTGTCGCGCCGATCCACTGGCACAGCCATGCTAACCTCATGCTGTCAGACCCGGCGTTGCAGCAGCAATTGCTGGGTTTGAGCTATCAGGCCCTGCTGCAGCACTATGTCGGCCAAATAGGCATGCCCTATCTGCTGGCCGGCCTGATGTGCGATCAGCAACTGGACAAACCACGAAATTACAGCGTGCAGCTGGCCGTTCAGGCTGCCCGTGCCAGCCTGCTGGGCTGGTGGCGTGCGGAGTATGAAGAGGCTGCCCAGCTGCTGGCGGAGTTTCTCAAGCTGTCCATCGCGGAATGGTCGGCCCGGCAGCAGGCACTCCTGCTGCAGCACGCCCGGTGGAATGCGTTCCCGGACATCACCTTGCCCGCCATGTGGCTTCCCATGCAGCCGGGTGATTGGGCGGAGCCGCCGGTGGCCAAGCCGGCCAGCATGCAACTGGATCTGAAGATACTGGAACAGGTGACCACCCAGCTGAAACTGGCCGGTGAGCGTAAAGCCGATGTTGGCCAGATCATGACCCTGCTGTTCAAAGGATTGCGGCTGGGCCTAGGCCTGATGCGGGTTGCGCTGCTGACGCAGGACAAAGCGACGAACCAGCTCAAGCTGCGGTTTGCGATTGGTTTTGCCGACGATCATCCGCTGCGGCATCAGGCTATCGGTTTGAGTACACCGCACCTGTTTACCCGACTGATGGGCAAGACCCAAAGTCTGTTCTACGGTGACAGCAACCGGCGTAATCTGCAAGCCTACCTGCCCGCGCCCTTGCGGCCTGAGCCGGAGCGGGACTGGGTGGCGATGTCGCTGTGGGTACGCGCCAACCCGCTGGGCTTGCTCTACGCCGATGGCGGCAGCACACATCCGCAACTGGATGCCGACAATTATCCGCACTTTAAGGCCGTGATGCTGACCGCGCTGGCTGCGCTGGAAGGCAAAGGCGGCCCGGCCTGACCTCTGACTGGAAAAACTGGTGTTGTTGATCAGCTCTGCCGCCAACGCGCGGTTCAAAACCCTGAAAAAACTGTGCAGTCATAACCGCAGCCGGCAGGAAGCTCGCCTGATGGTACTCGATGGTGTGCACCTGCTGCAAAGCCTGCTGGATTGTGGCAGTACACCGCAGACGGTGGTGCTCAGTGAGCCTGCACTGGAGCATGCGGAAATCCGGCCTTTGCTGGCCCGTCTGTCCGGGGTGGAGACATTGTTGCTCAGCGAGGCCTTGTTTGGGCAATTGAGCGAGCTGCCGTCAGCAACGGGCATTCTGGCACTCTGCTCGCTACCTGCCGCACACGCGCTGCCCCAGCCCCATGAGCAACGCATTGTTTTGCTTGATGGCGTGCAAGACCCCGGCAATGTCGGCTCCATCTTGCGTACGGCAGCAGCAGCCGGAGTTGATGCGGTATTACTGTCCGCCGATTGTGCCGATCCCTGGTCGCCGAAAACCCTGCGCGCCGGGATGGGGGCGCATTTTGCCGTGCGGGTGGTGGCGCAAGCCGATTTGCTGGCCTGCCTGGATCACTTCAAGGGCAACGTGGTGGGCACGACACTGGATGCGCCTGCCAACGTCTACCAGACCGATCTAAGGGGGTCGCTGGCCTGGCTGTTTGGCGCAGAAGGGCAGGGGGTGCGGCCTGCCCTGCAAGCCCGCTGTACCACGCGGGTACGTATTCCCATGCCGGGCAAGGTAGAGTCCCTTAACGTGGCGGCTGCAGCGGCCATCTGCCTGTTCGAGCAACTGCGGCAAAATCTGCACCCCTGACGGCCTGCTGCAAATAACAAAGCCCTGAATGCCCGGTGTTGCCGGACTTCAGGGCTTTGTTGCATCCGGGCGCACCCGGATGCGGCGCTTGGTGGATTACTCGCCTTGGGTTTCCACCTGCTGCAGGGCTTCGACCTGAGCGTCTTCCGCCTTGCGACGGCTGCGTGGACGGCTGGGGCGCGGTACGCTGGCCACCACAACTTCAGGCTGAGCGGGGGCCACGACATCGCTGGTTTCCACCATCTGCAACGGCTCCTCAGCCACTTTTTCGCGGGCGGGGCGGCGACGGCGGTTGCTGCTGCGGGCCGTGGCGGCTTCTACCACCTCTGCTGCCGCTTCGACTGGATGAGTTTCTACCGCTGCGGTGACGACCTCAGCGACCCCTTCCGCAGGTGCAGCAGCTACCGCTTCAACCGGAGCGGCTTCCTGAGCCGGCGCTACCGGAGCCGCTACTTCAGCGACCGGAGCGATGACTTCCACCGCTTGCGGTGCAACGTCAACCGTCTCGACCGCTTCAGCAGCAGTGACCACCACCGGGGCAACTACAGGCACTTCGGCGACGGTAGGGGCGATGACCTCTGCCGGTGCCTCCGCGACCACAGGAGCTGGGGCGACAGGGGCTGCTGCAACTTCTGCCACGACCGGCGCCACTTCGGCTACAGCAGTCGGCGCTGCCGTGACCACCTCAGGCGCAGCTTCGGCTACGACCGGAGCGCTGCTGGTTGCCACTGCATCCTGGCTGTCTTCAGACGACTCGGCTTGTACATCGCTGCCCGGGGTCGCTGCCGCTTCACCCTGACGGTCCCGGCCACCACGACGGCGGCGGCGACGACGGCCTTCACCGCTGCTGGCCTGGCCCTCTGCCGCCACGGCTTCCACGGCGGTGTCGGTCACCACCGCTTCGACAACCTCACTGACCGGTACTTCCGGCTTCGGCTCACGCTCGGCACGGTTGCGACCGCGACCGCCTTCACGTGCCTCGCCTTCCTGGCGCGGCTGACGCTGCGGGCGCTCATTGCGGGTTTCTTCCGGCTTGTTGTCGTCCTTGCGGCTGTCGTCCTGACGGTTGCGGCCATTGCGACGCTCTTCACCGCGCTGCTCATTGCGTTCAACACGCTCCTGACGGTTGCCACGCTGGGCATCACGCTCGCGGTTCTGGCCGCCTTGCGCCTGCTGCTCACGCTGACCCTCGCGGTTGCCCCGTTCCTGACGTTCGCCCTCGCGGTTGCCGCGCTCGCCATTGCGGTTACGGTCACGGCCATTGCGTTGCTGGCGCTGGCCGGACTGACGTTCTTGCTGACGTGCAGCCGGTTGGGCGGCAGGTGCGGCCACTTCGGGTTCGCCCTTCAGCCAGTTGAGGAAGCGGCTCAACAGGCCCGGCTTGTTTTCGCTGCTGGCAGGCTTGCTGGCTGGTGCGACTACCGGCGCTGGTTGCTCCGGCGTGATGCCCTTGACGGCAGCCTGCTGGCGTACTTCCGGCTTGCTGCGCTGGCCCGGCTTGTGGTTGTGCTCGTCTTCGGCCTGCTGTTCCACCCGCTTGTAGCTCGGCAGGTCTTCGTCGGCGTGGTTAAGGTCGTCATGACGCAGGCGGGTCACGCTGTAATTCGGCGTTTCCAGGTGCACATTCGGTACCAGTACCACGTTGACCTTGAGGCGGGCCTCAATGGCGTAGATGTCGGCGCGCTTCTCGTTGAGCAGGAAGGTGGCGACATCGACCGGGAGCTGGGCATGGACGGCACCCGTGTTTTCCTTCATCGCCTCTTCCTGCAAGATGCGCAGGATGTGCAGGGCCGACGATTCGGTACCACGGATAAAGCCGGTGCCATGGCAACGCGGGCAGGGCATGTGGGCGGTTTCACCCAGGCTCGGCTGCAGGCGCTGACGCGACAGCTCCAGCAGACCGAAGCGCGAAATCTTGCCCATCTGTACGCGGGCACGGTCGTGGTGCAGCGCATCCTTCAGGCGGTTTTCCACCTCGCGCTGGTTTTTCTGGCTTTCCATGTCGATGAAGTCGATCACGATCAAGCCGCCCAGGTCGCGCAGGCGCAGCTGGCGGGCCACTTCGTCCGCCGCTTCCAGGTTGGTGTTGAAGGCGGTGGTTTCGATGTCGCCGCCACGGGTGGCGCGAGCCGAGTTGACGTCCACCGACACCAGCGCTTCGGTGTGGTCGATCACGATGGCGCCGCCCGAGGGCAGCGGCACTTCACGGCGGAACGCCGTTTCAATCTGGTGCTCGATCTGGAAGCGCGAGAACAGCGGAACGTCATCCTTGTACAGCTTGATGCGGTTGACGTTGCCCGGCATCACGTGGTCCATGAACTGGCGTGCTTGCTCGAACAGGCTCTCGGTGTCGATCAGGACTTCGCCGATGTCCGGCTGGAAGTAATCGCGGATGGCGCGGATCACCAGACTGGATTCCTGATAGATCAGGAACGCGCCGTTTTGCTGACGGGCCGCGCCATCAATGGCCGACCACAGTTGCAGCAGGTAGCGCAGGTCCCACTGCAGCTCTTCCAGCGTGCGGCCAATCGCGGCGGTGCGGCCGATCACGCTCATGCCGCTCGGTGCATCCAGCTGGTCCAGCTGGGCGCGCAGTTCGTTGCGCTCTTCGCCCTCAATCCGGCGGGAAACACCACCACCGCGCGGGTTGTTCGGCATCAGCACCAGATAACGGCCCGCCAGGCTGATGAAGGTGGTCAGCGCAGCGCCTTTATTGCCACGCTCGTCCTTGTCCACCTGGACAATGACTTCCATGCCTTCCTTCAGCGCGTCCTGAATGCGGGCGCGACCGTCGGTGCCGGGCAGGAAATAGCTGCGGGATACTTCCTTGAAGGGCAGGAAGCCATGGCGCTCTTCGCCGTAATCGACGAAAGCGGCTTCGAGGCTGGGCTCGATACGGGTGATGACTCCCTTGTAGATATTGCTTTTCCGCTGTTCCTTGCCAACGGTTTCAATATCCAGATCGATCAGTTTCTGACCATCTACAATGGCAACGCGCAGCTCTTCAGCCTGCGTTGCATTGAACAACATGCGTTTCATGTACAGTCCCCGCGCGCTAATGCACGGGCGGGCGGATCACACCTCTCCTTGGCCGTTGCAGTGGCAACCGGCACATCCGAACAACCAGTGAGGTCCGCCGTCAGGCAAGCTGAGGGCGGGGTAGCTTGATCCATCCATGAATCCGGGCTGCAACCCACCTGGCGAACACACTCCCCGGCGGGGCTCGCCGTCAGCCGGGGTATTGCCAGATACTGCACAGGGCAGCAACGAATTCTTCACGTGACCGGGGTACAGGTTGAATATTGCCCGGTCCAGCAGCTGCCCCCTCCTGGTAGCGGGGCGGGCGGTGGTGGCTGAGGCGGCGGCCATGCTTGGGCGGCACAGGCCTCAGTCAAACCACACCATACCTGCCCGGCTCTTCAACCGGACGGGCAGCTGCGCAATCTCTCGCGGGTGCGTTTAGCGCGCAAATCTATTACTATCGCTGCTTTCAAGGGTGAGCGACGTTAACCCTGCATGCGTTGAAAACCTCATGCCCCGTTCTGTCGGGGCGGGCTTCCGGCGGCAGCAGGTCCCGAAAAAATCCAGGGAACTGGCCGCTGCCCATGACTGCAGCAGTCGGGCAAGCTGGAACCAAGCCAGAGCATGGCTACTGAACGGGCTGGAATGGAGCGGGGCGCAGGGCGTATTCGGATTCGAGCCCGACAGGGGCTACACCGGGAGGGCAGCAAGGCATAAAGTGCTGCCATCAACGTGCCAGACGGGCCGATCACATTCATCAACCGTAAATCAGCAGCCAGCATTGAATAAAGAGCGGGAGCAGTGCAGAGCCGGCCAGACAACACGCCGGACAGCCCGAATGGACTGCAAGGGCTAGTATAAGCAATATGGACTTGTCACGCAAAGAAAACCTTACTGTCACCAAACGTCGCATCGATGCCGAAGAGGCCGGTCAGCGACTGGACAATTTTTTGATGCGCATCCTGAAAGGGGTGCCGAAGAGCCGCATCTATCGCATCATCCGCGCCGGTGAAGTCCGCATCAACGGCAAGCGCACGGATGTCAGTTACCACCTGCAGGCGGATGATGAGGTACGCATCCCGCCGGTACGGGTGGCCGAAGAGGCGCCCAAGCCTGGCAGTGGCGCCGGGCCGACGGTGGTGTTTGATATTCTGTTTGAAGATGATGCACTGCTGGCGATCAACAAACCTGCGGGCCTTGCCGTACACGGTGGCAGCGGCATTTCGCGCGGGGTGATCGAGCAATTGCGCCATCAACGCCCGCAGGCCAAATTCCTGGAGCTGGTACACCGGCTGGACCGCGAGACCTCCGGCATCCTGTTGGTGGCCAAGAAGCGCTCGGCCCTGGTCAAACTGCACGAGCAGATTCGCCAGGGGCAGACCGACAAGCGCTATTTCGCGCTGGCGCTGGGGGATTGGGGCAAGCCGGTGCAGGCAGTGAAAGCGCCGCTGCATAAATTCTTGCTGCCGGATGGCGAGCGCCGGGTGCGGGTGGAGGCTGGAGGCCAGCCCTCGCACACGGTATTCCGCTTGCAGAAGAAATGGGCAGATTGCGCGCTGGTCGAGGCCGAGCTGAAAACCGGGCGTACCCATCAGATTCGAGTGCATTTGCAGCACTTGGGGCACCCGATTGCCGGGGATGACAAATACGGCGATTTCCCGCGCAACAAACAATTGGCGCGTGAAGGGTTGAAGCGGATGTTCCTGCACGCCTGCCGCATGCGGCTCACCCATCCGCTGACCGGGGCCCCCTTGCAGCTGGAAGCACCGCTGCCTCCGGAGCTGAGCCATTACCTCAGCGTGCTGGATCAAACATCGGGAGCCGCGCATGCCAATGCCTGATGCCCGCCGCTATGACCTGATCGTGTTCGATTGGGACGGCACCTTGATGGACAGTACCGCCGGGATCGTGCTGTCCATGCAGCATGCCTTCCGTGAGCATGGCCTGCAGCAACCAGAGCGCAGTGCCGTACGGCAAGTGATCGGGCTGGGTATGGATGAAGCCTTGCAGCAGCTGGCACCGCAGTTGCCGGTAGATGAGCGCATTCCGCTGGGGCAGTCATTTCGTGCGGCATGGCCCTTGTATGGTCAGCAGGCGGCTTTGTATGAAGGCGCGCACGCATTGCTGAAGGCGCTGCAGCAGGCAGGCTATACCTTGGCTGTGGCCACGGGTATGTCGCGGCGCGGGCTGGAACAGGCATTGGATCAGACCGGCTTGCGGCCTTTCTTTGCCGCTACCCGTTGTGCAGAAGAAAGCTTCTCCAAGCCGCACCCGGCGATGCTGCTGGAACTGCTGGACGAGCTGTTTCATCCCGCTGACCGTGCCTTGATGGTGGGCGACACCACCCATGACCTGCAGATGGCAGTCAATGCTGGGGTGGATGCCGTGGCCTTGACCCAGGGTGCACATGATGCAGCACAATTGAGGCAGGTGCCGCATCGGGTGATGCTGGCCAACCTGGTGGAGTTGGCGGACTGGCTGGAGGCATGACATGGCGCAGTATCTGTGTGCAGGTAGCGATTTGCAGGAGTCCGGCAAGGCCGTCTGCTTTCGGGTCATGACTGCACGCGGACCTGAGCCGGCCTTTGCCATACGCTGGCGAGGGCAGGTCTATGCCTACCAGAACAGTTGCGCTCATGTGCCGGTGATGATGGACTGGCAAACCGGCGACTTCTTTGATTTGTCCCGCCAGTACCTGATCTGCAGCATGCATGGGGCCTGGTATGCCCCGGATACCGGTGCATGCCTGGGCGGACCCTGCCGGGGGGCTTACCTGCAGGCGGTGCCGCTGACAGAGCAAGCCGATGGCGTATACTGCGGCTGGCCGATCGAAGCAGACTCGATCCAGTTACCCTGAGGGTACGACAAGCGATTAACCTGGAAGGACTGTATGGAAAACAAGCCGGAGCAGACAACCCTGCCGCAGGATGGCAGCCAGCCGTGGGAGCGCAAGATTCTCGAGAGTCTGGTGCGCGATGTGGTCAAGGAACAGCGTGCCAAGCGCCGTTGGGGCATTTTCTTCAAGTTGCTGGGATTTGCCTACCTGCTGGTGCCGCTGCTGCTGGTACTGGGGCTGGCCGGTAGCCAGATGGCAGGCCGCACGACGCCGCATACGGCGGTGGTGCGTCTGGAGGGGGTGATTGCACCGGGGAGCGTGGCCAGCGCGGACAACATCAATGCCGCACTGCGCCGGGCGTTTGAGGATCCGAACACCAAGGGAGTGGTGCTGTTGATCAACAGCCCGGGCGGCAGCCCGGTGCAGGCGGGCATCATCCATGACGAGATCCGTCGTCTGCGCAAGCTGCACCCCGGCACGCCGCTGTATGCGGTGGTCGAGGACCTGTGTGCCTCCGGGGGCTACTATGTGGCCGTGGCGGCAGACCGCATCTATGTCGACAAGGCCAGTCTGGTGGGCTCGATCGGGGTGCTGATGGATGGCTTTGGCTTTACCGGAGCCATGGAAAAGCTGGGGGTGGAGCGCCGCCTGTTTACCGCCGGAGAGAACAAGGGCTTCCTCGACCCCTTCTCGCCGATGAACGACAAGCAGAAAGCCTACGTTACCCAGATGCTGGCTGACATCCACCAGCAGTTTATCGACGTGGTGCGCAAAGGTCGCGGCGCCCGTCTGAAGGAAACGCCCGATATGTTCTCCGGGCTGGTCTGGCACGGTGCCAAGAGTATTGAGCTGGGCCTGACCGACGCGCTTGGCACCACCGACAGTGTGGCACGCGAGGTGATCAAGGCGGATCAGTTGGTGGATTACACCCTGACTGAAAGTCTGGCCGACCGCGTAGCCAAGCGACTGGGCACCAGCTTCAGCGAGGGCGTGACCGGACAGACCGAGTCGGTGCGCTTGCGCTGACCGTTGGTCGGCTGGGTGGGCATCTGGTCTGACAGCTGCTTGCCCGGCTTTGCATTTTCGCGGGGCTTGCGCTAGGCTGTAAGCTCAAGCATAAACCGCGCCCTTCGGCGCAGCAGGAGTTCACCATGGACGGCAGCAGCCAGATTGCAGATGTAAGCAGCAAGGCCCAGATCTACGCCCTGAAAAAGGCGCAGGAGTCCAAGCGTAATGAGGTGAGTACCCTGCTGCAGTCGCTGCCGGAGCCGCAGAAGCCCAGCTATAACAATCCGCCCAACCTGGGGCAGAATGTGGATGTCAAAGCCTGAGCACTTTGCAGCATGGACAGCAAAAAAACCGGCCAAGGCCGGTTTTTTTGCGCCGGTTTCAGCAGTTTCCTTTTGGTAACTGACTGTTTATTCAAATAAACCAAGGGTATGCTGGTTGACGTGAAAGTAGCAACTCCATGTGGAGAACGTCATGGCATCCCGAGGTGCAAGCTCATTCTTTGGCTCACTGTTTCTGGCCCGGCTGGCCGATCAGGTGCTGCTGATTCTGGTGCCGCTGGTGGTCTACCAGCAGACGCGCAATGTGGGCTGGTCCGGCCTAGCCTTCATGCTGGAAACCTTGCCGCGCTATTTGATGTTCCCGCTGTTCGGCATCCTGTGTGACCGGGTGTCGCCCGTCAAACTACTGCGCATCAGCCAGCGCAGCCGGGCCATCATCAGCCTGGTGAGCATTGCCTGCTTCATGGTGTGGGGCGGCTTGGGCTGGCTGATCGGCTTGTCCGCTGTATGCGGCGTGCTGACCGGGCTGGGTTTCGTCGCACGTGAAGTGGTGCTGCCGCAGGCGTTTCCGGAGCAGCCCTATCAGCAGGTGGCCTCATCGGCCCAGCTGGCAGACCAGCTGGGGATGGTTTTGGGGCCGCTGCTGGCCGCCGGATTGCTGAAATGGTGGAGCTGGCAAGGCGGATTCATGGTGGCGTCCGCCATTTTTCTGCTGGCAGATTTCGGTGCCGGGCATTGGCTGCGCTACAGTCAGATGAGCGGGTGGCAGCCGAATGAGCGTGAGCCCTGGGGGCAGGCACTGCTGCGGGCGTTTGTGCTGGTATGGCGTTTGCCGGGCTTGCCGCGGCTGGTGGGGCAAGCTGCGGCCATCAACCTGCTGCTGGGGGGCGTGCTGGCAACCAGCGCGGCGCTGGTCACCGGGTTCTACCTGCGCAGCGAAGCCAGCTATGCCACGCTGCAGGCGTGGGCGGCGGCGGTCACCGTCATGACCTTGCTGCTGATTGCCCGTGTCAGCGTGCCACAGCGCTTGCTGGGTATCCTCAGCTATTTCAGCATCATGGCAGGTGGCTTGCTGGTCGCGCTGAGCCCGACGTACCTCGGTTACTGGCTGGGTTATCTGCTGATTACCGGCTTCGATAAATCGTATTCGATCTATATGCGCAGTGAGCGCCAGCAGGTGATTCCCGCCGGGGACTTCGGCAAGGTGACCGGGGCCATGATCCTGTTCAACAACCTGTCGCAACCGTTGGCAGGGGCCTCGGTCGGGCTGGTACACAGCATGGCACAGACGCGCTCCCTGCTGCTGGGCATGGCCCTGTTCATGGGGGCGGTGGGGGTGCTGAGTTTCTGGGGACGGCGGCAAGGCAGGGTCAACCCGGCCAGTCAGCGTTGCTGAGGAAAGTCTAGTGGCGTAAACCACTCCTCATGGCGGACTGGCCAAGGCTGCGGTATGGCCTGCAGCGCCGCTTGCATGTGCTGCTGAAACGCAGCACGGTCGGTGATGCCCAGGTAGCATTCCATCCAGGTATGGGCATCGTCACAGCGGCGCTGCAGCTCTAGCCGCTGACAGAGCGTCGCCAGGCGGGCTTGTAGTTGCTGCACCGCAGGCCATAGCGCGGCCTGCTCGGTGGGCGCGACCTTGTAGTAGACGTACAGTGAGAGACTCATTCCAGCGGGTAGGGCAGATCGAGCACGCGGATGGCCGGGCCATCCATGGCTTGCAGGTGCATGCCGTGTTCCATGCTACCCAGCCGCAGGACGGCCAGCGCTTCAAAGTGACCGTGGGCGGTCTGTACCACATTCAGCAATGTACCGCTGGCCTGGCCATTCAGATCCGGGCTGTACAGTGCGTCGCCTGCCTGGGCGGGAACCTCGAAGGCTACCCGGAACAGGCGCTGCTTCACCTTGCCCAGATGCTGGGTACGCGCAATGATCTCTTGCCCGGTATAGCAGCCCTTGCGGAAGCTGACACCCCCCAGCAGCTCCAGATTGACCATTTGCGCGACAAAGGCATCCTGGGTGGCGGCGGTAATCCAGGGAATGCCGGCACGGATTTCGCCCAGCAGCCAGGCATCGGCTCCCGCCGGGGTGGCGCCAGCTGCCAGCTGTGGCCACAGGGCCATGGCCTGCGCCACGCTGCACAGCAATTGATAGCGTTCACCGCGGCTACGCAGCAGGGTGACGCCGTCGTGCGACCAGGTGCCGTGCTCAGCCAGCGCCGGAGCCGCCAGCGTAGTGTGCAGCAGGGCGGCGGCGCCCGGACCTGCCAGACCCAGCATCACGGGGGCTTCTTCCCACGGCGTCAGCTTGACCTTGGCGCGCAGGATGTACATGGACAGGCGCTTCTGCAGCGCCTCTTTCAGGTCCGGCGACACTTGCAGCACCACCCGGCCATCCTGCTGCCACAGCAGGAAGTTGCCCAGCATCCGGCCTTTGGGGGTGGAGTGGCAGCTGTACTGGTTTTGATCGTCCGCCAGCTGCAGCACATCGCTGGACAGCTGGCCGTTGAGGAAGCTTTTGACTTCGTCACCGGCAAACGGCAGCAAGCCCCAGTGCGACAGGTCACAGAGCACTGTACCTTGGTCAACGGCGTCCAGTGCCTGCTGCGCGTCACCAAAGTGTTGCACACGGTCTTGCTCGACAACGGCGCCAAGACCTGTCAAAAATGTCTGCCATGCTGCCTGCATCGTGCCTTCCTTTATTCCCGATCAAAACACTCGGATATTGTACCGCATGACCGCCATTTTGTACCCGCTCCAGCCCTCGCGGCGTTTGCCCCGCTTGCTGCTTCTGCAAAGCCTGCTGCTGGCGATCGTGCCGTGGCAGTTGCCACTCGGACCCTGGCGGGGTATCAGCAGCGCAATCGTGCTGCTGCTGGCGCTGCTGTGGTGGCCACGTGTCGTGGCCAGCCTTCGACGACAAACCCCGCGTGCCATCGGGGTGAATGCCGACGGGGTTTGGCTTGGGCAAACGGCGGGCGAGGCTACAACGCTGTGGCAGCTGGACCCGGCACGGAGCGTGCTGTGGCAAGCCTTGCTGAGCCTGTCGCTGCGGGATGAGCAAGGCCGGGTGAGACGATGCCTGTTGTTGCGCGACCAGTTGCCCGCGGATGACTGGGCGGCGCTGCAGCGGGGGCTGCGCCAGCTGGGGCCGGAGCGGACTAAGCCTGACGCAACAGCACCTTGACGGCACCACTGCCGCCTTCCTGCGGGCGGGTTTCGCTGAAGGCCAGCACTTGTGGCAGCTGGGTCAGCCAGTGCCGTACCAGTCCCTTGAGGGCGGACTGACCGCCCGGCGAGCGATACCCCTTGCCATGGATGATGCGCACGCAGCGGATGCCGCGCTGGCGGACTTCGCCCAGAAACGCGCCCAGCAGGTGCAGCGCTTCTTCTCGGGTGACGCCGTGCAGGTCGATCTCGGCGCCGATGGGCCAGTGGCCACGTCGCAGCTCGTGCAGCAGGCGATGACTGACGCTGTGGTCGCGGTAATGCAGCAGCTCGCCGTGGGCGTGCAGCTCGATCCACTCCGGCGCGCTCACCGCCAGCGGGGCGTGCGCAACAGGGCGAGCGGGCGCGGGTAGCGGCGTCAGGCGGCGCGGCTGCAGGCTGCGTCGTTCCGGCACGCTGAGCGGTGTGACATCCCCCACCACGGCTTGAAACAAGGCCCGCTCCTCCACGCTGAGTGCGCGGCGGGCGGGCAGGGGCAGGTGTCGTGGCTTGGCCACGCCGCTTACAGCTTGCCGAGGCTTTGCAGGTAGCGGTCGGCGTCCAGCGCTGCCTGGCAGCCGCTGGCGGCACTGGTTACGGCCTGACGGTAGATGTGATCCTGCACGTCACCGGCAGCAAACACGCCCGGCACGCTGGTGGCGGTGGCATTACCGTTACGGCCACCCTGGGTGACGATGTAGCCGCCATCCATTTCCAGCTGGCCGCTGAAGATGTCGGTGTTCGGCTTGTGGCCGATGGCGATGAAGCAGCCGCTGACCGTGATGTCTTTCTGCGAACCGTCGTTGACCTTCACGCGCACACCGGTCACGCCACTGTCGTCGCCCAGCACTTCATCCAGCACGCTGTTGAGCTGCAGGCTGATCTTGCCTTCCTTCACCTTCTCCATCAGGTGGTCGATCATGATGCGCTCGGCGCGGAAGCTGTCGCGGCGGTGGATCAGTGTCACATGGCTGGCGATGTTGGACAGATACAGCGCCTCTTCCACGGCAGTGTTGCCGCCACCAACCACGGCAACGGCCTGACCCCGGTAGAAGAAGCCATCGCAGGTGGCGCAGCCGGACACGCCACGCCCCATGAAGTCCTGCTCGGACGGCAGGCCCAGATATTGGGCGGAGGCACCGGTGGCAATGATCAGGGCATCGCAGGTGTACTCGCCGTTGTCGCCGACCAGACGGATCGGTTTCTCGTTCAGGTGGGTGGTGTGGATCTGGTCGAAAATCATCTCCGTGCCAAAACGCTCGGCATGCTGCATGAAGCGCTGCATCAGCTCCGGGCCTTGCACACCGTCGGCGTCAGCCGGCCAGTTGTCCACCTCTGTAGTGGTCATCAGCTGGCCGCCCTGGGCCATGCCGGTGATCATCACCGGTTTCAGGTTGGCGCGAGCGGCATAGACGGCTGCGGTGTAGCCGGCTGGACCGGAACCAAGAATCAGCAGTTTGGCGTGTGTACTGGACATGATGTTTGCCTTGTCTGAGTGGGGTAGGGCTGGTTGCCCCTCCCGATAAGATGGGGTTCAAGCGTATTTTAGCAAGGCCGCGGCCAAGGCGGCGAGTTGGTCGCCAGCATAGTCTGCCCGCGGGCCGCCTGCAATGAATTCTCGCTAAGTCCATGATAGTCTGGCTTTATGGTAGGACCGGTGGTCGCTCGGCTATAATGAGGCCAGCTGTCCTTTGGCAGGAGGAGCGCATGCGGCGCCACAAGCACGAAGAAGAACACGAAAATCACGAGCGCTGGCTGGTGTCCTACGCGGACTTCATTACCCTGCTGTTTGCTTTTTTTGTGGTGATGTATGCCATTTCACAGGTCAACGAGGGCAAATACCGGGTGCTGTCTGATTCCCTGGTGCAGGCGTTCCAGGCCCAGGGGGCACCCAATAGCCAGCTGGTGACCTTGCCGGACCCGCAGACGGCCCCACAATTACCCAGCCGCCCCACCCGGATCCCGCCACTGGTGCAACCTGACCCGGAGGCCCAGCAGACCACCCAGCGCATGAAGACCCTGGGCTCCGACCTGCTCAAAGTCATGCAGCCGATGATCAATGAAGGTCAGGTGAAGGTGAGCCAGACCAAGCGGGGGATTTCGCTGGAGATCAGCGCCAGTGTGCTGTTTGCACCGGCGGACGCGCGGTTGAATCCGGATTCGGTGAAAGTGTTGTCGGCGGTGGCAGATTTGCTGGCGCGGGAAGAGAACGCTATTCAGGTGGAAGGCTATACCGACAACACCCCAATCAGCACGCCGCAGTATCCCTCCAACTGGGAGCTGTCTTCGGCGCGGGCGAGCAGTGTGATCCGGCTGTTTGTCGAGCGCGGGGTGAAGCCGGACCGGCTGTCGGCCATCGGTTACGCCGAGAATCGTGCCAAGGCCAGCAACGCGGATGAAGGTGGGCGTTCCAAGAACCGGCGGGTGCAAGTCACGATCCTGGCGGAGTCTTCCGACGAAGCCGCCAGCTTGCCTGCGTTGTAAGAGGGGTTACGCCTTGCCGTAGTCGCGGCGGGCGTTGTTGCTGTCGTCACCCATGCGGCCGTCAATGCCGTACAAGGGATCAGGGGTGGGCAGCAGCGTGTGCAGCGCCTGCTGGTTGAAGCGCAGCTGCTGCTCGATCATCTGGCCATTGCGTTCATTCTGCACGCGGCAAGCCTGGGCGGCTGCCTCCCATTGCTGCAGCAAGGCGGGGTGATGCGCGCTTAGCTGCTGGTGCAGCCAGTCCCGCTGCAGGGTGACATCATCCTGTCCGGCCAGCGGGGCCAACAGTTGACGTAATTCACGTGCCAGCCACTGCAATTGTTCGGCGTGCTGCAGCTTGTCCGGGTTCAAGCGGCTCATCGCCTCAATATCGGCCTGTTGCAGGGCCAGGGTTTCCTGCTCCAGCAGGCTGGAAAATGTATTGAGCCTGCGGGTTTGCTCACCCAGCAGGCTCAACAGGGTATCGGGCAATGCGGTCATCAGCGCGCCTTGCGGTCAGCCAGCAGGTCTTTCACACTGTCGATCAGACCGTCGGCAATCGCTTCGGCATTGATGCTGAATTTGCCCTGGGCAATGGCTTCCTTGATTTCGCGTACTTTGTCGGCATTGGCAACCGGCACATTGCCCAGTGCTTTTTCTGCGGCCTGCAGCTGTGACGAGGCGGACAGGCTGACGGTATCCTGCTGTGCGGCACGAGGCGCGCTGCCCTGATTGTCCACCCGCGCACGGGCCGGAGCGGCTGTCGTGGGCTGCGTGGTCAGTGGGCGACCCTGGTTGTCGACTTTCATGGTACTTCTCCCGGCATGCGGCGCAACTATACACGGCCGCCTATAGCCATTATCGACGGTTCCGCAGAAAACTTTAACCAAAATCTGCAGAAAAGCAAAGCACCAGGATTGACCGGGCTTGCAGGCCTTATTCTACAGTGACCAGCACCACGCCGGGGCCTTGCACCACACCTTGTACCACCTGTCCGCTGTCAGTGCGCACGCCCACCACCTGACCCACCTGTGCATTGCTCAGTGCCTTGCCGATGGTCTCGATGCGGAAGGCGTCGCTTTGCGCGACCAGCCGCACCTGCTGATTCTGCAACACCGCAAACGGAGCTCGAAACAGCTCACTGCGCAGCGGCTGCCCTCCCGCAACCGAGGTGAGCAGGCTGCGCCCCACTGCTTGGCCAGGGTCCGTCAGCACACTGGTAGGCAGGTCGGCCAGATCACGGCGCTGCAGCTGCAGATCACCCGCAACCAGCGGGGTGCCTGCGGTCAGTGGGCGGCTGCTGAACACCACGTCGGTAACGATGGAGATTTTTGCCTGCAGCGTGAGCGACCAGTTGGCGCCGTCCAGGCAGCGGACGCCCAATTGCGTGCGACCACGCAGCAACGCACCTGCAGGCAGATAAGGGTCCAGCTTGCGGCAGGCGGGCAGCTTCTGGCGCGGGTCCGGGCTGCCCACGCTGACCGTGACTTCGCCCGGCATGCTGCGCAATTGCTGATAGGCAAAGTCGGCGACCGCTTCGCGCAGTGCCTGAGGGTCTTGCGTGGCGGCGTGCAGCAGGCCGGGGAGCAGCAGGCAGAGCAGCCAGCGAAATGTCATGATGTTCCTTGTGTACGGCGCTGCTGCGCTTCGGCAGCACGCCGTCGGCGAATTTCCTTCGGATCGCCCAGCAAAGGGCGATAGATTTCCACACGGTCGCGCGCGCGCAATGGCTGTTCAGCCTTGACCGCCTTGCCATAGATGCCCAGGGTCAGCGGCTGCGCCTGCAGTTCCGGGTAGGCTTGCAACACCCCGGATAGCTCGACCGCCTGCTGCGCTGTGGTGCCTGCAGGCAGCAGCAGGCGGTAGACCTGTTGCTGCAGTGGCGCAGCGTACACCACCTCGACCGGAATGGGGTCAGACGCTGCCATACACCTGTCCGGCACGATGGACGAAGGCTTCCACCAAGGTATGCGACACCCGGTGAAACACCGGGCCGATCAGCTTTTCCAGCACGCTGCTGGAAAATTGATACTGCAGTTGCAGCTCCACCTTGCAGGCGTGTTCGCCCAGCGGGGTAAAGCGCCAGTAACCGGCCAGCGCACGGAAGGGGCCATCGACCAGCGTCATGTGCATTTCGCGGTCCGGGGTTTTCTGGTTGCGGGTGGTGAACTGGCTTTTGACGCCGTGGTAGTTGAGGTGCAAGGTGCCCACCGTCTGCACATCGTCCCGTTCGCTCACTTCACTGGCCTGACACCAGGGCAGGAAGCTGGCGTAATCTTCAATGCGCTCCACCAGCGCGTACATCTGGGCCGGGGTGTATTCCACCAGTACCGACTGTTCAACCTGAACCATGTGAAACAACGTCCTTTTTCGAGCAGCTGCAGGCCCATTTTAACAGTTTTCGCTGCCGCGCTGCGTCAGCCCTTGCGCAGTAGGCGACGGATGGCGCGGTCCAGTCCGTCCAGCGTCAACGGGAACATGCGGTCGCCCAGCTGCTCGCGGATCAAGTGATTGGACTCGGTATAGTCCCAATGGTTTTCTGCCACCGGATTGAGCCAGACATGATCCGGATAGGCCTGATAGAGTCGGCCCAGCCAGGTCAGGCCGGATTCGGGATTATTGTGCTCCACACTGCCGCCGGGGTAGAGCAGCTCGTAGGGGCTCATGCTGGCATCGCCCACCACGATCAGCTTGTAGCTGCGGTCATAGGTGTGCAGCAGCTGATCGGTCGGAGTGTGCTCGGTCCAGCGGCGCTGGTTGTCACGCCAGACCCGCTCGTACACACAATTATGGAAGTACCAGGTTTCCAGATGCTTGAATTCGCTGCGGGCAGCGGAGAACAGCTTTTCACACAGGCGGATGTGGTCGTCCATGGAGCCACCGATATCGAGCAGCAGCAACACCTTGATGGTGTTGTGGCGCTCAGGCATCCACTGCAGGTCCAGCAGGCCGCCTTGCCGGGCGGTTGAGCGCAAGGTGGCTGGCAGGTCCAGCAGCTCCGCCGCGCCTTGTCGGGCAAAGCGGCGCAACTTGCGTAGCGCCACTTTCAGATTGCGGGTGTCCAGCTCGACCTGGTCATCCAGATTGCGGAACAGGCGCTGATCCCACACCTTGACCGCCTTGCGGTGGCGAGACTCCGCCTGACCGATTCGCACCCCGGCCGGGTTGTAGCCCTGCGCGCCAAACGGTGAGGTACCGCCGGTACCGATCCACTTGTTGCCGCCTGCGTGCCGCTCATGCTGTTCCGCCAGCCGTTGCTGGAGGGTGTCCATCAGTTGCTGCCAGTCCATGGCCTGCAGCCGGGCCTTGTCCTCTTCACTCAGCAGGCGGGTGAGCTCATGGCGCAGCCAGTCCTCAGGCAGCTCGCGCTGCAGGTCGCTCAACAATCCTTCCTTGCCGTGGAAGAACTGGCCGAAGGCACGGTCGTAGCGGTCGTAGTGTTGCTCATCCTTGACATAGCACAGACGAGCCCAGTGGTAGAAAGACTCAAGGCCAGGCTCGACCAGCCGACGCTGCATGCCCTCCAGCAAGGTCAAGTGCTCGCGCAGTGAAGCCGGTACCCCGGCTTGACGCAAGGTTAGCAGGAAGTCCAGCAACACGGGCAGGGCGCGGGGATCGGTCATGCTGCCATTGTACACCGACCCCCGGGCCGTGAGCGGGGGTCAATCCGCTGGGTGACTGGTACCAATTTGCAGGTGCTGCATCCATTCCCCACAGGTCCGACCCCAGGGCGCGGGCGGTGTGGTTTTCAGGCGGACCCGGCGCTGGTCTTCCGCGCTACGGTTCTGGCTGAGCTTGAATTTGGTGGTGAGGCGAGTGATTTGCAGCCGGTACACCGAGATGCCACGGAACATGCCCATCAGTCTTGCGTCAGACTCATCCAGCTGCCAAGGCTGCGTGGCATTTTCCTCAAAGGCTTTGACTTGCTGTCGCATGGCAACCAGTGCCTCCTCTCCTTCCAGCGGTATGGCCCGTACCCGTGCGTGCACCGTGGCAAAATTCCAGGTGGGAACATGCTGCTGGGGCTCGGCGTAGTCGTTGGGCGAGATGTACGCGTCGGGACCATGGAAGACCAGGGTGCTCTCGCCCTGCAGCAATACCGCATTGTGCGGATTGGGGCGTGCAAGATGGAATAGCAGGCTACCCAGCTCGTCCTCCTGTTCGCCCGGCTGATAGAGCACCGGGACATGGGAGATCCACGGGTCATCACCGTCTGCAGTGATCAGGGTGGCAAAGGGGCGCTCACACATCAGCTGGCGAGCGGCACTCAGGTCACCTTCAAAGTGGCGGGGCAGATAAATAGGCATGATGCGCATCCGGCTCGTTGAATCAGGTACCCAGCATAGCGCACATGGATGAAGTGGCATGGAGCCACTTTTTGAGAGAGCGACAGGCCAAAAAAGAGCCCACCTTGCGGTGGGCGGCATGAGGAAACGGGTGACGGAAATCTGGTGGGGTGCTTAGCGCAGGCGCACCAGGGTGGAACGCAGTTCAGTGTACTTTTCCAGCGCATGCAGCGATTTGTCGCGGCCATTGCCGGATTGCTTGAAGCCGCCGAACGGGAAATTCATGTCGCCGCCTTCGTCGTAGCAATTCACCCACACGGTCCCGGCGCGCAACTGGCGGGCGGTGTCGTGGGCGCAGGTGAGGTCGCTAGTCCATACGGCAGCGGCCAGACCGTAATCACTGTCATTGGCAATGCGGATGGCTTCTTCCACGGTGTCAAAGGTGATCACCGACAGCACCGGGCCAAAGATTTCCTCGCACGCCACGCGCTCCTTGCCGGTTGGGCAGTCGAACATGGTGGGCTGGACGTAGTGGCCGCCGCTGACCGGCTCGGCACGTTCGCCACCAGTCAGCAGCTTGGCTTCGCCCTTGCCGATCGCAATATAGGACAGCACGCGCTCCAGCTGGATGCCATCAACAATGGCGCCCATATTGGTGGACGGATCCAGCGGATGGCCGGGGGTGTAGGCCTTGGCAGCTTCGCGTACTTTCTCCAGGAATGCATCCTTGATGCTGCGATGAACCAGCAGGCGTGAGCCCGCAGTACACATTTCGCCCATATTGAAGAAGATGGCACCGGCGGCGCTGCGTGCGGCGCGCTCCATGTCCGGGCAATCCGGCAGCACGATATTGGCGGACTTGCCGCCCAGCTCCAGCCACACCCGCTTCAGGTTGGATTGGCCAGCGCATTGCATGATCTGCTTGCCGACTCCGGTGGAGCCGGTAAAGGCCAGGCAATCCACATCCATGTGCAGCGCCAGCAGTTTGCCAGCAGCACCGCCACCGGGCACCACGTTGAATACCCCGTCCGGAATGCCGGCTTCCTTGGCCAGGGCGGCGACGCGGATGGCAGTGAGCGGGGACTTTTCCGATGGCTTCAGCACCACGCTGTTACCCGCGGCCAGGGCGGGGGCAAACTTCCATGAGGCCATCAGGATCGGGAAATTCCACGGCACCACGGCGGCGACCACACCGACCGGCACCCGATCCACCAAACCCACCAGATGGTGATCGGCTGGGGCAATCTCGCCGCCGATCTTGTCGATGGCTTCGCCATACCATTGCACGCAGTAGGCGGCACCGGGGATGTCCACCGTGGTGGAATCGCCAATCGGTTTGCCCATGTCCAGCGTTTCCAGCAGGGCCAGCTCGTCCAGGTTGGCCCGCAACAGGTCGGCAAACTTGTGCATCACCGCCTTGCGCGCACGCGGGTTGAGCCCGGCCCAGACGCCCTGGTTAAAGGCGCGACGGGCGGCCGCCACGGCAGCGTTGATGTCCGCTTCACCACATTCGGCGACCGGCGTCAGCAGGCGGCCATCAATCGGGCTGATGCAATCAAAGGTCTGGCCGCTGGCGGCATTCACATAAGCGCCATCAATAAACGCCCGGCCTTCAATCTTCAGCGATTGCGCCCGTTGCTGCCAGTCGTTGAGGGTTTTGCTTGCCATGCTGGGTGTTCCTCTTCAGTTGGGCCGGGTGCGGCCCGGCATCATGGTTCGGATCAGAATGTCGGTGGCGAGTTGGCCGAAACCACCTCGCAGATGTCGTCGCTCAGGTTGCGGAAACGGTGCGGCAGGCTGCTGTCGAAGTAATAGGCGTCACCAGCTTTCAATACGCGGGTTTCTTCGCCTACGGTCAGCTCCAGCTCGCCACGCACCACCACACCGCCTTCCTGGCCTTCATGGCGCAGCATTTCCACGCCGGTATCCGAGTGCGGCTGGTAGCGTTCGCGCATGATGCACATATTGCGCTCCTTGACGCCGGAACCGACCAGGCAGAATTCGATTTTTTCATTGCCCAGATTGGGCAGACTGTCACCCTCAAAAAACGGGGAGGGCTTGCTCTCGGTTAGCTCAAAGGTAAAAAACTCGGCCAGCGACATGGGCAAGCCTTCCAGTACCTTTTTCAGGGAGGACACCGAGGGGCTGACCCGGTTTTGCTCAATCAGCGAGATGGTGCCATTGGTGACGCCCGCCCGTTTGGCCAGTTCGCGCTGGGACAGGCCGTACTTTTCCCGGACGATGCGCAATCGCGTGCTAACCTCAATAGACATGGCTACCTCATTCAGTGTGTAAAATATAATAAACAATAGCCTTGCCAAAGTCTATTTTTTTAAACTAGAATGAGTCGAAATAAAGCAAAAAGTGCTTTAAAAATAAGTTGTTGCGTTGCAGCAAGTGTATTGAATGTTGTGTAATTTCATCATCATGTCACGACATATCAACAATCGCTTGTTGATAAAGTTAAACGGTTGAGTGCGCATGGACTGATCTGGATCAGGGCGGTGCGTGCGTGATGCATCACACAATAGGGCGGGCCGCCTGCTTGGGCGGCCTCCCGCACGGAATACCATCCGGTGGATGGTCTGCCTGACGGGCAGAGGGTGGCAGGTGTTTCCCTCGCGAGAGGGCGTTTGGTCAGGGCGTGTACCCCCGCGCCATGGCCAGATGATCGGTCACCAACGGGCGCATGGCGCGCCGCAGGACTGCAACCCAAGAGTGCGCAGCCTGAAACGACAATACGGAGATAACAGCGATGTTGATTGGCGTACCCAAGGAAATCAAAAATCACGAATACCGCGTGGGCCTGACCCCCGCAGGTACCAAGGAACTGATCCGCAATGGCCATCAGGTGATGGTGCAGCAGCATGCGGGTACCGCCATCGGCTTTGCCGATGACCAGTATGTGGCCGCGGGTGCGCAGATCATCCCGACTGCTGCCGAGATTTTTGCCAAGGCCGACATGATCATCAAGGTCAAGGAGCCGCAGCCGGTGGAATGCCAGATGCTGCGTCCGGGCCAGATCCTCTATACCTACCTGCATCTGGCTCCAGATCCGGAGCAGACCAAGGCGCTGGTGGCCAGTGGCTGCATTGCCATTGCCTATGAAACCGTGACCGACGACCGTGGCGGCCTGCCGCTGCTGGCGCCGATGTCTGAAGTGGCTGGTCGGATGTCTATCCAGGCTGCTGCGAGGGCACTGGAAAAGTCGGCGGGCGGCTCCGGCGTGCTGCTGGGTGGCGTGCCGGGCGTGGCGCCGGGCAAGGTGACCGTCATCGGCGGTGGGGTGGTGGGTTTGCACGCCGCACGCATGGCGGCGGGCCTCGGGGCAGAGGTGACCATTCTGGATCGCTCGCTGCCGCGCCTGAAGGAAATCGACAGCGATTTCGGTGGTCGCATCAAGACCCTGTTCTCCACCCAGGATGCCATCGAGCGTGAACTGAAAGAGGCGGATGCCGTGATCGGTGCCGTGCTGATTCCGGGCGCGGCCGCACCGAAGCTGGTTACCCGCGACATGCTCAAACTGATGAAGCCGGGCTCGGTGCTGGTGGATGTGGCGATTGACCAGGGCGGTTGCTTCGAGACTTCCAAGGCGACCACCCACCAGGAGCCGACTTACGTGGTGGATGGCATCATCCATTATTGCGTGGCCAACATGCCGGGCGGTGTGGCACGGACCTCCACCCAGGCGCTGACCAATGCCACGCTGGGCTACGCTGTTGCGCTGGCCAACAAGGGCTGGAAGCAGGCGCTGCGTGACGACAAACACTTGCGCAACGGCCTGAACGTGGCCGAAGGCAAGGTGACCTACGAAGCCGTGGCCCGCGATCTGGGCTATGCTTATGTGGCCGCAGAAAGTGTGATTGCCTGAGCATGAGGCTGGGGTAAGGGGCGTGGAATTATTCGCTGGATTGCAATAGTCCATTCCCGCTTACCCCCTCCCCGCATTCGCCGCTTTGGCTTACGCTAGGCACGTGTTCCACAGTACCCAGAAATGACCTGACCATGCAGCGCAAACCCGTTGTCGGCATCTGTGCCGATCGCAAAGTTCTCGGCAAGCATCCGTTTCACGCCATCGGTGAGAAGTACATCACCGCGGTGATCGAAGGTGCGCATGCGTTTGCTGTGTTGCTGCCTTCGCTGGGCGATGCGCAGTCGATTGAGCAGACGCTGGCGATGGTGGATGGTCTGCTGTTCACCGGCAGCCCGTCGAACGTTGAGCCGCACCACTATGCCGGCGAGCCGAGCGCGCCGGGTACGCTGCACGATCCGCACCGGGATGCCACGACGCTGCCGCTGATCCGTGCCGCATTCGAGGCCGGGGTGCCGGTACTGGGCATTTGCCGTGGCTTTCAGGAAATGAATGTGGTGTTCGGGGGCTCGCTGTATCAGAAGGTGCACGAGCAACCGGGGCGCATGGATCACCGTGAACGCGATGAGGACACGCTGGACGTGCAATATGGCCCGGCACACCCGATCCGCATTGCGCCCGGTGGCCAGCTGCATCGCTGGTTTGGTCAGGACGAGGCCATGGTGAACTCCATCCATAGTCAAGGGGTGGACCGGCTGGGTGAGGGCCTGACCGTGGAAGCCACCGCACCCGATGGTCTGGTGGAAGCCTTCAGCGTGACAAACGCCCGCAGTTTTGCCTTCGCGGTGCAATGGCACCCGGAGTGGAAGCATGCCAGCAATCCCTTGTCGACCGCGATTTTCAGCGCGTTCGGTGAGGCGTGCCGGCAACGACAGCAGCAACGGTGATCCGAGGCATGGCATTACCCAATCAGCAGTGGCAACGGCTGATTGGGTAATGCAGTCCCGGCAGCCCAGGCTGCCGCATGCCGGACGGTGTGAAAGCAAGCGCCGCATCGGACACCTCTAACCAAGAGAGAAGAGACATGGACCGCATTACCGAATTCCTGCGAGAGCATCGCATCACCGAGGTGGAGTGTACCGTTCCGGACACCACCGGCATTGCACGCGGCAAGATCATTCCGCGCAGCAAGTTCGAAGCCGGTGAAAATATGCGCCTGCCGCAAGCGGTGCTGGTGCAGACGGTGACCGGGGAATATCCGGAAGATGCCACCGCCCCGACCGACCCGGACATGATCTGCGTCCCGGACCCGGATACCATCCGGCTGGTACCGTGGGCTGTCGACCCGACCGCGCAGGTGATTCATGACTGCGTGCATTTTGATGGCTCGCCGGTGGAAATTTCGCCACGCTATGTACTGCGCCGCATCCTGAGCCTGTACAAGGAAAAGGGCTGGAAGCCGGTGATTGCACCGGAGCTGGAGTTCTACCTGGTCGACATGAACAAAGATCCGGACCTGCCGCTGCAGCCGCCGGTGGGGCGTACTGGCCGCCCGGAGATCGGTCGCCAGGCTTACTCGATCGAAGCGGTGAACGAGTTTGATCCGCTGTTTGAAGACATCTACGAATACTGCGACCTGCAAGAGCTGGAAGTTGATACGCTGATCCACGAAGTGGGCGCCGCGCAGATGGAGATCAACTTCCTGCATGGTGACGCGCTGGATCTGGCTGATCGTGTGTTCATGTTCAAGCGCACCGTGCGTGAAGCGGCGCTGCGCCACAATATGTACGCCACCTTCATGGCCAAGCCGATGGAGCATGAGCCGGGCAGCGCCATGCACATGCACCAGAGCATTGTGGATGAGAAGACCGGCAAGAACATCTTTACCGGCGAAGATGGCAAGGAAACCCCGCTGTTCCGCAATTACATTGCTGGTCTGCAAGCTTATATGCCGTCGATGATGCCGATCTTCGCCCCGTTCGTGAACTCCTACCGCCGCCTGTCGCGTTTTACCGCTGCACCGATCAATGTGCAGTGGGGCATCGACAACCGGACCGTGGGCATCCGCGTGCCGAGCTCCAGCCCGGCTGCACGTCGGGTCGAGAACCGGGTGGCCGGGGTGGATTGCAACCCCTACCTGGCGATGGCGGCCACGCTGGCCTGCGGTTACCTCGGCATGACTGAAGGGTTGATCCCGACCGAGCCGCTGACCACCGATGGCTACGACCTGCCGTACGAGCTGCCGCGTAACCTGGAAGAAGCGATGACCCGCATGCAGGTGTGTGAGCCGATTGCCGATGTGCTGGGCCGCCCGTTTGTGAATGCCTACCTGCAGACCAAGGAACTCGAATACGAGACCTTCTTCCGCGTGATCAGCTCGTGGGAGCGCCGTCACCTGTTGCTGCACGTTTAAGACTGCTTTTGTCGTGGGGGCCGCACGACGGCCTCCTTCCCCCTGATGGAGCGTTTGTTATGAGTAACGTTTTCGATCCCCGCCCGGCTACCCACGCTGTGGCATCCCAAGCCCGCGCTGTACGCGCCACCCGTGACTGGCAGCAACTGGACGCTGCCCATCACATCCACCCGTTCTCCGACATGGGCTCGCTGAACAAAGCGGGCAGCCGGGTGATTACCAAGGCGGAAGGGGTTTACCTGTGGGATTCGGACGGTAACAAGATCATCGACGGCATGGCCGGCCTGTGGTGTGTCAACGTCGGCTACGGGCGCAAGGACCTGGCCGAAGCGGCTTACCAGCAGATGCTGGAGCTGCCGTACTACAACACCTTCTTCAAGACCACTCACCCGCCGGTGATCGAGCTGTCGCAACTGCTGGCGGAAGTGACCCCGGCCGGTTTCGAGCACTTCTTCTACTGCAACTCTGGCTCGGAAGGCAACGACACCGTGCTGCGCGTGGTGCACCAGTACTGGGCATCGGTCGGCAAGCCGGGCAAGAAATATGTGATCTCCCGCAAGAACGGCTACCACGGCTCCACCATCGCCGGTGCCTCGCTGGGTGGCATGGGCTACATGCACGAGCAAATGCCGTCGCAAGTCTCGCACATCGTCCACATCAACCAGCCTTACTGGTTCGGTGAGGGTGGCGACATGACGCCGGAGCAGTTCGGCCTGCAGCGTGCCCAGGAACTGGAAGCCAAGATTCTGGAGCTGGGTGCCGAGAATGTGGCAGCCTTCATTGGCGAGCCGTTCCAGGGCGCAGGCGGCGTGATCTTCCCGCCGTCCACCTACTGGCCGGAAATCCAGCGTATCTGCCGCAAGTACGATGTGCTGCTGTGTGCCGACGAAGTGATCGGTGGCTTTGGCCGTACTGGTGAATGGTTTGCCCATCAGCACTTCGGCTTTGAGCCGGATACCATGACCCTGGCCAAGGGGCTGACCTCCGGTTATGTGCCGATGGGGGCCGTGGCCATCAACCGCCGTATTGCCGATGCGCTGATCGCAGGTGGGGATTTCAACCACGGTCTGACCTACTCCGGTCACCCGGTGGCGGCCGCCGTTGCTGTGGCCAACATCCGTGTGCTGCGTGAGGGCGGGGTGATTGATCAGGTCAAGCATGTGACCGGCCCGTACTTCCAGGACACACTGCGCCAGGCGCTGGATGGCCATCCGCTGATCGGCGAGATTGCCGGTGCGGGTCTGGTGGCGGGCATGCAGCTTACCGAAGACGCCAAGACGCGTAAGCGCTTTGCCAATGGTGGTGACATCGGCCTGCAATGTCGTGACCACTGCTTCCGCAACAACCTGATCATGCGCGCCACCGGTGACCGCATGCTGCTGTCGCCGCCGCTGGTGATCAGCAAGACGGAAATCGACGAGCTGGTTGGCAAGGCCAGGCTGTGTCTGGACCTGACCGCCAAGGATCTGGGTCTGCTCTGATGTTGTGATGCAGCAGCAGTGATCTTGAATGTCAGTTCACTGCTTTGACTTCCAACAAGGAGCGAGCGACAATCCCCCGTTGGTCCGCTACTGGCGCGGGCCAACGGGGCGCCGCCAAACCCCTGGCTGCTTGCGTGAGCGAGGGCCAGCGGTTTGTCGGTGCCCGATCCGTCTTTTATTTACTGGAGGGTGGTATGAAACGGGTGTTTACGCCGAAGCGGGTGCTGGTTGCCGTTGCAATGGCAGCAGGTGTGATGGCACATGCTGCTGAAGAAAAGAAACTGAACGTCTACAACTGGAACGACTACATCGCCAAAGACACCATTGCCAACTTCGAGAAGGCAACGGGCAACAAGGTGAAGTACGACCTGTATGACAGCAATGCCACCCTGCAGGCCAAGCTGCTGACTGGCAAGTCCGGCTACGATGTGGTGTACCCGAGCCTGGAGTACGCTGGCAAGCAGATCCAGGCGGGCATCTTCCAGCCGCTGGACAAGAGCAAGCTCCCGAACCTGAAGAATATCGACCCGCTGATCCTGAAGGCCATGGAAACGGCGGATCCGGGCAACAAGTTTGCGATCCCGTACATGTGGTTCACCACCGGTGTGGCCATCAATGTCGACAAGGTGCAGAAAGCCCTGGGGGGCAAGCTGCCGGACAATGAGTGGGACCTGTTGTTCAACCCGGAAGTGGTGTCCAAGCTGAGCAGCTGCGGCGTGTCGCTGATGGATGAAGCCAGCGACGTGGTACCGGCCGCCATGGTCTACGCCGGCAAGGATACTGCCAAGATGGCCCCGGCGGACATCAAAGCCGCCATCGACAAGATCAAGCCTGCACGCAAGAGCATCCGCACCTTCAACAGCTCGCCGATTGACCTGATGGCCAAGGGCTCGCTGTGCGCGGCGATGATGTTCTCCGGCGATGCCCACATTGCCATGAACAAGGCGCAAGAGTCCAAGTCCGGCGCCAACATCAAGTACATCATCCCGAAGGTCGGTGCCATGATGTCGATCGATGTGCTGGCCATCCCGAAGGATGCCGGTCATCCGGGCAATGCCCATGCCTGGATCAACGCCATGATGGACCCGAAAGTGGTGTCCGTCATCTCCAACGAAACCTTCTACATCAGCGCCAACAAGCAGGCCCTGCCGCTGATGGACAAGAAGCTGACGGACGATCCGACCATCAATGTGCCGGACGCCATGAAGCAGAAGTTGCGCGCCAAACCCGTGCTGTCAAAGGAAGTGCAGCGTGACATGAGCACCGCTTTCAACCAGTTCAAGACCGCCAAGTAAAGGCAGCGCCCGCGGGCCACTTCGGTGGCCCGCGGTACGAACAGGTCAGGGTCGGCTGGTAAAACCATCGGAAGAAGAGACAACAGGAGACCGCACCATGCAATACACACTGAGCCGTGCGCTGACCGGGCTTGGCCTGCTGCTGGCATTGTCTGCACAGGCAGCAGAAGAAAAGAAGCTGAACGTCTACAACTGGAACGACTACGTTGCCAAGAACACCATCGCTGATTTTGAAAAGGCGACCGGCTACAAACTGAAATACGATCTGTACGACGCCAATGAAACCCTGCAAGCCAAACTGTTCACCGGTAACAGTGGCTACGATGTGGTGTACCCGAGTGTCGAGTTTGCAGGCAAGCAGATCCAGGCCGGCATCTACCGTCCGCTGGACAAGAGCAAGCTGCCGAACCTGAAGAATATTGACCCGTTGATCCTTAAGGCCATGGAAAAGGCCGATCCGGGTAACCAGTACCTGATCCCCTATATGTGGGGTACCACTGCGGTAGCCATCAACACCGACAAGGTGATGAAAGCACTGGGCGGTAAATTGCCGGACAACACTTGGGATCTGGTGTTCAACCCTGAAGTGACCAGCAAGCTGAAGGATTGCGGCATTTCCTTCATGGACTCGCCGAGCGATCTGGTGCCGATGGCGCTGATCGACCTGGGGCGGGATGCCAACAAGTATGATGATGAGAGCGTCAACGCCGCCGTGGCGATGCTGAGCAAGGTGCGCAAGAACGTACGCACCTTCAACAGTTCCCCGATCGACCAGATGGCCAAGGGTTCGCTGTGCGTGGCGGTGATGTTCAGTGGGGATGCCTATCAGGCCAAAAAGCGGGCGGAAGCCGCCAAGACCGGTGCCAAGGTGCAATACCTGATTCCGAAGAAGGGCACCGTCATGTGGATTGATACCATGGCACTGCCCAAGGATGGCAAGCACCCGGAAGGGGCTAATCTGTGGCTGAACAGCATGATGGACCCGAAGGTGATCGCGCAGATTTCCGGAGAAACCTTTTACCTGAGTGCCAACAAGGCAGCGCTCGCTGTGACCGACAAAGCGCTGATGAGTGATCCGGCCCTCAACATTCCGGATGATGTCAAAGCCAAGCTGGTGCCCAAGCAGGTGATCCCCAAGGAAGAGCAGCGTCGGCTTAATCTGGGCTTCAACCGCTTCAAGACCGCCAAATAATTCAACCAGAAGTCGTGGGCAGGGTGCCCTGCCCGTAACCGCGTGATGCCCGGCATGCCGGGAATGTGCCAGCCAGAGAAGCTGGCCAGAGAAGGAGCAGATGGTGACTGAACAAAAACAAGTCAAGCCCGACTACTTGCGTATTGAGGGGGTGGTCAAGCGCTTCGGCCCGACGACCGCAGTCAGCAACGTTAACCTGAACATTCGGCAAAACGAGATTTTTGCCCTGCTGGGCAGCTCGGGGTGTGGCAAGTCCACCTTGCTGCGCATGCTGGCGGGCTTTGAGCAGCCGACAGAAGGGCGCATCATCCTGGATGGCATGGACATGACGGGCGTACCGGCCTACCGTCGTCCGATCAACATGATGTTCCAGTCCTATGCCCTGTTCCCGCACATGACGGTGGAGCAGAACATTGCCTTTGGCCTGAAGCAGGACAACCCCAAGCCCAGCCGTGACGAGATCAATGATCGTGTCAGCAAGATGCTGGACCTGGTGCAGATGCGCAAATACGCCAATCGCAAGCCGCACCAGCTTTCCGGAGGCCAGCAGCAGCGGGTGGCACTGGCGCGCAGCCTGGCCAAGCAGCCGAAGCTGCTGTTGCTGGATGAGCCGCTGGGTGCGCTGGACAAGAAAATTCGCCAGCAGACCCAGCTGGAACTGGTCAACCTGATCGAGCAAGTGGGCGTCACCTGCATCATGGTAACGCACGATCAGGAGGAGGCGATGACCATGGCCGGGCGTATCGGCGTGATGTCGGAGGGGGAGCTGTTGCAAGTGGGTTCACCCACCGAGATCTACGAACACCCGAATTGCCGGTTCACCGCCGAGTTCATTGGCGAGACCAACCTGTTCAAGGGCAATCTGGTGGTGGACGAGCCGTCCTTCTGCGAAATCAAGTCCGCAGACCTGCCGCAAAACCTGCACATCGGCCACGGTATCACCGGGCCGATGGGGATGGAGGCCTGGGTATCGGTGCGGCCGGAGCGGGTGCACCTGACGCGCGAGCAGCCTGGCCAGAACCATAACCTGGCGCAAGGAACGGTCAGTGAAATTGCCTACCTCGGCAGTTTCTCGATCTTCCACGTCAAGCTGGCGTCGGGCCGGGTGGTTACCGCGACCGTGCCGTCCTCGTATTGGAAGGACAGCGCACCGCCGACCTGGGGCGACACCGTCTGGGTGTCGTGGAGCGATGAAGCCGGAGTGGTGCTGACGCAATGAAAACCAAAGCCGCCAAAAAGCCGCTGTTTTTCCTGCGCGGCGCCTTCTGGGTGGGCAGCATACCGTGGTTGTGGATGCTGTTCTTTTTCCTGTTACCGTTTTTGCTGATTCTCAACGTCAGCTTTTCCACCTCGGACCTCAGCATTCCACCGTACAAATCGGCGGTGCAGGGCAGCTGGGAGGAGAAGCACGTCAGCTTCAAGGCCGACACCAGCAGTTTTGATCGCATGATCACCGAGGTGAAGACCCTGGGGCAGGAGGACAGCGATCCGCAGTACCTGCGTGCGTACTGGAACTCGCTCAAGCTGGCCGGGATGACTACCATTCTCTGCCTGCTGATCGGCTATCCCTTTGCCTATCACATTGCCCGTTCCGGCGAGGCCACGCGCAATACCTTGCTGATGTTGGTGATGTTACCGTTCTGGACCTCATTCCTGTTACGGGTGTTTGCCTGGATGGGCTTGCTGGACAGCAGCGAAGTGGGGCTGATCAACCAGCTGCTGCTGGGGCTGCACCTGATCGACGAGCCGCTGCAACTGCTCTACAACGAGTGGGCGGTGCTGGTTGGCATGGTGTACAGCTATCTACCCTTCATGGTGTTGCCGCTGTTCTCACACCTGGTGAAGCTGGATGGCCGCTTGCTGGAAGCCGCCAGCGATCTGGGTGCCAAACCGTGGAAGACCTTTATGGCCATCACGCTGCCCTTGTCGATGGGGGGAATCATTGCCGGTTCGATGATGGTGTTCATCCCGGCGGTGGGTGAGTTCGTGATCCCGGATCTGCTGGGGGGCGGTGATGTGCTGATGATCGGCAAGAAAATCTGGGAAGACTTTGGTCCGAACCAGGATTGGCCGATGGCGTCTGCTGTGGCGGTGGTGATGGTGCTGCTGCTGATTGTGCCCATCATGATCTTCCACAAGTACGAGCAGCGTGAAATGGAGGGCAAGTGATGAGTAACCGCATGACTTGGGGCGCCCGCAGCTACTTGCTGTTCGGCTTTGCCTTCCTCTATCTGCCCATCCTCTGCCTGATGGTGTTCTCGTTCACCGGTGGCGAGATCACCACCCAGTTCGCTGGCTTCTCCACCCGCTGGTACGTCGAGCTGTGGAATGACGACGAAATCCAGTCGGCGGTCAAACTGTCTCTGAAGATTGGTATCGCGGCAGCTTCGGCTGCGGTGGTGCTGGGTACCTTGTCGGGTCTGGTACTGGCACGCTTCAAGCGCTATGCCGGTAGCGGCTTCTTTGCCGGCATGACCACGGCACCGATGGTGATGCCGGAGGTGATTGTGGGCCTGTCGCTGGTGCTGCTGTTTACCAACCAGACCATGAACGACTTGCTGCCGTGGCTGGCCGGGCGCGGGGTGACCGCCATCTGGGCCGCACACACCACCCTGTGTACCGCCTATGTGGCAGTGCTGGTGCAGTCCCGTCTGCGGGAGATGGACCGCTCGCTGGAAGATGCGGCGATGGATCTGGGGTGTCACCCGTTCAAGGTGTTCTTCCTGATCACCATCCCGGTGATTGCCCCGGCGCTGGTGTCCGGCTGGTTGCTGTCCTTCACCCTGTCGATGGATGACTTCGTGCTGTCCTCCATGCTGAGTGATCCGGGCGCCACCACCTTGCCGGTGCTGGTGTTTGCCCGCCTGCACCACGGCCTGAAACCGGAAATCAATGCGCTGGCCACCGTAATCGTGGTGCTGGTGTCGATTGCGGTGATTGTGGCCAACCGGGTGATGTGGCGCGCGCAGAAGCGCCGCGAGCAGGCGATTGCTGCAGCCATGGCCGCAAGCGGCCAGTCTCACTGACCTGAAGCCCCCGCTGACCCGCGGGGGCCGAACTTCCATCTTGTATACCGTCACCCTGCAGTAGACTGGCAGGGAAGGGGGCGCTCATGTTTGACATTGCCAATCAGGAGCATATTGACTCCTGGTACGCAGCCACGGCCAACGACCGGCAGACCCGTCCGCGTCTGCAGGGAAAGCTCAAGGCCGATGTCTGTGTGATTGGTGCCGGGCTGACCGGGATCTCAACTGCACTCAACCTCGCCGAGCGAGGCTACTCGGTGGTGGTACTGGAAGCCGCTCGGGTTGGCTGGGCCGCCAGTGGTCGTAATGGCGGCCAGATGATCTATGGTTTTGCCTGCGGCATGGATACCTTCGCCAAGGACATGCCGGATGCTGATGTGCAGCGCATGTGGCAAATGGGGCAGTACTCGCTGGAGATCATCAAGCAGCGGGTCGCACGGCACCAGATCGACTGTGACCTGACCTTGGGCTACCTCACCGCCGCCAACAAGCCTCGCCATGTAGCGGAGCTGAAAGACTGGCAGCAGGAAGCGGCGGACCGCTATGGTTACCACGATTTTCGTTATGTCGAAGCCGGGCAGATGGGCGAGCATATCCAGTCCAGCCGCTATGTGGGGGGCCTGTACGACCCGGACAGCGGCCACCTGCACCCGCTCAACTACACGCTGGGTCTGGCACGCGCGGCGGAAGCCGCTGGTGCGCAGCTGTTTGAGCACAGCATGGTAACGGGTCTCACCTTGTCGCCCCAGGCCAGTGGCCGCCACACAGTCAAGACCGCAGAGGGCGAAGTCGATGCCGGGCACGTGGTACTGGCCTGCAATGCCTATCTGGACAAGCTGGCGCCAAAGCTGCGGGCCAAGATCATGCCGGTCGGCACCTATGTGATCGCCACCGAACCGCTGGGTGAGGAACGTGCCCAGGCGCTGATCCCCTCCAATGTGGCGATTTGCGACAGCCGCTTCGTGCTGGATTATTTCCGCCGTACTTCGGATCACCGCATGCTGTGGGGCGGCAAGGTCAGCTACTCCACCTTCCAGCCGTACAATCTGGCGGAAGCCATGCGGGCCGACATGCTCAAGGTGTTCCCGCAGCTGGCAGACGTGAAGGTGACCCATGCCTGGGGCGGCTTTGTCGACATCACCATGAGCCGGGCCCCACACTTTGGCCGCCTGACGCCCACCGTGTACTTTGCGCAGGGCTTCTCCGGACACGGGGTCAACATCACCGGGCTGGCCGGGGAACTGATGGCGGAAGCGATTGCCGGGCAGTCCGAGCGCTTTGATCTTTACGGCAAGCTCAAGCACCATGATTTCCCCGGCGGCAAGCTGTTGCGCACCCCGGCACTGGTGCTGGCCATGATGTATTACCGCCTCAAGGATTACCTGTGAGGCGGGATAGCCGGGGCGGGGGAGGGCATCCTCATGCCCCCGGCCGCCCACCCGGCTTGAGCAAGGTCAATCGTACAGGCTAAGTCCCTTATTTGATTGATAAAAGGGCTTGCCCCGGGGGCGGATTTGGGCCACAATCCGCCCTCTTTTATTTATTTGCTCATTAACACTTCCGCCCTCTCTCGCTGGCGAGACACGGCTGGTCCTTCGAACTCTGGGGGTCTTGGTTTATGTCCGACTTGGCGCATGCTGCGCAGCTGCAAGCATTTGGCTCGCAACTTCCTGTTTATACCTATTTTGATGCCACGTTCTACGAGCAGGAGCAACAGCACCTGTTTCAGAATGGTCCCCAGTACTATGGTCACCGCAGCATGGTGGCCAACCCCGGCGATTACTACACGCTGGGCTGGATGGACCATGGCAAGATGCTGGTGCACCGCCCGGAAGGCGGCATTCACCTGCTTTCCAATGTCTGCCGACACCGCCAGGCGCTGATGCTGCGCGGGCGCGGCAACAGCCCGAACGTGGTCTGCCCGCTGCATCGCTGGACCTACGACCACGATGGCCAGCTGCTGGGTGCACCCCACTTTCCCGGCAACCCCTGCCTGCACCTCGGCAAGACCGAGCTGCAGGAGTGGAATGGCCTGCTGTTCGGGCAGAACCGTGCGGTGGCAGATGATCTGGCGCGACTGGGCTGCAAGGCCGATCTGGACCTGAGCGATTTTCATCTGGCGCGGGTTGAAACCACCGAGTACGCCTTCAACTGGAAGACCTTCATCGAGGTCTATCTGGAAGACTACCACGTCGACCCTTTCCATCCTGGCCTCGGGCAGTTCGTCAACTGTGCCGACCTGCGCTGGGAATTTGGCGAGCACTACAGTGTGCAGACGGTGGGGCCAAAGAACGACCTCGCCCGGCCCGGCTCAGCGGTATACCGCGCCTGGCACGAGCAGGCGCTGGGCTTCAATCAGGGGCAAACCCCGAAGTACGGTGCCATCTGGCTGACCTACTACCCCAATCTGATGATCGAGTGGTACCCGCACACCCTGGTAGTCAGTGCCGTGCTGCCGAAAGGCCCGGAGCACTGCACTGTGCTCACCGAGTTCTACTATCCGGAAGAAGTGGTGCTGTTCGAGCCCGAGTTGATGGCTGCCGAGCAAGCCGCCTACTTTGAGACCGCCAAAGAGGACGACGACATCTGCGAGCGCATGCACGAAGGCCGCCGCGCCCTCTACCTGCGTGGCGACAATGAAGTCGGCCCCTACCAGTCACCAATGGAAGACGGCATGCGCCATTTCCACGAATGGCTGCGGCGGCAGATGGGTAAGGTGTAAGTTTTCGAGGTATAAAAGCAGGAAACGCCCGGCAGGTCCGGGCGTTTTTCATGCGTTGATCACAGGCGAGTCCGCAGCGGTACGGAGGGACAATTCACTGCCAGACTGGCAAGCTAAGCAATCATATCTCCCCGGATCAGCTACGTGGCATGAGCCAGAAACGAGCCGACCTCCGGAACCGCTCGCGCGTGTTCCGCGCCATGAATTTCATCAGTCGGCATATTGAAACGCCGCCACCACTTGAGACGGTCGCCCAGGAAAGCGCCACCTCGCCTTACCACCTGCATCGTCTGTTTCGGCAGCTGACCGGCGAAACCTTGCTTACCTTTACCCGACGCCTGCAAATGGAGCGGGCGCGCAAGCACTTGCTGTTTGGCAAACGTAGCGTCACAGTGATTGCCATCAAGTGTGGCTTTTCCAGTTCCCAGAATTTCGCCAAAGCTTTCCGGCAGTTCTATGGCGAAACGCCCTCGGCCTACCGACTCCGGCATCATGCGCCAATCAGCAAGAATGGAAACGCCAGTCAGGACGCTGCTCCCTATACTGCCCTCACTGTCCCGCTCCCGGCGGTCAGTGTGCGGGAAGTGCCTGCACGGACCGTGCTGTATGCCAGAGAACTGGCTGCGTATGGCAAGGATGCCTGTGCACGCGCTTATGCCGCACTCTGTACGCAGCTGGGGTTCAAGCCGGATTTTGCGAGCCATCAGGTGGTGGCCCTGTACTGGGACCATCCTTTGATAACGGATGCGGTGCACTGCCGTACTGACCTTTGTATTGAGGTTGACGAGCGGCTGGTAAAGGCGCATCCGTCCTGCCCCAGCCAGCAAGTGCCGGGAGGGCGTTATGCCGTTTTTGACTGTGAGATCCATGGTCAGGAACAATTTGCTTTTGCATGGCAGTACGCTGTGGACTGGCTGCAGGAACGGCAACACAAATTGGCAGATCAGCCTGCCTATGAGCTTTATCAGGCTGGCACCGAGCTGGACAGTGAATATTATCGGGTAGCGATTTATCTCCCGATCCGTTGAAACGGTAGCATTGTCCTAGTTGGAGTGTTGTCATGAGAAAGAGAATGCGTCTTGCTTCTTTTGTGGCTGCTGCCTTGCTGCCGCTTGCGTGCTTTGCCGGATCTGACAAAGCCATCCTGTACGGTGGCACGATCTATACCGCCGCCGCACAGGGTCAACCGGTGACGGCTGTTGGAATCAGCCAGGGCCGTATTGTTGCAATGGGAAGTTACCAGCAAGTCAGCCAGACCATGGGTGCGGAGGCGCGGCGGGTTCATTTGGGCGGGCATTTCCTGATGCCGGGCATGGTTGATACCCATGTACACACAGGTTTCGCCGGGTTTCAGCAGCTGGTGGAGTCATTGCCGCCGGGTCTGAAGTCAACCGCGGCGCTGCAGGGTTTTTGGAACAAGGTCAAAACCTCACCCCGCTTGCGTCAAGACAAGGTGGTGGTGTTCAGCGATGTCAGCCTGGATTACTGGGATAACTTGACGCTTCTGGACCAGTTCTTCAATGCACCGGCTTTCAAGGACCAGCCCGTACTGCTGGCCGGGATGGATGCCCATACCGGCTGGGTCAATCAGGCCATGCTGCGTTATGCCGGGCTGGATGATGCTGCGCTGCAAAGCCTGGATGCGACCACCGCAGGTCAATTTGCCAGGCGGCCAGATGGCACCCCCAATGGCTTTACGTCTGAGGGGGCGTGGGATCGCTTGCTGGGGGCGCTTCCTCCGGTGAGTGATGACAAGATGAAACAAGCCATTCAGCTGGGGGCGCAAACCCTGAACCAGTTTGGCGTGACAGCATGGCTGGATCCCATCAGCAACATCCGGCCACGGGCTCCTATCTTCAGCCGGGCCCCAACACGCGAGGATACCGGCTTGATACCCGTCTACGCCCAGTTGGCTCGCGAGGGCCGGCTGACTGGCCGGGTGAGTGGGCTGGCGCTGGTGGGAATACATTCCGAGCCAGGCATCATTGCAGATGTGCTGGCGTTACAGGCACGCTATTCCGGTGGCAATTTTCGGCTGGCCGGGATCAAGATCCTGCAAGACGGTGTGATCGAATCCCCCTCGCACACCGCCAAGCTCAGCAAACCGTATCAGGGAGAGGGCAGCTACAGCGGTAGCACGGATCTGGATCAGCCCCGCTTCAATGCCTTGATCGCAGAGGCTGACAAGCAACGCCTGCTTGCTCACTTTCATGTCATTGGTGACCGGGCCGTCACGGAGGCACTGGAAGCCATCGCGGCTGCCCGTCAACAGAATGGCGGGCAGGCAACCGCCCCTGTCGTGCACAGCCTGGCGCATCTCGAGGTGGTCAATGATGCCCAGATGGCGTACATGGGCAAGCTTGGGGTCGCAGCCTCCATGCAGCTGCTATGGGCAGGCAAAGATCCGACCACAACCAGTTTGCTCAAGGAGGTCGATCCTGCGCTCAAGGCGCGCCTCTACCCTGCAGGCAGTATGCTGCGACATGGTGTGCTGCTGGCGGGAGGAAGTGACTGGCCGGTGACGTCGCCGAACCCGTTTGAGGCAATCTATACCGCCGTGACCCGCAGAGGGCCACTTGGCGTGCTGGAGCCAGCCAGCGAGCGGATCAGCCGCGATGATGCACTGAAGGCTTACACCATCAACGCCGCTACGCTCATGGGCATGCAGCAAGACATCGGGAGTATTGCGCTTGGCAAGCGAGCCGATTTTGTCTTGCTGGATCGTAACCCGCTGACCGTCAGCCCGGAACAGCTACGGCGCACTACCATGCTGTGGACCATGCTGGACGGGCAACAGATTTACCAGCGCGGACAAATTCGCCGCACCCAACCATAAACCATACGAGGAAAACCATCATGTTTACATTAGGCTCACGATTTGAAAGACCAGAATGGGCAACACTAATCATCCGCCTTGCGCTAGGAATGATGTACTTGTCACACGGGCTGATGAAAGTCATCGTCTACAGCCCGCAAGGCTTTGCCGACTTCATGGCCAGCCTGGGGCTGCCAGCCGGGGTAGCCTACCTGACCATTCTGGCAGAGCTGGCTGGCGGGGTCTTGTTGCTGTCCGGTTTCCTGATTCGCGAGGTAGCCCTGCTGCTGACGCCGATCCTGCTGGGTAGCATTGTACTGGTGCATGCGGCCAGCGGCTGGGCATTCAGCAACCCTGGGGGAGGCTGGGAGTATCCAGCTTTCCTGATCGCGGCATCGGTAGCATTGTTTTTTATGCCCTCCGGGCGGGCGCAAAAAGTGGCATGACGGCAGATAGCCAGATGGGGGTGGGCATCGGGTTTAGATGCTGCTGCTGTCCACCCCATCTTGCTGGAAGGCGTCAGAAGCTTCATCCCACTGGAAATGGATTTCCAACCCCAGATAATCGGTATCGACCTGCCCGGGGTGCCAAGGGTGCTCCAGGCAGTGCACCATGATGCTGAAGCAAAGGCTGCGCGTCTGGCCTTGCCTGGCAAACCACGGCGCACCGCTGACCCAGTAATGCTCTTCACTCAGGTAATACGCACCCGTCAGGCGTGAGCGTGCCGGAAAGCCATCTGCTTCGTGAGCGACGGTGAGGTCCGCGTCGTTCAGGTAGCTTGCCACCGCCATATCCACCGCTTGCAAAATGGCATCCCGTTGTTGCAGGATACATAGATAGGCTTCAGTGGGGAAAGCATCATGGCGATCGGGTTCAGCGTCACGCGCCCAGTCTGGGCGGGGAATACGGTGTGGTGTCAGCATGGTGTGTCCCGGTTCATCCATTGTGCCATGAAGGTGGTGAGAAGTTCACGACCGACCAGTAGCGGTGACTTGCTTTTTAGCTGATACTCATCCGAGATCCAATACCTAGTGTTTTATGTAGAGGTGCTTCCCTCCCACCATTGTGCCGAACCTGTCGGGCTTGGCGCACATGGTTTACAACATATGGCGCAATGCCCTTCGGTTATTGCGCCCTACGCGGGCTGACAGATATGGGGCAGGATGTGATGCATATGGATTATGCTAGAAAAACGTATGAGTTGCGCCGTAAATAATCGTAATGTCACTTGTACGGGGTAAATCCATGCCAATTCTTCTAAATAGGAGGCGATTGATCTTTGTCTTTATAATGATATTGCTTGTCTGCTCAGGTGCCGTCTTTTCATATCGTGGCTATATGAATTACAAAGGGGTCTGTTTGGCTGAGGGTCGAAAGATAAGCCGCCAAGATAAAGTACGTAGATCAATAGAATATTTATTAAAACTTCCCCCTCCAGAGGTGGTGGTTGAATTTTCTTCAAACATGGACAGAGGTGGTAACTGGCAAATTATCCCGCCGGACAGCATTTTGATGGATAAATTTGCGGACTCATCAGTTGGGCGGTGGAGGAGTCGAGTGCCAACGTACCTCATTTCGTACAAAGATGTAAGCCAGTTCTTAATGGAGAACCCTGACTGTTGTGTTTTTAAAAGCGGTCCCTACCTGGAGGGTTTTGGTAGGGCTGGTGAGGCATACTTCTATGAAAAACTGCTAGCTGGGGAAGGTGGCTATGTGCGAATTGAATATTGGGTTAATTTTAGAGAGTTAAAAAAAGATTACAAGGCAAAAGTGGCATTTTATGCTAAACAATCTAATTGTGGGGACGTTGTTTGGTGGCAAAGTTTTGCCCTCCAGCCTAAAAGTAGTTTTTTAAATGATCGTTAATACATAAGAAATAGCCCGCGTGGGGCGCAATAATCGAAGGGCATTGCGCCGTACACTGCCTCGCCCTTCGAGATGGTTGGAGGTGCTTCAATGCGCCTGACAGCCCGCGAAGGGTCGCAATACCCGAAAGGCATTACATCGCCCCCTGCTAGTGCAGGCCGGATGGATTCACTGGCCTGCGCTTG
Source organism: Leeia sp. (assembly GCF_041909055.1). Classification (NCBI taxonomy): domain Bacteria; kingdom Pseudomonadati; phylum Pseudomonadota; class Betaproteobacteria; order Neisseriales; family Leeiaceae; genus Leeia; species Leeia sp. The sequence goes on along the minus strand of NZ_JAYREC010000001.1, from coordinate 348,388 downwards.
CCCCAGCGCGAGCGGAGCTGCCGTAGTAGCAGGGTGGCCAGCAGGGCTGCCCCTCCCCCCAGGATGGCATAGACGGCTGCGGTGAGGCTGAGGGCGGGCCAGCTGAGGCTGGTGAGGCCGACATGGGCATCCAGCTCGGCCGTATCGGCCCAGCTGACCAGTGCATTCCAGAGTGCAAACAGGATGCCAGCTACGGCACCCAGCAGGAAGCTGATACGTTTCATCGGGTAGCCTGTCACGGTCTGGTGTGTGGGTTCAGACTGTGCGGTCCTCCAAGGGTTCCACTCCGCGCTGTTCTGCCCGAACCATCCAGCTCAGGCCTGCACTGTTTGCGCTGTCATGGTCTACATTGTGCCAGACTGTACCGGGAGCGCCTACGCTGGCCAGCCTATAATGATTCGCTTTCTGCCAACAAGGTCATTCACGTGCAGCACCGTTCATGGTTGGATTTGGGGGCTACGCAGCGCGGGGCGCTCTGGATGTTGCTGGCGTCGTTGGGGTTCGCTGGTATGGGGGCGTTGGTCAAGCTGGGCAGTGAGCATCACTTCTCGGCGGCGGAGCTGGTGTTCTACCGTTCCTTGCTGAGCTTGTTGATGGTGTACGCGCTGATTGTGTGGCGCAAGCAGAGCCTGCGCACCCAGTATGTGCGCACCCATGTGCAGCGCTCGCTGGCCGGGACTGCTGCACTGATGACCTCGTTCTATACCCTGTCCCGCCTGCCGCTGGCCACCGCCAGCACCTTGCAATACACCTCGGCTCTGTTTCTGGCCCTGCTCACCGTTGTGGTGTACCGCAAGCGGCCACCGCTGCCGGTGCTGCTGGCCATCGGGCTGGGTTTCCTCGGGGTGGTCAGCCTGCTCAAACCCACCTTCTCCAGCCAGAACCTGTCTGCCGCGCTGGTGGGGCTGCTGTCCGGTTTGCTGGCGGCACTGGCGTATGTGAATGTGAAGACGTTGGGCAAACTGGGAGAGCCCGGCTGGCGGGTGGTGTTCTATTTCACCCTGACTGCCACGCTGGCCGCAGGCGGGCTGATGCTGTTTGACCGTTTCCATGCCATTGATACCCGAGGGGCACTGATCTTGCTGGGCCTGGGGGTGACAGGCACCCTCGGGCAAACGGGGCTGACACACGCCTATCGGCAGGGCAAGACGCTGGTGGTGGCGAGCCTCTCCTACGCAACGGTGTTGTTCTCAGCCCTGCTGGGCTGGTGCATCTGGGGTAATGGGCTGGACCTGTGGTCGGGCCTGGGCATGCTGCTGGTGGTAGGGAGCGGGGTGCTCAGCGTACTGGGTTCGCGGGAGGACTGAAGGGCAGGGCGCGCATGGCAGGGCAAATCGCCGGTGAAATGTAACATTCTGTTGACGGTGTGCCATTCAGGCTCTGCTACAGTTAAACTGACACGCGCCGAGGCGTGGATAACCGCCCAAAGGAGGCTGCTATGATCTCCATCCAGCAAGAAGATGACTTGGTAGTCGCTGCCGTGCTCGGCCAGTTTACGCTGGACGATTACAAGCAGTTTGAAGATCACGTCCGCTACAGTGTGAAGTTCAAAGGGGTGGCCAACCTGCTGTTCGATTTTCGCGACATGCTGGGCTACAGCGTGGATGTGGTTTGGGAAGAATTACGCTTCACCCGCGAGAATGCCCCGAATTTTGGCCGGATTGCCATGGTCAGCGACAACCAGTGGCTCAATTGGCTGGCAGGCATGCAAAGCTTGCTGGTGCCAACCAATCTGGCCATCTTTTCCGATTATGATGAAGCCAAAGCATGGGTGACCAGCAGTGACGATGAGCTGGTCTGACCCCAGGAACCGGATGACATGCTGGGAAAACTGAAATCCTTGTTGGGCGGAGGCGGCGGGCCGCTGACCTCGGCTGCAGGTGCCGCCTCCTGGTTCAAAGGGCTGGTGGAGGTGGATGCCCCGGCACGGCTGGCGCGCTATGTGGCCTTGGTCGCCCCGGACCAGCCCTTGCCGGAGGTGGATGCGGGTCATGAGGCCGCCATCCTGTGGCTGGATGAGCAGCTCTCACCCGCCTTCCGCTTTGTGCGTGAGCACTATGTGCAGAACCCGCGCATGCCAAAGCCGATGGAAGAGGCAGCGTGGAATGCCATTCATCGCTTTGCTGAAACACAAATCCGGGTACTGTTGCGGCTGATCCAGGCTGAGCGCTATGAGGAGCAGACACCGACTTCGCGTGCCTTGCTGCTGGTGCTAGTGTTGCGCTATGTGGCGGTACTCGCCAAATGGCGCTATTTCCGCTTTGAACCCTTACCGGCACCGCATTGGCTGACCGCTCACCAGATGCAGCGCTTGGCTGAGATGGCCGATATTGAAGCCCTGCCGGTGACGCTGTATCCGAATGTGGCCCCCGATGTCAGCTCCTGCACCGATGAATACCTGCAACTGCTGCTGCTGGGCACCGTCAGTGCCAGTGGTTTTGGTGTGCGCCAGCTGGACATGGTCGACCAGTGGCTGCATGTGTGGAGCAAGGGCATTGGTCTGGACCGGCGCTTTGTCGCCGAGCGGCATCACTATGCGGTGGATCTGGGCAAGTCGGAGGGTGCGGAGCGGATTGCGGAGGCGCAGGAGAGCAGCAGCGTTCGCTATATCGACAGTCGCGAGCTGCTGCAGCAGGTCGATGCCGTGCGGCAGGCCTTGCGCAACGGCGAAACCGCGCGTGCCGACATGCCGGACAGCATCCGTTTGCCGGGTGCCCAGGAGTTGCTGAACCAGCTCTATGGCTACTGGGCCAATACCGTTGCCGCCAAGAAGCGTGATACCGAGCGCAAGCAGGTCAACAAGCTGCTGGATGTGGCGCTGGGCTTCAAGCGGGTGGCTGCGCTGATCAAGTCGGACAATATTGCCCAGCAAGGTGGGCCGCAGACCGTCGATGTGGACTACGACGAGATGCTGGACATGCGTTTGTATGGCTTTGTGTCGCAGCGCACCCGCGAGAAGCAGGCGGCGGCAACCCGGCTGAGCGTTGAAGCCGCCAAGGAAGACATTCCGTTTGAATCGTGGCTGGTGCAAAACGAAAGTGCGGGCGGCTTTGGTGCCGTGCTGCCGTTCACCCGTGAAGGTGATGACCTGCGACCGGGCGGTCTGTTGGCGGTGCGGATTGATGATGACGATAACTGGCACGTTGCCCTGTTGCGGCGGGTGCAGCTGCGTGAGAACAAGCAGTTCTACGTCGGTATTCAGGTGCTGGGGCTGGATCCGCTGGTGGCGACTTATCGGGAAGATCATGCCCATCATGTCCCGCATGCCGGGCGCGAAGGGGTGATCGCCGTTGATGTGCGTGCCCCCAAACCGGTGATTTATGTCGATATCGGCATTGACGGGCAACCCACCCGCAGCCTGATTCTGCAAGCCGAGGATTTTGCCGTGGGCAAGCAGCTGGACCTGCATCTGGAAGGCAAAACTTACCCGGTGACCCTGCTTCGGGTGATCGAAAAGGGGCTGGATTGGGTGTGGGCAGAGGTGCGCTCTGCCATAGGTGGCTGAACGCAGCCAAGATCGGGATCGACAAGGGCGGCTGCGTGCCGCCCTCGTTATTGGGGCTTACTCGCGGCGGCGGAAATCGCGCAGGCGGAAACCGAGCGCGAACAGGGTGGCAAAGTAGCTGAGGCCACCCGCACACACCAGCAGCAGCAAATGCCCGGCCTTGGTCAGGGTGTGACCATGGCGCCAGATATCATGAGACCCGCGCAGCACCCATAGCACGCCTGCCATGACCACGCAGGCACATACCAGTTTCAGCAGAAAACGCAGCCAGCCCGCTGCGGGCTGATAGCTGCCGCCGCGCAGCAGGTAGTACAGCAAGAGGCCTGCATTCATGCAGGAGCCCAGGCTCAGTGCAATCGCCAGCCCGACATGGCCATAGCCCCAGCGGGCGAAGGGCAACATTAGGCCCAGATTGAGTAGCTGGGTGGTGACCAGCACGGCAATGCCAATCTTGACCGGCGTCTTGATATTTTGCCGGGCATAGAAACCGGGAGCGAGTACCTTGACCATGATGAAGCCAATGATGCCAAAGGCGTAAGCCATCAGCGCCGGTTCGGTCATCATCACATCGTGCCAGGTGTAGCGTCCGCCCAAGTACAAGGTGCCCAGCAGCGGGGCTGCCAGCAAGGTGAGACCCACTGCGGCGGGGAGCGCCAGCAGCAGCGACAGGCGCAAGCCCCAGTCCAGCAGGGCGCTGTATGCGGTTTCATCCTTGCCTGCGGCATGGCGCGACAGCGAAGGCAGCAAGACGGTCCCCAGGGCGACGCCCAGCAGGCCATTGGGCAACTCCATCAGCCGCTCGGCGTTAAACATCCAGGTGACGCTGCCACTGGGCAGGTAGGACGCAAACAGGGTATTGATCAGCAGGCTGATCTGGGCAATGGACACGCCGAAGATGGCGGGGCCCATCAGTTTGAGGATACGGCGGACTGCGGGGTCTTTCCAGGAGGGGATCGGACGCGGCAACATGCCTAGCTTCATCAGCCAGGGCAGCTGAAAACCCAGCTGCAGTATACCGCCAAGCAGTACGCCTATCGCCAGCGCTAGAATGGGTTTGCTGATGTAGGGAGCGACAAACACGGTGGCCACAATCATCGCTACATTCAGCAGGGTAGGGGTGAAGGCCGGAATGGAAAACTGGTTGTAGGCGTTGAGGATGCTGCTGGCCAGTGAGGTCAGCGAGATCAGCAGAATATAGGGAAACAGCCAGCGCAGCAGGGTGACGGTCAGCTCAAAGCGGTCTGGCGTAGCGGTAAAGCCGGAGGCCGTCAGCCACACCACCCAGGGGGCGGCCAGTACGCCCAGCACGGTGACGATCAGCAAGGTCAGCCCCAGCACGCCGGTGACATGATCGAGCAGGGTACGGGTTTCCGCTTCACTGCGGTTGCGGCGGTATTCGGCCAGTACCGGGACAAAAGCTTGCGAGAAGGCACCTTCGGCAAAGGTGCGGCGCAGCAGGTTGGGAATCTTGAATGCGGTCCAGAACGCATCGGTTGCGGCGCTGACGCCAAAAATACGGGCAATGGCCGCATCACGGACCAAGCCCAGGATGCGGGAGATCAGGGTCATGCCACTGACGGTAAAAACGGTACGCAACAGGTTCAAGGATTTATTGGACATGAGTCAGCAGACCGAGGCTGGGGCGTTGGCATTCAGGGGCGGGAACACACCTTGGAGCAGGTGTTGTATTCTCGCTGCGCCCGGTGGAGGTTCGTTGGCAGCAAATCATACGCGAAACTTGCTTTTTGGGCGAGAAAACCGTATAGTCCCCCAATTGTTCCGTACCACTTACTACAAGCGAATTTTAAGGAGTTTCCATGGCAAATAGCGCCCAGGCCCGTAAGCGTGCGCGTCAGGCCGAACAAGCTCGCCAGCACAATGCAAGCCAGCGTTCCATGCTGCGCACGGCCGTGAAGAAGGTGCGCAAGGCCATCGACGCAGGTGACAAGGCTGCTGCTCAAGGTGTGTTCCAGGCTTCGATGAGCGTGATCGACCGTATTGCGGACAAGAACATTGTCCACAAGAACACGGCATCCCGTTACAAGAGCCGCCTGTCCGCTGCCATCAAGGCAATGGCAGTTGCTGCCTGAGCAGGTTACTGCTCCGAAAAAAGCCACCGCATGCGGTGGCTTTTTTATTGTGCAGCCCGCCCGGAAGGGCGGTCTGTGATCAATAGATATTGAACTGGAAGTACTTTTTCATGATCTGCTGGTATTCGCCACTGCTCTGAATGTTCTTCAGCGCGGCATTGACTTCCGCCAGTAGCGCGGTGTTTTTCAGGTTGACCGCCACCCCTTCCCCGACGCCCAGATACTTGCGGTCGCGAATCGGCGAGCCCACCAGCTCATAGCTCGCACCTTCCGGTTTCTTCAGGAAACCCTCATAGGCGGCCACCATATCGTCCAGCACCACGTCGACTTCGCCTGCCCGCATGGCCTCATACATTTCCTTGGTGCCTTCAAACTCCGTCACCTTGTTGCTGGCGGCAAAGCGGGCCTGAATCAGGTTGGCAAAGGTGGTCTTGGCTTGCACGCCAATCTTCATGCCCGCCAGATCTTGCGGGGTGATATAGGTGCTGAGGATGCGCTTCTTGCGGCTGACAAAGCTGCCGGGGATCTGGCTGTACTTGTCGGAGAAGGCGACCCGCTTTTTGCGCTCCTCGGTGATCGACATCGAGGCGATGACTGCATCCAGCTTGCCGGATTCAATACCGGGAATCAGATCGGCCCATGTCGTTTTGACAAACACGCAGCGGGCTTTCAGCTCGCGGCAAACGGCATTGGCAATATCCACATTAAAGCCCGTCAGTTGACCTTTCACTTCATAGTCAAACGGGGGGTAATCACCTTGCAGGCCGACCTTCAGGTCACGGGCCTGGCCTGTCAGGGGTAGCAGCAGACAGGTGAGCAGCAGGGGGGTGAGTTTTTGCATGTGTCAGTCCTATGTGTCTTTGGGCGGCTACGTGGCCGACAGGTCAATGCCTGTAGCCGGTATTGTAGTTCATGCCCGTCACACATGCGAAACATCATCGTGGTATGACGCGGAGAAGCAGGCAGCTCAGGCCTTCCCGCCGTGATAACGGAAGTGTGCCCGTTTCACATTGCAGAGGATTTCATAGGAAATGGTCTGGGCAGAGGCTGCGACCTGTTCAACGCGAACTGTCGGCCCCCACAGCTCCACCTCACTCCCCGGCCCGCAAGCAGGCAGATCGGTCAGGTCCACGGTGAGCATGTCCATGGAGACGCGGCCCAGTAATTGCGAGTGCTGGCCATCAATGGCGACAGGGGTACCGTTGCGGGCAATGCGCGGGTAGCCATCCGCATAACCAAGCGCCACCACGCCGATACGAGAGGGGCGGCTGGTCAGGGTAGCCCCACCATAGCCAATGGGCTCATTGGCAGCCAGTTCGCGCACGCCAATCACCTTGCTGCTGAGCCGCATCACGGGCTTGAGGTCGTTGGCGATCGGGTGGGGTTGCGGGAAGGGGGTGCTGCCATACAACATGATGCCCGCGCGTCCCCAGTCGCTGTGTGCGGCGGGCCAGCCCATCAGGCCGGGTGAATTGGCCAGGCTGCGCGCGCCGCTCAGGCCCTCGGTACACTGCAGGAATAGCGCCAGTTGCTGGCGGGTGGCTTCGGCATCCAGCTCATCGGCGCGGGCAAAGTGACTCATCAGCACCATGTCGGATACCTTGCCGGAAGCCAGCAGCGCCGCATGGGCGGCACGGTATTCTTGCGGGTCCAGCCCGACGCGGTGCATGCCGCTGTCCAGCTTCAACCAAACGTGTAACGGTTGGCTGAGTTCTGCCGCCAGCAGGGCGTCCACTTGCCAGCGGTGGTGCACGGTCAGCCACAGGTTATGCTGTGCAATCAGTGGTAGCTCGCTGGCATCAAAGAAGCCTTCCAGCAACAGGATGGGGGCGGTGATGCCAGCGGCACGCAGTTCCAGCGCTTCTTCAATGGCGGCGACGCCAAAGCCATCGGCCAGTTCGCTCAGGGCCTGTGCGCAGGGCACCGCACCATGGCCATAGGCATTGGCCTTGAGCGCGGCCAATACGCGGTGACCGTGTACGCGGCGCGCCAGTTGATAGTTGTGGCGCAGGTGGTCCAGATGGATGTCGGCAATAGCAGGGCGGCTCATCGGCAAAGGTCCGGCTGGGCACACCCAAAGGGTGTGCCGGATAAGGAAAACATCGGGTGGCTTGGACTCAGCGGGCGACGGCGGGTTCCGCTTGCCAGTGTGCAGATTGTACCGGCGCGCCATAGCGGGCGATTGACAGGCCGTCGGTGCGGATGTCCGGCTGGCGCTGGGCCAATACATCGGCCAGCAACTTGCCCGAGCCACAGCCCATGGTCCAGCCCAGCGTACCGTGGCCGGTGTTCAGCGACAGGTTGCGGTAGCGGGTGCCGCCAATGATCGGGGTGCCGTCCGGGGTCATCGGACGCAGGCCGGTCCAGAAGGTGGCTGCGGGCAGGTCACCGCTACCGGGGTAGAGGCTGTCCACCACCATTTCCAGCGTGGCACGGCGGCGCGGGTTCAGGCTCAGGTCGAAACCGGCCAGTTCCGCCATGCCGCCCACGCGGATGCGGTTGTCAAAGCGGGTGACCGCTACCTTGAAGGTTTCATCCAGCACGGTGGAGGTTGGGGCGCGGCTGGCATCGGTGATCGGGATGGTCAGCGAGTAACCCTTGACCGGGTAGACCGGAATCGGCAGGTCAACCTGTTGCAGGAAAGGGGTCGAATAGCTGCCCAGCGCCACCACATAGTGATCAGCTTGCAGGCGTTCCTGCCCCAGTTGCACGCCGGTAATGCGCTCACCATCCACCAGCAGGCGGTCGATCGGCTGGTTATAGCGGAAGGTGACCCCCAGCGCTTCGGCGGCCTTGGCCAGCTCCAGCGTGAACAGCGCGCAGTCGCCGGTTTCATCGTTCGGCAGGCGCAGGCCGCCCACAATCTGGTTGCGGTCCAGTGCCGGTTCGGCGCGCACGCAGCCATCACGGTCCAGCAATTCATAAGGTACGCCACAACGTTCCAGCACAGCAATATCCTTGCCGACAGCATCCAGCTGAGCCTGGCTACGGAACACCTGCAGCGTGCCCTGGCTGCGACCTTCATAAGCGATGCCGGTATCTTGCCGCAGCTGGCGAATCACGTCGCGGCTGTACTCGGCCAGCCGCATCATGCGTTCCTTGTTGATGTCATAGCGTGCAGCCGTGCAGTTGGCCAGCATGCGCGCCAGCCATTGCCATTGCCACAGGCTGCCATCCGGGCGGATCGACAGCGGGGCGTGCTTCTGGAACAGCCACTTCAGCGCCTTGAGCGGCACGCCAGGCGCGGCCCACGGTGCGGCATAGCCCGGCGAAATCTGGCCGGCGTTGGCAAAGCTGGTTTCCAGTGCCGGGCCGCTCTGGCGGTCCACCACGGTCACTTCCATGCCATTGCGCGCCAGATAGTAGGCGGTACTGACGCCGATGATGCCACTGCCCAAAACCACAACCCGCATTGCTGTCTCCTGATCACTGAGCGTGCGGCACCAGGGCCGCCCATGCCTCCTTGATGGAGGTCACGAATTTTGCGCAGTATAGTGAATTGATTGCAGTTTTATTCACTGTAGTTTTTCTATTTTGTAGTTAAAATATAAGGCAAATACAGATAAGGCAGTGTGCCATGCGAACAAGGCAGCAAACCATACGCGAGCTGGACAAGCTGGACCGCAAGATCTTGCGCATCCTGCAACAGAACGGGCGCATTGCCATGACGGAATTGGCCGAGCAGGTGGGGCTCTCCACCACGCCGTGTGCCGAGCGGGTACGCCGCATGGAGCGGGAAGGGGTGATTACCGGCTACTATGCACGGCTGAACCCCAAGGCGCTGGGGGGGAGCTTGCTGGTGTTTGTGGAGATACGGCTGGCCGCCAAATCGGGTGATCTGTTTGAGGAGTTTCGCCGCGAAGTGCTGAAATTGCCACAGGTGATGGAATGCCACCTCGTATCGGGCGACTTTGATTACCTGATCAAGGCGCGCATCGGCGAGATGACGCAATACCGCAAGCTGCTGGGTGACATTCTGCTCAAGCTGCCGGGGGCAACCGAGTCAAAGAGCTATGTGGTGATGGAGGAGGTCAAGGAGAGTCTGGCACTACCGATTGTCGACTAAGCCGCTGCAATGCACATGCCCGGCCAAGGCCGGGCATGTGGGGGGTCTTGCTACCGTGCTTACTCGACCTTGGTGTGCTTGTGGATGTCGTCCAGCAGTTGCTCAATGCGCTTCTGCTTCAGCCGGGCTTCCAGCTGTGGGCGGAAATCCTGCAGGGTTGGGGTACGGGCAGCGCTGATGTCTTCCATCAGCACCACATGGTAGCCATACTGGGTTTTCAGGGGCTTGTCGTACACCTTGCCCTTGGGCAGCTTGCTCAGTGCAGCCATGCCGTCCTTGCCAAACAACTCGGCAAACGCTTCCGGCTGATTCACCAGTAGCCCGCCGCTCTTGGCCTCCGGTGCCCTGGAATACAGCTTGGCCAGCTCGGCAAAGTTGGCACCCTTGCGCAGCCTTTGCAGCAGATCGCCCGCATCCTTGGCGTTATCCACCATGATGTGGCGCAGCTTCCATTGGGCCGGCATGCTGGACATCATTTTGGCGAGCGCAGGCTTCTGCGCGTTGTACTCCGCTTGCAGTGACTTCTGGTCAATGGTCAGCGTGGCGATATAGTTGCGCAGATAGGCATCGGACAGCTGCATGCGCTCGACCAGTACCAGTTGCTGCTGGAGGTCAGCCTGCTTGTCCAGCTGGGCGGCTTGCGCACGCTGGGCCAGTACCACCGACAGGATCAGGCGTTCGCGGACTTGCTTGCGCAAAGCCGGGCTGTCTTCCTGACCGCTTTCGATCATTTGCTGCAACGTGGCATTGAACAGCGACTCGGACACGGTATAACCGTTAACCTTCAGGGTTTCTGCCTGCAGAGCGGTAAAGCCGCCCAGTGACAGGGCCAAGGCCAGTGCGAGCTTGCGCATTCGTGTTGTTCTCCCTTGCAAGCAAGGCGCAGCCCCATCGCCGGGGCGCGCCCCGCCTGTTGTATTACTCGACCTTGGCCGATTTCTTGACTTCATCCAGCAGGTTCTGCAGTTGCTGCTGTTGCAGCTGCTGTTGCAGTTGCGGTTTGACTTCTTCCAGCGTCGGTGCCTTGGCGGCCTGGATGTCTTCCACCAGGATCAGGTGGAAGCCGTACTGGGTCTTGACCGGCTCCTGGCTGTACTGGCCTTTTTTCAGTTTGACCAGCGCGTCGGCAAACGGCTTGACGTAGTTGCCCGGTGCCGCATAGTCCAGCAGACCGCCGTTTTGAGCGCTACCGGTATCAATGGAATTCTTCTTGGCCAGCTCGGCAAAGTTGCCGCCCTTTTTCAGTTCAGCCAGCAGGCTCTTGGCGGTTTTCTCATCCTTCACCAGAATGTGGCGAGCCTTGTATTGCGCGCCTGCAGCGGCTGCCTCCTTGTCCAGATCCGGCTTGATCTTGTCGTACTCGGCCTTGAGCACGGCATCCGACACCGGGTTCTTGGCCATGTAGTCGGTGACATAGGCATTGGCCAGCAGGTTCAGGCGGGTCAGTTCCACCTGGGTCTGGTAGTTGGCATCCTTGTCCAGGCCAGCGGCTGCGCCGCGCTGGGCCATGGCTTCTACCAGGATCAGGTTGTCCTTCACTTGTGCGCGCAATTCCGGGGTGTCAGGCTGGCCACGCTTGACCATTTCCTTGACCATGGCTTCCATCCGGGCTTCCGGCACCATGACGCCATTGACCTTGAAACCGGCGGCGTGCGCCAAGGTGGCGACACCAGCGGCCAGGGCCAGTGCCAGAACAGTTTTACGCATGAGCTTGCTCTCCATCTAACAAATCCAGAATGTTTTCCGCACCCGATACGGGGGTGTAACCGTCAGGACAAACCGCCCTTATAACTCATCCGGGGCATAGGCTGCAATGCTGAGGGCATGAATGGTACCCGGGATCAGATCACTGAACTGGGCGAGTACCAACCGATGTCGAGCCAGCCGGCTCTGCCCGCGAAACGACTCTGACACCACGGTGAGCCAATAGTGCCCGCCACCGGTATTGCCGGCATGGCCGATGTGCTCACCACTTTCATCCACCAGCTCGACATGGCTGGGCTGCAGCGGCGCCAGTCGCTCGGCAAACAGGGCCTCGATATCGCTCAAGGCAGAACTTTCTTGAACGGACGTACTTCAGTACGGGCAAATACCCCCTCGGTGACATAGGGGTCGGCTGCAAGCCAGGCTTCGGCTTCTGTCAGACTGGGGAATTCGGCCACGATCAGGCTGCCACTGAATCCGGCAGGGCCGGGGTCGGGGCTGTCGATCGCCGGGCAGGGGCCGGCGAGAACCAAACGCCCCGCATCCCGCAGCGCCTCCAGTCGCGCCAGGTGGGCAGGTCGAACTTGCAGGCGGGTGGCGAGGGCATCGGGGCGGTCTTCGCCAAACAGGCAATACAACATGGTGTTACTCCGCAGAAGGAGGGGTATCCGTTTGATCCGGCAAGTAGCGGGACAGGACCATGCCTTGCACGATGACAAACAGCAACATCAGCCCCATGCCACCGAACAGCTTGAAATTGACCCAAATCGATTCGCTGAACCGGTAGGCCACCAGCAGGTTGAGCGCGCCCATGAACACAAAGAAGGCGGCCCAGGCCCGGTTCAGCTTCAGCCAGACCGGCTCCGGCAGTGTCATTTGTTGTTCAAGCACCTTGCGGATCAGGTTCTTGCGCCAGATGGCCTGACTGAGTAGCAAGGCCAGCGCAAACCCCCAGTACAGCAAGGTTGGCTTCCACATGATGAAGGCTTGATTGTGGAAATAGAGGGTGGCACTGCCCATGATGGTGACCAGTGCCGTGCTGAACCACAGCATGGGTTCTACCGGCTTGTGGCGGGCTTTCAGCCAGATGATCTGCGCAACCGATGCCGCAATGGTGACACCGGTTGCCAGAAAGATGTTCCCGCTGCTCAGCTTGTAGCTGACAAAGAACAGGATGACGGGGAACAGATCAAACAACAGCTTCATGTACGACTCTCAATTACAAGGTCCACGGTTCGGCGATGGCTTCCAGCTCCCAGTGCCGCATGGCCAGATGCTGCTGCATGGCGCTGGACCAGGCGGCCGAGGCTTCCGGCAGCGCAATGCCGTAGCTGCGGAATCGCCACACCACCGGAGCAAACATGGCGTCCGCCGCGCTGAATTCGCCAAATAGCCAAGGGCCGGATGCCGCGTAGCGGGCGCGGCAGTCTTCCCAGATGGCGATGATGCGCTGGATTTCAAGCTGTACCGCCTCGCTGAATACCGGCTGCGGGAGACGGCTGCGTACATCCATCGGCATGCTGCCACGTACCCCGGCAAAGCCGGAATGCATCTCGGCACTGATGGCACGGGCATGCGCCCGGATGGCACGGTCGCGCGGCCAGATGGCGTGACCGGGGTGACGGTCCGCCAGGTACTCGATAATGGCCAGCGAGTCCCACACTTTCAGGGCATCATCCTGCAACAGCGGCACTTTGCCGTTGGGGGAGTTTGCCTTGAGGAGCGCGGTGCCTTCCGGCGTGTACAGCGGCCACAGCACTTCCTCGAAAGGAATGTCAAAGTGGCGAAGCACCAGCCAGGGGCGCAGCGACCACGACGAATAGTTTTTGTTGCCAATGTACAGGGTCAGCACGAGCTTCTCCGGGCTTTAGATACCGCGCAGCAGTTCGTTGATGCCGACCTTGCTGCGGGTCTTGGCATCCACTTTCTTGACGATCACGGCACAATACAGGCTGTACTTGCCATCGCTTGAGGGCAGATTACCGCTCACTACCACCGAGCCAGCCGGGATACGGCCGTAACTCACTTCACCGGTTTCGCGGTCATAGATACGGGTGGACTGGCCGATGTAAACGCCCATCGAGATCACCGAACCTTCTTCCACGATCACCCCTTCCACCACTTCGGAGCGGGCGCCAATAAAGCAGTTGTCCTCGATGATGGTCGGGTTGGCCTGCAGCGGCTCCAGCACGCCACCGATACCCACCCCGCCGGACAGATGTACATTCTTGCCGATCTGGGCGCAGCTGCCTACCGTAGCCCAGGTGTCCACCATGGTGCCTTCATCCACATAAGCACCGATGTTGACGTAAGACGGCATCAGCACCACATTGCGGGCAATGAAAGCACCTTTTCGCGCGACGGCAGGTGGCACCACGCGGTAGCCGCCTTGCTGGAAATCATGGGTCGAGAAGTCGGCAAACTTGGTATCAACCTTGTCGAAATAGCGGTTGTAGCCGTCAGCCAGCACTTCATTGTCACGAATGCGGAAAGAGAGCAGCACCGCTTTCTTCAGCCATTGGTGCGTATGCCAGTCGCCATTGATTTTCTCGGCCACCCGCAAGGTACCACGGTCCAGCTCACCCACCACCTGGCCAATCGCGGCTTTCAGGTCAGCAGGCGTGGTGGACGGGGTCAGGTTGGCGCGGTCTTCAAAGGCAGATTCGATCAGCGCTTGCAGCGGATGTTCGTGGGCAGGCGTGATGCGGACTTCAACAGACATGACAACTCCTGTGGCGTGGCAATCAAGAAAATGGGGCCATGAATGGCATAATCTGCCACGATAGCGCATTGCCCAAAGAAAGCAATCCGGTCAAACCCCGTCGGCGCGGCAGATCAAGCGGAAATTATACGGGGCCGGCGCTGGGCTGGGCGATTTTTGTTACAACTGTATCCAAGACCTGGGAGTAGAAGATTGGTTCATGCAGCTACAGGCCGTTGGTTGGCCACACCGGGCCTGTTGTTGGCCTCAATGACCTGGGGCTTGATGTGGTATCCCTACCGCTGGCTGGCAGGCTTGCAGATTGGCGCCGATCTGGCGCAAATGGCCAACTATGTGGTGGCCTGCTGCCTGGGCGGCCTGCTGGTGTTTGGCGTGATGCGCCGTCCCTGGAGTACGAGCTGGGCGGTGTGGATACTGGGGCTCAGTGCGGGCTGGGCCAATATCGGCTACGTGTTTGCGGTGATCAAGGGCGAGGTGGTACGCATCACCCTGCTGTTTTATCTGGCACCGCTGTGGACCTTGCTGATGGATCGCTGGCTGCTAGGTGCACGGTTCAGCCGCAGCGGCTGGCTGGTCTTCCTGCTGTCCATGGCGGGGGCGGTAACCATCCTGTGGCGGCCCGAGCTGGGCATACCGTGGCCACGTGACCGCTACGAGTGGATTGCGCTATCCGGTGGCATCTGCTTTGCGCTCAACAATGTGCTGGCCCGGCAAGCACGCGAGGTGGATCTGGCGGTTCGGGCCTTCTCGATCTGGCTGGGTTGCCTGGCCGTGTCCGTGGTCGCGCTGTTGCTGCTACAGACTGACCTGACACCGCTGAGGCAGGCTTCCGCTTCGGCCTGGATGGTTCTGGTGGGCATGGGGCTGATGCTGGTGCTGGCGAGCCTGGGCATGCAGATGGGCCTGCAACACTTTGGCGCCACCCAGGCGGTGGTGATCATGCTGTTTGAGCTGGTGGTGGCGACCTTCAGCGCCAGCCTGCTCACCGATGAAACCTTGCTGCCCAGCGAATGGGCCGGAGCGGCCATGATTGCGCTGGCCACCCTGTTTTCCGGTCACATGTCTGAGCAGAAAGCGGCTGCGCCTGTAGTGTGAAGTGGCTTGCCGGACTGAAGGTAGGCAAGTGGGCGAGGTGATAGTCAGGCAGGTGTGGCGGCGTTGTCTGTTACAAAGCATGGATGGCATCACCATGTCAACACGGGGGCATCGTCATGTTGATGGGCCCGGAGGTCAAAGTGCACTTTCGTGGATGCATGTGATCATGGACTCAATGATGGCTGAAGCATTTGATCCGTATGCCGCAATTGAAGCAGCGGAATGTACAACAGACCTGCAGGAACGGGCCCGGCTGCTGGATGCTGCGATAATGCACCTGACCTCAAAAGGGGATCTGGCGTCTGCAGAGGTGCAGTATGTAATAGGCTACGCCTGGTATCAGCATCCTGCTGAGTGTGCTTTGCGTGACGAGAAAGTGCAGTCGCATTTGACCGAAGCGTTACGCATCAATCCACACCAAAAATTCGCTCAGCTTTATTTGGCGCATTACCATTTCGACAAGAAAAATTTCCCGGTGGCGTTAAAGCTTTTGCAGGGCTTTGAGCCCATGGAGTTCAGCAGGGTGGGCCAAGCGTGGAGAGATGCAAAAAATGCTGAGATGATTTTATGCTGCGGTCTGTACCTGTCTGACCATGAGTGCACTAGCACTGCGTTGGTCCAGTTATGTGAAGCACTCACGCGCCTTGAGCCAGGAACGAACCCCGACCCGAGTGAGTTGGCTGTCGCCCTGCACGTACTGACGAAGTCTGCTCAAGAATCGCGCTAGAGTTGCCCTGCGCTTGGAGGCATTGCACAAAGGGCAAGCGGACTCTTGGCTAAAAGCGTGCAGGCAAGGGACTGCTGTTACACCGCGACTACCCAATCCTCCCTGAACACCTCATTATCCTGCTCTCCTCGCCAGTTCGGGTAGCCACGCGGGTTGCAGACAATGCGGGTGCCGTTGTGGGTGTAGTCTCGGCTGTTATGGGTGTGGCCGTGTATCCACAGCTGGGCTTGGCCAGTCAGTGCGGTCAGGTCGCTGGCATAGGCTGCGCTGAGGAGATCGCGGTGGTGAGCTTCTGGCACGCTGTCGCGGTGCGGGGCATGGTGGGTGACAACGACGGTGGGGCCGGAAAACGGCTGTGCCAGTTCCGCTTGTAACCAGCGGCGGCTACGAACATGAGTGGTCAATACATCGGCGGGCTGCAGCTTGCGCTTGCCGTCTGCAGTGCGGATGGAGATCTGCCCGTAGTCATTCATCTGCTGCTCGGCTTCCTGCATGGCACCCAGCTGGGTGTAGGGGCCAAACAGAGCGAAGTCGGTCCACAGGGTGCAGCCCAGAAAGCGCACGCCGTCCAGCACGACGGACTGATTTTCCAGTAAGTGGACATGGGCAGGGCAGCACGCCCGCATCTGCTCCCAGGTGGCCTCCACGCTGCTGCCGTAGAATTCATGGTTGCCCAGCACGTAGACGACCGGGATATCCGGGAATTGCTGCTCAATCCAGCGCAGCACCTTGCCCCCCGCCCCAATATCCCCTGCCAGCACCACCACATCCGCTTGATGAGGGCGCAAGTGTACCGGGCCAAACTCGGTATGCAGGTCGGAGAAAAACTGGATGCGCATGCGGACTGTCTGCGGTGTAGGTCAGACTGGCCATTATAGGCATGGTAATCGCGTGGTGGGGAGAGACTGGTGCCCGGAGCCGGAATCGAACCGGCACAACCTTTCGGTCGAGGGATTTTAAGTCCCTTGTGTCTACCAGTTTCACCATCCGGGCGGCGAGGGCAGGCGGCTGTACAGGCCTGCGAGGCAGAGGGCGGATTGTAGCAGAGGCGGGCGGGGGCGTCATCTGGCGGTGAGCCTCTTATAATGAGGGTTTGAGCATGTCGTCCGCAGCATGCTTTGTGTCGCAAACGTGCAGCCGGTTTTGCAGTGGCTGCTTTCAAATGAGGCACGCTGCGGGGGCTGGCGTGAAGCTGCTCGTAAACTGGAAAGGAAGTGCTTGTGGATGCGATTTTGCGGAGTTACATCGGGGGGCGTTATGTGGAGAGTGCCAACCCGGTACTGTCTGATAACCTGAATCCGGCAACGGGCGAGCTGCTGTGCCGCGTCGAGAAGGCGGGCGATGCCGAGGTGGCTCTGGCGTTGCAAACCGCCAAGCAAGGTTTTGCCGAATGGTCGGCCATGACGGGTACCGAGCGTGGCCGCATCCTCAACAAGGCGGCACGCCTGCTGCGCGAGCGCAATCAGGAGCTGGCCGAGCTGGAAGTGCGCGACAATGGCAAGCCGATTCAGGAAGCGATTGCGGTGGATGTGCTCTCGGGTGCCGATTGCGTGGAATACTTTGCTGGCCTGGCCGCTAGCCTGCATGGCCATCACCATCAGCTGAAAAACGCGTTTGCCTATACCCGTCGCGAGCCGCTGGGGGTGTGCCTGGGCATTGGCGCGTGGAATTACCCGATCCAGATTGCCTGCTGGAAATCAGCCCCGGCGCTGGCGGCAGGCAATGCCATGATCTACAAACCGGCGAGCCTGACGCCGATGTCCGCCGCCAAGCTGGCGGAAATCTACTCCGAGGCGGGGGTGCCGGACGGGGTGTTCAACGTGATGCAGGGTACGTCGGACGTGGCACGCAAACTGATTGCCAGCCCGGACATCGCCAAGGTATCGCTCACCGGTTCGGTGGAAACCGGCAAGGCCATCATGGCGGATGCGGCGCGCACGCTGAAGCGGGTCACCATGGAGCTGGGCGGCAAGTCGCCGCTGATCATTTTCCCGGATGCAGACCTGCGACAAGCGGTGTCCGCTGCCATGCTGGCCAATTTCTATACCCAGGGCGAGATTTGCACCAACGGTACCCGGGTGTTTGTACATGAGGACATTCGCGAGGCTTTCCTCGCCCAGCTGGTGGAGCGCACCCGCAAGCTGAAGATTGGTGACCCGATGCACCCGGATACGCAAGTGGGCGCGCTGATTTCGCGCCAGCATGCCGATTCGGTGCTGAACTGGGTTGAACGTGGCCAGCAGGAGGGCGCCTCGCTGCTGATCGGGGGGCGTCGGGTCGAGGTGGCCGGTTGCCCCGGTGGCACCTTTGTGGAGCCCGCCGTGTTTGCCGATTGCCGCGACGACATGAGCATTGTGCGCGAGGAAATCTTCGGGCCGGTGATGTCGGTGCTCAGTTTCCGTGACGAAGCCGAGGTGATTGCCCGGGCCAACGATACCCGCATGGCGCTGGCTGGTGGCGTGTTCACCCGTGACCTGGCGCGGGCACATCGGGTGATCGGCCAGCTGCAGGCCGGGGTGTGCTGGATCAACAACTACAACATCACCCCGGTTGAAGTACCGTTTGGCGGCTTCAAGGAATCCGGTATCGGCCACGAAAACGGGCTGGTGGCGATGGACTATTACACCCAGCTCAAGACGGTGTACGTCGAAATGGGTGAAGTGTACTGCCCCTACGAGTGAGCTGCGCAGCAGGTTCCGAGAAACGCAGGCCAGGGGCGGCTGATTGAATGACAGGGGGAAACATGGGCAAGGGGTTTGACTACATCATCGTCGGCGCAGGCTCGGCTGGCTGTGTGCTGGCCAACCGGTTGACCGAGGATGCCGATGTACGCGTGCTGCTGCTGGAAGCCGGCCCGCGTGATTACAGCATCTTCATTCACATGCCGTCGGCCTTTGCCTGGCCGCTGAAGGATGACAAGTACAACTGGTACTACGAGTCCGAACCCGAGCCGTGGATGGACAACCGCCGCATGTACTGCCCGCGCGGGCGCGTGCTGGGCGGTTCCTCCTCGATCAACGGCATGGTCTATATCCGTGGTCATGCCTTTGACTATGACGGCTGGGCCAAGCGGCCCGGCCTGGAACACTGGTCTTACGCCCACTGCCTGCCGTATTTCCGCAAGGCCGAAACCCGGCAAAAGGGCGGCGACGCTTACCGGGGTGACAGTGGTCCGCTCAACGTCAGTACCGGGCCGTGTACCAATCCGTTGTACAACGCCTTCATCGAGGCGGGCAAGCAGGCAGGTTACCCCTATACGGCAGACATGAACGGCTACCAGCAGGAAGGGCTGGGACCGATGGACATGACCGTGCACAAAGGCCGTCGCTGGAGCACCGCCATGGCCTACCTGCGGCCTGCACTCAAGCAGCGCCCGCAGCAGTTGCAGGTGGAATCACGAGCACTGGTGACGCGTATCCTGTTTGACGGCAAGCGTGCCATTGGCGTGGAGTACAGCCAGGGCGGCACACTGCATCGCGTTCACGCCGAGCGTGAGGTGATCCTCAGCGGTGGCGCCATCAATTCGCCGCAAACGTTGCTGCTGTCCGGCGTCGGCCCGGCAGAGGACTTGAAAAAGCTGGGTATTCCGGTGGTGCACGACCTGCCGGGCGTGGGCAACAACCTGCAGGACCACATCGAAGCCTATGTGCAGTACGCCTGCAAACAACCCATCACCCTGTACAGCGCGCAGAATCCGCTGGCCATGCTGAAGATTGGCGTGCAATGGCTGCTGACCGGTGGCGGCCTCGGCGGCACCAACCACTTTGAATCAGGTGGCTTCATCCGTTCTGAGCCTGGCGTGCTGCATCCGGACCTGCAGTATCACTTCTTGCCGATGGCGGTGAGTTATGATGGCAAGAGCGCGGCCACCCAGCATGGCTATCAGGCCCACATCGGCCCGATGCGCCCGACCAGCCGTGGCTATGTGAAGCTGAAGACGGCAGACCCGCGTGACAAGCCGCGCATCCTGTTCAACTACATGCAGACTGAACAGGACCGCAAGGAAATGCGCAACGGCATCCGCCTGACCCGCGAGATCATGGCTCAGCGCGCGTTTGACCCCTTCCGCAGCGAAGAGCTGGCCCCCGGCAAAGCCGCGCAAACCGACGATGAGATCGACGCCTTCGTGCGGGAAAAAGCCGAGAGCGCGCTGCACCCCTCCTGCACCTGCGCGATGGGTAACGACGAAATGGCGGTGGTGGACGGCTACGGCCGAGTGCACGGCCTGCAAAACCTGCGGGTGGTGGACGCCTCCATCATGCCGGACGTGGTCAGCGGCAACCTCAACGCCCCCACCATCATGATGGCCGAGAAAATGGCCGACCTGATCCGCGGCCGCACCCCACTCCCCGCCAGCGACGCCCCGGTGTGGGTCCACCCCCACTGGCAGACGCAGCAGCGCTGAGTTTGCGGTAGTCTGCGTGTTTAGCCTGCCACGGCCCTAGGGTCTGGCAGGCTTTTTCGTTTTACATGTCGATATTTGGCCTGCCTTAAGGCAAAAGACGGCAATCTCTTTGATCCATTCATGATTGGAGTCTGCTGATGTCAGCGGTTAATCTTGCTGCCTTGTTTGCCGGCTGTACCGCACCGTGGCAACCGGTGCTGGCAGCGCGTTACAACGGGCTGGAAGTGATGGTGGGCAAGGGGGAGGGTTCGTATCCTTGGCATAAGCACGAGCATACTGATGATCTGTTTTTGGTGCTGAAGGGTCGGCTGGTGCTGGAGATGCGTGATCAGCAGGTTGCGCTGGAAGCAGGGGACCTGTACGTGATTCCGCGCGGGGTGGAACATCGTCCGGTGGTAGCCGAGGGCGAGGAAGCGTATTTCCTGCTGATGGAGCCGCCGCTGACGGCGGAACAAGGCACCACAGCCATTTGACGCGGGTGAACCGGAGACGGATGGCGGCGTATGGGGCTGCTGCAGTGATGCGCCGGGGTAAACCCGGCGAGCCACGCACACAGGGGAGGGATCATGTACACCGTTCTCCGTCAGCATTGGTTCTGGCCCGGCGTATTGTTGCTGCTGGCGCTGGAGTGGTGGGCAATACGTAGCGGCCCGGTGGACCGCTGGCTGGAGCTGGCGGTACTGGTGGACCTGATGTTGCTGCTGCCGCTCGCGTATTACGCTTGCTATCACCCCAAAGGGCGCTTGGGGGGCTTGCGGCTGGCCGCGTGGAGTATGCTGGGCTTCTGGCTGGCCTTCCTGCTGATACCGGCGGCCGAGCGGGACTTGCTGCGCGCCTTGACCCCGGCGGGGGTGGTCGGGGAGCTGCTGTTCATCGTGCTGGAGGTCGGCCTGTTTGTGGTAGAGCTGACGTTGCTGCTAGGGCTCTACAGGCTGCTGTTCCGCCAGCCCGATGAGCAGGCTGCGCGCCAGACACTGCAGCAGTATGATTTGCCGCCGGGGCTGGCCAAGCTGCTGTGGCTGGAAGTCCGTCTCTGGAAGGGGCTGCTGCGCCGCGTGCGGCAGCTCGCCACCTGGCTCCGCCCGCGCTGATCCGGTTTGCAACGACCAGCCGAGCGACCTGCTGCGGTGTGAGCGGACTGCACTTTGGCTGCCCTTAAGCCTACAATGTGAGCATTCGCGCGGCATGTCTGATTTGCGCCAGCGTTTGTCGGCCACAGTCAACTTCTGTACCGTGCGCAATGCCACAGTGCAGCATGATGCTGCCATAGCGGCAGCTTTCTCATTCCTTGCAGGATGACACATGAACGAGCAACAACAGCAGGTCGTGGCAGAGCTGCTGGCGATCTGGCAACATCAGCCGGGCGCCTTGCTGCCATTACTGCATGCCATTCAGGATGCACTGGGCTGGGTACCCGAGGATGTGGTGCCGCAGCTGTCGCAGGCACTCAATCTGAGCCGTGCCGAGGTGGTCGGGGTGATCAGCTTCTACCATGATTTCCGCACCCAGCCGCCTGCGGCACACCGCTTGCGGGTGTGCATGGCGGAATCCTGTCAGGTGGCGGGGGCTGAGGCACTGTCAGCGCTTGCCGGGCAGCAACTGGGTACCCGCGAAGGCGAAACGGCGGACGGACAATGGCAGGTGCGCCCGGTGTATTGTCTGGGGGCATGCGCCTGTTCACCGGCATTGCAACTGGACGGGCAATTGCATGTGCAGGTGACAGCAGAGCGGCTGACACAACTGCTGGCAAGCAGTCGGGAGGGTGTATGAGCGCACTCACCCTGTACCTGCCACAGGATTCTGTGGTGGTCGCGATGGGCGCAGATGCGGTGGCGGACGCCCTGCAGGTTGCGGCTGCGACGCGTGGTGTTGCACTGGAGCTGCGGCGTACCAGTTCGCGTGGGCTGTTCTGGCTGGAGCCCTTGCTGGAAGTGGAGGTGGCTGGCGTACGGCACGGCTTGGCTGCGGTGCAGGCTGCAGACGCGGATAGTGTGTTGACCGCGCTGCTGGCAGCGGGCGCGCCTACGCACCCCAAGGCCATCGGCCCGGTGGCAGAGATCCCCCAGCTCAAACGGCAGCAGCGGCAGATTTTTGCCCGTGCGGGCCTCACCCGCCCTGTGTCGCTGGACGATTACCAAACCCATGGTGGTGGCCGTGGTCTACAACGCGCTCGTACCCTGAGCGCGGCTGCGGTGGTGGAAGAGGTGCTGCAATCCGGCCTGCGCGGGCGGGGTGGTGCGGCCTTCCCGGCGGGCATCAAGTGGCGCACCGTGCAGCAGGCGCAGTCGGCCAGCAAGTATGTGGTCTGCAATGCCGACGAAGGCGACTCCGGCACCTTTGCCGACCGCATGGTGATGGAAGGTGATCCGCTACTGCTGATCGAGGGTATGAAGATCGCGGCACTGGCGGTGGGTGCCACGCAGGGCTACATCTACGTCCGCTCTGAGTACCCGCAGGCGGTGGCGACCTTGCGCGCAGCGATTGCCGCCGCAGAAGCCGCTGGCTGGCTGGGAGAGAACGCCAGCGGGCAGACCTTCCACCTGGAAGTGCGGGTCGGGGCCGGTGCCTATATCTGTGGCGAAGAAACCGCCATGCTGGAGTCGATCGAAGGCAAGCGGGGCACGGTACGGGCCAAGCCGCCGATCCCGGCGCTGGCCGGCCTGTTTGGTCAGCCGACCCTGGTGCACAATGTCCTGAGCTTTGCAGCGGTGCCGGGTATTCTGGCCGATGGTGCAGCCTCATACCAGGCGATGGGCATGGGCCGCTCACGTGGCACCCTGCCGTTTCAGCTGGCAGGCAATGTGCGCTTTGGCGGTTTGTATGAGTTGGCTTTTGGGCCGACGCTGCATGAGCTGGTCAACGAGCTGGGCGGGGGGACCCGCAGCGGTCGCCCGGTCAAGGCCGCGCAGGTGGGCGGTCCGCTGGGGGCGTGGGTGCCGCTCAGCGATTTTGACCTGCCGCTGGATTATGAGGCCTTTGCCGCACGGCAAGCCATGCTGGGGCACGGTGGCGTGGTGGTGGCGGACGATAGCGTCAACCTCGGCCAGATGGCCCGCTTTGCCATGGCCTTCTGTGCCGAAGAATCCTGTGGCAAGTGCACACCCTGTCGTATTGGCTCGACCCGTGGCGTGGAAGTGATCGACCGTATCCTGCACAAGCAGGATACCCACGCCAATGTGGCCTTGTTGCATGACCTGTGCGACACCTTGCTGCACGGCTCGCTGTGCGCACTGGGCGGGATGACCCCGTACCCGGTGCAGAGCGCCTTGCGCCATTTCCCGCAGGATTTCGGCCTGACGCCGGAGGAGGCTCAGCCATGACTTCAAAGTTTGAAACCGATTTCGGCACCCCGGCGGTGCAGTCCGACCAGCAGGTGACGCTGACCATCGACGGCCAGGCGATTACCGTACCAGCAGGCACCTCCATCATGCGGGCGGCCAGCGAGGCGGGCGGCAGCATCCCCAAGCTGTGTGCGACCGACAGCCTGCAGTCGTTTGGCTCCTGCCGCATGTGTCTGGTGGAGATCGAGGGGCGGCGCGGCTACCCGGCTTCCTGTACCACGCCGGTCGAGGCCGGTATGGTGGTGCGCACGCAGAGCGACAAACTGGCGGACCTGCGGCGTGGGGTGATGGAGCTGTACATTTCCGATCACCCGCTGGATTGCCTCACCTGTGCGTCTAACGGCAACTGCGAGCTGCAGGACGTGGCCGGTCAGGTTGGTCTGCGCGAAGTGCGCTACGGGCTGGACGGCGCCAACCACCTGCAGGACCAGAAAGACACCTCCAACCCCTACTTTGATTACGACCCGGCCAAGTGCATTGTCTGCAACCGCTGCGTGCGGGCTTGCGAAGAAGTGCAGGGCACCTTTGCGCTGACCATTGAGGGGCGCGGGTTTGAATCGCGGGTGGCGGCTGCGGGCGGCAAGGATTTTCTCGATTCCGAGTGCGTCTCCTGCGGGGCCTGTGTACAAGCCTGCCCGACTGCAACGCTGACCGAGAAGAGCGTGATCCAGTGGGGCCAGCCGGAGCGCTCGGTAACCACCACCTGCGCCTATTGCGGCGTAGGCTGCTCCTTCCGTGCCGAAATGAAGGGCAACAAGGTGGTGCGCATGGTGCCGGCCAAGGAAGGCCCGGCCAACCGCGGCCATGCCTGCGTCAAGGGCCGGTTTGCCTGGGGCTATGCCACTCACCCGGACCGCATCACCAAGCCGATGATCCGCAAGAAGATCACCGACCCGTGGCAGGAAGTGAGCTGGGAGGAGGCGCTGCAGTACGCTGCTTCCGAATTCCGCCGCCTGCAGACACAGTACGGGCGGGATGCCATTGGCGGCATTACCTCCAGCCGTTGCACCAACGAAGAAACCTACCTGGTGCAAAAGCTGATCCGTGCGGCCTTTGGCAACAATAACGTCGATACCTGCGCCCGTGTGTGCCATTCCCCCACCGGTTATGGTCTGAAGCAGACGCTGGGTGAATCGGCGGGCACCCAGAATTTCGACTCGGTGATGCACACCGACGTGGTGATCGTGATCGGTGCCAACCCGACCGACGGCCATCCGGTATTTGCCTCGCGGCTGAAGCGCCGCCTGCGGCAAGGGGCCAAGCTGATCGTGATCGACCCGCGCCGGATTGATCTGGTGGATTCACCCCACGCCCGCGCGGTACATCATTTGCCGCTGCGCCCCGGCACCAATGTGGCGATGCTCAATGCCTTGGCGCACGTCATCGTCAGCGAAAACCTGCTGGCGGAATCCTTCATTGCCGAGCGTTGCGACGATGCAGCATTCAGCAAGTGGCGTGATTTTGTGGCCCAGGCCGAGTGCTCACCGGAAGTGATGGAAGCGGTAACCGGCGTCCCGGCGGCAGACGTGCGTGCCGCCGCCCGGCTGTACGCCACGGAAGGCAATGGTGCCATCTATTACGGGCTGGGGGTGACTGAGCACAGCCAAGGCTCGACCGCGGTGATGGCGATTGCCAACCTGGCGATGGCCACCGGCAATATCGGGCGCGAGGGCGTGGGCGTGAACCCGTTGCGCGGGCAGAACAATGTGCAGGGCTCCTGCGATATGGGCTCCTTCCCGCACGAGCTGCCGGGTTACCGCCATGTATCGGACGATGCCACCCGCAATCTGTTTGAATCTGCCTGGGGCGTGTCGCTGCAAAATGAACCCGGCCTGCGCATCCCGAACATGTTTGAAGCCGCGCTGGATGGCAGCTTCAAGGGCCTGTACTGCCAGGGCGAGGACATCGCGCAGAGCGACCCGAATACCCAGCACGTCGCGGCTGCGCTCTCGGCCATGGAATGCGTGGTGGTGCAGGACATCTTCCTCAATGAAACCGCGCAGTACGCCCATGTGTTCCTGCCCGGCAGCTCCTTCCTTGAGAAGGACGGCACCTTCACCAATGCGGAGCGGCGCATCTCCCGCGTGCGCAAGGTGATGCCACCGCTGGCTGGCAAGGCGGACTGGGAAGTGACCATTGCCCTGGCCGAGGCGCTGGGTTACCGCATGGATTACCGCCATCCGTCCGAGATCATGGACGAGATCGCCCGGCTGACGCCCACTTTCCACGGCGTGTCCTACGCCCGGCTGGAAGAGAAGGGCTCGCTGCAGTGGCCGTGCAATGACGACGCCCCGGATGGCACGCCAACCATGCACCTGAACCAGTTCGTGCGTGGCAAGGGCCGCTTCATGCTCACCCGCTACGTGGCGACCGACGAGAAGGTCAACAGCCGCTTTCCGCTGTTGCTGACCACCGGGCGTATCCTCAGCCAGTACAACGTCGGCGCGCAGACGCGGCGCACCGCCAATGTGGCCTGGCACGATGAAGACCGGCTGGAGCTGCACCCGAGCGATGCCGAGGACCGCGGCATTGCCGAGGGTGACTGGGTGGGCATCCACAGCCGCGCCGGGGAAACCGTGCTGCGTGCCACGCTCACCGAGCGGGTGCAGCCGGGGGTGGTGTACACCACCTTCCATTTCCCGGAATCCGGCGCCAACGTCATCACCACCGATAACTCCGATTGGGCCACCAACTGCCCGGAATACAAGGTCACGGCGGTGCAGGTGGTGAAAGTCACCCAACCGTCGGAATGGCAGCAGCGCCACCGCAGCTTTACCCAGCAGCAGCAGGCGCTGCTGAAAGGGCGGCGCAAGGTGGTCACCGAGCCTGGGCGCTGATGTGGCCGACGGACGCGAGCCGATGAAACCCCCACCCCCCTCCTGCAGCCTGCCGGTCTGGCGAGCGGGGGAGGGCGGCTGGCAGGCGCAGCCGGACACCGTGGCCGAAGAATGCCCGGTGGCGCTGGTCTACAACGGCATCAGCCATGCGGTGATGATGGCCACGCCCGCCGACCTGGCGGACTTTGCGCTGGGTTTCAGCCTCAGTGAAGGCATCATTCAGCGCCCTGATCAGCTCTATGATGTGGAGATCGTGGTGGCGGCAGAGGGGCTGGAGCTGCGGCTGGACATCGCCAGCGCCTGCCAGCAGGCGCTGCAGCAACGGCGTCGCCAGCTGGCCGGGCGTACCGGCTGTGGCGTCTGCGGGGTGGAAGCGCTGGCGCAGTTACCGTTGCAGCCGCCCGCTGTCAGCCACAAGCAAACCTTGCAGGTGGCGGCGCTGGCGGAGGCCTTCACCGCCCTGCAACAGCAGCAGCCCTTGTTCGCCAGCACCGGCGCCAGCCATGCCGCTGGCTGGTGGACGGCAGATGGACAGTTGGCGCTGGTGCGTGAAGATGTCGGGCGGCATAACGCGCTGGACAAGCTGATCGGCGCCCGCAGCCGCCGTGCCGAGCTGACGGCAGGCTGCCTGCTGCTCAGCAGCCGTGCCAGCTATGAAATGCTGTACAAGGCCGCGCAGGCCGGAATCGAGATCGTGGTCAGCCTCTCTGCGCCCACCGCACTGGCCGTGCGGCTGGCCGAGCAGGCCGGGCAAACCCTGCTGCGCTGGCATCCGCGCCATGGGGTGGCGCTGTACAGCCACCCGCAGCGGGTCAAACAAGGATAATGTCATGAATTTGCAACAGCTGGTCAAGATGGCCAACCAGATCGGCCAGTTCTTCGATGTGGAGCCGGACGACACCCTGGCGGTGCAGGAAATCCACAACCACCTCAGCAAGTTCTGGGCACCCCGCATGCGGCAGCAGCTCAAGGCTGCGCTGGCTCAAGGCGAAGCAGGGGAGTTGCTGCCCAGAGTGCAGCAGGCGGTGCACAAGCTCGGCTAAAGCAGCTGGCTTGACAGCCGCACAGGGCTCCCCCAGCATGACGACATCATTAACTGTGCTGCAGGTGTCCCGTGAGTCAGAATGGTCCGCATCAGGAACGCGAGTTTTACTCTTTCAATGGCTATGTAGTGGCCCTGTTCGGGGTGCTGCTGCTTGGCCTCCTCGGCTGGATGGGTTACAACATTGTCCAGCAGCAGTTCGGCACCCCCAGCCTGTTTCAGATTCTGGTGGGGGCGGCGATGGTGGTGGTGGCCTGGTTTTGTTTCTCCGGCCTCTACATGTTGCAGCCCAACAGCAGCTATGTGCTGACGCTATTTGGCCAGTACGCGGGTACCGACCGTAGCGAAGGCCCGCGTTGGGCGCTCCCCTTCTACCGCCGCCGCCCGCTCTCGCTGCGTGCCCGCAACCTCAACACCCCCACCCTGAAAGTGAACGACCGCCGGGGTAACCCGATCGAGATCGGCGCGGCCATCGTCTGGCGCGTAGAGGACACCGCACAGGCGGTATTTGAAGTGGACAGCTTCGAGAACTATGTCTCGGTGCAGGCTGAGGCCGCGCTACGTCACCTCGCCTCCCTCTACAACTACGACGAAGGGGACGAAGGCGATGCCAAGGCCGTCACCCTGCGTGGCAATATTGATGATGTTGCCCACGCGCTGCAGCGCGAACTGCAAGCCCGCTTTGCCCCGGCAGGAGTCGAAGCAGTCGACGCCAAGCTCACCCACCTTGCTTACGCCCCGGAAATCGCTCAGGTGATGCTGCGCCGCCAGCAAGCCGAGGCCATCATCAGCGCCCGGCAGAAGATCGTACAAGGGGCGGTGAGCATGGTTGAAGAAGCACTGCACAGCCTCTCAAACCGTGGCATCGTCGACCTCGATACCGAACGCAAGGCCGCCCTAGTCAGCAACCTGCTGGTGGTGCTCTGCTCCGACCGCGAAACCCAGCCGATCATCAATACCGGGAGTCATGTGGCGGGGTGCTGATAGAATTCCTGTGATATATAGCCTAATATTGTTTTTAGAGACAGAGCGAAATTGTCCGGAATGGAGATTGTTATGGGGGAGTCAGGTGTTGAAATCCCTCCCTTTGGCCATTTTGGCACTGTGGGGGCTTTATTAATTGAGTGGCTCCCACCATAGAGGACGAGGTAGCCTTCTGTCATTGCTGGAAAGCGAATGCCATGAAATTCATTTAGTAATTCTAATACATACTTTATGAATTGCCTTGTGCTCTTAAACTGGCTGGCGGCTCCGTTTGGTGATTTGGATTTTAAATCTATATAAATTACTCCTAGCCTGTCTGAAAAATTTACAAATATCACGCAGTCGCAAGAACAGTGATGCTTGTGCTCCTTTCCTTTTGCCAAGAGAGGGGACATAACTCCTTCTCCCGTTTCTGGCGTGAAACTAAACCAATTCTGGAAATCTTTTGCGACTAAGGTAACGTTTCGAAGTTTTGCATTATCTTGTTTTTCCTTTATATTGATGTGCGTATGTTGATCAGATCGCGCTGTAAAGTCATAAAAGGTGCTAAGCAATTTCTCCATTGGTTCGCTTAGTGACATTAGAACTCCTCGCCATATAGTATATGACTCTGAATTTCGTTCATGACATCAATAGTGCTATCAAAGGTATCAACTTCAATTCCGACTGATGAATTTATTGCTGCTTTTTTTAGTGTTTTCCATGTTGATGGTGTTTTCGCTGGTCTGCCAGGGCCTGGTGGTGACTTTGGCGAGTCGCAAGTTATGTATAGGCGAGTGTTTTCTGGGTTTAGTAACTCTTTGTCATCGTAATGATACTGATTTTGGATGGACTTTGTGTGAGGGGTTTTTTGATTTAGCATAATGAGAGTATTGAGTTCTTTGACTATATAGTCACTGTGGGTAGTGATAAGAACTTTAATTCCTGCATTGACTAGTCTGGCCAGTAATCTTGCGAAGGCACGTTGGCTCTTGGGGTGAAGATTTAATTCAGGCTCGTCTATAATCAATAAATCTCCTATTTTTGCCTCGCATCGCAAGTAGTAGCCGATGTCAAGCAGGGCCCGTACACTGCTTGATGCTTCACCCATCGTGAAGCGTTGGCTTTTTGTCAGACCTTTCGGTAAAAATACAAGTTGATTCCTTACAACTTTGTATTCCCCTCCGACGATGCCTTCAAATGCCTCTAGTATGTCGGGGTGTTTCTGTGATAGCTCGCTTTTATTTTTACTAATATTCTCAATTTCACGTACAAAATCAACATTATCTTCAACAGGTAATGCGTATTTTGAAGTGACCTGCTTTATTAGTTTGTATGGGTTTCTTTGCAATTCCCGAGCATCTGTCTCAGCTATTGCTTTTAATATTCGAGTGCGAGCTAGGTCGAGTTCACTGCGAAAAAGCGCCGCCCCGGTCCTTTCGGCACTAGAAATATGTACTGGTGGAAGATGCTGGGAAAGAACCGCGTGGGCAATGGTCTCTGAAATAAAACCAACTAAGAAACGATTTGGTGACTTAATGGCATCTGGATCTACTGTGAAAACATCAACTTTTACACTTCCGGCGTCTTTTTTTACCTTGGCATATACATCCCCGTTTGAGGCGTGATAAATGGATGATTCAAATTTTATTTCGATTAATTTGGTTTCAATTTCGGTGGATGGAGCGAATGTAGCACTATCCTGTGAAGTTGTTTCTTTTGAGAAAACGCGCTGAAGCTTATGCTGGTATCGTTTGCCTAATTCTTCGAGGTGAGTATTTATTCCATTTTTGAAAATTTCACTTAGGTCAATTTGCGTAAAATTTTCTTTTTCTAATAATTTCTGCACATCGTCTCGAAGTGTATCGGAAACAATGTCTCGCCACAGAGCCAAGAAACCGTAAATGGCATATGTAATATAGGTCTTTCCTGTATTGTTTTCTCCGCAAATAATTGTAAGGTTTGATAGCTCTAAATCGGCTTTGTCGATTATGCCAATTTTCTTTAAGTGAAATTTCATTTCTGGCCTCTTACTATGTCATTATTGTGGCGGTGACATGTGAATTATATAAATTGCTGATATGGTTGCGGCTCAACTGTTTGTCGAGTGGTTGTGTAATGAAAAAGACTTTTGAAAATGCTTTGAGATTTTGATTGTTTCTAGATTAAGCTAGATTACATAGCTTGGCTACCCCTACTGCGGTGGCACGCCTTCCTCGGCCTGCCAGGCTTTGAGCAGGGCCTGGCGGCGTTGCGGGTAGCGTTCGCCGGTTTCGTGCAGGCTGATGATGCGGTCGGTGCGGAAGTGGCGGAAGCCCTGACGCAACTCGCACCAGCCGACCACCACCTGAGTGCGGTCGAAAAAGGCCAGCGCAAATGGCCAGATCACTCGCTCGCTGGCTTGACCGTGCTGGTCGCGGTAGTGCAGCACCAGCTTGGTTTCGCGGCGGATGGCCAGCCGTATCGGCAGCAATTGTTCCGGGTCGCCTTCTGCTTTCTGGGCGGGGCCGACGATGAGGGCGGCGCTGTCCAGCCGAAAACGGAGATCATCCGGCAGCACGGCGGCAATCTTGCTGATGGCTTGCCGGGCGGCATCCCCCAGCCGGGCATCGCCCCGGTCGGCTACCCAGCGGCTACCGAGCGCCAGTGCTTCCAGCTCGTCTTCAGTGAACATCAGCGGTGGCAGCATGAAGCCGGGGCGTAGCAGGTAGCCGATACCGGCTTCACCGTCGATGTGTGCGCCTTGTGCTTGCAGGGTGGCGATGTCGCGGTAGAGGGTGCGCAGGCTGATGCCGAGCTTGCTGGCCAGCTCACTGCCGGCAACCGGGTAGCGGTAGCGGCGGAGCAGTTGCATCAGGTCGAGCAGGCGCTGGGCGCGGGACATGGCGGCGTATTGGATGAGGTCAGGCCTGCAGTGTACCACCCATGGTGACATTTTATGTCACCATGGGTGCACTCACCCCGATACGGCCGTGCTTACTTCAGGTAAGTGAGGGCCGTGCGGAACAGGTCCAGATTGTAGCCGTGGCGGGTATCCAGTTTGGCATCCTCATACCAGCTCTGGTCGGCTTCCAGATGGGGGCCGATCAACAGCACCTTGCCCTTGCCGTAGTGGCTGAGCAGGGCGGCAATGCGGCCACTGCCGCTGTAGGTGGCCAGTATGGTACTGTCGGCCGGGGCGCGCTTGCCCATGTGCGGGCCGCTCTGGTTGTAGACCATGCGGGTCTGGGTCCCCCATTTCATTTTCAGCAGCGAGGGCTTGGCATAGGGTACCTCTGAGCTGAGCTCATCCAGCGCCACCAGCCCGTACGCTTTGTGGTTATTCGCCTTGTCGCTGTACTGGGCGGCCAGATAGGCGCCGGCGCAAATGCCAAGGTAGTGACCGCCGTCTTTCACAAAATCGCGGATGGCCTGGACTTGTTCGGGCTTCAGCGCCCTCAACGTTTCGTCGATGTCGTCGGAGCCGCCGGGTTGTACGTAGACATCGGCGAGGCCCAGCACATCCGGCCCAAGGGTGCGCTCGTTGACGTAAATCACCTTGTCGTTCCGGTCCAGATAGCGTTCGCCAACGGCTTCGGCGCAGCCGTCGCAGGTACCGGCGCCATTGAAGATGGCAATGGTCTGGCTCATTACCGGGGTGGTGGCCAGCAGGGTGGTCAACAACAAAGCAGGTTTCAGCATGATGATCTTTCGGGGTCAGGAAGCGCTGAGAGGGTGCGGCGAGTGCGCGGGTTCCTGCGCAAGCCTAAGGGTTGCCAAAGCTGCAGGCGATGTTAAGGCTGCAGGCCCCCTGCACGGCTGCTGTTGCCTAGCCATTGCTGGAACTCCAGCATGGCGCGGCTGACCGGGCGGCCCTGCAGCCAGGTCAGCCAGTAGCTGCCGCCGTGCAGCGCAATGGGGAACAACTGTACCAGACGCCCCTGGCTCAGGTCGCGCTGGAACAATAGGGCTGGCAGCAGGGCCACACCCAGACCCTGGGCGGCGGCTTCGGCCATGGCAAGCGAGGTGTCGAACACCAGCCCGCGTATCATCGGGGCGGGCAGGCCGGCGGCGTCAAACCAGCGTGGCCACTCATCTTGCCGATACGAGCGCAGCAGCGGCTGCTGCAGCAGGTCGGCAGGCTGTTTGAGCGACAGGGCCAATTGCGGGCTGCACATTGGCGTCAGCGGGGCATGCAGCAGCTCGGTGGCGGCGGTGCCGTGCCAATGACCGCTGCCAAAGCGGATGGCCATGTCCAGCCCTTCGCCCAGCAGATCCACCGCATTGTTGTGGGTAAACAGCCGCAGATCGATCTGTGGGTGGGTGCGCTGGAAGTTGGCCAGCCGTGGCAAGAGCCAGCCCACGGCAAAGCTGTTGACCACGCCCAGGTTCAGTACCTCGCTGGGGCGGCCGCCTTGCAGATGGTTCAGCGTGCCCGCCAGCCGGGCAAAGCTGTCGTTGACCACGGGCAGCAGGGCCGCGCCTTCATCGGTCAGCACCAGTCCGCGCGGTAAACGCCGGAACAATGCTACCCCCAGCCGCTCCTCCAGTTGTTTGACCTGCTGACTGATGGCGGGCTGGCTCAGGTAAAGCTCTTCCGCTGCCCGGGTAAAACTCAGGTGGCGGGCGGCGGCCGCAAAGGCCCGCAAGGCATGCAAGGGGATATTCATGCGGCGAAGCATGCCACAGGACAGGTGGTTATGGCATAAGTTTTACTTGGGTCTGGCCATGGGGATATGCGTTTGTTGCAGGGTGGCGCAGCAAATTATCATGCCCCCTGTCTTGTTCAAGGAGTAGCCCATGCAGCGCAGAACCTTCATGTTGGGCAGTGTTGCGGCCCTGTTGTTGCCCAGCTTCGCGCACGCCAGCAACCCCAAGTCTGACTTGGGTAAAGTGAGCGATGCGATCTTCCTGCAGCAATTGCAGGCGCTGCAGCAATCGCTGGGCGGTCGGCTGGGGGTGAGCGTGCAGGATGTGCAGGGCAAGCGGACGCTGGCCTTTCAGGCGGAGCAGCGCTTCCCGATGTGCAGCAGCTTCAAGTGGCTGCTGGCGGCGGCCATCCTGCGGCGGGTGGATGAAGGTAAGCTGTCGCTGCAAAAGCGCATCCACTATGGCAAGGAGGAGTTGCTGCCGTGGTCGCCCATTACCGAGCAGCATGTGGCGGATGGCATGACCATTGGCGGGCTGTGCGAGGCGACGGTGACCACCAGTGACAACCCTGCGGCTAACCTGCTGCTGCGGCAGCTGGGCGGCCCGTCAATGTGGACCGAGTTCGTGCGGGGGCTGGGAGACAAGGTCACCCGGCTGGACCGGTGGGAGCCGGAGCTGAACAGTGCCATCGTCAACGATGAACGGGACACCACAACCTCTGCTGCGATGGTGGCCGATCTGCAACGCCTGCTGTTGGCCGATGCGCTCAAACCGGCATCACGCGCTCAGCTGCTGCGCTGGATGCGGGCGACAGAGACCAGTGGCCAGCGTTTGCGTCATCAGTTGCCCAAGGGCTGGACGCTGGCAGACAAGACCGGTACGGGGGATAACGGCACTGCGGCGGATGTCGGCCTCTATGTCAGCCCGCAGGGCAAGCCACTGCTGGTC
Organism: Leeia sp.; assembly: GCF_041909055.1. Classification (NCBI taxonomy): domain Bacteria; kingdom Pseudomonadati; phylum Pseudomonadota; class Betaproteobacteria; order Neisseriales; family Leeiaceae; genus Leeia; species Leeia sp. The sequence goes on along the minus strand of NZ_JAYREC010000001.1, from coordinate 314,314 downwards.
GCGGTGTACCTGACCCAGGCGAAGCAAAGCCGCGAGCAGCAAGAGGCGGTCATTGCCCGGGTCGGCGAGCTGGCGAGGGCCTGGCTGTAACAGATGTGTCAGGGCGGTGGGCTGTAATCGTATGCCGGTGCGATAAAGCGCAGCGTCTCGTCCCCGGCATCGCGGAACAGCGGGCAGTTTTCATTACTGGTGAGGTAGGCTTCATCATCACGAGTAAAGTTGAGGCTGACCGCTGAGCACAGGCCCTCATACTGTTGGTAGGCTTTGCTGAACGCCGGAGTAAGCTGTACCGCATCCTGCCCTTCCTGGCTGTTGTGTGCGGCATCGACGAAGCGCGCCTGCAATTCCATTAGCAACAGTTTGTCTGCCTTGCGCGGCGCCAGGTAGAGCCGGACCAGCGGGCGGTTGCTGCCCGCCTGCACCAGCACCGTCATGCTGTAGCGGGCATTGGCCCAAGTACCGGAGTAAAAGTGCAGCGGCTGCGCCAGCCAGCCGTTGCGCATGAGGTACGCTTGCTTGAGGCAGGCGACGGTGTCGCCACAGCTCGCCCGTTCTTTGACCCATTCTTGCTGGTTCTGACGAAACGCCTTCAGGCGGGCCGGGTAGCTGGCGAGCAGTTGTGCTGTGTGCTTGTAATGCGCTGCCATGGTTTCATCCAGCGTGGACAGCTCAGGGGTCTTGCAGATGGCGCGCTCATCTTCGGCTTTGGCCTTGCTGCAATCAAAACTGGCCGCCAGCACGGGCAGGCTCAGCATACTCGCCAGCAACCACAAGCAGAACCGCTTCATGATGCACGCCCCGGCAGAATGATGTCATGGCATGGTAATGCAAACCTGAGGCAGAAACCAAGTGTGATGGTCGTTTACCCTACCAGCAGGATATGCACCCGATAGGGGCCGTGGGCACCGAGGGTGATGGTTTGTTCGATGTCGCCGGTGCGCGAGGGGCCGGAGACGAAGTTGCAGGCGCGTGGCAGCGGGCCTTGCTCTTCCCGCAGCAAGGCCCAGGCCGCTTCCATGTGTGGCAACAGGCGCTGGCGCGGTACGATGGCAATATGTGTTTCCGGCAGCAAGCTGCTGGCGGCCGGGGTTTTGCTGCCCGAGGTCAGCAGCAGGGTGCCGGTTTCGGCTATGGCGCAGAAGCAGCCGGTGATGCCGACCAGATCGTCGCCGTGGGCCGGGCGCGCCTCCACCCACAAGCCGCTGCCAGTCCAGTCCAGCCCTTGCCATTGCGGCCAGCAGATGGCGCGGGATGGCAGCGCATGCTGCTGCAGATAGCGCGCTACGGCGGCGGGTACCGCTGCCAGATCGGGGAGGGCTTCCAGCGTGCTGGACAGGGCCAGCGCCTGCTCGGTAAAGCGCGTCACCAGATCCTCGACTTGTGCACCGGGTGGCAGTGGGCCGAGGGGCGGCTGTTGCAGCCGTTGCGTGATCCGCTCGCTGGCGGGCCGATCCGGCTGTTGTGCCTGCAGGCGGGCAAGGATACGTTCGCGGGCGCTGTTCATGAGGATTGTCCTTGCTGGCGAGCACGGTACAGCTCGCGGAAGGTGCGGCCTTGTCCGGCGGGGAAGGTACGCCCTTGAGTCCAGCCTTGGCCAAGAGGCAGTCGGCGGATTTGCCCCTGGCGCCCCCCCAGCCAGCGCAGCACTCGGCTGGCGATACGGGTAGTTAGCGCGTAGCTGCGCGGGTGCAGTGCCAGCCAGCCCCACAGGCGGTAAGCCAGTTGCTCACGCCAGGGGCGTAGCTGTTGCTCGACCTGACGGGTGCGCAACTCGCGCATCAGGTCTGGCAAGGGAATCTTCACCGGGCAGGCGACGGAACACTGGTTGCAGCCGGTACTGGCATGCGGCAAGTCCAGACTGTGCTCCAGCCCGATCAGGCTGGGGGTCCATACCGAACCCATCGGGCCGGGGTAGACCCAGCCATAGGCGTGGCCGCCGACCGCCTGATACACCGGGCAATGGTTCATGCAGGCACCACAGCGGATGCAGCGCAGGATGGGGGCGAGGGTGCTGCTGTGCAGCTGGCTGCGGCCATTGTCGAGCAGTACCACGTGCATCTGCTCCGGGCCATCGCTGGCTCCGGCATCCTTGGGGCCGGTCAGCACCGACACATAGTTGGAGATGCCTTGCCCGGTTGCCGAGCGGGGCAGCAGCCGCAGCAGGGTGCTCAGGTCTTCCAGCGTGGGCACCACTTTCTCGATGCCGGTAATCGCCACATGGATACGGGGCAGGGTGGTGCAGAAACGGCCATTGCCTTCGTTGGTGACCAAGGCGACCGAGCCGGTCTCCGCCACCAGGAAATTGCCACCGGAGATACCCATGTCCGCGCTGAGGAAGTGCGGGCGCAACACCTCGCGTGCCTCTCGGCACAGCCCGGCGATATCGTCAGCCCAGCCCGGCTCGCGTTCGCGCGGGTGGTGTTGCTCAAACAGGGTGGCGACCTCTTCCTTGTGCTTGTGCACGATGGGGGCAATGATGTGGGAAGGCGGTTCCTTGGCCAGTTGCAGCACATACTCGCCCAGGTCGGTTTCCACCACGGTGATGCCCGCCGCTTCCAGCGCCGTGTTCAGGTCACACTCCTCGCTGACCATCGACTTGGATTTCACCACCTTCTGCACGCCGTTGCTGAGTGCAATGTCACGCACAATCTGCTGCACCTGGGCGGCATCTTCGGCCCAGTGTACAAATACGCCACGCGCCTGGGCGGCGGTCTCAAACTGGCACAGCCAGTGCGCCAGATCATCCAGCGTTTGCTGCCGAATCGCTGCACCCGCTTCGCGCAGCTCGGCAAAATTGCCAACCGCGTTGACGGCCAGGCTGCGCTTGGTGACAAACTTGAGCGGAATGCGGGTCAGCGCTTGCTGCAGTGGTTCATTGTTCAACTGCCGCCGGACGTTACCGCTAAACTGGTGTGCGCTGGATTCCATCAGTCCTCCCCGTCCACCAGCAATTCGGCAAAGTGCCGCACCTGTACGCGACTGCCACGGGCGCGCAGGCGGCCCTCCATATTCATCAGGCAGCCGAGGTCGCCCCCCACCACCATGTCTGCCCCGCTGGCTTCGATGTTGCTGCATTTGCGATCGGTGATCTTGCACGACAGCTCACCATACTTGAGGGCAAAGGTACCGCCAAAGCCACAGCATTGTTCCGCCTCGTGCATCTCCTGCAGTTCCAGCCCGGCCACCTGCTGCAGCAGGGCGCGGGGTTGTTGCTGGATGCCCAGCTCGCGCAGGCCGGAACAGGAATCATGATAGGTGATGCGCAGGGCGCGCTGAACGGTGACGGGCTGTGGCGCCACTTCAGTGAGAAATTGCGATAGCTCATACACCCGGCTGCCAAACTGGCGAGCGCGTGCCTGTTCTTCCGCCTGCTCAAACAGCTCGGCATAATGCAGGCGCAAGGTGGCGGCACAGGAGCCGGAGGGCAGTACCACACAGTCGCAATCGGCAAATTCTGCCATCAGTTTTTGCGCCAGTTGCCGTGCCAGCGCCCGGTGACCGCCATTGAGGGCCGGTTGCCCGCAACAGGTTTGCTGCGCAGGTACCACCACCTCATGCCCGCCTTGTTCCAGCAGCGTGAGGGTAGCCAGGGCAACGGAGGGGCGATTGAGGTCAGCCAGACAGGTGACAAACAGACCAACGCGCATGCAGGATGTCCTCCAGAGCAGATGGGACGGATGCTGCCAGCAGCGGGAGAGGGCGTCAATGCGGGCTTACCCGATCAGGGGGTGAAGGTGCGGTATGAACCCATTATAAAGGACTGTGTGTGAATACTCCGGATGCAAAGTCGCCCTACCATGCCAGGTGGGTCTGGGCTGTGTTGGTACTGCTCAATATGCCTGTGTGCATTATGGAAGCCTGGCAGGAGCACCATATTCAGCACGGCTGGCAGTTCAGCCTGCTGTTACCGTGCTGGATGATGTTTACCTTGTTCTGGAGCCGGCTGGAAGGATGGGCTTTGTCCTGGGCAGGGGATGCGGCGGTCTATCTGTTACGAACGGCCGTGTTGATGCTGGCCGCTTCCCAGATCACCCCGGTATTGCAACTGTTTGCGGGCATGGTCGCGGAGGGCATGTTGGGCCCTCAGCCGACGAATGCATTACCTGGCCTGCTGCACCTGTTCGCGATGATGACCCTGACTGGTGCGTTACTGAGTCTGTGTGCGTTGGTGCTCCCCGCACTGGCACTGCTACTGTGGCGAGGCCGTCGGGCATGGGCTTAGCCGCTGACTGTGTTGGCACAGCAGGTGTCGTAGGCATGTCGTCTGCTTGTCGTGTCCGCGTCGTGGTGTGTCATGCAGTGTCGCGTTTAGCCTTGGTGACGTGATTTCAAGGAGTGGTCATGCAAGTACAAAAACTCAGATTGCAGCGAGGCTGGTCCCAGCAGCAATTGGCGGAGCTCAGTGGATTGAGTACCCGTACGATTCAGCGGATTGAAAATGGCCAGCCGGCCAGCGCGGAGTCCTTGAAATCACTGGCGTCGGTCTTTGAGATCGACTTCTCCACCTTGTCCAGTGAGCAAGCCATGCCTGTGAGTGATACCCTTGACCGTGATGAACAACTGGCCCTGTCCAGAGTCCGCAAGCTCAAGCGCTTTTATATCCACCTGATTCAGTATCTGGTGGTCATCTCGGCGCTGTGCCTGATCAACCTGCTGTCCAGCCCCCGGCATCTGTGGTTTTACTGGCCTGCACTTGGCTGGGGCATTGGCATTCTGGTGCATGCATCCTCCGTCTTTGACTGGATACCGTTCCTCGGTGCGGAATGGGAGCGCAAGCAGGTGGAAAAGCGGTTGGGGCGCAAGCTGGAATAGGGGGCATCATCACTTTGATCTCGATGGGGGTTCCCGTTTCTACACGTACGGGAACAAACCGGGCTGGCCCCCTCCTGCAACCGTGTGGGGGAGGTGCCCCGCAAAGCGGGCGGGTTTCGCTATGATGCACAGCGTTGCCAGACCGCGCCATCATCCACAGGAGCATCCACCATGCCACAGCAGTCCCGAGCGTCAACGGCGGCGATCGTCAGCCGGAGTGGCTGGATTTGGGCAGGACTGGTGCTCATCAACATGCCGGTCTGCCTGGCCTATGCCTGGGGAAGCAACTTCTTCAAGGGCGTGTGGCAGGTGGGCTTGCTGTTGCCGGCCTGGCTGATGTTCACGGCAGGTTGGAACGGGCTGGAGACCAGGTTGGCGCAGCGCTGGGGGCAGCATACACGAATGCTGCTGCGTGGCTCGGCGCTGGGGGTGGCGGCCTTGCAGGCGGTACCCGTTCTGCAGCTGTGGACGGGGCTGCTGGCCGCAGCCGCGATGGAATTGACGCTGGGGAATATCCATCTGCGGGGCGTGCTGCTGCAGCCGCTGTCGGTGCTGTTGATGATCGCACTCAATGGCGTGCTGCTGTCTTTGTTTGTATTGCTGCTGGCCGGCTTGAGCGGTCTGCTGGTGTGGGGGTGGCGGCGCATGGGCTGGCCGTTGCGCTCACCCATCTGGCTGCTGCTGGCGTGCTGGTTACTGCTGCTGGGCATTGACCTGTCGCTGCGCCACTCGGCAGCGCCGCTGTTCGGGCCGGTGCCAAATCTGCTGATGTTGCTGGTGTCTTAGTGGGAGGGTCGTGCTCAGCCAGGTGAGGCTTGACGCTCGGCAAGCTGGATAATGGCGGTGATCGCACCCCGCGCCAGCGGACTGTTGTGCCAGCAGCTTGACCCCATCATCTGCGAAATCTGCCGGGTAATCACCAACGGGTCTTGTCCGGCCAGCTGGGCCAGCGTACTGAAGCCGATCTGCTCCAACCGATGGATGACCGTATCGCCGACTCCTTTGAGGGCGCGCATGGCTTCGCGTTCTGCTGCCGGAAACCCCATGTTTTACACCTGACGCATGATCTGTATCGAGATCGTATCGGGCTGCACCAAGGCAAGCAAGGCCTGCAGGCTAGCTTGGTCTGCCATCCGCACATTGGACTGCTGTGCATCTGCTTCGCTCTGCCACTGGTAGAGCTCGCACCAGAGGTCCGCGTTGCGGTACATCGTCTTGCTGATAAAGCCCTCCAGTTGCTGCAAGTCCGGCAGCAGGGCCTGCATGGCCGCCACCATGGCGGCATCGGTGACGCCGGGCTGGGCTTGCCATTGGATGATTTCCAGTACGCTTGCAGACATCATGACCTCACGAGGTGGGCTAAAACTTGCATGATGCTTGCCCTGCCTGACAGCGTAGTGTCAGAAGTGAGCGGTGTGTATGCTGTGCCTACCAGATGCCGCTGCGCCGTGGCAGGCGCTGGCCATCCAGCTTGCCACCGGTGCTGCACAGCAGCTTGGTGCATTCACCTTTGGGGTCGGACAGGGTGACCTGTCCTTTGCTGAAGTGCAGCTGCAGGGTGCATTTCTGCTTCAGGTAGGGGTCATCAAACACCACCTTCTGCATGCGGCCTGAGGGGCTGGCAAAACCACCCCAATACGCTCCCTCATAAGGATTGGCGCAGGTTTGACCCTGTGGCAGCCGGAGCTGGAAATGGACGCTCTCTGGCGTGACCAGCAGCCAGCTCACCACATCGGTGCAGGCAGCAACGGCCGAGTTGCCATCAGGGCAAAGCCGCACTCTCTGACTGTACAGGCCCATGGTGGCGTTGGGTGGAGTATCTGCATGGGCCAGCAGGGGTGTGAGGAGCCACAGACTCAAGATCAAGCAGAAGTAGCGTGTCATGATGGTCTGAGGGCCTACCAGAAAGCGCCGCGTCGCGGCAGGCTGAAATCATTCAGGAGGCCGCGGGCACCACACACCAGCGGGGTACATTTATAGCCGGGGTCACTGAAGGTGACGCCGCGCGGGGTGAAGCGCATCTGCATGCTGCAGCGATCGCCCAGGCTAGTACTGATCTGTACGCTCAGCTGCTGTTTTTCCCAGCGGCCTACAGCAGTCTCATTGAACTGGTTGCCGGCAGAGCAGAGGTGGCCATTGGCAAAAGTCAGCTCAAAGCGGACCTTGACGGTATCGCCCCCCTCTGGAGTGATCAGCAACCAGTCTGCCTTGTTGACACACTCAGGGGGATGGGTCGTGGTGCCACCGGTGCAGGAGCGGAATTTCCGGCTGAACAGCCCCAAAGCCTGATCCGGTACAGTAATCGGCGCTGGGGCTGGGGCGGCAGTCAGTAAGGTAGGGAACAACAGGGCAAGCAACAGTGCGCCCGACAGGCGTTGCAGCATGATGAGAACGCTAATTCATAAAAAAACATCATGCCACAAGCCCCGCCTGGATTCATGACTTTTTCTGCAATCGGCTGATCCCGTATACCACCAATACCAGACCCAGCAGCTGTACCCAAGAGAAGGGCTCACTCAGGATGATCCAGCCAAAGAAAATGGTCAGCGCCGGGCCAATGGTGCCGAGTGCTGCGGTCTGCCCCGCGCCCAGTCGGGCCACTGCACGCGCCGCCAGCCAGATGGGCAATACAGTAGAGATCAGCGCCATGGCGATGGCGTAGCCCCAGATCGGCAGGGACAAGTCCAGCAGGATGGCCGGTGAGCGGGTGAGCATGAACTGACTGAGTACCAGCCCGCTGGAGAAGGCCCCGGCATAACCGGCCAGCCGGGAGGAGCCCACCCGCTTCACCATGACACCGCTGCCCAGGTAGTACAGCGCATAGGTCAGGCAGCTGGCCAGTACCCAGGCGCTGCCGATCCAGACTTGCTGGCTCACGTTGACCAGCATGAGGTCATGCCAGAATGCCAGCACCAGCCCCAGATAGCTGATCGCCAGTGCGCCCCAGGTGGCCAGGCGTACCCGCTTGCCGTGGATCAGCGCGTCGGCCAGCAGCACAAAGCCGGGGTAGGTAAACAGGATCAGCCGCTCCAGCCCGGCGGTAATGTACTTCAGGCCGATGAAGTCAAACAGGCTGGACAGGTAGTAGCCGGTGACGCCGAGCAAAAACAGGTGAAACCACTCGCGGCGGCTCAGGGTACTGCCACCACCCCAGCGGGCCAGCAGGATGAAGGCCGGCAGAGCCAGGCCCATGCGCATGGCGAGCAGGGTAATGGCGTCCACCGGCCCGGCGGCATACGCCAGCTTAATGAAAATAGCCTTGAGCGAAAAACAGGTGGCAGACAGCAGGGCCAGAATGCGGCCATCCTGCCACCAGTGAAGGCGGCCTGATTCGTGGTTGGCGAAGGTGTGCTCTGCGGTGCTGGACATGAAAGTGCTTCATTGGATAAACAGTTTTGTCATTGTGCGCTTGCCTTTCAGACAAGACCATGCCTGATTTCTGGAGTATGATTTCGTGCATGACGAAATCAGAAACCGAATTGCGGCGCCTGCTGCGGCCGGTGTACTTTGATCTGCCGGATTTACGCCTGTTGCTGGCGGTGGCTGAGTGCGGCAGCTTGAGCGAGGCGGCTGCTCGTCTGCCGCTGGCGCTATCCGCTGCGAGCGCACGCTTGCGTGGGCTGGAGTCCCGACTTGGCGTGCAGCTGCTGCAACGCAAGGCGCATGGCATGGCGTTGACGGAGGCTGGGCTGCTGTGGGTGCAGCATGCCCGCCGCACGCTGCAGGCCGCCAGTGAGGCGCAGGAAGCCGCCACTCGCCAGCGCACCCCGGCACGGCAGCATCTGCGGGTGCAGGCTAATACCACGGCGTCACACTCGCAATTGCCTGCACAACTGGGCGCCTTTCTGCAGCGGCACCCGGAGCTGGACCTGACGCTGGAGGAGGGCAGCAGCCGCGACGTCTGGCGCGCTGTCGCGGCCGGACAGACCGATCTGGGGGTGATCGACGGTGACTATCATCCGGAAGGCCTGCTGATCCTGCCATACCGGCAATACCGGCTGGTGGTGGTGACGGCAGCCGGTCACCCCCTCGCGCAAAAACTGAGCTGCCGCTTCAGCGAAGCCTTGCAGCAGCCCTTGGTGGGGCTGCCGGAGGAGAGGGCTTTGCAAGGTTTTATCGAGAAAATGGCGCGCCATGTTGCGGTACAGCCGGTATACCGCGCCCGCGCCCCCGGCTTTTACGCCCTGGTGCAGTTGGTGGTGGCGCAGTTGGGGATTGGTTTTCTGCCGGTGGATGTGGCGCTGGCCTATCGGGAAAGCCACCCGATTGCCGTGGTGGAGCTGGAAGATGGCTGGGCCACGCGTCAGCTGCAGCTCTGTTTACCGGAGCAATTGCTGTCGGACAGTCTGCTGATGCAGCTGGCGCGCTGGCTGACCGATTGAGGCTCCGCACCGCCACGGATTGCCAATCTGGCGCGCAGCAGGTAGCGTACAGGCTGGAAGGAGATCGGTATGGCATCGCAGATCGGTTTTGATCTGAAATCCCTTGAGGTGTTTGCAGCCATTGTGGAGGCAGGCGGCATGACGGCGGCCGGGCAGCGGCTGGGCATGACCCAGTCTTCGGTCTCGCAAAGTCTGGCCAATCTGGAGCAGTCGCTGCACGTTCAGTTGCTGGACCGCTCGCAGCGCCCCCCGATGCTGACCCCGCTGGGGCGGCAGTTCTATGAACGCAGCGTACGCCTGCTCGATTCGGCGCGGCAGGTGAGCCTGGACTTTCGCCGCAAGGAAAAGGCTACCCTCAAGCATGTGCGCATTGCCTCGGTGGATTCGCTGGCGACCAGCGTGGGGCGAGAATTGCTTGATGTGGTCAAGCTGCGCAGTGCGCACTGGTCGCTGGTCACCGGACAGTCGCACCAGCACGCCGAGAGCCTGCTGGCGCGCAAGGTGGACATCATCATCTCGGACGATGCGGTGGCCAACCATCCCGAGCTGTTCCGTCAGCGCATCATCCGCGAGCCCTTTGTGCTGGTGCTGCCGAAGGACTTTGCCGGGCCGCGCAACAGTTTGCGGGCGTTGTCCGCGGCGGGGGATTTTGTGCGCTACAGCCACGGCACGGTGATTGGCCGCTCGATTGAGGCCCAGTTGCAGCACTGGGGGTTGGCGCCGCCCCTGCGCATGCAGCTGGACAATTCTTCCGCCATTCTGGGCATGGTCAAGGCCGGGGTGGGCTGGACCATCACCACCCCGCTATGCCTGTTACAAAGTGGTTTGCTCACCGGGGAGGTGGAGTGCCTGCCGATTCCGGAGGGCGAGTTCCACCGCGAACTGACGCTGGTGGCACGGCAGGAGGAGTTGGGCAGTCTGCCGGCACAATTGTCGCAAGACATCATCCAGGTCTTGCGGCAGCGCTACCTGCCGTTGCTGCAGCAGTACGTACCGTGGCTGGCCAATGCCATCCGGCTGGGTGACGAAGGGTGACATGCGTACGGCGAAAACCGCACTATACTGAGATCGTGCGGGGGACAATATGCGTGCTTGGTTGACATTACTGCTAAGCGGTTTTGTGAGTGTGGCTCTATGGGCGGCACCCATGCGGGTGGTCTTTCCCCGCCCTGAAACCGATATTGATGTGCGGGATCGCTATGCGTTTGACTTGCTGCAGGAGGCGCTGGAGCATACCCGCAAGGATTACGGTGATTATGTACTGGTTCGCAGCAGTGGCGTGATCAATCGCTTGCGCAGTGTATTGGCATTGAATGATGCAAATGGTGAGGTTAACGTCATCAATGTGCCGACCTCGGTGAGTTATGAGCAAGCCCTGCGCCCCATCCGCATTCCGATTGACAAAGGCCTGTTGGGATATCGCCTGCTGCTGATCCGCGACAAAGATCAGGCTCGCTTTGACAGTATCCGCAGTCTGGATCAACTTCGGCAGCTGCGTGCAGGCTTGCAGGAGAACTGGACCATTACGGATGTATGGCGGCAGGCCGGGTTCAAGGTATTGACCAGTAGTGAGTACGAGCCCTTGTTTTCCATGTTGGCCTATGGACGGTTTGATTACTTCCTGCGGGGGGTGGATGAAATCATGCCGGAATGGCAGAGCCATCATGAAAAATTGCCCAGCCTGAAAATTGAACAAAGCCTATTAATCTACCTGCCGTTGCCGCGCTACTTTTTTACAGGCCGGACCTTGGAAGGGGAGAAACTGGGGCAACGCATAGAGGCGGGGCTGCAACGGATGCGGCAGAACGGGCGTTTTGAACAGCTGTTCCAGACGTATCAAACGGAGTTACTCAAAGGCCTCAAACTGCAAGGGCGGCGGGTACTGAGGCTGGAGAATCCTAACCTGCCTGCTGAAACCCCCTTGAACGACCCTTCGCTCTGGTATTCCCCACTCAACTGAGTCGCGGCCACCTGTGCCTCAGGCGGGTTTGCGAGCTCTGCTGATGATCCCCCGTGCCTGAAAAGGCGGGCTGCCCCGGATAAACCAGAGCAGCCCTTGCGCTTACACCATCAGGTGATTGTGTAGCTCACGCATGCCGGCGGACAGCATGGCCAGGTCCAGCTGATCGTAGGATTGCAGCTCGGCAAACATCTGCTGGCACACATGGACGGCATGCTCATGCTTCACCAGCCAGTCGGTCACCTGCAGGTCGGTAGCGCAATCCTTGCTCTCGGTCAGCGCCCGGCTGAGCAAGGCCCGCTGCTGGCGATGCAGGTCGTCACGCAAGGCGGTACGCGCCAGTGACTGCCAGCGGTTGTCACGCGGCAGACGGGTGATGACCTGCCGCAGCCAGTCCAGCTCCAGCGCGCGACCCAAGGCAAACCAGTTGGCCGCTACCACATCGAGCGCCAGCTGGTTGCCGTGTGCCACCTCGATGATGTCAAACACGGAGACCAGCTCGTCCATCCGTGCCACCGTGGCGGCCAGTGCGGCGGGTACGTTCTGCTCGATCAACTGGCTTTCGCGCTTGGCAATCTGCGCATAACCGGCAGACGGGATCAGCTTGCTGACGTCGCCCAGCAGCTTCTCCACCGAGGGGCGGAAAGCCGCGATGATCTCGTTCACCGGGGTGATCGGGCGGCGATTGCGCATCAACCAGCGGCAGGCACGCTCCACCAGGGTGCGAACCTGCAGCATCATGTCTGCCTGCACGGCAGCGGGAGCCACATTGTCCAGCGCCTCGATCTGACGGTACAACGCGCGGGCGTCCAGAATGCGGCTGGCGGCTTGCCAGGCACGGGCAATATCCGCTGCAGGCACTGCGCTTTCTTCCTGCAGGCGGAACACGAAGGTGCTGCCCATGCGGTTGACGATTTCATTGGCCATCTGGTTGGCAATGATCTCGCGGCGCAGCACGTGGCTGCCCATCGCCTCGCGGAACTTCTGCTGCAGCGGCAGCGGGAAGTACTCCACCAGCATGTCTTCAAAGTCGGGCTGATCCGGCAAATCGCTTTGCAGCAGGTTCTGGTACAGCTCGATCTTGCTGTAGGCGATCAGTACGGCGACTTCCGGCGGGGTCAAGCCACGCTTGGCCAGACGGCGCTCGTTGAAGCGGGCTTCGTCCGGCAGGAACTCCAGCTTGCGGTTCATCTGCCCGGTGTTTTCCAGATGCTGGATAAAGCGGGCATGGGTGTTGAGCATCGACGGCGCAATCTGCTGGCCGACGGCAATTACCTGGGTTTGCGCATAGTTGTTGGCCAGCACCAGCTGACCGACTTCATCGGTCATCTCTGCCAGCAGCACATTGCGCTGCTTCAGGGTCATGTCGCCACCGGCCACGATCTGGCCGAGCAGGATCTTGATGTTCACCTCATGGTCGGAGCAGTCCACGCCTGCCGAGTTGTCGATGGCGTCGGTGCAGATGCGGCCGCCGTTGAGGGCGAACTCGATACGACCCAGCTGGGTGCAGCCGAGGTTGCCGCCTTCGGCTAGTACCTTCACCCGCAGATCATTGCCGTTGACCCGGATCGGATCGCAGGAACGGTCGTTGGCCTCGGCATGGCTTTGCGTGCTGGCTTTCACATAGGTGCCAATGCCGCCGTTGTACAGCAGGTCGGCCGGGGCTTTCAGGATGTGGTGGATCAGCTCGGTCGGCGTCATGCTGTCTACGCTCACTCCCAGCCAGGCTTTCACCGGTGCGGTCAGCGCAATCGACTTGGCATTACGCGGGTGAATGCCGCCGCCTTCCGAGATCAGCGCGCTGTCGTAATCGGCCCAGCTGGAGCGGGGCAGGGCGAACAGGCGCTGGCGCTCCGCAAAACTGCGGGCGGCATCCGGGTTCGGATCAAGGAAGATGTGACGGTGGTCGAATGCCGCCAGCAGGCGGATATGCTGCGACAGCAGCATGCCGTTACCAAACACGTCGCCCGACATGTCACCAATACCGATCACCGTGAAGTCGGTGGTCTGGGTGTCGATGCCCAGATGGCGGAAGCTGCGCTTGACCGACTCCCACGCGCCCTTGGCGGTAATGCCCATGCCCTTATGGTCGTAACCGGCAGAACCGCCTGACGCGAACGCATCCGCCAGCCAGAAGCCGTATTCGGCAGAAATGCCATTGGCGATGTCGGAGAAGGTGGCCGTGCCCTTGTCGGCCGCTACGACCAGATAGGGGTCATCCGGGTCCAGACGGTGCACATTGGCCGGGGGTACGATCTTGCCGCTGACGATGTTGTCGGTGATGTCCAGCAGGCCGGAAATGAACATCTTGTAGCAGGCAATGCCTTCTGCCAGCCAGGCATCACGGTCGCTGACTGGTGGCAGCTGCTTGCCGACAAAGCCGCCTTTGGAGCCCATCGGCACGATCACCGCGTTCTTCACCATCTGCGCCTTGACCAAGCCCAGTACCTCGGTGCGGAAGTCTTCCATGCGGTCCGACCAGCGCAGGCCGCCACGCGCCACCTTGGCGCCACGCAGGTGCACGCCCTCTACCCGTGGGCTGTACACCCAGATTTCGAACAGCGGTTTTGGATCCGGCAGGAAGGGGATCTGCCCGCTTTCCAGTTTGAACGACAGGTAAGGCTTGGGCTGGCCGTGCGCATCCAGCTGCCAGAAGTTGGTGCGGCGGGTGGCCAGGATCAGGGTCAGGAAACCATTGAGGATGCGGTCTTCGTCCAGATTGGCGACATCATCCAGCCCGGCGCGGATATCCGCCGTCAGTTGCTCGGCCTGTGCAGCATCGTGTGCGGTGGGGGACAGGCGGGCTTCGAACAGCGCCAGCATCAGGCGCACCAGCTGCGGATAGTTGGCCAGACATTGCTCGACATAGCTCTGGCTGAAGGTGAGGCCCGCCTGGCGCAGATACTTGGCGTAGGCACGCACCACGCTGACCTGACGCCAGTTCAGCCCGGCCAGCAGGGTCAGGCGGTTGAAGCCATCGTTCTCGCATTGCTTGTGGAACACCTTGGCGAACAGTTCCTGGAACGCTTCACGCACCTTGGCATCGTTCTGCAAGGTATCCCGTGCACTCTCGCTACCCAGCTGCAGGCCGTAATCGCTGATGGACACCTGGCTACCGTCTTCCAGTTCGATGCGGTAGGGATGTTCGTCCAGCACCGTCACGCCCAGGTTTTCCAGCATCGGCAAGGCATTGGAGAGGCCAATCGACTGGTTGAGGCGGAACAGCTTGAAGTGTTGGTGGCTGCCATCGTCGCGCTGCGGTGCGTACAGTTTCATCGCCAGCGTGCAATCGGCGGACAGCGACTCCATCTTGTCCAGATCGCTCACGGCGCTGCGTGGCAGGAATTCTTCGCGGTAAGCAGCCGGGAAACCTTCGCCATAGCGGCGGAACAGGTTGTTGCCACGCTCTTCGCCATGCTGTTCCAGCAGCGACTGCAGCAATTCGTCTTTCCAGCCGCGCACGGCGCGCGCAATGTCAGCTTCGATCTGCTGCTCGCTGAAGTCCGGCAGCTGTCCAATCGGGGTGCGGATATTGAACTGGATGCGTGCCAGATTGCTTTCGGACAGCATCACATTGAATTCACTGCTTTCACCACCAAAGGCCTGCAGCAGGATCTGGTTCATCTTCAGCCGCACTTCGGTATTGAAAGCATCCCGCGGCAGGTAGACCAGTGCCGAGACATAGCGGCCAAAGCGGTCGTCCCGCACAAACACCCGTACGCGCGGGCGTTCTTGCAGGCCGACGATACCCTGTGCAAATTTCAGCAGGGTGTCGGCAGGCATTTCGATCAGCTCGTCACGCGGATAGGTTTCCAGCACGTTGAGCAGGGTTTTTTCGCGGTGACTGTTTTCGATGTAGTCGCAAGCCTGCCGTACGAAAGCCACTTTCTTGCGCAGCACCGGGATGTCACTGGGGGAGGCGTGGTAAGCCGTGGCGGTGTACAGACCAACAAAGCAGCGGTCCCCTACCACATTGCCCTTGCTGTCATAGCGTTTGACGCCGATAAAGTCCAGGTGACCCGGGCGGTGGATGGTGGAGTGGGCATCCGCCTTTACCAGCGTCAGGGCTTCCGGCCGCTTTTTCAGTTCCACCAGCTCGCCGGGGATGCCTTTCAGGCACTGGGCGTAGACCGGATGGTCGGTATCGCGCAGGATGCCGAGGCCCGAGCCTTCCACCAGCGTGATCTCGGTGGCCTTGCCGCTCTTGGCTTGATAGTCGGCATAGCCCAGCAGCACAAAATTGTTGCGCTCGATCCAGCCGAGGAATTCAGCAAATTCTGCCGTATCTCCGGCCTGAGCTGGTGCGCTGGCCAGCGAGGCAATCGCTTCTTGCAGGTGCTTGCGCATGGTGGCTTCGTCGCAGACGGCGGCGCGAATGTCCGTCAGCACCTGCTGCAGGTCTCCCTGCAGCGCAGCCAGTGTCGCCTTGTCGGTCTGGCGGTCGATCTGGATATGGATGAAGGATTCCCGCACCGGGGTTTCATCGCTGGCCTCGGCCACGCTCGTCAGCTTGCCTTTGCTGTCCCGGCTCACCGAGAGCACCGGGTGCAGCAACACATGCAGCGACAGGCCACGGCGGTACAGTGCCATGGTGACCGAATCTACCAGGAAAGGCATGTCGTCGTTCACCATCTCGATGATGGTGTGGGTGGATTGCCAACCGTGAATGTCAAATTCCGGATTGTAGATGCGGATGTTGGGTTCACCGGCCACACGTTGCTGCGCCAGCTGCAAATGGCTGCTGGCCGCACCCAGCAGGTCCACTGCCGGCAGGGTGCTCAGATCATCGACGTTGGCATCATCAAAGTAGGCCTGCAGGTAGGGCAACATCTTCTTGACCTGGGCTGCGGGCAGTTTTTCACGAGCCATGGTCTGTACCTGCTCGATCAGGGCTTGCAGGTCGGACATCGGGGTTTGCGTCATTGTTGTTGTCTCTCTTGTCGGGGCTGACTGGCGGCCAGCAGGGCGGGTGGCAGTTCAGGGATCACCTGAGAGGGGGGCCACCACGGCTCAGGCGCATTCTAGACCTGCGGACAGGGGGGATATTTCCGGAATGCGACACCAAGTTACAGAATGGCGTTTAAGTAAATCGTCATTCACCCCGCTTTAATGGGTAACAATATAGCTCAAGTCAATGATATTAAACGTTTTGTCTGCTGATTCCTGGTGCCTGAATATGTTGCTGTACTAGGCTGGTGCGGATCGGGGCAGGCGTTTTACATTGTAGCCTATAAATATTCATGACATTATTGCCGTCACCCACTTCCGGACGGTTTGAGCCGGAAGGTGATGGACCTGAAGCAGGTGCTGGCCCGGTTTTCAGACACGAAACGGGGAGCGCGCCCGCAAGACCCGCAGGGACCGGGATCGACGATGTATCGCCCGGCCCGACAAACCAGAGGAGAAGGTTGCATGAAGAAGGCTATTGCCGCGCTGACGCTGGCTGCATCTGTCGCATCGATGGGTGCATTCGCCAAGGACTGGAAAGAAATCCGCATCGGCGTGGAGGGTGCATACCCCCCGTTCTCCGAAACCAAGCCGGATGGCTCCATTGTCGGCTTCGATATTGATATCGCCATGGCGCTGTGCGAAGAAATGAAGGCCAAGTGCACGCTGGTGAAGCAAGACTGGGACGGCATGATCCCGGCGCTGCAAGCCAAGAAGTTCGACGCCATCATCGCTTCCATGTCCATCAACGAAGAGCGCAAGCAGAAGGTGGACTTCAGCAAGAAGTACTACAACACCCCGCAACGCTTGGTGGCCAAGAACAACACCAAGATCAAGGATGCCAAGCCTGAGCACCTGAAGGACGTCAAGATTGGCGTGCAGCGCGGTACCATTGCCGACCAGTTCGTTTCCAAGTTCTGGGAGCCGAAGGGTGCCAAGGTGGTGCGTTACGCCAAGCAGGATGAAGTGTACATGGACCTGAAGGCAGGCCGCGTGGATGCCTCCTTCCAGGATTCGGTAGAAGCTTCGGAAGGCTTCCTGAAGAAGCCGGAAGGCAAGGACTTCAAGTTTGTAGGCGAGCCCATGTTTGGCAAGACCCCGGAAGAGAAGGCCGTGCTGGGCGAAGGCGCTGGTGTCGCAGTGCGCAAGGAAGACAAAGACCTGCGCGACGCCTTCAACAAAGCCATCGACTCCATTCGCAAGAGTGGCAAGTATGGCAAGATCAACGGCAAATACTTCAAGTTTGACGTTTACGGCGGCTAAGTCTTAAACAGGCTGAACCCCGATGGCGCCCCGACCGGCACGAAACATGCAGTACCTGCCTGGTCGGGGCGTTGTCATTCAGGGTGCCCTCGCCCTGAGGTAGTCATGTTGCTGGCCCGCCCGCACCGGGCGGTCATGGGTGTACAACAGGCACGAGGCCGGGGATTGGGCCCGGACGACACAATAATGAGCCTCTGCCACCTGTCAGGAAAACAACACAAAAATGTGGTCTGAATACGCAAGCCAATTGCTTGACGGCACCTGGGTGACCGTCAGGGTAGGTGTGCTGTCGGTCATCCTTGCCTGTGTGCTGGGGTTGATCGGTGCTGCCTGCAAGCTGTCAACCGTTCCCCCGCTGCGATGGATGGCAACCCTCTATACGACAGTGATCCGCGGTGTGCCGGATCTGGTCTGGATGCTGCTGCTGTTCTTTGGTGGCCAAATCCTGTTCAACAACTTTGTCGAATCGCACAACCTGCCGCATATCGACTTCAATCAGTTTGTGGTGGGCATCCTGACGCTGGGCTTCATCTACGGCGCCTACTTTACCGAATCCTTCCGTGGCGCCTTCATGGCGGTGCAAAAAGGGCAGCTGGAAGCCGGTGCTGCCTACGGCATGACCTCGATGCAGGTGTTCCACCGCGTGATGTTCCCGCAAATGGTGCGTTATGCGCTGCCGAGCATCAGCAACAACTGGCTGGTCTTGCTCAAAAGTACAGCCGTGATTTCCATGACCGGTCTGGCCGAGCTGCTGTACGTTGCGGATACCGCCGGTCGCAGCGCAGGCAAGCCGATGCAGTTCCTGCTGGCTGCCAGCTTCATCTATCTGGGATTGACCGCCATTTCTTCGGCGGGTTTCCGTTATCTGGAACGACGCTACTCCTTGGGCGTCAGGGCAGGTGAGCTATGAACGATTTCAACCTGCAGATCATTTACGACAGCCGAATGGAATATCTGTACGGCCTGTTGCTGACCCTCAAACTGGTGGGTACTTGTCTGATCCTTGGGGTGGTGCTGGCCATCGGTCTGGCCTTGCTGCGCTGCTCGCGCAATCCGTGGGTCTCAAAGCCGGTATGGGCCTTCACCTACTATATGCGCGGCACGCCGATGCTGATCCAGCTGTTCATTGTGTACAACGGCTTCGCCGGGCTGGAGTGGGTGCAGGAGCAGTGGGCGGCGGAAAATCCGCTGATCCTGCCCTTCCGTGAGCCTTACTTCTGCGCGCTGTTCACCTTTACCCTCAATACGGCGGCCTATACCACCGAGATCTTCGCCGGGGCGATGAAAAACATTGCCTATGGCGAGATTGAAGCGGCGCGGGCCATCGGCATGAGCTGGTTTACCATGATCCGCCGCATCGTACTGCCGTCTGCGCTGCGTCGTTCCATTCCGGCGTACAGCAATGAAGTGATCTTCATGCTGCAAGGCAGCTCGATTGCCAGTGCGGTGACGCTGGTGGATCTGACCGGGGCAGGCCGCAATGTCTACTCCAAGTACTACGCACCGTTTGAGGGCTTCATCGCCGCCGGGGTGATCTACCTGATCCTCACCTTCCTGCTGCTGGGCCTGTTCCGTCTGGCCGAGAAGCGCTGGCTGGCTTACCTCGCGCCACGGAAGCACTGATCATGGAAACCCGACGTATCCCACTGCTGGCCCAGTCGCTGGGCACCGAACGGGCGATAGTCAGTTTCCACTACGGCCCGCAAGACAGCGGCCGCAAGGCTTATCTGCAGTCCTCGCTGCATGCGGATGAGCTGCCCGGCATGCTGGTCAACCATGTGCTGAAGCAACGGCTGGCGCAGCTGGAGGCGGAAGGCAAGCTGCGTGCCGAGATCGTGCTGGTGCCGGTGGCCAACCCCATCGGCCTTAACCAGCATGTGCAAGGCAGCCATACCGGCCGCTTTGAGCAGCTGACCGGAGAGAACTTCAACCGCAGCTACCCCGATCTGGCGGCGCTGATCGTGGAGGGGCTGGCTGAGGTGCTGACGCAGGACCCGCTGCACAACCAGTGCGTCATCCGCGAGCGGGTCAAGCAGGCACTGGCGACGCTGCAGCCCGGTACCGAGCTGGAGGCCATGCGTCTGGCTTTGCTGTCACTGTCGGTCGATGCCGATCTGGTGCTGGACCTGCATTGCGACTGGGAAGCGGTATTCCACCTGTATACCGCCGACCCGCTGTGGGAGACGCTGAAACCACTGGCACAACTGCTGGGGGCGCATGCCTCACTGCTGGCCACGGTGTCTGGCGACAGCTTCTGCTTTGACGAAGCCAACAGTCAGATCTGGTGGCAGTTGCGCGGGCGCTTTCCGGATTATCCGATCCCGAATGGCAGCGTAGCGGCCACGCTGGAGCTGCGCGGGCAGAGTGAAGTCAGCTGGGCGAATGCCGAGCACGATGCCGATGCCTTGCTCGGCTATCTGGCGCACCAGGGCTATGTGGACCTGCCGCCCCCGGCTCTGCCGCCACTGCTGCACGATGCCACGCCCTTGAGTGGTACGGAGTCGCTGCAGGCTCCGCACAGCGGGGTGGTGGTTTACCGTGCCGAGCCCGGCGCATGGCTGCGCCCTGGCGACCCGGTGGTCGACGTGGTGGATCCGCTCAGCGACCGCGTTACCACCCTCCATGCCAGTATTGAAGGCGTGCTGTATGCCCGCCATTTTCTGCGCTTTGCCACGTGTGGCGCGAGCCTTGCCCGTATCGCCGGATCGACGCCGATCCGCAGCGGCAACCTGCTCAGCCAGTAAAGCGCCGTGAACCCGAATTGAACGCATACCAGGAATTCATCCCATGACCACCTTAGCCGTCAAAGACCTGCATAAAAAATATGGTAACCACGAAGTGCTGAAAGGGGTGTCCCTCTCTGCCAATGCCGGGGACGTGATCAGCATCATCGGCTCCAGCGGCTCCGGCAAGAGTACCTTCTTGCGTTGTATCAACTTCCTTGAGCAACCCAATGCGGGCAGCATCTCACTCAATGGTGAAGAGATCCGCACCGAGAGCGACAAGCAAGGTCGCCTGCGGGTAGTAGACCAGAAACAGTTGCAACGCATGCGTACCAAGCTGTCGATGGTGTTTCAGCATTTCAACCTGTGGGCGCACATGACGGCGCTGGAAAACATCATTGAGGGCCCGGTACATGTGCTGGGTGTACCCAAGGATGAAGCCATTGCTCGCGCCCGTAAGTATCTGGAAAAGGTGGGCCTCAAAGGGGTGGAAGACAAATACCCTTCGCATATGTCGGGCGGCCAGCAGCAACGGGTGGCGATTGCCCGCGCGCTGGCGATGGAGCCGGAAGTGATGCTGTTCGACGAGCCGACCTCGGCGCTGGACCCGGAGCTGGTGGGTGAAGTGCTGAAGGTGATGCAAAAACTGGCGGAAGAAGGACGCACCATGATTGTGGTAACCCATGAAATGGCCTTCGCCCGTGAAGTGTCCAACCACGTGATTTTCCTGCATCAGGGGCAGATTGAGGAGCAAGGCCACCCCAGCGAAGTGTTTGGCAATACCCGCAGTGAACGGCTTAAGCAGTTCCTGTCGGGCGCCCTCAAGTAAGGTTTGACCCCGGCCCGGCGCTCTCCGCCGGGCCTGATCCCGCCATGACCCCTGCCTCACCTGTCCAACCCCCGTTACGTGTCGGCGTACTTTTGCTGCCGCCTTGCAGTGCGCTGGGCATTGCCGCCGTGCTGGACCCGCTGGGCTGGGTCAACCGCACCCTGGGTACCCGGGCCTATGACTACCTGACCTTGTCGATGGATGGCAAGCCAGTGCCTTTGTTTGGCGGCGGACAGTGGCCGGTGGACCTGGCGGTGTCGCACGCGCCCAGCCTCGACATGCTGCTGGTGGTGGCGGACGATATCCAGCCGGTGAAGGATGGGGACGCGCTGTTGCAGCATCTGGCCCACCTGGGGCAACAGCGGGTGGTGCTGGGCGGGATCGGTGCGGGGAGCTGGTGGCTGGCGCGTGCCGGGGTGCTCAACGGCTATCGGGCCACCATTCACTGGCAGGTGCAATCCCGCTTGAGCGAAAGCTTTGAAGGCGTGATCGTCAGCAGCAATGTGTTTGAGGTGGACCGCGACCGCATCAGCTGTGCCGGTGGAGCCGCCACGCTGGACCTGATGCTGCACCTGATTGGCGAGCGGCAAGGCATGGAGCTGGCCTCTGATCTGTCCGAGTTGCTGTGCCTGGAGCGGGTGCGCACCCCCAACGACCGGCAGCGGGTACCCTTGGTGGCGCGCATCGGGGGTAGCCAGCCCAAGCTGTCCGAAGCGGTGATGCTGATGGAAGCCAATATCGAAGAGCCACTGACCACCGACGACATCTCCGGTTATGTCGGTTTGTCACGCCGGCAGCTGGAGCGCTTGTTCAAACAGTATCTGAACAGTGTCCCCTCCAAGTATTATCTGGAATTGCGCCTGAATCGGGCGCGGCAGTTGCTGATCAATACCAGCAAGTCTATCGTGCAGATTGGCCTGTCCTGCGGGTTTTCCAGCGGGCCGCATTTCTCCAGCACCTACCGGGGTCACTTCGGGCTGACGCCGCGCGAAGAGCGCAGCCAGCGGGCCGGGCTGGGTGCCGTCGGTGGGGAAGAGGGTCGCGAGGGGGCAGGGGGCTGACAGATATACATCAGCGTCGCATCGAAGAAATGACGCCGATGGTGATTTCGTTACAATTCACTACATTCCCCGGATGATGCCGGGTCATTTGATGCTTGAGGAAACCATGTCACAACGTGCTGTTACCCGCCAGACCTTTGATGAAGTGATGGTGCCGATGTTTGCACCGGCTGCCTTTGTACCGGTGCGTGGGGCCGGTTCCCGTGTCTGGGATCAGGACGGTCGCGAGTACGTGGATTTTGCCGCCGGGATCGCCGTCAATGGTCTGGGTCATGCGCATCCGGACCTGGTCGCCGCCCTGCATGAGCAGGCACAAAAGCTGTGGCACATCAGCAATGCCTTTACCAATGAACCGGTGCTGCGGCTGGCACAGCAGCTGGTGGACGCGACCTTTGCGGATCGTGTGTTCGTCTGCAATTCCGGTTCAGAGGCCAACGAAGCCGCATTGAAGCTGGCCCGCAAGTATGCGCGTGACCATTTCAGCCCGGAAAAGCATGAAATTGTGGCGTTCAGCAATGCATTCCATGGTCGTACCCTGTTTGCAGTGTCTGTAGGGGGGCAGCCCAAGTATTCCGCCGATTTCGGCCCGCTGCCGGGGGGTATCCACCATGCGCCGTATAACGATCTGGCCGCCGCAGAAGCGCTGATTTCTGACAAGACCTGCGCCGTCATGGTGGAGCCGGTGCAAGGCGAGGGCGGCGTGATCCCCGCTGCGCCTGGTTTCCTCGAAGGTCTGCGCGCACTGTGCGACAAGCACAACGCCCTGCTGGTGTTTGATGAAGTGCAGACCGGCGTGGGCCGCACCGGCGCGCTGTATGCCTATATGAACCACAACGTGACGCCGGACATCATGACCAGTGCCAAGGCACTCGGTGGTGGCTTCCCGGTCGGCGCGATGCTGACCACCGACAAGGTGGCGGCGAGCTTCTCGGTGGGCAGCCACGGCACCACCTACGGTGGTAACCCGCTGGCCGCGGCGGTGGCCGGCAAGGCGCTGGAAATCATCAACACGCCGGAAGTTCTGGATGGCGTCAAGTGGCGGCATCAGCTGTTTATCGAAGGGCTGAACGCCATCAACCGTCGTCACGGCATTTTCAGCGCCATCCGCGGTAGCGGTCTGCTGATTGGCTGCGAACTGCACAGTGATTATGCCGGTCGTGCCAAAGACTTCACCCGTGCGGGCGAAGCTGAAGGCCTGATCTCGCTGATTGCCGGGCCGAACGTGGTGCGCTTTGCGCCCGCGCTCAACATTCCGGAGGCGGATGTCACCGAAGGGCTGGCCCGCTTCGAGCGAGCTGTCGCCCGTGTGGTGAAGGGCTGATGTCGTGCTGATCGTTCGCCCGAGCCGGCTGGCAGACCTTGCGCAGATCGAGCGCATGGCCACGGCCAGCGGTCCGGCGGTGCATACGCTGCCCGCACATCGTGACCGCCTGTTCGAGAAGATCAAGGCGTCCTCGCACTCGATGGAGAGCGAGGTCGAGGTCTACGGTGAGGAGAGCTACTTCTTCGTGCTGGAGAATGTGGCCACCGGGCAACTGCACGGCACCTCGGCACTGGTGGCCTATGCGGGCTACTCCGAGCCGTTCTACGTCTACCGCAATGACATCATTGTGCATGCTTCCCGTCAGCTCAAGGTGCATAACCGCATCCACGCGCTGACGCTCAGCCATGACCTCACCGGCGATACCCAGCTCTGCTCGTTCTACATCGACCCCGAGCTGGCCGGCACCCACTACCCGCGCCTGCTGTCGCGTGCCCGGTTGCTGTTCATCGCCCAGCACCCGCAGCGCTTTGCCAGCAATCTGATGGCGTTTTTGCCGGGGGTGTGTGATGCGCAGGGCAAGGCACCGTTCTGGGAAAGTGTTGGCCGCAAATTCTTCGGTATCGACTACAACCAGGCCGAATATTTCTCCGGGGTGAAGGACAAGACCTTTATCGCCGAGTTGATGCCGCACTATCCGATCTATGTCCCGCTCTTGTCCGACGCCGCCCAGCAGGCCATGGGGCAAGTGCACAGCGGTTCCATGTTGCCCTTCAACATCCTGCTCAGTGAAGGTTTTGAAGCGGACAACTACATCGAGATTTTCGACGGTGGCCCGGTGGTCCGGGCCCGCCGTGACGCCTTGCGCAGCGTGCGTGAAAGCCAGCTGCGCCCGGTAAGGCGAGGCAAACAGCCTGCCGGGCAGGTGTGGTATCTGGTGGCCAGCACGGCTGTGATGCGATTCCGCGCCATGCTGCTGCAGTTGCCAGAGACCCTGCCGGATGAGCTGCTGCTGGCGCAGCAAGTGGCGGATGCCCTGGAACTCGACGACGGCGATGAAGTCCGCCTGACCCGCTTGTAAGCAAACTGTTTTCTGAAAGCCCCTCCCCATGATGATCGTTCGCCCGATCCGCAGCGATGACGTGTCTGCGCTGATGCAACTGGCCAGCAAGGCCGGCATTGGCGTGACCACCTTGCCGCAGAATGAAGAACGTCTGGCTGCCAAGATCGACCGTGCGGTACGCACCTGGCGCGGCGAAGCCAGCCGCGAAGAGCAAAGCTATGTGTTCGCGCTGGAAGACTTGAGCGAGCGGCGGGTAGTGGGTATCTGCGCCATTGAGGTGGCGGTGGGCCTGTCCGAGCCATGGTACAACTACCGCGTGGGCACCCTGGTGCACGCCAGCAAGGAGCTGGATGTCTACACCCAGATGCCTACGCTGTTCCTCAGTAATGACCATACCGGCTACAGCGAGCTGTGCTCGCTGTTCCTCGACCCCGACTATCGCCACAGCCGCAATGGCTCGCTGCTCTCCAAATCGCGCTTCCTGTTTCTGGCCGAATTCCAGGACCGGTTTGCCGAAAAGCTGGTGGCCGAGATGCGCGGTGTGTCGGACGAGCAAGGCCGCTCGCCCTTCTGGGAAAGCCTGGGAAGGCACTTCTTCTCGATCGACTTCTCACGCGCGGATTACCTGACCGGCATCGGGCAGAAGTCGTTTGTGGCCGAGCTGATGCCCAAACACCCGCTCTACGTTACCTTCCTGACCGATGAAGCCCAGGCGGTGATCGGCGCGGTCCACCCGCAGACCGAACCGGCACGCGCCATGCTGACGGCAGAAGGCCTGCGCTATGAAGGCTATGTTGATATTTTCGA
This sequence comes from Leeia sp., assembly GCF_041909055.1. Classification (NCBI taxonomy): domain Bacteria; kingdom Pseudomonadati; phylum Pseudomonadota; class Betaproteobacteria; order Neisseriales; family Leeiaceae; genus Leeia; species Leeia sp. Next base: position 289,206 of record NZ_JAYREC010000001.1, on the reverse strand, counting down.
CGCGGGCCCGACGCTGGAAGCCTATGTACGCGATATCCGCGCCGTGAAGGACAGCCGCCTCTACCATGCTTCGGTGCAGCCGGAAGCGGGGGAGGGGGAGGTTTATCTGGTGTCCAACACCCGCTATGACCACTATCGCAGCATTCTGGCGCGAGCCAGCCAGCTGGGCGAAGTCTTCCCGCTCAGCGCCGAAGAGGCCGCCGCGCTGGACGTCGCGCCGGGCGACCTGCTGCGTGCTGTACCGCTGATTCCGAAGGAGAATATGTAATGTCGATTTTGCATCCAGCCCTGTATTGGGGTGGGCAATGGCGTACCGGGCACGGCAGTGTGCTGGAATCGCTGCACCCGATCACGCAAGCCGCCTTGTGGCAGGCTTCGGCCGCCAGTCCGGTAGATGTGGATGCGGCGGTGGCTGTGGCGCGTGCGGCCTTCCCCACCTGGGCCCGCCAGCCGCTAAGTACACGCATCGACATCCTCAAGCGCTTTGCAGTGTTGCTCGGTGAACACAAGGCCCGGCTGGCGGAGGTGATCGGTGCCGAAACCGGCAAGCCGCGCTGGGAGGCACTGACCGAAGTGGCCACCATGATCAACAAGGTGGATATCTCCATCAAGGCGTATGAAGAGCGCACCGGTGAGAAGCATGGCCAGCAGGGCGACGCTCGCGCCGTGTTGCGCCACCGTCCGCATGGTGTGGTGGCGGTGTTTGGCCCCTATAACTTCCCCGGCCATTTGCCGAATGGCCATATTGTCCCGGCGCTGCTGGCGGGCAACTGCGTGCTGTTCAAGCCCAGCGAGCTGACGCCGTGGGTGGCAGAAGAAACCGTCAAGCTGTGGCACGAGGCCGGTTTGCCTGCCGGGGTGATCGCCCTGTTGCAAGGTGGGCGTGAAACCGGCATGGCGCTGGCCGCCCACCCCGGGCTGGATGGCCTGTTCTTTACCGGCAGCTCGCAGACCGGTCACCTGCTGCACCAGCAGTTCAGTGGTCAGCCGGAAAAGATCCTGGCCCTTGAAATGGGCGGCAACAATCCGCTGATCGTGCAGGATGTGTCGGATGTCCGCGCTGCGGTACACCACACCATCCAGTCCGCCTTCATATCGGCGGGGCAACGCTGCACCTGCTCGCGCCGTCTGCTGGTGCCGTATGGCGAGGCGGGTGATGCCTTCCTGCAGCAATTGTGCGAGGCCACGGCACGGCTTAAGGTTGGTGCCTATGATGATACAGAGCAGCCCTTCATGGGGGCGGTGATTTCCCTGCAGGCGGCACAGGCGCTGGTGCAGGCCCAGGCGCGCCTGTTGGCACTGGGTGCGCGTCCGCTGCTGCAATTGACCCAGCCGGATACGGGCTCGGCGTTGCTGACACCGGGCATTCTGGATGTGACAACGGTGGCCGAGCTGCCGGACGAAGAGTATTTTGGCCCCTTGTTGCAGGTACAACGCTATAACGACTTTGATGAGGCATTGCGACTGGCCAACGCCACCCGCTTTGGCCTGGCTGCCGGGCTGCTGTCCGATCGACGTGATCTGTATGACCGCGTGTTGCTGGAAATCCGTGCCGGTATCGTCAACTGGAACAAGCCCTTGACCGGTGCCAGCAGCGCGGCGCCCTTTGGCGGCATCGGCTGCTCGGGCAACCACAAGCCCAGCGCCTACTATGCCGCCGATTATTGTGCGTGGCCGATGGCCTCGCTGGAAAGTGATGCGCTGCAGATGCCGGACAGCCTCAGTCCGGGTCTGGTACTGTAAAACAGGAGTTCACCCCCCATGCGTGCCTTTGAAGTCAATTTTGACGGCCTGGTTGGCCCTACCCACAACTACAGCGGGCTGTCGTTCGGCAATGTGGCGTCCACCAGTAACCTGAAGCAGTATTCCAACCCGAAGCTGGCGGCCAGGCAAGGGTTGCAGAAAATGAAGGCGCTGGCCGACATGGGCTTCAAGCAAGGCGTGCTGGCACCGCAGGAGCGCCCCAGCGTGGCCACCTTGCGCAAGCTGGGGTTTAGCGGCAAGGACCACGAGGTAATCCGGCAGGCGGCGCAGCAGGCCCCGGCCATCCTCGCCGCCTGCAGTTCGGCGTCTTCCATGTGGACGGCCAATGCGGCCACCGTCAGCCCGTCGGCGGATACCGAGGACGGCTGTGTCCATTTCACCGCCGCCAACCTCAACAATAAATTCCACCGCGCCATTGAACACCCGACCACCAGCCGGGTGCTGAAAGCCATGTTCGCCGATGAGTATTACTTTGCCCATCACGCGGCCCTGCCGCCGGTGGCAGCGTTTGGGGATGAAGGGGCGGCCAACCATACCCGCTTCTGTGGTGATTATGGCAAGCCGGGGGTCGAGTTCTTCGTCTATGGCCGTGCCGCCTTTGCGCAGGGCCAGCCGGAGCCACGCCGTTTTCCTGCACGGCAAACGCTGGAAGCCAGCCAGGCCGTTGCCCGTCTGCATGGTCTGACGGATGACGGCGTGGTGTATGCCCAGCAGGATCCGGACGTGATCGACATGGGTGTGTTCCATAACGATGTGATTTCGGTCGGCAACCAGAATGTGCTGTTTCACCACCAGCGCAGTTTCCTCGATCAGCAGCGGGTGCTGGACGAGCTGCAGCGCAAGCTGGCGGCCAAAGGGGTGGAGTTCAAGGCGATCGAAGTACCGGAAGCCGCGGTCTCGGTGGAAGATGCCATCCAGTCCTACCTGTTCAACAGCCAGTTGCTGACCAAAGCGGATGGCCGCATGATGATCGTGGTGCCGGAAGAGTGCCGCGACAATCCGCGTGTGGCGGCGTATCTGGATACGCTGGTGCAGAGTGGCGGCCCGATTGACGCTTACAAGGTATTTGATCTCAAGCAAAGCATGCGCAACGGCGGCGGCCCGGCGTGCCTGCGCTTGCGTGTGGCGCTGACCGAAACCGAGCTGGGCGCGGTCAACCCGGCGGTGCTGATGAATGATGAGCTGTTCCGCCAGCTCAATCAGTGGGTAGACAAGCATTACCGCGATCAGCTGAGCGAGGCCGATCTGGCCGATCCCGCGCTGCTGCAGGAATGCCGTACCGCGCTCGACCAGCTGACGCAGATCCTGCGGCTGGGTTCGGTTTACCCGTTCCAGCTGTAAAAAAATCCCGGTCGGGGGTTGTACAAGCATGGAACGTTCGTTCTATAATGCGTGCATTCGCTGTATCGACCCCTGACATCGCTGACGAGGACTTCACCGCATGGACGATAACAAGAGCAAGGCACTGGCTGCTGCACTGGCGCAGATCGAAAAGCAGTTTGGCAAAGGCTCCATCATGAAGATGGGCGAAGGCCAGATTGAGAAAGACCTGCAAGTGGTGTCCACCGGTTCGCTGGGGCTTGATATCGCACTGGGCGTGGGCGGCTTGCCGCGTGGCCGTGTGGTGGAAATCTATGGCCCGGAATCGTCTGGCAAGACCACGCTGTGTCTGCAGGTGGTGGCCGAGGTGCAGAAGCAGGGCGGCGTGGCAGCCTATATTGACGCGGAAAACGCGCTGGACCCGACCTACGCCCAGAAGCTGGGCGTGCAGGTGGGCGAGATGCTGATCTCCCAGCCGGATACCGGTGAGCAGGCGCTGGAAATTGCCGACATGTTGGTTCGCTCCGGCGGCGTCGACATCATCGTGGTCGACTCGGTAGCGGCACTGACGCCGAAGGCTGAAATCGAAGGCGAGATGGGCGACAGCCACGTGGGCCTGCAGGCCCGCCTGATGAGCCAGGCCCTGCGCAAGCTGACGGCCAACATCAAGCGCACCAATACCCTGGTCATCTTCATCAACCAGATCCGCATGAAAATCGGGGTGATGTTTGGTAGCCCGGAAACCACCACCGGCGGCAATGCCCTCAAGTTCTACGCCTCGGTGCGGATGGATATCCGCCGCATCGGCTCGATCAAGAAGGGCGAAGAAGTGGTGGGTAATGAAACCCGCGTCAAGGTGGTGAAGAACAAGGTGTCGCCGCCGTTCCGCGAGGCGCTGTTTGACATCCTCTACGGCGAAGGCATCTCCCGCGAAGGCGAAATCATCGAGCTGGGCGTGCTGCACAAGATCATCGAAAAGTCCGGCGCCTGGTATGCCTACAACGGCAGCAAGATCGGCCAGGGCAAGGACAATGTGCGCGAATTCCTGAAAGACCATCCGGCGATGGCGCAGGAGATCGAAACCAAGGTCCGTGCCGCCGTGGGTGTGGCGGCCCCGCAGTTCACCCCGACCGCTGAAGAGCTGGCGGATGCGGACGCGGAGCCGGAACTCGGCTGAGCCCGCTGATTGCGGATGGCCCCGACCAAACTGAGCCTGGAAGCCCGGGCCATCCAGCTGCTCTCACGCCGGGAGTATTCCCGGCTGGAGCTGCAGCGCAAGCTGGCGCCCCATGCTGAAAGTGTCGAGCAACTCGACGCCCTGCTGGACCGCCTGGCCGAGCGGCGTTGGCAATCGGACAGCCGCTTTGCCGAACAATGGGTCAGCAGCAAATCTGCCCAGTACGGCAGCCGCTACCTGAAGCACACTCTGCAAGAGCGCGGCATCCGTGGCGAAGCGCTGGATGAAGCGCTGGCCAGTGTGGCCGATAGCGAGCTCGAACGGGCTCGCGCCGCTTGGCGCAAGAAATTCCCGCAAGCCGCCAGCACGCCCGCTGAGCAGGCCCGGCAGATTCGCTTCCTGGCCAGCCGTGGTTTTCCGCTGGGCCTGATCCGCCAGGTGCTGAACGGCGTGGATGAGCTGCTGCCAGATGATGAATAGCTATTCACATCCATGCCACACCTTGGTCTTTTCTTGCTGTAAACGCAGTCATCTGTCTTGACGTTGTAATATTGTTGGCGAAAACTACACCCTTTGTTGACAAAAAAAGGGCGAGCCACGCCCGCCAGTGAAAGAGAGACGTCATGCAGAAAACCCTGTTGGCCTTTGCCGTGAGTGTGGCGCTGGTTGGTAACAGCCATGCTGCCGAAGTGCGCCTGCGCATTCTGGAAACCACCGACATTCACATGAACCTGCTCAACTACGATTATTACCAGGATCGTAGTACCGACGAGTATGGCCTGGCCAAGACCATCAGCCTGATCAAGGCCGCGCGTAACGAGAGCAAGAACAGTCTGCTGTTCGACAATGGTGACCTGCTGCAGGGCAACCCGCTGGGTGACCTGGTGGCGAAGATCAAGCCGCTCAAAGCCGGTGAGACGCACCCCGCCTACAAGGTGATGAACACCCTGCAGTACGACGCGGGCAATATTGGCAACCATGAATTCAACTACGGGTTGCCGTTCCTCAAGCAGTCACTGGCGACCGCCCGCTTCCCCTATGTCAATGCCAACGTCTATCTGGACGACAAGGACGGCAAGAACGAACGCCACGCGTTCACCCCCTATCTGCTGCTGGATCGCAAGGTGGTGGACGAGACCGGGCAAAGCCACACCCTCAAGGTCGGCGTGATTGGTTTTGTACCGCCGCAGATCATGAGCTGGGACAAGGCCAATCTGGAAGGCAAGGTGGTGGCCAAGGACATCATCAAGACCGCGCAGCGCTATGTGCCGGAGATGCGGGCCAAGGGCGCGCAGCTGGTCATCGCCATTCCGCACTCCGGGTTTGAGAAGGGCGAGCTGGGCGACCTAGCCGAGAATGCCGTAGCCGGTCTCGCCAATGTGCCGGGGGTGGATGCCATTCTGTTTGGTCATGCCCACGCTGAATTCCCCAGCAAGTCCTTTGCCAGCCACCCCAAAGTCAATCTGGAGCAAGGCACCATCAATGGCATCCCGTCGGTGATGCCAGGCCGCTGGGGCGACCATCTGGGCGTCATCGACCTCAAGCTGGATAATCAGAGCGGACAATGGAAAGTGGTGGACAGCAAAGCCAGCATCCGCCCGATCTTTGACCGTGCCAACAAAAAGCCGCTGGTCGATGCCGACCCTGCGGTCGCCCAGCTGATTGGCCAAGAGCATGCCGATACCCTCAGCTATGTACGTGGCAAAGTGAGCGAAAGCAGCGCCCCGATCTACAGCTATTTCGCACAGGTGGCGGATGATTCCTCGGTGCAGGTGGTGTCCAATGCGCAGATCGCCTTTGTCCGCACCGCCGTGCAAGGTACGGCTTACGAGAAGTATCCGATCCTGTCTGCCGCCGCCCCGTTCAAGGCCGGTGGTCGTCAGGGCTGGTCGTACTACACCGATATCCCGGCAGGCAATATCGCCATCAAGAACGTGGCGGACCTCTACATCTACCCGAATACCCTGAAGGCTGTATTGTTGAACGGTGCAGAAGTGCGCGAGTGGCTGGAAATGTCGGCCGGCCAGTTCAACCAGATCGACCCCAAGGGCGCTGCCGAACAATCGCTGATCAACGACAACTTCCGCTCGTATAACTTCGATACCATCGACGGCGTGAGCTACGACATCGACGTGACCCAGCCTGCCCGTTACGCGCTGGATGGCAAGCTGCAAAATGCAGAGGCACACCGTATCCGCAACCTCAGCTTCAATGGCAAGCCGATCGACGAGCAGGCGCGCTTTCTGGTGGCGACCAACAACTACCGCGCCTTTGGCGGGGGCAACTTTCCCGGCGTGAACGGTAGCAAGGTGGTGGTGGATTCGCCGGACGAGAACCGCGAAGCCGTCGTGCAGTATCTGACCAGCATTCCCAAGCTCAATCCGAGCGCGGACAAGAACTGGCGCATTCTGCCGGTGGCCGGTGTGAAGCTGCGCTTCCTGTCCGCAACCGCGGCCAGCAAGTATCTGTCCAATCACCCCGGCATCCGTCAGGTCAAGGACAATGGCGATGGTTCCGCGCTGTATGAGTTGGTGAACTGAAAAAACCGGGCGGGAGGGGCAGGAGAGAGTGTGCCTGCCCCGGAAATATAAAACCCGGTCTGTGAAGAGAGATTCCGGGCTTGAGACCGTTGCGAGGCTTGTCAGCTTACCTGGCTTCTGGATGGCATCCGTCGCCCGTGCGGCCAGGTTGCGGCGCCATGCCGCGTCCTGCCTGAGATGGACGGGATTTTGGCCTTGCCGCGTAGCGGCAGCTGGGGTGTCCAGCCTGGTTGTGCATGTCGCTGTTAGTGCCGGGCGATGATTTTGTCATACCTGGTTGATGCCAGTATGATGCTGTTTTGATGTGATTGATCACCAAGGGAGAAGAAGATGTTGAAGTCGATGCGCTGGTTTGCGGTACTGATGCTGTCCATGTTGCTGCTGGCCTGCCAGAAGGACCCGATCGTAGAAGACCTGAAAGCCTTTGATGCTCTGGGCAAGGAAGCGTTTGGTGACATGCAGCAGATCCAGACCGACATGAACGCCAAGATGCAGGCAGCCCCGACCATGGAAGGCAAGGCTGCCGTATTTCACGAGGTCATCGGCAAGTTTGAGGCACGGATCGCCAAGCTGAAGACCTTTGAAGCCAAGTCGCCGGAAGTGAAGGCACAAACCGACAAGATCATTGGTGGCTTTGACGACATGATGGCAGGTCTCAAAACCCTGGAGGGGGCGATGAAGAACCCGGCCCAAGGCCAGGATGCCCTCAACACCGGCATGAAGCAAGTGATGGAAGGCCAGCAAAAAGCCATGGGTGCCGTGGGTGAGCTGTCCAAGCTGGCCAAGGAGAAGGGCGTGGAGTGGAAGACTCAGTAATGGCGTGATGCCACGCACACCTCCGTGTCTGTACACGCGGAGCATGAAAAAAGCCGGGTTTCCCGGCTTTTTTCATGCCTGTCGCGGCGGGGCTGACCTTGAGGGGTTGCACTTCCTTCCTCGGCACGGTTGAAGGTGTCTTGTCAGTCCAGTGTCGGCGGTATACCCTGCTTGGTCAAAATCAAATAACAGGGGGGCACATGGCAGGCAGAACGATCAAACTCAGAAAGCTGCTGGTGGGTTTCAATCTCGCCATTATCGGCATGCTGGTGTTGCTGGTGATAACCGCGGCCGTCCGGCTGGTGCAGAATGCCAACCAGGTGCAGTCTGATCTGCAGCAGACCCAAGTACTGCCAGCTGCCATCCATGATGCCCGGTTTCATGTGGTACAGATCCAGCAGTTCCTCACCGATGTCAGTGCCACAGGCGATGGTGATGGTTTCACGGATGCGGAAGAGCACTATCAGGCCCTGCAGCAATCCTTGCAGCAGGCGGCCCGGTTAGCCCCCGAGTTGACCGACGAGGCCAGCCAGGTCACCGCGCTGAGCAACGCCTTTTACGGGGTGGGCAAGGAGATGGCGAAGCGCTATCAGCAGCAGGGCCGTGAGGCGGGCAATGCGCTGATGAAGCAGCCGCAAACCGGTTTTGATGACCGTGCCGAGGCGCTGACGAACAAGCTGGACCAACTGACACGCCATGCACAACAGCTGACTACCGCAGCCGTGCAGCTCAGCACTGCGCAGGCGGTGCAGCTGCGCAACCTGATTGTCGGGCTGGGTGTTCTGGTGCTGGGGCTGGTGGTGGTGGCGGGGCTGGTGCTGTACCGCCGCTTGTTTGAAGCCCTGGGGGGGGAGCCTGCGCTGGCCGTATCGGTCACGCGTGCGGTGGCGGCGGGGGACCTGAGCCAATCCATTATGGCGCCCGCCAGCAGCTTGTTAGGTGAGCTGGGCGGCATGCAGCAGCAGCTGCGTAACCTGTCGGGGCAGATTCGAACCTTGTCCGGCCAGCTGACCGAGGACGCTCAACAGCTGACGCATACTGCACAACGCATGGAGTCTGGCGTCACGCAGCAAGGGGATGCCACCCGCAGTATCGCCGCCGCGCTGGAGGAGATGTTCCAGAGCATGACGCAGCTGGGTGAGCGTGCCGAGGAAGTCAGCCGCGAAGCCCATTCGGTGGATCAGTCCATCAGTCAGGGCGAGACGGTCATTGCTGAAGCCGCCGACGGCATTCGCTTGATCTCCAGTCAGATCAGCGAAGCAGCGCAGGCCATCCATCAGCTGGACGGCCAGACTGAGGCGATTGCACAGATCACCAATACCATTCACGGCATTGCCGACCAGACCAATCTGCTGGCGCTCAATGCAGCCATTGAAGCGGCCCGCGCCGGTGAGTCCGGGCGGGGCTTTGCCGTGGTGGCGGACGAGGTGCGCAAGCTGGCTGAACGGACGGGAGGGGCCACGGTGGAAATCGGCCAGCAGATTACGCGCATCCGGCAGGGCATGGAGCAGGTGGTGCAGTTGATGCAGGCCAGTGTAGCCGCCTCGGGTCAGGGTGTGGTGCAGACCACGACCGCGACCGAGGCCATTGGCCAGATTCGCCAAAATGCCGGGCAGATCAACCAGAGCATCCAGTCGATTGCCGACGCGCTGGCAGAGCAGCAGCGTGCCATGCAGGATATTGCCAGTAAAGTGGAAGTGATTGCCAGCATGACCGAGGGCAATGAGCAATCCACCCACCAGGTGACACAAGCCGCCAACGGGGTACGTGATCGTGCCGAATATGTATCGGCCGCCATCGCTGTCTTCCGGCACTAAGGATAAACCACGTCATGTCACTGGAAATTACCCTATGTGGGGCTGCTGATTGGGCAGAATTGAAAGTCATCCGGCTGGCAGCCTTGCTGGATAGCCCTTTGGCGTTTGGCCTGCGCCATGCTGATCAGGTCAAGTTGAGTGATGCGGACTGGCAAGCTCGCGCGGCAGGCCAGACCCCGGCACGTTATTGGCTCGCCTGGCAAGATGGCCGAGTGATCGGCTTGATTGGCATGGTATGGGTCCAGCAGCATCCAGAGCTGATTGCCATGTGGGTTCATCCGGATGCGCGCGGCAAGGGGGTAGCGGACCCACTGATTGCGCAGGTGTTGCAGCATGCGAAAGCAGCAGGGGCGGAACACGTGCATCTGCTGGTGTCACCGGATAATCAAGCTGCCAGCCGCCTTTACCTGCGGAATGGTTTTGTCTGGCAAGATGTGTTTCAGCCACTGGAACACCAGCCCGAGATTGTGCTGCAGCAGATGGTTCGGGCGTTGTGCTGAGCTGCGACACACCAGAGGTGACTGGGCAGGTTCTTCCGGGTAGTCGCATACTGAGTACTGTTATGTCTGCATGATGGTGCAGGGATGTGATTGTATGCACTTGGTGTGCATACAGAGTAAGGATTTTCAATGTCGAAGCGCTGGTACATTTTTGTTGCCCTATTAGTGCCTTTGTTGGTGATCTGGCAGTATTTGCCGCCGAGCGACCCGGTAGCGGCTGACTTGTGGCGATTGGCTCCCGTACTGAAAGAGAGCTTGGGGGAGGTACCGCAATTGAAAGCGGACCTAGATGCCCAGATGAAGGCGGCCAAGTCTGAGGCAGATGTACTGACGGCGCAGCAGCAATTCGCCGAGCGCATCAGACGACGCACAGACCGGCTAAAGGCATTTCAGCCTCAAACAGATGAGGTGCGGGGGCATTTTATTCGCCTGGTAGCAACGATGGATGAAGCAGCAGCCGTTAACAAACAGGCAGCCGTTTTGGCGCAGGAATTGGTGCATGGTAAGCAGGATGAAGCCGCTGTAAGAGAGGGGCTAACACAGATCAAGTATCGGGCGGCTGAGGTCAGAAAGCGGATGGAAGCGGAGCTGGCTGCGTTGAAACGGCTGGCACAGGATAAACATGTGAGATTTTGAATGGTTCGCAATCAGTGGAGGTACCCTGAGTAGATCCCCAGGGTGCGCTGACTGGATTTCTAGGCAGGTGTAGAGCGGCTTGGCTATAGTCGGCTGGATTTATTACTGCAAGCGGTGAGGCAAGTGTAGGTGTTTGCAATATTGTAGTGTGCTATGTATAATGCACGCATGGACACACAACAACGCCCCCCCAGCCTGCTGAACCTGGACATCCAGCTCTGCTTTGCCCTGTATTCGGCGATGCTGGGCATGAACAAGGTGTATCGCAAACAGCTGAAAGCGCTGGGGCTGACTTACCCGCAGTATCTGGTGATGCTGGTGCTGTGGCAGCAGGATCAGTTGATTGTCACCGATATCTGCCAACGCCTGTACCTGGATACCGCCACGCTGACGCCGCTGCTGAAGCGGATGGAAGCGCAAGGCCTGGTGCTGCGCCAGCGCAGTGAGCAAGATGAGCGCAGGGTGGTGGTGAGCTTGACCGAAGCAGGCCGCGCCTTGCGTGAGCCGGCGGAAGCGGTGCCTCATTGTGTGATGCAGGCGACGCAATGCTCAGTCGATGAGCTGGTTGGCTTGCGTGAGCAATTGGTACAGCTGCGGGAGCGGCTGTTTGCCAGTCGTTGAGGTAGGGTCAGGCGGGTGTTGTGTCATGCTTTAAATATAGCAAGCTATATTATAGTAAATTAATTTTAACCCAGGGAAGGTGTCATCATGTCTCTCGATAAAGTGTTGTACCGTGCTTCTGCTCATGTTACCGGTGGCCGTGATGGCCGCGCGACCTCCAGCGATGCCCAGCTGGACCTGAAACTGACCACTCCGCGTGAGCTCGGCGGCGCAGGCGGAGCAGGTACCAACCCGGAGCAGCTGTTTGCTGCGGGCTATAGCGCCTGCTTTATGGGTGCGATGAAGGTGGTGGCCGGGCGTAACAAGGTGGCGCTGCCAGCCGATACCAGCATTGACGGTACGGTAGGCATTGGCCCGGTGGGTGCAGCCTTCGGCATTGAAGTGGAGCTGCGCATCAGCCTGCCCGGCATGCCGCGCGAACAGGCCCAACAGTTGATCGAGCAAGCGCATCAGGTTTGCCCGTACTCCAATGCTACCCGTGGCAATATTGATGTAACCCTGCTGCTGCAAGACTGAGGGAGGGTCCGGCGGGCACGCCCACCGGACCTGACCTTACACCAGCCCCAGCAGCTGCTGCAGGCGTGCGATCTCGGCACGCCATGCTTGCTGTTGCTGGGGTTTCTGCTGCTTGGGCTTGCGTGCCAGATCAGCTTCTAGCCGTGCTTCCAGCGTCAGCAGCGTTTGCAAGAGTGCCTCCTCCTCCTCCCCGGACGCGTGGCTCGCTGCAGCAGAAGATGAACCCAGGGAAGCCGACTTATGCTGCCCCAGCTGCAACCAAGCTTGCTCAGCGCTGGACCATTCAACCAGCTGGCCTTGATGAATCAGCCAGAAACGGTTGCAGCTGGCTTCGATCAGCGCGCGGTCGTGTGAGACCAGCAGCAGTGCTCCGCTAAACTGGTTCAGCTGCTCGGCCAACGCCTCCTTGCCCTCCAGATCAAGGTGGTTGCTGGGCTCGTCCAGCAGCAGCAGGTGGTGGCTGCCCAACGACAAGGCAAGGAACATCAGCCGTGCCCGCTCCCCCCCGCTGAGGGTGTCCACCTGCTGTCCATGCCGTGGGTAGGCAAAGCCGGCGCGGATCAGCGCTTGCCGCCGTTCGGCATCCTGCAAGCTGCAGTAAGGGCGCAGGGCATCGCTCAGGCTGGCATCATCCCTCAGCTGCTGCTGGCTTTGGTCGTAATAGCCTACTCGCGCGGCGGGGTGGGTACGAATGGTGCTGTCCTCAGTCGGCTGCTGCAGTTGCTGCCACAGCAGCCGCAGCAGGCTGGACTTACCGCAGCCGTTGGCACCCAGCAAGGCAATGCGGTCGCCGCTGCGCACGTAGTGCTCTGCACTGCGAAACAGCACAGGCAACGCCGGAGCGGCACGAACGGCCACTTGGTCCAGCATCAGCAGTTGCCGTCCCGGTAAGGCTTCACCAGAGAGTTGCAATACCCAGGGTGCGCCCCGACTGACGAAGGTTTGTTCTTCGCGCAGTTGTTCGGCGCGCTGTGCCATGACTCTGGCGCGTCGGCTCAGTTTCTCGTTATCAAAGTCGCGTCCCCAGATGGCCATCCGCTTGCTGCTGGCATTCAGCCGGTCGATTTCGTCCTGCTCTGCTGCGTGCCGTACCCGGGCAGCGTCATCCGCCGTTTGCAAGGCTTGTCGCGCGGCGCTGCAGGGCAGCTCAAAGCTGTACAACTGCTGATCACGCAGGATCCAGCTCTGCCGGGTGACGTTATCCAGCAGACGGGCATCGTGCGAGACCAGCAGCAGGGCACCTTTCCAATCCAACAGGCATTGCTCCAGCCAGAGCTGGGCGGGCAGGTCGAGATGGTTGCTGGGTTCATCCAGTAGCAACAGATTGGGCTCCTGCAGCAGCGCGCGGCCCAGCAGCAGCCGGGTATGCTGTCCACCGCTGAGGTCCATGGCCGGGACATCCCGCTGGTCCTGCAGCCCCAGCCGGGCCAGTTGCTGCTCCGCCAGCCAGTGGGCATCGGGGTCCGGCAGGGCATCGAGCAGCACCGCCCAGCAGCTGCGTGGTGCCAGGTGCTCAGGCAAGTATTGCTCCACCCGCTGCAGGCGGCACTGATGGGCGCGTTGCAACTGGCCGCGATCCGGGCTGAGTTCGCCCGCCAGCAAGGCGAGCAGGGTGCTTTTGCCGCAGCCATTGTGGCCGATCAAGCCAATACGGTCGCCGAGGCGCAGGGTAAAGTTCAGGTTGCTGAACAGGGGGCCATCCACCGTGTCCAGATGAAGATCAAGTGCAGAAAGTAGGGTAGTCATCGTGCTTTTGCCAGAATAAAGGGCGAACTCGCCCGTTTCGACAGATGCACTGGCGATGACGGTAGCCGGAATGGCTCAATGAAAGGGGAATTGAGGGCGCTCCGACCCGCTCATCGCAGTGCGACGGGAAGCGGGAAAGCGCAGACAGCTATACCAAAGTAGCGCAACTGTGCGTTATTGAGCTTGAACACGTTGGTCTGAAACATCCGATTTACCTCCTTTCTGGTCTGAGGTGTGGAAACAGGCGAGTATATTGCCAATCCGTCCTCGGGGTGGTCAAGTCTCTGCTGCGGGCAATTGTTGCATGAACAGATGGCAGCTGGCGGCGGCAATGATGGCCGGCAGGAACAGGCCGATCAAGGGTACCAGCGCAAACAGCGAGAGCAGGATACCGAGCCCGGTCATGCGCAGCCGGTTGCGGCGCAGCAGCTGCCGTACCGTCGGTTCATCGGCCAGCCCGTCCATGGCATCATTGGCCAGGCTGCGCACATTGAAATAGCTCACCAGCACAAACAGCAAGGCGCCGCCGATCACCGGCAAGGCCAGGCAGACCAGCGCCAGCAGCAGGAAGAGGCTCCAGCCCCGGATGATGGTGAGGATCACACTGGGCAGCGAGCGCTTCACGTCGGTGCGCAGATGCGGGTATCGCTTGAGGCAATGCTGCTGCACCAGGCGAATGAAAAACAACTCCACCACCAGCCGGATGGTAAGCAGAACGGCCAGTGTGTAGCACAGGGAGGTCAGTGCCCAACCCAGCATCCAGCTGCCGAGGCGGACCCACCAGCGCGGGTCGGCGATATCGGGTGTCAGGGTGTAGTTCACCCCGAACCAGCCCATCACGGTATGCGCCAGCCAGGCTGAGCCCTGCAGCAGCGCCTGCATGATTTCATGGCCCCAGAACACAAAAATGAACAGCCACAGTACGCTGCTGAACACGGTGATGCAGAGGGAGATCAAGGCCAGCAGGGGATTGAAACCATCACGCAGCCCCAGCAGGAAGCTGCGGCCGACATAGGCGGGCGGTGGATTGCTCATGGTGGAGTGCGGCTCCGGTCTGTGCGGGTGAGATGGCCGGGCCGTCTGAACAGCGTGCATGCCGAAGGCCCGGACCATTCGTCATGGTTCAAGGACGGAGGGGGTCTCCCTCTGGTCTGCGTGAACCGCCCCAGCGGATGGCGACGGTTCACTGATCTTGCGAAGGGATTACTCGTCCGTCAGTTTGCGGGTTTCGGCTTCGAATGCTTGCAAGCTCGGGAACACCCGCTTCAGCACCGTGATCTGGCCGGCTGCCACCTTGAACTCCGTGGACAGGGTATCACCGTCACGGCGGATCAGCTGAGCCTTGACCAAACGCTCCATTCTGTCTGCCTGGTAATTGGACTCCATCGCCTTGAGCAGGGCTTCGGACACACTGCCCTTGCCTTCAATGAGCAGCTTGTTCTGGATGGCGGCCCAGTTGAAGCCGCCAATGTCGGCATCGGTCAGACCCTTCAGGGTGACGCTCAGATCACCCTGTATGCTGCGGTTCGCCGCCGTTTTCATGACAAATTTGTCGATGCTGATGGTCGGGTCATGCTTGGCGATGGTGGTCCAGTTGGCAATCATCACTGCACCCATGCCAAAGGCCGCAGAACCCAGCTGCTTCTCCATGTCCTGGTAATTACCATTCAGGTTCTGCCGGAGCAGATTACGATACATGACCACCATGCTATCCGTCAGGCCGCGCAAGGATTCAGCATGGATATGCTTCAGGCTGAAACCGAACTCCAGACTGCGGATCGGATCCTTGCCCAGTGCCAGACCATCCGCATTACCCTGAATGTCGCCCAGCTTGTAGGACACACTTTGATTGTAGAAACCATCCTTCAGCTCGCCGTTGCCGCTGACCTGGATGTCCTTGATCGTGACCTGCTGCGTTTTCATCTTCACCGGGGGCTCGGCTACCGCGTCGCTGGCGGCGGCCTCTCCAGCGCTGGCCTCGCTGGCGGGCATCTCTGCGGCCAGCTCCTCGGCGGCATAGTCCCGTTTCTGTTCCGTAAATGACATACTGCCCAGGCTGAACTGGTGCTGTGCATTGTTGATGTCCAGCTTGCCGTCAGTGGCGCGGATCTCGCCTTCCAGCACCATGTCTTTCAGCGCACCACCGGTTTTTTTGTCTTTGCCGGTAAAGGATAGCTGCGGCAGGGCAAAGCGGTAGCGGATGTGGCTCAGTGCAGAATCAAAATCCAGCGTGTGGGTGGTGGCGGCTGAGACAAACTGCTCGCCATTGTCCTCAAAGCGGACCTCGCCTTGTTTGAAGAAGGCATGGCGGGTATTGTCGAGGCCGACATGGTAACCCACCGCCAGCAGATTCTTGTGCTGCTCCAGCCAGGCTTTGGTCTTGGCATCCAGTTTGGCCAGTATCTTGGGGTCCACCTCAAAATCCACGGCATACCAGCCCAGCTTCCAGCCATCTGCCGTCTTCAGCAGGGGGCCATTGTGGATGTGCTGCAGGATGGTCAGCTTGTCCGGGGTGCCCGGAATGGTCAGATCAAACTGTGCTTCAGAATTGAACACGCCCTTGTGGTACTGGGCATTCTTCAGCTGCAGCTTCTGGTCCAGCCAGCCCTCACCGATCTCCTTGTTGAACCAGACGTAGGCGGCACGCAGGTCGGTTTCTGCCTTGTGCGCGGCATAGAAGGTGGTACCGCCTGCGGCAACAGCCAGCACGCCGACAGTGATCAGGCTGAGTTTGAGTTTGTTCATCAAAGGTCCAATGAAAAAGCGGGTCAGGTAGAAGGTTCGCGTGTCGCTATTGCTTATTATGACTGGTGATTGAGGCTCATCTGCTGTTGCAGACTCTGCTCACGTGCCACCAGTTCCTGAATCGTGCGAATATGTTGCTGATATTGATTCAGGCTGGACGGATTGTTGAACGTTAACTGCCCGCCTTGCAAGGTCCAATGCTTGGGGTGTTGCCGCAGCAGCTCCATCACGCTACGCATTTCCACCACAATCCTGGCTTCCAGCGTCCAGGTTTCATCGCTGGCGCTGCGGTTTTTGCGTAAACCGGCATCAAAGCTGTTCAAGTCGGCCGCACCGACGCCTTTGGCGGCCAGCTGGTCGTGGGCATGATCCAGTAGATCCTTGCTTTTCAGCCGGTAGCGTTCGACCACGGCAGCTGCCTTGTCCAGCCGTGCCAGCGACTGGCTCAGATCAGGATCGGCTTGCAGGTTGCTGGCTTCCAGCAGTTTGTCCAGCTGCAAGGCTGCAATTTCCTGGGTGTAGCCATTACGCACCTCGATCACCTGGTTGATGATCTGTCGCATGGCCAGCTCGGTGCGCCCGGTCTGGCCGGTGGCCTGGGTGGTTTCGTCCAGCTTCTGGACGACGGCCTGGCCCGAATTGGCCTGATCCATTTGCTGCTGCGCGCGCTGCATGTCTTGCATCAGGCGCTGCTCGGCTTGTCGCCGTTCCTGTTGTTTGTGGTAGCTGTAATAGCCGGAGCCCCCTGCGCTGATCACGGCGACCAGCACCACTGCGAGCCACTTGCTGTTTCCTGACATATGTCTTCCAGTTTTTGCTGTACATGCCAAACACGGCTGCATGCACTTGATTCAAATGGACTATTCTAAATGAATATTGGGGATTTGTTGAGTGGGCCGCAGGGCACGTTGCCGCGTTCAACCTGACCTGGCAACTGTCCAGCCAGACAGGGTGGCGGAAGCCGCGATGGGCTTGATCCGCATCAGCCTCTCGGCAGCGGGCTCTTGTGCCTGGCAGCAAAATCGGCAAGAATGGCAGCCATTCATTGAATTCGACAGGGTGTGCCTGCATCATGGTGTGGTTCTCCGGCAAGGCGTGGCGGATGTGGCGATGGCGTCGCGGTTAAGCGATTCCTTTTAGCCCTCTTTTTGCCCCCATTTTGTCTGGAGTAGATACCCATGTTGTCCCGTGACGCATTCCAAGCGCTCGCCCGCCAAGGCTATAACCGCATTCCGGTCACCGTAGAACTGCTGGCCGACCTCGATACCCCGCTGTCCGTTTACCTCAAGCTGGCCAACAAGCCGTTTTCCTATCTGCTGGAGTCGGTGGTGGGTGGCGAACGGTTTGGCCGTTACTCCTTCATTGGCCTGCCGTGCGAAACCCGGCTGGAAGTACGCGGCCAGCAGGTGCAGGTGCGGCGTGGTGTGGACGTGATCGAATCGCATGAAGGCGACCCGCTCGACTTCATCCAGAGCTATCAGGCCCGCTTCAAACCCGCACCGCTGCCGGAGCTGCCCCGCTTCAACGGCGGGCTGGTAGGGTACTTTGGCTACGAAACCATCCGCTACTGCGAAAAGCGGCTGGCCAATGTCGACAAGCCCGGCCACTTGGGTACGCCGGACATCCTGCTGCTGCAAAGCGAGCAGCTGGCGGTGGTGGATAACCTCACCGGCAAGTTGCATCTGGTGGTGTATGCCGACCCGAATATCCCTAACAGCTACGATATGGCGCTGGTGCGCCTCACCGAGCTGTGCCTGCAATTGCGGGAAACCGGCAAGCTGCCGCTGCAACCGGCCACCAGCGTGCAGGCTGCCGTGTCCGAGTTTGGCGAGGCCCCGTTCAAGCAGGCGGTGGACGCTGCCAAGCGCTACATCTTTGATGGCGACGCCATGCAGGTGGTACTCAGCCAGCGCATGCGCATGCCGTTTGCCGAAAACCCGCTCAGCCTCTACCGTGCCCTGCGCTCGGTGAACCCCTCGCCCTATATGTTCTACTACGATATGGGCGACTTCCACATCGTGGGTGCCTCACCGGAGATTCTGGTGCGCCGTGAGGGCGACAGTGTGCTGGTACGGCCGATTGCCGGCACCCGCCCACGCGGCGCCAACCACGAAGAAGATGTGCAGCTGGAGCAGGAACTGCTGGCCGACCCGAAGGAATGCGCCGAACACCTGATGCTGATCGACCTGGGCCGCAACGATGTGGGCCGCATTGCCGATACCGGCAGCGTGAAGCTGACCGACAAGATGGTGATCGAGCGCTACTCCCACGTGATGCACATCGTCTCCAGCGTAGAAGGCACGCTCAAGCCCGGTGTAGGCAATATGGACGTGCTGCGCGCCACCTTCCCGGCGGGTACCGTCTCCGGCGCGCCGAAAGTGCGCGCGCTGGAAATCATCAATGAGCTGGAACCCACTGCACGCGGCATCTACTCCGGCGCGGTGGGCTACCTCGGCTTCTCCGGCGACATGGACCTGGCGATTGCGTTGCGTACCGCCGTGATCAAGGACCAGACCCTCTATGTACAGGCCGGTGCCGGCATCGTTGCCGATTCCGACCCGCAGGCCGAATGGCAAGAAACCCACAACAAGGCCCGCGCCGTCCTGCGCGCCGCCGAAATGGTGCAGCAAGGGCTGGACAAGGAACGGGTGAACCTGTGGGGGCGAGGCTAAGCCCTGCTGAAATCTGCAGTCGTGTGAATCATGAAGGGGCGGTGTAACCGCCCCTTTGTCATGCGCCTGTTGACCACAGCGACCGCTCAGACACTGCTGCAGCCGCCCAGTAACTTGCTCAGCATGGTCACAAAGGCATCCACCTCGGCTTCCGCCTGATCCGTACCCAGTGGATAGCTGATGCGCAGCTTGATGAAGTGGTTGTGGCTGCCGGTCAGATACAGGTGGGAGTCCAGTATCCGGGCTTGCCCTTGCACGAGGTGATACTGGCGGTGAGCGAACTGAGGTCCGCACTGATCCGTTGCAGTTTCTGCCTTGGCGGTCTTGATCCACTCCACCCGGTCAACTTGCCCATGCTCCCACAGGGCCAGTACGTCCCCATGAGCCTGCGCGACCTGCTGGCGCACCTCTGCACTGCGATGGCCAGTCGTAACATGCTTGCGGCCGCCATCGTATGCGTAGAGCGTCAACACCATGTTGTCCTGCTTGTAGGTCAGGCTGATCCCTAGCTCCGGGCTGGGGTAGGTGTAGGCTTCCGTAAAGCGCCAGTGGCTGACCTGCTCTGGAATGCTCAGATTGATGGGGTCCAACAGGATGCCGGACGCCCACAAGGGGCGCGCAATGATGAGCAAACCCAGCCATAGCAAGGGGCGTAGCAAGAGGCTGACACGATGAAGCATGGGGTTTACTCCAGATGGTGCTGACGCTTGAAGGCGGCTACTGCGTCAAAAAAGGCCTCTGTGTGACGGACATCATAGCCAGGCACGACCACGCCCAGATAGATGAGCAGGTCATTGGCGGTGTCATTGGCCTGATCGCGGACATCCTGATGCGGATCGGTGAGGGCCCCGCTGATGATGGGGAGCACCTTGTCTAGCGACAGCGTACGGTAAGTACGGGCGGTATGGCCAAAACCCAGGATGGCATTGCTGCGGACATTGAAGTGCGGGTGTGAGGACAAATCGATCAGGATGCGCTCTACCCAGTCCCGATCGCAGTCGTCCGCATTCATGCCAATGACGATCGGTACATACAGCAGCTCTTCCGGGTCACCCCGGGCGATGACCGCTTCTACATCGGCTTCGGTCCAACCAGAGGAGAATGGCCCCATCAGCGGCTCACCTGCTGGAGCTGCTGGCGAAAATCGTTCAGCTGGGCGGTGTCCTGAAACCAGCGCTTTGGCACCAGGGTGTACAGGCTGTCATCGTGGTACAGCAAGATGACAGCCTGGTCTTCTTTATAGCGGACAAAGTCTGCCCATGGCATGCTGCCATGCCCTTGCACGCTACTTGCCGTGAAACTGGAGGTATCCCAAGAAAAAGTGATCAAGTCGGCAAAGGCTTTCCGCTGCTGATGCAGTCGGCGGATGCGGTCAGGAACGACATGGCGATGATAGGCGATGATGCTGAATGTCATGATGAAGCCAAAGGTTGCGATTTGAGTCCTCAATGTGGTGAAGTCCAGCAGGCAAAGACCCAAGCCAATTGCCAATATCAGCGAAAAGCACAAGTACTGTGACTGGCGTTGGCGTTTGTAGAACAAATGCGTGGCCAGGATATAGTCGTCGGCAGTAATGTGGCCTGATATCTGACGCTGAAACCCAGTCTGTTCAGGCTGTTCGATCACAGGCGTTTGTAGCGTCATACGCGATTCTCGAGAAAAGTGGGCAGATGGCATTTTGACTCGAATGAGCTGAGCGCACCACACTGGTATGCAGCATACCTGCTGGTTAGTGATACTCCGATTACGCCATCTCCTCCCCAAACATCATCCGATGCCCGTCAGGTGTCACCACCGCCATTTCACGGATGCCCCACGGTTTGGTTTCCGGTATGTGTAGCGGGGTCAGGCCGCGCTGGCTGAATTCCTGGTGCAGGTCGTCAATATCCGTCACCTGCACGTAGGCGATGTAGTTGTGGTCGCCCAGGGTGCTGGCGGGCGGGGTGTCCGGGCAATGCCCGATCATCAGGCGGCAGCTGCCGCGTGAGAGGAAGCTCCAGCCTCCGGTTGCAAAGTCCTCCACAAATCCCAAGCGGTCGCGATAGAACGTCACCGAGCGCTCAAGGTCCTGCACGGCCAATACAATACGGCTGGCGATCATGTCTGCCATGGATAAACTCCTGTCAAGGATTGGACTTTGTCTGTTGGTTGTGACCGCTGGCGGCAAGCTGTGGGCTGGGCCGATTGGCTGCACCAGCGATTGGGGGAATGTAGCACAGGCAATTTGATATTTTCAATAACGGTTATCATTCTCAATGTAGAAGCAATATTCATTACCACTCACGGTGATGCGCCTCATGCGATGAGGCTTCCAGTTACACGGCTACCCCGCCGGGCAATGCAGGGTTTGCCGAATGTTCAGCAGCCGGTAGAGTGGGATTACGCAGTGTGGCAACACTTTGCACTGGATGGCAGGCATACCAATCCATCCTTCCAGGTCCCCACCATTAACCATGACTGCTGTCGCCCGCGATGGCACCCCGCCTGAGCTGCGGGGGGCTTAGTCAGGTGGGAGAGGTGTATGGCGAGGCGGGTTGAGCAGCTTGCGCAGCATGTTTTTTTTGGCGGTATCGCGCCGGTAGGGGATGTACTGGTCTTTCTCATCCAGCAGAGCCAGCCAGGTGCTCAGAAAGGCCGGGTCTTGCCGCAGTGAGGTACGCTGGGCGTTCCACCTGGCCTGACACTCACCCAGCGCCAGAAGAATGGCATTGCGACGCTGCCAGCAAGGGCGGCAGAGCAGGCGGTGCTGGTCAATGCTGGCTTTTTTGACTTCATAGGTATAGCGCTGATCTGCAGCGGTAAACACACAGGCTACTTTGCAGCGCCAGCATGTGTACGGCCGGTCGGTGTAGTGCCGGGTCCAGGCGGCGGAGACCGAGCGCTGACTGGTCTCACACCAGTTGGCAGGGTTGGCAGGTACCGTGGAGAGAGGCTTGGTGCGTGGCATGCCGGACATGTTGCAGCAGGGCAAGCCGGCTGACAAGCCTGCCGCATGCACAATTATTTGATCTAACCCCGATGCCTCCCGCGCGATTCCGGCTATGCTGTCTTGAGATTGTCATGACATTGTGGCAGGAGGATCGTGATGGACAGCAAAGTCAAACGCAGTAGCCGTGCGGGTCGCAATCGGCCGGTAACTGGCGGAGATACCGCCCCGGTGGCACAGCCAGAGCAGCTGGAGAACTGGGTGGCGGGCAATGCCGCTGCGGCAGCCCGGCAACCCTTGCTGGAGGTGGCCGCAGACCTGCTGGAAGACGAGCAGACTCCCGTGCATGAGCGGGCACAGGCGCTGCGTGCACTGGTGGAAGGCGCTGCCGAGGACGACCGGCGCGTACTGCGCCGCCTGCTGATGGGGGACGACGAAGGCCGCGACAAGAAGTCCGGCCGCAATCCGGATCTGGAGCTGGCGGAGGACTGGCGCGATGGCGGCTACCCCTACCGTAACCTGCTGCGCCGCAGCACCTATGAGAAGGAAAAGTTTCGCCTGCAGGTGGAGCTGCTCAAGCTGCAGGCCTGGGTGAAAGAAACCGGGCAACGGGTGGTGATCCTGTTTGAAGGGCGCGACGCCGCTGGCAAGGGCGGTACCATCAAGCGCTTCATGGAACACCTTAACCCGCGTGGTGCGCGGGTGGTGGCGCTGGAAAAGCCCAGCGATGCCGAGCAGGGGCAATGGTATTTCCAGCGCTACATCCAGCATCTGCCCACGCGGGGCGAAATCGTCATGTTTGACCGCAGCTGGTATAACCGGGCAGGTGTAGAGCGGGTGATGGGCTTTTGCTCCCCGGCGGAGTACAACGAATTCATGCGGCAAGTGCCGGAGTTCGAGCGTCATCTGGCCCGCAGCGGGGTTTACCTGATCAAATTCTGGTTCAGCGTCAGTCGCGCCGAGCAGCGCCGCCGCTTCAAGGAGCGGGAGGTTCACCCGCTCAAGCAGTGGAAGCTGAGCCCGATCGACCTCGCCTCGCTGGACAAGTGGGACGACTACACCCGCGCCAAGGAAGCCATGTTCTTCGAGACCGATACCGCGGATTCCCCCTGGACGGTGATCAAGAGCGACTGCAAGAAGCGCGCACGCCTGAACGCCATGCGCTATGTGCTGCACAAACTGCCGTACAACACCAAGACGGTAGAGGCAGTCGGCAAACTCGACCCCCTCATTGTCGGCCGCGCCCACGTGGTGTACGAGCGTGGCGAAAAGCCCGGGGCGATTTTGTAGGGGGCTGTACCGTGTGCTGAAAAGGCCGCCTGACCGAGGCGGCCTTTTTCATGGTGCCTTACATCCGGTGGGCGTACATCCTTCTGTATGACCGTGTGCATCCGTTGCGTCGGCGGTTTGCTGCATGTTGGCTTCCTGCAGCAAGTATCCCAGCTGCGCGCCCAGTTGCAGGTCGTCCAGATGGCCGAAATGGTGCAGGCGCAGGCGGCCGTGACGGTCGATCAGCAGGGTGGAGGGGGTGCCTTGCAGGTGCAGGGCCTGCATGCTGAGCGGGATCGGACCGTGCGGGTTGGGTTGGTCCACGGCGACGGGCCAGTCGATCCGGTATTCGTGCAGGAAGGCAGACAGCGCGTCGGGCTGCATGGCGGCGTGATGCTCGAACACGCTGTGCAGGCCGATCACCGCGACTTGATCCGCCGGGAACAACCGCCGCACCTGTTTGGCCTGCGGAATGCCGTGGCTGACACAGGCTGGGCACAGTATCTGGAAGACATGCAGCAAAATCACACGGCCACGCAAGTCGGCCAGAGTGAGCGGGGTGGTGTTGAACCATTGCTGTACCTGCAGCGGGGGCAGCATCGGGTGGAAGGAGGGCATGGCGAGTCTCCGGTGGTGGCCCGCCGCAGCGGGCCGGGATGTTTATTGATCGACCTTGCCGGGCAGGCTGAGGTTGCCCGAGGCTACTTTGAATACATTGCTCACGCACAGCAGCGGCGCGTGAATGCTCTCGTTCACCCGCAAGGCAGCCGTTACGCCATCGTAGCTGGCTTGCTTGACCGCGCCGATGTTCTCAAAGGGCACGCGTACCTCGACGGTATCGCCCTTGAACTGCGGGCTCCAGCCGGGGCTGTCGATCAGCAGTGGCAGGCCGGGCCAGGTTTTCGGCAAGGGCGGATGGCTACCCTCCGGAATGTCCACCACCTTCAGCGTATCCTTGCCGCAAGCAGCATCCGGCGCCAGTACCACCCAGTGCGAATGCCAGCGTGCGCCGTCGTTGGCGGGGTCGCCATCGGCGTTTTCATCAAACAGCGGGGTGTCGTCGAAGTCCGGATGATGGGTGACGGCAAAAGCCAGCACCCCGCTCTGGGCGGCAAAGCCCACGGTTGCGGGGTCAAGGCTGGTGGGCCAAACATAGGAGAAGACGGTACTGCCTGCCAGCTTGCCGTTGACGCTGGGCGTCTGGCTGCCGGGGCTGCCCTGGGTCATCATGTGGAACACCAGCTGATTGCCTTCACTGCGGATGCGGGTGTGGACGATGTCGAATGCAGGCGCTACCGAGCTTTGAGGGGCGGTATGGATGCCGCCATCGTGCGCCTGGCTAGTCAGGCTGAACAGG
This sequence comes from Leeia sp., assembly GCF_041909055.1. Classification (NCBI taxonomy): domain Bacteria; kingdom Pseudomonadati; phylum Pseudomonadota; class Betaproteobacteria; order Neisseriales; family Leeiaceae; genus Leeia; species Leeia sp. Next base: position 264,784 of record NZ_JAYREC010000001.1, on the reverse strand, counting down.
GCAGCGGTCAAGGTGGATAGCATCAATTTGGCTTTCATGTTCATCTCCTTAATATTAGGAATCCTAAATAAAATAACGCAACAAAAACACAGCGCACTTCAGGGGAAAACCTCCATCAACGTGATTCGAACTCGGGGCAATCCAGCCGTAGCAGCGCCGCGGGCAAAGGGGCATCCACCAGGGCACAGTGGTGGGGGGCGGTCGGATCGGTATGTCGCTGTGCCTGAAAATGACGGCAAGCGATACAGGCGCGTAATTCCGGAAAGCGCTCGGCCTGCTGCAGCTGGCGGATCAGCGCCAGCAGGCTGTCATACAGGGCTTCCTGTTGGCCCGGCGGCAATCGGCTCAGTGCGTCCTCGGCAAACTGGCTGGCTTCCGGGATATGCTCGGCCAGGTCGTGGCCCGCCGGGGTCAGGCGCAGTGCAATGGCGCGGCCATCATCCACCGCACGGGTTTTCTCCAGCCAGCCTTTGCTGACCAGCGAGGAGGCCGAATCACTGGCGCTGGCTGCCGTCACCCCCAGTTGCTCCGCCAGCCAGCTCAGCCGCATGCCCTCCGGGCGAGGCGAGAGCAGCTGCAGGATATCCAGCTGGGTCGGGTTCAGCCCGGCGCGGCTGGCAAACTGCCACTCACCCGCCCGCAGCACACTGGCGATGCGGGTCAGCGCACTGAGGGTGCGTGCGCTGAGGGGGGGCGTTTCCTGCCAAGGCTGTTCAGGTTTCATGCTGGCATCTTAGCCGCCGTCAATTCATTTGTAAAGGAGTCCTTATTAATTGATTGATTCGTTATGTAGTGTGGTATATTGCGGTTAATCAATCAGTTGGCAGGGAGCCGAAGGATGTTGCGGAAATCAGTATGGGTGCTAGCCTTGTTATGCCCGCTGGCCCAAGCCGGGGAGCTGACGGTGTCGGCCGCATCCAGCCTCAGTGAAGCGTTCAAGGAAGTCGCCACCGCCTACGAGGCACGCACCCCTGGTGACAAGGTGTTGCTCAACTTTGCGGCGTCGGGCGCCTTGCTGCAGCAGATGGCCAAGGGCGCGCCGGTAGACGTATTTGCCTCGGCGGACGAGCAGACCATGCAGCTGGCCATCAGCCAGGGGCTGGTCAAGGCGGGCGAAGCCAAGGATTTTGCCAGCAACCTGCTGGTGCTGGTGGTGCCGCCTGCGGCCAAGGTCATGCCGAAGCAGCTGACAGACCTGAACGGGGCCACCATTCAGAAGCTGGCGCTGGGCAATCCGGATAGCGTACCCGCCGGGCGCTATGCCCAGCAGGCACTGCAGCAGGCCAATTTGTGGTCCATACTGCAGCCACGGCTGATCCCGGCGCAGAATGTACGGCAGGCGCTGGATTATGTGGCGCGGGGCGAGGTGGATGCCGGGTTTGTCTACCAGACCGACGCGCTGCAATTCAAGGACAAGGTGAAGGTGGCGTTTACCGTGCCGCTGGCGAAGCCGGTGCGTTACCCGCTGGCGGCACTGGCCGCCAGTAGCCATCCGGCAGAGGCACAGCGTTTTGTCCGCTTTGTCCTGTCCGCAGACGGGCAGGCCATCCTGCGCCGTCATGGTTTTCAGCAGCCCTGATTGCTCATGAGCGAGGCTTGGACCCCGCTACTGCTGTCGCTGAAGGTGGCCAGTTGGGCCACGCTGCTGGCCTTGCTGAGCGGCGGGCTGGCCGGTTTCCTGCTGGCACGCTGCCGCTTTCCGGGGCGCGAGCTGCTGGATAGCCTGCTGACCTTGCCGATGGTGCTGCCCCCCACCGTGCTGGGCTACTACCTGCTGGTGCTGCTGGGGCGGCAGAGTGTATTCGGCCAGTGGCTGGAACACAGCCTTGGCATCCGCTTGGTCTTCAGCTGGCAGGGGGCTGCGGTGGCGGCTGCGGTGGTGGCTTTCCCGCTGGTACTCAAGCCGGCCCGTGCCGCGTTTGAAGCCGTGGACGTGCAGCTGGAGCAGGCCGCCCGGGTACTGGGCTTGTCGCCTTGGGCGGTGTTCTGGCGGGTGACCCTGCCGCTGGCCTGGCGCGGGCTGCTGGCAGGGGTGTTGCTGGCCTTCGCCCGCTCCATGGGCGAGTTTGGCGCCACCTTGATGCTGGCGGGCAGCATTCCGGGCCGTACCCAGACCCTAGCCACGGCGGTGCACGATGCGGTGCAGGCCGGGCAAGACGGACTGGCGCAAACCTTGGTACTGATCACCTCGGTGGTCTGTATCGTGGTCCTGCTGCTGGCCGGCTGGCTGGCACCCGGCCAAGGACGGCGAACATGACGGCACCCCAACTGACCTTTGCGTTTCGCCACGTCTTGCAATCCGCTGGACGACGCTTTGCGCTGGATATTGCGTTTACCACCGCCCGGCAACGGCTGGTGGTGTTTGGCCCCTCTGGTTCCGGCAAGAGTCAAACCCTGCGCTTGCTGGCGGGTCTGGTCACCCCGCAGCAGGGGCGGATACGACTGGCCGATCGTGATTGGCTGGATACCGAGCGTGGCCTCAATCTGCCTCCCGAGCAGCGGCGCGCCGGGCTCTTGTTTCAGGACTATGCGCTGTTTCCTCACCTGACGGTGCGGCAGAACATTGCCTTTGGGCTGACCCAAGGCTGGCGCAATCCTCGCCATGAGGCAGGCGGGCGCGAGGTGGACGACTGGTTGCTGGCGTTCGAGCTGGACGAGGTGGCACGGCAGCGTCCGGCAGACCTGTCCGGCGGGCAACGGCAGCGGGTGGCGCTGGCGCGTACGCTGGCGGCACGGCCCAGCGTACTGCTGCTGGATGAGCCGTTTGCGGCGCTGGATACCCTGTTGCGGCAAAAGATGCGTGATGAGCTGGACCGTTGGCAGCAGCAACTGCAGTTGCCGATGGTGCTGATCAGCCACGATCCGGAAGACGTTGAACGCTTTGCCGATGCCCGGCTGGTGTTGCAGCAAGGGCAGGTGGCGGAGGGCAGTGATGCAGGCTGAGGCGGGCGAGTGGGATGTACAGGGCAGCATCTGGCTGCAAAGCGGTGCGCAGAAGCTGGGCAGCAGCCTGCATATGGCGCTGCTGGCGCAGCTGGATGACTGTGGCTCCATCACCAAGGCAGCACAGACGGTTGGGCTCAGTTACAAGGCGGCGTGGGACGCCATCAATCATATGAACAGCCTGGCGGAGACGCCACTGGTCGAGCGGCTGGCAGGGGGCAAGGGCGGCGGGGGGACCCGGCTGACCCCACGCGGACAGCAACTGGTGGCCAACTTCCGCCGGATTGAGCTGGAACACCAACGTTTCCTGACACGTCTGGCTGGGTTGGCCGATGGCCTGCCGGAGGATTATCAGCTGTTGCGGAGAATGACCATGCGGACCAGCGCGCGAAACCAGTTTGCCGGCACCATCCAGACCCTGCAGCGTGGTGCGGTCAACGACGAGGTGGTGCTGGACGTGGCCAACGGTTTTCAGCTGGTGGCCACCATTACCCGCGATAGCAGCGAAGCGTTGGCACTACAGCCCGGCATGACAGCCTTTGCCCTGATCAAGGCCAGCTCGGTGCTGCTGGTCAGCGAGGCCGGGCAGGCACGCTTTGCCACCCGCAATGTGCTGCCCGCCACGGTGGCGCAAGTGCGGCCCGGCGCGGTCAACGCCGAAGTCAGCCTGACGCTGGCCAGTGGCCATACCCTGATCGCCCAGGCCAGCATGGATGCGCTGACTGTGCAGCCAGGCCAAGCAGTGACCGCCTTGTTTCAGGCGTCCAGTGTGATTATCGGGGTACTGGGGTAGGCGGGAACGTTAAACGACCTGACCCGGCAGTCTAGCCTATACTGTGGACATGTCCATGGGAGCCTGACCCGGTGCGTGCTGTCTTGCTCATACTGTTGGGGTTACTGTCTACGCTTGCACGTGCCGAACGCATCACGGCGTGCGGCGGAGAAAACGAGTGGCCGCCTTCTTCCTATTATGACCGGCAGCAGCCGGAACGGGTGGTGGGCTACTCGCCCGATGTCTTGCGCGCCGCCCTCAAGGGCAGTGATTACCAGCTGAATGTGATTTTGCTGCCGTGGGCGCGTTGTCTTGCCTTGGCCAAAAGTGGGGCCGGGATGCATATCGTAATGGGGGCGACGCGCTCGCCAGAGCGGGAAGCACAATACGCCATCAGCCTGCCCTATCTGGAGCTCAACCCCCAAGTCTATTATCTGGCAGACCGCTATCCGGCGGGAGCCCGTATCCACGAGCGGGATGATCTGGTCGGCGTGAAGGTGTGTGGTCTGCTGGGGTTCAACTACAGCCACCTTGGGCTGGACCCGGCGCAGCTGGATACGGGCGCTACTGATTACGCGTCCCTCATTGCCAAGTTGCGCGCTGGCCGTTGCGAAGTATTCGTCGAAAATACCGAAGTCGTTTCGGGTTTTCGCAAGCTGCTGCATGCGGCACTGAGTGACCCACAGTTGCGCAAAGCATCGTTGCAAGGTCTGCCGACCTTGAGCGCCTCTTTTCTGGTCAGCCGGAATCTGCCGTATGCGGCGGATTTGCTGCAAACGCTGGATCGTGGCATCCAGCGCCTGCGTCAGCAGGGTGAGTTAAAGCGTCTGCTCAAGCCTCATCTGGAGGCTGAGTAAGGCCGGCTCAGGCACGGGTTTCGAGCAAGCGTCGGCGAACGCGGGCCAGAATGCGCCGCCGGATGAAACCACTGCCCAGCCGGATCATCACCCAGTACACACTGAACAACAGCCGGCTGCGTCGATCCGGGCAAAACACATGGGTTTCAGTCGTCAGCTTTTGCTGGCCTGGCGTGTCTTGTTCCACGGCATAGACCATCACCAGGCGCGCGCAGCCCGGTGCCGCTGCGTGACGGAAATCCTCAGGGGATGACACTGGATACAAGCCAAAGTCGTGCCGCCAGAAGCGCCCCACCAGACCATACGCCAACCCGGCCTCGTTGCGCTCCAGCAAGATGAAATCCGCCAAGCTAAAGCCGGGGCGCTGACGCAGCCCTGAGTGTCCCCCAAGGGCGGCCCATAGCCGCGATGGGGCTTCCCGCAGGCGCAGCAGGGTACGGATGACCCTGTCGCCCTCGACCTCCAGCTGCGTCAGAATATCCAGAATGGCCGCCGGATCACCTGCCATGGCCACGGAATGTCGCTCCCTGAAATGCGACACGGGCAACCATCTCTGGACTAGCGCATGAGCACTCATCATGAGGCTGTATCCTTTACCGGGCGGTGGGGAAGGGAGCTGTATCCGCTCTCATCCCTTGCAATACAAGCGCAGCCACCCCCGGCGGAATGCTACCACGGTGCCCAGGCCATGAATCAGCAGGTTGAGCAGTAGAAAACAGAAAGGCCCATCCAGTGGTATGGTTGGCCACAGCATCGTCAATCCGACACTGAGCCCCAGCGTCAGCGGGCTGAGCAGCGCCATCACGACGACAATCACCACCTTGTAAATGGAGTCGTCATAGCCCAGCTTGCTCTGGCAGGCGGTGCACTGCAAACGGGCCAGCCAAGCAATCCGTACCGGAGTATGGCAGCGTGGGCAGGGGCTCTGGGCAAACATGTGGTGTACCTTGGTGGTGACTTGGCATGTGCTGTCATGCCCGGAATGAGACAGCGGGATGTCCAAAGTGTTACTGCAGGACAGGATGGATCAGGCCAGAGCTTGCCGCAGGTAGTCGATGGCGGCCTGTGCCGCATAAGCGCTCGGCATGATGTCACGGGTGGCACAGGCCAGCTGGGCGCTGCCGGTAATCATGGCCAGCAGGCTGGCCGCCAGTGTGCTGGCGAAGGGCTCGGGCTTGTGGGGCTGCACCTGCTGGATCAGGCCGCGCAGCCGTGACAATTCTGCCTCAATCACGCGCTGATAGACTGTACGTACCTCGGGTTGTCGCACCGCTTCCGCCCCGATCATGACCCAAGCCGCGACTCGCTCGGGCGAGGCACCTTCTCCCAGGCTGAGCCAGGCATGCAAATAAGCTTCCAGTTGCTGCCGGGGCTGTGACTGCCCGTCACATAAGCGAGCGAATCGGTGCTCGGCATAGTCTGCCAAGGCTTCCACCAAGGCGACCAGAATTTCTTGCTTGTGCTTGAAGTGATAATGCAGCAGTCCTGGGCTGAGCCGGGCTTCACGGGCGATCAGCTGGATGGTGGCTTTTTCATAGCCATGGCGTGCCATGACCGTGAGCAAGGCCTGGACAATTTCACTGCGGCGGGTTTCGGTATTGCTGGGGCGGGCCATGGCAGGGTAAACAGGTTGATTGACCAATATTGTAGTTGCCATCGGCAGCCTGCAGGGATATATTATTTATAGGTTGGTCAACCAAATTATATGGGTGAAGCATGAACACCTGTGCCACATCGCTCTCGGCGTATGATCCGCTGCCCGCATCCGCCGGGTTTTGCCGCGTATTTCCCGGGTTTTTGACGGCGGAAGCCTGCCTGGCATTGATCGCCGAGCGAGAGGCGCAGCCTTTCGCCGATGCCGGTCATGACTACCCGCCGTCCTATCGCAACAATATGCGCCAGGTGTGGGACAACGAAGCACTCGCACAGACGTTAGCCGCTGCGTTGCAAACCCTGGCACCTGCCTGCTTGTCCTTGCCGGATGCAGCAGGGCAGGTTCAGCCATGGCAGTTTGAAGGCATCAATCCGCGCTTTCGCTGCTGCCGCTATGAACCAGGCCAGCAGTTTCAGTTGCATCAGGATGGCGTCCACTGGCGCGGACCGGCTATCCGCTCCGGACTCACATTCATGATCTACCTGACGGATGGTGATGCTTTTGAAGGCGGCGATACGGTGTTCTATTCCGCCGGTCCCGGCGGGCATGAAGATGGTCGTCCGGCGCAGGAGATCGGGCGAGTCAGGCCCCGTGCGGGCAGTCTGATCCTGTTTGACCATGCCATCTGGCACGCCGGGGCGGTGCTGGTGGCTGGCCGCAAACATGTGCTGCGCAGTGATGTCCTCTATCGCAGCACATCAGCAGCCATGACCGCGGCGCATTCGCCTTTCATGCCGGGGCATCAAGGCTATGTCTGGACATTAGCCCGGTTGGCCCCCGGTGTGCTGGCCAGCGGAGGGCGTGACAGCCATATCCGCGTGTGGCGGGACGATGGTACGCCGATCACGGTTTTGCAAGGCCATACGCAGTCTGTGCTGGGGCTGGCGGCGCTGACGGCGCAGACACTGCTCTCAGTATCGCGTGATCGCAGCCTGCGCTGGTGGCACTGGCCGAGTGGCGAATGTCTGCGTACCGTGCAGGCGCATGCTGCTGCGATTCTGGATGTTCAGGTGTTGTCTGAAGCGTGCATTGCAACCGCCGGAGCAGATGGGCTGATCCATCTGTTTGATGCAACGGGGCAGCGGCAGCGCACCTTGACGGGGCATCAGGGCTGGGTATGGCAACTGGCGGTGCTGCCTGCAGGGCGGCTGGCCAGTGCCTCGGAAGATGGCAGTCTGCGGATATGGTCTGCCGATGGAACTTGCCTGCAGGTACTCGCCGGTGATCAACCATTGCGCACCCTGCTGTGGGCGGATGGACTGCTATGGAGTGGCGATGTGATGGGGCAGATTCAGGCCTGGCGGCCGGAAGGGGACCGTTGGTGTGTCTGTTTTCGCCACAAGGCACATCGGGCAGCGGTGCGCCGCCTGCGTGCGCTGGCTCCCGGCTGGATGGGGAGTGTCGGGGAGGATGGTCAGCTGGCGGTATGGAAAGGGCTGGCGGTTGTGCCAAGCCATCAGGCGTTACTCCCCAATTTCGCCACCGACCTGTTGCCGCTCCGCTCAGGCGCGCTGCTCAGCAGCGCGTACGATGGTGGCCTGCGGGTGCATGAGGGGGGCAATAATGGATTGGTCTGCGGAATGGGCAAACTTGTGGCAGCAACTGGGGGCCAGGCCCCCGCTGGGCGGCCTGCCCCAGCTGTTGCAGGCCTATGCAGAGCCGCATCGTCACTACCACACTGAGCGACATCTGCAAGCCTGTCTGCTGGATTTGCGGCGGTGGTCGGCGGAAGCCACGCATCCACAGGAGGTGGCATTGGCCTTGTGGTTTCATGATGCGGTCTACGACCCTGTACGGCACGACAATGAAGTGCAGAGTGTGCAGCTGTTACAACACATGCTGGCCGGTCGACTGGATGACACCCTGTTGAGCCGGGTAGCCAACCTGATTCTGGCCACCTGCCACCAGCATGCACCCGCCAATGGTGATACCGCCTTGCTGCTGGATGTGGATTTGGCGATCCTCGGGGCTGAGCCAGTAGCTTTTGCCGAGTATGAGCGACAAGTTCGCGCAGAATATGCGTGGGTAGCAGAGGAGGTATATCAGCAGACCCGCAGGGGACTTATGCAACGCTGGCTGGTGGCTCCCCGTATATACCATACACCGTCTGCGGGGGCTTTGGAGCAGGCGGCACGGCGTAACCTTCAGCATTGGTGGGGGCAGTAGGCAAGCGATATGGCTGGTTGCTGACCCTGCCTGTGCGCCTTATGGGCATGCTCTGGACGGGGGCGGACTATGTGTCCAACAGTCGTTTTTCATACACCCGTATCGCGTGCCCTTGGTGCTGCACGGTGTCCAGCAGGGTCCAGTGGCAGCGCAGCATCAAGCTGTCGGCGGTGGCCGTGGCGCAGTAGAGTTTCGGGTAGCCCATCTGGCGAGCTGCGACTTCCAGTACGGTAATCAGGGCTGCGCCGATGCCACCTCGTCGTAACGGGGGCGGTACGTAGGCGGCTCCCAGCCACGGCCCCAATTCCGGATGGCTGGGGAAGGTTTCCGTTTTCAGCGCGGCAAAGCCGCAAGGCTGGTCATCCTGCAATGCCAGCAGTCCGTAGGGGGCGGTGTCTGCAGGCTGGGCGTAGCGCGCTACATCGGCTTGCGCATCGCCCTCTCCGCCAGGGCCATAATAGTCTGGCCATTCAGTACTAAACCAGTCGGCCACTACAGCGTGGTGTTGCGGGTATCGGGCGAGCGGTTCCAGTTTCAATGACATCAAGACTCCATAGGCAGGTTAGGGGGCGATGACACTACCACACAGCTCAAGGAAGCGTCCTTCCAGAAAGCGCGCGGCGACAAGGTGTTCCTCATCCCAAGCCGTGGCATAGGCCAGCTCCACAGTCAGGGCCACGCCCAGCGGCAGCACTGATGCAAATACCAGAGACACATGCGGCCAGACCTGATCTGGCTGTGCGAGCGGGGGCAGAGTTGAGGCCGGGGCGGGCAGCTCGCCAGCCGCAATCGCTTCCACATAAGGCGCGCAGTGTGTGTACAAGGCTTGGGCGATGCACGGCTGCCAGCTGGTGTACTGGCTTTGCATGGTGTGGGCAGCGCGCAAGGCGGCTGGACTGGGCGCACGCCGGTTGCCTGCCAGAATCAGAGGCACCTGCTGCCCGTCCAGCGTAACCGTGCCACGCCACAGGCTGCGCCAGCGGTCTCGCTTGAGCAGACCCAAGGCAGGATCTTCCAGCGTGGCAGGGGTCAAGCCGAACATGTATACCCTTCTATGTCATGGCATGATGGTTTGCGGTATCAGCCATAGTCTACCGGGCAAGCGTGATATGACAAGCAAGCATGCGTACAGGAATTGCGGAATTTGGCTGCGATTAAGCCTTGTGGTGGGGTGGGTGCTTCGGCAGCGCAAGGGGGCAGGGGATATTCACGGCGTACTTCGCGCGGGGTGTCAGCACACTGTTGGGAAATCCACCATAATGGTGGCTGGGTGACACGAGGTGCGCATCATGCCGAGTAGACGTAAGGTGACGCAAGCCATGGGCCTGATGTCTGCTGCTGCTTTACTCGGTGGTTCGAAGGCGGCGCTGGCGGCATCGGCACGCGATGGCTGGTACATGCCTGATGAGAGTGAGCCCCATCAGCGGACATGGATGGCGTTTGCGGGCGGTCAGGACATTTGGGGAGAACAGTTGCTGCCGAGGGTGCAGCGTGATCTGGCCACTATCGCCTTAACCATCGCCCGCCATGAGCCTGTCTCGATGCTGGTCAATCAAGCCGATCTGCCGCTGGCGCGGCAATTGATGGGGGCTACGGTTGAACTGGTGGTTTGTCCACACGATGACCTTTGGATGCGGGATACTGGCCCGGTCTTCGTAGTGAATTCGAAAGGTGGCAAGGCAGCGCTGGACTTCAATTTCAATGGCTGGGGCGAGAAGCAGCGCTTTGACGCGGATGCCAAGGTCGCCGGGTTTGTAACGCAGCGGGTGGGGGTGCCTCACCTTCAGACGGAATTGACGCTGGAGGGCGGTGGCATCGAAGTGGATGGACACGGTACGGCCATCATCACCGAGAGCTGTGTGCTCAATGCAAACCGTAACCCCGGTGTGAGCAAGTCACACTGTGAGCAAATACTGAAATCCTTGCTGGGGCTGGAGAAGATCATCTGGTTGCCTGGCATTCGGGGAAGGGACATTACCGATGGACATACCGACTTCTATGCACGCTTTGCCCGACCGGGAGTCGTGATTGCGGGGTATGACCCTGACCCCGCATCATTTGACCATGCGGTGACAAAGCGGCATCTGGAGCTCCTGCGTGCTGCACAGGATGCGCAAGGGCGCAAGCTGTCGGTCGTGGTGCTGGAGGCCCCGTCCCGCGTGCGGGAGGCGTTCGAGAGCGATACATTCGCTGCGGGGTATGTCAATTTCTATGTCTGCAATGGTGCAGTGATTGCCCCTGAGTTTGGCGATGCCAAAGCTGATGCAGCCGCCAGGCAGGCGTTGCAGAAGGTGTTTCCCGGGCGCAAGGTGGTCCAGATCAATATTGACGGTATTGCCGCAGGCGGAGGCGGGGTTCACTGCACAACGCAGCAAGAACCCAGAGGCTGACTTCGCTTGCCGACAAGCAGGCCGTGGTGGCGTATCTGGCGTGGTGCACCATACCCCGTAACGACTCAAAACAGGCTCTGCATCCGCGCCGCCTTGGCACTGGGGCGGGGGCTGGGTGTAGCGCACGACATCGGCTTGCGTATCTCTAACCCCTGCGAGACCGTAATAATCTTGCCGTTCGGTACAGGAATCAGTCGGCCGCCACAGCGTGGTGGCGAGCGGTTTAAAAGTTGTGGACGCTTGTGGTGGACTGGATGTGTTATGGCTGGGTAAGGTGATTGTAATCGAGTGCCTTAAAGGCCTGTTACTCTAAATGCCATGATGGTTTATTCTTTCGACAGAGTGTTAATTAGGCTGCAGGGAGGGGCCTCAGAAGATGTGTGCATGGAGTCGTGATGTGATGGAATTGCTGCAGTCAGCGCAGGAGGCTATAGATGATTTACGCTTTTCTGTCGCCTTACCGATGCTGGAGGTGCTTGCAAGTAGGAAGGTAAGTGAGTCATTCCTTCACTTGGGCTACATATATAAGTCCGGAGGGGATGGGGTTGAAGTCAACCTTGAAAAGGCAAAATATTATTACGACCTTTATTTCCATGCGATGGAAGCTGATTTCAAAAATGGAAATTATGAGGCAGGATTCAGAGTTGCGCTTGCCTATCAGTTTGGGGACGGTGTTAAGAAGGATGAAAAGAAGGCCGTAAAAATACTTGTGACATGTGTGAAGCATAACCATGCCAAAGCGCAGTATCATTTGTCAGGGCTTTATGCACATGGTTGGTGTGGGCTAAAGAAAAATCAGGATGAGCGGCTGCTATGGCTTTTCAATGCGGCTGAAAATAATTGCCCTGAGGCGTTGTATGAAGTTGGCTTGATATACTGCGATGGTGATGACGGGGATAAGAAAATGGGGATGGACTTTATAAAAAGAGCGGCGTCTTTGAGTTTCTTTCCGGCATGCGATTATATTAATGGCATTAGTGGAAAAGATTAGTCCCTACAGAAAGTCCGCTTCACCCCATCTTCTGACATTGCCGTACAGTTCAGTGCAAGGGTTTTAGCTCAAAACAGGCTCTGCATCCGCGCCGCCTTGGCATTGGGCCGGGGGCGCGGCTCGGCGGTCCAGTCGCTGGGGTCGAACGGTTGCAGCAGCGGCAGGGCGCCCTCGGGCTGGCGGCAGTGCAGCCAGGCACTGTAGTGGCTGGGCGGCACAATCACCAGAGAGCGCTTTTCATCTTCGGGCGGGTGAAACTGCTGCATCAGCGGGTGCTGGTCGGCATTCAGGGTGAGTTGGGTGAAGGCGTGGCTGGTGCGGCCATCCGCTTCGCGCCAGGAGCGCCATAGCCCGGCGACGGCAAATGGGGCGTGGTCGGTGCGGCGGATCAGCCAGCGCTCACTGCGGCCGCGTGCATCGTAGCGCGGTTCAAAGAAGCCCAGCATCGGCACCAGGCAGAACTGGGCGTATTGCCACGGCCCGCGATAGCTGGGGCGCTCCGCCACGGTTTCCAGCCGGGCGTTCTGCGTACTGTAGGCGCGCTGACCGGCTGGCTGGTGGCGGCGCGGCACCATGCCATAGCCTGCCAGGGTGGCGACGATGCCTTGCGGCGCACGCAGGATGATGGGGGCGGCATGGTCCTGCCACACTTCGTCCGCCCATTCTTCCTCCAGCGCCATTTCAAAGTGGCGGGTCAGCTGATCGGCAGAGACGGGCAGGTAGTTAACGCACATGGTGGTGAGCGAGCAGGCAAGGTGGGCAGTGTAGCACCCTCATTGAGCTCAGTCTGCGGTGTCGTCCGGGTCGGGTGCGTACTCGGGATCGTCAAACAGCGCGCGGATCGCTTCGTCTGCCGTGGCCTGCTTGATCTGCTGGCGAAACGCTTCGCCACGCGGGTTGATGAACAGCCAGAAGGCATCCACCACCAGATCGGTTTGACCCACTTCCAGGTTGTATTGCAGAAAATCCAGCAGCGGCGCCACCAGCGCCTCATTGGGCAGACTCTGGATATAAGGGTGGGTCACGTGGCAGACCGGGTCGTTGGGAAAGCAGGACCAGAAAATCAGCTCGTCCAGCGCGTCCGCATTGGCCGGGTAGCCCAGCGCCACCAGTTGCTCGGCGCTATCGGTATCAAATTTGTCGGCAATGCTTGGTAAAGGCGTTTCGCTCATGTGCGTGCTCCTTGGTCGTGCATGGTTGGAGCATGCAGGTTGCAGGACAGTTCCCGCTTGTCAGCCGGTCATGACGTTGCGCTATACTGCCATCCTTCAGTGTAATGGAGCGGGATTATGCGGCGTTTTCTGTGGCTCGGGTTGCCAAGCCTCTTGCTGTTGCCTGTAGCACAAGCGTCGTCCCCTGTTCCGACTGCCGGGCAGTATGGCTTTGACTGGCTCAAGGGCGAGCAAGCCCGCTGTGTGGTGGTCACGCCAGCATTGCTCACCAAGCTGCGCCAGTGTGAGGCCTCACCCGGTTTTGGCAGTGGGCCGAAGCCGGTGGCCAGCTGCAAGGCATCGTCCCGCAGCGAGTACATCATTTACCACAACAAGGCCCAGTGCCAGCAGGAGCTGGAAACCATGAAGGCCAATGCGCCATGACAAAGGTTGCCTATGCTTAGCTTTCGTCCCCTGCTATCGGAAGATCAACCCGCGTTGTGGAACTGGCTGCACGTCGCCCTGTGGGATCCGCCACCCGCGGGCTTGCGCCCGCGCAGCGTGCTGGATCACCCTGAAGTCAGCATTTATGCACACGACTGGGGGCGGCCCGGAGATGTGGGTGTGGTGGCGGTACTCGACGGTGTGGACATCGGCGCTTGCTGGATGCGGATGCTGAAAGACCGAGTTGGCCTCGCCTGGGTGGATAACCAGACCCCGCAGCTGGGCATCTCGCTGGACGCGGCCCACCAGCACCAAGGCCATGGTAGCAAGATGATGCGCGCCGCGCTGGAAGCGGCCCGCCAGGCGGGTTATCGCCAAGTCTCCCTCACCGTCCACCCGCAGAACCCGGCGCGGCAGCTCTATGCCCGCTGCGGTTTCGAAGAGTTGGAAATGCGGGAAGGCTTTTACCTGATGCGGGCGCGGCTCTGAGTGTTGCATGACGCGTGCGGACGCAAACTAATGCAGGCTGCTAAAATGGAGCACGCCAGCTCGCCGCAACTGCGACAGTCCTGAACCTACACTACGATCGTTTTCGATGGTCCCTTACGAAACCCTGGAAATCCTGCTGGCCCCATTCCAGCGCTGCCACAAAGCTGAGCCCGGCCCGGATGTGCGCCTGGGCATTCAGAACCTGCAACGCACCCTGCGTGACCACCCGGACTGGATGGGCGCTGTCGCCGCCCAAGTCGGCAACCTGCCGCCGCATGGTGCGGGCTGGGTGGCGGTCAGCCTTGGTGTGCTGGTCGAAAACGGCCACCCGGCCGACCCCAGTGGACCGTGCCTGCTGGAGTTCTTCGAACACCTGCTGGCGCGCTTTCCCGAGATCAGCGACGACGATGAAGACTATCCGCCGCTGGATGAAGCACAGCAAATCTGGCTGGATGCCATCCCCAATCTGGCGCGCGCGCTGGTCAGCCATCTGGCACGCCTGCCGGACCGGCGTGAAGACTGGGCCACCACCGAATCCCGCATGACCCGGCTGGAACAGCTGGAAGGCTACAGCTACGCCTTCAGCTGGGTGCGCGAAGCCATCCAGCGCCACAGCGCCCCGCTCACCGTGCTGCATGTGGAAAGCCGCCAAGGCTACCGCGTGCATTACCACAATGTTGCCAATTGCTTCCACCTGTTTAGCCTGCTGCAATGCCGCCTCGGCACCCTGCTGCCGGGCGGCCAGGCGCCGGATGAAGCTGTACTGGCCGCAGCTCTGGGCAGTGACGGGCAAGTGTCCGACCACGGCTGGTGGCACTACGGCTGGCCGCAACACACCACGCCCGAGCCCCTGTTTCCGATCTGGGGCGAAGGGCTCACCCGCCACCTGCCTCAGGTGAACGGCGAAGCCCTGATCCTGCTCTGGCCCATGACCATCCAGCGCAGCTGGGACAGCGGCTTCTTCGGCCCGCATCTGGACGTCCTGCCAGCCAACCTGACGGTGGAACGCGCGCTCAGTGTTGACGAGGTGGTAGAGACCTTGCGGCAGCTGGGGGTGGGTGGGTAGTTTTGGGGGCCAAGTGTGGCCAGAGCAGACCGGTGCCTTGATGTCGCTGCTTCAGCCGTTGTGTGGTGTTTTATCTTAGGTCGTAAGGAGTTCAGCTTGAGCCTTGAAATGCAAGTCTTTGTTCCGACCGTTGATGATTTACTCATTCAAAAGTGGGTGGAGCGACTCAACTCGCTTGAGATGACGTGTGAGATTCATCCTGAATTTTCGTTCGCAACGCATACGGGTTTTTTACCTTTCAAGGTTGTATTGAAAAAACCGAAGCATGAAAAGATGCTTGGCAATGAATATCTTACTGGCTTCGAATTTTATCTAAGCGATTTTGACCTGAAAAAGGAAGTTGATGCGATCACGCCAAGACTGTCGATTCTTGATCGCTTGAAAGGGAAAAAAGCGGAGCCTGTGTACTTTGCATCACGTGAAATTGATGCGCGCCTTATTTCTTGCAAAAAGGTCATTTCTTGCGTTTGGGGCTCTGCTGATACCCTTGAGCTACGGATGGCAACGCTTTCCGCGGCGATACTGGCTGAATTGACTGATGGCGTTTTCGCATACCCTGCGGATAACTGTTGGTACACAGAGCGTGGTGAAGTTGAGAGGGTATTAAAGGAGGCTGAGACCTACGAAGCATCCATTAAACCCTCGCAGTTAAGGCTGCACAAGTTCGAAAAATGGCAGTAAGCGACGTTGTTGAAAATTAACCACGCTACCATTTGCTGAACTCGGCAGTAAAGCATCTCTGCGGAGGTGTAAAGACCTTGATTTAATTCAGGCAGAGTTGGGGAAGCTATTTTTTGCGGAGTGCCTTCAGGCATCAGCACTCCTTCGCGCTTGTTGTACAGGCAAAAAGCGTTTAGCTTTCTGACGCAATGCAGACTAGCAAATGTTACTCTGCCAAAAACGTATTGCGTGACGACAGGAGCCAGTGGATGAGCATTAGATTGAGAGGTCTTGTTGAGGCAGTCATCGGCGCGTGCGTGTTCGGGCTACTGGCATTCTGGAGTTCCCATCCTGGTGCATACCCGCTTTCTTACTACCCAACCGGTCCCGTTGCCGCAATCTTGATTGGCGTACCCGGGATGCTGGCCATCGTCGGGGTCACCGAGTTGCTTACCGGAAAGCCTATTACCATGCTAGAAGCCACATGGGCAGCATTGCCTGGCTGGAAAAAAGGCCTGCTTGGCACACTTCTGGTGATCGGTGGCGGCACGGTTGCGTTTGCTATTGTCGGCGTCTTCGTGAGCTGAGGCATGGCCACGCTATTCGCGGACGCGCTGCTGGCCGTACACTTCCATCTACCTTGCTCAGATCAAAAGGATTGTCTTTCGCTGCGTCGGTCTTTCTATGGCATGTAAGCACCAGCCTCCGAAACATGGGCGCGAAAATTTTTTTCTGGCCTTTCCTTGAATGAAAGCTGTAATGATATTTGGTGATAAAAATAAATTTGGAGTTGAACTTTCAATTGACTGCTATTGCATTAGCGATGGATTGATGGCGGTCGGAAAATTATTGATATATATAAATGGACGAAAGTATGGGGTGGATGAGCCAGATGCAACCTATCTGGCTTGCTCATACAATGTGATAAAAGAAATAGTTGCTAACCGACGTCGACACTGTGTTCCTTATGTGGAGGATATGAGTTCATCGGATATCGTGAGTTGCTTTGTCTGGAGTGTATATGCAATTCCTTATGGGAGGAATGATTGGGGTGGTGATTTTCTGAAGAGACTTGATGATGATTTATATAAAATTGGATGTGTTTGGGCTCCGGATGGGGATCGGGCGTTTGATGATGGATCGCATGTTCTGATTTTTGATGTTGGCGAGATGGTCAGGTTGGTTGCGTTTGTTAATTCTGATGACGAAGCGGTAATTTCAAGTTCTTTGGAAGAACTTGTCATCGACGCAGATGAGTTTTATGGTGTTCTACGTGGATGGGTAACAGGGTTCAATGATGCATACCAGAGTAACCGTCATTTGGCGGTGTGACCCATCGATGACGTTGTCAAGAATTGCATGCAAATGTGCATGATCTCCTTATAGGCTTGCCTCTCATTACGCATTGAGCCACAGCAACGCATACCCCCTTGCCCTGACTCCCTCACTGCGGCATGGTGTCATCTGCCTGTCCGGGAGCTGACCATGCCACATTTATACGACCCTGCCATGTACCGCTTCACCGAGCCTGCGCCAACTTATTGGCGTACGCGCCTTACGCCGCAGGCCTACCCCGTGCTGGCGGGGGGACATACGGTGGATGTGGCGATCATCGGTGGTGGCTTCACCGGGCTGTCTGCTGCTTTGCATCTGGCGCGGGATTATGGTGTGGCGCCACTGGTGCTGGAGGCGGGGGAGATGGCCTGGGGCGCTTCTTGCCGCAATGCCGGGTTCAATACGCTGGCGGCCACCAAGCTGGGCTGGCTGGACATGCAGCAGCGCTGGGGGCGGGAGGCGACGGTGGATTTCTACGCCTCGCAGCGCGAAGGCATGGCGCTGGCGTCGGAGCTGGCACAGCAGGAAGGTTTTACGCTGGAGGCGTGCGGCGAGGGCAGCTATATCGTTGCCCACAGCAAGGCCGCCTGGCAGGAGCTGCAGGATGAAGCCCTGCTGTGGCAGCGCGAGGCAGGGCTGCCGGTACGCATGCTGGATGCGGAGGCTTTTGCGGCCTGCGGGCACGGTGGCAGCGAGCAGTACGGCGCCATGTGGATCGAAGCGGGTGGCGGGCTGAACCCGCTGGCTTACGCGCAAGGTCTGGCCGGGGCGGCCAGCCGCCATGGCGCGCAGCTGTATGCACACAGCCCGGTGCTGAGCTGGGTGCGGAATGGTGGCCATCATCTGCTGCACACTCCCGGCGGGGAGGTTCGGGCCAGGCGGGTGATCGTGGCGACCAATGGCTACCCGCTGCAGATGGGCCCGGCCGTGCTGCGCCACCGGCTTTTGCCGGTGATCTCCAATATTGTGGTGACGGCACCGCTGAGCGAGGCGCAATGGGCGCAGCACCAGTATCAGACGCTGGCTCCAGCCTGCGATGCCCGCCATTTGCTGAACTACTACCGCCGCCTGCCGGATGGTCGGTTGCTGTTTGGGGCGCGCGGGGACCTCAGCGGCAGTGAGGCCGATGGCGTAAAGATGAAAGCGGCGTTACAAATGGCCATTGCCCGCAAGTTCCCAGCCTGGGCCGATGTGGAGATCGACTACTTCTGGCGTGGCATGGTATCGGTCACCCGCAAGCTGGCGCCTTCGTTCGGCGCGCTACCGGATGACCCCAGCGTATTCTACGGTTTTGGTTGTTATGGCAATGGCGTCAACACCATGCCATGGATCGGTCGCACCCTGGCGCGACAGCTGGCCGGCGTGCCGCTGAGCCGCAGCGAGCGTTGCCCGGTCTACGCAGGCTTGCCGGGCCGATTGCCACCGCTGCGCATGCTGCAAAAGCTGGGGCTGCGGCTGGCTTACGCCCGCTATGCTCGACTGGATGCCCGTTCGGCGTGAAGACGGGAGCGCGGGAAAATGTGGTGCACCATAGCAATGGGTACCGGCAAACATGAAAGCGATAACGGATGAAGATGTACATTCTGGTGCGGGACGATATCCCGCTGGGGTTCGCCATGGTGGCGGTTGCGCATGCTTCTCTGGCGGGGTATCTGAAGTTCAAGGATAGCCCCGAGGTTGCGGCCTGGTTGGCTGGGCCCTTCTACAAAGCGGTTTGCAAGGTCAATGCCAAGGAGTTCGAGAATGCCAAAGCGGTCGCGGATCATCTGATTCTGACCGAATCGGCCTTGGGGCAGCAGGAGGTGGCGATCGTCTTCAAGCCAAGGGATGAGTGGCCCAAGATGTTTAAATTCCTGCGGCTGTACAAAGAGGCACCGGTGGTGCCTGCTGTGGTGTAACTCCAGACGGGCTCTGCAGGGTAATGACATCCACTGGTCAACGCGTTGTCCTGTTCGATGGGGTTTGCGTGCTGTGTTGTGCCAGTGCGCACTTGCTGATGCGGCTGGATCGTCGCACTCGTTTCAGGCTGGGTACCATCCAGAGCCTGGCGGGGCAGCAGGTGTTACAGCAACTCGGCATGTCGCCAGATGATCCGGAGAGCTTTGTGCTGCTGGAAGGCTCACGTGCCTATACGCACTCGACCGCCTGCATCCGTATCCTGTGGCGTTTGAGTCTGCCGATGAAAGTGCTGGGGCTCCTGCTGTGGCTGGTACCGCGCCCTTTGCGCGATGCCCTGTACCGGACCGTGGCTCGCCATCGTTTTCACTGGTTTGGACGGCGTGACTACTGCATGGTGCCCTCAGCTGCAATGGGTGAGCACATTTGGCAGCCAGAGGTGGCGCAGACCGCCGCTGAGCCTGTACAGCGCAACAGGCAAGGTATGGTGTAGCCGTTTGCCCGCCTTGCCGTAGTATCAGCGCCGCATGGGTGACCTGCCAGGTATCGCTTTCTGATACTAAACATTCATTTCATCAATAAAATCCGTGACTTGCTACCATGCCTTCCATCAAGAGCGAGGGGGCTGGGGATGGACAGCATGCTGTGGGTGGCGTGTGTGCCGGTGGGCATCGGGGTGTGTGGCTATCTGGTACTCACCGCAGAGGCCAGGTTGCGCCGCCAGGCCGAGCTGGTGCTGCTGTATGTCGGGGCCTGCTTGCTGCTGGGTGTGCTGGCGCTGGCGTGCATGCCCCGCCTGGCCTGGCTGGTGCCGGTGTTGCTGTTGAGCCTGGCCTTGCTGGCCCCGCTGCTGCAATCCGCCGAGAAAAGCTCCCCTGAGCCGGTCACCGCACGGGTGCTGGGCCAGGGGCTGACCACCGTGATGCTGGCCGCCAGTATTCCCTGGTTGCAGCAGATGGGGCAATGAAGTTTGCCAGGCGCGACCCTACGATGGCGTGGTGCTCGTTCAGGCAGGGTGTCCAGATCATTCAATATGCATATAATCGCCACACGATCAACAGGAGGAACACCATGAAACGGATGTATTGGGCTGCTTTGTGTGCGCTGGCACTGGGCGCGCAAGCCGCACCGGCATTGCAGCGTCACCACCAGAAGGATGCGCTGGTGTATTACAGCGGCGAAGTGGTGGTGAGCGGGCAATACCTGCAGGACAGCAGCGATGAGCTGCTGGGGAATACGCTGTGTTTCACCCCGGATAAAGCCACCGCAGGCCTGATCCCGCGTGAAAAGGGGGATACCCGCAGTGCCTGGTTCTGCTTTGATCCACAGACCAAGGCGCGGTCGATGCTGAAGCTGCCCGCCAAGCCTGCCAAAGGCCAGTGCGGCTTCAAGGGGACGGCCACGTTGCGGATCGGCCACTATGTGGTCAATACCGAGCAGTCCGATGTCTATGACACGGCGCAATTGCTGCAGGTAGTGAGCAGCGGCAAGCCGCAGCCGGTGGCGTGCCCGCAGTAAACTGGCATGGTGGCTGCAGGCGGGGGCCTGCAGGAACGGGAGCACAAGGAGCGCAGCACAGCATGGCAACTCTGTCGATGAGCACCACTTACCGGCACATTCATCAGCTCAGCCTGCCCGGGCAGTGCCCGCACTGCGGTGCACAGGCGCTCACCGGGCACTACTTTCAGCTGCAGCGGGAAACCCGATGGACCCTGAGACTGACGGATCAGCTGAGCAGGCGGGTGTCCTGCACGGCCTGCCAGCGTGAGTGCGCTCCCGCCACTTGGGATAAGGCGCTGACCGAGGCCTGCCAGGCCGGTGAGCAACAGGCTGTGCGTCTGCCCACCAGCTTCCGCTGGAAGACACCTGCCAAGCTCCTGATGGCGATGCTGCTGCTGGTTGTGCCACTGCTGATCTGGGCGATTTCGGCCTGGACGGATCATCAACTGCGTACGGCCATCAGCCTGCAGCCCCAGCCGGGGGATAGGCTGCTGGCCATGCCAATTGCGACGGATACTGACCCGGAGCCCAAGTCCACCTATCTCTGGTTGAAGGTGGAACAGGTGGGGGACCTTGAGTTCAGCCTGATTCCCTATGCCGGGAGCTGCACCACCCGGGACGATTGCCCCAAACCGTCAGAATCTGCGCTGCAGCCGGGGCTGCGCTTTCAGGCCAGCCGCGAAGATTTCCGCAAGACCGGTAATAACCTGAATGGGCAGGATGCTCGCGGGGCTGAGCAGCACTATTTCGTTGTGGATTTCGAGCGGCCCTGATGTCGCTTTGCCGGTGATCAACGCAGGGGGGTGATCGAACAGCTTAAGCAAAGCCAAAGCCTGGCATGGCTGGACTGGCACCCGACCCATCCCGATGGCATAATGCCCGGTCCTGTAGCGGCCTGCCGTTTTTGAGCGGACTCACCCATGATCATTGTCCAGTCCATTACCACCACCTATGTCCCGATCCATCAGGCCAGCCTGTCGCGGGCCTGCCCCTATTGCGGTCAAGGTACCTTGCAGGCGGATTACTTCCAGCTGCGCATGGAAACCCGTGGTTACATGAAGATGACCAAGAAGGTGGCTGGTCTGGTGTCTTGCCCCTCCTGTCATAACGAGCTGCATCCGCTAGGGTGGGATGATCTGCTGGAAGAAGCCTATCTGGCGGAGCAGAAGCAGGCGGTATTGCAGCCCAAGACATTCCGCCTCAAGTGGGGATTCAAGCTGTTTCTTGCATTGCTGCTGTTGCTGTTCATCGGTATTGGGGTATGGATTTACAGCACGATCACCGGAGAGCAAGGCCGCAATCTGGTCAGCCGCGATCCCAAGGTGGGCGACCTGATGCTGGGGATGCAGATTGCCTACAACACCACTGAGCAGCCGCATCCGCGTTTCCGTTGGTTGAAGGTGGCGCAGGTGACGGACAAGGATGTGACCGTGATGCCTTATGCCGGTGGCTGTGAAACCAATAGCTGCTCAGTACCGCCCGAGAGCGACCTGCAAACGCAGCAACATTTCCGCCTGAGCCGTGCCGAGCTACCGGAGCGTTTCTCGCTGAATGGGACGGATGAAAACGGAGCAGAACTGCATTTCTTTGTGGCTGAAGCGAGGAGGCCCTGAGCATGAGTGTTTCTCCCAATATGTACCATGGCCGGTCGGATCGCAGCATCTTCAAGGGCTTCTGGGGTTTGAACCTGTTTGGTGCGGTGTTTCTGGTGTGGGCCTGGTTCCAGAACAAGGAGTTGCTGGAGCTGGAGCAGGGTGATGTGGCGTCGGTGACCATGGACCGTACCCTGGTTGCGCTCTACAAGGCCTTTGATACCATGCAGCAAGGCCGCATGGCAGTGGTCGGGGCGATTATCGCGGTGGGGGTCTGCTTTATGCTGGGTGCCTTCTATGGGCTGTACAGGCGGATTCGCATCCGTAGCGCCATCCCGCAGCGCCATTAATCCTGCAAGGGTTTGCACAGGATGGTGCGGCTGAAGCGGCCCACCCAGTCCGGAATGCAAGCCAGTACCTGATAGCCGCGTCGCTGGTACAGCTCGGCCACCGGGTCGAGCAGGGTCTCGATCAAGGCATCGCGGCAGCCGCGCTCACGGGCCGCTGCTTCGATCTGGGTTAGCAAGTCGCTGGCCCAGCCTTGCCCGCGCTGTCCCTCATCCACCCACAGGTACTGGATGAACAGGCGGCCCAACTCGGTACGGCCACACACCCCACCCCGCAATTGCCCATCCTGCCGTATCCAGCAGGCCAGCGGTCGCGCATCACCTTGCGACAGGCTGCGCCCGTAGCGGGTGACGCCGTCTTCCAGTATCTGGATGTCAGTGTCAGCGGGGTTTTCGTCCAGAATGATCTCGGGCATGTGGCCTCCTTGTTCTGAGAACCTGTTTATGGTCTCGCGAGCGAGGGTGAGACAAGGCGAAAACGGCTGAGGAAGCGGAGTTTACTCGGTGGTAAATGAGCATTCCGAAGTTGTTTTCAACGCCGTATCGCCGTCGCGCAGCAGACTATAAACAGGTTCTGAGGCCGCATGCTGGCATGATTCATTGAGGTATCGCAAGCGGCCCGCAGCGCCGGGCAAGGGGCTGCCGGACACCCTCGGCTCAGGCATAATGCCGTTTTTGGAGCCCAACCCCGATGAACGCCGACAAGCGCCGACAGATTTTCGCCCGGCTGGCTGCCGCCAATCCGGAACCGACCACCGAGCTGGAATACCGCACGCCGTTCGAACTGCTGGTGGCGGTGATGCTCTCCGCGCAGGCCACCGACAAGAGCGTGAACCTGTGTACCCGTGAGCTGTATCCGGTAGCCAATACCCCGGCGGCGATTCTGGCGCTGGGGCAGGAGAGGCTGGAGGGTTTCATCAATCGCATTGGCCTCTACCGCAGCAAGGCCAAGCATGTGATTGAAACCTGTCAGCTGTTGCTGGAGCGGCACGACGGCGAGGTGCCGGCGGAGCGCGCAGCGCTGGAGGCCTTGCCGGGGGTGGGCCGCAAGACAGCCAATGTGATCCTCAACACCATTTTCCGCCAGCCAACCATGGCGGTGGACACCCATATCTTCCGCCTTTCCAATCGCACGCGGCTGGCTCCAGGCAAGGACGTGCGAGCGGTGGAGGACAAGTTGCTGAAGGTGATCCCTGCGGAGTACCTGCTGGACGCCCATCACTGGCTGATTTTGCATGGCCGCTATACCTGTACGGCGCGCAAGCCGCATTGTGAGTCGTGTATCATTGCCGATCTGTGTGAATTTCCGGGCCGTACTGTTCCGGTGAGTGAGTAAGCATGTTCGATCCCAGCCGCGACCAGGCCCGCCAGTTCCTGTTTGATACCTGGCGCAAGCACCACGATGGCCTGCCCTTGACCCCGCTGGAGGCCATGGCGCTGGACGTGATCGGTGAGCATCCGGAATACCACGCCATCCTGTCCGACCCGGATCGTTACCTGACGCGGGATTATCCGGCGGAGCAGGGCGAGCCCAACCCCTTCCTGCATCTGATGATGCACCTGTCGATCCGCGAGCAGCTCAGCATCGACCAGCCACCCGGCGTGCGCGCCCACTTTCATCGCCTGTGCCTCAAGCTGGGCAGCGAGCATGAGGCGGTGCATGCCTTCCTCGACTGCTTTGGCGAGATGCTGTGGCACGCCCAGCGCTACCAGACCATGCCGGACCCGGCCATCTATCTGGATTGCCTCAGCCGTAAATAAGCCTTGTTGTTGTGGGGACGTGAAGGCGATGGTATCTCATAGTGACTTTGTCTGAATTTCCGGACGTTGTCTGGTTATCTGGAAAACTGCATGCCACCTGAGCGGTAACGACATTTTGTCGGTACTGTCTGCTTTTCCAGACACTGCCCTCATCCGGCCATGACCACCCACCAGGGTGGCATCGCTCGCCAGACCGCATGCCAGCAGATGCGCCATGCGGGAAAGGCCAGCTGGCACGTCGTTTGCTATGTACTCAGGAGCCCAAATACCCTGAGAGGGAGCGCTGCATGCACGCTGTGGATGATCTGCCACCCAACCCGGCCAACTACACGCCGCTGACGCCGTGTACCTTTTTGCAGCGTAGCGAGCAGGTATGGCCAGACAAGCTGGCCGTGATCCACGGCCAGCGCCGCTACCGCTGGCGTGAGGTGGGCGAGCGGGTGCGGCGGTTCGCCTCCGCGCTGGTTCAGCATGGGGTGCAGACCGGGCAGACGGTCGCCATCCTCGCCCCCAATATTCCGGAAATGTTCGAGGCCCACTTTGCGGTGCCGCTATGCGGGGCGGTACTGAATACCCTCAACTATCGGCTCGATGCCCGCACGCTGGCGTTTCAGCTGGACCACGGCGAGGCCAAAGTGCTGCTGGTGGACAGCGAGTTTGCCGGGCTGGCTCGTGCCGCCGTGGCGCTGTGCAGCCATCCGCCCCTGCTGGTGGACATCATCGACAGCGAGTACGACAGCGGCGAGCGGATTGGTGCGCTGGACTACACCACCCTGCTGGAAGAAGGTGATCCGCACTGGCAGGCGCCCGCGCTGGTGGATGAATGGCAGGCGATCAGCCTCAATTACACCTCCGGCACCACCGGTAACCCGAAAGGTGTGGTCTACCACCATCGGGGCGCGTACCTGAACGCGGTGAGCAACATCCTCTCCAGCCAGATGACGCAAGATACCGTCTACCTGTGGTCCTTGCCGATGTTCCACTGCAATGGCTGGTGCTTTATCTGGACGCTGGCCGCGCTCGGGGCCACCTCGGTCTGCCTGCGGCGGGTAGAGGCCGCCAGCATGTACCGGCTGATTGCCGAGCATCAGGTCAACGTGATGTGCGGGGCAGCGGTGGTGCTGGGCCTGTTCCTCAATGCACCGCCCGAGCAGCGCCGCACCTTCCCGCGCACCGTGCAGTTCAATGCCGCAGCGGCGCCCGTGCCGGTGCCGATCATCCGTGCGGCGGAAGCCATCGGCTTCAAGGTGCTGCACCTTTACGGGCTGACCGAAACCTACGGCCCGGCCACACTGTGCCAGTGGCAGCCCTCCTTTGAGCAAATGGACGAAGCCGGACAGGCGGATTTCCTGCGGCGGCAGGGGGTACGTTACCCAATGCTGGAAGCGGTGACGGTGATGAACCCGGATACGATGACCCCGGTGCCCGCCGATGGGCAGTCGCTGGGCGAAGTGATGTTCCGCGGCAACATCGTGATGAAAGGCTACCTGAAAAACCCGAGTGCAACCGAGGAAGCGTTTGCCGGGGGCTGGTTCCACTCCGGTGACCTCGGCGTGTTGCACCCGGATGGCTATATCGAACTGAAAGACCGCGCCAAGGACATCATCATCTCCGGTGGCGAGAACATCGCCTCCATCGAAGTAGAGGCCGCGCTTTATCAACACCCGGCGGTACTGGAGGCGGCGGTGGTGGCGTGCCCGGACGAGAAGTGGGGCGAGGTGCCCTATGCCTTTGTCGCCCTGCGCAGCGGGGTTGAGGCCCCGGCAGAAGCCGAACTGCTGCAGTGGTGCCGCGAGCATCTGGCGCACTACAAGGTACCGAAGCGGGTGCTGCTGGGCGAGCTGCCCAAGACCAGTACCGGCAAGGTACAGAAGTTTGTGCTGCGTGATCGGGCTCGCCAGATGGTGGCCTGAACCCGCCTGACATACCGTTTTTTCAACCGTGGGTATCCATGCCCACAGGTGGGCTTGGCGCGCGATGGCAACATCGCGCGTTTTTTTATACGGGAGAAAGGGCCGGGCGATCCAGCTTGTCCGGGTTCAACTGCAGGTAGAGACCCTGAATCCCCTGTGCCCCGACTGCAAAGCTCATCTGGAAGTACACTGTGCCCCCGGTAAAACCCAGCAATACCGTTTCACCGCCCCGGCTGGCCAGCTGGATGGACTGCTCTGCCGGCTGTAGCTTCCGTACCCCCAACAGCAAACGGCTGACGGCACGCGGGCCATGCACCGGTCGGCTGGCGGCCAGCACCTTGCCGCCGCCATCGGAGTGTAGCTGCACCGCTGGCGCCAGTGTCGCCAGCAGGCCGCTCAGGTCACCACTCCCCAAGGCCGTCAGAAACTGCAACAGCACTTGTTGCCGCTGCTCCGGCGGACAGGCAAAGCGTCGCTCTCCCTGTTGCAGCCGCTTGCGCGCGCGGCTGACCAGTTGGCGGCAGGCGGCCTCACTGCGGCCCAGCACCGTGGCAATCTGCCGGTGGTCATGGTCAAAACTGTCGTACATCACCCAGGCCACCCGCTCGTCCGGACTCAGCCGCTCCAGCAGCAGCATCAGCGCCTGCCCCAGTTCGGCACGCTGCCCCAGCTGTGCCAGCGGATCGGCCTGCTCGTCAGCCTCGTCCTGCCACGGCGCGGGCAACCAGCTGCCCGCATAGTGGTGCTGCGCCTGCCGCCGGAGCCGCAATTGGTCCAGGCACAGGCGGGATACCACCGTATGCAGCCAGGCTGCGGGGACCCCCGGCAGGCTGGCTTGTGCCTGCCAGCGCAGCCAAGCCTCCTGCAGTACGTCCTCCGCCGCATGCCGGTCCCCCAGCATGCGGTAGGCCACCCGCTGCAGGTGAGCACGTTGCGCGAGAAAAGCATCTGCCATCATCAGGCCATCACAGGAAAGCTGCATGGTACACCGCTGGAATCGCCACCGGGTACAGCCACCCGGCCATTGCCATCACCCAGCTCGCTCCCAGCAGCAGGCCCAGCATTGCACCACCGCACAGACAGCGCCCTGCTTGCTGGGGCCAGCGCCGCGCCAGCCGGGCGCCCAGATGCAGACCGAGCGCGCCTACCGCCAGCGTGTAATACGGCGCAAAAAACAGCCAGGCGGGGTGGTGGTGCAAGCCTGCGGCGGCAAAGTGTACATCGGTATCCAGCCCGGCCAGCCGCCCCAGCAGGACCGCGCTGACATGGATCAGCAGAAAGAGCAGCAAGGCCAGACCACTCCAGCGCTGCCAGCGTAGTGCGGGCAAACTGCCACGTCGGCTACGCCACGCCAGCATCACGCCACTCATCAGCTGCGTGCAGATCGCCAGCAGCAACACCGCCTCCAATGGCGGCCAGCGATACAGCTGCCGCAGGCTGTGCATCACCGCCCGGTGCGCCTCAAAGCCCACGAACAACAGCAGGTGATTGCCCAGATGCAGCAGCAAAAACACCCCCAACACCCCCGCCCCGAAACGATGCCACCCCCTCATGATGCCTCCTGCTTGACCTGATCACACCATGACGGCGGAGCGATACGAAATGTGACAGGCTGCATGAACATGGCTTTGCCGCTACCTTAGCAGCGCTGGCCACCTTATGGGTGGTCATGTTGGTGATTGCGTGCTTGGGAACGGGGTGGTTACCTTACGGACATAGCATGATGAAAGCATGACGACACACTCTAATTATTTGTGTAAATTTGCAAGCATAAAATAACTTCATGCTTGCAATATGTCGATTATCAGTCCATTATGCAAGTATCTGGCCGAGGAGATGGTTATGTCAGCAACAGGAAAGCGAGCAGGAGGGGTTGCACGTGCCATGGCACTGCCTCCGGAGGAGAGAAGCCGCATTGCAAAGTTGGCGGCAGATACACGCTGGGGTGACCAGGAAAAGCAATCTCAAGACATCCGTAAAGCAATTTGGGGTGAGCCTGAGAAAATGCTAAAAATTGGGGATATATATGTCGAATGCTATGTGCTAGATGATAAGACACGCGTACTTTCAGGTCGGGGCATGCAGCAGGCGATAGGCTTAGGTGGTGAGGCAAGGACGCATGGCGGTAAGCTTCGAGAGTTTTTGTCGTTGACAACCATTAAGCCATATGTTGATGCTGAACTTGCGATGGCAATCAACAATCCAGTTAGATTTATACGCCCCGGCAGAGGGGGGGTACCTGCCCTTGCATTTGAAGCCACACTCCTAATTGACTTATGTCATACCATCTTAAAGGCAAAAGATAACCCGGGTTTTCGTAGGGCGTGGATTCCTTTAGCGCTTCAAGCGCAATTGATAACTTTAAGCTTTGCGAAGGCTGGAATTATCTCGGCGATTGATGAGGTAACTGGTTTTCAAGAGGTAAGGGAGAAGGATGAAATCCAGAAGATTGTTAATAAATATTTGATGGACTACGCAAAGAAGTGGGCAAAGGTATTTCCAGATATTTTCTGGACTAAGCTTCTCCGTGTAAAAGGGTATGAGAGCTACATTGGACTGCAGCGCCCCTCTTTCGTTGGCCATTGGGTTAACGACATTGTTTATGAAAGACTGGCCCCTGGGGTAAGGGCACGCCTAAAGGCATTAAATCCTAGAACTGAAAAAGGGAATAGGAGGTATAAAAATCATCAATTTCTTACTGATGATCATGGTGTGCCTGAATTAAGGGAACATTTGTCAAAGGCCATGGCTTTGATGGATGCATCATCAACTTCTGACGAGTTTGAAAGATTGTTGAATCGAGCACTTCCAAAATTCGGTGACACATTACAACTTTTTTAATGATTAGTAGTTTGGGTTATGCTGAAGCATGTAGTGGTAAGGTGTCCCCATCTACCCGTAGCGGCAGGTGTATTCGTGTCAGTAGGTCGGAGGGGGCGGTGTCGCGCGGGTTGTTGAGGTATTCCTCGATCAGCGGGCCGTCGGCGGCGTCGTAGTCGGAATGCGGCAGCCATTGGCCCAGCAGCCAGCGGTAGCTGGCGTGCATGCCATCGTAGGGGCCTCGGTGCAGCAGGGTGGCGTAGGGGCCGGCGTGGGTGGTGTAGGGCTGCAGCTCGGCGTGGGGCAGGCTCGGGGGGGTGGCAAACGGGCCGATGGCGGCGACGGAACGGCGCAGGCGTTCTGGCACCCGGCTGGGGTCGTCCAGATACAGGCCAAAGCAGCGTGGGCCGTGTTGCAGCAGGCCGCTGGCGGCGGTGTGGGCAAACAGGCGGTCAAAGGCGCGTCCAATCAGCATATAGCTGCCTTGATGAGCGATACCCAGCAGATGCATGGCGGGCAAGGGCTCGATGCTGACTTGCAGCGCCTCGCCGGGCGGCTGCGGTTGCTGTAGGGTAAAGCTGCGGTGCTGGCCGAGGGCACGGTAACGGGCCGGGGGCACACCGTAGGCGGCCTTGAAGGTGCGGCTGAACGAAGGCAGGCTGGGGTAGGCGGCACGGCGGGCGATGCGGGTGAGTGGCAGCGCGCTGTAAGCCAGCTCGGCCGCAGCGCGGTGCAGGCGCAGCCGCCGCACGGTGCGGGCCAAGGTTTCACCGTACATGGACTGGTAGATGCGGTGCCAGTGGTGGGGTGACATGCAGGCCACCTCGGCCAGCACGTCGAGGTCCAGCGTGCTGTCGAGGTGGTCGTAGACATGGTCGATCACCCGGCACATGCGCTGCACATAGCGCTGTGCCGGGCCACTGGCCGGAGCCTCAATGAAGGCCGACATGGATCGCGATGTCGCAGCGTCCATCGGCTTGCTGGCGGTAGCGTTCAAAGTCGCAGCGGTAGGCTTTGCGGGCATCGTTCCAGTTCCAGATATCGCGCCAGCGTTCGCCGACATGCTCGGGGCGGCCGCTGGGTACGTCAAACACGGCATAGCGGGCGGCGGGCAGCGTGAAGGCCTGCAGGCCGTCCGGCACCGGTGCATCGTCCGACACCGCCACGCCGATCACATAGGTGTAAGGGCCGACATTGTCGACACCGGGGTGGCTGAATTCCGTATACACCGCGTAGACGGCGTCGTCCAGCCGTCCACGGATGCCATCGAGCTTTTGCCCGCCCATCACCTGTTGCCAGTAGGCGGGGATGTCCTGGTCGGCGGTGTCATTGCTGGTGCGAAAGGCCATGCCGATGATGCGCTGGGGCTGTTGCAGCGTATGGTAGTTCATGTCTGTCTCCGGGTGGTGGGTTAAACGCACCCCCATTGTAGGGAGACCGACTTATCATTTTTTGCGGACTTTCCGGCTTAGCGGATACCGTGGCGGGCCAGTTTTTCATAGAGGGTGGCCCGGCTAATGCCCAGGCGCTGTGCCGCCTGGCTACGATTTTGCTGGCAGGCGGCCAGTGCGTCGAGCAGGGCTTGCCGCTCGGTGGCGGCGAGCAGGTCGGCCAGCGGCGTGCAGGGGCGTGCGGTGGGGGCAGGGTTGGGCAGCATGTGCAGGCTACGGGCATCCAGTATGCCTTCGGGCTGGTAGAGGCAGGCTTGCTCCAGCACATTGCGCAGCTCGCGGATATTGCCCGGCCAGGCGTGGGTGGTGAGCCGGTAGAGCGCGTCGGTGCTGAGTTGCCGACAGGACAGACCGGTACGTTCGGCTTGTCGCAACAGCAGGTGGCGCACCAGCAAGGGGATGTCTTCGCTGCGCTCTCGCAAGGGCTGCAGGGTGATCGGCAGGATATTGAGCCGATAGTAAAGGTCGGCGCGGAACTGACCTTGCTGCACCATGGCGGGCAGGTCGCGGCTGGTGGCTGCGATGATGCGTACATCCAGCTTGACCAGACGATTGGCACCCAGCGGTTCGATTTCCTGTTCTTGCAGCACCCGTAGCAGCTTGGCCTGCAGCGGCAGCGCCAGATCGCCGATTTCGTCGAGAAACAGGGTGCCGCCCTGTGCTTGCTGGAATTTACCCTCGCGGCCTTTGCGGTCGGCGCCGGTATAGGCGCCGGGTGCGGCACCAAACAGCTCGGCTTCCAGCAGGCTATCCGGCAGCGCGGCGATGTTGAGGCCGACAAAGGCCGCGTGCTGGCGTTGTGA
Organism: Leeia sp.; assembly: GCF_041909055.1. NCBI lineage: Bacteria > Pseudomonadati > Pseudomonadota > Betaproteobacteria > Neisseriales > Leeiaceae > Leeia > Leeia sp. The sequence continues at coordinate 233,783 of NZ_JAYREC010000001.1, read as the reverse complement.
GGCATGATGGATGGCTTGGGCCAGCAGCTCCTTGCCGGTGCCGGTTTCGCCTTGCAGCAGTACGGTGGTGTCCAGCTGGGCCGCGCGTTCGGCCAGTTGCCGCAGCCGGGTGGCAGCGTTACCCTGTCCGATCAGGTCGCTGAGCTGGTAGCGGGCCGGACGCTGGCTGGAGAGCTGGCGGCGGGCATCGTCCAGCTCGCGCTGCAGGCGCTGAAAACGGGCGACCAGTGGGCTGAGGGTTTGCCATTCCTCGTACAGTAACAGACCAATGGCGCCAGCTGGTGTATCCTGATTCCACAGGGGCAGACGGGTGACCACATAATCCCGCCCCTCGTGCTGCAGAAAATCCAGCGGAGTGGCGTGTCCACTGTGGGCGACGTCGCGCAGCTTGCTGTGCGGGATCAGTTGCTCGACCGGCCAGCCGATGACGGAGTCCGGGTCCGCCACGCCTAGCAGTTGCGCGTAAGCGGGGCTCAGCCAGCGGATGCGGGCCTGCGCATCGACCACGATGGCGCCGGGCAAGTGACCCAGGGCCTCCAGAAGGGCGGCGGCCAGGCTGGCATGAGGCGGCTCGGTAGCAACAGGCAACATGGTCTGCATCACGAACAGGATGCCGCATTGTAGCAAGCCAGCGCCGCCGGGTGCGGGTGGAATGTCAGGCCGTCAGGCCAGGAGGACACAATGAGCCCATCACATATCGTGCAAGGTTTGTGCCGCTGGTTGCAGTCCCAGCCCCCCATCCCCTGGCAGCAGGGGCGGCATTGGTCGGTGGCAGGGCAGGGCATGGGCTGGATCTCGGAGGCCGCGTGGTTGCAATGGGGGCAGGCCAGTGGCTTGTTCCAGCCGGTGGAGCAGGGGCTGCTGCTGGGCAGTGATACCCTGCTGCAGGGCCAGCCGTCTGCTGTGCAGCAATGGGTGCAGCAGGTACACCAGCAAGGGGGCTTTCCGGAGTGGCGTGATGAGCTGTACCCGGTGCGCCAGCCGGACGAGGACTATGAGCAGGACAGCGCCGGGCTGGGCCTGCTGGAGCGTGGGGCATTCCGTTTGTTAGGTCTGACCAGTCGGGCGGTACACTTGAACGGCTGGGTGCGCGATGGCGAGGACCTGTGGCTGTGGGCTGCGCGGCGCAGCATGCAAAAAGCCATAGACCCGGGTCGCTGGGATAATCTGATGGGCGGCGGCGTGGCGCATGGTGAATCGCTGCAGCAGGCGATGCTGCGCGAGTGCTGGGAGGAGGCGGGTATTCCGCCGGAGGGTGCGCAGCATGCCCGTATCGGCAATCGGGTGCTGTCCTGCCATCTGCGCCCGGATGGCCTGCATCGCGAATGGCTGTTTGTCTATGACCTGACACTGCCTGCGGATTTCGTACCGCAAAACCAGGACGGTGAAGTGGCTGAACATGCGTTGCTCTCGGTACCGATGGTGCTGGAGTGGATACGCGATGGTGCGTTTACGCCTGATTCGGCGCGGGTCATCCTGGATGGTTTATTGCGGCGGCACTATTTTGGGGATGCCGGGGCCTTGCTGGCGAGGGCGCTGTATCACCCGTGATGACGGCGGGCACAAAACAAACGGGCTGCCATCGGCAGCCCGTTTGTTTTGTGGGTGGCCTCGGATTTACACCTGAAACTTGTCCATCATCGCGCGCAAGCCTTCGGCCACCTGCCGCAAGCGGCTGGTTGTCTGCTGCGCCTGCTGGATGGCAAAGTCGGTGTTCTCCGTCATTTCATTGATGCGCTCGATATTGCGCGCAATGTCCTGGCTGGCGCTGGATTGCTCTGCGGTGGCCGCTGCAATGTCACCCAGCGTGCTTACCACTTCCAGCGAGCTGTGTTCAATACGCTGGATGGATTCGGCCACCGAGCTGGATTTCTCTACCCCGCTTTGCACCTGGCTCACCGCCGTCTGCATGCTCTGTACCGCCCTGGAGGTCTCCTCCTGAATCAGGGTGATCATGTTGCCAATTTCGACGGTTGAGCTGCCGGTGCGCTCTGCCAGCTTGCGGACTTCATCCGCCACCACTGCAAAGCCACGGCCTTGCTCACCGGCCCGCGCGGCTTCGATGGCCGCATTCAGGGCCAGCAGGTTGGTCTGATCGGCAATTTCCTTGATCACGCCGACAATGGTGCTGATCTGGCTGGAGCGGGCATCCAGTCCGTTGAGTACCTGGGACAGCTGGCGCACGGTATCGGCAATCCGCGAGATCTCGGCGGCGGTTTCCCGTACATCCTGCGCCACATCGCGGGAGGCCTGCCCGGCCGTGCGGGCCAATTGCTCGGCAGTTTTGGCGGAGTCGGCAATGTGGCTGACGCTCACCGACATCTCTTCAATCGCCGCGGCGGTGGCATTGGCGGACATGGCCTGCTGTTGCGAGCTGCTGCTGATGCGGTCGGTTTCTTCCGCCACATGGTGGAAGCCTTGCAGCAGGTCACCTGCGTTGGACTTGGTATCGGCAATCATGCCGCGCAGCGCGCCAAGGAAGCGGTTGAAGGCATCCTTGCTCTGGCCGACCTCGTCCTGGCTGTCTACAGTCAGGTGAACCGTCAGGTCTCCGCCACCGCTGGCGATATTACGCATGGCGTCACGCATCATGATCAGACCGTGCATCAAGCGGCTGACACCGACATAGGTGATGGCTCCGCCAATCGCAACCCCGACCACCAGCAACCCCAGCATCAGATAGAGCAGGGTGTTCACCGGTGCGGTGGCTTCCGCTACCGGTACCACCACCCCCAGCAGCCAGCCGGTATCGCCAACCGGGTAGAGTGCGGTCCACACGGTTTTGCCATCGAGGCTGGATTCGCTGATCTGGCCATTCTTGCTTTGCGCGGTCAGGTTATAACCCGAGATGACCTCGGCCACTTTCTTCAGGCCCGAATCCTTTTTCGGGTGGGCAATGATTTCACCCTCCTGTGTCATCAGGAAGGCATAGCCATTGCCGGGGAGCTTGGTCGCGACAATTTCCTCTACCACGCGCTTGAGGGTGACATCACCACCGGCCACCGCCACCACCTGACCATTATCCTTGCGCGCCTGCGCAAAGGAGATGATGGGCTGATTGGTACCGGCATCAATATAGGGTGGGGAGGCGATTGGTCCATCGGTCGCTGCGGCGGCCTTGTACCAGGGGCGGCCGGTCGGGTCATAGCCGTCCGGCAGCTTCGGCGCATTGGTGGTCATGGTCATGGTTTTGTCAGGCTGGCCGACATAGGCTTCATCCAGTCCGCCCGAGGCCTTGGCCTGATCCAGTACCAGCTTGAGCTCGCCCTGTCCGAAACGGGGCAGGATGGCTGCTACCACCTTCTGGCGGGAGCTGACCCATTCGGTAACAAAGCTGACCTTGTTGCTGGCCGACTGGCTGATTTCAGCCTTGATTTCCGTTTCCAGCGCAGAGCGGGATTGCCAGTAGGCCACCCCGCACAACAACATGGACAGGAACAGGATCAGGATCAGCACAAAGCTGACCAGCTTGCTGCGCAATGACGACATGATCGTCCTCCTGACAGTGGGCACTCATGAAGAATGACCGGGCAACACAAGAATGGGTACGTGTAGACATGCCCTGCACTGGTTATAGATGAGGAATGGGCTTTCGCAAAGTGAAACACTGTTATCCCATCAAGCTGCGCTGAAGCGGGCGATCATCATGTTTCTTGGCAAAACCACATGGAATAAACCATACTGCATACACCTTCCCGGATGGGTAGTTGGCAGTATGGATGCCTCCCTGCGATACGAAACCCTGTTTGCATATTCAAGCCAGGCACATGACCTGAATGAATTGGGTCTGCAGCTGACCCACTTTGGCTATGTCCTGTTGCATTTCGGCTCGACCGAAGAGCTGGCAACGGCCATGAAGGTGCAAATGCCGTCGGCGGTGCTGCTGGAAGGCCGAGGCGAAGAGGTGGCGCGGCTGGCAGATGAAGTCACCCGTTTGCGTGCCAGCCTGCCGGAGCGGATTCCGATTCTGGGCATCTGCGACCCGCTGCCTTTTGAAGACCAGGTTCAGATCGTCCGCGCCGGCTGTGCCGAGCTGCTGATTCACCCCTATGACCTGACCCAGCTGGTGGATCGGCTGGACCGACAGACCGACAACCTGCCGTTTGAGCCCTACCGCGTCTTGATTGTGGATGACTCTCACAGCATTGCCGAGCATACCGGCAAGGTGTTGCGGCAGGCGGGTATGGTGACGCGGGTGGAAACCGACCCCTTGATCCTGCTGCAAGCCATTGAAGAGTTCGAGCCCGAGCTGCTGCTGGTTGACATGTATATGCCGGAGTGTACGGGCGACGAAGCGGCCAAGGTCATCCGGCAGCAAGACAATATGGCGAGCCTGCCCATTGTGTTTCTGTCCGGTGAAACCGACATCAGCAAGCAATTGCTGGCACGCCGCAAGGGCGGCGATGACTTCCTGACCAAGCCTATCCAGCCGCAGGTGCTGGTGGAGTCGGTCACCATCACCGCCGAGCGCTACCGGACGTTGCGCCGCCTGATGTGCCACGATGGCCTGACCGGTCTGCTGACCCACAGCCACTTTGGCGAGCAGCTGCTGCGGGAAGTGGCGCGTAACCAGCGCGAACCGCAGGCGCTGGCGCTGGCAATGCTCGACATCGACCATTTCAAGCGTATCAATGACAGCTACGGGCACCCGGTCGGTGACCGGGTGATCCGCAGCCTCTCACGCATGCTGCAGATGCGGCTGCGCCGCTTTGGCCAGCTGGGCCGCTACGGGGGCGAGGAGTTTGCCGTCCTCTTGCCGGAAACGTCGCTGGAAGTTGCCATGCAGCGGATCGACGCCTTGCGGCAAGCGTATATGCAGCTACAGCACACGGCAGGGGAGGTGGTGTTCAATTCGACCTTCAGCGCCGGGGTGGCTGCCTGGAAACCCGGCATGACGGCCAGTGAGCTGAGCCTGGCTGCGGATCAGGCGCTGTACCGCGCCAAGCAGGGCGGGCGTAATCAGGTGTGCGGCGAAGGTTAGGCTTGCGGGATGTACTCCCGCAACAGCTTGACCAGAAAATCCCGCATCGCCAGCACCCGCTGGCTGGCGCGCAGATCCCGATGCCAGACCAGCATCAGTTGTCGTTGATAGATCTCGCCTTCCTCCACCGCTTGCAACCGTGCATCCTGCTTGCCCAGAAAGTCGGGTAGCAGCACCAGCCCGATGCCATTGCAGGCCGCAGCGAACTGCCCCTGCAGGCTGTTGCAGCGGAATACCGTACTCTCGGTTGGAAACCGGGTCAGCCAATGCCCGCGCGCGTCCTTCAGCCAGGCCTCGTCCCAGCCAATCAGCGGCGTGCGTTGCCAGCCCTCGCGGCGTGCTTGCTCACAACGCTCCGGCGTGCCATACAGGCGGTAGCTGAGCAGGCCGACTTCCTGCAGCACATAGTCCTGGTACCAATCCCAGTGTTCCGGGTTCATGGAGCGCAGGGCCAGATCCGCCTCCCGGCGCGACAGGTCGCTCAGCTGGCGGCCAATGATCAACTCCACCTGCACCAGTGGATACTGCTGGAAAAAACGGTGCAGATTGGGGGCCACCAACGTACTGCCCAGCGTTTCCGCCGTCGCCAGCCGGATGGTGCCCATGGCCTGATCGCGCTGCGCCAGCTGGCTACCGTGGCGCTCCAGCGCCAGCATGGCCTGCTCGGCTTCCAGCATGTGGGAGAGCAGGCTCTCGCCCTGGTCGGTCAACCGGTAGCCTTGCTGCTGCCGCAGAAACAAGGTGATGCCCAGTTCGGCTTCCATGGCATCTACGTGCCGCATCACGGTAGAGGGACTACTGCCCAGATGCTGGGCGGCGGGCGTCAACCCACCGTGGCGGGCGACTGCCAGAAAATACTTGAGATGGTTCCAGTCCAGTGAAGGCTTATTTTGCATAAGTGGAAAATGAATTTCGATTTATCGCTATTCAATTATCAGTTTAGGAAAATTAAACTGCAAGCTCAATGAGTCAAAGCAAGTGAGGGCAATATGAGTTACCGCAGGGCAGTCATCCAGTTGATCATTACCGCGCTGTGCTGGGCAGCCATGTTCCACCTTGGCAAATGGGTACTGCAGCAGCTGCCGGTGCTGGCCCTGACCACCTGGCGGATGCTGCTGGCTGCATTGACCCTGGGTATCTGGGTATGGCTGTCCGAGGGCTACGACTGGCAAGCCATCCGAAAGAATGCGCGCCCCTTGCTGATGATGGTGCTGCTGGGGGTGGTGGGCTTCAATCTGGCACTCTATGGTGGCCTGGGGGGCAGTTCACCGGTTAATGCTTCCCTGCTGATGGCGACCACCCCAGCCCTGACGGCGGTCATGTCGGCACTCCTGCTGCGTGAGCGGTTGAATGTGCAGCAGTGGCTGGGTGCAGGGCTGGCGTTTGCCGGCGTGGTTACTGTTGTCAGCCGCGGCAGCTGGCAGGTGTTGCAACATCTGAACCTGTCCCCTGCCGATGGCCTGATCATGCTTGCTGTACTGGGCTGGGTGAGTTACGGAGTCATTGGGCGCGGTTTTGTGCGCGGCATGACTACCCTGCAGATGACCACTGTCACCATCATCGCTGGGGCCTTGGGCTTGATGGGCTTCAGCATGCCAGCACAGGGCCTGCATCTGCCCACGCTCCCCCTGTTTGCTGCGCTGGTTGTGATGGGCGTGCTCGGCGTAGGCTTGACCTACGTCTGGTGGAACCAGGGCATCAAAACCCTGGGGACGGCACGCGCCACCATTTTCATCAATCTGGTCCCGGTGCTGACCTGCCTGATGGGCTTGCTACTGGGTCAAGTGGTCACCGGTGCCCAATGGCTGGGCATGCTGCTGGTGATCGGCGGGGTGCTGCTCTCCAGCCGCCCGGCGCCAGCGCCCGCACGCAAGCTGGCCCTGGCGCGCTAAGCCGGGTCAGAAATCCCAGTCCAGCACCTCCAGCGGATCGCCAATCCGCAAGGTGCCGGGCTTGCTGACCACCAGATTTATTCCGAAGCACACCCCGTGCGGCTCGATCATCCGGTACTGGCTGAGGGTGGCCAGCGGTTCGCCGCTGGCGGCCTTCTCCCCCGTGGCGGGGTCCACCGTGGTGAAGATGCAGCGTGAGCAAGGCTTGGGGTTGAAAAACTCCACCTCACCGATGCGAATGCGTTGCCAGTAATCCTCTTCATAGGCGTTGCTTTCCGCAATCACCAGATTGGGGCGGAAGTTTGCCATCCCCACCGGCTGTGCCAGTCGGCTGTTCAGGTCATCCAGCGAGCCTTGCCCGATCAAGAGCAGCGGGTAACCATCGGCAAACGACAGCGGTACCGCTTCCATGCGGTCGTGCCAGCGCTGGGTTTCCGCGCCGATGTATAACAACTGGCACGCCGTCTGCAGATATTCACTGAACCAGGTGTTGGCCACCTGGCATCCACCCCAGGCCGAGAACTGGTAACGCCACACCCCGGTCTGCACCGGTGTGGTGCAATCTGCTGGGCTGACTTGCAAGGGCGGCATGCCGGGCGCGGAGAGCTGCAGACCTGCCGCATTCGCCACCACCGTTACCCGCACCAGCAGCGGATAATCGCGGCCCGTGATGAATTGTCCATCCGGCAGCGCCAGCATCCAGTGGCGGTCAAACGGCAAGCCCAAGGGGGACACATCCGCTTCAGACAGGGGCTGCCCGGCGCAGGATTTGACCGGGTAATGATGTAGGGCAGCGAGGTGCATGCAGAAAACTCCGGCGAGGAAGGTAGCTCATTGTAGGGCGAGGGCAGGCGAGCCAGCAGGTACAGCTACTCCGGCGGCCACCAGTACAGTCGACCCGCTGGCTCGACCCTCAGACCGTAAGGGCATACAATAGGTATCCCCCCCGGTTCGTGTTGAAACAGAACGAACTCGCAAAGGCACTCAATACCATGCAAGTACAGGTTGTAGACTACCGCGACCCGGACGCGCCCGCCCGCTTTACCGAATCGCTGCGCCAGACCGGTTTTGGCGTACTCAAGAACCACCCCATCCCGCAAGACATGGTGGAAGCCATCTACCGCGAATGGCTGGCCTTCTTTGATACCGACGCCAAAACCCGATACGCCTTTGACCGCGACAAACAGGATGGCTTTTTCTCCACTGCCATTTCTGAAACCGCCAAAGGTCACAGCAAGAAAGACATCAAAGAGTACTACCACCTCTACCCGTGGGGCCGCTACCCGGCTGAAGTACCGGATACCGCCCGCCGCTACTACGATGTGGCCAACCGCCTCGCACAAGAACTGCTCGGCTGGGTGCAGGACAACAGCCCGGCAGACGTGCGCGCCCGCTTCTCCATGCCGCTGCCCGACATGATCGAAGGCAGTGCCAAAACCCTGCTGCGCGTCCTGCGCTACCCACCGCTGACCGGTGACGAAGAGCCCGGCGCCATCCGCGCCGCCGCTCACGAAGACATCAACCTGCTCACCGTGCTGCCCGCCGCCAACGAACCTGGCCTGCAGGTCAAAGGCATGGACGACGCGTGGTACGACGTCCCCTGTGATTTCGGCACCCTGGTGATCAATATCGGTGACATGTTGCAGGAAGCCTCCGGCGGCTACTTCCCCTCCACCACCCACCGCGTGATCAACCCCACCGGCGAAGGCCGCTTCAAATCCCGCGTCTCGCTGCCGCTCTTCCTGCACCCGCGCGACGAAGTGGTCCTGTCTGAGCGCTACACCGCGCTCTCCTACCTCGAAGAGCGCCTGCGAGAACTGGGCGTGAAGATGTAATGCTGGTCTGAGGGTAGCGCGCCATAGGTGCGCTACCACTTGATGGCGTATCGGCTCAGGAAGCCACCTTAACCAGCATCACGCGGCGATTTTTGGCACGACCGTCCTCATTGCCATTATCGGCGATGGGTTTGTCCTGGCCATAGCCGGCGGCTTGCAGGCGCTTGGCGTCAATACCTTGCGCCGTCAGCGCCTGCACCACCGCTTGCGCACGGGATTCAGACAAGGTTTTGTTGTGTTCCGCCGAGCCTTGATTGTCGGTATGCCCCTCTACCTTCAGGCGCAAGCTTTGATCCATTTTGAGCAGCTTGGCGATTTCAGCAACCTCGGGCTTGCTTTCCTCCTTGATCATCGCGCTGTCGGTATCAAAGGCCAGGTACAAGGCCACTTCGCCCGACTTTTGCAGGCCCGCGGCCATCTCCTCCGCCTTGGTCAGCTTCACCACCTGTTCAAAGGGCTTTTCCTCGAGGGTAAGTAGCCAGGTATTGTTGTCATTGTCGAAGATGCCCAGGCCAAACCAGATATTTTTCTGTGGCGTACGCAGCAGGTAAACCTGGTAGTTTTTGCCGCCATTGTTGACGCCCATGATGCGCATTTTCTTTTCCAGCACCTCATCGCTTTCCGGGTAGAGGCGTTTGAACGCTGCATCAGCAGGCATCAGCTGATTGACCTTGACCGCCCCCAGGGACTTGAGCAAGTTTTCATAATTGCGCTGCGACTCGAGGGCCGACATGTTCACCGTGGTGTGCGGAAAATGACGCACCAGCAGTTTGCCTTCCACCCGGCGTAACGCCTTACCCGCAATCAGATAGACCTCATCGAACTGAGGCTTTTTATCAGAGCGATAGCCCTGGTCCAGCTTTTCCGGGTAATCCAGATAGGGATACTCGGGCAAGGCCACATTCGACACGGGTACAGACTGGATGTCGAAGGCTTCCACTTTGTTGTCTGCAGCCGGGGCGGCTGTTGCTGTACTTGCGGCTGCGACAGGGTTTGCGGCAGCGGGGCTGGCTTCTGCTGGGGCCGACGTTTGTTCGGTGTCGGTTTTCTTGTGACATGCACTGAGTGTGACCAGCAGACATAAGGCGAGGCTGATTTTTTTCATGATGGTTTAGTTAAAAGAAGAATGAAACAGGGTAGCGAATATCAGCTTACAGGCGTTCGGGCGGCATGGTGCCTGGCCGGGGTGGACACCCCAGCCTATCCCGGCATTCACTTGGCGCTATGGCGCACGGGGTGGCAGTTTCGCCGTGCAGCTTTGCAAGGAGTCGGCTGCGGCTTCGACCAGGGCAGCCAAGCCTGAGACGGCCTCAGCTTCGCGGTCGGCGCTGATGGGGGCTTGGAAGTAACGCAGCCCGGCCACTTCAATTCGATCTTGCCCGTGCACGAACAGGCGATGCACCGAGAGCGAGGCCAGCTGCCCATCCGGTCGATTGGCTACGCTGCGTACAAAAGGGAAGGGCGCTTCTTTGCCGCCTTCTCGCGCATTCCGCACGGTCAGGGTCAGTGAGGGGCCGAGTACGCCCGTGGTGCGGGTCTGCTTGAAATAGCTGGGGTAGGCCTCCACGCTGCGCTGGTTTTGCGCGGCCAGATTGTCGATCTCCGCTTCTGTGGTGCGGCCTGCCGGTACGGTTGACGTCACCACGTAGAGGGCGGTCAGGTCGGGGTAGGCCACCCGGCTAAAGTACAGGGTATTGCTGTTGTACAGCGCGTAGGCCAGCCCCTGCGCCTCCTGGCTGCGCGGAAAGCTCAGGCAAAACACATTCTCGAAGCGATGGGTGCCATCCCAGGCGGGGGCGCGGTTGAAATCCGCCTCGTAAAATTTGCTGGATAGCTCAAACACGGGTTGAGCCGCCGTGCTGTGGGTGCTCAGCGTGATGGCGGACAGAAACAGGGCGCAAGCTAAACCACGTGATCGTGTCATGGGGCGTACCAGAAAAGGGGTGTGTGACAATATACACCTGAATAGTCGATTTGCATAAGTGCTGCCAACAGGTGCATGTAAGTCCAAGGAGAGATAACTGACTCCATACCCAGACCTCGGTCATTCCAGCTGCACCCCCCACCCAAGTCAAGCTCTCCCGCTCGTTTGCACAGGGTGTAACACTGTCTGCTGTTTTTTGCATCATCTGTATCGTTTCAAACCGATGACATTACCGTACAGTAAGCGCATCCCCCCTTTCTCTGGCGTTGCCGTTTGGTGGCGCTGCTTTCGGTGTGCTGCCACAAGCAGCCCCGTCGTTCAGGAGGTTTGATGTCTGCTGCGCCTGCGGTGTGGAAACGTATGTTTGGTGAGGCGGTGTCGCAATTGCCGGTGATGTCCTGGGTGCTGGCGGCGACACAGTTGATCAATCGCATGGGTGGCGCGGTGCGCATGTTCATGCCACTGTATCTGCATCAGGCGCTGCACTTGCCGATGGATCAGGTGGGCTGGTTGCTGGCCTGTAATGGGGTGGGCATGCTGGCGGGGTCCTGGCTGGGTGGCGTGATGACCGACCATTGGCCGGCACGACGGCTGGCGGTGGGTATGTTGTTCAGCGCGGCGCTGATATTCCTGCTGTATTTGTTCCTCGACTCAATCTGGTGGCTGGCGCCACTGCTCTTGGTGACCGGCTTTACCGATGTGGCGCTGCGGCCGCAAATCCACCGCCTGATCATGGAGGCCTGTCCGCCGGAGACCCGGGCGACGGCGCAGTCGCTCAACCGGGTGTCGATCAATCTGGCGGTGGCGCTGGCCGGGGTGCTGGGCGGGATTGCTGCCAGCATGGATTACCGGATTGTGTTCCTGTTCGATAGCCTCACCTCGGCCCTGGCGGGTGTCTGGTTGTGGTGGGCGTTGCGCCGCTTTGCACCTGAGGCCGCACCTGCAGCGCAGACCGGTACTGCCAAAGCACCGCAGGAGGGGCAAACCCCGTATCAGGACCCGCCCTTTCTCTGGTTTGTGGGTGGTGCGCTGGTGCTGCAGATGGTGTTTGAGACCATCAACATCCAGCTGGGCAATTATATGGGGGCGCATTATCGGCTGGGGCCGTCAGCCTTTGGCTGGCAGATGGCCATCAATGGCTTGCTGATTACCGTGGTACAAATTCCCCTCACCGCCTGGGGCAACCGCCGCTACCCGCCTACGGCGCTGGTACTCAGTGGCGGTGCGCTGATGGCACTGGGTGCGGCATTGGTGCCGCTGGGGCAGAGCTTTGGCTGGGTGTCGTTCACCACCGTGGTGTGGACGGTGGCCGAGATGCTATGGATGCCAACCCTGGTGCTGCTGGTGATGCAGCGGGCGGAGGGGCGTCGTACCGGGCATTATCTGGGGGTGTACTCCATGGCGTGGAGTATTGCCGGGCTGCTGGCGCCGGTATGGTCCAGCCAGTTGATTCACCATGGCGGGGCGGACAGTGTCTGGTACCTCAGCGGTCTGGCCTGTGTGCTGGTGTTGCCGCTGCTTTTGCGCACTGGGCGTGTCATGCAGGATCAGCATGCTGCTGCCAAACCGGCTGAGGCCGGGGGGCGTGCATGAGTAAAGCGGCCCCTGCGGACTGGCGGCGCTGGCTGGGACCGTCGCTGCGCAGCTTGCCCACGATGGCCTGGGTGCTGGCGGGGGCGCAGCTGATCAACCGCATGGGCGGTGCGGTGCGCATCTTCATGCCGCTGTACCTGCACCAGGCTTTGCACTTGCCGATCGAGATGGTGGGCTGGCTGCTGGCCTGCAATGGGCTGGGCATGCTGGCCGGGGCCTACGGTGGCGGCCTGATGAATGACCACTGGCCTGCCCGCCGGCTGGCGTTGATCATGCTGTGCGGCTCGGCGGGCTGCTTCTTGCTCTACCTGTGTGTTGAGCAGCCGATCTTGCTGGCGCTGGTGATGATGGCCAGTGGCTTCATGGATACCGGTTTTCGGCCGCAGATCCACCGGCTGATCATGGAAACCTGCTCGGCAGAAAGTCGGGTGGTGGCGCAGTCGCTCAACCGGGTGTCGATCAATCTGGCAGTCTCGGTAGCGGGTGTCATGGGCGGGCTGGCGGCCAGCCACGACTACCGCATCGTGTTCATCCTCGACAGCCTCACCTCCGCGCTGGCAGCCTTGTGGCTATGGTGGGCGTTGCGGCGGCATGCCGGGCAGGCGCAGGCTGCCGTCACGCGGGATACCACGGGCGAGCGCCATCTGCAGGGCCCTTATCAGGATGGGCCTTTGCTTGCCTTCATGTTTGGCAGCCTGATCTTGCGGCTGGTGCTGGAGGCCATCTATTCGCAGCTGGGCAACTATACGGTGTCGCATTACCGGCTGGGGCCGGAAGGGTTTGGCTGGCAGATTGCGCTCAATGGCCTGCTGATCGTCGCCGTACAGATACCGCTGACCAGCTGGTGCAGTCGCAACGCCCAGCCGCCGGTGTTGATGCTGGCCGGCGCGCTGCTGATGGGCCTGGCCAGTGCCATGCTGCCGCTGGGGCAGGGCGTGGTGTGGCTGTCCTTTTCCACGGTGGTGTGGACGGTGGCGGAGATGGTGATCATGCCCACGGTCATTGGCGTGGTGATGCAGCGGGCAGAAGGGCGGCGCACCGGGCATTATCTGGGCATCTATACGGTGGCCTGGAGCGTGGCTAGTCTATTGTCACCCGTCTGCTCCAGCCAGCTGATCCGCTACTTTGGCGCGGAGCGCATGTGGTATGTCAACGCCCTGTGCTGTGTGCTGGCAATGCCGCTGCTGTGGCGAACCAGCCAGCGCATCCAGCGTGAAGAAAGCCCGGGGAGTGCTGCTGCTGAGGCAGGTTGATCGGGCACTGTCATGGTGCAGTGCCCTCTGGCTGTACTGGGACAGTGTGTCGTGTGTCCGCGTATAGTGCTGACTTTGAAGTCAGGCCACTCTGGCCACGCAAGGAATCCTATGCAGGTCAAACCTGCTCGCCAGCACAACACACATCACACACACGGCAATGCCCCGGAGGCACAGCCATGAGCGCGGCACAGATTCGCCAGGGCATCTGGTATGGCCTCGGGGCTTATTTCTGCTGGGGCCTGTTCCCGCTGTACTGGCGACCGCTGCACGCCCTGCCGGCCACGGAGATTCTGGCGCACCGCATGGTATGGTCGCTACCGGTGCTGATCGTACTGCTGGCCTGGCAAGGAGACTGGCGTCAGGTACTGGCCGCACTGCGTCAATGGCGCAGTAGCCGCCTCTTCCTTTGCTCCGCCCTGTTGCTGGGTTGTAACTGGGGCGTGTATATCTGGGCAGTCAACCAGGGCAAGGTGCTGGAAGCCAGCCTCGGCTACTTCATCAACCCGCTGGTCAATGTGCTGCTGGGCAGTGTACTGCTGCACGAGCGGCTGCGGCCCGGGCAATGGCTATCGGTCGCGCTGGCAGCCGCCGGGGTGGCCTGGCTAGGCTGGCAACTGGGTACCTTGCCGTGGGTGGCGCTGGTGCTCGCCTTCAGCTTTGGCTTCTATGGCTTCCTGCGCAAGACCGCCGCGCTGGGGTCACTGGAAGGCTTGTCCATGGAGGCCATCCTGCTGTTCCTGCCCGCGCTGGGCTATCTGCTTTGGCTGTCGTGGCAGGGGCAAGGCCACTTCGGCCATATCGACAGCGGCAGAACCCTGCTGCTGATGGGTACCGGCATTGTCACGGTCATCCCCTTGCTGATGTTTGGCGCCGGTGCACGGCGCTTGCCGCTCAGTACACTGGGCCTGCTGCAATACCTCTCGCCCACGCTGCAATTGCTGATCGGTGCGCTGCTGTATCATGAGCCTTTTGATCAGGTGCGCCTGATCGGCTTTGGCCTGATCTGGCTGGCGCTGCTGGTATTCACTGCAGAGGGCTTCTGGCAGCGGCGGAACTAGTCTGACATGCTCGGGTCATAGCGTCCGTGATGCACGAGGAATGCCGCCATGCCCCGACTCTTCCCCCCTGCCACCCTGCTGATTCTGGCGGGCTTGCTATACATACCGTCCGCCCGGGCTTTTTGCCCGCAGGGCCAACACACCATCGGCGGACCCAACGCGGGTTTCATTGCCTGCGCCCCGATTTATGATCCGCAAGGTAATGTGCCCGGCACGCCAGAATGGAATGCCCGGGTCAACGGGGCAGGGCAGCAAGGCAATGCCCCGCAAGCCGCGCCACCGTCTGGCCCGACCGGCTACTGGCAACGCCGCTACAGCGCCATTGCCTGGGCGCGTGATGCCAAAGGCGTACCCAGCTATGCCTACGGGCTGGACTGGTCCAGCCAGGAAGAGGCTGAACGCGAAGCCATGGCGGCCTGCAATGAGGCCCAGCTCAAGGAATGCCGGATTGGCTTTGGCTTCTACAACGGTTTTGTCGCCATCGCCCGCGCACCCAACGGTGGCCTCAGCGGCGGCTCAGCCGCCGAGGCGCACGAGGTGAAACAGGACGTCCTCAAACGCTGCCAGCAGGAATACCAGCAACCCTGCAAACTGGAATTCCTGCGCGGCATCGCAGCCCGCTGGGTGGTGCCGGGGGTGCCGCAATAGTTGTCTTCATGAGGTCGGTGGTTTGGGTTCTTCCTGGCGGGCCTGGAAGCGGTGCAGGCCAAATGCGACGGTGGCGGCGACCAGCGGGATGGCGCCGCCGGTGACCAGTTCAGGGGTGACATGCAGGCCGAGGGCGTGCAGGGCTTTGGCGGCGTAGCCGATCAGGCTGACGATGTAGTAGGTGAGGACGGCCACGGAGAGCCCTTCCACCGTTTGTTGCAGGCGTAGTTGCAGCGCGGCGCGGCGGTTCATGGAGGCGAGCAGGACGTGGCGCTGGGCTTCGCTGCTGACATCAACCCGGGTGCGCAGCAGGGCGGTGCTGCGTTGTAGCCGCAGCGAAAGCTGCTCTTGCCGCCTGCTGACCGACTGGCAGGTGTCAATGGCGGGGGCGAGACGTCGCTCCACGAATTCACGAAAGGGCTGCAGGCCGCTCAGGCGGCTTTCGCGCAGTTCGGCAATCCGTCGCTCGATGATGGCATAGTAGGCACTGGCGGCGCTGAATCGGTAGCTGCTGGCGGCCAGGCTGCCTTCCAGTTCAGCGGCCAGCTCGGTCATTTCGTCCAGCAGTTGCCGATCGTCACTTTCTGGCTGACGGATGGCTCGGGTCAGTCGGCTCAGGCGGGCTTCCATGTCGGCCAGCTGTGGCAACAAGGCCTTGGCAACTGGCAGCCCGAGCAAGGCCAGCATGCGATAGGTTTCGATTTCCAGCAGGCGCTGCAGCATGCGGCCGCACTGGCGTTCACTCATCGCCCCATCGAGCAGCAGCAGGCGGCTGGCGCCGGAGGGCAGGTGGCGGTCCGGGTGCAGCTGCAGGTCGGTCAGGGCCAGACCGCGACCATCGCCCAGCTCGGAGCCGATCAAGTCGTGTCCGGCAAAATGCCGTTCAGCCACCCGGGTGAGGTCGACGGGCTCATCCTGTCGTGGCACCACGGCAGCGTGAATGGCGACCAGCAATTGACCTGGCAAGGTACTCAGCCAGCCCGCAGGCAAACGGTCCAGCGGGGAGTCGGCGAAAGGATCTTCCGGACCATCCGGCAGCAGCAGCGAGTAGCGGGTAAATTCGGTATGGCTGTCCCAGCGCAGGGTCAGCCCGGCGTGTTCGCCGACATAGTGCGGGTGACTGTCCGGCTCCGGCAGGCCTAGCTGTCGCGTCAATGCCAGCAAGGCGGCACGGTGTTCAGTGGTATCGCCGCCAAACAAGACCAGTGCGCTGAGCCGGCTACCGGTGTGCACCGGTACCGAGGGGCGGGCATGGGCTTCGTCGTTCAGCGATTGGCGCAGCGGGTGCTCTTGCAGCAGCGGGGCAGTCATGCAGGCTCCAGACACAGGCGATGGGCATCATGCTAAGGCAGGCCTGGCTTTGGGTAAAGCCGGGCCTCAGACCATCTGGTCATGTACTTATAGCAGCACAGGATGACAGCGCGACGACAAGGCCTAGCGCTGAGCGGGGGAGGGCAGCATCGGCGCGAGGTCGCTAGCGGCGGTGGGGCGGGCAAACAGGTATCCCTGGTACTGCGTACAACCCGCGCGACTGAGGAAGGCGCGCTGGGCTTCGGTCTCTACCCCTTCAGCCGTTACCTGCAGGTGCAGAGCCTGTGCCATGTTGATGATGGCTTGCACGATACCTTCTGCACCTTCGTCGCCCGGTACATCGTGGATGAAGGAGCGGTCGATCTTCAGCTTGTGGATGGGGAAGCGCTTCAGATAGCTGAGGCTGGAGTAGCCGGTGCCAAAGTCATCAATGGCCATCCGCACCTTGAGCGCAGACAGGGCATCCAGCTTGCGCAGCGCCTCGGTGGCATCGCGGATCAGGAAGGTTTCGGTGAGCTCCAGCTCCAGTGCCTCGCCCGGCAGTTGATGACGCTGCAGGGTGTCCGCTACCCGCTCGACAAAATCGGCCTGCTGAAACTGGTAGGCTGACACATTGACGGCGGTGGTGAAGCGGTAGCCATCGCGACGCCACTGGCTGGCCTGGGCTGCGGCGCGGTCCAGTACCCAGTTGCCAATGGCGATGATCAGCCCGGTTTCCTCGGCAATCGGGATGAACTGGGCAGGGGAGATGTCACCGAGTTCAGGATCACTCCAGCGAATCAGGGCTTCCACCCCGAGCAGGGTACCACTGCTGAGGTCCACCTGCGGCTGGTAGTGCAGATGGAAACGCTGCTCGCGCAGCCCTTCACGCATGGCGTGATCCAGCTTCATGCGGGTCAGCAGGCCCAGGTTCATCTGCCGCTGGTAGAAGCGGAAGTCGGCGCGGCCCCGCTCCTTGACGTGATACATGGCACTGTCGGCGTTCTTGATCAGGTCATCCATGCTGCGACCATCATCGGGGTAGAGCGCGATGCCAATGCTGCAGGTGACCGAGAACGTCAGATCGGCAAAGTGGAAGGGTTGCGACAGGGCATCAATGATGCGGCGCGCCGAGTTTTCCGCCCCCTGTTCATTCACGCCGTTGAGCACCAGGATGAATTCGTCGCCGCCCAGTCGGGCTGCTGTGTCCTGCTGCCGCAGGCAATCCTGCAGCCGCTGCGCGACATCCATCAGCACGGCATCCCCGGCCAGATGTCCCAGTGAATCGTTGATGTGCTTGAAGCGGTCCAGGTCCAGAAACAGCACGGCGAACTGGCTCCGGTTGCGTTCGGCGGACTGAATGGCCATCTGGACACGCTCGGCCAGCAGCAGGCGGTTGGGCAGGCCGGTCAGCGTATCGTTATAGGCGAGGTCTTCAATGCGGCGCTTGGCCGCCTTGGCTTCCGTCAGGTCTTTCAGGAAGCCGACATCGTGGCTGCGCATGCCCTGGCTATCCAGCATCCTTACCAGTGACAGCAAGCAGGGTATGGTTCCACCATGGGCCTGCTGCAACTGAATCTCACCTTCCCACAACAGATGCTGTGCCAGCTCCAGTTGCAGGTTATGCAGAAAGCGCTTGCCATCCGGGTGGCTCAGGAAGCGGGAGGGATCGGTCCCCTGCAGGCTGGTGATGCTTTGCCCGGTCAGGGTGGCAAAGCGCGGGTTGGCGGTCACGATCCGCCCTTGCTGATCCGTAATGAAAATGGCGTCCAGGCTGGCATCCAGCACCTTGGCCGCTACTTGCAGCTGGGCCTCATCCTGCAGCCGCCGGGTAATGTCACGGAAGGCATAGACCCGGCCAATGGCGCGGCCCCGCGCAAACTGGGGCAGCGATACCCGCTCCAGCACCAGGCCACTGCGCAGATAGAGGGTGTCGGTGGCTTCCAGCAGCGGAGATTGCTCCAGTTGCTGCAAGCGACGCTGATAGTCATCGGGGTGTTGCACGGCTTGCAATAGCCACTGAAACACGGCGGGATCGTCGCGACGGGTCTGCAAGGACTCAGGCAGGCCCCATTGCTGGGCAAATCGCTGATTGTAGCCCCGAATGCTGCCATGCCGGTTGACCACCAGAATGCCATCCGCGCACGACTCCAGCGTGGCACGTAACTCGGCGATCAGGGTTTCCAGCTCCTGCTCGGCCTGGAGCTGGGCGCTGTGGTCGATGAAGCTGGCCATGAACATGGATTCGTTGCCGAGCTTGACCAGGCTGACACAGCGCTCCACCGTGATCAGGCCGCCGTCGCCACGGCGCATGACGGTTTCCGAATTGATATGCTGGCTGCGGCCTGCAGCAACGTCTTCCCAGAAGTACAGGTCTTCCGGGGTGGACGCCAGCTCGGCGACCGAACGTCCCAGCAAGGCGGTGACCGGCATGCGCAGCATACGCTCGGTGGCGGCATTGGCGGCGACCACTTGCAGACTGATCGGGTCGACCAGCCAGACCGCCTCCATCAGGCCGTCGATCAGGGGTTGCCAGCGATTGAGCTTCATGGTGGTGTCCCTGAGGCCGCCTCACGACCGCGCTCAAAGAAGTAACACATGCGCTTGCGGGGCGAGAGGTAATCAAACACCGGACGCGGCAACTGCGTGGGCTTCAAGCTGCGCTTGATCGACAAGTCGGGCTCATTTTCCAGATCCAGCACAATGCAGTCCTCGCGTGGTACATCACGATCATGCACCACAATATGGGGTTTGAGCGGCCGAGCGGCGTTGACCGATACCACCAGTGCATAACGCTCATCTTCCAGCTGCACCACCGAGCCTGGCGGGTAGACACCCATCATGCGGATGAAACTGTTGAGAATGGTGGCGTCGAAGTGATTGCGCTGCTGTGCAAACAGGCTGCGCAACACTTCATGCGGGGTCAGTGCCTGTGCCGGGTTGGCCGGGTTGCACAGATTGTCGTAGCGGTTGACCAGCGCCACGATGCGGGCCGCCGGGCTGATCTTCTCATTCTTCGCCCGCTGCGGAAAGCCGCTGCCATCGGCATGCTCATGATGCTGGGCCAGCGTGAGCAAGGCCGGGGCGGACAGGCCCATGCGGCGCCCCAGCGCAATGCCCTGGCTGACATGGGTCTGGTAGAGCTCACGCTCGGCGTGGTTAAAGTGATCGTCCAGATGGCGTACCCGGTCGGGTAATTCAATCTTGCCGATGTCATGCAGCAGGGCGCCCATGCCGAGGTCGGTCATGGCTTGCCGCTCCAGCCCGCAGGCTTTGCCCAGCAACAGGGAGAGGATGGTCACGTTAAGGGCATGCAAGGTGCCCTCTTCACCGGTTTTCTCGGACAGTAACCGGATGGCCGCCTCCTGATCCCCCGTCAGGTCATCAACAAAACTGCCAATCATCTGTTCGGAGAGCTGCCGTGCCTGCTCGGGCGAGGTATTGGCCTGCTTGCTGATCTGCTTGAACTGTTTGCCGGCTTCACCAAATTGCCGCTCACAGGCTGCCAGGCTGGCACGCTGCTGGTCCAGACGCTCACGGCGGGCACGTTTGGCCTGTATCTCCGGGCTTTCAGCCGCTGGCGTGAGCGCTGCTGATGGTGGCGGTGGGTTTTCGCTCTCGGCTGCCGTCAAGGGAGCGGCATCACTGCGGGCCGGGTCATAGCGGATACGTTCCAGACCCAGGTTGCGGATGATCTCGATCTGCTCATCGGTGCGAATCTTGAAGCTGTTGAGCGAAAACGGGTGCGCCATCCAGCCGAGGTCGAGGTGGATGTACAGGCCGATCCGTAGTCGGGCAATGTCAACGAACTGTGCTTCGCTGTCGGGCATGATCAGTAGGTGAACCTCATGTACAGGCCACGGTAGTACTTTAAGGTCATAGCAGACATTTATGCTGTTTGCAAAAAATTAGCTGGCTTTCTGGTCAGAAATGGTAAAGCCAGATGTAAGCAGCTGTCCAATGCTCCGGCAGGCGATAGCTGATCTGCTGGTCGGAATGTGATGCAAAATGGTACAGTGCCCGCTGTTTATCGACCGAGTGGAGGGGCCATGTACTCAGCCATCAAACATCTTCATCTGCTGGCGGTTGCCTTGTCCGGCAGCCTGTTCCTGCTGCGGGGCGTCTGGATGCTGCAGGAATCCCCCCGGCTGGCTTACCGCTGGGTGCGCATTGTGCCGCATGTGATCGACACTGTGTTGCTGTCTGCAGCGATTGCGCTGATGGTGCTGAGCGGCATGTATCCGTTCATGCAGCCCTGGCTGACCGCCAAGTTTTTTGCCCTGCTGGCCTACATTGGCCTGGGCACCTTTGCGCTCAAGCGTGGCAAGACGCATGCGCAGCGTCTGGTGTGCTGGGTGCTGGCGGTCTGTGTGTTCTTCTACATGGTGCTGGTAGCGTTAAGCAAGTCACCCGTACCGGATTTCTCGCGTTTGATGGCTTAGGCCCGGGTGTGATGGATGTCGACTGAATTATCGCCTTATCAACTGCTGGGTGGCGAAGCCGTTCTGCGCCAGCTGGTAGACCGCTTTTACGCCATCATGGATACCGATCCGGTAGCGAAAACCGTGCGTGACATGCACCCGGCAGACCTGACCCATTCTGCCGACAAGCTGTTCATGTTCCTGTCGGGCTGGCTGGGCGGGCCGAATTTGTACATTGAGCGTTTTGGCCATCCCATGCTGCGCGCCCGCCACCTGCCGTTTGCCATTGACAGCAGCGGGCGCGATCAGTGGATGTACTGCATGCTCAAAGCCATGAACGAGGTACCGATGGAGGATGCCCTGCGCAGCCACCTGGAGGAGGCCTTGTTCCGTACAGCAGATTTCATGCGCAATCAGGACGTCTGATCACTGGGAAAACGCCCCCTTCTGAACCATACTCAGTGGCAGGAGGGTGCAAATGTTCAAACAGGCATTGCTGCTGCTGGCGATCAGCCCGATGGCATGGGCGGCGGAGCCTTTGACCATTACCTACATCGAAAAACCACCTTACTACTATACGGACGAGCGTGGCCTGCCTGCGGGTTTTTTGTTGCAACGGGTGCGGCAAGCGCTATCCAAGGGCGGGCTGTCTGCCATTTATGTGGCGCGCCCGGCGCGGCGTGCGCTCGAAGAAATTCGAGTCAATGCTTACCCGGTCTGCTCCATCGGCTGGTTCATGAATGATGAACGGCGTGGCTTTGCCCGCTTCAGCCATCCGCTGCATCGGGATCAACCGATCGTGTTTGCCAGCCTGCCGGAGCATGTGGCGCACTGGCGGGGCATCACACGGGTCAGCGAGCTGCTGACCCGACCGGCACCGCCACGGATCGGGGTGGTTGATGGCTTTGTTTATGGTGCGCCGCTGGATGCACTACTGCAGGGGATGGGGGCGGACGTGGATCGCTCCAGTGATGTGCTACAGGCTTTGCGCAAGCTGCAGTTCCAACGGGTAGAGCTGGTTCCGCTTAACCCGGAAGAGCTGGACTATTATCAACACGTGTTGCGTGTCAGCCCGCAGGCCAATGCGCCCAAAGTGGCATTGGCCCGGCTGACCTTTTCGGATATGCCACCAGGCAATCTGCGCTATCTGATGTGCAGCAAGCAGGTGCCTGATGCGGTCATGACTCAGCTGGACAGTGCCTTGCCGCCGCTCAGTGCGCAGTAAGAGCAATACAGCATCAGGCCAAAAACAGGAAAATGCTGGGTCGCTTGTTCAGCTCCGGGCGGGGCAGCGACCGCCAGTCGGCCACCCGGCGGGTGACAACCTGCTCACTGGGCAGGGTCAGGTCGGTGGCCACGCACAGGCGGGTGTCCGACTGCAGGGTTTGCAGCAGGCTCTCCAGCATCGCCGCATTGCGGTATGGGGTCTCGATGAACAGGATGGTTTCCTGCTGACGGCGCGAGTGCTGCTCCAGTTGTTGCAGGCGTTGCTGACGCTCGGCAGGCTGGGCGGGCAGATAGCCTTGGAACGAGAAGCGCTGGCCGTTCAGGCCGCTGGCCATCAAGGCCAGCAACAGCGAAGACGGGCCCACCAGCGGTCGCACCGGGATCTGCCGCTGATGGGCCAGTGCCACCAGTTGCGCACCGGGGTCCGCCACCGCCGGGCAACCGGCCTCCGACAGCAGGCCCACATCCTGGCCCGCCAGCAGCGGGGCCAGCAAGGGCTCCACGTCCTTGGCAGCAGTATGCTCATTCAGCGTCTGCATGCTGAGTTGCTGCAGGGGCAGGGCGGTGCCCATCAGCTTGAGGCAGGCGCGAGCGGTTTTCGGATGCTCCACCACAAAGTGCTGCAGCTGGCGGGTGATGGCCAGCGCACTGGCGGGCAATACCGCTTCCGGTGGTGCGCCTTCGCCCAGCGGGGTCGGGATCAGATACAGGGTGCCGTAGCTCATATCACCCCCAGCGGTGGCAGCCCGGCGCGTTGCAGCAGGGTGGTCAGCGCCATCAAGGGGAGACCGACCAGCGCGGAAGGGTCGTCCCCTCGCATCCACTCGATCAGGGCGACACCCAGTCCTTCGGTCTTGGCGCTGCCGGCGCAGTCATACGGCTGCTCCGCGCGCAGATAGCGCTCGATCAGCTGATCTGAATAGGTGCGCAGCTGCACCTCATACGGCACATCCACCACCTCGGCTATGCCGCTGCGACTGTCGAGCAAGGCCAGTGCGGTATGAAACACCACCCGGCGGCCTCGCATCTTCTGCAGCTGGGCCACGGCAGCCGCGTGGTGGCCGGGCTTGCCCAGCTGCTCGCCGTCCAGCAAGGCGACCTGGTCGGAGCCGATGATCAGGCTGCCGGGAAAGCGCGGCGCTACAGCGCGGGCCTTGGCTTCTGCCAGGCGCAGTGCCGTCTGCTCGGCGCGCTCGCCAGGCAACGGGGTTTCATCGACATCCGGGCGGGCAACGTCAAACGGCAACTGCAGCCGTGCCAGCAGCTCGCGGCGGTAGGTGGAGGTAGAGGCCAGAACCAGCGTGGGAGACATGGGGCGGGGCGTGAAAGGCTTTGACAATCAAGGGCGCTGATTATATCATGCCGCGTTTATGTCAGAACAGTTCGTCATCCATAACCTCGCCTTTGCCGAGGGCAAGCAACGTCTGGAAGGCCGCGTGCCGCTCCAGCAGCTGCCACGGCTGGCCGCCAGTTTGTCACGTACCGACGGCGAAGTCAGGTTTGTGGTGCAGGGTGGTGTCAACGCCTTGCGCTTGCCGGTGCTGGACATCTCGGTGGAAACCGATGTATGCCAGGTATGCCAGCGCTGTCTGCAACCGTTCACCCATGCGGTGTCGAGCCAAAACCGTCTGGTGGTGGTGAAGACGCAGGAGCAGGTGGAAGAGTACGACAGCGATGACGAAGATGCTGTGCTGGTCGAGGCAGCTTTTGACGTATTGACCTGGGTGGAAGATGAGGTGCTGCTTAACCTCTCGTTTGCCCCCAGGCACGAACAGTGTGTCGACATTGCTGCGGCAGCGGGTGCGGTCGCAGAAAAAGAAAAGCCGAATCCGTTTGCGGTGCTGGCGAAATTGAAAACCCGGCACTGAGCCGGTCGCTGGCGCCGGTTGCGGGCGGTAACTGCAATCGCAGCCGATTTAGTCTAAGGAGTCATCATGGCCGTTCAACAGAACAAAAAATCCCCGTCCAAGCGTGGCATGCACCGCGCCCACGACTTTCTGACCACCCCGCCGCTGGCTGTTGAGCCGGTGTCCGGTGAAGTGCACCTGCGTCACCACGTCAGCCCGAACGGCTACTACCGTGGCCGCAAGGTCCTGAAGACCAAGGGCGAGTAAGCCTGCTGGTCCTGCCGCTTTGCGCGGCCCGCTGTGGCGGCGGTGTCATGCCCGGACCGGTAACGGTCCCCAAGGCACGACCCGCCCGCAGTTCCCTCCCTCTCATTTCTCGCCTGCCTCTGCTCGATGAATATCACCATTGCCGTTGACGCCATGGGTGGCGATCACGGTTGTCGGGTTACGATCGCCGCAGTTCTGCGCTTTCTGCAGCAACATCCTGCTATCCACGTGATTCTGGTAGGCATGCCGGACGCCATGTCGGCTGAATTGCGCCGTCACAAGGATGTGCCGACCGACCGCCTGATGCTGGAACCCGCCACCGAAGTGGTGGGCATGGACGAATCGCCACAGTCTGCGCTGAAGAACAAGAAGCAGTCCTCGATGCGCATCGCCATCAATATGGTGAAGGAAGGGCGCGCCCAGGCCTGTGTTTCTGCCGGTAATACCGGCGCGCTGATGGCTACCAGCCGCTTTGTGCTGAAGATGCTGCCGGGGGTGGATCGACCGGCCATCGCCAAGCTGATGCCCAATATGCAGGGCAACAGTGTGGTGCTGGATCTGGGTGCCAATATTGATTCCGAGCCCCTGCACCTGCTGCAGTTCGGCGTGATGGGGGCCATGCTGGCCTCCGCCTTGCTGAACAAGCCCGAGCCGACGGTGGGCCTGCTCAATGTGGGCACCGAGGACATCAAGGGCACGGCCACCATCAAGGAAGCGGCTGCGCTGCTGCGTGACAGTGGCCTGAATTTCCATGGTTACGTGGAAGGTGATGACATCTTCAAAGGCACCACCGATGTGGTGGTCACCGATGGCTTTGCCGGCAATATCTCGCTGAAGACGTCGGAAGGGGTGGCCAAAATGATAGCCGCGGCCTTGAAAGAGTCGTTCAACCGTAACTGGCTGACCAAGCTGCTGGGCCTCTTGGCGCTGCCTGCGCTATCTTCCTTCCGCCGCCGTATGGACCCGCGTCGTTACAACGGCGCCAGCCTGATCGGTCTGCGCGGCACGGTGGTGAAAAGCCACGGTGGTGCAGACGCTTTGGCGTTCCGCTATGCGCTGGAGCAGGCGTTGCTGGAAGTGGAACATAACGTCATCGCCCACATTTCTGGCAAAATGGCAGAATTTCAACCGACTGCCAGCGGTGACGCGGCAGCCAGTGAGGCCTCCTGATGTACGCCAAGATTACCGGTACCGGCAGCTATCTGCCGACCAAAGTGCTGTACAACGCAGATCTGGAAAAGATGGTGGATACCAGCGATGAGTGGATTGTCACCCGCTCCGGTATCCGTCAGCGTCACATTGCCGCCGAAGGTGAGCTGACCAGTGATCTGGCCTATGAAGCCTGCCTGCGTGCGCTGGAATCGGCGGGTGTCGCAGCGGAAGAGATTGATCTGATCGTGGTGGCCACCACCACACCAGACCAGATTTTCCCCAGTGTGGCCACCATCTTGCAAAACCGGCTGGGTGCTTTTGGCGGGGTCGCTTTTGACATTCAGGCGGTCTGTGCCGGTTTTGTCTATGCGGTTGCAACTGCCGAGAAGTTCATCCGTAGTGGCAGCTCGAAAAAAGCTTTGGTGGTCGGAGCCGATACCTTTTCCCGCATCATCGACTGGACGGACCGCACCACCTGCGTGCTGTTCGGCGATGGTGCTGGTGCCGTGGTGCTGGAAGCCAGCGAGACGCCGGGCATCCTCAGCTCGCAGCTGAAGGCCGATGGCCGCCACAAGCACCTGTTGGAAGTGCCGGGCCAGGCCAGCAATGGTCAGATCAACGGCCATCCTTTTGTCCGTATGGACGGGCAGGGCGTGTTCAAGTTTGCGGTGAAGTCGCTGGGTGAGATGGCCGACCAGGTGCTGCGCGAGCAGAACCTGACGGCAGCCGATCTCAAGTGGCTGATCCCGCACCAGGCCAATATCCGTATTCTGGAAGCCACCGCCAAAAAGCTGGGCCTGCCGATGTCGCAGGTGGTGACTACAGTCGATCGCCATGGCAACACCTCGGCAGCGTCTATTCCGCTGGCGATGGACGAAGCCGCGCGTGATGGTCGCCTGCAAGCCGGTGATCTGGTGATGCTGGAAGGCATCGGCGGCGGCTTTGCCTGGGGCGCGGTTCTGCTGCGCTGGTAAAGCGCGCGGGCCGGATCATGTTGCGAACGCTCCTCATCCTGCTCGGGCTGTTGCCCGCTCTGGCTTGGGCCGAGGACACCGCCGCGCCACTGCAGGCGGGCCTGTGGGAAATCTCGACCGTGACCAGCCACAGCCTGATCGGCAAGCGGCCTAAATCGGTGCAACGCTGTCTGGAAGAAGCCCAGCTGCAGCAGTGGCGCAGTGATCTGCATCGTTTGCTGGGTGACCAGAAGCAGCAGTGTGAAACCAGCCAGTTCAAGCAGGAAGGCAACCGTGCCAGCTGGCAGGCGCGCTGCGAGGGCAAGATACCAGCCAAAGGCGCTGCCTGGCTGGTGTTTGATGACCCTACCCATTACCACGGTGAAGCCACGGCGCAGAGCCTCAATGGCTGGCCACCGGGTACCTTTCTCTCGGTATTTACCGCGCAGCGGCTGGGTGACTGCCCTGCGCCCTGACGTATTCAAGGAGTAAAGCATGTCTTTGGCGTTTGTGTTTCCCGGTCAAGGCTCCCAGTCGGTGGGCATGATGAATGCCTTTGCTGATGTGGCCGTGGTGCGTGACACCTTTGCAGAAGCCTCCGCCGTGCTCGGTTTTGACGTCTGGCAACTGGTGGCCGATGGCCCCAAGGAGCAGCTGGATGCCACCATCAATACCCAGCCGCTGATGCTGACCGCCGATGTGGCGGTATACCGCGCTTGGCTGGCCCAAGGCGGCGCGGCACCCAGCGTGGTGGCCGGGCACAGTCTGGGCGAATACGCCGCACTGGTAGCGGCGGGCAGCCTGGCATTTGCCGACGCGCTGAAACTGGTACGGCTGCGCGCAGAAGCCATGCAGGCTGCGGTGCCGGAAGGCACCGGCGCGATGGCCGCCATCCTCGGGCTGGACGACACCGTGCTGCAAGCCGCCTGTGACGAAGCGGCACAAGGCGAGGTGGTGGCCCCGGTCAACTTCAATTCGGCAGGCCAGACCGTGATCGCCGGCAACAAGGCTGCGGTCGAACGTGCCTGCGAGCTGGCCAAGGCCAAGGGGGCCAAGCGTGCCCTGCTGCTGCCGGTGTCGGTACCCTCGCACTGCGCGCTGATGAAACCGGCCGCAGACCGCCTGGCGGCTGCACTGGAACAGATTCAGATCAATACCCCGGCGATTCCGGTGCTGCACAATGTCGACGTGTGCAGCCACAGCGATGCGGCCGCCATCAAGGCCGCGCTGGTGGCGCAGCTGTACAGCCCGGTGCGCTGGGTGGAAACCGTGGCGGCGCTGGCCGCCCGTCCGGTAAGCGTGATTGCTGAGTGTGGCCCCGGCAAGGTGCTGGTGGGTCTCAACAAACGGGGTGCGCCGGACGCGCGCCATGTGGCGCTGGTCGAACCGGCGGCTTTTGCCGAGCTGGCCTGAGCCTCAACCCTTTAACCATCCGCAAGGAGTGGCAATGCTGAAAGACAAGATTGCGCTGGTCACCGGCGCATCACGCGGGATCGGACGTGCAATTGCACTGGAACTGGGGCGCATGGGCGCCACCGTGATCGGCACCGCGACCAGCGAAAGTGGCGCAGCCGCCATTTCGGACTATCTGAAAGAAGCCGGTGTAACCGGAGAGGGCCGCGTGCTGAACGTGAGCGATGCTGCCCAGCTGGACGCCATTGTGGCGGCCATCGAGAGCCAGCATGGTGCCATCACCATTCTGGTCAACAACGCCGGTATCACCCGCGACAATCTGCTGATGCGGATGAAGGACAGCGAGTGGGACGACATCATGAACACCAACCTCAAGCCGGTGTTCCAGCTGTCGCGGCTGGTGATGCGCGGCATGATGAAGGCCCGCTGGGGCCGTATCATCAATATCGCCTCGGTGGTGGGTGCCACCGGCAACCCGGGGCAGACCAACTATTCCGCTGCCAAGGCCGGTCTGATGGGCTTCAGCAAGTCGCTGGCGCGTGAAGTGGGCAGCCGCAACATCACGGTGAACTGTGTGGCACCTGGTTTCATTGAAACCGACATGACCAAGGATCTGCCAGAAGCGCAGCGCGAAGCCCTGCTGGGACAGATCGCGCTGGGTCGCCTTGGCCAGCCGGAAGAGATTGCAGCCGCAGTGGCCTACCTGGCCAGCCCGGCAGCAGGCTATGTGACCGGACAAACCTTGCACGTGAATGGTGGCATGTATATGGGCTGAAGCTGGCCCAAGGGCGTGATATTCTGGGCGGGCTCGCCGCGCGCGGGGCGACCTTGAATGCATGTTCAGTTTTAACGTTTTGTTTTTGAATGATTTTTTTGTTGCAGGCAGGCGGTTTGGGTTTTCCCGCAAATTTGCTACAATGCCTGCGCTTTATTGAATCCTGTTGAAAGGAATGGTTGAGTAAAAATGGAAAACATCGAAGCGCGTGTTAAAAAGATCGTTGCTGAACAACTCGGCGTGAGCGAAGCGGAAGTCAAGAACGAATCCTCCTTCGTCGACGATCTCGGCGCGGACTCGCTGGACACCGTCGAGCTGGTGATGGCCCTCGAAGAAGAGTTCGAGTGCGAAATCCCGGACGATCAGGCTGAAAAGATCACCACCGTGCAACAGGCGATCGACTACGTTAACGCCAACGTGGCCAAGTAAGCTGGATTCAAAGAACGGGCGCCCCGGGCGCCCGTTGCTTTACCGGACCGCTTTCCGGGATCGTGCTGCATATCTGTAGCAGGATCTGAAAACAAGCACGGAGAAACCGTTGTCCAAGCGCAGAGTGGTAGTTACCGGGCTGGGTTTGCTGGCCCCGAACGGCAATGATGTCGCAACCGGCTGGGCCAATATCCTGGCAGGCAAGAGCGGCATTGCCCGTATTTCCCGTTTTGAAACCAGTGATCTGGCCTGCCAGATTGCCGGTGAAGTCAAGAATTTCGACCCGACCCAGTACATCTCGGCCAAGGATGCGCGCCGGATGGACTTGTTCATCCAGTATGGCATTGCTGCCGCCCTGCAGGCGGTGAATGACGCCGGGCTGGACGACGCTGGCATTGACCCGACCCGTATCGGTGTCAATATCGGCTCCGGGATCGGCGGTCTGACCCTGATCGAAGAAACCGATGGCTTGCTGCGTGAACAAGGTCCGCGCAAGGTATCGCCGTTCTTCATCCCCGGCTCCATCATCAATATGGTGTCTGGTCAGGTGTCGATCATGAAGGGTTACAAAGGCCCGAGCTACGGCATCGTATCGGCCTGTACCACTGGCGCACACTGCATCGGCGATTCGGCACGCATCATCGCCTATGGCGATGCGGATGTGATGGTGGCGGGTGGGACCGAAGCAGCGGTGACTCGCCTTGGCATGGCCGGCTTTGCTGCCGCCCGTGCACTCTCCACCCGCAATGATGATCCGGAAACGGCTTCCCGCCCATGGGATATCGGCCGTGATGGCTTTGTGATGGGTGAGGGCGCGGGTGTCCTGATTCTGGAAGAGTACGAGCACGCCAAGAAGCGTGGTGCCCGTATTTACGCCGAGCTGGCCGGTTTTGGCATGAGCTCGGATGCGCACCACATGACGGCACCATGTGAAGACGGCGAAGGTGCGGCGCGCGGCATGCAGAATGCACTGCGCGATGCGGGCATCAATATCGATGAAGTGAACTACCTGAATGCCCACGGCACCTCCACCCCGCTGGGTGACATTGCCGAAACCATCGCCATCAAGCGCTGTTTTGGCGATCATGCGGCCAAGCTGGCGGTGAACTCCACCAAGTCGATGACCGGTCACCTGCTGGGTGGCGCGGGCGGGATTGAAGCGGTGTACTCTACCCTGGCCTTGCATCATCAGGTGAGCCCGCCGACCATCAATCTGCATGATCAGGATCCGGAGTGTGATCTCGACTACGTGCCGAACGAGGCGCGTGAGATGAAGATCGACGTGGCACTGTCCAATTCCTTTGGCTTTGGCGGTACCAACGGTACCCTGGTGTTCCGCCGCGTTTGACGCTGCAGGGTCCAGCCGTACAGCCGGCAAGGCGTTCAGCGCCTTGCCGGTTTTGTTTTGTGGGGCGCTCGTCAGCACCCCCGCCTTGAGGCAGAATGGCGTCCATGAGCCGCACACGCATCCACCCCCTTGATATCGTCCCCGACCTGTTCCAGCTGACCGCCCGCAATCCGGCGCAGTTCCCGGTACTGCTGCAATCCAGCGGCCCGGAAGGCTGGGATATCCTGCTGGCCTGCCCGCAGCCGGTTGCACTGAGCAGCCCGGATGCGCTGTTCACCGCGCTGGATGCAGCGTGGCGTGCCGAGCAGCTGCCGGTGGACCCGGACCTGGCCGAGTTACCGTTCCGTGGTGGCTGGTTTGTCTACTGTGGCTACGAGCTGCTGCACGAGATTGAACCGACCGTGCCACGCTTCCCCGCCACGCCGGATTTCCCACAGGCATGCCTGCTGCGGGTGCCCGCCGCCATCCTGCACCGGCGCGACCGCAACCAGTCCATGCTGCTGCTGGAGGATGACGCCGCCCACCTGCTGCCGCAGTTGCTGGCTGCCTGCCACGATGCATCGCCCTTGCCACAGTGGCCGCCCGCCCGCGTGAACGCCTTGAACGAGGAAGACCCGGCGGTGTATCTGCGCAATATCCAGCGGGTGAAGCAATACATCCATGATGGTGATGTCTTTCAGGTCAACCTGTCACGCCGCTGGGCCGCTGAGGTGACTGACAGCTTTGACCCGCGAGCCTTGTACCGTCAGTTGCGTGAGGTGAACCCGGCCCCGTTCTCCGGGCTTGCTTGCCTGCCGGATGGGGAAGGGCAGGCCTGGGTGGTGTCGGCTTCGCCGGAGCGTTTGCTGCGCGTCTCGCACCAGGCAGGCGAGCGCCGTGCCGAAACGCGGCCGATTGCCGGTACCCACCCCCGTTCGACCGATCCGGATGAGGATGCCGCGCTGAAGGCCCGCCTGCTGGCCAGCCGCAAGGAGCGCGCCGAGCACATCATGCTGGTTGATCTGGAGCGCAATGACCTCGGGCGGGTGTGCAAGCCGGGCAGCGTGAAGGTGGATGAGCTGATGGCGGTGGCCAGCTACGCCTTTGTGCACCATATCGAATCCAATGTGCATGGCAATCTGCGTGACGACATCAGCCCGGCGCAGGCCATCCGGGCGCTGTTCCCTGGTGGCACCATCACCGGCTGCCCCAAGGTACGTACCATGCAGATCGTGCGTGAACTGGAAACTTCGCCACGTTACGCCTATACCGGCAGTATGGGATTTGTGAACCGGGACGGCTCGCTGGACATGAACATCCTGATCCGCAGCTTCATGTATGCGCCCCACCGTGCGGATGGGGCGCTATTGTTTCGCGCGGGCGGCGGCATTGTGGCGGACTCTGACCCCGAGCGCGAACTGAACGAAACCCGCGCCAAGGTACGCGGTTTGCTGCGTGCGCTGGGTATCCAGCAATGACCACGCTCAGCTGGCTCAATGGTGCCACAGCCAGCAGCATTCCGCTGGATGACCGTGGCTTCCTTTATGGCGATGGTGTGTTCCGCACCTTGCGGCGGGTGACGGGCGAGGTACCGCTGTGGGATGCGCACCTCGACAAGCTGCACCGCGATGCCGAGGTGCTCGGCATCAGCATGCCGGAAGCCAGTGTGTGGCAGGCAGACCTGCAGGCTGCACTGGCTGCCTGGGGCGAGGCAGACGCGGTGGTCAAGCTGACGCTGACCCGGGGTTGCGGCCCGCGTGGCTATCGCCCGCCGGATGGCATTCAGCCCAACCGCCTGCTGCAGCTCAGCCCCTTGCCCCACTATCCGGAAAGCCACTATCAGCAGGGTGTGGACGTTCAGCTGAGCGCGCTGCGGCTGGGCCACCAGCCGCAACTGGCCGGGATCAAACACCTGAACCGGCTGGACAATGTGCTGGCCCGCCAGGCCCTGCCGACCGAACGTTTTTTTGAGGGCATTCTGCTGGATCAGGAGGGCTGGGTGGTGGAAGGCATCCAGAGCAACCTGATTGTGCGACTGGATGGTGAACTGCTGACCCCGGCCTTGCGACGCTGCGGGGTCGCCGGGCTGACCCGCGATCGCTGGATTGAGGCGTCGCGCAACAGTCGCCAGCCTTTGAAATGTGCCGATCTCACGCTGGAGATGGTGCTGGCGGCAGATCGCATGTGGCTATGCAACAGCCTGATCGGGGTGATGCCAGTACGGGAATTGCACCTCACACAACAGGTCAAGCAGTTTGCGGTGGAAGCGTTAAACTACCCCTGAGCACCCCTGTCCCTAGGGACAGGTATGACCGTTCTCCATCCCGTAACCCGCATGAATGCTGGATTTAGAAGTTCTATGGTTTTCTGGTTAAAGCTTGCATCATGAAAGTAATCTCCCTATACTCGATCGTGAATATACATTTACTAAACAAAACGGTCGGTGGACCGCATGCACAAGGCTGACCTTGGCGGGCAGCATTGCCCGATCGCCCAGACGCTGGAGCAGGTGGGGGAATGGTGGTCCCTGCTGATCGTTCGCAACCTGTTTTGCGGCATGAGTCGCTTTGATGCCCTGCAGCAGCATCTGGGGATCAGCAGCAATATTCTGGCAGCCCGCCTGAAGCGGCTGACCACGCTGCAGATCGTCCAGCGTGAGGCCGACCCGCAGGACGGGCGAGCATGGCACTACCGTTTGACGGAAAAAGGCCAGGCGCTGGCCCCCTTGCTGGCGGCCATGGTGGACTGGGGAGAGGCATGGATGCCTCACCCGGCAGGTCGCCGGATACGTTTGATTGAGCGGCAGAGCCGCCAAGTGGTACGCCCTGTGCAGATCTTCTCACAGGCCGGTGTGCCGCTGGCGGCCACTGAACTGGATTTTGAGCCAGGCCCGGCAGCAGATGCGTCTGCACGGGCGCTGGCTGAAGCGGCCCGCACGCGCCGCTGAACCTGCTTCACGGCTTCCCAGGGAGCCTCCCCTGTTGCTTGCCCTGCCCAACGGCGGGGCCATCCTGCACACAGTGGCCTACCGGGCCGCTGGCGGCATCGACCGATGCCTGGCCGTCGTTTATGGCTACCCGCCAGAGATGACGCGCCTTCCATAACCATAATGCAGCCGCAACAGAGGAAGACCATGGATCACATCTGGCTCAAGTCCTATCCGGAAGGGATTCCGGCAAGCATCGACCCCTCCTGCTATCCCTCCCTGGTTCACCTGATGGAGGAGTCTTTCGCCCGCTATGCCGACCAGGCCGCCTGTGTCTGCATGGGCCACTACCTCAGCTATCGCGAGCTGGAGCAGTATTCCCGCCAGCTGGCGGCCTGGCTACAGTCACGCGGCCTGCATCGTGGATCCCGGGTGGCGGTGATGCTGCCCAATCTGCTGCATTACCCGATTGCGGTAGCCGCCATCCTGCGCGCTGGTTATACGGTGGTGAACGTCAACCCGCTGTATACCCCGCGTGAGCTGGCACACCAGCTGGAGGATTCCGGTGCTGAGGCCATCATTCTGCTGGAGCATTTTGCGCACACCCTGCAGGCGGTGGTGGCACAGACCCCGGTGAAGCATGTGCTGGTGGCCACGCTGGGCGACATGCAAGGTCTGGTGAAAGGGCCGGTGGTCAACTGGGTGGTCCGCCATGTGAAGAAAATGGTGCCGGGGTGGTCACTGCCGGGCGCCATCCCGTTCATGCAGGCGATCCGGAAAGGGGCGCATTTGCCCTTTGCCGCGCCCAGTCTGGGTCATGATGACATTGCCTTCCTGCAGTACACCGGAGGCACCACCGGTCTGTCCAAGGGCGCAATACTGACCCACCGTAATGTCATTGCCAACGTGCTGCAGAACGACAGCTGGGCCGGCCCGGTGCTGCGTGCGCCCGGCGTGGAGCGGCTGCATACCGTGTGCGCGCTACCGCTGTACCACATTCTGGCACTGACCGCCTGCCTGCTGATGGGCATGCGCTGGGGGGCCATGAACATCCTGATCCCGAACCCGCGCGATATTCCCGGTTTTATCGCCACCTTGCGCAAGCATCGTTTCCATTTTCTGCCTGGGGTGAATACCCTGTTCAACGCCATGCTCAACCATCCGGACTTTGCCAAGCTGGATTTCTCCAGCCTGCGCATTACCCTCGGCGGTGGCATGGCGGTGCAGCAGGCAGTGAGTGAACGCTGGCAGCAGGTCACCGGTTGCCCGATCCTCGAGGGCTATGGCTTGTCGGAAACGGCACCGACGGTCACCCTCAATCCACCGTTTCTCAAAACGTTCTCTGGCACGATTGGCTTGCCGATCCCCTCCACCGAAGTCCGCATCCTGGATGACGATGGTCGTACCTTGCCGCTGGGGGAGCCGGGGGAGATTGCCATCCGTGGCCCGCAGGTGATGCAGGGCTATTGGAACCGGCCTGATGAAACGGCGCTGGTGATGACGGCAGATGGCTTCTTCCGCTCCGGCGACATCGGGGTGATGGACGAGCAGGGCTTCGTCCGCGTGGTGGACCGCAAGAAGGACATGATCCTGGTCTCGGGCTTCAATGTGTACCCCAATGAAGTGGAGGGTGTGGTGGCCCAACACCCGGGCGTGCTGGAGTGCGCCTGCGTTGGCGTGCCAGACCCGCACTCCGGGGAGGCGGTCAAACTCTATGTGGTGCGGCGTGACCCGGAGCTGACCGAGGAGCTGCTGATGGCCTATTGCCGGGAGCAGCTCACCGGCTACAAACGACCAAGGCATATCGAATTCCGGGACGAATTGCCCAAGACCAATGTGGGCAAGATCCTGCGCCGCAAGCTGCGCGAGGAACGTCCGGTGGAACCTCAACCGGAGCGGATCGCCGCCTGAGCCCGGGCCGGGCTGCGATAGCCCGGCCCGCCGGAATCCTTCCTGAAACCCTGCCCGCAGGGCCTGACATGCTGCCAGACCGGCGGCAGGGCGGTGCTCAGCCGGACCGCGTGGTTTGAGGAAGGTTTCTGCAGGAACCCCTTAAGGCGACAGCCCCTTTTTTGACCCCCACAAGGACGCGAATGATGGACAGCACGACACTGGAAAACCCGATCATCCTCGATGACAAAAGCCACAAGATGGTGCAGACGCTGATCAATGCGTCACATCGCAAGCTGCTGCAGCTCGAGAAGGTGGTGGACTGGGAGCAAGGCATTGATTTCAGCAAGCCGCCCAAGCTGGAAGAAACCGGCTGGCTGTACGGCACCGAATACTGGGAGCGCATGACGCCCGAACAGCGCACGGAATCCCTCTGGCTGGAAACGGCGCGTGACGTGTCTTACTTCATCTGGCTGGAACAGGCACTGCCCGAGCTGTATGTGGGCTATGTCAACAAATTCCATGCCCAGCTGGAGCCGGATGTGCGGGAGTATCTGATGATCTTCTCGCGGGAAGAAATCATGCACACCCTGATGTTCCGTCGCTACCTGAAAGCGGCCAATCTGGAGATGTGGAGCCATCCGGAAAACATCCCGCAGTTTTCCAGCTTTGAGCGGCAGTTGCCGGACCTGCACCCGGTGTACGGCATTCTGTGGAACTTCCTGATCGAATGGTTTGCCGAGATGAACTCCATCTATCAAACCCAGCACGATGTGATCGACCCGCTGACCCGCACCATGTTCCGTGAGCACCATCTGGAAGAAGTGCGGCATATCGCCTTCGCCAAGAACGTGGTCGAAAACTACTACCGGCAGGCCCCGGCGGCCGATACCGCCAGGCTGAGCGAGTTTTTCCGCAAGGGCTATGTCTTCCTGCTGGAGGAATACACCTATATGCCGGAGATCGCCCGCTTCGCCAGCTTTGATTACCCGATTCAGCCGGGCGACCACGAGGCGATCCGCAAGGTGCGCTACTCGGAGCATAACCAGAAGCTGAATGCGGCGCGTTTTGCCGAGATCACCGACTGGTGTCGCCAGTACGGCATCGTCGACTGAGTACGTCCACCATCCGCCGCTGCCTGATTAAAGGGCGGCGGATGCCCCCTTCATGCAGCATCAGGCCGATACAGGCAGGAGCCATACCATGCTGGACATCATTCAACACCCGGGGCAGCGGGTCGAAATCCGATTGCAGCGCCCACCCTATAACCTGATCGACCGCGCCATGCTGCTGCAGCTGCGGCATGCCCTGAGCGAAGCTGAGCGGCAGGGGCAGCAAGGCATTGTGCTGTCAGGCCAGCCGGGCGTGTTTTCGGCAGGGATTGACCTGCCTTCCTTGCTAACGGCGGACCGTGAGCAGGTGCGTGCTTACTGGCAACAAGTGTTTCTGCTGGCGGCGGAGCTGGCGCACAGCCCATTGCCGGTCTGCGCTGCCCTCACTGGACATGCGCTGGCCGCCGGGGCTTTGCTGGCCGTGTTTGCTGACTATCGCGTGATGAGCGTGGGCGAGGGGCGCATCGGCTTCAGCGAGGTATGCGTAGGCGTCTGCCTGCCCCCCTGTTTCCGTTTGGCTGTGGAACGGGTGGTGGGCGCCCGCCATGCTGAGCGCCTGCTGGCCTGGGGCGAGAGCTGCGACCCGGCGCGCGCGCTGCAACTGGGTCTGGTGGATGAGCTGGTGCCTCCGGGGCAGGAGGTGGCACAGGCGCTGCGTCAGCTAGAACAGTTGTCACGCCTGCCGAGCCACAGCTTCCAGACCATGCGCCAGGCGGCTCGGGCCTCTTTGCGAGAAGCATTTGCGGACATCAACCAATTGCCGGTGGACGAATTCGTGGAAGGTTTCCTGGCCCCAACTACCCAGGCTTTGCTGCGGCAAACTTTGCTGAGCCTGTCCAGCCAAGGGAAGCGGGTCGCGGCCTGAGCCGCACCATGCCCGGTCTGCAGCAACCGGGCATGGGTTTAAGCGCTTTGCTCGCGCCAGGCTTGGTCGGCCAGCGCAAAGGTGGCTGCTACCGAGGGGCGTGTATTGGCGCGCTGCCAGTAGTCTGCGATCAATGGCCGCTCGTCAAAGGGGAGGAACTGCCGGGCGTAGTACAAACCGGGCAGTGCAGCGCAGTCGGCCATGGAGAAGGCGCCTGCCAGCCACGGGCCGGGAGACAGGGCCTGCTCCAGCATGGGGTAGGCCGTTGCCAGCCATTTATGGGCCTTGCGTTCTGCACGCTCATCCGCCTGGCGAATACCCAGCTGTAGGTGCAGCAGGGTGAGCGCGGCATCATTCAGGCACTGGTCAAACAGGCGGTCCAGCAGGCGGACCTGCCGTGCTGCCTCGCGTTCTGCCGGAATCAGGCAGGGGCCGTGGCTGGGGTAGTGATCTTGCAGATACTCGATGATGATGCTGGATTCCGGTATCTGCTGGCCGTCGTCCGTTTCCAGCATCGGGATGCGACCGAGCGGGTAGTGTGCCTCATAGCGCTGGCGTACCGCCCGGTCGCGCAGATTGAGCACCTGCAGCGTCACCGGCAGCCCTTTCTCGTACAAGGCGATCAGGGCTTTCTGTGAGTAGGTGGACATGGGGTTCATGTACAGCTGCATGCGTGCTCCTCCGGGGCGCTGCTGCTTACAGTACCGTACGCAGACGCCATAGCTCCGGGAACAGTACCACATCCAGCATGCGGCGCAGATAGCTGGCGCCTTCGGTGCCGCCGGTACCCCGTTTGAAGCCGATGATGCGCTCTACTGTGGTCAGGTGGCGGAAGCGCCACAGGCGGAAGGCGTCTTCCAGATCGACCAGTTTTTCCGCCAG
This sequence comes from Leeia sp., assembly GCF_041909055.1. NCBI lineage: Bacteria > Pseudomonadati > Pseudomonadota > Betaproteobacteria > Neisseriales > Leeiaceae > Leeia > Leeia sp. Next base: position 195,820 of record NZ_JAYREC010000001.1, on the reverse strand, counting down.
CTGGTAGAAATTCCAGTGCTGTTGCGGGTTCTGGTACACCTGCAGCCAGGCGGCTTCCACCGACTCATCGTGGGTGGTGGGTTGCTGCCAGTCGCGCTGCAGGCGGTCTGGGGCAATGCTGAAACCGTGGCGTGCCAGCAACTGGATGGCCTCGTCGTACAGCGAAGGGGCCTTCAGTTCGGCTTCGACCTCAGCCAGAATCTCGGCACGGTGGGCGTGCGGCTTGAGCATGGCCGCGTTCTTGTTGCCGAGGATGAACTCGATCTCGCGGTACTGGTAGGACTGGAAGCCGGAGGATTGCCCCAGATAGGGGCGCATCGCGGTGTATTCTGGCGGCGTCATGGTGGCCAGGACATTCCAGGCCTGTACCAGCTGCTCCATGATGCGGGATACCCGCGCCAGCATCTTGAATGCTTCCGGCAGATGTTCATCGCGCACCGCCTTGCGGGCGGCATGGAGCTCGTGCAGCATCAGCTTCATCCACAGCTCGCTGGTCTGGTGCTGTACGATGAACAGCATCTCGTTATGGTCGGGCGACAGCGGATGCTGTGCATTCAGGATCTGCTCCAGCGCCAGATAGTCGCCGTAGCTCATGCTCTTGGCAAAGTCCAGCTGGGCGCCGTGCCAGCCATCGGCTTGGTTTGGGGTCGTCATTCGGATTCTCCGGTCAAGTTACCGCGCCACGGCGGTGGAAACGTTCCTGATTCCAGCCTTGGGTTTGCAGCAGGTCGAGCAGGATGCTGACTGCGTCCCACACGTCCTGGTAACGGGTGTACAGCGGGGTAAAGCCAAAACGCATGATCTGCGGTTCGCGGTAGTCACCAATCACGCCGCGCTCGATCAGTGCCTGCATCACGGCAAAACCGTGCGGATGAGTGAAGCTGACCTGGCTGCCGCGCCGGGCGGGATCGCGCGGGGTGATCAGTTGTAGCGGGTAGCCCGCACAGCGGGTTTCCACCAGATTGATAAACAGCGAGGTCAGTGCCAGCGACTTTTGTCGCAGTGCCGCCATGCTGGTCTGCTCAAAGATGTCCAGACCGCAGCCCACCAGCGACATCGACACGATACCCTGGGTACCGCACAGGAAGCGGCCGACATCGCCACTCGGCTGATAGCCAGGCTCCATGGCAAACGGCCGGGCATGGCCCCACCAACCAGACAGCGGCTGCTCGAAGCGGCCTTGCAGGCGCTTGGGTACCCACAGGAAAGCCGGTGAGCCCGGGCCGCCATTCAGGTATTTGTAGGTACAGCCGATCGCATAGTCCGCATTGGCCCCGTTCAGGTCGACCGGCACGGCACCGGCGGAGTGCGCCAGATCCCACACCATCAGCGCGCCGTGCTGGTGCACCTGCGCGGTCACCGCCGGCATGTCGTAAAGGTGGCCGGTCTGGTAATGCACATGGGTCAGCATCACCACCGCCACCTGATCGTCCAGCGCGCTGGCCAGCTGCGCGGGGTCGTCGATCAGCCGCAGGGTCCAGCCCGCACTGCCGAAGTCACCCAGCAAACGGGTTAGCCCTTCTGCCATATACAGGTCGGTGGGAAAATTGCTGCGCTCGGACACAATCACCCGGCGACCCGGTGCGTCTTGTTGCTGCTGGCGCAGGGCGGCCGCCAGCACCTTGAACAGGTTGATCGAGGTGGAATCGGTCACCACCACCTCGTCGTCTGCGGCGCCAATCAGTCGGGCGACACGGTTTCCCAGCGTGCGCGGCAGCGCAAACCAGCCAGCATCGTTCCAGCTGCGGATCAGCTGCTCGCCCCATTCCTGGCTCACCACTTGCTGGGCGCGAGCCAGTGAGGCCTTGGGGCGGGCGCCCAATGAATTGCCATCGAGGTAAATCACCCCTTCCGGCAATGCAAACTGCTCCCGCAGCGGCGCCAGTGGATCACTCGCGTCCAGTCGCAGGCAGTCTTCCCGGTGTTGTACCATGCTTCGCTTCCTTTCCGTTGTCACGCTAATTCGCGCAGCACGGCACGCACCGGGCTGGCATCCAGGTCCATCAGTTTTAGCGGCAGGGCGATCAGCTCGTAATCGCCTGCGGTAATCTCATCCAGTACCAGGCCTTCCAGAATCGCCATGCCGTACTGGCGCACCCGCTGGTGACTGTCCATCGTCTTGGAGCTTTCCGGGTCCAGCGACGGGGTGTCGATGCCAATCAGCTTCACCCCTTGTGCGGCCAGCAGGTCAAGGGTGGCTGGCGCAATCGCGCAAAACTGGCTGTCCCACGCTGTCAGCGGGGCCTGCCGGTAGGTACGCAGCAAGATGCGCGGTGGGCAGTCTGTCAGCCAGGGGGCGACATCAGCGGGCTCCACCAGCGGGCGTCGATCCAGACAGTGAATCACCCGGCACGGCCCCAGATAAGGCTCCAGCGAAACCGCACCGATCGCCGCACCGTCCGGGCTGTAGTGCAAGGGCGCATCGGCATGCGCGCCGGTATGCGGGGAGAGCGTCAGCCGTCCGACATTAACCGGGCAGTGCTCATCCAGTTGCCACACCCGCTCACTGTGAAAAGCGGTATCGCCGGGCCAGACCGGGGTGTGCCGGCTGAGCGGCGGGCTGATGTCCCATATGCGCATGCTGTGCTCCTGTGCGGTTTCTGCTGCTCATCATAGGCAATTCAGTGCGCAATGTGCTTGCGAAACATTGCTTGTTGAGCTTATAAAGTAGAATATCCTGCGAACAAAATTGGAATTAATGGTGGATCATGCAAAGTCTTTCGCTGGATGCGTTGGACCTGCGCATTCTGAGCCTGCTGCAGCAGGACGGGCGCATCAGTAACCAGACCCTGGCGGAGCGGGTGGCCTTGTCGCCTTCGGCCTGCTTGCGGCGGGTGCGTCTGCTGGAAGAAGCGGGCGCGATCGCTGGCTATCAGGCGATCCTCGATGCAAGGCGGCTGGGGCTGGAGCTGGAGGCCATCGTGCAGGTGTCGATGCGGCAGGACATGGAAGGCTGGCACGAGTCCTTTCTGGACGCGGTGCAGCAGTGGCCGGAGGTGGTGGCAGCCTATATCGTGACCGGTGACAGCAACTACATCCTGCGGGTGCGAGCACGCAATCTGCAGGAGTACTCCGAGTTCGCCATCAATCGCCTGTACAAGACCCGGGGGGTGATGGACATTCGCAGCAATATCGTGATGCAGCGGATCAAGGACAGTGAGGGGCGCCTACCGATGGACTTGCTGCGGCGCTGAGGTCGGTGGAGGAGGCATCCCATGCGCACGCCGCCCCCGCCACGCCAGCAGCACACTCAGTATCACCAGCGCCGCCATGGTGGTGAGCAAGGCCGGATAGGCCTGTAGCAGTGGCATGCGCGGCTGCAGCGCTTCCAGCGCATAGCCAAAGCCGGACTGGGTGAGGAAGGCGATCACGAAGTTGACCAGATTGAGGGCAGTATTGGCGCGGCCCGCCAGTTGCGGGTCAAAGCGCGCGGTCATCACCGCGTACGCCAGATTGCCCGCCATGGCGGTAAAGCTGTAGCTGCCGATCAGCAGCAAGGCAGGCCAGTCCGGGTTCCAAGCCAGCAGCAGCAAGGCGCTTCCGTTCAAGGCAGCCACGCCGCACAGCAGGGTGAGCGGAGCGATGCCACGCTTTTGCAGGCGCGACGCCACCTGCCCCCACAGCAAGGCGCCGCAAGTGGCCACCAGCGCCAGCTGGAACAGCAGATGATCGACAGTCGCCCCCGGCAGCTGCCGTACATCCCGCAGCCACTGCGCCAGCCACAAGCCCTGCATCGCCATGTGCAGGCCCATCACCAGCGCCCCGAGCGGGGCCAGCGACCAGAAACGGCGCTGGCGGAACAGTTGCCCTACGGCCTGCATGCTGTCGCGCAGCGATTCCTGCGGCCTCGCCTGTGCGGGTTCCGGCACCACCCGCCACTGGATGAAGGCGGCGAGCACGCCCACCCCGACCAGCAGCATGAACAGGCCCTGAAAGCCCAGCTGACTCAGGAGCCAGGCCACCGGCAGGGTGGCGACGATGGAACCGGCCAGCCCGGCAAACAGGATCCAGCTGTTCAGCGCTGGCAAGCGGTGCAGCGGGAACCACTCGGTATTGGCCTTGATGGCACACATCAGACAGCCGGAGACGCCCAGACCGATCAGTGCCCGCCCCAGCATCAGTCCCGTGCTACTGTTGGCCAGCCCGAACACGGCGCAGCCCGCTGCGGCGACCAGCAACAGCGCCGCATTCAAACGGCGCGGACCCAGCCGGTCCATCAGGATACCCAGCGGCAACTGCGCCAGTGCAAAGGTAAAGAAGTAAGCCGAGGTCAGCGCCCCCAGCTCGGCCTTGCTCAGCCCCATTTCATGGGTTAGCCACGGCGCAATCACCGCATTGACGGTACGCAGCAGGTAAGAGAAGAAATAACCAAGGGCAAACGGCAGCAGGATACGCGCAGGGTGATACACGGTGGGACCATGGCTTTCAGGGCATGGTTGCAGTATACGGGGGGATGGCCGCCAGCGACAGGACCTATCCGGCCAGATCAGGCACTGCCACTGGTGGTATGGGTTTGCAGCCACTGCTGCAGGTGGTCGAGGAAGGCGGCGACCTTGGACGACAGCATGCGGCGCTGCGGGTAAACCGCAAACAGGGTGTCCAGTTGGTCATCCACCACCGACTGCCAGTCTGGTAACACCCGCACCAGCCGCCCGGCACCGAGGTCGGCCGCCACCAGCCGCTCGACAAAGCGGCAGATACCCATGCCCGCCAGCGTCATGGAGCGCAGGGTTTCGGTGCAGTTGCTCTGCATATTGCCGCTCGGCGTGATCCGTTCGCGGCGTTGCCCTTTCTGAAATTGCCACACCATGTCGCGGTTACCCCGGTTGTAGGGGATGCAGTTGTGCTGCTCGAGATCGGCAGGCTGACGCGGCTGGCCGTGTCGGGCCAGGTATTGTGGGCTGGCACACAGAATACGCTCGAAGTGAAAGAGTGGGCGGGCCACCACCGTGCTGTCGTGCAGCGTCCCTTGACGGATGCCCAGGTCAAACCCGGCTTCGATCAGGTTGATGTAGTCATCGGTCTGCTGCAGGTCGAGCTTGACCTGCGGGTAACGCTCCAGAAAGGAGGGCAAGGCCGGGGCCAGATACAGATTGGTCAGGGTGTGCGGTGCCGTCAGGCGCAGGATGCCGCTGGGCTGCTGGGCAAAGCGGTTGAGCACGGCGGAGCCGCTCTCAAAGGCGTCCAGCATCGCCAGTGCATGGGGCAGGAAGTGGCGTCCGGCCTCGGTGAGCGCCACGCTGCGGGTCGAGCGGTGCAGCAGGCGGCTGTCCAACTGTTGCTCCAGCTGCTGGATCTGGCGGGTTACGGTCGACGGAGTCAGACCAAAGCGGCTGGCGGCAGAGGCAAAACTGCCATGTTCGGCGACATGGACAAACAGTTGCAAGGCTTGCAGGGTCAGCATTGTTGCTCACATCGCAATAAACTCCTCCAAGCCTAGCCGTACGCCGCAGTTTTCGCAATACGGGAAACGACGGGGAACTGTCCACAGAATGCAACAAATGCTGAAGCGGCGACTGGTATCGTTACCAAATCTGCCCGCTGCCCTGGGCGGCCAGTGGGGAGGCGGCTGTTTGGGCGGATGGTTTGCAAGTGGTTTTGCCCACGAGCAGACCGATGCCTCACCACCCGCGATGCAGCAAAAATCCTTGCCGGACATGGCTTGCATCAGCTCCCGGCTTGTGGCTAGATGAAGGCGAGGTCCGGGCATAGATCCGACCCACAAACCCGGCTACGGGTATAAAAATACAGCGCATCCCCGGATTCGCTACCTTGGAGAACCTGTCAATGAAACTGCTGCAACGTCTGTCCATCGCGCTGGCGATCGGACTGGGCTGCGGCCTGCCCGCTGTGCAGGCTGAACCGGCGCCGCTCGCCCACGGCAAACAAGTGGTGGCTTACCTGCGCACCTGGCCGCTAGGCTCCCGTGCGGCGGAGCAGGATAAGGGCGTGCACTGGCGTGCGTTGCAGATACGCGGCGACCAGCTGACCATGCTCAATATCAGCTTTGCCCTGCTGCGCAATGGCAGTGAGGTCTACCTGCCGGACCTTGAACCCCGCCCGGACTCGACCAAACAAGGCACCATTGCACCGTTCAACACCCTGTGGGATGAGGTGGCGACGCTGCAGCAGCGCTACCCGCATCTCAAGGTGAACCTGTCGATTGGCGGCTGGGGCGCGGATGGTTTTTCCGACATGGCCGCAGACCCAGCCTTGCGGCAGGCCTTCATTAACAATGTGCTGAAGCTGGTGGAACAGCACCGGCTGGCTGGGGTCGACATCGACTGGGAATACCCGGTCGGGCCGGACTGGGGCCTGCCGATCAAAACCCGTCCGCAGGACCGCGACAACTTCCCGGCCCTGCTCGAAGCCCTGCGTGCGGCGCTGGACCAGCTGGGCCAACGCACCGGGCAGCGTTATGGCCTCTCGGTAGCCGTGCCCGCCAACATCTGGTACACCCAGAAAAATGATGTACCGCGCATCACCCGCAGCGTGGATTACCTCAAGGTGATGGCGTACGACATCTACGGTGGCTGGAGCAAGCAGACCGGGCACCATACCAACTTGTTCCAGCGCCCGGATGACCCGGCCTGGGGTGGCTGGAGCGCCAAGCAGAGCATGGAGCTGTACCTGAATGCAGGCGTTCCGGCCAGCAAGCTGCTGCTGGGTACCGCCTTCTACGGTGTGGCCTGGAAGGGCGTGAAAAACGAAAACCACGGCCTGTTCCAACCTTTTGCCGCTCCCGCCTACCCGGATGGAGTCTCCTGGGGCGACATCCAGAACCTGCTGGCCAAAGGCTATACCCGCTACTGGGACGATGTGGCCAAAGCCCCCTGGCTATATAACGGCGACGAGATGATCAGCTACGAAGACGCCGAAAGCGCCCGCGCCAAGGCCGCGTGGGCCAAACAACAAGGGCTGGCCGGCATCATGGTGTGGGAGTACGGCCATAACCTGGATGGCAGCCTGTTTGAAGCCATCAATCAGGGGCTGGCGCCGTAGCCGGGTTGAAGCTGCAGGGAGAAGGATAAGGCGCAGTGTTCTACGGTTTGGGGATTACATGCAAACTTTGCTCATCCTAGAGGGTGTATAGGTTCAGGCAATGTACCCCTTAACGGGGGCATCGCTTGATTTGACGTTGAGTTGGTGAAGACTTCATCACTCAGAAATTTCGACTAGCATGCTGTGTCAGTCGTGCTATGCAACGGTAGGATAGATTTCCTCCGTGCAGATAGTTGCGAACTGTAGAACGAAGTGGTAGACGTTAGCTCGATGTTTTTGCTATAATCACCATGCGGATGAAAGTCCGAAGCCGAACACGGTTTGCTCCGTTGGCGGCAAATCCTAAAGCCACCTCGGTGGCTTTAGTTGTTTCTGGAGGGGATATGTACGTTTGCTATGTGGATGAGGCCGGGTGTACCGGGGCCTTGCCGTCTGCTAGTTCATCGGTGCAGCCAGTTTTTATTATTGCTGGGATTTTTTTACCAGCAGACCAAATATCCAGTGTCACACGAGCGTTTATTGCGTTAAAGCAGCGCTTCTTTCCCAATAGGTTGCCTCAAACCAGTCGGCACCTTGATTGGATTAAGCTTGAGATTAAGGGTGCCGATATTCGGAGGATGGCTCGCAGTACAGTCAGAAACGACCGAAGATTCGCTTACGGGGTTATTCAAGAAACGCTATCTATTCTCACTGACCATCAAGCAAAAATCGTTGGGCGGGTTTTTGTGAAGCCGATTGGCGGGGACTTTGATGGAACTTCTGTATACAGCCGCAGTGTTCAGAGAATTTGTGCTGATTTCTCACACTTTCTGGAAGGTGTGAATGATTTTGGCATAATAATTGCAGATAGTAGAAACAAGGCGAAGAACGCCAACATTTCCCACTCTGTTTTTACGCAGATGTATAGAGTACAAGGGAATCCATACAGCAAATTAGTCGAAGCGCCAACATTCGGTCACAGTGATAACCACGCGGGTTTGCAATTGACTGACATGGTGTGCTCCGCGCTCCTTTTTCCCATCGTTGCAGAGCTTTGTTGCCTTATACACATGCAGGATACAACGCACTGTCACGCGCAACATGCAACTTTACGGACAAGGTATGGCGAAAAATTGCGGCGGCTTCAGTATCAGTATGAAAGACATCAAGGATTGGGCGGTGGTATATCTCTTTCCGACCCTTTGAATGGTTTCCGTGCTGTAAGATTGTTTGAGTAAGTTTAAAACTGGATTATTATTTTCTTTTGCTCTACATGACCACACTCGCCCGACGCACAATATGGAGCGTTGCCGTGAATAGCCTCAGGCCACTACCAACTTCTTCAAGGTAAGCCTGCTGCAACACAGGTGCGCGGGGCTGTGGGGGTGCCGGATGCTACCCAGCGCTGGGCGGACTTAATGCCGCGGCAAGCGGTAGCGGCGGGCACGTTGTGCCCAGGCTTGCATGGCCTGTTCGCTCACCGCCGCGCCGTAATAGAGGCGGGCGTAGCTTGTCAGCAGGGATTGCAGCTCGCGCGCGGCGTGCGGGAAGGCCTGGCTGAGTCGGGTGGCGTAATCCAGCGGCCCCTCCTGCGGCTGACGCGGGCAGCCTGCCTTGGCCAACTGCTGGCACAGCTGCTGATAGGCGGCTTGCAGCGGGCTCAGCTTCGGCCCGCGCTGGCGCAGCAGGGGCAGGGTGGCCAGCAACAGCAGGCTGGCCAGTACCAGCCCCAGCAGGCGCGCCAGCGCCATGGCGTTGCTCTCCAGCCCCAGCCGTTCCAGCATGCCCAGTTGCTCGCGGCTGTCGTAGCTCAGAATCCACTTGTTCCAGCCGTTGACCAGACCATCCACCCCCCAGCGCAGCGAACGCATCCAGTCCGGCGTGCGCAAGGCGCGGATATCCTGCGCCCCGGCATCGTTGATGGCGGCAGCAATGCCCTGGTCAACCCGGTCAGGCGACACGGCCGCAGTCGGGTCCACCCGTACCCAGCCGCGCCCGGGCAGCCAGACTTCGGCCCAAGCGTGGGCGTCGGCCTGGCGAACGATGTAGTAATTGCTGAGGGTGTTGTATTCCCCGCCCAGATAACCCACTACTACCCGTGCCGGTACGCCGGAGGCACGCATCAGGAACACAAAGCTGGAGCTGTAGTGCTCGCAAAACCCCAGCCGGGTGCGGAACAGGAAGTCATCTACCGCCTGCTCACCCAGCGGCGGCGGCTCCAGGGTATAGCCAAATGGGGCTTGCCGGAACAAGGCCAGTGCAGCGTTGACCCGCTGCTGCGGCGTGGGCAGGCTGGCCCAGCGTGCAGCCAGCGCCCGGGCTCGCGGGTTGCCCGGTGGCAGGTACAAGGCTTGCTGCAAGGTGGGCGTGTCCATCACTTCCGGGTCTTCCGCTACGGCAGTTGCCCGGTACATCATGCGGCTGTCGACGGTGCTCTGGCGGAAGTACTCGCCATCCACCGTGAAATTGCCCCGATCATTGTCGAGCACCTGCTGACCGCGGTCCAGCAGGTAGAGCCAGCGTTGCTGGTGCGGCTCCAGGGTGACGCGATAGCGGTAACGGATCGACGCTGCCGGAATGTCGCGTGCGAATGCTCGGCGCTCCGGGCTCGGGAGCCAGCTGCGGCCGTCATAATCCCACAGCACCAGCCCTCGCCAGTACAGCTCGTCTGGCGAGGGTCGAGCCCCGCTGAACTCAGCGCGGAAGGCGACCTCGGTCGAGCGGATCAGTTGGCCGATATTGCCCGGGCTCATCAGGTCGCTGACCCCGGTGATGCCTCGGCCCGGGTCATGCTGCAATTGCCAGAGCGGGCGGTCCAGCCGGGGGAACAGCACGAACAGCACCACCAGCCAGGGCAGGCCATACAGTTGCAGCCGTCCAAGGAAACGCCACGCCGACAGCTGCCCCTCGATCGACGGGTGGCAGAGGTAGAGTCCGTTGCGCAGGACAAAGATCGCGCTGACCAACACATAAGCCGCCAGCCAGAACGGCTGTCCATACAGGAACAAGGTCAGCAGCAGGAAAAAGGCAAGCAGGAAACAGAACTGTGCATCGCGCAGCTGGCGGCTTTCCAGCAGCTTGAGCGCACCAAACAGCACCAGGATGGATACCGCCAGTTCACGGTTGAAACCATTGCCGTCGCGCAGGTTCAGCACGATCACCAGCAGCAGGGCAGCAATACTGATCACCGACAGCAGCAGCCGGGGCGGCGGTGGCCAGCGCCGCCACAAGCGCAGTGCCTGCCAGCCGAGCGCCAGCCCCACCAGCGCACTCAGCCACACGGGCAGGTTCCAGCCATGCGGCAGCAACACCAGCAGCAGCTGGCTGAGCAGACGCCGCTGCTCTAGCGCGGTCAACGGGCGGCTCAAGGCTGCCCCCAGGTGGCCAGCGCTTCCAGACACTGCCGCAGCTGTGCCGGGCCGTGACCCAGCGGTACTTCCTGTCCCGGCAGCCGCAGGCCGTAGTCGATTTCTTCCTGCTCGGCCCGCAGTACCCAGCGGGTCAGCCGCGACAGGCGGGCTTCGTCCGACAAGCCGGCGGGCAGGGTGTGCCAGTCCAGCCAGCGCTCCAGCCGCTCGCCTTGCTGGCCGACGCGGGTCAGCCAGCTGTCCAGCCGCGCGCTGTGTTTCCAGGCTATGCTGCGCAGCGGGTCGCCGGGGCGGTACGGGCGCAACTGGTCCGGGTGGTCGTCGTCCAGCCGGGAGGCGCTGGATTGCTCATCGGGCTGGGTGCTGGCCGGGGCGGCAGGCGCATCGGCTTCTGGCTGTGGATAGACCAGTACCCGTAGCGGCAGGTCGCTATAGCTCCAGCAACGAAACAGGGCGAGTGGAAAGCGGCTGGTGATGGTCTGCCGGGGCAAGGTAATCCACCCCCGGCGCACGGGTTGCCACGGCAGCAGGCAGTGGACACTGCCACCAGTAGGCAGGTCCACTGCCTGGGCGTGCTGGTCGTGGCAGTGCAGTTCCAGCCCGAAGCGGGCGTACCCTGCCGGGATGCTGAGCTCGACCGGCAGCCAGGCGGTTTGCCCCAGAAATACCGGCTCGGCTTCCCCGGCGCGCAACGCTACCGCCAGCAGATTGCGGTAGGCATGCCACATCACGGCAAAGCCCAGCCCGGTCAGCGCAAAGGTAAGCAGCAAGCCGAGGTTGAGCATGTAGTTGAGCGCAGTCAGCAGCATGGTCAACAGCAGCACGGCAAAGGCCAGACCGTGCAGGGTGGGCAGGATGTACAGGCGGCGGCGGTCCAGCTGCAGCACCCCGTTGACCGGCAGGTGCGGGCGGCTCAGCCACTGGCGGATACGGCCCAGCGGGGTCAGGCTGGAGGCAGAAACGGCGGACATGCCGACTCAGGGCAAGGGGATGTCGAGCAGCAGCTGCGAAACCTGCTGCAGGCTGGCGCCTGCGCCGCTGGCTGCTTGCAGGCGGTGCGCTGCCACATGCGGGAATACGGCCTGCACATCCTCCGGCAACACCATGTCCCGCCCGGCCAGCAAGGCCCAGCTGCGCGCGACCGCCAGCAGGGCGAGGCCAGCGCGGGGCGAGAGGCCATACTGGAAGCGCTGCGGGTCACGGGTGGCGTGTATCAGGGCCATCACGTAGTCGATCAACGGATCGGCGGCATGCACCGCGCTGGCGTCTGCCTGCAAGGCGCGCACCTGCTCGATGCGCAGCGCCTGTTGCACCTCAGCCATGCGCTGGCCCTGGTAGAGGGCCTTCTCGAAGCGGGCGTCCGGGTAGCCCAGCGACAGGCGCAGGGTGAAGCGGTCCAGCTGCGATTCGGGCAGCGGATGGGTGCCGATCTGGGTCAGCGGGTTTTGCGTGGCGATCACGAAGAAGGGGTCGGGCAGCGCATAGGTGGTGCCATCATGCGTCACCTGCCGCTCGGCCATCGCTTCCAGCAAGGCGCTCTGCGCCTTGGGACTGGCGCGATTGATCTCGTCCGCCAGCACCAGCTGGCTGAACAGCGGCCCACGGTGAAACTCGAACTGGCCGGTTTCCCGCACATAGATGGAAATACCGATCAGGTCGGCGGGCAACAGGTCGCTGGTGAATTGCACCCGCTGATAACCAAGGCCCAGCGTTTGTGCCAGCGCGTGCGCCAGCGTGGTCTTGCCGACACCGGGTACGTCCTCCAGCAGCAGGTGGCCGCGCGCCAGTAAACAGGCCAGCGCCAGACGAATCTGCTGCGGCTTGCCGAGCAGCTGCTGCCCGAGCTGGGTGAGTGCCTGTTGCAGGACCGGATGCGCGGGGGCTGTAGCCACTGCCGCGCTCTTGCTATGATGTGAGGTGAACATGCTGTTTATTCTAGCTGCCGCACGGCAAACTGTGGTGACCATGCCTAAAATAAATCATGGCAATGACATGCGTAGTGAGGCGGAGCCCCTGCTCGAAGAACTGATCCGGCGGGTGTCTGGCGGACTGCTGGCGCGGTTGACGCTGGGCCTGTTCTGCGCCTGGCTGGCGCAAGGGCTGCGGCAACAGGGCTGGCTGCCGGCCTGGCTGGCGCATGCGGTGGCGATCCCGGCGCTGGCACTGGTGGGCTGTGCCTTGCTGAACATGCTGCGGCTGGGGCTGGAGCGCCGCCGCCTGCAGCAACGTGCGCCGGGTGAGCCGGTGCCGTGGCCGCAGTTACCCTTGCTGTCCGCCTGGCGTCGCCGCCTCGGCTGGTAAACCGAATGCAAATGACCTGAAACGGGAGTACACATGAAGAAGATTGACGCCATCATCAAGCCGTTCAAACTGGACGAAGTGCGCGAGGCGCTGTCCGAAGTCGGCATCACCGGCATGACGGTGAGCGAGGTCAAGGGCTTTGGCCGGCAGAAAGGGCATACCGAGCTGTATCGCGGTGCCGAATATGTGGTGGATTTCCTGCCCAAGGTGAAGCTGGAGATGGTGATTGCAGACGAACTAGTGGACGCTGCCATTGATGCCATCACCAAGGCGGCACGCACCGGCAAGATTGGAGATGGCAAGATTTTCGTGATGCCGGTGGAGCAGGTGGTGCGCATCCGCACCGGTGAGCAGAACGAAGACGCGGTTTAAGGGACAGACTGCTGGCGGGGCGTTGACGCACCCCAAGCCTCAAGGCCCGTCAGACCCGCTTCAGGTGCGACAGCACTGCTTATTGCGGGGCGGTGCCGCTGCTCTGATTATCCAGGTATTTTTGCTCGATCTCACGGTAGGTGCCGCGTGCCTTGAGGGCACGCAAGGCATTGTTGAAGCGGTCCCGCATGGCCGGGTCGCGGAACAGGACCTTGTATTCGGTGGGCGGAAACAGGGCAAATTGCTGGATAGGCTGTTTGACATCCACCAGGCTGGCGGCTTCCTGGTTGAAGTAACGGAAGATCAGCCGGTCACCAATCACCACGTCTACCCGACCACTGTAGAGCAGCTTGTTCTGGATTACCTGGGGGGAGACCTCCTGATAGGAGGGGGATTTGTCCACCGCGTTGCGGTAGCGCTCGCCCAGATTGAGCTTGGCATTCTGGAAGGCGGCCACACTGTAGCCCGCCAGATCTTCAATGTTGTTGAGGACGATACCCCGCTTGGCCAACACGGTGGCGACATTCTGATAGCTGATGTAAGCGTCGGAGTACGCCCCCTCCAGCCCGCTGCTCTCCCGCATGGTGGCCAGCGCATCAATGTCCGCATTTTTGAACAGCAGCACGCCTCGCGCAGGCGGGGTGAAGTCCGCCTGCAGCTGGTAGCCCATCAGCTGCACCGCCTGGTTGACGATCTCGTAATCCAGGCCCGAGCGGTTGGGCTCATGAATGTAAGGCGGTTTGTGCACGCCGAACAGCACTTTCAGCACAGGCCGATCAGCATGGGCTATACCAGCAAGCAGCAAACCCGCCAGCAACAGCAGGGTTCGCCGGATGGGGAGGGTGGGTGGTTCCATGGGGCCAGTATAGTCCAGAATCAGGCGCTTGCAGCTGTTTCTGCGGCCTCTCCCAGCCAGGCCATCAGGTCAGTCAGCAGGCCGCGCAGCTCGGCGATCTGGATGGTGAGGGTGGCCTCGATCAGCGCGCGCTGGTCGTCGGCATGGCTGTCGGTCACCTGATCCTGCACCAGATCGAGGAACTTGATGCGGCGCACCTGCCAATCCTCGGTCAGTACAAAGCTCACCCGGTTCTGCCATTGCAAGCCCAGCTTGACCGGCTGCTTGCCGGTGGCCAGGTGCGCGGCCACTTCCGGCAGCGACAGGTTGTGGCGGGCAAAGCGCACCACGCTCTGTGTGTCCCCCGCGCCTTTCAGCTCGCAATCACTGTCCAGCTGGAATAATTGCAGCTCCTGCTCTTCGGCAGGGGTGAGCAGCAGGTCGGCCATCTTGCTGGCCGGGGATTGCGCGGCATCCGGTCGTTCCAGCCTTACCCCTTCTACCGCCTGCAACAGGGCGCTGATCACCCCTTCAGCCTTGCCCGCGTTGGCGGCGTCGACCAGCAGCCAGCCACTCTCCGGGTCCAGCACCGCGTGGGTGCGGCTGAAGCGGCTGAAGGCGCGCGGCAGCAGCTCGTCCTCGATCTGCTCCTTCAGCGTCTGCTTTTCCTTGCGGCCGACTCGGCGTGCCTCGGTGGCTTCGATATGCGCCATCTTGTCCGCCAAAGTCTGATTGACCACGCTGGACGGCAGCAGCTTGTCCTCATTCTTCAGCGAGAACCACAGCGCGCCACCGCCAGCCACCACCAGCTCATCCAGTCCGTAAGGTTCAGCCCAGCCGCTATGGCTGCGGTCCAGCCGGGTGCAGCCGCTGAAGGCACGGGCAGCCATCTGTTCGGCCAGGGCTTCCGCGCTGAGGGTGAACGGGGTGGAGAGACGGTAGAGCTGCAGATTCTTGAACCACATGGGCTGTTGTTTCCTGATGAGGGTGATACCGGGCTGGCATTTTACACTGCGACGGAGGGCTCAGGGCAGGGTGTGCAGGCCCCCGCTGCGGCGGGCGGCTTCCTCTGCCTCGCTGGGGGCACCCTCGCGGCTGAGCGTGGTGACCCAGCGGCCATCCTGCCAGGCGTGCTCCTGATAGCGGATGCGACCGTCTGCCAGACATTCCTGTATCCGGCGGGAGAGGGGCCGCAATATCCCGTTGGGCAGCCAGTAACGTTCATAGTGGAAAGCCTGCCCGGCGCAACCGGCATTGTCGATACCGGACTCCAGCCGATGTTCGTTCTGTGCCAGTCGCAGATTGGGCAGGGCGGAAAGGGCGGCGTCGTACTGCAAGCGCTGGCGGCTGGGCTGGAAGCGCCAGACCTCGGAGCGGATGCTGCGGCATTGGCCATCGGTGCAGCCCCGCAGCCACAGATCAGCATGGTGGTCAAAATCCAGGTCAGCCCAGTAGGCGTCTGGCCCGGACAGCACATAGCAGCCCTGGCTGTGCAGTACCTGTTGGCGGTAACGCAGGGTGACCGTAGTGCAGCCTTGCGCGGTCTCTACCATTTCGGCACGCACCCGGCCAGAGGCCGCATGCTGATCCAGCCGCTGTACGGGCAGGGTGGCGGATTGCAGTGGCATGGCAAGGCAAAGCAACAGCAGGCTGTAACGCAGCATGAGGGTTCCGTGGTGCAGACGTGGCATTCAGACGTCATCATGCATGGAAAAGTTGCAGCTTGTTCAGGCGGCGTCGCCATCTTGTAATAGAATCCGCCCACGACTTCGCAAACTGCCCTGATGGAACCTTTTGACATCCCGTCCTTCCTGAAAACCCTGCCGCTGCTGCCGGGGGTCTACCGCATGCTGGCGGCAGATGGAAGCGTGCTGTACGTCGGCAAGGCCAAGGCCTTGCGGCGGCGGGTGACCTCGTACTTCCAGAAAACCGACCATTCGCCGCGCATCCGGCTGATGGTGGCGCAGGTGGTGCGCATCGAGGTGACGGTGACCCGCAGCGAAGCCGAAGCGCTGCTGCTGGAAAACAACCTGATCAAGGGCTTGCGCCCCAAATACAACATCCTGTTTCGGGATGACAAAAGCTACCCGTATATCCGGGTCAGCGGCCATGCCTACCCGCGCATCTCGTCCTATCGCGGCGGGGTGGACAAGCAGCACCAGTATTTCGGGCCGTTCCCCAATGCTTGGGCGGTGCGGGAAAGCGTGCACCTGTTGCAACGCATTTTCCGGCTGCGCACCTGTGAGGACAGTGTATTCAGCAACCGTTCGCGGCCCTGCCTGCTGTATCAGATCAAGCGCTGCTCCGGGCCGTGTGTCGGCCTGATCAGCGAAGAAGACTACGCCACCGATGTGAATGCAGCGCGGCTGCTGCTGGAAGGCAAGCAGCGCGATGTGGTGGAGCGCCTCACCCAGCAGATGCAGGCACACGCCGAAGCCTTTGAATACGAACAGGCGGCGGTGCTGCGTGACCAGATCCAGCAGCTGCAGGCGGTACAGGAAAAGCAGTTTGTCTCCAGCAACGCCAGCCAGCTCGACACCGATATCATCGCGGTGGTGGTGGAGCAGGGTATGGCCTGCGTCAATCTGGTGATGGTGCGCGGTGGGCGGCAACTGGGCGACAAGGCGATGTTCCCCGGCGCGCTGTCCGACGGCACCACCGAGGCCGAAGTGCTGGAGGCCTTTGTACTGCAGCACTATCTGGAGCTGCCCCCTCCGGCGCTGATTGTGCTCAGCCAGCCGATGGAAGATGAAGGGCTGGCCGACCTGCTGTCGCAGCAGGCCGGACGCAAGGTCAAACTCAACAGCAACCCGAATGGCGAGCGGCGGGTCTGGCTGCAGATGGCGGAAAAGAACGCCCGCCTGGCGCTGCAGCAACGGTTGCTGTCGCGCGCGGCGCAGGACCAGCGGCTGTCCGCCCTGACCGAGGCGCTGAACCTGGGGGCGGTGGCGCGCATCGAATGCTTTGACATCAGCCATACCCAGGGCGAGGCCACCGTGGCGTCCTGCGTGGTATACGACCGCCTGGCGATGCAGCCGGGCGAATACCGTCGCTTTAATATCACCGACATCACGCCGGGGGATGATTTCGCCGCCATGCGGCAGGCACTGACCCGCCGTTATGGCAAACTGGCAGCAGCCAAGGCGGCGGGTGAAGAGGCCCGGCTGCCGGACTTGCTGCTGATTGATGGCGGGCTGGGGCAGGTGAATGTGGCGCTGGAAGTGCTGAACGAAGTGGGCCTGCCGGACCTCGATATTGTCGGGGTCGCCAAGGGAGTGGAGCGCAAACCGGGTCTGGAGACCTTGATTGTGCCGCAACAAGGCCTAACCTTGAATCTGGCGACCGATGCACCGGCGCTGCACCTGATCCAGCAGATTCGTGATGAGGCCCATCGTTTTGCCATTACCGGACACCGGGCGCGGCGCGGCAAGGCACGCACCCAGTCCTCATTGCAAGAGATTGAAGGGGTCGGCGCCAAGCGCCGGCAACGTTTACTGACCCAGTTTGGTGGCCTGCAGGGTTTGCTGGCCGCCAGCGAGGATGATATCGCCGCCGTGCCCGGCATTGGTGCCGCACTGGCTGAACGCATTTACCGGCAACTACACCCATGACCCTGAACCTGCCTACCCTGCTGACCTGGCTGCGCATCATCCTGATCCCGCTGTTCATGGGCATCTACTACCTGCCGCTGACCATGCTCTCCATGCCGGACAAGAACCTGCTGGCCACCGGTTTCTTCGTGCTGGCCGCCGTCACCGACTGGCTGGATGGCTACCTGGCGCGAGCGCTGAACCAGACCTCCGCCTTTGGCGCTTTCCTCGACCCGGTGGCCGACAAGCTGATGGTGGCTGCGGCACTGGTGATGCTGGTGCAGCTGGACCGCGCCGACCCGGCACTGGCTGCCATCATCATTGGCCGTGAAATCACCATCTCCGCCCTGCGCGAGTGGATGGCCGAGCTGGGTGCCCGCAAGAGCGTGGCAGTGTCCTATGTCGGCAAACTGAAAACCGCAGCGCAAATGGCCGCCATCACCGCCTTGCTGTACGACCTACCGCTGATCCCGGGGCTGGCAACCCGCCTGGCCGGTGAATGGCTGCTGGTGATCGCGGTGGTGCTTACCCTGTGGTCGATGGTCTACTACCTGCGTCAGGCGTGGCCGCTGCTCTCGGGGCGTGCCGGGCGCTGAGCGGGGTCGGGCTGTCGTGGTTTACATGTAAAAAAGGCCACCCCGAGGGGTGGCCTGTCAAGTCCCCCTGGGCTTAAGGGGTGATGCGCAGTTCGGTTTGCGGATCAAAAAACGAGAGCGATGGCAAATCGAACTGTAGAGAGAGCCGTGATGTGCCGTGCTTCATCTGGCGCGGCAACAAGCGAGCGGCAACGGTGGCGCCGTTGACACTGCCATAAATGTAGGTGTCGGCCCCGGTCGGCTCTACCCGGTCAATCGGCAAGGGCAGATGGTCTTCGCTGAGGCTGCGTGCCTCATGAAAGTGTTCCGGGCGGATGCCCAGAATCACCTGCTTGCCGTCCCATTGACGGTCCCGCACCGGGCCGACCACCAGCTTGCGGTCGCCGACTGAGGTCACGAAATCGCAGGTCCACTGTCCGTCAATCTCCTGCAGGGTGACCGGGATGAAGTTCATTGACGGCGAGCCAATGAAACCGGCTACGTAGAGGGTGCTGGGCTGGTTGTAGATTTCTTCCGGCGTACCGTATTGCAGCACGCGGCCTTCCCGCATCACCGCAATACGGTCGCCCAGTGTCATCGCTTCCACCTGATCGTGCGTGACGTAGACGATGGTGGCACCGACGCGCTGGTGCAGCTGCTTGATCTCGCTGCGCATCTCCACGCGTAGCTTGGCGTCCAGATTGGACAGTGGCTCGTCGAACAGGAAGATGGCCGGGTTACGTGCCAGCGCACGCCCCATTGCCACCCGCTGCCGCTGACCGCCGGAGAGTTGCGAGGGGCGGCGGTCGAGCAGATGGTCAATCTGCAGGGTCTTGGCCACCCGTTTGACCACCGCTTCCCGTTCTTCTTTCGGCACCTTGCGCATTTCCAGCGCAAACTCGATGTTCTTTTGCACCGTCATGCCGGGGTAGAGGGCATAGGACTGGAACACCATGGCGATGTCCCGGTCTTTCGGGCTCAGGTCGTTGACCCGGCGGCTGCCGATGTGGATCTCGCCGTGCTCGATGTCCTCCAGACCGGCGATCATGTTGAGCAGGGTGGACTTGCCGCAGCCGGAGGAGCCGACCAGGATGACAAACTCGCCGTGGTTGACGGTGAGGTTGATGCCCTTGAGGATGTCGTTTTTGCCGTAGGCTTTGCGAACATCACGAATTTGCAGTCCAGACATGTTGAATTATCCTTTTACTGCCCCGGCGGTAAGGCCGCGGACAAAATACTTGCCGGCCACCACATAGATCAGCACGGTCGGCAGGGCGACCATCAGTGCAGCGGCCATATAGACATTGGTTTCCGGGGTGCCGATTTGCGAGCCGGTGAGGTTGGTCAGGCCGACGGTGACCAGTTGCTGGTCATACGGGGCCAGGATCAGCGCAAACAGGAACTCGTTCCAGATCGAGGTGAACTGCATGATCAGCACCACCACGAAGATCGGTTTGGTCGACGGTAGCAGGATGCGCCAGAAGATGGTGAACAGACCGGCACCGTCAATACGGGCCGCCTTGATCAGCTCTCCGGGGAAGCTGCTGAAGTAGTTGCGGAAGTACAGGGCCAGCGGCAGGCTGTAGATGATGTGAACCAGCACCAGTGACAGCAGCGAGCTAGACATGCCCAGCCTGTGCAGAATCAGCGACAGCGGGAACAGGAACATCACCGTCGGCAGGAACAGGCCGAACAGCAGCAGGAAGAACACGAACTCACTGCCACGGAATTTCCATTTGCTGATCACATAGCCGTTGAACCCGGCCCACACCGTAGAAATCAGGGTGGACGGAATCACCACGATCAGCGAGTTCCTGAAGTACGGCATCATGCCGGTACAGCCCTGGATGCCGGTACAGACTTCCTGCCAGGCCCGCTTCCACGGCGCGATGGTCCAGCCGTTGGGCAGTCCGAACAGATTGCCGGATTGCAGGTCCGGCAAGGTCTTGAACGAGGCCATGAAGGCAAACCAGGTGGGCAGCGCAAAGAACAGTGCGCTCAGTACCAGGAAGGCGTAGATACAGACGCGACTGACGGTCAGACGGGGCTTATTCATGGCGGCTCCGTTTCAGCTCCATCATCACATACGGCACGGCAATGGAAATGCAGATCATCATGATGATCATGCCGGAAGCTGAGCCCAGCCCCATCTGCGCGCGGGTGAAGAAGCGGTCATACATATAGTAGGCGGGCAGGGTGCTGGACTGGCCCGGTCCACCCTGGGTCATCACGATCACCAGCTCGGCGGATTTCAGCGCGGCAGGCAGCAACAGCAGCAAGGCGCTGAACAGGGTCGGGCGCAGGATAGGCAGAATGATGCGCCAGTACACACGAGGTAGCGATGCGCCATCGAGCATGGCAGCCTTGAAGATGGAATCATCGATACCGCGCAGCCCGGCCACAAACATCGCCATCACAAAGCCGGTGGACTGCCAGATGGCCACAATCGCCAGGGCAAACAGCACTTTGTCGGATTCAACCAGCCAGGCGAATGAAGCGTTCTGCATGCCGATGCTGTGCAGCCAGGCTTCAATGCCGGTATCCGGTGCCAGCATCCAGCGCCAGATGGTGCCGGTTACCACCGAGGACAGCGCCAGCGGGTAGAGGTAGATGGTACGAAAGCCGCCCTCGAAGCGGATCTTCTGATCCAGGAAGATGGCAAGAATGGCACCGAGCAGCAGCGGCAGCCCCACGGCCAGCGGCGCAAACACCAGCAGGTGCTTGACGGCCTCCCACCAGTAGTCGTCGTTCCACAGGGCGACATATTTGTCGAAGCCCACCCAATTGTAGCTGGGCATGCCGGCGGAATCGGTAAAGGAAATCATCCCGACCCAGACGGCCAGGCCGTAGAAGAAAATAATGCACAAGGTGAGCGCCGGCGAGATGGCAATCTGCGGCAGCCACTTTTCCAGCTGGTGTTTCCAGGCGGATGGATTCGGCGCGTCAGTCAGCGGACGCGCTTCCACCTCACCGGATAAGGGTGGCGACATGTAGGGAAAACTCCTGAGTGCAAAAACAAAAACGCCCGGGGTCTGCCTGCAGACCACCGGGCGTGAGTCAGGCTCAGCTGGCCTTGCTGGCTTGCGCCATCTTCTTCACCGCGTCTTGTGCGCTCATGTCCGGGTTGGCCCAGAAGGCACGGATCACATCGTTCCAGGCATTGGAGCGACCGGCCGGGACGAACAGGTCGGGTGAGCCTACCAGCTTGCCGCTCTTGGCACCGGCGAGGTAGTCGGCGTAGGAGTCCTGTGCGCACTCATCCAGGCTGCTCACATCGGCGTCGGTACGCGGCGGCACCGAACCCTTGGCGGCGCTGAAGCCCACCTGCACGTTCTTGTCCAGGATGGTTTGCGCCAGCGCCATCTGGCCAGTCAGATCCTTCTTGTTGGTCTTGTAGAAAATGAAGGCGTCGGTCAGGAAGTAGTGGCCGTTCTCGGTACCCGGCACGGCGGCACACAGGTAATCCTTGTTCGGAGCCTTCTTGGCCTGGGCAAATTCGCCCTTGGCCCAGTCGCCCATGATCAGCATCAGCGCCTTGTCCTGAATCACCAGCGAGGTGGCCTCGTTCCAGCGGCGGGTCTCGGTGCCCTTGTCGGCGTAGGTGCTCAGCTTGCGGAAGATCTCGAAGGCCTTGATCATCTGCGGGCTGGTCATGGCGGCATCGTCGCCATCATAGAAGGCCTTGCTGTACTGCGCGCCACCCATGGTACCGAAAGCAATCTGGTGGAAGGTCAGGTCCAGCGCCCAGGTGCGGGCACCGGCCACCGGCATGATGCCTGCCTTCTTGGCTTTCTCGGCCAGCGCAAAGTACTCGTCCCAGGTCTTCGGTGCGGCACTGGCACCCAGCTTTTTCAGCGCGGCCACGCTGATCCACATCACGTTTTCGCGGTGGATGGTGGCCGGAACCACCACATAGTGGCCAGTACCTGCCTTGGCGTAGCGCTGTACCACCGGCGGCAGTACCTTGTCCCAGTTTTCCTTTTTGGCGACCTCATCCAGGTTAGCCAGCTTGTCCGGTTCGCGGGCGTGGGCGTAGATGTCTTCCTGCACCTGGGCGGCTTCCGGCGGGTTGCCTTGCTGGATGCGGGTCTTCAGCAACAGACGCTGGGCGTCCGAAGCCCCTACTGCCATGTCCTTCCAGTCAAAGCCTTTGGCTTTCAGGCCTTCTTTGAACTTGGCAACGGCTGCGCCTTCCCCGCCGGTCACCCACCAGTGCATCACTTCCACGTCTTCGGCAAAAGCGCTGCAGGCCATGGTGGCCAGCACGGCCCCAACCAGGCACTGCAGTTTTCCCGGCTTGAATGTCATCTTGGTCCCCTTTTTTCTGCGAATGGAGAGGCCGTCGGCTGTAGCGGCTGACCTGCCTCTGGTGCGGCCAATCTTGGTTTGGCTGGGGACTATCAGACCGTAGAGGGGGGAGGGGCGTCAAACGAGAAAAATAGATACCATCAGTTAGAAAAACTAACTCAGCCCGGCAGGCTGGTCTGGCTACGCGCTGCCTCGGCGGTCAGCCAGCGCATGAAGGGCGCCATGCCCGGGTTCTCCTCTGCCGTGACTGGCGAAATCAGGTAATACGGCAGGTGGATGGGGGCTTGCAATTCGGGCAAAGCTCGCACTAGGCGCCCGCTTTCCAGCTCGCTCTCTACCAGCGCATGTTGCCCCAGCGCGACACCCAGACCCGCGACTGCGGCTTGCTGGCACATCAAGGCGGTGGCAAAGGTCACCCCTTGCGGGTTGAGGTTGGTCGGGCAGCCAGCGGCGGCCAGCCAGCGCTGCCAGTCCGGATACTCCGGCATGCCCTGCAAGGGGCGATCGTGCAGCACCGGTACCCGCATCAGGTCTTCCGGCTGCTGCAACTGCTCGCGCCACTGCGGGCTGCAGACCGGATAGAGCGGGGTGGAAAGCAATTGCTGCACGCTGTAATCCGGCACCCCGGTCGGGCGGTAGTCGATGGTCAGGTCGTATTGCAGGTAATTGCGGTCCACTTCGTTTTCGATATCGAGGTGGATGCCGGGGTAGGCCTCATAGAAACGGGGCAGGCGTGGCAACAGCCACATCAGGCAAAACGCAGAGCGTACCGCCAGCCGCAAGGTGACCGAATGGATGCCCAGCAATTGATGGGTGCTTTCGCGCAGGGTACGGAAGGCCTCCCGCACCTTGGGCAGGTAGGTTTCACCGGCGACCGTGAGCAGGATGTGGTTGTTCTGCCGCATGAACAGCTGCACCCCGAGGGCCTCTTCCAGCGACTTGATCTGGTGGCTGATCGCCGCATTGGTGACATGCAGTTCGCGTGCCGCGGCAGCAAAGCTGAGGTGGCGGGCGGCCACTTCAAAGGCGCGCAGGGCGTTGAGCGGGGGCAGACGGTTTTGCATGCGGGGGCTCGTTTAGAAAAACTAATGCCAATGGATAGATATTGTCGCTTGCCGGGGGGGCGGCTGGCAATGTGAAATGCCAGCCAATGACAACCTGCCGCGAGAGGGCCGGTTTGCCCATTGACGGCACCTTCCTCTCCAGCCACCGGAGTACCTGCACCGTGACCCTGCACCCGATGACCCTGCTGGCCCATGACGAACCGAACCCCTGGATGTCCGTCACGCCGCCCATTGTTCAATCCTCGCTGTTCACCTTCGCCACGGTGGAGGACATGGAGCAGCGCTTTGCCGGTCATGGCAGCCAGCCCATCTACAGCCGGGGTGACAATCCGACGGTACAGCTGTTTGAACAGAAAGTAGCAGAGCTGGAAGGCGGCGAAGCGGCACGTGCCTTCTCCAGCGGCATGGGGGCCATCAGTGCGGCCATCCTCTCGCTGGTCAAGTCAGGCGACCGCATGGTCTGCGTACGCGATGTCTACCCCGACGCTTACCGCTTCATGCAAAAGCTGCTCAGCCGCCTCAATGTGACGGTAGAGTATGTGGATGGCAGCGATACCGATGCCGTGATCGCGCGGCTGGAAGGGGCTGCCGTACTGTACCTGGAAAGCCCCACCAGCTGGACCATGCGCACACAGGACCTGCACCGGCTGGCCACCGCCGCCCGCCAGCGCGGGGTAGTCACCTTGTGTGACAACAGCTGGGCCACGCCCCTCTATCAGCAACCGCTGAAAGCCGGGATTGATCTGGTGGTGCACTCGGCCTCCAAATACCTCTCCGGCCACAGCGATACCGTCGCTGGCATTGTGGTCGGCAGTCAGGCCCGGATTGATGCCATCAACGACCTGACCTACCCCTACCTGGGGGCCAAACTGTCACCGTGGGAGGCCTGGCTACTGCTGCGGGGCATGCGCACAT
Source organism: Leeia sp. (assembly GCF_041909055.1). Lineage (NCBI taxonomy): Bacteria > Pseudomonadati > Pseudomonadota > Betaproteobacteria > Neisseriales > Leeiaceae > Leeia > Leeia sp. The sequence continues at coordinate 171,511 of NZ_JAYREC010000001.1, read as the reverse complement.
TGCCGCAACGCCTCTCTGCCCAGCGTCGCTCGGTGGGGGTGCTCAGTCGCCGCCTGCGCGAGCACCCCGCTGTGGCCAGCGTGCTGCACCCCACGCTCGGCAGTGACAGCCGCACCCCGGCAGAAGAAGGTGGCAGCCCCTTTACCATTGCCCTGCAGCCCCATATCGACCCGCGCAAGTTTTGCAATGCCTTGCGCCTGTTCAAGCTTGGCGTCAGCTGGGGCGGCTACGAGAGTCTGGTCATCCCCTCCATCGTCAGCCTCGCCCAGGCCGCCAGCGTGGCCAATGCCCTGATTGACTTCGATGTACCCACCAATCTGGTACGCCTTCACGTGGGCCTCGAGCACGCCGAAGACCTGTGGCAGGATCTGGCTCAAGCCTTTGAGCAGGCCAGATTGTAAAACCCTGAAATTTGGCAAGACAGGGGCAAAAGCAGTTGACAGAAATCCTGAAGCCCCTATAATTGCCGTCTCTTGTGAACGACGCGGGCGTAGCTCAGTTGGTAGAGCGCAACCTTGCCAAGGTTGAGGTCGAGAGTTCGAGACTCTTCGCCCGCTCCAGTAACAAGGTCTGCTGTAAGCCGGAATGCGGGCGTAGCTCAGTTGGTAGAGCGCAACCTTGCCAAGGTTGAGGTCGAGAGTTCGAGACTCTTCGCCCGCTCCACATACAGCGCATCACAATGCGGGAATAGCTCAGTTGGTAGAGCGCAACCTTGCCAAGGTTGAGGTCGAGAGTTCGAGACTCTTTTCCCGCTCCAGAATTTGATGGTGTCGCACAGCGGCACCCCCGGTGGCACCGGACCAGATACGGCGGGTTAGCAAAGCGGTTATGCAGCGGATTGCAAATCCGTTGAGATCGGTTCGACTCCGGTACCCGCCTCCAGTATATGCAGCAAAAACAAGGGGTTACGTGAAAACGTAACCCCTTTTTCATTCTGGTGTCAACCAAGTGTCAACGCGATTCAAGCCGCGTAAGCGGATTCAGTACACGGGCTTCCTGTAGGTGCTCCGGGGCCAGGTGCGCGTAGCGCATGGTCATGGTCAATGAGGCATGCCCAAGGATGCGCTGGAGCGTCAGAATATTGCCGCCGTTCATCATGAAGTGTGAGGCAAAGGTGTGCCGGAGAACGTGCGTCAGCTGGCCGTCTGGCAATTCAAGGTTTGCAGCGGAAACTGCCTTGCGGAATGTGTGGTAGCTCTCCACGAACAGGCGATGTTCACCGCGTGTCTGGGCGTGGGCCAAAAGGGCAGTCTCTAACTCGGGGGTGATTGGCACACTTCGATTACGACCGCTTTTAGTGCCGCTGAAGTGCAGCGCACCGTTACGCACCTGAGTGGTGCTCAAGCCCTCGGCTTCGCTCCAGCGCGATCCTGTAGCTAAGCAAACCTTGGAAATCAATAGCGCGTCATGACTGCAAGAGAGATGGGCAAGCAAAGTGTTGATCTGGTCAAGCGTCAGAAAGGATAGCTCCCTCTCTACCTGCTTGATCTGGCGCACGCTGGACAGCGGGTTTTCTTTCTTCCATAGGCCAAGCCTGCGCAGCTCATTGAACACCGCTCTCATATAGGCGTGTTCACGGTTTACGCCTCCTGCGCTGATGCCTTCCTTCTGCCGCTTGGCGCGATACTCGGCGAACATTTCGGCGGTGAAGCTATCGGCTGGGGGGTCATCCATCGCAATGCACATGGCCTGCAAACGGGCGTGAGTGTCTTCGCCTGCCCGCAAGTTCATGCCGTGGTGGGTGTGCCATAGCGACACAAGATCTGACAGCCTGCGGGCGTCCTTCTTCTTTGGCTTCCAATCCGGGTCGGTGTTGACCTGTGTTGTCAGCCAGGCAAGCCATGCCAGTGCATCGGCTTTGGTTTTGAAGGTCTTGCGATAGCGCTTGGCCCCCCGCCCGCCGGGCTGGGCGTCAACACGCCAGCCGGATGGGGTCTTTTCGATGGACATATAAAAACTACTCTATATGCACTACCGAGTTATCCCACCTAGACTCATATTCTGCATGCACCTGAGAGAAAATGTCTATTACTTGAATAATGCTGGTTGGCGCTTTTTTTGCACCATCTTTAAAGGAGGAGCCAGACTGATAGCAAACTGAATTGTCAATAATGACATATCTATCATGAATGCCTTCGCCTTCCCTCACCTTAATCTTTAACCCGTGCTGTCGCGTGAACATCATGGCAGCAGGAGTTAAAGACTGCAATTTTTTCTTGGTCAGAATTCGGACAGTAACATCTAAATTTATATGCGGCATATAGCAAGAAACAAATTCCGCATCTATGTATGGATCGATAAAAAGCAGGTCAGTATTAGCTGATTCAATTATTTTTCTAATTTCATCAAAATATTCAAATACACCCCCATTATCAATATGGATATTTAATGGGTTGACATACAGCATGAGCGTATGCCTTGCCTTATTAAGTATTAACTTAACACTTCTTAAGCTGGCAATCAGCATACCCCTACCTGTAGCATCAGAAGTGTCAATATGCATTATTTCATGAACAGCTCTACGAAAACCATGGCTTTCTGCAAGACTCCACTCATGAATGATTGCCAGCGCCCTACCAAACCATTCATCAAATTGGTCCCTGCGCTTAAATAGCTCGTCATGTGTTGGCATGGTCCTCAATAATCCGTTAACCTGCTCGAGGAGCTGCTCACTTGTTGGTTTTGAGTTGTTTGAAAGCATTGATATCCCCATCCAGACAACAAAGGCTAATAATCCATTAGCGAGGTTTCTTTTTGGACTCAATTATCAAGTAGCCCTCACCATCCTTGGACACCCTGAAAAGCGATGCATTTTGATAGTCGCATGCATTGATGACTTTGCGAAAGCTTTGGTGCGCACCACCTGCTGTTTCGATGTATAGGGTCCAGCTGCAGCGCTTTTGTGAGGCTGGCAGAAAGGCAAAGGCCAGTTGCGTGTCCTTCGGGAATTTTCGGTCTTGCAGCATGTCCGGTGAAAAGTCCTCATCGGGGGCGCCGTCAGGGCCAAGAGACACTTCTACAATGTCTTCTCCTGTGTCGTTGTAGATCCCGATAGCCTGCACCTTCTGCGCCTGATCCGCCGTCATACTCTCACTCATAGGAATGAGGGTCTTCGGATGCTTGATGGACGCATCCAGATAAACCACGTTTTCACCAGGTTGAGCAGCCATTGCGGTAAGCGAGACTGTCAAGAATGAAGTAACAATAAGAAGTCGCATTAAAGGAAACTCTGCTAATTTGGCAAGAATAAAAACTAGCATCATCTGCAAAGCTGGGTGAATGAATCTTCACTCCAACCCAACAGACTTTGCCCTACGCTCGATTTTACCCATCTCTTCAAAGGCTGGCTTTTCACACGTCAAGCGATTATTTGTGGCGCGGATCAGCAACTCCTTCTGCTGATCTTCACTCATGCTGGGAAGAGTGGCCGAATCAAGAGCTGTGTAATAAATACTTGCACACAGTGCCATGTGACGGAACGCTTTCAAGAGGTCTTGAACTACTTCTTCTTGCTCAGGCGTAAGGCTACGAAGGCTAACAGGCTTGGTTGCAGCCATCGCTGCAAGTGGAACAGCCAGAATTATTGCAATGATAAAATTACGCATGCCAACCCCTTGCATATTTACTCAAAGTAAAAAACGCAGGCAAAGGAACTACTTTAGACTCCGGGTCATTCAGCGTTCGGCTGCTCTTAGGCCCGCTTTGCCTGCGTGTCCGGCTTTGTTGCTTCTTCCAGTAGCGCAGGGCTGATCTGGCCGTTCTTGGCGTCGGTCATCCCTGTGACAAGCCAGAAAACGAACTCAGGGCACAGCTTGCCGATGGCTTGAAAATGGTCCTCATTCGCGCGGACCTTCCCTTGCTCCATGTTGCGCCAGCTGTCTTGTGGTAAGCCAGACAGCTGCGCCAACTCGGCGCGCGTCCATCCCTTGAACTCGCGTATAGCGCGAAATCTTTCGTTGACTTCCACAAATACCCCTTGACAGGGGTAACTATTAGTACCAATAATTACCCTCAAGTCCTGAATTGTTCGTAACTCGGCAAGTTCGACCATTTTAGGGCATTCCACGTCATTGGGGGATATGTCTATGCAAGCAAGTGCAAGCGTTGCGCGAGTAAGAGCGGGGGCCGCGCAAGAGGTTCAGCAAGGTGATATGCCCATTCATGCGCCGTTCAGTCAGCGGGCAATCCGCACGCCGGAAGAGGTGCGGGCAGACATGGCGAGCAAGGGGGTCACAGTCCGCCAGGTCGCGCAAGAGCTGGGTTTGGGGGAATCCGTTGTGAAGCATGTTCTGCATGGCAGCAGCAAGTGCCTGCGGGGCAAATCTCGCATCTGTGCAATCCGGCTGGGCATTGTGGAGGGGGTCATCCATGACGGCGCGTACCTCGCATAGCCTGAACGAAAGTACAGGCAAGGTCATGCCAAGCGCTGACAGCAAAGTGGCTGAGCTGTCCGCCTTTCAAGAAGGCGAGGCCAGTTTGCTACCCGGCATGACAGTGCTGGTGCCACTGGTCACGGCTGAACGCTTCGCGGCGCTCATGGGTGTTGAACAGGGCGTGGTGCTGGGTTGGGTAAACAAGGGCTACGTGCCGACCATGAAAATCGGCAAGCGTTGCCTCATCAATCTGGCAGTCCTGCATCGGCGCGCGCTGGATGCAGACGTGTGCAAACACTGAGGGGTGGACATGGACGAACTGAAAGAACGGCAACGGGCAGCGCTGGCACTTTGGGATGAGGTGCATGATTTACGATGCAATGAGGCTGAGGGAGAAGAGGCGTTCAAAAAGTGGGAGGAGACACGCAAGGAGCGTGGGCTGATAGCGAAGAGGATTGCTGAACAGCTGTCTGTTTTGAGTGGCGGTGCTGATGGGGTCTATACGTTCGGTGATTTCGTCTTTGACCTTGTCATTGACTCTGATGGGTGTCCAACGGTCTGCATCAAAAAGGGCATTGACGCGATGCTCGCGTGGTCAGTTGCCCATAGCGCTGACAAGAAGCGTGAAAAGGCAGCATCTGCAGCTGAACAGCAGGCGGTGGCCTGACATGGACGAACTACGCAAGGCAGCAGAAGCACTGGAAGCAAACGCCATGCGCCTGGGCGAGTTGGCGTTCAGCCTGCAGGGTGTGGACAAGTCCCGCGCGCTGGAGGTGATGGATGCGGCCAGCATCGTGGAAGAGTCGGCGCGCAAGCTGCGGCGGCGCATGCAGTTTGCTGAGCGGGTGGCAGCGTGAGGCGTGGCTTCTTCCAGAAGACCCATTGCCGTTGCAGGGAATGCGAAGCACGGCAAGTGCTGCGCCGTTCACCGGATCGCTACATCCGCCAGCCGAAATGCAGGGTGTGCGGTGCCCGTAACTGGCGGCGTGATGCCTGGATGAACACGCGCAAGCAAATCAGGTGCTGGTGTGGTGGTTACTGGTTCCCGCACCGGCAAGGGTCGAAGTATTGCCACCATCGCGCCGATGGATCGGCGCGGCAGTTTGGTGATTTTGACTTTGCGGACCGCTGGGCCGCATAGGGGGCGTCAATGAATCTGGCCGATGATCCTTCACTATCAAAGCCCGCTACCGTCAACCTGCTGGCATGCTATGACATGCTCAGCCGTGCCAGACGGCAACCTGTGGCCGCTGAGCCAAAGCAGGAAGCATTGCAGCTGGTTGAGCCACAAAGGCGCTACATGTCACCTGCTCAGCTGGAAGCCTTGGCGGACCTGCGCGGCATGCTCGTAGACATGGATAGCACGCTGGCTGATTGCGAGCAGGCATTCAGTGGCTGGCCGGTGCCTATTGCATCCATCCGGCACGCAATCACTACTGTGGTCGGTGTGCATATTAGCAGCTTGCTGATGACCGGAAGCGGACGCTAAACCCTTCACTCCCTTCTGGCCGGGTATGCCCGGCCATTTTTTGCGCCTAATGACAGCCCTATGACACCACGCTACAGCCGGTTTACTGACCTTGCAGCACGCCAGCATGAAGGCTGGCTATCGCAGCAGCTTGGCCTGTTTCCGGGGCGTCTGCGGGATCGCATATCGGCTGAGTACGTGGCGCGCAGTCGTCGGCACCATGAGGCACTGCCGCATGCAAACGCATGGCTTCGCCAACTGGGCGACAGGGTGCGGGCGCTGCCGTTGTCGCTTGCGGCTACGGATGATGAATTGTGCATCGCCGCTGAGCGGCAAGCGGAATGGTGTCAAAGGCAGTCAAGGAGTGCGGCCCCCTTTGGCAAGGTGCTGGAGCGTGCCGCACGCTACGGCATTACCTTTGATGAGCAAACAGAGGTCGCCGGGATCGTCGCTCGCCTGACTGATGCACGATTCTGGCGCATGCGCCTGAGGCGACAATTCTCCAGGTTGCTGGAAACCGAAGAAATACGGGCGGGTATGGTCAACACAAAGGCCGGGGTATACCTGTCGGACGATTCAATGTCCCGCTATATCGGGCAGAAGCGAAGGCTGGCGGCCATGCTGCAGGGTCTTGCCGCCGTGTCAGATATTGGCGACTGCATGACGCTGGAAGAGATAGCAAGCAAGACCGTCAGCAACCCTGAATTGCGGCGTGCTGAGATGATGACCCGTGCAGCAGGTTATGAGTGGGTGGCGCGTGAACATGGGCACGCGGCGCTGTTCCTGACCATGACCGCCCCCAGCCGCTTTCATGCGTGGCACCATGACGGGCGGCGCAATATCAAGCATGAACTGGCAGGGGAGCCTACCCCGCGCGATGCGCAGAAGTGGCTGTGCAAGGTGTGGTCGCTTGCTCGCGCTGCACTCGCCCGCCGCGGTATCCACTGCTACGGCCTGCGGGTCGCGGAAGCGCATCATGATGGCACCCCTCACTGGCATGCGCTGCTGTTTTGCGAGCCAAGCCGGGTAGCGGACCTGTGGGAAGTGATCGGGCATTACTGGTACAGGGAAGACAGCAAAGAGCTAAGGGGACTGCCACACCAGCATCTTGCAAAGGATGAACTGTTCAAGTCGCCCCGCTATGTGGTGAAGCTTATCAACATGGCCGAAGGTAGCGCGGCGGGGTATATCGCAAAGTACATCGGGAAGAACATCAACGGCGCGCATGTGGACGTGGACCATGAATCCGGGCTGTCTGGCGTTGAGGCGGCTGCGCGGGTCACGGCGTGGGCTTCGCGCTGGTCGGTGCGGCAATTCCAGCAGATAGGATGCCACCCGGTGACACTGTGGCGAGAGCTGCGCAAGGTGGAGCGTCCGATGCTGGTGGAGCGTGCCGAAGCCTTGCGCCAGGCATCACAAGCCGGTGAGTGGTGGCAGTTCGTCAAGTTGCTGGGGGGTGCGTTCATCGGTCGGCGCGACCTTCAGGCTCGCATGGCGCGTGCATGGTCAGACCAGCCAAACCGCTACCGTGAGCCGCGTGGCTGGGTGGCTATTGGCGTTGAGTGTGAGGGTCGCACGCTGGAAACCCGCACGCGGTGCTGGGAAATCATGCCGCGTGGTCGTGCAAAGCGGGTATCGCGCGTGCTGCGGGCGGGGTTTTCGGCTGCGCGGGAAATATCAGAGTACAACCGGCAAGCGGTAGGGGTTGAGAGACAGCGTGCCAAGTTGAGACGTGCAGCCACACTGGGCGATGTGGACATGATAGACGAAGCCAAGCGGCAGCTTGGTGAGGCTATCGAGCGGCGCGATAGCGCCGCTTCCCCTTGGACTGGTATCAATAACTGTACGGTGACAAAGCAATCTGTGGCAACGGCGGTAAAAGAGGCTGCAGAAACCAGCGGGCGAAAGGCCAGGTTGAGTGAGCTTCGGGTGCGGTGGATGAAACCGATAAAGCCGACTATACCGCCAAGCCATGAAGCTGACCCTGACGCACTGCCAGAAGTGGGCAGGCTCAAAGGGTGGCATGACTCAGCATGGCGAACAGCAAAGCCGCGTGCCGTTCCATTTATTCAATAGCGTTCAATTCTAGTCAATTGCGTTCGTAATTGACCCGATATATTTCTGTATCTCCATTTCCTTTGCTGCTGTAATACGCTGGGTTTCTGGCGGGATTACTGGCGGAGTTGCTTACGCAATTCCAGCGGAATTTCTGCCGGGATTATTCACATGCAAGCAAAGGAAATCACATGTTTACCGCTGATGAATTGAATCAACAGTCAGTGCAGGGATTTGATGATGTCGCGTTTGATGTACTGGATGGGTTGGATGAAATGGCGCTGTCGGGCGGCAGCGTCCGGGTTTACCGACATGCTCGGGGTGAGCTTAAACCTCAGTTTGTAAGGGAAATTGCAGCGGCAGGCTTCGACCTGAATGAATTCCAAAGTGAATTTGGCGGCGGTCTGTACACGCTGCGGGTGATGCTGCGTGGTCGCTATCACAAGCAAGTGCAGGTCAATATTGCTGAGCCACCGCGCAAGCACAGCATGCCTGAGGTCCGCAATCAGCCGGACGTGTCGCAACTGCTCACCACCCTGCAGCAGGGTATGCAGCAGCAGATTACCGAGCTGGGCAAGATTGTCACCCAGGCATTGCAGCAAAAGCCTGCGCCTGACCCGATGGAAGCCGAAGACCGTGCAATTGAGCGGCTGGCGCGCATGCGTGAACTGTTCGCCCCGCCTTCCCCTGCTCAGACACAAGGTCTTGATGCGCTAGGCCTGATTCAGCAGGGCATCGAGTTTGCCAGGTCTGTGGATTCTGACGCCAAGCCTGCAAAAGCGGATGGCTTGTCGCTGCTGCTGGAGACAGTGCGCAGTCTGGCACCGGCTATCGGTTCAGCGCTCGCACAGCAGCAACCTGTGCAGCGGGTTGTCCCTGTTGCAAAAACGCATGCACCTGCACAAGTGCAAACGGCACTTCCTGTTATCCATCAAGCCAATGAAACTGAAAGCACTATGTTTAACTTTATCGAACAGACCCTAATCAAACAATATGCCAAGGTGCTTATTGAGGCGGCAAGAAATGGCGAAAGCGTCCAAATGTGGGCTAATAATTTACTACCGCATTTACCTATCCGCATGATAGAAATTTTCACGCATGGGGAATTGATTGACGAAATCGGGCGATTGGTGCCCGAAGCGCTGCAATATCGCGCATGGTTGGAAAGCCTGCGAATTGAAGTGCTGTTATTGGTCAATGCAGAGGAAGAATTAGACGACGATGTACCTGCAGCTACCGCAACCGCTACCGTCGAGCCTGTCAGCACTGCCGGAAGGAAAGCCGGGGGTGAGGCAAACGCTCAAGGCAATGCGGAATCTGGTCCGGTCGTTCAAGACGGAAAGCCGCGTAAGGCAGCTGGCACTCGGGCTGGTGGCAAGCCTGCCTGATAAGGGCTATGTGCAAGAGGCGCGGGTGCTGCACCGTTTTGTGCGGGATCGCATCCGCTATGTACGGGATGTGCGGGGGGTTGAGACGTTGCACACGCCACTGGCATTGCTCCAGCTTGGACAAGGCGACTGTGACGATAAGGCGACGTTGTTAGCGTGTTTGTTGGAATCCATCGGGCATAAAACCCGGTTCGCTGCGGTGGGGTTTGAGCCAGGGCGCTTAAGCCACGTATTGACAGAAGCCCGCATCGGCGCGCGCTGGTGCCCGATGGAAACCACAGAGCCTGTTGACATGGGATGGTATCCACCCGGCGTGAAAAGCCGGATGGTGATTCACAACTGAGGGAACGCGCTATGTACATGGCGGATGCATTGGCAGGGATGGAAGAGCTGGGCGAACTGGCCGGGAAGAATGGCGGTCGCGGTGGCGACCGTGGTGGCCGTGGTGGCAAGGGCGGTGGTGGCGGCGGTGGTGGCCGTGGTGGTAAAGGCGGTGGCGGCACCGGTGGTCGTGGCGGCGGCTCCGGTGGTCGTGGCGGTAGCTCCGGTGGTCGTGGCGGTAGCTCCGGTGGTCGTGGCGGTAGCTCCGGTGGTCGTGGTGGTAGCTCCGGTGGCCGTGGCGGTAGCTCAGGTGGTCGTGGCGGTAGCTCCGGTGGCCGTGGCGGTAGCTCCGGTGGTCGTGGTGGCCGTGCCGGGGGCGCGGGTGGCGCTGCTGGGAAAAAGTCCGGGCGCGCTGCTGGAACAAAAGGCAAGGCAGCAAGCAAGCAAAGTAAGCAGCAACAACTGCAAAACCAAGTTAAGGCCGGGGCAGTGACTCCGCAGCAGGCAAAGCAGATAGCTGTCAATGGGGGGTTTTGGGATAGCACGTTCGGAAAGATTGTTGATGTCATTGGCAGCACGTTTGGTGGTCCGGCATGGGGTGCCGTACGTGCCATTGGTGAAGCATTGCCGGACGGTTCCGGGTGGGGTGGTCCAGGTTCCCCACGCCCTCCGCGTGACGAAAACGGGCATGACTACGGGTCTGCACCTGCTGCAGGGGGGCAGTTCTCACCGATGATTGCAGCGGAGGATTACCCGCTGTTGACGGCCCAAACCTTGCCGGTGAGCTATCCGGACTATCCGGCAGCATCAGCCATGCCATCGGCGTACCCGTCTTTGATGCCTGCTGCCTACCCTCAACAAGCGGTGCCCTATCCGTCTTTGATGCCGACTGCTTACCCGGTTTCGGGTGGGAGTACGGATCAACTGTGGCAACCGGGAGCAATTGACCTGAGCTTGCTGCAAGAAATGACAAGCAGCGTCGATGACGGTTTCTACGATGACGGCTCCGGCAACTGGGAGCCCGTAGGCATTGATGACGCGACCGGTTTTGATGATGAGTCCCTGTTCGGGCTGGATGCCGTCAAAAAGCGCAAGGTCAAGCGTCCCGTCAAGCGAGTGGTCAAGCCCGCCAGCACAGCAACCGCTGCAAAGCCGGTTAGCTCGGGGGGGGGCTGGCAAGACAAGATTCCGGACGTTGCCGCTGCACTGCTGGCATACCGGCAGCAGCGCGACCTGCTGCGCGCGCAAAAAGACCTTGCCATGAATGGTAAAGAGCTGATCCCGCCTGAAATGGTGGCTCCGCAAGTGAAGGTGCGGGTCGATGCTGAGCCTGAGCTTATCGAAACGGCTGGCAAGACGATTGGCAGCGGCCTGTCCTCCGGGCTGAAAGCCTTAGCGATTGGCGGTGCGGTGCTGGGTGGCCTGTATCTGATGACCCGCCCAAGTCGCCAAGTGAGGGCGGCATGATGCTGGCCGCCAGCGCAAAGCCACAGCGCAAGGTGGTAATGCACAAGCTCAATGAGGGGCCGGGTTTCTTTGAGCGGAAGCTTGCAGAGGCCAAGGTAGCGGCCAAGCAGTTTGAGGCTGAATTTGCACGGCTGCAAAAGAACAAGGCAGCGGCCAAGCGTGATCCAAAGCTGTGGGCTGAGTGGCAGCGACTGGAAGCCAAGGGGGGCACTGTCAAAAAGTGGGTGCTCCGGGTCATGCAGTGGGGTGCAGACGGAGCGCGGTGGGCTGCGGCTCAGGCCGAAGCCATCAAAGACTTTGTGCGCGGGACTGGCAAAAAAGCGGCTGACTTGATGGCTGCAGCACGGGGTGCAATTGCTGATGCCGTGGGTTTGGGTGAGTTGGGTGTTGCTCCAGTTGTGGCGGGCATCGCTGCTGTCGGGGTGCTGGCGGCGCTCTATCTGATGCGTGACTGGTTGGCAGAGGGGCGTTCATTCAACGCCCGTGTTGAATCGTACTACAAGCTGCGGGACAAGGGGCTGACGCACGAACAAGCCACCCAGGTCATTGAGCGGGGTGAGCAGGCGGAGCAAAACAGGGCAGATGAGCGAGAAAGCTCGGGCCTGTTTGGCAACCTGAAAACCGTAGCAATTTGGGGTGGGGTCGCGCTGGTGGTCTATGCACTGCTGAGCAACCGCCCTCGCCAAGCGAACTGAGGTTACACCATGACGAAGCAAACCGGGGCAAGCAAGCGTGCCACAGTGAAGAAGAAAGCCCCTACTGCTGCGGCGTTGCGGGCAGAAGTGGCTGACTTGAAACGCAAATTGGCTGACTTGCAGGCCAAGCCTAAGGCGAAGCGCGCCCCTCGCCGCAACCCGGTGCCACGCTCCAGCGTGGCCCAGGCAGCGAAGGCGTTTACCGCGTTCACCGGCCATCAAGCTGAGGTCATCGGCAAGATGGAAAAGCCGGTCATTCCTGATGTGGTGTGGCCGCTGGGCGAAATGATCGGCGTTTCATATGCCGCCGTCCGCGACGGACAACGCGAAGAGTATTACCACGAATTCAAAGAGAACTGCCGTCCCCTGCTGTGCGTTTCACCCGACGGTAAACAGTTACTTGTGCTGGGCGGGCGGTACAAGGTCGGTGAAACCGGGATTAACGATAAGGGGTAAATCATGGGGCAACTCATGTTGGTAAATCCGGCCAAGCGGCCGGCCAAGCGCAAGACGACTGCAGCAGTAGCCAAGCATGTCGTTTCGCATGCGCGCAAGAGCGGCAAGCGCCGTAGTGTGGCGCTGTCGAAGGCCAATCAATCGCTCGACAAGGCGCGTGCCGCACTGCGTCGACTGCGCCGCAATCCTTCGGGTCGCTTCGACGTGAAGACCATCAGCACCGATGCGCTCAAGGGTGCGCTGGGTGCAACCGCCGTCAACACGCTGGCTGCAAAGCTGCCGCTGCCGTCGAATATGAAATCGGGTGCCTTGGGCGGGCTGGTGAAGGCAGGTTTGGCGGTCGGTGCCGGTTATCTGGCTAACCGCTTCATGGGGGCTGATAGCGCAGTGGCTATCACTCGTGGCGCACTGACGGTGCAGCTGCATGAAACCATCAAGGCGCTGGGTGCCAAGGCCGGGATGACCCTTGGCGACGTTGACGGCTGGGATGATGGCATGGGCGACGTTGACGGCTGGGATGACGGCATGGGCGAGACGGAATACATCAACGGGGTGGATGAAGGAATGGGTGGCCTCTACGGCCACAACCTGATGCCGTCCCTTTAATCCGCTGAGCAGTAGCGGACACGCGATCAATTTGAAAGACAAGGATAAACACGATGAAAACCATTGTTCATGCGCAGCGCACTATGCTGAGTCTGGCCCGGATGTTCGGCGTCAATCAACAGGATTTGGCAAATTCGGAAGTCACCGAGCTGGACCTGTTCGACACGCTGCCATACAGCTCGACGGGTGAAGCACTGCTGACCTTCTTCCAGAAAACCAATGCCCAGGACGGGCGCACCAAGCATGACAGCAATATGGTCATGTCGGGTCAGTTGCCTGCGCCGCAACGCTTCCTGATTGAAGGCATTGAGGTGGACTTCATTCCGGGTGTCGATATTGCCCGCAAGCCTGCAACCGACGAAGACGCATTCAAGGCGCGTGCCAATGATGTAGCGAGCTTCTATCAGTCGGGCCTGCTGGAGCTGTCCATTGGTGCGAAAGTCTTTGTGCAGAATGGCCCGCTGAAAGAATTCCCCCCGACCACGTTCTTGGAAGCGGCAAACGCAGCCGCCACCAAAATTGTCATTGACGCGACGCGCGCCGCTGGTGACCCGTGCCGCCTCAGCATTCCGCACCTGCTGGTACCCGGTGTCAACTTCAAGGTTGACCTGAGCTGGAAGGACCGGGTGGCGTTGCCGTCTGGTCAAGGTGGCCGCGTGATTTGCCGCCTCAAGGGCTACATGCTGCGGCCTAAGCAGTAAGCACGCTGGCGGGCCATCTGGCCCGCCATGACCAGACTTGAAACACGCAAAGGGCGAGCATGAACAAGCATGAAAATTTCACCTTCACCAAGCGGGTAGACCTCGCACCAGGTGCAAGAACGACTGTCGCAATCAACATGGACCAATCGGCAATTTTCATGCTGTCTGAGTTGTCCATGTTCGCGTCAGTGGTAAGCGGGGCGACGGGAACAACGCATGCGGGGCTGGTAGTGCCTGACTGTGTGGCCCAGATCAGCGAAGGGTCCACCGGTAAGAATTTCTCGGACGGCATGGTGCATGTCTCCGCGCTGTTTGGCACTGCAAACAACCATCGCAAGCTACCGGTTGCGCAGCTGGTGCAAGCCGGTGGCACGTTGCAGGTTGAACTGCAAAACCAAGGCACCGAGTCCTACCGCCTGAATCTGGCGTTCATTGGTGTGAAGGTTCAGAAATGAACCCGGCTGCCACCCAGTCTCCACGGCAATCGGTGTTACTGGAAGGCGAGACTGCGCCTGCCGTGGCTGGTGACAAGCTGGCGCTGTCATGGCACCTGAAGCCAAACGAGCGGGCTGTTATCAAGTCCGCAGACATGCATGTATCCATCACCAAAGATGGAAAGCGCTATGACAGTCCGGCCAGCCAGGCTGCGCGTGGGGTGAAGTTGCGGGTGCGCGTCAATGATGTGGTCCAGTTTGAAGGCGTGGGGTCTGTCATGCAGGCAGACGCACTGGAAATAGAAGTGCCCAAAGATGGATTGATTGAGGTGGTGGCTGAGACTGTGGACGGCAGCGTGTTGCCGGTGGCTATGGTTGCGTCTGTTCGCATCTTGCGTGAGTGGGTATAGCAATGCTGATTCGATGGATACGGGCAATCATGCACGGTGATGCAGGGCCGTTGCAGCAAACCAGCGTAGGGGGCCGTGCAGGGCTACTGGCGGCGGTTGCTGCATTCTGCCCAGCTGAAAGTACGCTGAAAGTACAGGCAAACAACACGCTGAAACGTGTACCGCTGGGTGAAGCCTCGCACCTGTTACTGACTAATGCAGGCGGAAACATTGCGTTTATCAAGCTGGGTGGTGCTGGCGTGGCGGTGGACGAAACCGCTATGCCGTTACTGCCAGGCAGCGCACAGGTGATTGGACGTGGCAGCGCAACGCATATGAGTATCACCTGCCCTCTTGGGGGTGATGTGTATATCACGGAAGGGGAAGGTGTCTGATGCTCAAGGCGGCAGGGGGCGGCGGGGGTGGGATCAATCCGGCGCAAAAGGGTGCGCCGGGCGGCGTTGCGCCTTTGGATGCAAGCGGCAAGCTGCCTGCAAGCTACCTGCCGACGATTCCGACAGGCCTGTTTCCGCACTCGCACACTGCTGCAGAGGTCGGTGCCATTTCCACGGCTGAGCTGGGAGTAGGCAATGGCGTAGCGACGCTGGATGCAAGCGGCAAGCTGACAGCAGCGCAACTGCCAACTATTAGCCTCTCATGGTCACAGGTGACGGGGAAGCCCGTCACTTTCCCGCCATCCGCACATGTGCACGTCGCGGCGGATGTGGGGGCTGTGGCTGTAGCTGAGAAAGGCGCGGCCAATGGCGTGGCAACACTGGATGCAAGCGGCAAAGTGCCTGCCAGTCAGCTACCCGGTGCTTCTGTGTCTGTTGAGTGGGGGAACATCGCCAGCAAGCCATCTACTTTTCCGCCATCCGCGCATGTCCATAGTGCGGCTGACGTTGGCGCAGTGGCCTTAGCGGAAAAAGGCGCGGCCAGTGGCGTGGCGACGCTGGATGCAAGCGGCAAGGTGCCAAAGGCGCAGCTATCACTGGTGGCGGCGGATGTGGGGGCCGTGGCAGCAGCTGAAAAAGGTGCGGCCAATGGCGTAGCAACACTGGATGCAGGCGGCAAGGTGTCTGCCAGCCAATTGCCCAGTCAGCTGGCGGGTAGTCCGCATGGGCAGTGCCGATTAGAGAAGTCGGCAGGCGGCATCATTCTTCTGCCGTTTAACGGAAACAACATCATTGTCAATGGTGTGGTCCGCACGATTCCTGCGAGCGGCATTGAATGGACAACCGCCCCGACAGCAAACACTACCTATTACGTATATCTCTATGACAACGCAGGTACGTTGGCACTAGAGATAAACGCTACAGGCTACTCCAGGCACACCAATGGGGTGTACACCAAAACAGGTGATACATCCCGCACGCTGGTTGGCATGGCTAGAGGGAACGCATCGGGACAGTGGGTTGACTCACTTCAGCAGCGCTTTGTGCTTAGTTGGTTCAACCGTCGCCGCAAGCGGTTGGGCTTGCCGGGGGTTTCAAGGAGTACAGCGAGCACTGTTTTGGTGGAGACCAGTAGCGCAGATCGCAATGAATTTCTGAATTGGGCTGGCGAGGTTGTATCGCAGCAGCTAGTGGGGCAGGTAACGCACAGTTTCAGCGGGTCGGCGACCACATATTGCGGGGTAGGTATGGACAATGCTTCGTCAATGTATGTAGTGCAAGCAGCATCAATGGGGGTTGGCTGGTTGGAACCTGTGTCAATTGCTGGAGATTTCGATGCTAGTGAAGGGTACCACTACATTGTGCCGTTGATTGCAGTCAATGCGGCAACTGTTACCGTGACCGTTTCTGGTACGGGTTCAATTTCAGGATAGGTGCCCCATGAAGCCGATTTCTTCCAATTTTGCGACTGAGTTAAAGGCAGCGGGTTTGTTGGGCCTGCCATTCACATGGTCGCCACAGGGCGAGCTGGAATTGTCAGCACTCACGCCTGTACAGCGTGATGCAGTGCTGGCTGTGGTGGCTGCGCATGATCCGCTGATTGGGGTAAAGAATGACCGATGCGCTGCAGTCAACGCAAAGCGTGACGCGCTGCAGCTCTCAGGCTTCCCGTTCTCGGGGAAGTGGATAGACAGCCACGGTAATGCAGTGCTGCGCATCAATGTGGCAGTACAGGCAGCAATTGCCGCCAAAGTTGCCGGGGTGCCGTTTGCTGTCAGCTGGACGTGTGCGGATAACTCCGAAATGCCGCTGAATGCTGATGCCATGCTGGCGATGAATGCAGCACTGGCCGCGCATGGTGCAGCCATTCATAACGCGGCGCGCGGGCATAAGCAAGCCATTGGTGCATTGACGACTGCTGAAGCGGTTCAGGCATACAACATTGAGGCCGGATGGCCGGTTTGAGGGGTTAAGCAATGAATGATCGGGACCGCATCATTGATGAAGCATTCAAGCCAGCAGTCAGCGCCAGGGCGGAAGACTACTGCTACACGCTGGCACATGATTTTGAGTGGGCGGGTGCGCCGGATGCTGGGGGGGTGTTCGTCTTTTGCGATGAGCGGGGCCGGGAATGGCTGCGCATCGTGCGCGGGACCATCTTTGTGCGTGCCGGCTACTCGTGGGACGGTTGTTCGAGTGCGCCGGACGGTGCGACCGACCCGGCCACCGGCAAGCCAATCACGTACTACGCAAGCTGCGTTCATGACGCGCTGTACCAGTTCATCAAGAACCGCGACTTTCCTTACACGCGCGCGCAGTGTGACGGCATTTTCTATCGCCTGCTGCGTGAAGCTAGGTTCCCCTTCGCCCGCCTGTATTGGTTGGGGGTCCGCCTGTTCGGTTGGACCCATGTATGAAGCGCTTGCTGTTGGTCGCTGGGGTGGCTGTGGTGTGGTGGTGGATGCAGAGGCAACCATCGAAGCCTGCGCCCGCAAGCGATGGATTTGAACAGGACAGGCGACTGATACCGGGGAAGAAAGTGATTACCTTTGAACAGTGGTTGATGGGCCGTGATAAGCAATACCCGGCAGAGTTTAGCCAGGTGATTGCCAGCAATGGACGGGCCTTGGTGGTAGCGGTGAATAAGCTGCTGGCAATAGCGGGTATCGGTACCCGCGTCACTAGCGGTTGGCGTCCGGCAGCGGTCAATGCTCGCGCCGGGGGCGCGCCAAACTCGAACCATCGCACCGGCAACGCGGTTGACCTTGCAGACCCCACTGGCAAGCTTGGTCAGTGGTGCCGTCTGCATACATCGGCCTTGGCAGAGTGCGGCCTGTGGCTGGAAAACCCGGACCATACGCGCGGATGGGTCCACCTGCAGCGCGTAGCCCCTAAATCTGGAAGCAGGATATTCAACCCATGAAGAGAGCTGATCCCAAAAAGCTGGCCGGGGTGTTCAGCCACTATGAGCAGTGGCTTGGCGCACCTGACGGTTTCCTTGTGGCCATCGCTGTCAAGGAAAACAGTTACAACCCGGAAACCGGGCAATACACCGGAAAAACCAGCCCCGCAGGCGCGCGCGGGCTGATGCAGTTGATGCCGATTTCACTGGTGGAGATTCGCAAGTCAGCCGGGCTGCGTGTGAATCCTGATGACCCGGTGCAAGCAATCTGCGGGGCAGCTGTCATGCTGGCAGTGCGCCAGCGCCAGCTGCGGGCCATTGTAGGACGGCAACCCACCTGGGCGGAATTGATCGCGGGATACAACGGAGGCAACAGGGGTGGCCGTATCTTCATGAGTACGGGAAGGCCAGCCAGCCGGGAGACAGCTGGATACCTCAGCCACATGCGGGCGGCAATTGGTCAGAGTCTGGACCACACGGCGGCAATCAAGGTTTAACGTCAGCAAAGCATCACCACAACAGGGGGAAGTCATGAAGAAGCTGCAAAGCAATGCAAACGGCACGATTACTGATCGCGTCACCGAAGCCAGCTCTCTGGCGGGGGTTTCTGGCACGCTAGCCACTGCGGCCCAGGTATTTGGTGCGGGAAGCAAGACTGGGTCTATTCTGGCTGGTCTGTCGGCACTGGCAGGGATCGCCGCTATCTTCCGGCGCGAGAAAGGCGCTGCACAATGACAGTGAACCTGTCCACCGTGCTCACGCTCATTGCGGGCTATCTGCCAGTCCTGTGGTACGTTCTAAGGCTGGAGCGCCGCATCACTGCAGCGGAAACAAGCATTGATCGCAGCACGATTGATGAACGCTTGCTCCGCAGCATCGAAAGCCGTTTAGCCGCAATCGAGACTGAGCTGCGGATCAGGAACGGCACAGCAATTCAAGCAGGTTCAAACTGCTGACAGCGCGGGGCAACCCGCGTTGTCAGTGTCAACATAGTGTCAACGCTATAGTCAGACTATGAGCATCAAAGGATCAGCAACCCGGCTGAATCCCGCTACAGTGCTTGAAAATTCATAGCATAGTGCAGCAATGTTGGATGTCGAATAGGATTGCAAATCCGTTGAGATCGGTTCGACTCCGGTACCCGCCTCCAAATCGACAAGCGGCCTGCAGCGATGCAGGCCGTTTTGCTTTGCTCCGCAATTATTGTCGTGCTCCGCAAAATTGTTCCAACCGCGATCAGCCGCTTATCACGATAGTGACCGCCTGCCTGGGCGAATGGCCCAAGGTGCATATGTCTGCGGCGTGAGTGTTGGCATTCTGCTGACACCTCTTGTCATCACCCTGCTGGATCATGGGCGCTTAAGCGGTCTGTTGTTAGACTGCGCCCACAGCCAACCGGATGATCCATGCTACCCCACCACCGCGTTGCCCTTGAAGCTGCTCTCCAGCAAGTCTATGAACCTGCCGGCTTTGTAATGAGCAGTCCGCTGCAGCCGGAGGTCGAAGGGGAGGAGTATGGTGCATGTCGTTTTGGGCTGAATGGCCTCGCCATTCATTACCGGGTGGCCAAAACCACGCCGACCAAAATCGGGCAGTTCGTCACCCTTTGGCAACGCCCGCATCCGGGGGCGGAGATTGCGCCTTTTGCTGAGCATGATCCGCTGGATGTGGCCATCGTGCTGGCTGCAGAAGGTGGGCGGCAGGGGCACTTCATTTTCAGCAAGGTCACCCTGCTGGCGCGCGGCATCCTCTCCGGCGCAGGTCGGGAAGGCAAGCGGGCCTTCCGGCTGTACCCGCCGTGGAGCCAGCCACAGGCCCGGGCCGCAGTGCGCAGCCAGCACTGGCAATTACAGCACTTCTTGCCGCTGGATGCGCATGGACGAGCAGACCCGGTGCTGACACGTTTACGCCTGGCGTTGCCTTAGGGGGTAGTGGCTGAGGCGCTGGGCTTGAAGTGAAAGGTCAGGGTGCCTTTCTCAATGGCGTCGATGATCTGCTTTACCTGCTTGTCGTTCGGGTGACGAGCTTGCCAGGCTTTTAAGTTAGTGAGCGCTTGTGGTGTGTTGCCCAGTTGCTGGTAGACCAGCCCCAGGGTGAAGGGGGCATGCTCGCTGCCCAGTGTTTTGGCCTTCTCCAGTACGGGCCGGGCTTGATCCGCTTGCCCGATGTCGGCCAGAAAGCGGCCATAACTGTAGTGCGCCAGCGGATTGGCTGCATCTGCGGCGATCCACTGCGGGTAACGCTGCAGGGCGCGTTGTGCCGCGCCGGGCACATCCATGATGGCCCCCATATTGTGCAACAGGGCGCTACGTTGCAGTAAATCGCGGGCAGGGTGTTGCAGCAGGGTATCCAGCATCTGGCTCAGCTGCTGGTATTCCTGTCTGGCACGGGCCAGATCCTCGGGGCTGTCAAAGCTGGGCGGGTAGTTCTGCGCGTGGGGGTACAGGTCCGAGAAGATGGCATCAAAGCGGGCAAGGTCAAAGTGGGCGGGCTGACCCGCCTTGGGGGCTTGCAGTAACGCGCTAAGGTCGTGCGCCGGGTAGGGGGCGGAGATCGAGGTTTGGGCCAGCAGCAGGGTGCTTAGCCCAATGACAATGGATCGTTTTAGCATGGGTATGGGACGGGTACGGGGCGGTCGCTGGCCCGTCAGTGTAGCAAAGGGGGCGATGCATGACCTAGCATAAGCCTTTCTGGACCGTTATGCGGAGGGGACATGTCACTTGCCTTGAGGCGCGCTGAACTGGCAGACAGGGAGGCAATGGGTGCGCTGGCCATGCGGGCCAAGGCATCCTGGGGGTATCCGCCTGCCTGGTTGGCCGCATGGGCAGCAGGCCTGACCTTTACGGCGGAAATGCTGGAGCAGGGGCACTATATCGTGCTGGAGGACGAGACTGGTGCAATACGGGCATGCGGCGGGATTGCGCCTGAGGCAGAGGGATGGTCGCTGGAGCATTGCTGGGTAGAGCCGGACTGGCAGGGGCGGGGCTTGGGGCATCGGCTGGTGCAGGCCCTGTGCCAGCGGGCGCAGCAACGGGGGGTGACACAGCTGTGGATTGAGTCGGACCCTCATGCTGAGGCGTTTTACCGCAAGCTGGGTGCCCGGTTCAGTCACCGGGTTGCGCGGCCGGTGTTGGGTGAGGCCCGGCAGCTGCCAGTGTTATGCCTGCCGCTTCCTTTGGCGGAGTGACCGGGGGCTGACTACAGCAAGCGGCCCATTTGTTACAGGTATTGCCAAAAAATGTGACCACTTGCCGTGCAGTCGACTACATCTCATTGCGTTCAGCGCATGTTGTCATGCAGCAACGCAATACCATACGTCAATGTTACACCAATCTTTCGTCATGCTTACAGGTGTGGTGATGCCTTGCTGCACCGCACGGCGGCTTTGTTGCTGTGGTGTAGTTAATACATTGATTTCAATGATTTATCTGCGATAGTCTGGCAACAAATTGGCTACATCTGCCCTTGCGCGTTCAATAGGCCCTGACCTCAAAGGGGTCAAACAACACGCAAACAACAAATGGAAAAAGGGTAGAGAGAGCATGAAGAATACGTACCTCAGTGCAGTGATCATGAGCCTGGCATCGGTGGGTGCCTTGGCGGACTCGGGCAATGTCACCATCTCCGGCAAGGTAGAAGGTGGCTTGCACATTGAGCATGCTGTGGGTGGTGTTACTCAGAACAAGATCGACGATGCCGGCTCCGAGCTCAACTTCAGCGGCAGCGAAGACCTGGGCAATGGCATGAAGGCCATCTGGCAGGTGAACAGCGACCTGCGCATTGATGGCTCCTCCGGCGCTGGTACCCTGGCCTCAGGGGATACCTTCGTCGGGCTGGCCGGTAACTTTGGCGCGCTGAAGATCGGCAAGGGCATCAATGCCTTTGGTGACGGTTACTTCAAGGGTGGCTGGTATGTGTACGACCGTGGTCTGGACTACGACAGTGTGTCTTCCGGCAGCAACAAGGGCGCAGTGAAGTATGAGTTTCCGGCGATGGGGGGCTTCACCGCCGCCCTGAGCTGGGCGGCAGGTGAGGACAAGACCTCCACCGCGCGGGCGACCGATGCCTGGGCCATGAGCGCCAACTATGCAGGCAGCAACTGGGGCGTGCATTTCGGCTACAACGCCCAGAAGAACGCCAGCTCAGGCCGCAACAGCAATACCAACCTCGCCGCCAAGATCACCCCGGTGGACAACTTCACCATCGGTGCCGAGTACAACCTGGGCCGCCTGGCGGGCAGCAGCGTCAAGCAGAAGAGCTTTGGCCTGTATGCCGACTATCAAACGGGCCGCCTGCACTTCCGTGGCCTGGTGATCCGTACCAAAAACCACAGCAATGTGGACGGCAGAAACAACCGCGTGTGGGGGCTGGGCATGAGCTATGACCTCTCCAAGCGCACGGCTTTCTTTGCCGAATACAAGCGTGAAAAGATCAACACCAACAGCGAAGCCTCGCGTGACCTGTTCATTGGTCTGTCGCACAGCTTCTAACGTGTTGATTTCGCAGTAGGTCCTCCTCATGGTTGGCCGACCTCTCGGGGTCGGCCTTTTTTTGAGGATTACCAGCCGACTTCATCCTGTCAGCGCGGTGGCCCCGCATCAGCCCACAGGGCTACACGATAGGGGAACAGCTCCGCCCGCATCACCCCCTCCGCTACTGCAGGGTCATCCTGCATCCAGCGCAGGGCAGCGGCTTCGGACTCGGCTTCAAGAATGGCGATGCCAAAGGTGCGTGCATCTTCGGTGAGGGTGCGCCCGGCCATCAGCAGCACGCCTTGCGCCAGCAGCTGTTCCAGATAAGCAAAGTGTCGTCCCAGAATGGCGGACTCTTGCTCGGTTGGCCCCTCGGTCAGCATCGCCAGCCGTGTCGGGCGGACTTGGTAGAGAAATTGCGGCATGTCGCCTCCTCCTTGCGCCACATCAGGCGGACAAGCCACCATCTACCGCCAGTGCCTGCCCCACCACATAGGATGATGCAGGGGAACACAGCCAGTAAATGGCCTCCGCCACCTCGGCAGCCTCCGCCACGCGCCCGATCGGGATGGCTTGCGCCGTCTGTGCTGCTGCCTCGGCCTGGGCGGCGGGCGACAGGTGCGCCACCCGTTGCTGCCGCCTCGGCGTATCCACCGCACCGGGGCAGACCGCGTTGATGCGAATCTGCTGGCCGATGTATTCCAGCGCTGCCGAGCGGGTCAGCCCCAGAATCGCATGCCGCCCCGCGCTGTAGAGCGCGGCAGAGGCCACGCCAGACAGGCCGTTAATAGAAGATACATTGACAATGGTGCCGCCGCCCCCTGCCAGCATCAGCGCAATTTCCTGCTTCATGCACAGGTAGGGGCCCAGCACGTCGTTGGCCAGCAGGGCGCGGGCATCTGCATCTGATGTGTGGTGCAGCAGGGCCGGGTTGAACGGAATGGCCGCCACATTCACCGCACAATCCAGTCGACCATAGCGCGACGCCAGTGTCTGAAAACAGGCGGTCACAGACTGCGCCTGCGACACATCGCAGGGCAAATAAGCGGCCATTGGCCCCAGCCCGGCCTGGGCTTGTGCTCCCTTGGCAGCATCCCGCCCGGTGATCACCACCTGCGCACCAGCGGCGATCAAGCGCTGCGCGGTGGCCAAGCCAATGCCGGAGGTACCGCCCATCACCACCGCTACTTTTCCTGCCAGAACTGCTGTCATTGCATGCTGTCCATTCATGATCAAAGTGTGGCCGAGCCATCCATGTTCCGCGATTGCCAGCGTAGCGGCTTGCTGCCGGGCGTGGCAAGGGCGATACTGCAACATATCAGTACACCGGCCCCATGGGCCGGTTTCCCCAGGATAACGTTATGCCGCTTCAAGAAGACGCACACGCCCGACTGCTCACCGTGATTGCCCGCACCATTCAGGTGCTGGGGGTGGCGCTGTTGCTGCGGCTGGGAGTGGATACTCTGGGCTATGGGGTGGCCTCCGCCATGCCGGAGCGGGCCATCGGGCTGCTGCTCTACCCGCCACTGGCGCTGTCCTGGACGCCTTGGGGTACATGGCTGGCCGACCGCTTTCTGGATATCCCGCTGCAATGCCTCTACTTGTGCATACTGGCTGGCTTGTTTCAGGTGGCGCGGCGCAAGCTGCAGCGGTAGGGCGGCTGCGTTACCCGGTCTGGACGCCACTCGCGCGCTGGCCCCCGCTCCTGGGCTGCGACAGCCAGCGGTAGAGCAGCAAGCCATTGATCAGCAGTGCGGGCAGGGTGGCATGGCCGGTACTGAGTATCAGTGCCAGCACTTCAACCGGCAGCCAGGTATTGCCCAGCAACACCACGTAAGCATCCGTTACCCAATAGGCGGAGAGCAGCCACAGCAGCAGATAGGCAGGCGGCAATAGCCACCGCGCCAAGCTGGGCGAGAGCCAGCGCCGGGCAGGCCAGAGCAGCAGGGCAAACATCACCGCAGTGACCAGCGCACAGAGCGCGCCACCCAGCATGATTTCGGACCGTGCGGGATCATCAGGCCAGCTCGATTCGCCAGAAGCCAGCACATCCGCAAACGTCAGCCAGGCATGAGCCAGTACACTGCCCACGTGCAGCAGCAAGCCCAGCGCAAGCAGCGTCAGCCTGCGCCCCAGTCGAGGGGGGAACGTACTCATTCCACTTCCCGCAGCGCCACCCCTTCCATGCGCTGCGCAATCGGCTTGCGGCCATCACACTTCACATTGGCCAGCTCGGTTTCCCCTTGCATGACATACACCCCGGCCTCCACCGGATGCTGTTCGTCCAGCCTATCCACTCCCCAATATACGCTGTAGCTGACATCACGGTTCGGCACATCCACCGAGTAATTCATATAGCGGCCCATGCCTCGCCACTGGGTGGTGGACGCCTCATCACGCTTGGCCCGCACCACAATCTCCGGCTTGCCACGCGGGCCAAAGCTGTAATCAATGGTCTTGCCGCTATCGCACAGCAAAATCTGCTTGCCCTTGCTGGTGGTGCATTGAAACAGCAGCTTGCCACCCGCCGCACACTCCCCGGCATGGACAAACGGACTGAGCAACAGGCTGGTCAAGGACAGCAGGCAGAAGGTCACACGCATGGTGGTACACCGAAGCAGGAGGAAGATAGCGCACTGTAGCGGCAGGGGGATCGCAACGGCAAGTGATGTGAAGAAGGAGGGGGAGGCGTGAGGGTGTCTTCCGGGGGGGGCTCAAGTGAACTGCTGGTACCACCCCTGTGTTAACGCCTCATATCGCTTGGCCGGAGGCATCAAACGCACTGAGCGCCTCGTTCAGCGCTTTTTGCGTGGAGGATTGCTCCCACTCCTCCAGCCATTGCACCGCATGACATGCCAGAGCTGCCAGATCGCGTACCGCGAAGCGATAAGCCGGATAGTGATGGTAAAACGCTGAGGATGCACGGAGTGCCGCACACAGCAGGTCGCCCGGGTAGTGCTGCCCTTTGGCCATTGGGTCATGCTGGAGGATGTCCAGCGCCAGCGGCATCAGGTAAGGCAGCCCGATGTCCTGCCCGATCAATATCCGCAGGTCTTCCACCGTCATCTGCCCCACTGGCTTGTGGCGTAGCTGATGGCAGGCGACGGCCAGATTGGAGCCTGACTGAGCCGTCCCCCAGTCCTGCTTCTCGAGCTGGGTCAGGGTCTGCGTAAGTCGTTTCTGCCGCTTGTGATTGGGGTTAGGCAAATCAGTGTCTCTCAAGGGCTGGATAAACGACAGAGGGCAACTCAGCAGCCACATGCCGAAAGGTTTTCTGTGGTGCGAGTTTCAGCTTATATCACGCCAAACCAACCCGCTCCGCCACCCACGCCCCAATCTCCTCCGCCGTCGACACCACGCCACTGGCCTCTGCCGCGTCTGCCGGGTCGCCGTAGCCCCAGTCGACCCAGAGCATGGGGCAGCTGGCGGCGCGGGCGGCCAGCAGGTCGTTGCGGGAGTCGCCGACCATCAGCAGTTGGGCGGGTGGGCAGTCCAGTGCTTGGGCGACGTGCAGCAGCGGCAGCGCAGAGGGCTTTTTCTCGGGCAGCGAGTCGCCCCCCAGCACCAGCGTGAAGTAGCAGTGGAGATCCAGCACGTGCAGCAGCGGGGTGGTGAAGGCGAGTGGTTTGTTGGTGACCAGTGCCAGCGGGTGGCCTTGTTGCTGCAGGTGGTCCAGCAGCGCGCGGATGCCGGGGTAGCAACGGGTGTGCTGGCTGAGCCCCGCCAGATAGGCCTGGTGAAAGGCAGCGCGGGCGGTGGCTTGCCGTGGGCTGTCGTCTGGCTGGGCTGCGGGGTTGTCCTGTAGGGTGCGGGCCACCAGCACGGCGGCACCGTCGCCCACATAGCTGCCTACCCGCTCGGCGGGCAGGGCGGGCAGGCCCAGCTGGCTGCGCATCTGGTTGGCAGCCGCAGCGAGGTCTTGCAGGGAGTCGATCAGCGTGCCGTCCAGATCAAAGGCTACGGCACGTATCATGGCTCCATGTCCCGCAGGTCGAGGATGTCGCCACAGCCCATGCTGCCGGAGAGCAGAAAATCGGCAATGCGCACCGCCACGCTGTCGGCACTGCTCAGCTCGCCGTGGTGGTAGTAGTGCAGGAATTGCGGGCGCAGCGGAAAGTCGTCCGGGTCGCTATCCCGAATCTGTTGCTGCATGTCAGTGTCGATGATGCCGGGGGCGAGCGAAGCCATCTGCAGCCGCGCGGGCTGGTCCTGCCCCACGCTGCGGGTGTAGTGGTCCAGCCCGCTTTTGCCTGCGCAGTAGACACTCCAGCCGGAGTAGGGCTTGCGCCCGGCGCCAGACGAGATGTGCAGGATGTGGCGCTGTACCGGCAGCGCTTCGGTATGGCGCAGCAGGGCATTGCTCAGCAGCACCGGGGCGATCAGGTTCAGCTGCAGCGCGGCCACCACCTCATCCGGGTCCTGACGGCCCGGTACGGCAATCGGCTGTACGGTGCCGGCGTTGTTGACCAGATAGACATCGGTGATGCCGTCCCACTCCAGCCCGGCCAGCAGGTCGGTAAAGCACTCGTCCAGCGTGCTCACCTCGCTCAGGTCCAGCTCATGCTGCTGCAGGGGTAGCGCCGCGGCACGGGAGACATCGTCCAGCGCCGCATTGCGCCGCCGGGCGAGGCCAATCACCTCATGCTCCGGGGCCAGCAGGCGGCGGGCCAGCGCCTCGCCCAGCCCGCTGCTGTGGCCGGTGATGATAAAGCGCTTCATGCCGCCACCTTGGCCAGCTCGGCCCGCATGGCGGCAATGGTGGCGCGGTAATCGCTGGTGCCATAGATGGCCGACCCGGCCACAAAGGTATCGGCCCCGGCGGCGGCAATCTCGGCGATATTGTCGATCTTCACGCCGCCGTCGATCTCCAGCCAGATATTGCGGCCGGTCTGCTCGCGCCAGCGGTCAATGCGGGCGCGCGCCTGCCGCAGCTTGTTCAGCGTTTCCGGAATGAAGGATTGCCCGCCAAAGCCGGGGTTCACGCTCATCAGCAGCACCATGTCCAGCCGGTCCATCACATGATCCAGATAGTGCAGCGGGGTGGCCGGGTTGAACACCAGCCCGGCCTGACAGCCGTGATCGCGGATCAGCGCCAGCGTGCGGTCGATATGCTCGCTCGCCTCCGGGTGAAAGGTAATGATGTTGGCCCCCGCTTTGGCAAAGGCCGGGATCATTGCATCCACCGGCTTCACCATCAGGTGCACGTCGATCAGCGCCGTGGTCAGCGGGCGGATGGCCTCACACACCACCGGGCCGAAGGTCAGGTTCGGCACATAGTGATGATCCATCACATCAAAGTGGATCAGGTCGGCGCCTGCCTCCACCACGTTGACCACTTCCTCGCCCAGACGGGCCAGGTTGGCAGAGAGGATGCTGGGGGCGATGCGGAAGTCGGTCATGGTGTGCTCGGCAGACGGTCAACAGGATGAAGTCTATTTTATCCCGTCCCGCGGTGCTGTGGCATAATGACCGCTTCGTCACGAGGAAACCGTCCATGGCCGACGATTCCAGCTACGCCATCGAAGTCACAGTCCGCCCGGAATACCTGGAAGACCAGTCCGACCCCGCGCAGGACCGCTACCTCTTCGCCTACTACATCACCATCCGCAATGTCGGCAGCGTCGGCGCCAAGCTGATCTCCCGCCACTGGGTAATCACAGACGGCCACATGAAGGTGGAAGAAGTGCGCGGTGCAGGCGTGGTGGGCGAGCAACCCCACCTCGACCCCGGCCAGAGCTTTGAATACAACAGCGGCTGCGCGCTGGCCACCCCGGTCGGCACCATGCACGGCAGCTACCAGATGCTCGCCGACGACGGCACCCACTTCGAAGCCGAAATCGCCAGCTTCACCGTGAGTATTCCGCGTACTTTGCATTGAGGTTTCATATATCGTTGTGAGGCTCTTCAATGCCTTCAGGAGACCGGTCAATTTGAACCTGGATGACAAGCATGTGTTTGAGTGCGGACTATGATATTGAGGCCGTGATTGAATTTTACGGAGAAGTAGAGTCTGCTGCACAGCATGGCGTGGCGAGTGGGTACTTCCCCTTGCATAGATTCGCTTGCTCAGAGCATCTGATTGGCGGGGTTCATGTATATCCAGAAACAGGGAAGGCCACCCCAGGGACAAAGACCTTAGTCCATATCAAAATCTTAGGGTGGGAGCATTACAGCAATATGGTGTGTGTGGGGGAAACTTTCTTCATTCAGGAAGGTTTTAAGAGAGTCGGAGAGGGGCTTGTCAGGGTCACAAAGAATAAAGAGATGTGACCTCTCCCTGAGTTCAGTATGAGTCCAGCTGGTGTGTGGCTTTAGAGAATAACCTCATAAGCGCCTACAAAAGGTGATGGCGAATAAACGCCTTGGTGATCTTGATGCGATGCGCATCGATTCCCCCGACAACGTACTTCACCAGACGTTGTTGCGAAAGTTGGCAACGTAGCTGCTGCTCTGGCTGCTGGTTTGCGTAATGTCCGGCCACATGAAGGGGCGTAGCGCATTGCCCCGGTTAAATCCCCCCGGAAGACTCCCTCACACCTGTTCAACATGCTTCACATCCCTTGCTGCGGCGGTGGGTGGCTTTTACAGTGGCTACCTTTGATACCGTGCGCGTGTGCCAGCATCCGGCGCGGTGCGTCCTGATGGCTTGCCCGTGCGCCTGAGCACGCTTTGTTGAGCGGCGCGATGGGCCGGGATGACCCGTGTTCGCCTGCTGTTCTGGAAGGAAACCATGAAGGTTCGTCGTTTGTTGCTTGCAGTGGCGGCGGCCACCGTGCTGCCCGTAGAGACATTCGGGTTTGGGCTTATCCTGCACTATCAGGGTGAAGAGGGGGATCGTGAGGCGTATTTTGCTGACATCCGGACCATCAGCAATCGTACTCCGCCTACTCAGGTGCTGGGGCCTTCTGAGATTCTGGAGATCGACACCACGGCCGTTTACGAGAATCCGGGCAAGCCCGAGTTCGTGCACATGAAGCTGCAGTTTGAATGCCCCTCGGCTTTTTCGATGGACATGGCCAGGCTGACGCTGGTGGCGAGCAACAAGAAGGTCAGGGCCGGGGATGCGGTCAGGTTCCGCATTGGGCCGGGCAGCTACAAGCTGCGCCGGTCCGATTTGCAGTCGGAGCCGATTGCCGTCAGCGACTGGAAAACCGCCAGTACGCCCATGCTCTCCAAGGCGGGTGCCATCGCCTGTAATCATATTGAGGTCGACAGGGCCCTGCATACGGCGATCCGGGGTAACGATTTCGACTTTGAGGGCTTTGGCAAGCAGCTCAGCCAGCTTGGCCTGCCTGCCGATACGATGTTGATCGGGCAGGTGCTGCCTTCCGAATTTCTGGATTTTGCCTGGCAATTCCTGTGGTGGGAGCGGTATTTTGCCGGTGAACGCCCGGACCCCAGTGGTAAATGGGCGCGGCGGCTGACCAAGGCCGAAAAGGAAGCCGCCATCAAAAAGCTGGAGGCCATACGCAAGCAGGCTCAGCCTGAAATCGACGCCGCCCGCAAGAACCTGCTGGAGGGCATCAAGAAAAGTCAGGCTGCGATGGCGAGCCGGGCAGATGCGGGGGTGAGTGCGGATGGTAAAAAGCGCCCGCAGATTGAAGCCAACTTGCTGACCCTGTGGAAGGGGCGGAGCGAGGGCGAAGTGGTGGCGACGATGGGTAACCCGGAGTTTGATCAGGCGGGCGGCAGCCGGTACTTGCGCTACACCAAGTGGTGGGAGCAACCCGGCTCGACGTCCTACAACGTATACGGCCAGCCGATCTCCTCCAGCATGGGGGGCTATGCCTCTTGCTTTGTGGAGTTCACCACCCGGCAGGGTGAGGACGGTGAGTGGCGCGTGGCGGATATTCTGGTGCGGGCGGATGAAGAAGGAAACGTAGGCGCAGAAGGTGGCAAGCGGATGTGCCAGGACCTTGCCGCTCAGGCAACGCGCTAAAGGGATGAGGGACGCATAGGATGCATATGAAAAAGATGGCGATCGTGATGTTGCTGCTGTGCAAGGGTACGGCCTTTGCCGCTGGCGAGGAGAGCTTTGACGTGCTGGCCAGCGTGATGGATGGCAGCAAGAAGGAGCTGAACGCGAAGCAGGCGGTGGAGAAGGGC
Source organism: Leeia sp. (assembly GCF_041909055.1). Classification (NCBI taxonomy): domain Bacteria; kingdom Pseudomonadati; phylum Pseudomonadota; class Betaproteobacteria; order Neisseriales; family Leeiaceae; genus Leeia; species Leeia sp. The sequence continues at coordinate 141,283 of NZ_JAYREC010000001.1, read as the reverse complement.
AAGCAGGATTTTGCGAAATCCAAGTACGGCAGGCTGTACAAGGAAGGGTACTGGCAGTACTTTCAAGGCAAGTCCAACGCCGCCAAGGGCGAGTATTGCACCGCCATGTTCTCGCGGGAGCAATTGCAGGTCTCCATCATGGGGCCGGGCGGGAACTACAAAGGCGCACTGATGATGTTTGCCTCGCTGGATGCCAGCGCGCCGTTTCCTTATTCTGCCTCCGGCAAGATCCGGGTGACCTTGAAGCAGGGTGATGAAGCGCCCGCCACCCTGAATGCCTTTAGCCAGCAAATAGGCGAGACGCCGGTGATCACCTTTGCCGTGCCCAGTATTGACGCGGCCATGGCGGGTATGGATGACAAGCTCAGCTTTCATCTGGAGTACGAAGGCAAAACCCTGGGGGATATCGAGTGGCATTCCGCGATCAAGGCTCGCGAGGAGCTGAAGAAGTGTCTGGCGGGCAAGCCCTTCTATGACAAGAACCCGCTGAAGGATAAAACCATCAAATGAAGCCCATGCCACGTATCGGCGCACTTGCCCTGCTGGCGCTGCTGTTGTCCTCGCCCGTGCTGAGCGCGGGAGACAGCCGCGAGTTGATCGGGACCACCATTCCACCGCTGCCAGCTGGCTGGCGTAAGGATGGTGGCATGTGCATTGCCAGCAGTCTGGGCGTCGAACAAGTGTGCGCATTCAGCCTGGGCACCTTGTGGAAGGGCAATCAGCGTTGGTTGTACATAGGGCGGGCCGTGGCGGGCCCCCAGGCCGACAAGCCCCAATGGCAAGTCAGCGACCAGATGGCCTCTCCACCCGCGCCCAAGGGCTATCAGGTGGTGATCGTACCTTGCCAGCGGGATGGCCAGGTCGCGGAGACTACCGTTGCAGTGGTTCAGGCCACCAGCAAAGAGTGGTACACGCGGGTGCGTGTGGCGTACCGGGCTAACCTGACCACAGGCCGGTTTGAGTCCATTCCCGTTCAGGGCTTGCGCTGCGTCAATGAAGGGGCGGGCCTCTGATCCCGCGCATGACCGTGCGTGCATGCCGCCTTGACGGGCGGTGAGTTCACCCCAGCCATCGCTCAGCAGATTGCCACAGATTTGCCGGCGCGCAGTGTGGCGGTGGGCCTGTCGTCAGGCGGCTATGTAGCCCGCGGGATGGTGGTCCGCTACGCGGAGCGGGGCGTGCCCTTTGACCGTTGATCGGCGGTCCGTGAATCTGTCCGTATCGGCCCTTGTCGACGGGGCGGGATGGCGTGCACGATGCGGCATCCTTTCCTCGACCGACTGGAGTGTCTCCATGATGCAAGACCTGTACGTATTGGCGGGTATTCTGGCTGCTTTGGCGATTGGCGCCGTCAGCCCCGGCCCCAGCTTTGTGATGGTGGCACGCGAGTCTGTCTCCGTATCACGCGGTAATGGCCTGGCCGCCGCCTTCGGGATGGGCTTGGGCGGGCTGCTCATGTCCTCTGCGGCCATGCTGGGTTTGACGATGGTGTTGCTGGCGGTGCCGCTGCTCTATCTGGTGCTGAAAGTGGTCGGTGGCTTGTATCTGTGTTATCTGGGCTACCGTATCTTTCACGGTGCTTCTGCCGCACTGGCGGATGCTGGGGGTGGTGCCCTGCAGGCCCACTCGGCATCCCGTTCCTTCTGGATGGCGTTTACGACCCAGATCAGCAACCCCAAAACCGCCATCGTTTACGCCAGTGTGTTCGCCACCTTCCTGCCCGGGAAGGTGTCCCTGCTGCTCGCCTTGCTGGTGCTGCTGGGGGGCTGGATGATTGAAGTTGGCTGGTATGCCACGGTGGCCTTGCTGCTGTCGGCTCCGGCCCCGCGCCGCACCTATCTGCGCTTCAAGACGGCGCTGGATCGGGCTGCGGGTGCCGTGATGATGGCGCTTGGCGTGCGCCTGGTCAGCAGCGCCATCAAGCCCTGATGGTGTGAGGGCAGGGTGGGGAAGTCGCTGCGGGCTTCCCCAAACGGCCAAATGCTGCTAGAATCGCGCCCTCTGATTGGCAGACCCGCCAATCGTGGACGCCGGTATAGCTCAGTTGGTAGAGCAGCGCATTCGTAATGCGAAGGTCGTAGGTTCGACTCCTATTACCGGCACCACATCCCCTGCTGTGTCGAATGAGGCTGTTTGGCAGCCTGTCTGTTTTCTGCGCTGTGTGCGTGGTTGACCGTATTCTCCCTCTGGCAGTCTGGATGTTTGAGCCCGTTTGGGCTTGTTTTTTTGTCTGATTCATTGTCATAAAACATTGACATGACTATTTAGTCATTTTGTTTCGATTGTTACAAATCGGTTAAAAATTATTAGCACATTCATTTGTGTGTACTAAGTTAGGTGATGGATATGCAGCAGATCAAACGGTGGCGTTCCCTGGTTTCCGGCGTGGTGGCCGGGCTGGCATGGCTGGCGATGCCCGCACAGGCGCTGACCTTCGGTATTCAGGAAGGCTCCGGCAGCAGCGGGGAAGCCGATTACAGCAGCAACAAGTATCAGCCGCTGGCCGCCGCGCTCAGCGAGGTGCTGAAGCAGCCTGTCAATGCAAATGGCTTGTCGCCGTATCGGCAGTTTGATGCAGAAAGCTTCAAGCGCTATCAGGTGGTGCTGGTACGCCCGGGCACGGTGGCAGGCTGGGCGATCCAGAAGCTGGATTACACCCCGCTGGTGGCACTGGACAATGGCCCGGCACCGCGCAAGGTGGTGTTGATGGGCAGCCCGACCATGCGTGAACGGCTGAAGACCCCGGCCGGCCTGCGCGGCCTGAAGCTGGCCTTGCCGATTACCGGTGGTGAAACCTATCAGGTGGCCACCAGCATGCTCAAGGCGCAACGCGTGAATCTGGACGAGGTCACGGTGTACTCGGTGCGCCAGCAAGGCACCATGCCGTTCGCGCTGGAAAACAAGATGGCCGATCTGGCCGCGGTGAAGAGCGATGCCTCGGTGTTTGCCAAGATGAAGGGCAACGCGGCCATGGTGCCGGTGCTGGAGAGCGAGGCCTTGCCGCCGTGGGTGATTCTGGGCAGCAAGCAGCTGGGGCCGGAAAAGCTGGCACAACTGCGCCAGGCACTGCTGGCCATGATGTCCAACCCGGAGCAGAAAGCCCTGTGGCAAGGCTTGCGGGTGACCAATATCCGCGAGATTGATGCCAAACCCTATCTGGACACCTACAACCGCTACGGCGGCGCGTAAGCGTTGCAGATCACACCCGGTGTCACCGGGTTGCATGAACAACGGGGGCCAGGTGCCCCCGTTTTTCATGCCGTGTGTTTCTCCGCATTGAAGCCAGTATACCGCTGTAAACCGCACCCGCATTGGACTTCGGCCAGTATTAGGTTTCAGTGGCCCTACCTTTGGCGTGCCTGAGGGTCGCCGACTTTACAGTGCACCGGTCGCCGCCCCGTGCGGCTTGTGCAACCGCAGGAGTGAAGTCATGAAACAGCTGGGATGGTGGGTCGGGATGATGGTGCTGGCAGCCGGGGCGCAGGTGCGTGCCGAGGAGGCAACCGCCCCGGATAACAAGGACAGCAACTGGTCGGTCACCCTGGGAGCGGGCGTGGTGAGTGGGCCCAAGTATCCGGGCGCCAGCAAGCGCGAAACGGGCTTGATGCCGATCGTCAATGTGACGTACCGGGACATGTTCTTTCTGGACAGCATGCGCGGGCTGGGCGTGCAGTACCCGGTGAGTGAACATTGGAGTGCATATGCGTCGATCGCCGCCGGGGACGAACGCAAAGAAAAGGACGATAACCGCCTCAAAGGACTGGGGGACATCAAGGCGCGTGCCACTTTCAATCTGGGCGCCGAATGGGAAAAAGACCGCTGGAAGCTGGGGGTGTCGCTGAGCCGCCGCATGGGCAAGGATGATTTGCCAGGGCAAACCGGGCGCAAGGGCGGCATGCTCACCAGCATCGAAGGCAGCTACGCCGTGGTGCAGACTCAGCAGACCGAAGTCAGCGTGGGGCTGTCGGCCACCCACATGAACAAGGCTTACGCCGAAACCTTCTTTGGCGTGAATGCCCGGCAGGCCAGCCAGTCCGGCTTGCGCAGCTTTGAGGCCAAGGGCGGGTTGCGTGACGTAGAGCTGTTCATCGAAGGCAAGCACCAGCTGGACAAGCACTGGTCCCTGCTGGGGCGGGTCGGGGTATCGAAGCTGCGCGGTGATGCAGCGCGCAGTCCGATCACCCAGAAATCCCGCAGTGTCAGCGCCTTCTTTGGTGCGGCTTACACCTTCTGATCTTGAGCCTCAGAACCTGCTTATGGTCTCGCGAGCGAGGGTGAGACAAGGCGAAAACGACTGAGGAAGCGGAGTTTACTGGGTGTAAATGAGCATTCCGAAGTGGTTTTCAACGCCGTATCGCCGTCGCGCAGCAGGCTATAAACAGGTTCTCAGGCCAGCTGTAGCGCCAGCGCCGCTTGGTTGGCGCTGAACACATTGCTGCGGGCCGGCAGCGGCGCACCTTCCAGCGCCGCTTGCCACTCGGCCTGTGGCAACACCAGCGCAAAAGCGGTGTGCAGCACGGTCAGCGTGGTCTGGTGCAGGGTCTGGCCATCGGCCTGACCCCGCTCATGCGCGTAGGGCAGCGAGCCGGTGGCATCGCTCAGCACTTCTACCTGATAGCCACGGTGGGCCGCGTCACGGGCGGTGCTGTCGATGCAGTTGTGCGTCATGTAGCCGACCAGGGTCAGCGTGTCGATCTCGCGTTCCCGCAGCCAGTCATCCAGTCCGGTACCGGCCAGCGCGCTAGCCAGCTTCTTCTCGATCTGCAACTGGGCGGGGCGTGACGCCACCGTCGGGTGGTTCTCCCAGCCATGGCTACCAGGCCGGAAAATCGGTGAGTCGGCACTGCTGCTGTGCTGCACCACCACCACCGGGATACCGTGCGCGGTGGCGGCATCCATCGCGGCGGCGATCTTCGGCAGCGAATCATTGACGGCGGGGTACGTGATGCGAAAAGGGCCGTCGATATAGTCGTTCTGGACGTCGATGACCAACAGGGCGCGGCGGGACATGCGGTTCTCCTTGAAATAGACACCTGTCGTGCAGGCATGTCGGCATTGTGCCGGGCAGGGCGCATCGCCAACATTGGCATGAATGACATAAATGATTATGATTGTGCCAACCGCATTGGCCTGGTGCTGCCCCATGTCGCCCATCCAACCCCGTGTCGCCGTACTGGCCTTTCCCGGCATCAGCCTGTTCCACCTCTCGGTGCCGGACCTGCTGTTTGGCGAGGACTGGAGCCGACTTGGCTTGCCCCGCTTGCACTATCAGGTCTGCGCCGAGCAGCCGGGCCTGCTGCCCACCGCCAATGGCCTGCCGGTGCAGGTCGCGCATGATCTTGCGGTGCTGGCGGAGGCCGACCTGATCATCATCCCGTCCTGGGGGGATCCGGCAATACCCGCCAGCCCGGTGCTGGTTGATGCCCTGCAGCAGGCCGCGCAGCGGGGCGCGCGCATGGTGGGGCTATGCCTGGGGGCGTTTGTGCTGGGCGATGCCGGTTTGCTGGACGGTCGCGATGTCACCACCCACTGGGGCTGGTGCGCGCAGCTGGCCGGGCGCTTCCCGCAGGCGCGGGTGCACGCCGATGTGCTGTATCTGGATGACGGCGCGGTAATGACCTCCGCCGGAACGGTGGCCGCCATCGACGGCTGCCTGCACCTGCTGCGGCAGCAGCAAGGCGTACAGGCGGCCAACCGGGTGGCACGGCGGCTGGTGATGCCACCGCAGCGGCAAGGCGGGCAGGCGCAGTATATCGAGCAGCCGGTGCCGGTTCGGGCTGGCGACGAGCGCATTGCCGCTACGCTGGACTGGGCGCGCGAACGGCTGGACCACCCGCTGGAGGTGGATCAACTGGCAGCGCGTGCCCTGATGAGCCGCCGCACCTTCCAGCGCCGCTTTGTCGACGCCACCGGCCAGACCGTGCAGCAATGGCTGGCGCAAGAGCGGGTGCGTGTCGCTTGCCAGTTGCTCGAAGGCGGTGACTGGCCGGTGGAACGGGTGGCCCAGGCAGTGGGTTTTGCGACGGCGCTCTCGCTGCGACAGCACTTCCAGCGCCACCTCGGCATCACCCCCGCCGCCTGGCGCAAGCTGTACCGCCCCGTTAGTCTGCGTGACGGGGGTTAAGGCGTGCCGAGCATGGTATCCGGCAGATTGGCCAGAAAGTCCTGAAACGGCCGCTGCGTGCCCATGCCGCGTGACACAATCAGGCTGCCCTGCAGGCTGATCAAGGCCTGCTCGGCGCGACCTCGGGCGAGGTCGGGCTCAATCCCGGTCTCGATCAGCAGCCGGGAGAGGGCATCCACCCAGGCGGTCATCAGGCTGTGGATGGTGGCATCAAACGGGCCTCCACACGGCTGGCCCAGCGACATCAGGTTCAGCAGGCACGCCTTGCGGCCACCTTCATAGAACTGGTCCAGCCGGGCCACCATGCCCTCCAGCCGGGCGCGTGGCGTACCACTGCCTTGTAGCGGCTGCAGCACTTCCTTGCCCAGCCATTCTCCGGTCATGTTCAGTACTTCGGCGGCCATTTGTTCTTTGCCACCCGGAAAACGGTGGTAAAGGCTGGCCTTCTGCAGGCCGGTGGCCAGTGACAGGGTGGCGAGCGTAGCGCCTTCATAGCCTGCGGCGCGAAAGGCATCACAGATGCGCTGGAGCAGGTCAGCATCCTGCACGGTGCTTTTTCTTCCCACGGTGTACTCATTGGCATGGTTACAGTTCAGATAGTATACCGAACGATCAGTAAAATATCTATTGACATGTCGACGAGTTTATCTGTAGCATTTATTTACCGAACGATCGGTAATAAATTTTAACCATATCAACACCCTCAGGAGTTCAACATGTCCAAGACCGCCATTGTGATTTTTGCAGATGCCAAATCGGGTTCGGAAGAAGCGCTGGGCCGCTTGTTCAACGCGCTGTTCGTCGCCTACGAGTTGCAGGAAAAGAAGCAAACCGTCGCGGTGATCTTTCAGGGCGCAGGCGTGCGCTGGGCCAGCGAGCTAATCAAGCCCGAGCATCCGGCCAATACCCTGTACAAGGCCATCCAGCCCAGCGTGGTCGGGGTCTGCGGTGGTTGTGCTGATGTATTCGGCGCCACTGAGGAAGCGACGGAAGCCGGTGCCCAGCTGATCCGTGAAAAGGCCATCCCGGGTACCTCCGGCATCATCGACCTGTCCAAGTATCTGGACGATGGTTACCGCCTGTTGACGTTCTGATCATGCTGGCAGCCCGGCAACGGGCTGCCTGACCGGAGAATCCGCATGGACGATCTGTTTCATGAAGGTGAAGTGGCCATCCAGGAAGCCACCGGCGAGCGACACAAGGCGTTGCTGAATGGCCACGCCATCACCCGGCTGGTACCGGTGCTGGCGCGGCCCTTCGTCGCATTGCAAACGGGGTTTGCGCTGGCCTGGCAAGACCCCGCCGGGAAGCCTTGGGTGCGCTGGCTGGAGGGGCAGGCAGGCTTTGCCCAGGTTTCATCAGGGGGCGACGAAGTCGAGCTCCGTTTACCGGATGATGCGGCCGTAGACCTGCAGCTGGGGCAAGCGCTTGGCCTGCTGTTCATTGAGCTCAGCAGCCGTCGCCGCTTGCGGGCGAATGGACGGGTCAGTCAGCAGGAGGGACCGCTGTTGCGGGTGGCGGTAGAGCAGGCCTACCCCAATTGCCCGAAGTACATCCAGCGCCGTATTCCTCAATGGGGCGAGGCCGCGCCTGCGCCAACGTCTGATGTCATGACAGGGCAGGGCGTGCCGGACACCCTGGATGCGTGGCTGGCGGAAACGGATACGCTGTTTGTGGCCAGTGTCCACCCGGCGCATGGGCTGGACTGCTCGCATCGGGGTGGCCCGGCAGGCTTTGTGCTGCGCGAGGGGGACACCTTGCGCATACCGGACTACGCCGGCAATGCCATGTTTGGCACCCTGGGCAATATCCAGGTGTATCCGCAGGCGGGCTTGTGCTTGCTCAATTTTAGCCGTCACCAGCAACTGCTGTTGAGCGGCCCCGCCGCGATCGAGCTGGCGGTGCCGGGTACCGAGCAGGCCACCGGGGGCACCAATCGCTGGTGGCGGGTGCAGCCCGAGCAGTGGCGCATTGCCCCGCTGGATAGCCGCGTTAACTGGGACTTTGTTGATTACTCACCGTTTAATCCTTGATCATGAAACTCATCGTACAGCGTAAAACCCTACTCGCCACCGATGTGGTGCAGCTGACCCTGGTGGCTGCGGATGCCAGCCCCTTGCCCGGCTTTACCGCCGGGGCACACCTGACCCTGCACTCGCCGGTTGGCGAGCGCCGCTACAGCCTGACTTCCTTGCCGACAACACGCGAGCACTACCAGATTTGTGTCCAGCGTGCCCAGCCGGGCCGGGGCGGCTCGGACTGGATACACACGCAACTGCAGGTGGGCGATGAGGTCACTGCCAGCGGCCCCTACAACGCCTTCCCCTTGCAACCGGATGCGCCCCATACCGTCTTGCTGGCGGGCGGCATCGGGGTGACGCCGTTCTTCGGCATGGTGGATGCGCTCAGCCAGGCCGGACGCTCGTTTGAGGTGCATTACGCCGTACAGTCTGTCGACCGATTGCTGTTGCCGGATCAGCTGGGGCCGCATCGGCACACCTATGTCAAAGCACACGGTGAACGGCTGGATTTGGAGTCGCTGCTACAGCAAGCGCCCGCTGGGAGCGCCTTTTATGTATGCGGCCCCCACCGCATGCTGGAGGCGGTGAAGGCCCGAGCCGCGCAACTGGGCTTGCCTGCTGCCGCGTTGCATATGGAAAGCTTCGGTGCGGTACGTCGCCCGCAGGACCAGCCCGTAGCGCTGACCTTGACCCGTACCGGCGTCACGGTGCTGGCACAACCGGGAGAGACGCTGCTGGAAGTGGCACAACGGGCGGGAGCCTGGACATCGTATGAATGCCTGCGGGGCGAATGTGGTGCCTGCTACGCCGAAGTGACCGGCGGCGAGGTTGACCACCGCGACGTGTGCCTGACCCCGGCGCAACGCGCCAAAGGCATGTGCCCTTGCGTGTCCTGGGCCACAGGCACGGCATTGCAGCTGGACCTGTAGCTGTCCTGCCCGGCGAGAATCGCCATGTTGCACCGCTCATCCGGCCCGTGCTGCCGTCCACGCCGCCGTGGCTTGACCAGCCTGGCCCGGCCCGCGCATGCTCTCGACATTCATCATGGGGTGGGTACGGGCGGTGTTTCATTTCACCTATCGGGCGCGGACGCCGGAAGGGCGTGCATTGAGCGGTCAAGTGACCGCCAGTGACGATGCGGCGGCACGGGCGACGCTGGCACAGCGTGGTTATCTGGAGATTGAGCTGCATGAGTCCACCGATACGGCCCCTGTGGTGCACGAGCGTTTCAGCCGCCCGCAGTTTAACCTGACCGCTACCGAAGAGGCCCGCTTGCACCCCGCCTCCGGTCTGTGGATGCAGCTGGGCCGTGTAAGCCTGCGGCAGGTGGCCTGGTGGGGGCCGCTGGCAGGGTGGTTGCTGCTGGCTTTGCTGTTTCGCCATCCACTGGATTGGGCGCATGGCGTACCCGCCATCGCCTTGCTGGGCTACGCCGTGTGGTTTCTGTGGTCGTCCTTGCCAGAGGCGCTGTATCGTCTGGCCTTGTTCTCGGCGGAGTGGGGCGACTGGAGCGCATCGGGTCGCTGGCTGCGACGGCTGATGCGCCTGCCGCGCGGCTGGCTGAGTACCCCATTGCCCCGGCAGGAGCTGGATTTCCGGCTGGCCATGGCGGAAGCCGGGCAGGGGCGACTGCAACAGGCGCTGGACCAGATCGACCACTATGCCCGCGATGCAGCGCTGGGCCCGGCCCGTTATCTGGCGCGGGTGGCGACCATTCATCATGCTGCGGGCGACTACCGCGGCATGTTGCTGCGCCTGCATGAGGCCCATATTCTGGCACCCACATCGCACAGCCGGCTGGATCTGGCACTGGTGCAGGTCCGCTGGGGACAGAACCCGCAGGCGGCGCGCAAGTTGCTGGACGAGGTGGATGAATCCCGGCTGGAAGGCATGGCCAGCCTGTGCCTGCATTACAGCCGAGGTCTGATTGCCCTCAATACAGGGCATCCGAGGCTGGCGTTGCCGCACCTGGAGCTGGCCATGCAGCAGGCCTGTCGCCAGCTGGATTCGCCCCCCATGTGCGGGCTGCTGCTGGACATGCGGGCGCATTATGCACTGGCCTTGCTGGCGCTGGGTGAGCGCAAGCTGGCCAAGCAGCATTTGTCTGCCATCCGCGACTGGCTGAAGGCCAAAGGGGACAAGGCCTTGATGCGCCGCTGCAAGCAGGCGCTCAGTGCCGGGCGCAGTGTACCTGCTCTGGCGGTCGCCGCCTGATCTTGCCCCTTGGCTACGGGCGGATCTCGATACTCACCGGCACGGTGATCCGATCCCACACCGCTTGCATGTCTGCATTGCGTAGTGCGATGCAGCCATCGGTCCAATCGACTTCCTGCAGCACACTTTCCGGCCAGCGGCTCTGGTTAGGCTGCCCGTGGATGAAAATGTCGCCACCGGGATTCACGCCACGAGACGCTGCCCGCGCTCGGTCCTCCGCATTGGGGTAGCTGATGCGGATGGAACGGAAGTAGCGGCTGTCCGGGTTTTTCCAGTCCAGCAGATAGCGCCCTTCCGGCGTTCGCCGGTCACCCTGCTGCTGCTTGTGGCCACGGGGAACGCCGCCCAGCACCATGGGTAGCTGCAACAGGATTTTTCCCTGCCGATAGAGGGTCAGTTGCCGGGCAGATTTGTCCACCACCACCCGGTCGGCTTGCAGCGGCGCTGCGGCGAGCGGGAGGCAGAGCAGCAATGCGCAAAGCGCTGCCAGGCAGCGTGGGTACATGACGGTTTCTCCACAAACGATGTGGCTCAGACGCATTCCCTTGTCATGGGTTCCCCGCTTGCCAGCAAAGCCACCATTCACGGCATATAATCAATCTGAACTGACTGGATGGAGTCGGTATGGGGGAAGAGGTGGAGCTGACGCGTTGGCGGTCTTGCATGGCAGAAGCCATTGACCGCATGCGCGATAATCCAACGGCGGGGGTGCAGCAGGCGCAGACTTTGCTGCAACAGGCGGCCAGTGCGGGGGACGTTCGGGCTGAACTCGGTGCGAGGGTGGCGCTGGCGTTTCAGTACTACTTCAGCGGAGATTTCGATCGGCTGCAGGTCGCGCTAGGTCAGCTGGAGGGTGACCTGACGCGGGTGCCGGATGCCGAGTTGCTGCTATGGGTGCGTGCAGCGGCGCAAGCGCGGCTGCGCCGGATCGGAAAGCTGGATGAGGCCTTGCGTTGTGCTCGGGAGCAAGTGCTACCGCTGCTCATGTCTACCCCCAGCCCGGCCGGTGTGTTTGCACTGAATGCTTGTGCCATTTCCGAGCAGGACCGGGGCCTGTCGGATGAAGCCATCACCCACTTCCAGACTGCACTGGAGATGGCGCGTACTTTGCAGATGCCCGAGCGTACGGTGCATATCCTCACCAATATCGGCGAGTTGTTTTACACCAGTGGCAACACCGATGACGCCAGTATCGTGCTGAATGAGGCATTGCAGTTGTTGCCCACCGTGCGCGAGCATTGGCTGGGGTATTTTGTTCGCACGGTATTGGCCTTGTGCCATGTCTCCAAGCAGGATTTTGAGCAGGCAGCGAAGGTCCTGGGGCCGGCCATGAAGGATACGGCGCAGGAAGACGGCATGGACTTGTCGACCTGGTATTTCTGCCTCTCCGTGGCATCCTATGTCTGGGCACAGCTAGGGCGGCTGGATGAAGCCGAACTGTATGCCAAGATGGCGGCGGATCGGGTGCACGATTTCGAAGATCGCCAGTTGAAGCCCTATGGCTGGTGGGCGGTGGGGCATATCCACCACCGGCGGGGACGACTGGAGGAGGCGGTGCGGGCATTCCAGCATGCGCTGTCGGATGTCGGCGACATGGGTTACGTGCTGATGACCCTGAGTGCACTCAACGAGCTGGCTGAGGTTCAGGGCAAGCTGGGACAGTGGCAACAGGCCTGCGCCACCTTGCGCCAGCACCAGCAGGTGGCACAAAAGGCTCAGGGCATTGCGACCCGGGTACGGCTGCAATCGCTACACATGAAGCAAGCACTGAAAGACGCCGAACTGCGCCAGCATCATGCCGAGCAGATGGTGCGCGAGCGGCAGCAGATGGAGGCCCAGCTGCAGCGCTCCTTGCAGGAGCGGGAGACCATTCTCGGCAATACCCTGATTGGCATGCTGCAATTGACGGGCGATGGCCGGGTGCAGTGGGGTAACCCGGCATTGGGGCATTTGCTGGGGGTGTCTGCCGATAGTCTGGCAGGCTGTCGGCTGGTGGATTACTTTGCCGAAGACACGGTTTTTTCACCGTGGATGGCCGCAGCCATGCAGCAGATGCAGGCGGGCAGTGCCCATGAGGAAGAACGGCCTCTGCGCCGTGCTGATGGCACGGTGTTCTGGGCGCTGCTGTCGGGGCAGCTGATTGATCGGCTGGACCCCTTGTGTGGCTCGGTGTGGGCCATTCTGGATGTGGACCGACGCCATCAGCTGCAGGCTGCGCTCAACCGCTCGGAAGAGCAGCACCGGCTGGTGCTGGACAATGTCACCGAAGGCATTCTGGCGGTGGCCAACGGGCATATTGTGTATGCCAATCCACGCGTGTTGACCCTGACCGGGCTGGATCGGGAAACTCTGTTCAGCCAGCCTTTCCTGACGGCGGTGCATCCGGAGGACCGGCCACTGGTACTGGAGAATCACTTGCGGCGTTTGCGTGGTGAGCCCGTTCCCCCTCACTACTGCTTCCGCACCGTCAACCTCGTGGAGGACCGGGTGCAATGGGTCGAGTTGTCGGCAGTGAGCATCGACTGGAATGGCGAGCCCGCCACCCTGTCCTTCATCTCTGACATCACTGAGCGCAAGCAGCTCGAAGAGCGTTTGCTGCAAAGCACGGCAGAGCGGGAGCAGCTGCAGCTACGCCAGTTCCAGCTGGAGCTGCAGGAGGCCGAGCTGGCCCGCCAGCTGGCAGAGGAAACCACCCACGCCAAATCCATGTTCCTCGCCAACATGAGCCACGAGATCCGCACGCCGATGAATGCCATCATCGGCATGGCGCACCTGGCCTTGCGCACGGCCCTGTCGCCACAACAGCGCGATTATGTCGAGAAAATCCACCGTGCCGGGGTGGCGCTGCTGGGCATCATCAATGACATTCTGGATTTCTCCCGTATCGAGGCGGGCAAACTGCACCTGGAGCCGGTGGAATTTGATCTGGACCGGGTGCTGGAGCATGTGATCTCGGTCACCTGTGGCAAAGCCCATGAGAAGGGCTTGCGCTACCAGGTGCTGGTGCCCCCTGCAGTGCCACGCTTTTGGCTGGGCGATGCACTGCGGCTGGGGCAAGTGCTGATCAATCTGCTGAACAACGCCATCAAGTTCACCGAGGCTGGCGAGGTGACGCTGACCTGCAGTACGCGGGTGCTGGATGATGAATGTCATGAGTTGACCTTTGAGGTACGGGATACCGGCATCGGGCTCAGCGCAGCCCAGGTTGAGCGGCTGTTCCATGCCTTCAGCCAGGCGGATGATTCGACTACCCGCCGCTTTGGCGGCTCCGGGCTGGGGCTCAGCATCGCCAAGGCGATCGTAGAGCTGATGCAAGGTCATATCGGCATCGACAGCACGGAAGGCGAGGGGACCCGTGTATATTTCACGGCACAGCTGAGGTTACGCCCCGCCCCGGCCACCCACTGGCCTGCCGCATTGACCGGGCAGCGCTGTTTGCTGGTTGCACGAGATGACCCCTGGCGTGAGTGGTTGCTGTCTGCATTGCGTACCATGCCATTGACCGTTGAAGCGGTCGCGGATGGGGCGCAGGCGCAGCATGCCTTGCAACAGCATGCATGCCAGTTGCTGCTGCTGGACCCGGCGGATGGGGTAGGGGTTTCATTACTGTCCCTGCTACCGGAGCCCCCGCCCAAGGTCTTGCTGCTCTACCCGGCCAGTGACGAGCCCGCACGCCGTGAGGTCGAGGGCAGCTCGGTGGAGGGAACGCTGCCGGTGCCTTTGCTCCTCTCCACCTTGCAGCAGCGGGTGATGGCCCTGTATCAACCCACCGCCCTGATCCCGACCCGCCCGGTGGATGTACCGCCGGATTTCTCCGGCTTGCATGTCCTGCTGGCCGAGGATAACGATGTCAACCAGCAGATTGCACTGGAGCTGCTGCAAGGCACCGGGGCGCAGGTTAGCGTCGCCAACAATGGCGAAGAGGCGCTGCAGCTGCTGCAAGCCGCCTTGCATGGCGACCACCCGGTAGACCTGGTCTTGATGGATATCCAGATGCCGGATATGGATGGCCTGACCGCCACCCGGCTGCTGCGTGAAGACCCCGCGCTGGCTCGCTTGCCAGTGCTGGCCATGACCGCACATGCTATGAAAAGCGAGCGCGAGCGCTGCCTGCGCGCGGGGATGAACGACCACATCACCAAACCGATTGATCCGGCGGCGTTCTACACCACCCTGTCACAGTGGGCGGGGCGCGGTCAGATCGCCCGTCCGGCCACATCCCCGCCACCCGCACCGGTGCCACAGGTGGGGATTCCCATTCCCGGGCTGGACATGGACGCCGCCGTTCACCGCATGCGAGGGGACATCGCCTTTTTCCGTCGCATGCTGGCTCGCTTTGTCGAAGGCCAGCGCGACTGCCTGTTTGCGCTGCAGTCCGAACTGGAATCGGGCCAGATGGCCGATGCGGAACGTCGTGCCCACACCTTGCGTGGCGTGGCCGCCACCCTCGGTGCAGACGCGCTGGCCGAAGCCGCCAATACACTGGAGCAGGCCCTGCATGCCGACCAGCAAGCGCGTGTTGCCGACGCCCTGCACACGCTGGCCGCCGAGCTGAAATCCATCCTGCACCATGCCGCCGCATGGCTGGCGCAGCAGGGCGATGAGGCCGAAGCCACAGACGTACCTCCGGAGACGGCGCTACAGCAGTTACTGACCTTGCTGGGGGAGTGTGATGCACAGGCCTGTGAGATGGCCGCCGGCATGCAAGACCTCCTCCGCGCCCGTTTAGGTGCCGCTGGTCTGCTAAAGCTGAATCAGGCCCTGTCCCGGTTTGATTTCCCGGCGGCATCCGCAATACTGAAGGAAGAAGGGAAGACCTGAATCCGTCGGATCATTGCGGAGCACACCCATGGCCGAGCCGCTGAGCAACAGCCCGCTAACCCTGCTGGTGGTGGACGACACGCCAGACAACCTCAGCCTGATGGCCGGGTTGCTGAAAGACCACTACCGGACCAGGCTTGCCGTCAATGGCGCGCTGGCCCTGCAGCTGGCCCCCAGCTGCGACCTGATCCTGCTCGACGTGATGATGCCGGAGATGGACGGCTACAGCGTTTGCCGCCAGCTCAAGGCCAACCCGGATACCGCCGACATTCCGGTGATTTTCCTCACCGCCCGCAGCCAGGATGAAGACGAAGAGTATGGTCTCAGCCTCGGCGCGGTGGATTACCTCACCAAGCCGATCAGCCCGCCCATCCTTTATGCCCGTGTCGCTACCCACCTGCGCCTGCGTCAGGCCAGCCGCTGGCTGAAGGGGGAGAATCAGCTGCTGGAACACCTGGTGCAGCAGCGCACCGCCGAACTCAGCCGCCTGCAGGATGCGTTGATCACCGCCATGGCCTCGATGGCAGAAACCCGCGACAACGAGACCGGCAACCACATCCGCCGCACCCAACACTACGTCGCCGCGCTCGCCCGCACCCTGCGCCAGCACCCGCGCTTTGCCGATACCCTCACCGAGGAAAACATTACCCTGCTGTACAAATCCGCCCCATTGCACGACATCGGCAAGGTGGGGGTGCCCGATCGTATTCTTCTCAAGCCGGGGCGGCTGGATGCAGAAGAATTTGAAGAAATGAAAAAGCACACCCTCTACGGGCGGGACACCATCCTCAGTGTTGAGCGCGAGCTGGGCGGCAGCAACAGCTTCCTCACCTTTGCCCGCGAGATTGCGCACTACCATCAGGAAAAATGGGACGGCAGCGGCTACCCGGAAGGGCTGGCGGGCGACGCCATCCCGCTCTCCGCCCGGCTGATGGCGGTGGCCGACGTCTACGATGCCCTCATCTCCCGCCGCGTCTACAAGCCCCCCTTCCCGCACGAAGAAGCGGTGCGCATCCTGCGCGAAGGCCGCGCTCGCCACTTCGACCCCGACATTCTCGATGCCTTCCTGCAGATCGAAGCCGAATTCCGCGAGATTGCCGAGCGCTATCGGGATGAGGAGTAGGCTTACTGCAAGTATTGATCCACGATCTGCTGATAGCGGTGGCTGGTACGCAGGAAGGCCAGGCCCCGGTCGAATGCATCCCGCAGCGCGGGCTTTCTGAACGCGATGCGATACCAGGTGGCGGGAAACAGGTTATGCATCTCAACGGTACCCCGCAACAGGTAAGGGGGCACGTTGACAGGGGGCTGTTTTTGCAGGCGGGCCTGCTGATAGCGGAAAATCCGTTCGTCCATCACCGCCACATCCGTCCGGCCTGCCAGCAGTTTCAAGACCTGCGTACGCTGATCCGCAGTCTCACTGTAAGACGGATGCTTGCGTACTACTGCCGCAAATTCCTCTCCCAGTGCAAACTGGGCCTGCTGGAAGGCCTCAACAGAAAACCCCTGCAAGTCTGCCATGCTGTAGATCTGGAGCTGTCGGGTTTGCAAGGAAATGGCCTGATTCCGGTAAGCGATATACCGCTCGGAAAGATAGGCCGCCTTGGCCTCCGGGAAGCTTTCCTGAATGGTCATCACGCCATCCACCTCACCCGTGGTAAACAGCAGCTTGCTCCGGTGGAAAGGCTGCAGGATGAATGTCACCTGAAAGCCAGCATGCTGCAGAGCCTCACGCACGATATCCAGCTCCATGCCCCGGGGTGGCTTACCCTGAATCACGTAAGGCTCCAGCCACAGCCCCGCAGCGATTTTCAATGTCTCGCCCGCCCAGGCGTGAATCGCCGAAAACAGCAGGCACGCCACCAGCAGCACGGTCCGCATCCGCTTACCCTTGTTCAGTGTGTTATGGTCTGACTTCGGTATAGCAAACCCACCTCCCAATTCAAGCGGGAGTCAGGCAGCTAATGGCGGTACGTTTGCCACTGCGCACGCAGGGCCCGAAAAGTCTGGTAGCCGTCGCGGGCATGGCTAAGCTCGCTGTAGTAACAGTCGTAGAATGGGTCGCTACAGTCCTGCTCGGAAAAGTGCAGGATAAAATGCTGGTCCTCAGGCGACAGGGCGTCCAGCAAGGCCAGCATCTCGATGTTGAAGCGGGTGCTGTAGGCTTTTGCCATGCCCTGAGTCCACGTGGTATGGGCAAAGTCGCAATCTGCCGTATAGCCATAGCAGACATTGGCATTGACCTCATAGTGCCAGGCAATGCTTTGCCTGATGCTGATGGACTGGGTGACTTCTATTGCCTCCATTTGACGAGTCAAGGCAGCCATGGCTGCTGGCAGGCTGATGGTGGCACTCAGCGTGATGTGCTGATGAGCTTTGCTCAGGAAGTGCTGGGCGTGGCAGGTCAGCACGGCGCCGTGTTCATTCTCCTCAGCAGTGAAGTACAGGGCGTAATGGCGGTGCAAGAGTTGCATGGTTGGCTGGAACCGGTAAGGTTCGGTTGTCAGGTGGTGAGGTACGTCAAGGGTCGTACCCATTGTCCATGCACAGCGCAGCTACTGTACAGTGCGGGGCCGGGTTGTCTGGTATGAACACAAGGTGACGTTGCGGCAGATTATACCGCGAGTCTACCCGCTGTAGCCCGCCACTGGCGACTCCCCACCGGCTGACCGGGGGTGGTCCGGCGGCGCAGGAGGAGGTGCTGGTCGCCGTTGCGGGTGGGGAGTCTGTGCTACTGTGTGCGGGCTGGCCGGGGGCGTCAAGCCGGGCTGGCATAAAGGCCGGGTAGGGGGCTTGTCGTAAATCAACAAATCATCGTCCGATCCGGTCAATCGCACAGAGTGGCGAATTTGAACAATGAACGCCATCCGGGAAGCCTCGTTTTCAGGGCTTTTCCATGTTCGCGCAGCGCACCAGACAGGATAGATGATGCCATCCAACCGTTATTCGCTGTGGAGCCTGTTCAAGCACGGGCTCAAGCACAATCAGCAGTGGGACCCGGCGTGGCGTAGCCCGCAGCTGAAGTCTTCTTACGATGTGGTGATTGTCGGTGGCGGCGGCCACGGGCTGGCCACTGCCTATTACTTGGCCAAGAACCACGGTGTGAAGAATATTGCCGTGCTGGAGCGGGGCTATCTGGGCGGCGGCAATACCGCGCGCAACACCACCATCGTGCGCTCCAACTACCTGTGGGACGAAGCCGCCCAGCTGTATGAGCATGCGCTCAAGCTGTGGGAAGGGCTGTCGCAGGATCTGAACTACAACACCATGTTCAGCCAGCGCGGGGTGTTCAACCTCGGCCATACCCTGCAGGACATGCGCGACATCGAGCGCCGGGTGAACGCCAACGTGCTGAACGGGGTGGACGCCATGGTGCTCACCGCCGACGAAGTACAGGCTCGCATCCCGCTGCTGGATTGCAGCAAGCGTGCCCGCTACCCGGTGCTGGGGGCCAGCTTCCAGCCGCGTGGCGGGGTGGCGCGGCATGATGCGGTGGCCTGGGGCTTTGCCCGTGCTGCCAGTGATCTTGGCGTGGACATCATCCAGCAGTGCGAAGTCACCGGCATGGACATCGACAATGGCCGCATCAAGGGCTTGCAGACCTCGCAGGGCTATATCCGTACCGAGCGGGTGGGCTGCGTAGCCGCCGGTCACAGCTCGGTGCTGGCCAAGCTGGCCGGTATCCGTCTGCCGCTGGAGAGCCACCCACTGCAGGCGTTTGTGTCTGAATCCATGAAGCCCTGTCTGGACACGGTGGTGATGTCTGGCGCGGTGCACGGTTACGTCAGCCAGTCCGACAAGGGCGAGCTGGTGATCGGTGCTGGGATCGACAGCTACCTGAGCTATGCCCAGCGCGGCAGCCCGCATGTGATCGAACATACCGCCGCTGCCATCATCGAGCTGTTCCCGATGTTCTCCCGCGTGCGGCTGAACCGGCAGTGGGGCGGGATTGTGGATGTGTCGCCCGATGCCTGCCCGATCATCTCGAAAACGCCGGTCAAGGGCCTGTACTTCAACTGTGGCTGGGGTACCGGTGGCTTCAAGGCCACGCCGGGTTCCGGCCATGTGTTTGCCCATACCATCGCCTACGACGCACCGCACCCGCTGAACGCCGCCTTCGCGCTGGACCGCTTCCACAGCGGCCACCTGATTGACGAGCACGGCGCCGCTGCCGTGGCCCACTGAGGAGCAGACCCATGCTGCAATTTCGTTGTCCGTTCTGCGAAGAAGTGCGCGAGGAAGAAGAGTTCAGCTACGCCGGTGAAGCCTACATCGTGCGCCCGGCCGAGCCGGAAGCGGTGGACGATGCCACCTGGGGCGATTACGTGTTCATGCGCAAGAACCCGAAAGGCTGGCACTGGGAGCAGTGGCAGCACACCGGCGGCTGCCGCAAGGTGTTTGCCGTCAAGCGCAGCACCATCACCCATGAAATCGCCGGTTGCTGGACCCTCGCGGAAGCCAAGCCGCTTTACCTGCAGGAGAATGAGGCGTGAGTACGGTTCGTAATACCCATCGCGTCGAACGCAGCAGCGCCCGCATTGACCGGTCGCAGCCGCTCGAATTCCGTTTTGACGGTCAGCAGATGCACGGCTATGCCGGCGATACGCTGGCCTCCGCCCTGCTGGCCAATGGCGTGCGCATGATTGGCCGCAGCTTCAAGCTGGGCCGTCCGCGCGGCATCTATGGCGTGGGTGCCGAAGAGCCGAATGCGCTGTTCCAGCTGGAAACCGGGGCGTATACCGTACCGGATGCCAAGGCCACGCAGATCGAGTTGTATCAGGGCCTGATTGCAGGCAGCACCACCGGCTGGCCGACGCTGGGCTTTGACCTCAAGGGCATGATGGGCAAGCTGGGCCGCTTCATGCCGCCAGGCTTCTACTACAAGACCTTCATGGGCTTCCCCAGCCTGTGGCCGATGTTCGAGCGCATCATCCGCAATGCAGCGGGCTATGCCGAGGCCCCGCGCGAGGCCGACCCGGAATTCTACGATCACCTGCACCACCACGTGGACGTGCTGGTGGTCGGTGGTGGTGCCGCCGGGCTGTGGTCCGCACTGCTGGCGGGTCGCGCCGGGCTGAAGACCATCCTGGTGGACGAACAGCCTGAACTGGGTGGCTGGTTGCTGTCCGATCCGGCGCAGCAGATTGGCGGTCAGGCCGCTGCTGCCTGGCTGCAGTCGGTACAGGCCGAGCTGGCCAGCCTGCCGAATGTGCAGCTGCTGCCGCGTACCACCGCCTTTGCCGTACACGATGGCAATCTGGTACAGGCGCTGGAACAGCAGCAAGACCATATGCCGATTGCCGCCCGCATCGCCACCCAGCCGCGCCAGCGTCTGCACAAGATTCGCGCGCACCAGCTGGTGCTGGCCTGTGGTGCCATCGAGCGCCCGCTGGTGTTTGGCTACAACGACCTGCCGGGCACGCTGACCGCCGCCGCAGGCCACAGCTACCTCAACCGCTACGCCGTGCGCGTGGGGCACGAGGTGGCGTTGATGACCAACAACGACTACAGCTACGATGCCGCGCGTGACCTGGCCGAAGCCGGGGCGCGTGTCCACCTGATCGACACCCGTGCCCAGGGCGCGGCGCGCCATCGCCAGCAGGCGGTGGAAGCTGCCGGGGTGCAGCTGTACAAGGGCTATGGCATTGCCAAGGCACTGGGGGGCCGTCAGGTCACTGGCGCACGGCTGGTGCGGCTGGATGCACACAGCAATCAGGTGAACGGCAGCGGCCCCACCTTGTCGTGCGACGCGCTGCTGTCCAGCGGCGGCCTGTCGCCGACCGTGCACCTGTTCTGCCATAACGGCGGCCGTCCGCTGTGGGACGAATCGCGGCTGGCCTTTGTGGTGCCGGAAACCGGGCGCAGCGGCATTGCCTGCGTCGGCTCTATCACCGGGCAATTTCAGCTGGGCGCCGCGCTGACTCAGACGCAGACCGCGATGGCGGGCGTGCTGGCCGCGTTTGACCGCAGCGTGAGCAGCGAGCTGCCGCAGGTGGACGACCCGGGGCTGGTGCGCTCGCGCCGTATCTTCCGCGTGCCGGATGGCAAGCCGGAAGGCAAGGGTGCCAAGGCCTTCATCGACTTCCAGAACGACGTCGATTCAGCATCGATCTACACCGCGGTGAAGGAAAATTACCGCAATATCGAGCACATCAAGCGCTACACCGCACTGGGCTTCGGTACCGACCAGGGCAAGCTCTCCAACGTCAACGGCTTTGCCATCGCCGCTGAGGCGCTGGGCAAATCGGTGGCTGAGGTTGGCACCACCACCTACCGCCCGGCCTACACTCCAGTGACGTTTGGCGCGCTGGCGGGCCATGTGCAGGGCGATACCTGGGAGCCGCGCCGCTATACGCCGATCCACAGCGCCCACGTGGCACGCGGTGCCGAGTTTGAAGTGGTGGGGCAGTGGATGCGGCCGTGGTACTTCCCCAAGGGCGGCGAGGACATCCATGCGGCGGTGAACCGTGAGGACAAAGCCACCCGCCTCAGTGTGGGGGTGATGGATGCCTCGACGCTGGGCAAGATCGACGTGCGCGGCCCGGATGCGCGTGAATTCCTCAACCGCGTCTACTCCAATGCCTGGAGCAGGCTCGACCCCGGCAAGTGCCGCTACGGCCTGATGCTGGACGAAAACGGCATGGTGATGGACGACGGTGTGACCGCCTGCCTGGCTGATGATCACTTCCACATGACCACCACCACCGGTGGCGCCGCACGGGTGATGAACTGGCTGGAACGCTGGCACCAGACCGAATGGCCGGAGCTGAAAGTCTGGTTCAGCTCGGTCACCGACCACTGGAGCACCGTTGCCGTGGTCGGCCCCAACAGCCGCAAGGTACTGCAAAAGCTGTGTGGCGACATCGACTTCGACAAGGACGCCTTCAAGTTCATGGATGGCCGCGAAGGTACCATGGCCGGGCTGCCGGCGCGGGTGTTCCGCATCAGCTTCTCCGGCGAGCTGGCCTATGAAATCAACGTGGACGCCAGCTACGGCCACTACCTGTGGGAAGAAGTGATGAAGGCGGGTGCCGAATTCGACATCACCCCCTACGGTACGGAAACCATGCACGTACTGCGGGCCGAAAAGGGCTTCATCATCGTCGGGCAGGATACCGACGGCTCGGTCAGCCCCATCGACCTCGGCATGGGCTGGGCCGTGGGCATGAAAAAGCCGTTCAGCTTCCTTGGCCGCCGCTCGCTCACCCGCAGCGACACCGCGCGCAAGGACCGCAAGCAGCTGGTGGGTCTGCTCACCGAAGACCCGAGTGTGGTGCTGGTGGAAGGCGCGCAAGTGCTGAATCAGCCTGCCAGCGCGCCGGGCGAGGGCATGCCGCCGGTGCCGATGCTGGGCCATGTCACCTCCAGCTACCACAGTGCCTTCATGGGCCGCTCCATTGCCATGGCCCTGGTCAAGGGCGGGGCGCACCGCGAGGGCGATACCGTTCATGTCTGGGCCGGGGGCAAGGTACACGCCGCCAAGATTGCATCCAGCGTGTTTGTTGATCCGCAAGGAGAACGTCAAAGTGTCTGATCTCCGCTTCCAGCCTTATATGCAGTCCCCGCTGCACGCGTTCGACCTGCCCTCGCGGGCGGTCGCGCAGGATGATCGCCACGGGGTCTGGACCAATGAGCTGCCGCTGCGCGGCTACCTCACCCTGCGCGGGCAGGGCAGCGATGCCGCCTTCCGCGATGCAGTGGCCAACGTACTCGGCCAGCCCCTGCCCACCCAGCCCAGCAGCTACAGCCACGGCCCCAGCGGCACCCTGCTGTGGATCTCGCCGGACGAATGGCTGCTCAGCGGCGAGCGCAGCACCGTCAAATCGCTGATCCCGGCGCTGGAGAGCGCGCTCAAGGGCCAGCACGTTCAGGTGGTGGACAATTCCGGTGGCTATACCCAGGTCTACCTCACCGGTCGCCACGCAGTGACGCTGCTGCGCCACCTCGGTGTATACGACTTTGAGCAGGTCACAGTAGGCCGCGCGGTGAGCACCATGCTGACCAAGGCCAATGTCACCGTCTACCGGCTGGAAGAGGGCGGCCTGCACCTGGTGTTCCGCCGTAGCTTTGCCGACTACGTGTGGCGACTGATCGAACGCGCCGCCACGCCTTACGGCCTGGGCATCTGCAGTCTGCCCGCCGGGTTTGGCCTTGCCGGTTGAGCACATCATCACGTTGATATCCGCAGCGGCGGGCGCCGCTGCCGCACAGGGGAAACAGCATGTCCGGAATTCATGAAAGCTCGATCGTCATCGACGGTCTCATCATCGCCAAGTGGGAACGCGCCGTGTTTGAAGACATGCGCAAGGGCGGCCTCACTGCGGCCAACTGTACCGTGTCGGTCTGGGAAGGCTTCCAGGACACCGTGGCCAATATCGCCGACATGAAAAAGCTGATCCGCGACAACGCCGACCTACTCACCCTGGTGCGCAGTACCGACGACATCCGCGAATCCAAGCACAGCAACAAAACCGGCATCATCCTCGGCTTCCAGAACGCCCACGCCTTTGAAGACAACCTCGGCTACATCGAAGCCTTCTGGGACATGGGCGTGCGCGTGGTGCAGCTCTGCTACAACACGCAAAACCTGATCGGCACCGGCTGCTACGAGCGCGATGGCGGCCTCTCCGGCTTTGGCCGCGAAGTGATCAACGAGATGAACCGCGTCGGCATCATGGTGGACCTCTCCCACGTGGGCGGCAACACCTCGATGGAAGCCATCCTCGAATCGAAAAAGCCGGTGTGCTACTCGCACTGCCTGCCCTCCGGCCTCAAGGAACACCCGCGCAACAAGAGCGACGAAGAGCTGAAATTCATCGCCGACCACGGCGGCTTCATCGGCGTGACCATGTTCCCGCCCTTCCTCAAGCGCGGCATCGAAGCCACGGTGGACGACTACGTGGAAGCCATTGACTACGTGATCAACATCGCCGGTGAAGACTGCGTGGGCTTCGGCACTGATTTCACCCAAGGCTACGACAAAGGCTTCTTCGACTGGATCACCCACGACAAAGGCCGCCACCGCCGCCTCACCAACTTCGGCACCGTGCTCAACCCGCTGGGCATCCGCACCATCGGCGAAACCCCCAACCTCACCGCCGCCATGGAAAAAGCCGGCTGGTCCGAGAGCCGCATCCGCAAAGTGCTGGGCGACAACTGGCTGCGCGTGTTCAAGGACGTGTGGGGGAGTTGAGCCGCTGCTGATGAGCACGCTCCTGCATGAGAAAAACCGCCCGAAAGGGCGGTTTTTTTATCGCATAAATGGATTGCGACTATTTGCTATCGTTGGGAGATTCACGGAACTCGGCAGGAAAGTAAATGGTACGGCCATCGGTTGCAGCGGTGGGGCGATAGACGCGCTTTTCCCAAAGATCGATGGATCGTATGACGTCGTATAAATGTGTGTATGGTTTGCCCGAGGCTGAGATTGTATATATGTGCGGGGCTTGTACATACTCGTCACCAAGCTCGTCAATGTCCATGATATCCTCGAACAAAATCACGCCAACTTTCTCGAGCCATGCTTTGTTTCTATCCGGGATATCAAGCCAGAACTTAGTGACTTCTCTTTCCAGCGCAGTTCGCTGTTCGATGTCTCGCCAAGGAGTGTTTTCCATGTCAAACTTGGCATAATCAATGACCATCGCAGCATCCCACGATTGGCCATCATCTGATAGGTAAGCCTTGTAGCGTTTTAGGCTGAATTCAAGTCCAGCGTGAGACATACCTAGGTACTGCCTTACCCCCCACTGCGGATTGCTCTTGAACTCGGCAAGGTCTCGAATATGAGGGTACTCGGTAGCATTGGGCGATCGCAGCAATACGGATGGATGAGATTGTGATTGCAGGATTCGGTGGACCTTCCGCTTCATAGCGAGCTTGGCTCGCAGGTTGGCCCGCTGGGTGCGGCGGCGTATGGTCAGCGAAATACCGAAGTAAGCGAATAGCAAATGGTCATTTTCGGGACGAAATAGTCGGTCCTCAAGCTCTGCTCTGCCCCATAAGTGCCACTCGGCCAAGCCCATTGCTATACATTTTTGGGCGAAAGCATCGCGAGACTTCTTGGAAAAGTCACAAGCCGCCGCAAACACGAGGCCATGAAGCTTTTCAGCCGGGCCCAGCACTGTGTCGTTCAAGTAGTTGATTAGCGGTTTTGGGCCAATTTCCCGTTCACGCTTGCATTGAATAAGCCAGAGTCTGTCATCAATACCCTCGTCCAGAGTGGACAGTTCATCGGAAGCATCGCTGTCATGCTCGACGGCATCCTGAGCCTCCATTTTGACAATCTCATAGCCACGTGCATCAAATCCATCGTCGCTACCAGCACGCCCAGTTGCTTCGAGTTTCCTCCATGGTTTGAAATCGTACACAAGCTGTCGTACAAGATCTTCGAACCTCTTTGGGTCCAAGTCTTCGAAGTGCAGAGGGCCAATAGTGTGTGTGGTAGCCATGCCGTATCATAGCACCCGAATACGCTCGGTGCGGCTGTGCTGAGGGGCGGGCTGGGGGCTACTGAAATCCATCATCTGGTTGAGCGTGCCCTCCGGTGGTGTTGCGGGTGCCTGCACGGGCTAGGATTCCTCGTAGAATTTACCAAGCGGGTAAGGGATAATGTTAAGTAGATCGATAATAACATTGCAAGAACTTGATGCAGTCGAATGGTTTTGCAATGTAGGAAAAAAAGACTCTGACTACCCATTGATTCTTGAGACATGGGATAGTGCAGTGGAGAGTTGTTCCAGTGAGGGTTGGGAGAGGCTATGTCAAGAAGCTGCGAATCAATACGCTTCAAGGCTCGCCGAAAGAAATAAAGATAGATTTTTGTATTGGAATGCAATAGCTAAAGAAGTGAAGAAGGTGGCAATTCCTTTTGTTATAAAAAAACAGCGAAGGTTGTTAAAGATAATAACCTTCCTACAATTTTTGTGGATGTTGTTCAGTGGGATGTATTGCATCTTTGCTTGGAAGCAGAGTTTTCCGATGTCTACCCTCCTGGATTTTTTGCAAGTCAAGCCTATTGGTACGCTAAAGGCCATTTTCCTTGTGGCTGGGATGGTAATTTCCCAAAAGGGCGGCTTGTTATTTTCTGACTCTGAGGGTGGTCGATTAATTTGCAGAAGCCCCGGTAATCCTCCCCAAAACCAGCCCGCTGAGAAGTGGCCCGCGTAGGGCGCAATAACTGCAGGGCATTGCGCCGCACTACCCAGGCCGTTTTCCCTGCGTGCGCTGTCACTCTGGAACCATCCGTGCATGGTGACATGGGAATGCGTGATGGCGTCATGGTGAGCGTGGTGCAATGCCCTGCGGTTATTGCGCCCTACTATGCTGTGCGCTGTCGATTAAACACGCTTTAGCATTCTTGCGATGTCGGTATAGCCGTGTCGTTCAGCGGTGTCTTTTGCGGTATCGCCAAATTCATTTGGAATCGATGGGTTCGCCCCTTTGCGCAGCAAAAGTGCCACGATGGGGCTTCTGTTTGCCAGAGTGGCAAAGTGCAGCGATGTATAGCCCAGGTCCCCCACAGAATGGATGTCTGCACCGAGGTCGAGCAAGTCCAGGACATCCTGTTCCGAGCCACACCGGCTGGCGATATGCAAGGGTGTATCGTCTACGGCCCCTTTTTGATTGACGTGCGTAAGCTCGATGCCCAGAAAATCGGGGTGATTTTGGTATTGCTCCAGGATGGCCTTTGCTTTCATGAGGTCCGCTTTCCAAGCAAGCGCTGGAAGTCGTCAGCAATAGGGGCGATGACGAGGAGCATCAAAGTGAGGGCCAGCGGCACAGTCGAGAAGTAGCCGACATGCTTGAAACCCAGGGCGCCTATGATGCCGCCGACGGTAAATGACAGTAATAGAGAGGTGAGTACCTTTAGCCTGGGCAGGTTTGCTGCGACATCCGGCATATGCTCAAGGTGAGCTTTGTTCCAGTACAGCATGCGGCTGATTTCGATGCCGATGTCGGTCACAATGCCGGTGACATGCGTGGTGCGTATTTCAGACATGGACAGCTTGGTGATGACCGCATTTTGCAGCCCCATGATGAAGCTGAGCAGCAGAATGGTGAATGAGACAAACTCGCCATCCACATGATTCAGCCGGGCACCTGCCAGACCAAAGCATAACAGCAATAGGGCTTCCAGCAGTAATGGGAGTGCATATTCGCCATGCAGGGCATGCCGCCGTGAATAGTTGATCATCAGGCTGGAGCAGATCGCGCCGAGCAGGAATGAGCAGAGTATGCCCAGGCCAGATAGTGCGGCGCCAAACCAGCCTAGGGCAAGCTGGTCAGCGATCGACGAGACAATGCCCGTCATGTGCGATACATACTGGTGAACAGCCAGAAAGCCGCCTGCATTTGTGGCGCCCGCTACAAACGCCAGAATGGTGCCCAGCTGCCGATTGTATGGGGTACTACGGTCTTTCCCGGCCAGCCGCCTTGAATAATTTATTGGCATGTTCAGAAAGCCCCAGCAGCCATCATGCAGTCACTGAGTGCAGTGTAGCATCGTGGTGGGCTTGATGCTTGGCGCAAAGGGCGTCTAGGCAGCCTGTGGGGATAATGAGAGAGCAAGAGGATGGGTAGATTAAACTGACTACTCGGCCACTTGTCACGACGCACGGCATCTGCCTACCATGCGCTTCGGGCGTAATGGGGCTTGGGGCCGCATGGCATACCGGGGTATGTCGCATGCCTTTCATCTACTGGAGAGACGGGCAGGCATGCGTATACCTTCTTTGATGCTGGCACTGATGCTGACGGCGTTCCCCTTGGCTTCCTTCGCGCAGGATGGCGCGGCACTGCCTGCGGCAACCGAGCAGCAGCTGGATGGTTTGTTTGCGGCCTGGAACCATGCGGATACGCCCGGTGCGGCGGTGGCGGTGCTGAGAGACGGGCAGGTGGTCTACCGCAAAGCCTTCGGCATGGCGGATATTGAGCAGGGGCGGGCCATTACGCCGACTACCCGCTTCCATGTGGCTTCGCTCGCCAAGCAGTTCACTGCGTTTTCGGTCTTGCTGCTGGCGCAGGAGGGCAAGCTGTCGCTGGATGATGATGTGCGGCAGTATCTGCCTGAGGTGCCCCACTTTGGCCAGCCCATTCGCATCCGCCATCTGCTGACCCATAGCAGCGGCCTGCGTGATGACCTGAACCTGCTGGCGCTGGCGGGCTGGCGCATGGAAGATGTCATCACGGCGGACGACGTGATGCAGCTGGTGCGGCACCAGCAGGCACTGAATTTCGCGCCGGGCAGTGATTTTGCCTACAACAATACCGGCTATCTGCTGCTGGGGGCGATTGTGCAGAAGGTCTCCGGCCAATCGCTGGCCGCGTTTGCCAAGGCGCGCATTTTCGATCCGCTCGGCATGCGCAATACGTCCTTTCGCGAGCAATACAGCGCCTTGGTGGCCGGGCGTGCGCTGTCTTACCAGCCTGCGCCGGATCAGGGTTATGAGGGGGTGCCGCTGTCGTTTTCCACGGTGGGCCCGACCAATCTGCTGACCACCATTGACGGTCTGGCCTTGTGGAACCGTAATTTCGACGATGCTCGCGTGGGCGGCAAGGCGCTGATCGCCCAGATGCAGACCTCTGCGACCCTGAACGACGGCAATGCCACCGATTATGGCGGTGGCCTGGAACTGGATGCCTACCGTGGGGTGCGCAAGATCGGCCATAGCGGCTCGGATGCGGGTTTCCGCAGCAATATCGCGCGCTTTCCGGAGCAGAAGCTGAGCATCATCGTGCTGGGCAACGGTGCGGACGTGCAGGCGGCGCGGCTGGGCCAGCGGATTGCCGATATTGTGCTGGAGGGCCAGCTTAAGCCTTTGCCACAGCCGGTGCCGGATTACTCCGGCAGTACCCGTGTAGCGCTGGACCCGGCGCGGCTGGATGCCCTGCTGGGCAGCTACCGGCTGGAAAACGGCTCGGCCATTACCTTCCGCAAGGAGAACGGCCATCTGGTGGGCTGGACGGTGGGCGATGACCCGATGCCGTTCTACCCCAAGAGCGAGCGCGAGTTCTTCTCCAAGCTGGTCAACGCCAGCTTCCGCTTTGATCCACCCAATGCAGCGGGTGTGGTGGAGAGTGGCACCTGGCTGCGCAATACGCGCTCGGTGCGCGGCAAGCGCATGGCCACTGTCCCAGAGCAGGAGTTGAGCCGCTTGGCCGGTGAGTATTACAGCAAGGAGCTGCAGGTGCTCTACACCGTGCGCATCCAGAATGGCCAGCCACTGCTGCGCCACCCACGCGGAGAAGTGGCCTTGGTACCGCTGGAAGGGGATCGCCTGGTCGGCCCGTGGCCATTCGGGATGGTCCAGTTTGCCTGCACCCCCGCCAAAGGCTGCAGCGGCTTTACCATCAATGAAGACCGCGCCAGCAATGTGCAGTTCAACAAGGTGAACCTCTCGGCAGCCGTCGTGGCACCGTGATGCCAGAGCGGCAAGGCTGCTGCCTCGGCGTGGTTTGGCCCTGATGTTGATGTGGGCTGAGGTCGTATGCGGCCAGGGTGTGGCACAATGGCCTTCTCACACCGGCCAAAGGAACCCGCCCCATCATGCTGCAAAAACTGTTTGCTTCCCTGCTGATGTTGTTTCTCAGCGCTGCTGCCACGGCAGCGACCTTGAAATCAGATGCCGAAGTGCGGGCGTTTGCGGACAAGGTGATGGCGCAAGTCGGCAAGGGGGACTTGCCCGGCGCCTTTGCCAGCGTGAAACCCTACGCGGTGGTGCCGGTTGCGGAGCTGCAGAGTCTGGAGTTGCAAACCAAGGCCTTGCGTGATCAAGTTGGTGGACGGTATGGCAAGCCGGTCGGTTTTGAATTCATCAGCCTCAAAAAGGCGGGCGAATCGGTGATGCAGTATATATACATCGAGAAAACCGAGGAGCATGCCTTGCCCTGGCGCTTTATCTTCTACAGGTCGCCAAGTGGCTGGGTGCTCAACAGCTTCTCCTGGAACGACAATATCAAGCTGCTTTTTGATTGAGCATGCCCGTCTTGGCTAAGGCAGGTGGCTAAGCCATGCTCCCGCCCGACCTGCTGCTGTACTTCATGCTGCTGGCCCTGCTGGCCGAGGTGGTCGGTACCGTGGGCGGCTTCGGTTCGTCTTTGCTGTTTGTGCCGCTGGCCGGGTATTTTCTGGATTACCACTCGGTGCTGGGGGTGGCGGCGCTGTATCACCTGAGCAGCAATGCCGCCAAAATTTATTTCTTCCGCGCAGGGTTTGACCGCAAGCTGATCCTGCAGATGGGCCTGCCTTCGGTGCTGGCGGCCATCGCCGGGGCGCTGATGAGCGGGCTGCTGCCGTCTGCACTGCTGACCCTGCTGCTGGCAGGCTTCCTGATCGGGCTGGGTGGGCTGTTGCTGCTGTTTCGTCAGTTTCGCCTGCGCCCGGTTGCCGCCAATGCGGTGCTGGGCGGGCTGGTGTCCGGCTTCCTCTCCGGCCTGCTCGGCACCGGTGGCGCGGTGCGCGGGGTGGTACTGGCGGCGTATGGTTTGCCCGCGCAGGTGTTCATCGCGACTTCTGCCATCATCGACTTCGGCATCGACGCCAGCCGCAGCGTGGTGTACGCCGCCAGCGGCTTCGTACACCGCGACGACCTCTACCTGATCCCGCTGCTGCTGGGGGTGAGTGTCGTCGGCACCTGGCTTGGCAAGAAAATCGTCGGCATCCTCTCCGAGCAGCAGTTCCAGTCCATCGTGCTGCTACTGGTCATCGCCGCAGGCGGGCTGACCTTGTGGCGGGCGTGGGGGTAGTGGCGGGCGTGGGGGTAGTGGGGGTAGTGGGGGTAGTGGGGGTAGTGGGGGTAGTGGGGGTAGTGGGGGTAGTGGGGGTAGTGGGGGTAGTGGGGTTGTACCTCGGTACAGTGATGCGTCATATGCCTTTTTGATATAGTCTAGGTCTTCTTTATGAATGGATTGTTTAGAAATCATGCGTTGGATGTCACTCATCGGGGCACTGACTTGGGCAGTGCTTTTGTCAGGATGTGGAACCCTCAAAAATGTCAGGTCTTTCAGTCGGGAGTATCAGGGGCCGGCGGTGGGCGAGCGGGCGCAGTTGCGGGTTTCAGTACGAGAGGGCATGGTGCGGGGCGTGCCGGGAAGAGACTGTCTGGATTGGGATCAGGCAGGTTCTGGAGTGATTGCGATTACCCACGGTGGCTTTGCCGATCCAAAATTCACACCATTGCCCATGCCCGCACCATCAATGCCAACGCAGAAGTTCCGCAGCGAAGGTAGTTATGCGGAGGGTGAAGTCTATATACCTGCTGGCAAGCCCATGACCTTGCATTATCTCTCGCCTGGTTATTGCTTTCTTAGCCTGACATTTGATGCTGAGCCGAATGCCAGCTATGAGACGACATTCAGCAGGGACGAGAAGTACTGTTGGTATCATGTGTTGAAAATCAAGGAAGGCGAAGGCGGCCTCACCGTTGCAGAGAAAGTGAAAATCCGGCCTCCGCAGTGTCGGACGCAGGCCACGCCAAATCCTTGATAGGGGGCATGGTGTAGAGTCTTAGTCTGGAGTGAGTACTGAGAGGGGGTATATGGCTCCGCTCGGTGTCGATGCCTTTACATGGGGCGGGCGAGTGAGGCTGTACGGTGCACGGAAGACCGCTACCTGACACCTGCTCTTGGCAGGGTATTGCAGCAGGCGATGCGGGGTTAAGCCAGCCTCGGGATGAGCATTCGCACTGAGTAAACGCCGCTCTCTCCGTCGTGTCGCTTGGTCAAGCAGGCACTCGCAAAACCTTATAAGGCCCTCACCCTTCCCGATAGTATGCTGCAGGGGTGTCGCCGGTCTGGCGGCGGAACCAGGCGACGAAGGCGCTCTGGCTGCTAAAGCCACAATGAAACGCGGCATCCAGCCCTTTCCGGCCCTCGGCCAAGGCGGTTAGTGCCGCAAACAGGCGGGCCTGGTCCCGCCAGCGGGTGAAAGGTAGACCGGTCTCCCGCGTGAACAGGCGATGCAGGCTGCGTTCGCTCATGTCCAGTTCGCGGGCCCAGGCGGTGGCGTTGCGTGGGTCGGCGGGGTGGTCGCACAGCGTCTGGCATAGCCGCTGCAAGACGGGGTGGTGTGGCAGGGGCAGGTGCAAGGGCAGGGTGCTGGCGCTGTGCAGTTCGTCGACCAGCAGTTGCCGGATGCAGCGTGCGCGGTCGGTCTCCGGGGTCGCGTGCGGCAGCTGCACCGCAGCCAGCAGCAATTCACGCAGCAAGGGGGAGACATGCACCACCCCGCTGCGGGCGGGCAGCTCGGGCATCAGCGTGGTGTCCAGATAGACTGTGCGCATCTCGACGGTACCCGCCATGGTGACGTTATGCCGCAATCCAGGCCGCATCCACAGCGCCCGGCTGGGGGGGATGACATAGCTGCCGGCTTCGGTTTCCACTTTCATTACCCCGTGGATGGCGTAGAGCAGCTGCCCGCGTGGATGGGTGTGCCACCCGGTGCTGCTGCCGCTGGGCCAGTGGTTGTCCAGCGCAATCAGTGGCGAGGTGAGGTGCTGGAAGTCCAGCCGTTTGCGTGGGGTAGCGGTAGGCATGGCCGATTGGCGACATATTCTGTCTGATTGACGTGATACAGACGAGTGTAGCATGCCTACACTGGGTGGCATGACGACACCTGCCTGCACCCTGACCGCCCGACCTGATCAACCCGCTTCGCTGGAAACCGCGCTCGTCCACCTGGGCCGTGACTCGGCAGCCGCCAGCCACGCGGTGAATCCCCCGCTGGTGCGCGCCTCGACTTTATTGTTCCCGACGTTGGCTGATTTCAAGGCCAGCAACGGCGGCTGTGTGTTTGAGTCGCCTCGCTATGGCCGCTCCGGCACCAGCACTCAGTTTGAATTGCAGCAGGCAATGGCCCGGTTGAGCGGGGCGGAAAGCTGCATCGCCACCCCTTCCGGTTTGAGCGCGATCTCTGCCGTGCTCGGTGCGCATGCGCGGCCCGGCGGGCTGATTCTGCTGCAAGAAGGCGTATATGGGCCCACACGCACGCTGTGTGATCAGGTGCTGGCACCGCTGCAGTGCCGGGTGGAAACCTTCTGCAGTGCGGAAGAGCTGGCAGGCAAGCTGACGGCTGCCAGCTCCCTGGTGTTCATCGAAGTGCCCGGTTCGCTCACCATGCAGATGGTCGACGTGGGCGCGGTGTGTGCGCTAGCAGCGGCGCAAGGGGTGCCGGTGGCCTGTGATGCCACTTGGGGTACACCGCTGTTCTTTGATGCCCACCGACATGGTGTCGATATCGCCATTCATGCCGCCACCAAATACCTCAACGGGCACTCGGACGTGATGCTCGGCTTGATCACCGGGTCGTATGCCGCGCTGGAGGCGACCCGCAACGGGTGCGACCGCACGGGAAGCCACGTGTCTGCAGATGCCTGCTGGCTGGCCCTGCGCGGCCTGCGCACCTTGCATCTGCGCATGCCGCGCCACCATGCCAGCGCCTTGCAGGTGGCACAGTGGCTGGCGCAACAGCCGCAGATCGAGGGGTGCTGTTCCCGGCGCTGCCCACCGACCCCGGCCATGCCTTGTGGCAGCGTTATTTCACCGGCGCACCGGGGCCGTTTACTGTGGAGCTGGCCCCCTGCAGCGAACCGGCGTTTACCCGCTTCATCGAGTCGCTGCAGTGGTTTGGCCTCGGCACCAGCTGGGGCGGCTTCGAGAGCCTGGTCATGCCTGCCATCCCGCACCACCTGCGCGGCTTGCCGGTGCAGCCGGATGCCGGGCGGCTGCTGCGCTTGCATATCGGGCTGGAATCGCCGGACGATTTGTGCCGGGACCTGGCCGCGGCTCTGCCGCTCTTGCAGGGCGGTGCGGGCTAACCAGCGCGGGCATGCTTGCTGCGCTCCGCGCTGGTGGATGGTTTCAGCCCTGACCCGATGGCTGGGGTGGTTCGATAAAGCGGTAGGCGATGCTGCGTGTCGGGGTCGGGCGGTGCCGGTGGTGCTGGTTGCGCCACTCGGCCAGTTGGGCATCGGCTTTGCAGCTGGCGAAATCCGGCCAAGGGTGTGGCCGACGCAGGCCGAGCTGTTCGGCAAAGAAGCTGCTGACGGTGGCCAGTGCCGGTAGCGCTGGGCAGTGGCTTTCCAGAAACAGGAACTGGCCTTGCTCGTTGACTTCGAGAAAAACCAGCTCGTCCTGCGGGGTGACCACCAGATCCAGGCTGCCAAAAGCCAGACCCATGCCTTGCATGAAGCTGCGGATGCGGGCGCGATCATCCGCCTTGAGCTCGCAGGGCTCCATCCTTAACTGGCCCTGCTGGGTTCGCCAGTCCGTGCTGGAGGCTGCTTGCTCTTGCGAGTGGATGCGGGCCGCCAGGATATGGGTGCCGCAAACCAGCACCCGCAGCTCATGCGCTTTCTCGATGCGTGCCTGATAGATGCCGGGGCTGGACTGGATGGCTTGATCGTCCTGCAGGTCCTTGAGGCAGACCCGGCTGGTGGGCAGGCTGCGGGCAGGTTCGTCCTGCCAGCTGGCGGGGGTGAAGGTCTTGTAGATCAGGTCGTCCTGATGTTGCTCGCAGAAAGCGCGCACCTGCTGCGGATGATTGCTGATCAGGGTCGGCGGGATGGCAAACCCGGCACGCTGTGCCATCAGTAGTTGCTTGCCTTTGCTGTTGCTCTCGACGTGTGCATTCAGCGGGTTCACCCAGGGGACATCGGCCAGTACGGTTGCCAGCCAGTCCCAGACATTGCGGATCATGCCGCTGGCTTGCTCGATCACAAATCCCAGGTCGGCAGGGTGGATGTGGCTGAAGTCCAGATACGGGGCTGCGCGCATCATGCGGCGACACCAGACGGCCTTGACATGCTGCAGCGGCAAATCCACACGCTCCCCTTTCAGGGTGTGGACTTCCAGCCGGTGTGTCTGCAGCTCGGTGGGGTTGAGGCTGATGGTGCCCTGGCTGGGGAAGGCTGTGGGATCCCACAACCAGCTATCCAGCCCGGCCCGGCGTAGCGACCACATTACGGCAAGGGCATGGTCGTCGCGCAGCGGGGCGATGATGAGTAAACCCATATCTGGTGTCCTGTGTCCGGGGGAAAGAAGCCCCCTCCGAAGAGGGGGACTAACGTCAGGGCTTACGCATTGTGAAAGATGGCGTCCTGGCGGCTAGCGATGATGGTGGTGTAGGACTCGTAGTAATGATCTTCCGAATTCCAACGCCAGCCTTGCTCGTAGGGGCTGGTCATGGTGGGTTCCTGCCAAGGCTGAGCAGGAGGGTTTGGCTTTAGCCCTCCCGCTACCTGGTGGGTTTCTTCCATGCTCAACTCTTGTGAGAGCCGATGGGCGAGGGTGCGACTTTGCAGTTCAGTCATGTGTGTTTCCTTTATTGTTTAGTAAAAAACAAATCGGGTTCATGTTGTTTTGGTATAACCAAAAAATGACCCGTGCTGATCCTGCCTTTCGACTACCCCCTTGGCAAGCTGCTGCGGACGTCAGGGTATTGAAAAATATTGAATACAGTAGCCAGAATCTGTGCGCCTCAGTGCTGAATGAATCGCTGACTGATTTCCCGGCCGACTGGCCGCCTGCAGGCGGCTTGCGCTTGCACCTGCGTTGCCCCTGGCGGTGTCAGAAAAGGGCTCAAGCCTGACAAGAGGCGAGCCCGGCTCCGGATGCGTGCCACCCTGCCTGGGTGCGGTTTGTTTAGTATTGTTTCTTGAAAAACTGCCCCCTCCTGCGAGGGGGCAGTGTCCTTTAGCCATGCACAATATTGTCGATGCTGCTTGGAACGGAAGTAACCTGTGCCTGATAACTGTGGGTGGTTTCGTTCCACTGCCAGCTGA
This sequence comes from Leeia sp., assembly GCF_041909055.1. Classification (NCBI taxonomy): domain Bacteria; kingdom Pseudomonadati; phylum Pseudomonadota; class Betaproteobacteria; order Neisseriales; family Leeiaceae; genus Leeia; species Leeia sp. The sequence continues at coordinate 105,323 of NZ_JAYREC010000001.1, read as the reverse complement.
ACTCAAATGGATTGGTCAGCGTGCGCTCGTTCCAGCCTGGCGAGAAGTAATGCCCGTTGGGGTTGAAGCCACCTGCGACTTGTTCCAGTTCTTGCGCGCTCAGGTTCTGTGCGAGTTGATGGGCCAGCGTACGGCTTGTTGATGCAGTCATGTGTTGCCTCCAGGTTTTGTAGTAATGGGCTTTGTACGACAGGACCATATCCGGCTTTGGATAGCCTCAGCCGGGTGGTCCCGTGTCTATCGTCATGCGCGCGTCTTTGCTATTCAAGCAATTTCACTGACTAAATTATTAAAATTTGTTAAACAAAAGATATCAATTTATGAAATCGTGTATTGATGCGGCAATAAAGGCATGCCCACATTCTTTTTGCTGTGGTAAAAACAAGACAAAAGACAGCGTGATAGGTCACGCTGTTACATGTGAATAGCGCACTGGATAACCCATGCGAAGGAAGGGACTAAGGCAGGGTGTGCTGGGGTAGAGGGGGGGGGCGACCCGCTCTTGTGAGGCCATCCGTGCGACATGACGGAATCGGGGCGGTTTATATTGCCTTCCACTCTACACGAAAGGTACGCTGTCGCTAGACCCGGATCACCCGCTGTACCGCCTGCTGCAGCTGGCTGAAGCTGGTCTCCAGCTCGGCGCGCTGGTTGGTGATCAGGCAGTGGATGTCGGCACTGCGGCACCAGCTGATGCGGCTGCGCAGGCCGATCTTGCTGTAGTCGGCAAGCAGGATGCGCTGCTGGGCGTGCTCGGCCATGGCGCGGGCGACGGCGGCCTCTTGTGCGTCATAGCTGCTGGCACCGAATTCGACTTCGATACCCACCGGGGAGAGCAGGGCGAGGTCGGCACGGTAGCGGGCGATCTCAGCCACCGTCTGCGCACCAATGGTGGCCGGGGCGCGCGGGTTGGGCTGGCCGCCGAGCAGGATCACCTCATGGCGGGGCAGCTGGCCTTCACTGCCCCGTAGCGCCAGCGCCACGTCGATGGCATTGGTGATGATGGTGAGGTTAGCCAGCCGTGCCAGCTCTTCTGCCAGCAGCGCGGTGGTGGTGCCCGCGTCGATGAACACAGTTTGTCCCTCGCTGAGCAGGCCGACGGCAGCGCGCGCCAGCGCCCGCTTGGCTTGCACCTTGCTCTGTGCGCGCTCGGCAATCGGGGCCTCGTCCTCTACCCGGATGGCGCCACCGTGTACCCGTTTCAAGCTGCCTGCCGCCTCCATCTCCAGCAGATCGCGCCGCACGGTTTCACGCGAGACCCCCAGCTCCGCCACGATACGGTCGGTACTCACCCGCTGCTGGGTTGCCAGCAGCGCGCGGATGCGCTGGTGCCGTTCCTGATGCCACATAAGCCTCTCCTCGTGCCTGCGGTGTTCTGTGTGCAGATCCATTGTGGGGCGGGTGGTATCGTGGTGCAAGCGAGGTCGGGTTTGGATAGGGTAAGCGTCGCTTTGGTGTTGTTTTTGTGCTTATATGTGCAATATTGTATTTTTGTGTATTTTATGAAATGCAAATGCACAAGGACACCGCCGCTGAACCGACCTGTGTGAAGGTCGACACTACAAGGAGTGCCGCAATGAAGGGGATCAAACGCTGGATGCAGGCTGCCGTACTGGCCGCGCTCACCACCGGAGCCACCGGCCTGGCTGGAGCCACCGAACTGAAACACTGGCCACCGGAAGCGGCGGCCAAGCTGAATGCCCTGATTGCGAGCAATGCCAACAAAGGGGCCTATGCGGTGTTCGACATGGACAACACCAGCTACCGCTACGACCTGGAAGAATCGCTACTGCCCTTTCTGGAGATGAAGGGCGTGCTCACCCGCGACAAGCTGGACCCCTCGCTGAAGCTGCTGCCCTTCAAGGACACGCCGGAGTTCAAGGAAAGCCTCAATTCCTACTACTACCGCATGTGCGAGGTGGACGATCTGGTGTGCTATCCCTGGGTGGCGCAAGTGTTCTCCGGCCTGACGCTGAAAGAACTCAAAGGCTATGTGGATGAGCTGATGGCCTACAACAAGCCCATCCCCATCAAGTACTACAGCGAAGGCAAGGTGGTGGAAGGCACAGTCAACCCGCCCAAAATCTACAGTGGCATGCAGGAGCTGTACAACAAGCTGCAGGAAAACGGCATTGAGGTCTACGTGATGACCGCCGCCAGCGAAGAGCTGGTACGCATGGTGGTGGCCGACCCGAAGTATGGCTACAACGCCAAGCCGCAAAACGTGATCGGCGTGAACCTGCTGCTGAAGGACAACAAGACCGGCGAGCTCACCACCTCCCGCCTGCAGATCAAGAAAGGCAAGTACGATCAGGCGCGTAACCTCGACCTGACCCTGACCCCCTACCTGATGAATCCGATGACCTGGTACGAAGGCAAGATGGGCACCATCCTCGGCTGGATCGACCAGTGGAAGAAGCCGATCCTGGTGGGCGGCGATACCCCCATCTCCGACGGCTACATGCTGCTCAACGGCGTGGACGTGGAAAAGGGCGGCATGCGCGTGTGGGTGAATCGCAAGGCCAAATACATGCCGCAAATGCAGAAATGGTGGGAAGAATCCGCCAAGCGCCAGCAAGCCCTGGGCCAGGCCGTGACGGCAGACAAGAACTGGGTGGTGGTGAAACCGGAAGAGATTCAGTAAGCCGGTGTGGCAGTCAAGGTAGAACGGCGGGCTGCGGCCCGCCGTTGTTTATCTGGACTGACCACCTTGCTGTGGTACCCGTGCCGCACCAAAGATATACGGCAGCAGCTGGGCGATGTTGCGGGCATCGTCGATGCCGCGGTGGTGGGTGCCAATGAAGGTCAGCCCGGCTAGTTCTACCGCCTGACCCAGCCCCAGTGGGCGGGGAAGATGCTGCTGGTGGGCAAACTGCCGTTTCACGTTCAGATGGCCGGAGCGCATCGGGTAAGGCACCCGATGCAAGGCGCAATCCTGCTCCAGCTGTGTACGGTCATAGTCGCCCCACGAGCAAAACAGGTAATCCGGAAACCCGCTCAGCCAGGTTTTCCAGTGCGCGCAGACTTCGGGGAAGGTAGGCGCGGCGTCCACCTCCGCCTGGCTGATATGGGTCAGCCCGCTACAAAAAGCAGTCAGCCGTGGGTGGCGCTGCGGTCGCACAAAGGATTGAAACTCCCCCACTATCCCCAGCGAGGCTGACTCCACCATCACCGCGCCCACCTCGATGATCTCCATTTCCTGCCGTGGCACACTGCCCTGATCGCAACAGGTGGCTTCAAAATCGACCAGCAGATAGTGGGTAGGGGTGTAAGGGCGATCCATGCGCATGTGGTCTGTCGGGGTAACGGGCAGGCTAAGATCTCACTGCCCGGCAGGGGGTTCCCACAGCTCTACCTTGTTGCCATCCGGGTCCATCACCCAGCCAAACTTGCCATGCTCGGAGACCTCGGTTTCTTCCAGCACCTGACAGCCCTCGCTGCGCAAGGTGGACAGCAGATTGTCCAGATCAGCGACGCGAAAGCTGATCATGAAAGGGGCCGGGCTGGGGGCCATGTAGGCCGTGTCTTGCTCGAAAGGGCACCACAAGGTCATACCCGGCGTGCTCTCCGGCCCACCCCACTTGAACAACGCCCCACCCCAATCCCCCACTGGCACCCCCAGATGCTGCCGATACCACGCCCCCAGCCGTTTGGGGTCGGCTGACTTGAAAAAGATACCGCCGATACCGGTGACGCGCTGCATGGTGGGTTCCTGAAGGGGAAGTGAGCATCAGGCTGCCATGATGGGTGAACGTGGTCAATGGGGGCTTAATGTCGTGACCCTGACTTGACCGGATGGTAGGCGATGTCGGATACCGATACCTTAACGTCAGTTAATTCATGCTGTTGCAAGCGATAGCGTAGTTCCCACAAGAGCTGCTTGGGTTCGGGATGATTTGGCCCGATGATGATATGCGCATCCGGTTGGCGCAGCAGGAAAGGCTCGGTTTCATCGTACAGGAAACCGGCTTCATCCATTTTCACTGCCGGGTCATCCAGATAGCGAAGTTGCAAGCTGCGCCACTCCTCTTCCGTTGAGTATTGTTTGTCTTTGTAAAGGTAAATGATTTCAAGGAAAAGTTCGACAATGCAGGTTTCAATTTCGGTTCTGATACTCTCTTTTTGCACCTCTTGAGCTTCTTCTAGGGTTTTTTCCATTGCAGCTAAGACATTCAGTAAATGCTCGTTGAGTGTACTCAGTACCTCCATAATGGTTTTATCATCATAGATAACCTTGAAAATAGGCGGACGTTTCGGCTGGCCGTTGAAGTCAATATTGCGGAGCCCGGTTCCTCTCCACAGTGCGGCATCATTGTGCTTGCTCTCACGGTCGATAGGGTCTGGGTAGAGGGTAAACCCAATGCTGCATCCGGTAGCCTCCTGACCATAAAAGCGCCATAGGTTCAGATTGTCGTTTCCTTCGTGCTGTGCGGAAAAGCAGGTGATATACATGGAGGGATGCTGATGAATCTGTGCAGAGTGGGCCTCTTTTTTGTGGCCTTTGGATGAAATATCGTTATAGTGCTTGTCGAATAGTTCGTTAAGTTTTATGGAGCAATGTTTCGCGGCTTCCAGAGCTTCGTTTTCACCATCATCCGTAGGTGAATGATAATGGATGTCATGAAAATTCAATAAGCGCCGACCCTCAGAAGGGTCATTCATTTTGCTGGAGTGGTAGCGGCGGAGCTTGTCTTGTGTTCCCGGTTTGCTGTTTATCGACTTTGCAAGATCAAAAAATTGCTGCTCAAGATCGGTGTTGGCTGTTTCGCACGCTACAATATTGAGAATACGCTGCTCTGCCGCGGTTGGTTTGGACTGGGCAGTCAGAAGCTTGGCAGGTAAAGTGCTGCTGCCATAGTGAGCCAGGCCTTGGGTTTTGTTTTGGCAGGTATGGTGAATTTCCCTGATATGACGAATCCCGTGATCCAGATTCTCCAGCATGCTGATTAAATGATCCAGGGTTCCACTATCGGAAACGCTGTAACCCTTTGTCAAGGAAAATAGCAACTCTGGTATGGCTGTACTTGTTTCTAGCTTTTCCAAGGCCAGCCTGCTTCCTTTTGTTGCACGATCCTTTATTAATTGATATGCATCATTGCGTGCTTTTATGTCGACTCGTGATGATAATATTTCATATGCCGCGTGAATTGATTTATCATCGGTATAATTCATATAGGTATAGGCTGTGCTTATGGCATCCTTTGGAGAGGTTTTTAATTTATTGGCTATTGTAAATTCTACAGCTAGATTCTCTCCCATTTTTTCTGCTGCATCATAGTGTTCAAGCGCCTCATGATACATGTCCAATTTTTCTAGAAATAACCCTATGAGGATATGAAGGATTGGTTTTCCTGTGACATGGAAGGCATCTTCGCACCAAATCTTGGATTCCTCAAGAAGCTCATTTTGTTGGCTGTGAGTAAGTATTGTAAGGAAGAAGGAAGTAAATTCTGGATGCTCAATTAGCTCCCTGTTTGTACGTTTTTTTGCCAGAGTCTCACAAAGTGCGACCGGGTTTTTGGTAATCCAGTATTGTAGGGCCGGGCCTGAAGGCCATTCACCTTGCTCTATCCTCCGCAGGACATCATTTTTTTCCATGATATATTTTCCCAATCCGCCTGCTTCTGTCATTTTTTGCTTCCTGATCATTGGATTTTGGGTTTCGGCCCTTTACCTTCGCGCAGGCACGGTGTCACCATTCTGCATGGCAAGCAGGTCTGCTGCGGCGGCAGGCCCGCACAGTTTAACGCGTGTTGTTGTGTACCGTATTGCTGGGGCGATCTGGACTTCAACAACTAAACGGAAAATACCGTTCCGTGCGAGTGCTGCCGTCGGGTAGCAGCGTGAGCCATTGCTCGCCGAGACGGACTTCATGAAAGCCGCAGCCGAGGTCGCGGAAGTCATCAAAATCCTGCGGGTGGGTTGGCTGGGCGGCAAAGGTGTACACGCGGTAGCGCGGCCCGGCTGGGGTGTCGATGCGGGTCACGGCGTTACCGGTGCGGGTGAGGGCGGCCAGGCTGCCGTTCACCTGCCCGGTTTGCCGCAAGGTGCCGTCGGGCTGGCGGGTGTAGAAGTGCAGGATGCCATCCGGGGTTTCGCCAGCCAGTCCCAGGCCGCCGGTCTGGTCTGGTGCGGTCAGGCAGCTGCCGTTGCGCAGGCGGTGAGGCTGCACCAGCAAAGGGGTGAGGTCCAGACCGTACAGGCGACATGTCTGGCCGCCCATTTCGGTGACAAGGTAGGCCGCATTGCTGGAGGGAGGGAGGTGGGGGACCGCCGGGAGGGCTTGCGGTAGCAGACGCAGGCTGTGAAAGCCCGACAGCACTTGTCGCTGGCCATCTCCACTGAACAGCATTTGCTGCTGGCCATCGTCGGTGAGCAGGTAGTGAGGCGACTCCTGTCCATCATCGCTACTGAGGTAAAGCTCCGAGATGCCCAGCCAGCGTGGCGCCAGCACCTCTTGCAAGGTCATCAGGTTCAGTACGCCGTGGCCATCGCGCCCCTGCGGGGCTGAGGCATGAACGACCACGTTGGTGAGCGGGTACACCAGATGTTCCGCCTGCAGGGTCGAGCTGGTGAACTGCCTGGCATAGCGATGAGGGGATACTGCCTGTAGCTGCCCCTGCTGAAAGCGGACATAGAGATCATGTTGATCGCCGCCAGACCCACTGCGCAATGTGTAGAGCCAGCCAGTATCCTTTTGCGAAACCAGCTGGATGTGGCTGCTCAGATAGGGGGGCAGCGGGTAGGGCTGGCCTGCCGGGTTGAGTAGGCGCAGGCAGCCACCATCGCGTACTTCATAACCATACTGGTTGGCCCCCAACTTGATGGGTTCGATCGAGGCATACCATTGCCGCTGCCAGCGCAGACGGTATTGGGAGCGGCCATCCGGCCCGGCGCGGTGGCGGACATTGCGCTGCCAGACCGGATCTTTGACCCACGCCCCCTTATAGCCGGTGGGTGTTGCACCGGGGTAGGGTTCCGGTACCTCATCCGTCTGCAGGTTGCACTCAGTGATGCCGACTGTGCTGGAGTCTGGTTGGGGTGTCGGGGTAAGGGCGTGTGCCCCCGTTAATACCATCAGCAGCAGGGCGCAACCAAAACGCAAATAGGCAATGGGCATGAGGAGGCCGGAAGGTAAGGACATTGGCATGGTAACGTGCTGCCGGCCTTGCAGCAATCAGGCTAGTCAGCCGCAGGGGTGTCACGGCTGAGCGAGGCCTGCACCTGCTTGGCCCGCCCCTTGGCGGTCTCGACCGGGTATTTTTCCGCGTTCAGCCGCATTTTCTCTACCGCTGCTGCCAGCGGGTCGATGCCGGTGACACTGCAAAAGCGTAGCAGGTAGAGCAGGATGTCGGCCACCTCATGACGGGTGGCGGTTTGCTGGGCGAGGTCGTAATCGGCGAAGGGGCGCTGGCCGTCTTCCCACTGGAAGATTTCCACCAGCTCGGCGGCTTCCACACTCAGCGCCATCGCCAGATTCTTGGGGGTGTGGAAGGGCTGCCAGTCGCGTTCCGTGGCAAAGCGCTCCAGATCGGAGATGAGCTGCTGCAGGGTGGTCATGCGGGTCTCGGTGTGTGTGGATGGGCGGACTGTAGCATGGCGCAGGGCGACGTGCAGGGCCTCCGGTGCCGAGATGCTGCGGGTGCTGGCCGTCAGTGCGTCCAGCCTTCATCGTGTACCGACAATTTGCGGCGCAAGGCCCGCAGGATCGGGCCAATCAGCGGCAGCTTGTGCAGCAGCTCCTCGGCGGAATCCCAGTAGTCGCGGTGAAGGGTGACCAACCCATCCGGTCCAAACTGCAGGTGGCTGCTGCCGTGCAGCTTGTAGGCTTTACCGCCGCGCTGGAAGTGAAAATCCCAGGTCAGGAAGGCCTGATCAGCGTCGAGCAGTTGCTGCAGGATGACAAAGCGGGGCGCCTCCAGTGTCTGGAACATATGCCGGAAAATGTCGAGAATGGCCCAGCGGCCCTGTACCGTGTTGAACGGATCTTTGAAGCGGGCACTGCTGTGGTAGTAGCGATGGATGTGTTCCAGGCTGTCTGGCGTCAACTGCTGATACCAGTCCACCAGCGCCTGCAGACATGCCCTCAGGTCCGTATCAGGTGTCTGAGTAGCGGCAGCCTCAACCAGTAGGGGAGCAGGGCGATCAGCTTGATCCATAGCGTAAACCTTTTGGGAAAGTGGATTTCAAATTGGCCGCGCTCCAGCCCCGCCAGCATGCGTTGGGCAGCGGCTTCCGGGCTCAGGAGGGCGGGCATGGCAAAGGTGTTCTGCGCCGTCAGGCGGGTGGCGACAAAACCGGGGTTGATCAGGTAAACCCCCAGACCATGGTCGTGCAGTTCAACATGCAGCAGCTCGGCCAGGTTGATCAGCGCCGCCTTGCCGGGCCCATAGACGCTGGCACCGGGCAGCCCCAGACAGCCCGCCACGCTGGCGACCAGCGCAATGCCGCCGCTGCGGCGTGCCATCATCGCGGGCAGCACCGTCTCCAGCGCGTAGTAGACACTGCTCAGATTGGTTTCCAGCGTGTGGCGGACCTGCTCATGCTGCAGCTCCCAGCAGCGCTGCGGGCGATAGTCGGCCGCGCAGAACACCAGCAGGTCCGGCACCTGTGGTTGCAGGCGGTACCATGCTTGCTGCCAGGACTGCGGATCACGCACATCCAGTGGCAGGATCAGACTGCGGGGCGCACCCCCCGCAACCTGCTGCAGCGCGGTTTCGCGACGTGCAGACAAAATCACCTCGGCGCCCCGCGCCAACAGGGCTCTCGCCAGGGCCGCACCGATGCCGCTGGAGGCACCAATGACCCACACCCGCTGGCTGCGCCAGTCACGTATCGGTGGGTTGGGTGGCGTCAGCAGCATGATGGCTTAAGCCGCGCAGTGCGGGCAGGCGGGCAGAGATACAAGGCGCGTGTTCATGCTGGCTGTGCCTGCAGCAGGAATTGGGAGACACCGGTACGGCCTTCGTCGAAGCCCGCCTCGCAATAGCAGTAATACAGTCGCCAGATGCGAATGAATGCCTCATCAAAGCCCAGCTGGCGGGTTGCCTGCAGCGTATGCTCAAAGCCCTCGCGCCAACGGCGCAAGGTCTCGGCGTAGTCCGGACCAAAGTCCAGCCGGTTCAGTGTCTGCAGCCCGCACTGAGCGGCGGTGGATTCAAAGCGTTTGCAGCTGGGCAGCATGCCGCCAGGGAAAATGAATTCCTGGATGAAGTCACTGCGGCTGCGGTAGCGGTCATAGTGTCGATCGTCGATGGTAATGCTTTGCACCAGCGCTTGGGCACCCGGCTTGAGCAAACGCTGCAGGGTGTGGAAGTAGTCACGCCAGTAGGCCTCGCCGACGGCTTCAAACATCTCGATGGACACAATGGCATCGTACTGGCCGCTCAGATCACGATAATCCTGTAGCGCCAGTGTCACCTGCGGATAGTCGGCCAGCCGCTGCCGGGCAAAAGCCAGCTGGGCCTCGGAAAGGGTAATGCCATGAACGGCGATGCCTTGCCGCGCCGCGTGCTCGGCAAAGCCCCCCCAGCCACAGCCGATTTCCAGCACCCGCATGCCGGGGCGCAGCTGAAGTACATCGCAGATACGCTGGTACTTGGCGGCTTGCGCCTGGGACAAGGATTGCGTGCAGTCGCCGTTGAACCAGGCGCTGGAGTAGGTCCAGCTGCTGTCCAGCCACAGCTGATAGAAGGCATTGCCGAGGTCATAGTGGGCGTGGATGTTGCGACGGCTACCGGACTTGCTGTTGCGGCGCAGGCGGTGCTTGAGCGCATACCACCAGCGGGCAGGCAGGCTGCCGCTGAGGGTGGTCCGCAAGGCAGATTCATTGCGGAGCGCCAGTCGCAGCAGGGCGGTGAGGTCGGGGGAGTCCACCAGTCCGTCGCGGTACGCTTCGGCAAAGCCAATGTCACCGGACAGCAGCAGTTTGCGGCAAGCCGACCAGTCGTGCACCGTGAGTTCGGCTTCAGGGGCGGCACCGTGCTGGCCGAGCCGCAGGGTGTCCCCCTCCGGCGTATGCAGTTGCAGGCTGCCGTGCTGCAACCGCTTCAGGCGACTGAGTAGCAGTCTGGCGAAGGGTGGCAGCATGCGATAAGGCAGGTTGATGGCGCGGGAGAGGGGCATCAGGGGTACTCCTGTCCATGACTGATAGGCTGTTCAGGGGGGTGCGGTTTGCCAAACCAGGGCACTCGCTTGATCCACAGCCGCAAGGCTTGCCAGTGGATGCGGCTGATGATGGCCAGGGCATCCAGCGGTTGCCGCAATACCATGCGGCGTGCCGCTGCGGCGGTCAGTGGCTGCAGCGGGCCGGAGATGCTGGTCTGGAGCAGCGCACCGTGGGGATCGTGATAGTCGATACGCATCAGCATGCGTTCCGGGGTTTCGGCCAGGCGGAACTGGTAATGACCTGCCACCTGGCAGAAGGGGGAGACGTGCAGCTGTTTGCGGCAGGTCAGCACGCTGCCTGAGGTAATGGGCTCGCCACCCGGCCGGGCCAGCAGATAGGCATGGTGTTCGCCGAAGGTATTGTTGACCTCGGCCAGTACCGCCACCAGCTGGCCCGCGCAATCGTGGCAGTACCAGAAGCTCACCGGGCTGAAGGCATAGCCCAGCACCCGTGGAAACGTCTGCAGCCAGACCTCGCCATCGGCGGGCAAGCCTGCAGCGCGTAGCTGCCGCTGTATCCAGGGCAGCAAGGGCGAGCCATCGCGCGGCCCATAGTCGCGGGTGCGCAAGGAGAGTGGCCGCCAGCAGTCCACGCCAAACCAGCGGTTGCTCACCCTGTCCAGTGCGGCAAGCCGCAGGCGGATGGCGCAGGCCGGGTAGCGGAAGCGATGCTGCACCGGCCGCAAGCGCTGATGCATCACCAGACCCGGGATTAGGTAGGCATCATGCATCAGACACCCCCTGCGCCCAGGCCGGCAGTGGGACAAAATGCCGGGCCACATTCAGGGCAGACTTCAGACCGTCCTCATGGAAACCGTAGCCGGTCCAGGCGCCGGCATACCAGCAGCGCTGCAAGCCCTGCAAGATGGGCAGGTCCTGCTGGGCCTGGACGGCGGCCCGGTCCAGCAGCGGGTGTTCATACTCAAATTGTCCGTAAACCTTGGACGGGTCGGGCTCGCGAACCGGATTCAGGGTCACGATCACCGGTGACGATACCGGCAGCGGCTGCAGCTGGTTGAGCAGGTAGCTGACGCATACTGCACGGGTGTCCGATTGGGTTGATTCAGCCAGGAAATTCCAGGCAGACCACACCGGCTGGCGCTGCGGCAACAGCGCCGGGTCGCCATGCAGCACTGCGGTATTACGCTGGTAACGGACGGCACCGAGCACGCTGCGCTCCACCTCGCTGGCATCTTGCAGCAGGGCCAGGGTTTGTGGCGCATGGCAGGCAAAGACCACGGCATCGAAATGTTCCGTGCCGGCATCACTGACAATGCGGACGCCATCCGGCCCCCGTGTCACGCTGCGCACCGGTGTGGAGAGGCGTACATCGGTGAGGCGTTCCAGCATGCGTGTTACATACTGGCGTGCACCACCCGGCACGGTAAACCAGCGTGGGCGATGCCGGATCTGCAGCAGGCCGTGGTTCATGCAAAAGTGCAGGAAGGTCGCCGCCGGAAAGTCCAGGATTTCACGACTGGGGCTGGACCAGATGGCGGCTGCCATCGGCACCAGATAGCGGTCGCGGAAGGCCTCGCCATAGGCTTCCTTTGCCAGCAGCTCGTCCAGCGTACAGGCTTGTTTCAGCGCTGTATCCAGCAGGCGGGGGGCAGCGGCATTGAAGCGCAGAATGTCATACAGCATACCCAGAAAACGGGGAGACAGCAGCTTGCGGCGCTGGGCAAACACGGTGGCGAGATTGCGACCGGCCCACTCATCCTCTCCCTGATCCAGTGACACACTGAAGGACATGTCGGTGCTGCAAGTGGGGATGCCCAGCTCGGCAAACAGGGCAATCAGATTGGGGTAGGTCCGCTCGTTGAACACCAGAAAGCCGGTATCCACTGCAAACTGCTGACCCTCCAGCGACAGGTCTACCGTATGGGTATGCCCGCCGACATAGTCCGCCGCTTCAAACAGCGTCACCTCATGCGCCGGGGCCAGCAGCCAGGCGCTGGCCAGACCGGAGATACCGGAGCCAATGACGGCGATACGCTGGCGTGCAACGGGTAAGGGGCTCATCTTTGCTTCCGTTCTGACGCATTCCGATAAAACTGCTTGGCACCCTGCAGCAGAGTGCTTATAGTCATCTTATAACCACGAAGTAAAAAAAGCTACTAATGAGTAAAAGATCATACCAATGAGTATTTTTGGCAAACTCAGCTTCAAGGATCAGGCCTTCAAGCTACGTGAACAGGCCGTGCTCGACGCCACCACCACCCTGCTGGCCAGCAAGGGCTTTGACTTGATGACCATGGATGATGTGGCAAGCGAGGCCGGTATCTCCAAGCCCAGCCTGTACAAGCATTTCAAATCCAAGGAAGACCTGGCCACGGAAGTGATGATCCGGCTGCTCGATGGTGCGCTGGATTACCTGAAGCAGCTGGACCCGGCGCAGGGCGGCAAGGCCCAGCTGGCCAGCCTGCTGGAGTGGGCACTGCGGGTGCGCCTGCAGGGCGGCTTGCCCTTTTTGCCCTCCGCCAGCCAGAACGTGAAAGCGATGCTCACCCGCAGCCTGCGCTACATGACCCGCGTGTACAAGCTGCACAAGCAACTGCAAGGCATGGTCGAACAGGCCAAGGCCGCCGGAGAGATGCGCAAGGATTTACCCACCGATGCCATCCTCTACGCCTACTACGCCCGCACCTGCGACCCGGCAGTGGACTATATGAAAGACTACAGCCGCTACAGCGATGACGACATCGTACGATACATGCGCACACTGTTTCTGGATGGCGTGGCGTAACACGCTGCCGCCGCCACGAACTACAGCCGCATGGAGAGCAAGCCGCAGCCGATCAGCGCGCCGCCGGTGGTATTGCGGAACCACAGGCGGCCGCGCTCGGTGAGCAGCAGGCGGCGCATGGCGTGCGCCAGCAGCGCGCAGATCAGGAACACCACAAACACCACCAGCAGGAACAGCGGCCCCAGCACCAGCAGCTGCGGCAGGGCCGGGCGCTTGGCATCCAGAAACTGCGGGAAGTACATGATCAGGAAGCCGATGATCTTGGGATTGAACAGCGTCACCCCCAGCCCCTGCAGAAAAGCATTGCCCGGCTTGCTGGCGGGCTGATCTGCAGACGTGCTCACCGGGCTGCGCAGCTGTGCAATGCCCAGCCAGATCAGGTACACCACCCCCACCCATTTCAGGGCCGTGAACGCCAGCGCCGAGCTGTAGAGAATGGCACCCACGCCGGAGAGCGCCAGCACCAGCAAAATGGCATCCGCCAGCACCGCACCCAGGCTGGTCTGCACACTGGTGGCAAAGCCGCGGTCTACCGCGTGCATCATGATCAGCGCCATCGAGGGGCCGGGCATGAAGCTGACAATCGTGGTGGCCAGGATAAAGCTGAGCAGGGTGTCCATCATCGACTCCAGGCAGGTAAGGATTAGCGCAGCAGCCCGAGGCTGCCAGTGAATTTGTTGACCAGCTTGCTGCTGCCATGCACGGCCAGCCCCAGATAGCGCACCTCGCTGCTTGGCGTGGCCGCCAGATGCGCCGCGTATTCGGCATAGCTGCGGGTGCTGCGGGTGGCATCGGTCAGGTCCACCACCGTGAGCTCCGGCTCATGTGCGCTCAGCGCGCTGCGCATCTGCTGCAGGCCATCGGCACTGCCTTTCAGGATGGGAATGGCGGCGGTGGTGATGCCCCGGTGCGGCAGGCCATCGGCATCCTGCAGGTCATGCCCCACCAGCTCCGGCACCGCTTTACCCAGGCTCACCGCCAGCACCGCTGCGGCATTGGCGATCACCCCCAGCGGCAGCTCCGGGTCAATCACGATCACACACTTCTGCTCCGACATCTTCGCTCTCCTATTTTGTTACTAATCGGTAACATGATTCGATGTTATGATACTGATCAGTAACAAGTCAAGAGAAACTGTATGAGCGACAAAACCCCACGCCGGACGGTGACCAAAGCGCAGGACGCCCAGCAGCGCATCCTGGAAGCGGTGGATGCGCTGTTCTATCAGGAAGGCGCGCGCGCCGTGAGTGTGGATGAAGTGGCCAGCCGGGCCGGGGTGAACAAGATGGCGGTCTACCGCCAGTTCGCCAACAAGGATGAGCTGCTGCTGCGCTACCTGCAGCGCATGGATGAGGTGTTCTGGGCCTACTTTGCCGCCGCCGAAGCCGCCCACCTCGGCCAGCCCCGGCTACAGATACGACAATTCTTTGTCGACCTCGCGGGCCGCGCCGCCAAGCCCGGCTTTCGCGGCTGCCCCTTCGTCAACATCGCCAGCGAATTCACCGACCCGCAGCACCCGGCCCGCAAAATGGTGGCAGACAGCAAAGCCCGCCTGCTCGCCCGCCTGCACCAGCTCTGCCAGCAAGCCCAGCTCCCCCCCGCCCGCGCCGACGCGCTGGCCCTGCTCATCGAAGGCGCCTACGCCGCCAGCCAGACCTACGCCCCGCAACACCCGGTGGTGCAGGCGATGGTGGAGACGGCGGAGCGGATGCTGGAGGGGTGAGGGGGATGGTCCGCTGGGGTAAAGTAATGCCTTGTCAGGGATGGTTGAAAACAGTTGGAGGAAATTTAATGTACGTGCGATGGTTGCTGGTTTTGGCTGCCGTATCTTTCCCGCTCTATGTAAAAGCAGAGTTTGATAATAACGATTGCCTGAACCAGACGGAGGAAACAAACCCTGCTAAGAAATTCAACCTTATTCCCGATAATGCATGGGTTGAGGTGCCTTATTCAACATTGGATGCGGCCAGATTTTACCTTGGAGCGAATGCGTACTATAAAATGCAAAAAGGGGATGAGCGTTTTTTCTTTAGCAGAGCGGAGACCCTAAAGGGCGAAGGCAGTTTTTATTTAATTAAAGCACTCTATGTGCACCCCGGGGTGCGAGGCTTTAATTTGTGTGAGAAGAATGGAACAATTAAAATTGTTAGCCTCGGTGTGGGGGTTAATTATAGAAAGAGAGAAACAGTGCTGATGATAAAGCTAAAGAGTTCACCTAAAGGTATTGTTCAGGAATTTTCAGTAGTGCAGTAAATTAAAGCTTCTCCAAATGCCCCTAAACATGGCATGGCTTTAGTGTTGTGCAATACGTTCAATTTCTATAGTCCTATAACTCGGGTTCGTTTAAAGAGAAAAACAAAAAACCTTGAGCACGCAGCAGCCACCATGGTGACGCGCCTGACAGGACTTCCTCTACCTGCAGTGTGAATGGTTTGCCTTCAATAAATCTGGGTGCCAGACGTGCAAGCCGCTTCATCGTCTTGGATTTCGCCGCAGCAATAGCGCGTTGTTCGGAGAGCGCCAGTACAAACTCGTTATGGTAGAAGCCCTTTTCTTCAGCGTCCTCACCTAGAAGGAAGGGCTCACCAAGCAGCTGGATGCAAAATACCTGGATCAATCTGGGGCTCCTGTATTGAAAGGCGCATTTGTTTTGGACTGTGCAGCGGACCCACGAGCTGACGCGCTTGCGAGATGCTGACCCCGGGAGCAATCCGCATGCCGTACCAGATCGGGAGAGGTGTACGTTAAACGTGGCGAACGAGGGGTGTCAACGTGAGGCGTGGCATGACGGGCCCAGCCCGGAGAGGGTATCTGAAACTGTGGAGGAGGGCAGCAGGTGAAACTGTTGGAGCGGTGGTTGGCACTGGTGCAGCAGGAGCAAACGGTCCATCAGAATGGGGATGATATCAATGACGAGGCGATTGAAAACCTGTTTCGCTTTTCCCCGGATGATGCCCATCTGTCCGAATTGAGCCTGGCGGGTTTGCAGGATTTCATGGCGCAGGTATGCCAGCATTATGCTGCGGTACTCTCGCGTAGCACTGATGCCGCGCCGATGATGCTATATGGCTGGCATGATGCACAGGTGCGGCAACTGCGCTTTAGTTTGGTATCGTCCAGTCACGGTCGTTTGCCATTTTCCTGTCGCTACCGGATGACTAATGAGGTGGAGCCATTGCTGGAGCAGATTCTGCTGGGCGACTGGCACAATCCGGCGTGGCCACAGCCGGTGCCGGGTGTTCCTATCGCAGACGAGCTGCTAGTGTATTGCTGCGATCTGGAAAAAGCAGGTCGGTAACGGGGTAGACATCCTGCTTCATGGTGCAAGCATGGGGGCCATTACCATATTAGTGCACTTTATGTCGACTTTGTCTTGCTCTGGGTTTCTGGCTGTGGCCCTTAGGCTTTTTCCCTGTAAACCATGGTTTAATAATTAACCACCAAGTACCAAGAATACGCCATACCGTATAACACCAGCCCAGGAAGAAAGTGAGCACTGCCAGTTTGCGTAGATCAAGCCAAGCAAACAGTAATGTGAGCAGTATCGTAGTCGTTACAGCGATGAATGATGTTGCGACTTTCCGGATATACGCTTTCAGTAAAGCATTTTCCTGCTTCGGGTGAGGGGGCGGAATCTTTTTTGGCATGGTTTCAGGATACCTTGGGGAATGGTTAAAGCCGGGGTAATCACCACAAGGGGTTCCCCAACCCCGCGTCTTATTGGCCTTGCTGTGCGGTGTCATTGTAACCCCGGGACACAGGATGTGCCTGTGCCTTCTGTGACACCTTGCTCATCCGTAAGGCTGCCATCTACCTCAAACCACCTTCATCAAACCATAACTTGACGGTAACACCGGGAAATGACAGCCTCAATGCAGCCACCAGCAGCGTGGCTTATGAGCCTGCCGAGGTGAGGCGGGCGGTGTCTGAATCCGGCATAGGGAGCCATCATGAGTGATACCGCGAATCCGCAAACCCTGATCGAGCGCTATCTGGCCTGCTATAACGCCTTTGATGTAGAGGGCATGCTGGCCTTGCTGTCGGATGAGGTGCATTTTGAGAACCATAGCGGCGGGGCGCTGACGGTGAGTACCGATGGGCGTGAGGCGTTCCGGGCGCTGGCGGAGCAGGGCAAGGCTTTGTTCCGTGAGCGCGAGCAGCGGGTGACGGCATGGCAGCTGTCGCCGGAAGCGGCGGTGGTGGCGATCGACTACCGGGGCACGCTGGCAGTGGATTTGCCCAATGGCATGACGGCGGGCAGTGTGCTGGCGCTGCAGGGGCAGTCTGAGTTTGCCTTCTCGGGCGGCAAGATCAGCCGCATCATCGACCGTAGCTGATTCCGCGCTTCCCTTTTCCCGCAGGCGGTCGGCCTGCGGGTGTCATTCCCGTTTCAGATAGGCATGCAGGGCGCGCTCGGCTTCTTCCAGCAGGCCGGGGTGCTGCTGTGCTTCGTGGTGCAGCGTGGGGATTTGCTTGAGCTGCTGCAGCACAAAGTGCGCGCGCAGGCGGTGGCGCTCGGCGGGTTGCGCCGGGTGCAGGCGGGCGAGCAGGGCGGTGAGCTGCAGTAGCAGGGCGTCGCGCAGTTGTTGGCGACGGCTGTGCGGGTCGGCTGCGTCGACCAGGGCGAGGGCGATGGCGCGCTCCTGCTGCATGAGCAGCATCAGTGCGAACAGTTGCCGCGCCAGTTGCCGGGGTGTCAGCGTCGCCTCAGCCTGAATCGCTTGCATGCCCTGCAGCAGCCGGTCGGCATAGCGATTGATCACGGCATCGGCCAGCAGTGCCTTGTTGGGGAAGAACTGGTAGAGCGAGCCGATGGGGGCACCGGCACGGCGGGCGACTTCGCTCATGGTGGCCGCCGTGTAGCCGTGCTCGTGGAAGACCTCGCTGGCGGCATGGAGCAGGGCATCCACCCGCTGGATACCCCGGCTGCGCTGTGGGATTTTGGCTTGCGGGTCCGGGCTTGTTTTTTGTGAGGGTATGCTCATATAATTTGTGAGACATTGCTCATAAACAGGGTGAAGCATAGCGTGCTGCGCCAAAATCGCCTAGCCCAATATCACCTCAAGGATACGCCCATGCTGGAGCTGGACCCGAAAACCACCGCACTGGTGCTGGTGGACTTGCAGAACGGTATCGTCAATCTGACTTTGGCCCCACGCAGCGGGGCGGAAGTGGTGGCGGCGGCGCAGCCGGTGCTGGCGCGGTTTCGTGAGGCCGGTAGCCAGGTGATCTGGGTGCGGGTGGGGTGGCGGGCGGATTTTGCTGATTACCCACCGGGCAAGGTGGATCGCCCCTTTCCCCGGCCAGAGGGCGGCATGCCAGCCGGCTGGAGTGAGCTGGTAGAGGGCTTGCAGCAGGCAGGCGAGCACTGCGTGCAGAAGCGAAACTGGGGCGCGTTTCACGGCACCGAGCTGGAGGTGCTGCTACGGCGCAGCGGGGTGCGCACGGTGGTGCTGTGCGGCATCGCCACGACCTTGGGGGTGGAATCCAGCGCACGTCAGGCCTGGGAGCTGGGCTATGATGTGGTGGTACTGGAGGATGTGTGCAGCAGCCTGCTGCCGGAGCTGCACCAGCAGAGCATCCAGCATGTGCTACCCCGGATTGCGCGGGTGGTGGTCAGTGCGGACCTTCATTTTCAGGCGGAGCAGGGCTAAACCTCAAGGCAAGGCCACCGACCATTTTTGCGATAGCCGGGTGAGGGTGCCATTGGCCAGCAGCTGCTGGAACACCCGGTCCATATCACTGCGCAGCGCTTCAAAGCGCGGCTGTCTGGGGAAGGCCAGGTAGCCCACCTGGCTGCCCAGTGCGGGCTGTACGGGCGTGAGTTTGCTCATCAGCCCCAGCTGGATCAGCACGGGTTGGGTGTTGCGCTGGTTGACCGCCAGCAGATCAATGCGACCAAAATCCAGCATGCGCAGACCAGTTTCCACCTGATCGGCCGTGGTCAGCTCCAGGTTACCCTTGATGGCGTCAAACTGGGGGGTATACACCCAACCCGCCACCACACCCACTTTCTTGCCATACAGGCTGCTGGTGTTGCCATCCCAGTTAGGGCTGCTCCGACGGGCATAGAACAGAATCTCGTCCCGATAGAACGGAGTAGCCGCAAAGGTAAAGCGTGCCACCCGGTCGGGAGTTTTGTAGGGGCCCATCAGTACATCGGCCTGGCCCAGCTCAACCATCTGCTGCGCACGGGGCCACGGATAGAGCTCAAACTGTACGTCGTAGCCCAGCCGTTGTGCCAGCTCCCGTACCAGATCCACGCCCATGCCGCTGAATTCGCCATAGCCATTCTGCTCATAGATGCGGGCAAAGGTGGTGCCGACCACCCGCAGCGTCTGCGCGTGCAGTGCCGCGGCGTGCAGGAGCAGGCAGGAAAGACCAAAGCGAAGCCAGATCAGACGCATGTACGGCAGCCGGGTGAGTGACTTTTCCAGCATAGCAGATGGCTGCTGGGGCGCTGCCCGTTGCGGGACATTAGGGCAAGGCGACGGACCACTTCAGTGCCAGGCGCTTGAGGGTGCCATTGGCTTGCAGCTGCTGGAACACCCGGTCCATGTCACTGCGCAGCGCTTCAAAGCGGGGTTTGCGGGGGAAAGCCAGATAGCCGACCTGCGTGCCCAGGCTGGGCTTGAGTGCAACCGGCCTCCGGCTCCACGGGCCCCGGTTGAGGAAGGGTTCGGCGTTGCGCGCGTCGGCCGCCAGCAGGTCAATGCGGCCAAACTCCAGCATACGCAGGCCCGTTTCCACGTTTTCCGCGGTAGAGAGATTCAGGCTGCCTTTGATGGCGTCGAAGGGGGTGGTATGCACCCAGCCCGCCACCACGCCGATCTTGCGACGGTGCAGCATGCTGATGTTGCCATCCCAGTTGAAACTGCCTTTCCGGGCGTAGAACACCATTTCGTCCTGGTAAAAAGGAGTTTCGGCGAAGAGAAAGCGGTCTTCCTGCTCTGCGGTCTTGTACAGGCCCACCAGCACGTCGGCCTGGCCGCTCTCGACCAGATGCAGTGCGCGAGGCCAAGGATAGAGCTCAAACTGCACGTCGTAGCCCAAGCGCTGGGCCAGCTCCTGCACCAGCTCCACCCCCATGCCACGGTATCCGTCCGTACCCTGCTGCTCAAAAATGCGAGGAAACTGCGCGCCCACCACCCGGAGGGTTTGTGCCGATGCCTGCAGGGCCAACAGCAGCAGTACCGCCAGACTCATGCTCTGTATGATGCGACGCATGGCATGCACTCCTGCAGCATGGATTAACTGCAGTGTAGCAGAACAGCATGAGGGGGCTGCTCCGATAGCCGCGGCTGGCCTGGCTGGTTCGCCTTGGTGCCCCCTTTATCTTGGCTGTACCTTGTCCGGCTTGATCAATTGGTCCTGTATGTGGATCGCCGTGGGCTCAGAATGGGCTGAACTGCTGCGGTAAACGCGCTTGTAACTGTTCAATCAGTATTCTGGCGGTCGCCGCATCCAGAAATGCACCAAAGTGATAGGTGCGAGCACCGTAATCAAAAGCGATGGTGCCCAGGCTGCCTCTGACGGATTGAAAGAAGCTGAAATTGTTTTTCAGGCGCGGCCGGCCGCTTTCGATGGTGCGGAGGTGCTGGATGGATGCCGTGTCATAACTGCGGGTAGTGCGGATACCGCAGATCAGTTCCACATGGTGATGAAGCTGCTTACCACTGACAACGACATGCTCTCGCCCTGATAAATGCCATAGCAAGTCGATCAGAGCAATGATGCCTCCAGTAGTCCACAGTATCAGCCATGCTGTCAGAAAAAGCGCTGAGGATTTGCCAGCGGGACCCAGCAGCTGCTTGCCGACGACAATCTCCCCAAATAACCAGCCACACAGCCAAACCAGTGTGATCAGGCTTTTGGCCCAGTGCTTTTGCATGGGAATGGTAACTTTCCAGCCATCTGGTGTGTGTGCTGTGGTGAAGCCAGGGGCTTCAAGCTCAATCTGCATGGATGATGTGTCCTCAATCGCTGCAAAATGTGGCAAATGATGGTTAACCTCTGTCAGGCGGGGCATCCTGACATGGTCGGCCTTCCTCTGCAACGGTATGTAATGCATGCCTTTGTTGTGCGGGGGTTAATGACAAGCCCGCCAGTGACGCCGCCAGTCGTCGCTCCTCCAGTGCCGCACGGCGTTCGCGCAGGCGACGGGCATGGGCGGCCTGCTCCGTGGAGGGGGGCGGTGGAGTGAGGGTGTCTTCAGCAGGGTAATCCAGCCAGTCGGTATCAGCGTGCATAAGGGCCTCGCAAGCGTGCAGGGGGCCTGCCCGCTGTGTGGAACAGCGGGTGGGCGGGGTTATCGGGGGAGGGGTTAGTCGCCTTGGTAGCGGCTGCTGCCGTAGCCCATCAGGGTGGAGAGGCTGGCGGATGTTACTGGGCGCGGGGGGCGGGCAGGCGTGAGCTGCTGCTGTAGTATGCTGATGCGCTCTGCCAGCCGGGCCAGCGCCTGACGTTGTTGAGCGGCCAGCTCGGCCAGCCGTTGTCGCCTGCCCTGTTGCAGCGCATCCGGCTGCAGCAGCCCGATCAGCGCAATCTGCGCGTCTACCGTCTCTCGCTGTTCCTGCTGCAGGGCCTGCCGGGTCGACTGCAACTCACGCAACTCGGCGCGGTCGTTGTCTGCGCGCAGGCTGGCAGTGGTATGGCGGATATGCTGGATCAGGGGGGCGATGGACATGCTGTCTCTCCGTCAGGATGAAACAATTATACCTGTCGATATATTCATGTCAATGCCTTTTGGTATATTTAGATCAAAAAGGCAAGCGCCCGCCACCCGCAAGATGGCGGGCGGGATGTGGGCCGGAGGCGGCAGTTTACTCCTTTGGCATGCCTGCAGCCGTCCAGGCCTGAATGACTTCGCGCGGACTCGCCCCCTGGCACAGCAGACGATGCACCTGCATGAAAGCTGCCCCTTTGGGGCGCAGCGTTTCGCGTATCTGCTCGTCCACTGGCACGGTTTGCTCATCCTCCCCTTCGAAGCGCGCATACCCCTGCGTCACCTGAGTATTCAGAGAACTGCAGTTGTGCAATACCTCCAGGGCCGCATACAACATATAAGGTTTGGCGTGATCCTGACGCATGTGGTAGGTCAGCAGGCTGCCCGTGCGCTTGACACTGGCAAAGTCCAGATAGAGTGGCTCTGTCTTGATAATCCACAGCCGCTCCTCGGCGTGGCAGGACAGGGCGCACAACATCAGCAGGGCGGGTAGCAACTTGGACATGAGGCTCTCCATATATCGGGAACTGATGGCTCAGTTTGCACCCGGCAAGCTGAACAATGGCTGAGCCGCAGCTATTTATCTCAATCAATATGTTCAGGAGAGCCTCATTCACCTTACGCATTGCGACAGTACATTGACATGCCATAACCAATTGCTTAGGCTGAGGCACATTCTATGTACCGGAGTGTTGCTGTGGTTGTACGTCACCTGCTGAGCCGCTTGTCGGCAGCCGCATTATCCGTGGTCGGTGTGTCTTCGCAGGCCGGACAGGATGCTGCCGAGCAAGCCTGGCAAGCCAATTACAAAGCGCGTGAGCATTACTTTGAGCAGCAAGTTGGCCCGCTGCCGCAAGACATCATGAAGATGATGAACATGATGGTGGTATGGCCGGGGGGCGGCCTGTATGCAATACCTGCACCTCGGCTGGGAAAAGGACTGGCGGTCTATACCACGTTCGGATTCACCAACAGCGACATGCCTGCAGCCATACGCATGACGGAATTTTCCCGGGTAGTGAAGAACGGGCAGACCCAGCAATCCAGCGGTAAGCCGGTCAGCAAACCGCCTGCACCCCAGCGCCCGGGGGGGGGCTGCCGGGTATGGCTATGAAATTGCCATGGTGGCAGCCAGGGATCAGGAGTGGCCCCTTAATTTCCTGCAATGGGCTGCCAACGCCGAGATCGGCAATGATGCCGGCTTGCTGGACCGGGTTGAGAAATACCATGGGCTCACTATTGAACAAATCCAGGTTGGGCCCACCCTGTCGATCAATGTCCTGATCGCCAAAGCCCAGCCCCCTTTGCCTGTGGGTACCACGTTGCCTGCTGGCAAAATGGAAATGTTGGTGGCGACAGTGATTACCGATGAAGAAATGCGGTGGTCCATGACACATGGCAGGGATGCCCTGCTGGTGGCGCTGCAAAAGTCCGGAGTCGGGCAGATCAGCACCCTGAACCGCAAGAGTGTGGTGCATTGACGTGCCGCAGCTTTTTGCCCTACTGGCACGCCCGCATCAACCCCGGCCCCGCTGCCATCACCGAGGTCAGCGAGTACGAGGGCGGTGAAGACCTGGCGCTGGTGTGTACCCAGCTCGGCAACACCCATACCGCCAGCCAGCAGAAAAAGATCGTCGAAGCCTGGTGCCAGTTCTTCGCGCAACCGCGCCCCGGATTGCGGCGGCTGTGGCTGCATTCAAAGGTGCCGCAAGCGCTGTTCGACAGCCTGTGCCAGCAATCCCGGCTGGAGGGGCTGTATATCAAGTGGAGTGGCATCACCGACCTGAGCGCCATCGTCGGTCTGACCGCCTTGCAACACCTGCACCTATGCGCTGCGGGCGTGACCGACCTCAGCCCGCTGGCGCACTTGCAAACACTACAAAGCCTGGCGCTGGAAGGGCTGTACAAGGTGTCCGACTATCGCGCCGTGGCAGCCTTGCAGCGCCTGAGTGCGCTCAGCATCTGTGGCGACGGCGTGGCCTCCAGCCGCAAAGCCCCGCTGGAGTCATTACACCCCCTCACCCAGTTACCCGCGCTGCAAGCCCTGTGGCTGGTCTGGGTCAAACTGAAGCAGGGCAGCTACGCCGAGCTGGCAGCGCTGCGCTCGCTACGCCAGCTCAAGCTGGTCGGCGTGCCGCTGAGCGAGGCGGAGCGCAGCCAGCTGCTGGCGCTGCCCTTGCTGGCGAAGGACCATGTGCTGGACCGGCTGGTCTTGCCAGGCGATGTGGCATGATGTTGCCGTCGTGATCATTCCGGCTGACGTCGGTCTACCGGCGATAGACCTGATTGCATCATCTTGATGGCATGTGAAGGTCTGGTGAGGGGTGTATTTGTCGTGCTGTCGGCAAGCGAATTGTAGAGAGGGAAAGCGTGGGTGAAGATGAGTATTTCTGCAGCGCTACATGCGCCTGATGCAAAGGAGGCACCGTATCCAGTTTGGACAATAGATGGAGTCCCCCTGGATGAATGGCTGGAAAAGAGTCTGGGTTGTAATCTCATCAAAGGACTAGTGCCAGCATATGCTTGGCTGATTGATGATGATGATCTTGCTCTCGCCAGAAAAAGGCTCAAGCCTCATGCACAAGATTGTTCAACCATCGTGCCGCTTTTAATTTGTAGCGATGACCTGGATTTCCGTTGTACGTGTGTTGTGGTAGAGCAAGTTACCAGTGGGTCACAAGTGACCTGGAGGAGATTTGGATTTGATTGCACTGATGGATCAGATCACGTGGGCTCTTCTGTGATGTGGGTTGAGACAGGGGGCGTTATTACATTCGAAGCTAGTCAGCTCAAAGCGGCAATAGCAGAATTTGAGCGCTTAACTGTCGCCATATGAGAGGATGTTACAGAGGCTGGTGGGAGTATAACTGAATTTTCCAAGTGCATTACGGGAGTGTTTTGTGGTCATTTCTGGAGTGCTTGAAGAGCTTGAAGTGGAGGGCTATCAACGGCTTTTG
This sequence comes from Leeia sp., assembly GCF_041909055.1. Classification (NCBI taxonomy): domain Bacteria; kingdom Pseudomonadati; phylum Pseudomonadota; class Betaproteobacteria; order Neisseriales; family Leeiaceae; genus Leeia; species Leeia sp. Next base: position 80,728 of record NZ_JAYREC010000001.1, on the reverse strand, counting down.
CAGATCAGGACGGCTGAAGGGCCGGTTTGGGTCAGCCATCTGGAGGTGTCGGAGTACCTGGAAGCAGGTGAGCGCTCTCGCATGTTGGTTCAGGGCTCCTCAATAGCAGTGCCTGTCAGGTTGTGCTATGTACTCAGATTTACACAACTTGATGCATCCTCTGATCTTGGCTTTTCCCAGCGATCTGGTTCGCTCAGTACCTATATGACTGGTCGTGTTGTTAACAGGATGGAACCCGATGTGTACCTGATTGACATGGGGGGGTCGTCGGTTATCCCTGTGGAGTTTGAGTATGAGCCTGCTCTTGCTGTGGGAAGTATCATCAGTGTTACAGGGGAGTTGGCCACCATACTGGACTTGGCAACACAATGAGGAACCCACAACCCCTCCGCCATCGCGACAACAATCAGTCCCTGCACAGCTACGCCGATGAGGTGTGGGTGCGTTGCGTGCGCTGTGATGCGTCGGGGGTGGTACGGGCGACGTGGTCGCCGTATCGCTGGGATGCGCGGTTTCGGTGTGGGCAGTGCTTGGCGCAACTCTCCAGTGCGGCGGGGGATTGGGTGGGACCGGTTGCGTTTTGCGGGCGGCGGCCCTGTGGGCATTGCGGGCACAAATGGCTGAGCGTGCGCGTGCAGCGGGAGGCCGCGCCTGCACAGCGGCCTGGCGAATGGCCTGCACTGTGCCCGGCCTGTGGCAGAACATCACAAGTGGCAGTGGAGATGGGGCGGGTGCATGTGGCCGAGTCGTGCCGCGATCCGCACTTTGGCCTGCCGCTGCGGCTGACCACACCGACCCGCCACGGTACGCTGTGGGTATATAACCCGCGCCATCTGGCGGCGCTATCTAGCTATATCCACGCCTCGCTGCGCGAGCACCACGGCGCGCACCACTACGCCATGCTGTCACGCCTGCCGCGCTGGATGAAGCTGGCCCGCAACCGGGCGGAGCTGGCCAACGCCCTGGCGCGGCTTGAGGCCTTGCGCCAGGGCTGAACTGGCAGACTGTGATAGTCCTGCTATCATGACAATGTCCCATTTTAAAGACTTTGGCATATTTGGCCATGCCGCCGTAGCGGTGCTTGCACTGCAGGCATGCTGACATTGGGTCTGATCGGGACGGCGGGTGGTTCGCTACTGGGCTCCGGCCTTCGTGGCACCAGCCCGCATGCAGTGTCTTCCCACTTTCAGCGCGCAGGAGAATGTTCATGACATCAGGGGTACGTTTGCTTTTGGGGCTGGCCGCATGGCTGACTTGGGGTGTGGTATGGGCTGGGCCATTTTCCTTGCCCACCACGTTGCCGCCCGCAGCGCGCCAGTTTCCGGTCTGGCAGAATTCCGGTGCGGTTACGTGCCTGCCTGCGGATACCAACGCGGGAGGGCAGACCTCGTGCAGCCACTTTGCCACCCACCGCTTTACCGCCAATCAGGGTGACCAAGGCTTCTATCTGGTCAGCCTGCGTGCGCCCAGCAGCCATTGCGCCCCCATCATGTATGTGGTGTTTCTGGATGTGCTGGATGGCGGCACCACCCCGTACTTCTTTGGTGCGCTGCATCCCGGTGCATCAGCCTCGCGCCTGATCCGCGCCGCTGCCGGGCCGCATGTGCTGACCATTGGCGCCTACGGTGACACGGGGCTGGGGGGCTGCAACACCTCGGGGATTCAATCCTGGTCAGTAGATGTCCGGGTGGAGGCTGAAAACACGCCTGGCTGAGCCTGCACGCTTCAGCGTGACGAATAGGGTACTTCGATCAGCAGGATACGGGCGGTGGGGATCAGCAGGCGGCGTTTGTTTGGCTTGTCCTCTACCGTCAGGAAGGTCGGGCTGCTGGCTTGCAGGATGCCGCGTACTACTTGCCGGTTGTCCAGCTCGATACGTAGCGTCTTGCCGAGGTAAGCGGTGAGGGTATCCGCTGCCGGGGTGTAGCTGGTCGATGCGTCGCCGGTATTGTCCGCTTCGGCATAGCTGGTGCTGGCGCTGGCTTGCTGCACCCACTGGCGGCTGCCATCACGGCCAATCAGCTCCACCGCGTCGATCTCATTCCAGCCCGCCACCTTGACGGAATCCAGATAGAGCTTGATCTGGCGGGTGGGACGCTTGCCGTTCAAGGGCAGCTCCGCCACGTGCCCCGTGTTCCCCAGGAGCGGGTCCTGACCTTCCCATAGCGGGGTTTCCTTGCCTTGCGCATCCAGTGCGGTGACTTTGACCACCGCGCCGGGGTTGAAGGTTTCAAACACCCGAAGCTGGCTGGGGACCACGCTGCGGGCATAGTCCAGCAGCAACCATTCCATCTGCCCATCCTCGCTGAGCGAAGCCCAGGCGGTGACGAAATCACCCTGACCCTGCGTATTGGGAGCACCCACCACCTGCTCCGGTCCCCAGGCGCGTAGGGCGGCTGCGTGCGAAGTGGTGGCCAGCAGGCTGAGGGCGCAGGTCAGGGTAAGGGCTATGCGGCGCATGGGTGGGCTCCAGAGCAGGTCAGCAGGTTTCCCCTCACAGACCGGAAGATATGATCTTGGTTCCTGTTACCTTGCTGTTCGGTGATGGGGCACTCCGAGCGGCACGACACTGCTATGCTGTAGGCGAATTGCCCCTGGTATTGAAGTGGATGGACCATGAAATTTCCCCCTTTGCTGGCTGAGCTGCACGCGCTGGACTATGACACCGGTGAGGACGATGGCCTTTATTTTGAGCCGCTGTCGGCCTTTCTGCCCAAGAAAGAGACCAAGCGCTGGTTCCGGGCCTGGACCGGCAATCCGGAGGCTGATGGCAGCAGTCTGAAGGTGTTTGCAGAAGATGGCGCAGGCGGGATGACGGCCTTCTGGCAGGTGTTGCCCGATCTGCCATTGCTGATGCAGCCGGTGGTGTTCCTGGGCTCCGAGGGTGAGCGAGGCGTGGCGGCGCGAGATTTCGACGATTATCTGTGGCTGCTGGCGCAGGGCCACGCTGCTGCCGAGGCTGTCAGCTACCCGGACGATACCCGCAAGCGGGTCAAAGCTTTCAAGCGGTTTGCCAAACAACATGCCCCCAGCCGCAAGCGGCCTGTTTCCCGGATTGTGGCGGAGGCCGAGGCGGCTTTCCCGACCTTCCGTGCCTGGGTGAACGCACAATGTGCGGATGGGGACAGTACCGACGCGGCGCTTGCAGTGTGCTGGCGGGCGGTGGATGAGGCCGTGCTTGATGGCGTGCCGCAGTTGATCGGCAGCCTTCGCCATGAGGAGTGGCCCGCAGCGATGCGATTGCTGCACCGGCTGGACGAACCGGCTGCTGCATCGCTGTGTGCCCTTAAGGATGAGAACGACGTGTCACCCGCCGCCGCAGCGCAGGCGTTGGCCGCCTTGCTGCCCTGGCTGGCACAGGAGCATTCGTCAGGCGAGCGGGCGCTGTTGGAGCGAATGATTGCGGTACTGGCCTATGCCCAGTCCCGGACATGCCGCTTGCGGGTCCAGCCAGGCGGGCAAGACGGTGGTGCGGGATCAGCCGTTTGATGGATTGACCGGAAAGGTAGCGCTGCCATGACCCTGAAAATCCTGTTCATCACTTTGCTGATGGCCAACCTGCTGATGACGTGGCGAGTGTTGCAATCGGCTGAACTTGGCGGGCGGCGAATGGGGCCGATCCTGATGATCTGGGCGCTACCGCTGCTGGGGCTGCTGTTGGCGCAGGCCATGCTGGGTGGAGCAGGGTGGGCCGGCGGTTCTATGAGTGACGATGATGATGAACCCAGTAGCGGCTATACCCGCTACAGCAGCAGTGACACGTGGCGCTCATCGGATGACAGCTCATCCGAGGCGGCTTGCGTGAACGACAGCAGCGATCCCGGGGGCAGCAGTGACGACGATCATGACAGCTGCGATAGCAGTGACAGTAGCGACAGTAGCAACAGCAGTAGTGACTGAGGTGTCGCTCAGGGGGCCAGCTTTTCCATTTCCCGCTCGATGGTAGCCACATCGGGCTTGCCGTTACACAGCAGGGTATTCAGCACGCCCGCCATGGATTTGCTGCTGGCGGGGGTCCGCCGTATTTGTTCGGGGGCCAGCTTGCTGATGACTGGCGGATGGCCGGGGTGATGCTCCTCCCGTGCCGTCAGCCAGGTATCGCCGGTGCTGCAATCCACCGTCGTTTCATACAGGGTGAAGTCTTCCGGGTCGAACTGATGATCCAGCCGGACCTGATAGCTGATCAGGTTCTGCTGCGTACGCACCGCATCCAGATCCATACGCATGGTGCCATTCAGCCAGGCCCAGTTCTCGGCATGCAGCGGTAGTGCGCTCAGCAGCAGGGCAAGGGGCAGGGCAGTACGCATGCGGGGTCCATGATGGGGGGAACAGCAGAGCAGGGTAGCACGACTTAAGGCACGCTAGCGGCTTTTGGCGGTTCATAGGGCATGATGTCTACCAGCGGAGGCGGAAACAGCGCGTTTTCGATGCTGGCAGCACTGGCCCCACCTGCGCACAGCTTGCGGCTCAGAAAACCAAGCTCCGAATCCCAGCCCAACTTCACCGGCCGCGTGACAGGAGGGAGCGGTACTCCTCTGCCCCAACCCAGCCGTATCGGCTGAACCAGCGCATCCTGCGGCTTGTGGAAAGCCGGTGGAGCATCCGGGCGATGCAGATACAGGTGCGGGAAGCGGGTGAGGGTGGATTTGCAGTCGGTTTCTACCTCGATGAACAGGTAGTCGTTTGCATCATCCGGGTTATCCCAGCGGATGGGATAGATCACTGAAGCATTGTGGTACTTCAGCGCCGCCAGATCGACCCGGCTATGCTCACCTACCCGCGCCCACGACTCAGCATGAACAGAGATAGCGCACAGCAGCAGGGCGAGCGGCAACAGTCTGGGCATGGGCATCCGCAGGTGTGTCATGGAAGGCTGCTGCCTTGAGCAGCACGCCAGGTGGGGCCGGTATGGCTGACCGGCCACCATGGCAAAGCTGGCTTACGGCGCGCTGGCCGGTTTTTCTGGGCTGAGCGCCGTGCTTTCAGCCGGTGCCTGATACAGCACCTCTTCAATGGTCTTCACGCTGGCCTGCCCGCTGCAGAACAGGTTGTTCAGGAAACCAATCGGCGAATCCTTGGGCGGGTTGCCATGCTTGGCACTTTCACCGGTCGGCTTGCGGAAAGCCGCTTTCTTGCCGGGGTGATGCTCATAAATGCGGGAGAAGTAGGTGTCACCCGATTTGCAGTTGGCCACGATCTCCGTGAACATATAGTCGTTCGCGTCGCTCGGGTTGTCCCAGCGCACCTGATAGGTCACCGAGCCGCTCTTGAGCTTCACCGCGCTCAGGTCGATCCGGTTATCGTTACCCACACGGGCCCACTCCGCCGCCTGGGCAGACAGGCCGCACAACAACAGGGCGACCGGCAAAAGTTTACGCATCGTCATTTGTCCTTGATGGAAAAGCCAACCACGCTTGGTCCCCGCAGGCCCGCCAAAGGTTCCCGCGCCCAGCCCGGCAGCGGGCACAGACTAACACAAGCCGGGCGCGGACAACATCACAACGGCTTAAGCCTTTTCCACCAGCATGGCTGTCAGCTTGCGCACCACCGGCAGCACCAGCAGCAGGACAGGGAAGGCAATCAGCCACGAAATGCCCCAGGCACTCAGCCAGCGGCTGGCAAAATGATCCACCCAGCCCACATTGCGCAGGGTACTGATCAGCGACACCACGCAGGTCATCAGCAGGGACAGCAGAAACGGCATCACGATGCCTGCATAACGGGCCGGCAGCTTGCGCGAACGGGGGGTAACAGCATCAACGGATTGCATTGCAAGATTCTCCTCAAGCCAGCCACATCAAGCACCCGGCCAGACGGCCGCTGCACCGGACAGACCGGCAGCATGGGTGCGTTGATTGACGTAAACGCTTACGGCGAATCCCGAAAGGAAAGGCAGGAATAGTCTGGCAGCGCGGAGGGCGGGCTGTCAAGGCGCAGCAAACATCACATGCAGAATTCTGCAAATGATGTTTGCTTAAGATGCTCTGTTAAATCATGTGGACATACTTGCCGCTGGGGATGTTGGCTGAGAGGGCGGAACATCCGTGCTGAGGCTGGAGGCGAGGATGATGGTGGTTAACACCTTGAAAAAAGGGCGCTTTACCCACTGAAGTCGAATCTTTATGTGTACTTTTACCACTACGAATCTCCAAAAAAGATACACAAAATTCGCTCGATTTTGAACGAAATGTGTATATAAATTACTTGACGCTTTTTGGCAGGAAACGTAGATTATGCTGCTTAGTACTTTGCTAAATTTTCCCATCTAGCCAAAGCACAATCATTGTTGCCTGCTTGCCAGTGTCAACGATTATGACGGTGCCCCTCTGCAAAGGGGCTCTGTCATCCTTGGATTGTCCCGTACTTTCATTTTGGTTCGCAAGCTTTCGGACACTGCCGCAGTTCCGTTCTCAATCCCCATGCCTTGGACCTTTGCCCACCCCGCCGCGGTCTTGCCCTTGCAACGGCTCAAGCTGCCCCTGACCGGTCTGGCGCTGGGCAGTATTGCGCCAGATCTGGGCTACTACATCGGGCGTTTTGACTGGGCGACCCAGGCGCATACGGTCAGCGGGCTGCTCACGCATTGCCTGCCGGTGGTGCTGCCGCTGGCGTGGTTGCTGGTGCTGCTGTTGCCGTTGTGGAGCGCGCCGCTACCCGAGCCACATCGCAGCGCGTGGCGGCACGCACCGCGCCCCTGCTTCTGGCCCGGGGTGGACCTGCTGCGCATGTTGCTGGCGCTGCTGCTGGGGGCGGCCACGCATATCGTGTGGGACGCCGCCACCCACTACCACGGCTTATTCGTGCAGACCTGGCCGGTACTGCGGGAACCGCTGCTGGTGCTGGGCGGGCGAACGGTGGCCGCGTACAGCGTGCTGCAGCATGGCAGTACGCTGTTCGGCGTCGGCGTGCTGACGGTGGCTTATCGCCGCTGGCTGCGCAGGGTGATGCCGGAGCGCGCAACGGCGACCGACCCCCGCCCGCTGCATGGCTGGGGCGGGCTGCTGTTGCTGGTGCTGCTGGCCTTTGCCGGTGGCGCCCTGCTCAGCCTGCGGCCCGGCATCAGCAGCGAATCCCTGCTGGTCCGCACCACCATTCACGCCACCAGCCTGTTCGCGCTGGCCTATGCCGCACTGGCGGTTGGGCTATGGCTGCGCGAGCGCCGCTGAGAACGTCTCACTCATCCCGGTCTTGCTGCCGATCCTCCCACTCCGCCAGCCAGCCATTGACGAACAGACTCACGGCGGTCACGGCTACGCCAGGCCAGAAGCCGAGCGAACAAAAATGATCCCCCCCGCCCAGCCGCCGAGCAGGCTGATGGCGATCCAGAGCAAAATGAGCAGGATATTTTGCACCATGCGTGTCAGTCGGCTTGACCCGCAGCGTTCATGGCTGTGATTCCAGATGCGCACGCAGTATCGGCCAGGTTTCCCGCAGAAAGGTCCGTGCGTCCTCGTTGTGCGGTGCCGCCTGCGTCAGCAGAAATTCAATGGCCGGGCTAAAGGCAGTGGTTTTCTGGGCGAGCGCTTGTTGAATGAGTTGCATGGCACTGTTGAAGTGGTCTAGCGCGTTGGCTTCACCAATCGCTTCTTTCTGGGCGGTGTAATGCTCGGCAAGCCGGGCAGGATGCCAAATGGCGAAGAGCCCCAGAATCGCCGCTCCCAACTGACGAGCCGCCTGTTCACGGTCATGCAAGCCGAGCTCAGCAAGCGGCAGCTGCATGAACACCCGGCTGGCGCCATCGGCTTTTTCCACCTTGGCCATGCACAGCGCACTGCTGTCATCCAGATAGAGTTCCAGTCTTGGTGTCATCATGTGCTCTCGTCAACGCTGGCGGTGTTTACAGGGGAGGCAATACTTCATCAATACGCCGTTGCATCATCCACCCGATACAGGCTCACGGCTTCGCCGTCGGCGTAGTGTTCGGCATCGGCCTTGCTGGAGGCTTCCAGATAGGTGTAGCTCAGCTCGGTGCCGTGTGCGGGTGGGTCAATATCCATGTCCAGCGGCGGCGCATTGCAGATGGTTTTGACCTTGCGAACCCCCAGGCAGCGCTGGGTGGCGGGCTTGCCATCGTAGTACACGCCGCTGGCGCCTTGTGTATTGATTGCGTTGACACGGGCGGCGAGTTTGTCGTCCAGTTCGGTCTGGGAATGCACTTCAAACAGATGGTTATCCTCGATGATGGGGAAGCTGTCCTGCGCGGCATCCCCCCACTCGATAATCGACACAAAGCTGGCGACAACCCAGGTCATGGCTGAGCCTGCAAGGGCAGATCAGGTACGCAGCGTAGCCAAACCCCTTCACCTTGGGCGTAGCGTTCGGCCTCTTCTCGAGAGGCCGCAATCATCCGGCTGCGGGTCAGCCAGGCACCATCAACCGGTTGAGCGGGCAGGGCGTTAATCTGCCGTACGCCAAGGTAGCGCTGGGTCGCCTCCTTGCCGCAGTAGCGCAGGCCACTGGCTCCGGCGGCCTGAATGCTGTCCGCCTCAGCCGCGATATGCGCCTGCAGCTCGGCATCTGTATGGGCTTCAAACAGGTAGTACTCCTCAAACATCGGGAACACCTGCTGCCCGCCTTCGGTTTGCTCGATCAGGGAGACGAGGCTGGCAATGTACCAAGTCATCGGGAATCCCGTGGTGATGGGCTACTCTGAGCCCTGCATGGAAATCATTACGCACTGCGGCGCTCTCGGCAAGGTCAGCAGCATGTAGGTGTCCCGGTCAGCATGCGTGATGGGGCCGATGGCGTCGAACTGAATCAGCACTGACTTGCCGTCGCTACGCACGGTGAAGCGTCCAATACCGGCATTGGTGTAGCGGGCCTGGATCAGGTACGTTTCTTTCTTGCGGGTTGAGACTTCCTGATTCAGGAGAATGGAGGCATTGATTTCATCCACACGCTCGAACGGGTTACCTGCCAGCAGTTGCTTGGCAATGTAGACTTTGCTGATTGGAACTTCCTGCCACTCTGTCGGTGCAAGCACTTTGAGCGCCGCAGGGTTGACCGCATCACAATTGCCGCTGGTGGTGATGGATGCCTGAGCGCTGCAGCAGGCCAGCAGGAGCAAAAGAAGCAGCGACTGGATGGCGCGCAGGAAGTTTGAGTGGTGGGTGAGGCGCATGGGGCAAGCCAGAGTTCAAGAGTGGGTCACAGTGTAGCGGATTTATTCACGCTACTCCGCTACCTGTAACTTTGGCCAGCGTTGTTGAAACCGTTTGCCCTCCAGCCGTTGCAGGAAGGTGGCGCGCGGGACGCGGTGGGGGTTCCAGCGCAGGGTGAGGTGGAAGAGGTCGTCGAGGCCGCAGGGGGCGGCGAGGGTGAGGCGGTCGTCGGCTTCCAGTCGTACGCCGATGGCGGTGGCGGTTTCCGGCCAGCCGGCGATGCCGTCCTGCGCGGAGGTGAGGGGCGGGCAGGGCTGGCCGAAGCGGGCCGGGTACCACTGGTGGACGAGCGCCTGATTCACCGCTTCCCAGTGTGGGCCGGTGTGGCCAGCATTGAGCCGGGTTTGCAGCGCGGCTTCGTCCGCCAGCGTGGCCTCCGGCTGATAGTAGACCAGATCAATGTCGTCGCAGGAGGGCTGGGCAGGGTAGCCATGCAGATGGTCCCATACCCGGTTGCGGATGGCTCCGGCGCCGATGTACCAGTCCGGCAACGCCAGCGCGCGGGCCTGCCGCAGCCAGTCCATCAGCCACGGTGTCTGGTGGACCAGCGAACGCAGGGTGTCGGCGTGGTTCATGCCAGCGCGGGCATACTGTGCAGAGTGGGCTCGATATGGCGCCGCATGCGGGCCACGTAGTCTTCCTTTTCGCCGACCGGTGCCACATAGTGCATGGCGCTGCAGGCTGCTTCCAGCCCTTCCAGTCGGGCAATCACCCAGCAGGCGAGGTATTGCGAGGCCAGGCAGCCGCCTGCGGTGGCGATGTTGCCGGAGACAAACAGTGGCTGGTTCAGCACGTCCACCCCGGCGGCTTCCACCCACGGCTTGGTGGTCAGGTCGGTACAGGCGGGTATGCCGTGCAGCAGGCCCAGCTTGGCCAGCACCAGCGTGCCGGAGCACTGCGCGCCCAGCAGCTGCCGTGCCGGGTCCAGCTGCAATTGCGCCATCAGCGCGGTATCCGCCACCACTTCGCGGGTTTGCATGCCGCTGCCGACCAGCACCACATCCGCTGTGGCGGCTTCTGCGAGCGTGGCCTGGGCGTGCAGGGTCACCCCATTCATGGAGCGTACGGTGGGGGTAGGGCAGGCCAGCGATACACGCCAGTCCGGCTTTTTGATGCGGTTGAGGATGCCGAGGGCAATCAGCGAATCCAGCTCGTTGAAACCGTCAAAGGTGAGGATGGCAATGTGCATGGGAATACTCCACGGGATGGTGGCTTGATTCTACGGGGTCGGACCGGTGGCGGCGATGACGGATCCGGACGCGATCAACCGAGGGCTACCACCCGGTTGCGTCCACCCTGCTTGGCGAGGTAGAGCGCACGGTCAGCGCGGGCGTAGAGGCGGTCGGCCGTTTCATCCGGGTGGGCCAGGGTCAGCCCGATGGACACCGTGTAGCGGAATGCGGGCTGTTCCCCCAGGGACACTGGCTGAGCGATGTCCTCACAGAGGCGGGTCAGCACGGTGGTGGCATCGTGCGGTTGCAGGTCGGGCAGGATGAGCAGGAATTCCTCGCCGCCTAGCCGGCCAAAACGATCACTGCGGCGCAACTGCCGCTGCACCCGCGCCGCAAAGTTCACCAGCACCCTGTCGCCAAACGGGTGGCCGTATTGATCGTTGATCTGCTTGAAATGGTCCAGATCCAGCACCGCCAGACACAGCGGGCGGCCGGATACGGATAATCGCTTCAGATCCCGCTGCAGCAGGCGAAGGATGTGCGCGCGGCTGCTGATCTGGGTGAGGGTATCGGTCTGCTTGTCCCGCACCGCACGCTGCAGCGCTTGCCGCAAGGCGCGCTCATCATGGCGCAGCTGGGTCACATCACAAGCCTGGCACAGCATCCAGCCATTGTGCAGCAGGGTCTCGGTCATCCAGATCCAGCGGCCATCGCACAGATCGGCCTCGAAGCTGCGCACCGGCAGCTTGCCGCGCCGGGCGCTGACCTGATGCAACCAGGTCTCGATATCATCCGTTTCGATCAGCGAGCCCTCACGTTGCGCATGGTTGCGCCGCATCAGGTTGGCCCAACTGAGCTGCTCGCCCTCCGCCACCCCATAGGCATGGCAGAATGATGGATTGGCGTATTGCAGCACATCCTGCTCATCAAACAGGGCCACCAGCAAGGGCGATTGCGCAGCAGCCTGCCACAGCAGCTCCGGCGGCAGGCGGGATTGCCAGCTCATGGCGTAACAGCCGTGGTCAACGTAGGAGAGGTCATCACCGTATACATGCCAAGCAAGGTTTCGGGCGAAATCAGGGTGTCGGTGTCCGGTAGCTTGCCTGAAGCGTAGCAGTGCGGGCATGGAACACAAGCCCGCCCGGTCAGGCGGCCCGGCACGGCAAGCCGGGCTAAAAACATCAAAGCCGGTGCCCGTGCCGGGCTTATACTGGCACAATCGCCGACACTTGATCCAGCTGAGCCCTCAATCATTGCGATGCCTGTGAGCTTAATGATGCGTAACCCCACCATCGCCGGAACCCTTCTGCTCGCCGCCCTGCTCGGCAGCGAGTGCGTGGCGGCAAGCTGCCCGGCAGACTTGATCCCGATCCGTTTGGTGGACCCGTCCAATCGCGCGCCGGTCACCACCCTGTCCACCATCCGGTGGGCCGAACACACACCAGCTTACCGTGAGTTTGTTACCGCCATCAGCCAGCATCTGGCCGCACGGCTGGCCGACCCGCAGCACTGCCCGGCCAGCGCCGCCAGCCAGCAGCGCTCACTGCTGCGCTTTGTCCGCTGGACGCTGGTGTATCCCGCAGGCAGCCCGCCACAGGTGTTTACGACGCTGAAGGATGCCCCCACGCGGGGCTGCCAGCTCCACAGCCCCTGGCTGGACCTGAGCATCGAACGCGGGCCAGTGCCGTGGGTGCAGGGCATTGTGCGCTGGAATGAGCGGCAATTGCTGGCCGACCAAGCCCGACTGGCCGGGCTGGATGGCGTGGTGGACGGTGTCGCCATGCCGTTCAGCGCAGAGGCCTATGGCAAGCTGGCTGAAGCCATGGGCTGGGTACGGCAGGACTATCACGGCGTGACCCCCGCAGCCACCGAGCCCCAACTGCCCCCGGAGTTGCGCTGGCTCCACCGCTATTCAACCCGCAACGATTTGCCCCCCTCCGCCGACGGGGTGTATGCCGTATTACCAGGCTCGGCAGAACGCTACACCCGGCTGACCCTCGCCCTGATCGACCGCTGCCTCGCCTCAGAAGGGCAAGACATCCGCTACGGCCACATTCAGGAACTGGCCGACCTGCTGCCGCTGGATGAATACCGCGTGCCGTTGCCAAATCCTGAAGTGCCATTCATCATTCACGACGGAAAAATGCCGGGCCAGCCTGCCGTGCAGGACCCTCAGCCCTGACGCTACCCCCCGGTTCACAGGAAAACAAAATCCATGACGGATGCCGTAGAACAAAAGCCCAAGCGACACACTGCTTCCCGCAAGCGGAAGCGCTGGTGGCCGTGGGGGCTGGCTGTTGTGCTGGTGGTGCTGTATTTGATCATGCTTGATTTGAATTCCTCTCAAGCGGACCAGCTGGCTGACGATGGCTCCGGCGCATTGGACATTCACCTCGCCATCGCACAGCGCCCGGTGACCCTGCCTTTGATTGCCCTTGAGGATTATGGACATGGGTACATTGCATTTACCCTGGATCACGAAGGCGACCGCAAGGCGGAGAAGGCGAAACGTCAGCAATTTCTGCAGCAAACAGGGAACCCGAACCAGCCGTTGCCGATGGAGCGGATGACGATTACGCTGGATTGGAGCGGCCCTGAAGAGCGTAGCGAAATGACCTGCACCAAGATGAAGCGCAAATGGGCGCATGCGGTATGCACGAGCCCTTGGTCTGCCATCAAACAGGCGCTCCCCGGTCGATTCAGTCTGGTGGATTTGAAAACCCTGCGAATCAGGGCGCCCGGTAGCTCCATCCGCTGCCGTGGTGACGCGAAGGCGGATCATCCTGTTCCGGTGCAGGCAGGAGAGGTGTCTCTGATGTGCCCCGCCGAGGTAGCAGGAGGGGCCGATGCCCAATACTACCATGCCGTACTGAAGATCGAGGGTGACCTCGGCGCATACTGGATCGTATCGCAATACGGGGAAAAGGGTGAGCCGATGGACGCCATGACAAAACGAGAGAGCACCGCCATCACGCTTTTTGTGCGCCACGCGCTGGGGCAGCAAGAAGCCTATGCCACCCTGCTACAGGCCATGTGCGGCTTGCGCCGGCCCGGCGCTCAGGATAACCCCACTACGGGCCCGGAGTGTGGGCCGCCAGCACCGCCAGCCGTCTCTTCTGGTGCATTTTGAGCACGTACGGTGCAATGTCCTTTGGTTATTGCGGCCTACAAGGGCTGATGCAGAGGCGGCGGGCGGCTTCGGACATATTGCCTTCGCAGAAGGCGGTGGTGTGGAGGATGACTACGTTGGAGAGGGTGTGGGGCTCATTCAGTACGTTGTCCGGGTTGGCAAGGGTACGACCTAGCTTTAAAGTTCATCCAAGTATTTTCTACGTCTGCGTAACGTATTAGTCATTTAGGGGTCGATATGCGCAAGAACGGTTTTTCTGCATCTGTTTTAAGGGAAATAGCTCAGAGTGCGATGTACATTTGTGCGAATCCGAGTTGTCTTTGCTTCACGGGCTACCCTACTACTAAAGGAAACGCTCGGAGCATTGCGGAAGGTGCTCATATTCTTCCGGCTGGAAAGAAGGGACCGAGAGCAGATGCTATTGTTGACAACCCCGCCATTAATCTATCCAGTGCTGAAAATGGGATATGGCTGTGCAATATATGCCATAAGAAAATCGACGATGACCCCGTGAAATACTCTGTCGACACACTCTTCGATTGGAAGGAACGCCACAAGGAAGTGATTAGGGGCCTAGTTGGCCTAGACCTAGAGGCTGCTATTGGTAGTCTCAAAAATGAAAGGCGATATCACCAGGAAGTCCAGGAATTTGTATCTTTCCTTGAGGGGCGGCGAGTTCTCTACGAAGGGCTTGATCAGGAGTTCCCACCAAGAGTTCTTGATTCTCTGAACTTGATTCGTGAGCGACTTACTCAAACGAGAGCACGTGTAAACTCAGATACAGAACTATTTTGCACTCTAACTAAACTGCAGAATATTATCAATGAATTTCTTCGGTCTATCGGCAAGGACACAGATCTATCCACATTGATTTGCGACAGCGGTGACCCTGTATGGAGGAAATTTGCTGATGAGCTTAAAAATTTGCGATTAGTAATCCGCATTATCGTGCAGGAGCTTGCACGTAACGCTAATTATAACCTTCATTGGTTGTGAGAAGCAGCTCGCGTAGGACGCAATAACCAAAGGGCATTGCGCCGTACCCTGCCTCACCTTTGAAACGGATCGAGGTGCATTCAATACACAGACAGAGGTGCTGCCCCGGTGTTTTGTGTTGGAGAGGTACCCCTCTCACCGTTGGGCTGAACTTGTCGGGCTTGGCGCATGTGGTTCACCATAAACGGCGCAATGCCCTTTGGTTATTGCGCCCTACACGGACTTAATTCGTATGGTAGGACTAAATAATGGGAATAAACAGCGCGGTTACTAGGTGCTCGTATCGCTTAGTCGGTGAGCCGTTAAAAAAGTGGTGCAAAGAGCCAGATTTGGCGCTTGTCTTCGATGTCTTGGCAAGAATATTCTCCGGCCAAGTCGAATGCCTAACGCTTTATGCCGGTGACGGGCAAAGCATGGTTTTTCTTGGAAAATATGGATTGGCGCATATTTGTTTATTTGTCTCTGATGTTGAGGAGTACACCTTCGACAATGGAACTGGAGACTCAACAAGGGTAGATGTCGCCGGCGATTATTGGCCTTCATTTCAGTTGTGCCGAGATTCGCATAAGGCAGAGGAAATCGCTAAAGAGTTTTACGTAAATGGCCAGCCTTTATCCGATCAGAAATGGGTTCACTTTGTTGAGGATGATGAATAATCTGTAGAAGTTCAAACATGTTCTGGCAGCCCGCGTAGGGCGCAATAACCAAAAGGCATTGCGCCGTACCTTGCCTCACCCCCTCACTTCCTTCATCCTCCGGTACAACGTATTGCGGCTGATGCCGAGGCGGCGGGCGGCTTCGGACATATTGCCTTCGCAGCAGGCGATGGTGCGGAGGATGGCGGCGTTGGAGAGGGCGTGCAGGTTTTCCGGCGGGTGGGGGCTGGGGAGTGGGGTGGGCTGGGTGTGGAGTTCGTCCAGCAGGTCGTCCGGCAGGTGGTCCCAGCTCAGGGTGTGCTCGTCGTCGCCCATCAGCGCGCAGGCGGTGCGCAGGGCGTTGACCAGTTGCCGCAGGTTGCCGGGCCAGTGGTAGCGGGCGAAGGCGGCAGCGACGCGGTCGTCGAGGTAGCGGGGCTGCTCGGGGGAGAGCTCGTGCAGCACGCGGGCGGTGAGGGCGGCAAAATCGCTGCGCTCGCGTAAGGGAGGCAGCATCAGGGTCAGGCCGTTGATGCGGTAGTAGAGGTCGGCACGGAAACGCCCGGCTTCCATGTCCTGCTTCAGGTTGCGGTGGGTAGCACAGATCAGGACAAAGTCGACCGGCACCGGGGTGCTGCCGCCCACCGGCACCACCTCGTGCTCCTGCAGCACCCGCAGCAGCCGGGCTTGCTGCGCCAGCGGCATGTCGCCGATTTCGTCCAGAAACAGGGTGCCGCCGTGGGCAGCGCGGATGCGGCCGGGGCAGCCTTCCTTGCGTGCACCGCTGAAGGCACCGGGCAGGTAGCCAAACAGCTCGGCTTCGATCAGGTTCTCCGGCAGGGTGGCGCAGTTCACCGCCACAAAGGGGCGGGCCTGGCGCGGGCCGGATTCATGGCAGGCCTTGGCAAACAATTCCTTGCCAACACCGGATTCGCCTTGCAGCAGCAGGGCGATGGGCTTGCCGAGCACACGGCGTGCCTTGCTGATGGCGGTTTGCAGCGCGGCATCTCCGCTATCCAGCCGGGTGAAGGCGTCCTGCGGCGGGGTGCTGCGGGCGGGTTCGGCTGCGACGATGCGCCGCGCGCCGCGTGCCAGCTCAACACGCAGGAAGACGCGCTGGCCGTTGTGGCGCAGCACAGGCATGGCTTCGCCGGGGTGCTGGCGGCCCCAAGCCACCAGATCGGCTACCCGAATCTGAAACACTTGCGTAACCGGAGTCAGGCCCAGGTCCGCCGGGACCAGGCCGAGCAGGGCAAGGCCCGCACGGTTGGCGCCACTGCAGCAGCCGTCTTCGGTGAGGGCAAGCACGCCTTCGGCCACGGTGCTGATGCCTTCCGGCAGCGGGTGGAAGCGCAGGCGGATGGCGTCGCCGTGGCGGGCTTCAAACAGCCGGTTTTCGATCATCTGCGCGGCAGCCCGTACCAGGCCAAAGGTGTGCGGGTGGCGGCATCGCTGTTCGCCGGAGATGTCCAGCACGCCGAGCAGGCGGCCCGTCGGGGCCATCACCGGGGCAGCGGCGCAGGTGAGGAAGCCGTTGCGCTCCAGAAAATGCTCGGCACCGTGGATGGCAATCGGTGCGCATTCGGCAATGGCGGTGCCGATGGCATTGGTGCCGCGCTGGTTCTCGTGCCAGGAGGCGCCCTGCATCAGCGCCACCCGCTCGGCGCGGCTGAGGAAATCCATGTCGCCCAGCGTTTGCAGCAGCACGCCGCGGTCGTCGGCCAGGATCACCATGCTGCCGCTGTCGCGGGTTTGCCCGTACAGGTATTCCATCACCGGTCGGGCGTGGGCCACCAGCTCGCTTTGCCGGTCGCTGGCGCGGGCTATCTGGCTGGCGTCGAGCTGCAGCGGGCTGGGCAGGCGGCCCACCGGGGCCAGCCCCGCCGCCAGGCAGCGTTGCCAGGAGCGTGACAGCATGGCCCCGACCAGATCTGCCGGGGGCGCTTCACCGTGCGCCAGATAGCGTTGCCGGGCGCGGCGCAGGTCCGGGCCCGTTTGGGCAGGCAACATGTCTCCTCCTTTGCGCCGGGCGCTGCGCGCGGGCGCTTGTGTCCGGTCTCACCGTGGTCGGTGGCCGCTGTTATGCAAGCTAAGGTACTGAAGCCAAAAGGAATAAACAAGCCCTACCGGTCAAATTGCCTGCCGGGTGTCCCATTTTGGGACAGTGTCCCGCTTCGGGACGTGTCAGGCTTGGGTGCCGTGGTGCTGCATTTTATGAATAACACTGATAAATCAGTGCCTTGCCATTCAGCCTTCGGCTGGTACGCATCTTGCCATGGTGGGTGCAGGTGTCATGACACATGACACTGCATACCTACAAGGAGGCGACACCATGATCTACGCTGCACCCGGTACGGCAGATGCCCTGGTCCAATACAAGGCCCGCTATGAAAACTTCATTGGTGGCGAATGGGTTCCGCCGGTCAAAGGCCAGTATTTTGACGTGATCACCCCGATCAGCGGCGCGCCCTATACCCAGGCCGCACGATCCACCGCGGAGGACATTGAGCTGGCGCTGGATGCCGCCCACGCCGCTGCCGAGCCATGGGGCAAGACCTCGGCGGGCGAACGCGCGCACATCCTGTTGAAGATTGCCGACCGCATCGAGGCCAATCTGGAGCGGCTGGCCTACGCCGAGACGGTGGACAACGGCAAGCCGATCCGCGAAACGCTGAACGCCGACATTCCGCTGGCGGTGGATCACTTCCGCTACTTTGCTGGTTGCGTACGTGCGCAGGAAGGCAGCATCAGCCAGATCGACGACAACACCGTGGCCTACCACTTCCACGAGCCGCTCGGCGTGGTGGCGCAGATCATCCCGTGGAATTTCCCCATCCTGATGGCCGCCTGGAAGCTGGCCCCGGCGCTGGCTGCCGGTAATGTGGTGGTACTCAAGCCTGCCGAATCCACCCCGGTCAGCATCTTGCTGCTGACCGAACTGATTGCCGACCTGCTGCCGCCGGGCGTGCTCAACATCGTCAACGGCTTTGGCCGCGAAGCCGGCATGCCGCTGGCGCAAAGCAAGCGCATCGCCAAGATTGCCTTCACCGGCTCCACCAGCACCGGCCGGGTGATTGCCCAGGCTGCTGCCAACAGCCTGATCCCTGCCACACTGGAGCTGGGTGGCAAGTCGCCCAACATCTTCTTTCCGGACGTGATGGCGGCAGACGACGACTACCTCGACAAGGCCATCGAAGGGCTGGTGCTGTTTGCCTTCAACCAGGGTGAAGTCTGCACCTGCCCCTCACGCGCCCTGATCCACGAATCCATCTACGACCGCTTCATGGAACGCTGCCTCGCCCGCATCGCCGCCATCAAGCAGGGCAACCCGCTGGACAGCGACACCATGATCGGCGCGCAAGCCTCCCGCGAGCAGCTCACCAAGATCACCTCCTACCTCGACCTGGGCGTGCAGGAAGGCGCGAAAGTGCTGATCGGCGGCAACCGGGCGCAACTGAGCGGCGCGCTGGCCGATGGTTACTACGTGCAGCCCACCGTGTTCCAGGGCCATAACAAGATGCGCATCTTTCAGGAAGAAATCTTCGGCCCGGTGCTGGCGGTGACCACTTTCAAGGACGAAGCCGACGCCCTGGAGATGGCCAACGACACCCTGTACGGGCTGGGAGCCGGGGTGTGGACCCGCAATGGCAACATCGCCTACCGCATGGGCCGCGCCATCAAGGCTGGCCGGGTGTGGACCAACTGCTACCACGCCTACCCGGCACATGCCGCCTTTGGCGGCTACAAGGAATCCGGCATCGGCCGCGAAACCCACAAGGACATGCTCGACCATTACCAGCAAACCAAGAACCTGCTGGTAAGTTACGCCGAGCAGAAGCTGGGCTTCTTCTGAGCGATGGTTTCGCAGAAGCCGTGATGGAAACCGGCCCCGCAAGGGGCCGGTATCACCCGCACCAGAACAACCCAACAGCACAGCCCAGCAGAGCGTAATCACCGCAGCACATTGCGCCATTGCCTTCCACCCAGGAGCCAACCATGGTCGACAAAGTGATCGCCACCCCCGCCGCGCTGGCGCTGATCGCCCACCTGCAGCACAAATACGGCCCGGATCTGATCTTCCACCAGTCCGGCGGCTGTTGCGACAACAGCGCCGCCAACTGCTACCTGCCCGGCGAGCTCACCATCGGCCCCGGCGACACCCACCTGGGCGACATCGGCGGCTGCCCCTTCTACATCAGCAGCTCCCAATACGAATACTGGAAACACACCCAGCTCATCATCGACGTGATCGACGGCACGGGCGGCACCTTCTCCCTCGAAGGCCCGGAAGGCAAAGCCTTCCACACCCGCTCCCGCGTCTTCACGGATGCGGAATGGGCGGAGGTGGTGGCTGGCGGGTGAATGCCGTGTGCTGAGATTGCCATCACCCAACAATGACCGCCTCAGCGTGGGCACGGAATGCTGAATCTGCCTTTCTTACGCTTAATTCTGCGAACAATGTCTTCGTGAAATTCAGATGCCCAGTCATCGTTTGGTGAGATGGACCGTTGTCGAGCAGACAGGCAATAGGCTTTGTTGATCGCCCCGTGCTCAAAGTGAAACAGGGCCAGGTATCGCAAGGCGTCGCCGGAATATGCACTACTAAGCTTGCCAGAAGAGGGGAGGCCTGCAATGTCATTCAGCATACGCAGCCCTTTCTCTTTGTCTTTGTCAAACCCTTTCCATTCGCAACCGAAAAAATAGTCATTGCCTTTATGCTCTCCCAAGAGGCACATGGCCAATTTATATTTGGCACTGTCGTCGTCCGGGTCAAGAGAGAGTTTGATGATCGCTGATTTTGAAAATGCAATGTTGTCTGAAATGGAAATGTTTTTGGGGAGGACGGAGCCGTAAATTTTATAGTGTTCCACCCACTCTTTGGATGTCATTCTTAACTGGCTGTCTGCGTATGAATATAAAACACCTTTTGCATAAGAGGTGTTTTCATAATCACGCTGCTTCAATACACCACACAGCAAAGCTTGAACGGCTTTTGGCGATCTCCAGCCATAATTCATGAATTCGTGGTCAAATTCTTGCAAATCCAGGTTTGGTTTGCAATTGAAGTAATCATTTGCAAATGTGGTGCCTGAAATCAAGGTAAGGGCCAGTGCCAATATTAATCTCATGGTGCGTGCATAGACCGGTGAAAGTGCTGCTTGGTGGGTAAGAAGCGTTAATCAACGCCTGGGCAACATCCGCAGTTGCCCTATCTTCGCCAGCATATCCCAATGAGAGCATTGGATGCACCCCAGCTCATCATCGACGTGATCGACGGCAGGGGCGGCACCTTCTCCCTCGAAGGCCCGGAAGGCAAAGCCTTTGTGGGCCCCTGACGTAAGGCTGGAGGGGCTGAGCAACCACACCAGTGAGCATGTCCTCACACCGCGAAGTGGGGTCAGCCGACATGTGTAGTGGGCAGCGGTTGTTTTGCCCCCTCTGATGCATGTGCACATAATCGTTGACATTTGTATGCGGTTGGCTACAATTGTATTCAAATGAATACATATGGCAAAACCACCACCATGATGCCGGTATCGGGCCGGATCCCGGAAGACTTGTACCAATGGTTGTCGACCTCGACCTTTGAGGGCGCGACGACGATGAGTGACAAGCTTCGCGCCGGGCTGACCCAGCTCAAGCACCAGCAGGAGGGGGATGCCGACTACGGCAGCGCCCTGGAACGGCAAAAGGCGCTTGCCGAAACCCTGCGTCGGCAACTGGCGCGTCTGGAGCCCGCACAGGGACACTCCGAAGTACTGGCTACCTTGCTGGAGCATGTCCCGTCGCTGATGGCTGCCCTGGCCAGTGCGCAAGTGCTGGACCTGAAGGATGCACAGCGCCTGGAGGATCAGCTGATCCAGCGCAGCATGCAGTTGCTGGAAAACCTCTTGCGGCAGGCTGTCACCCGGCAGGCCAGAGCATACGATCCCGATGTGGTGACCCGCAGAATCACGCCCATTCTGGAATTGGCCACCATCATTCAGCAGCAAGGCATTCATACCACGGAAGGGAACTGAGATGAGCGACACACTACGGCAACGGGTTTCAAGGGTGATAGCGGGCGGGGCGCATGCCCTGCTGGACAAGATTGAAGATGTGGCGCCGGTTGCCATGCTGGAGCAGTCGGTACGTGAGGTGGAGCAGATCGCTGACGAAGTACGCACGGAGCTTGGGCGTACGGTGGCCAATCGGCATCTGGCGCAGCAACAGCATTTGCACCTGAACAAGGAGCACGAGCAACTGGGGGCCGCCATCGAGCACGCCCTGCAAAGCGACCGTGAAGACTTGGCCAAACCGGCGATTGCACGGCAGATTGATATTGAGGCACAGTTGCCGGTGCTGGAATCCAGCCTGGCGGAGCTGGTGTCCGACGAAAAAGAGCTGAGCGGCTTTGTCGATGCGCTGATGAGCAAGAAGCGCGAAATGCAGCTGGCGATCAGCGACTTCGAGAAGTCGCGCCAGCTGGCGTCTGGTCCGGGTCATGCCGCAGGACGCGCAGGCAAGCCGCTGGAAGGTCGGCTGCAAGCGGCGCAATCGGCGTTTGACCGCACCTACCAACGGCAAACCGGGCTGGATGCCGCTGGGCGTGGTGCGTCGCTGGAGCAAACGGTAAAGCTCAAGGAGCTGGATGATCTGGTCCGCGAAAACAAGGTCAATGAGCGCTTGGCTGCCTTGAAGGCACAATAAGGATTACCCATGATCTGGTTTGCACTGGAAACCTGGCCATTTGGTGCCGCACTGCTGCTGATGCTGGCGCTGTTCATCATCGAGGGCTCTGGTTTGCTCTTTGGTGCCAGCCCTTCTGGCTGGATGGATGGCCTGATTCCGGATCTGCCGGACAGTATCGAAGCCCCCCTCGGCTGGCTACACCTGGGCAAGGTACCCTTGCTGGTATTGCTGGGCATTTTTCTGGCAGGCTTTGCCATGAGCGGCTATGCCATTCAGGCCTTCAGCCATGCCTTGCTGGGGCGTTTTCTGCCGGCATGGCTCGCCGCGCTGCCGGCCATGCTGGCCGGGGTTGCCATGGTCAGTGGTGTCGGTGGTCTGCTGGCGCGGGTGATACCCGGCGACGAAAGCTCCGCCGTCAGTGAGCTGAGCCTGCTGGGACGGGCCGGTGTGGTGGTTCAAGGCACGGCACGGCAAGGTGCCGCAGCGCAGATGAAGCTGCGCGACGTACATGGGCATACGCACTATGTGCTGGTGGAGCCGGACCTGCCGGATGACACCTTTGAAGAAGGCGATGCCGTTCTGCTGGTCAAAAAAGTGGGTGCCCACTACCGGGGGATACGCAATCCCCATCCTGATCTGATTTAAGCAACCTCATCCAAGCAAGGGTTAAAACATGGTCGATTTCTTGATCTACATTGGCGTGCCTGCCGCGATTGCGCTGTTCGGCCTGCTGTTCATCGGTATCATCTTCGCCCGGCTGTACCACCGCGCTTCGAAAGAAACCGCATTTGTGCGGACTGGCCTGGGGGGGCAGAAGGTCATCATGGATGGTGGCGCCATTGTGCTGCCGATTTTCCACGAGATCATTCCGGTGAACATGAATACGCTCAAGCTGGAGGTTTCGCGCCGAGAGGAACAAAGCCTGATTGCGCTGGACCGCATGCGTGTTGACGTGGCGGCTGCATTCTTTGTACGTGTCAAGCAGGTGGCTGAATCGGTGAGCACCGCCGCGCAGACGCTGGGACGCAAAACCATGGAACCCAGCGAGCTCAAGATTCTGGTGGAAGACAAGTTTGTGGATGCCCTGCGCGCCACCGCAGCGACCATGACCATGAAAGAGTTGCAGGACAAGCGCCGTGAGTTTGTGCAGGCGGTGCAGAATGCGGTGGCTGAAGATCTGGAGAAGAACGGCCTTGAGCTGGAGTCGGTCTCCTTGACCAGTCTGGATCAGACCTCCAAGGAGTTCTTCAACCCCAACAACGCCTTCGACGCCGAAGGCTTGACCCGGCTCACCCAGGAAACCGAGGCGCGACGCAAGCAACGCAACGATGTTGAGCAGGATACCGAAGTTCAGGTGCGCACCAAGAATCTGGAAGCCGAGCGGCTGAAGCTGGATATTACCAAGCAGCAAGAGTTTGCCACGCTGACCCAGCAGCAAGAGCTGGCCCGGGCCAAAGCCGATCAAACCGCTGAAATTGCCAAGATTGAAGCCGAACGCCACCGCGAGGCGGAAGAGGTCCGCATCAATGCCGAGCGTCTGGTGAAAGAGCGCCGTATTGAAGCAGAGCGCACAGTGAACAGCGTTGAGATCGACAAGGACCTGACGATTCAGAAAAAGACCATTGAGGCCGAGCGGGAAACCAAGGTGAAGCAGGCCGAGCAGCGGCAATCGGTGGAGCTGGCCAATCAGGATGCCGCTATCGCCATTGCCAAAAAGTCGGAAGAGCAGTCGCAGGCATATGCTGCCGCCAATGCCGCGCGCGCTGAGGCGGTCAAGACGGAAGAGGCGGTGAATACGGCCCGCGAAGTGGCGATTGCCGAGCGCGACAAATCCATTCAACTGATTGATGCAGCGCGTGAAGCGGAGCAGCTGGCCATTTCCGTTAAAGTGTCTGCCGAGGCCGAGCGCGAGGCCGCCGAAAACCGGGCGCTGGCCCTGAAGGTAGAGGCGGATGCCCGGCGCGAAGCCTCGCTGGCGGAAGCCGAAGGGATTGCCGCCATCAACGATGCCAAGAACCGCCTGGGTGCCGCCCAGATTGATCTGGCCGTTCGTTTGCAACTGATCCAGGCACTGCCCAGCATCATTCAGGAGGCCTCACGCCCCATGGAGAAGATCGACTCGATTCGTCTGTTCCAGGTCAACGGCATGCCTGTGGGCGGCAGCGGTAGCGGCGAAGCCGGCCCCGGGCGGGCAGCGGGACAAGGCTCCTTGCCCGAGCAAGTCATGAACTCGGCGCTGCAATACCAGGTAGCCAAACCCATCGTGGATGCCATCATGAAAGACGCCGGGCTGGCCAACCCGTCCCTGACGGGCATTTCCGAATCTGTGGCACAGATGATCAGCCCAGTCGTCCTCAAGGCCGACGACTCAAGCTCTGGTCCGGGGGCAAGCACCGTCTGACGGTAGGCACCGGCGTAGACCGGGCGACCGCCACCCACCAGTGAGCATTTCCTCACACCGCCAGACTGCCGCAAGCAGTATGCTCTACGCATGATGGCGGAGGGTGGGTATGGGGCGATATGTGAGGAGAGCACTGGCCGGGCTGCTGGCCTTGCCACTGTGGGCGATGGCCACCGGGCCGACGTGGCTGGGGGTGCTGGAGGAGCAGGAAGGTACGTACGACGGTGAGCCGGCGCAGTCGGTGGTGCGGGTGTTGTTTCAGCGCACTGAGGCAGGTTGGCAGGCGCTGCCGTCGGATTGTCGGACGGAGGCATGCCTGCGTAGCGCACCGCAGACTTTTCCGGCCCGCTTGAACTGGACGGTCTGGTCTCGGGGATGGTCTGTCGGCACGGTGGAGGGGGTGACACCGGCTGCATTCACAACCTATAGCCGTTTGGGGCAGCAACAACTGGCTGGCCCGGCGCCGTGGCCTGCGGATGCGCCCAAGGCGCAGGTCTCCGTCCATATGCCAGCGCAGCGCTTGCCCCTGCTGGCAACCGTGGGGGGCGTGCAGTCCGCGTCGTCACCGCAGGGCTGGCAGGCACAGCCGCCGGACCAACACGCCAAGGCGGCATGGTTCCCTTACTTTCGCCAGCACATTCCGCGCGTGAAGGCGTGTACGCGCATGGGGCGTGTCTTGCCAGTCCGGCCTGTGCGGCAGGATGACCTGCAGGTCATCAGCCAGTGGCAGGACCAGCGGGGAAACCAGCTGGCACAGCTCCAGTTCAAACGCTCACGCCGCAGCCATTGCGATGGCGATCTGACCTACCCGGAGCAACTCTGGTTCTACCGCCCGCGTCACGGCAAGGTGCAATTGCTGCCAGACCAGCTGGAGGGTGACGGCTTTGGCGGGCCGAGCCTGACGGTGCTGAGTGTGGTTGACCTGGACGGCAACGGCCAGCCGGGTTTCCTGATGATGCGGGAGGGCTATAACCGCTACGGCTACGCGCTCTACCAGCCAGGGCAGCGGGCGATGCCGCAGTTCCTGGTCAGCTTTCACTGAAGGGGCGCACTTGAAGCGGCTATTACGACATCTGGCCTGCAGCAGCCTGTTGCTGCTGGCCTTGCACATACAGGCGGAGCCCACCATGCATCTCACCCTCAGCGGCGGCAAGGCCGTTGCCCTGCAAAACGGCGGACCGTGGCTGGAGCTGCTGTCGGTGGACGAGCACCGCTGCCCGCAGGACCGCGAGTGCTACCACGCCGGGCACGCGCTGCTGGTGCTGGGCCTGCGCGAGCAGACCAGCGCTCCGCCCACCCTGATCGGGCTCAGCTGGCCTACGCAGGATGGCCCGATCATGCAGGGGCTGGCGGCATGGGGGCAGCGCTACCAGCATCCAGCCTGGCAGGTGGAACTGCAGGAAATACTGCCCAAACGCCCGAGTACGGACCCGCTGCCGCTCAGCGCTTATACCGTCAGGCTGCGCGTGACACGGCGGGTGCCTTGAGTGTTGCTGTGCTGCAACTTAACTGAACCAAAGGTCAGGGAAACGGGAGGTGGGGTCAGCGACTGCGCTCCCGGTGCAGTATCATGCCGGCTCTGACTTTGGAGGGATTCATGCGGATCAGTACCTTGGGGCTGCTGCTGTGCTTGCTGACCCCTGCTGCCCACGCGGCCATGTACAAATGTGCGATCAACGGCAAGACCACCTACAGCAGTACGCCTTGCGATGGAGGGCAGCAGCAGGTGATGGAGGCACCAAAACCAGCACCGAAGACGGAACGGGAGAAGACCCTTTCGGAGATCAATACTCAGTTCAAAGCAATTCAGGGAGAACTGCGTTCGGAATGCCGTGTTGCGGCAAGCAACCAAGCCAGACTGCTGAAACTCAGACCTCACAATGAGTCTCGGCTCTATCATGATGCTGAGGCCGAATATAAGAAAGCAGACTTTTCCAAGTTTGCGGGGGGGCTTTTGGAAAAAACGTACGCCAGCATGATGGTAGCGTATGCTAAAAACCCCTCGTTAAGCGAAGGTGAACTGGCCGTTGCTGGGTCTGCTTATTGCATATCTCTTGTGCCAACTAGCTTTCAGTGACGACGATACCCACCCGTGTCGAGTATGAAGGGACGGGGTAACGACCTTATTGTCGTTGGTGTTGCGACAAAAGCGGGCTGGTGGATCTTGCTCAAGGTGCCCGGCGCGGGTCTGCCGCGAGTGGAATCGCTGTCCGCAACTGAATTCAAATGCATCTCATGACCCCTGCCATCACCCTGCAAGCCGTCACTCCGGCGCAGCATGGCCTGTTCCGGGCACTGTATGGTCTGTATCTGCATGACCTCTCCGAGTTTACCGATTTCTACCCGTTGGGCGCGGATGGGGCGTGGTCGCCGGATTATCTGCCCACCTGGCTGGCGGAGGATGATCCGCAGGTGAACCCTTTCCTGTTCTGGCAGGATGCGCAGCCAGTAGGGCTGGCGCTGGTGGGCGCGCGGCCTTTCCCGCATATGCGTCAGGACGTGGACTACCGGCTGAGCGAATTCTTCATCCTGCGCCACTACCGGCGCAGCGGGGTGGGGCGGCGGGCGGCCTGTGCGCTGTTCGACCGGCTGCCGGGCCGCTGGGAGATGTTGCAACTGCCTGCCAACACCGCGGCCACCGCTTTCTGGAAGCGGGTACTCACTGACTACACTGGCGGTCAGTTTGACACCCTCATCATTGACGGCGACCCGGCCCAGCGCTTTGTCAGCCCCGCTGTGGCAGGCTGATCAGCCAGACGACCCTTGCCCCCACCCCGCACCAGCGACTATGCTGCCTGCTCACACTACCTTCCGAGAATCTACAAGCATTAAAACGATGAGGGCCGTGTCTTTGCGAGGCCCCCAAATGGTGTAGGTGTTTGGTATTATGAATTTGGAGCGGATAATGGCGAAGTACCATTGTGGAGTAAAAAAATATGTAATTTTTTGCTCAGCCATTGTCGGCTTGCTTTGGGCTAATGCATGTGTAGGTGCCAATATGGCATGCTCAAATTTGAATATTCCAGTGCAGCTGATCAGTCAGAAGTATGTAAACCCTGTGGCAACGTTATCCAGAATCACTATGTCAGGGGATAAAAATTATCGGGCGTTTGTTACTTCAATAGCCGGGCATATCGCTGACCATATGAAAAAAGCGGGTGCCTGTAATGTCAGAGAGAAAGGGGAAAAGGCGAGCCTTATTCAGTATTTAAAATGGGAGCTTGTTGTCTCTGAAGGGGAGCCAAAATATCTTCCTGTCTTGGGGGTGGGGCCAGCCCGTGGTTGCAGGCTCAAGAGCCCATGGCTTGACATGGCGTTTGAAGGGGGCAAAAACCCAAGGGTGCGTGCAATTGTCCGTTGGAATTATAGGCAAGTATTGGTAGACCAAGCTATTCTGCATGGAGCTATGGGTACGTCATCCATACCGTCAGGGGCGGCGATGCCAATCAATGCCGATGAATATAGGCGCTTGATCAGCATTTATGCCGATGCCCACATGGGGCGTACCCCTGATGAAAAATTTCTGGAATCAAATATTCCTCCAGACGTGCTCTGGCTGTTTCGACGTGCAGCACAAAACCAATTTCCTGCATTTGAAGGCAATGCAGCAGAATCTATGGATATTGCAATGGGTTTGATCGCTGAGCGCTATACCGAATTGGTGAAGGCTATGGTGGATCGGTGTTTTGAACGCGATGGGATTGTTATTCGCTATACGAACATTCTTGATGCTCAAGGTATGGTGGACTTGGGGAAATATAGAATCACTTCACATATGTATTACAATTAAAAGCGGTGGGAATGAGGCTTGTCACAGCATAGCTCTGGCTTTTGCTGGCAGGGCAAGCTGAGCGCTGAGCCTGATAAAACATGTTTGCCCGACTTGCTTGATTAAGCTGAGAGGGCATGACAGGATGATGTTCTGTCCCCGCCCCGTACCAGCGACTATGCTGCCTGCTCACACCACCCTCCGGGAGTGACGCCATGCCGAATACCATCCGCCTGCACCGTGTGCTGACTACCACGCCGGACAAGGTTTACCGTGCTTTTCTGGAGGCCGATGCGCTGGCGCGCTGGCTGCCGCCCAATGGCTTTACCTGCCGTGTGGAAGCGCTGGAGGCCCGGGTGGGCGGCGCTCATCGTGCTTCGTTCACCAACTTCGGCACCGGGCAGACTCGCCACTTTGGCGGCGAGTATCTGGAACTGGTGCCGAACGAGCGGCTGCGCTATAGCGACCGCTTTGACGACCCGGCCTTGCCTGACGAGATGCAGGTGACCGTCACCCTGCGGCCGGTCAGCGTGGGGACGGAAATCCACATCGTGCAAGAAGGCATCCCCGACCTGATCCCGCCGGAAGCCTGCTACCTCGGCTGGCAAGAATCACTGCAGCATCTGGCGCGGCTGGTGGAGCCGAATATCCCCTGAGCGGCGTCAAACCGGCGTATGGTGCGGCAGCACATACTGCAGCACCGCCTCGGCGTGCAAGGTGGCGGTGTCGAACACCGGAACCGGCACATGCTGCTGCTGGATCAGCAGTGGAATCTCGGTGCAGCCCAGAATGATGCCCTCCGCGCCTTCGCCGATCAGGCGCTGGATCACTGCCAGGTACTGCGCGCGGGAGGCCTCGGTAAATATCCCTTTCACCAGTTCATCCTCGATGATGCGGTGGATCATCGCCACTTCTTCTGCATTCGGCGTCACAGGGTCCAGCCCGTGCCGGGTCAGCTCCTTGGAGAAGAAATCGTCCACCATGGTAAAGCGGGTGCCCAGCAAGCCCACCTTGCGCAAGCCCTGCGCCTGAATGGCGGCAATGGTGGCATCAATAATGCTCAGCAGCTTCACCGTGCAGCGTGCCTGCACCTCGGCAAACACCTTGTGCATGGTGTTGGTGGAGATCAGCGCCACGTCCACGCCGCAGCCCTCCAGATGGTGAATCGCCTTCACCAGATCATCGGTGATCAAGTCCCAGCGGCCCTGATTGCGATACTGGTGGTAAGCCTCCAGATTCACGCTGTAGATCACGATCTCCGGTGCGGTTGATCCCCCAAACAACTGCGCATAGCGCCGGGTCAGGTGCAGGTAGTAGGTCACCGTCGATTCCGGGCTCAGCCCCCCCACAATGCCAATCTTCATGCTCACGTGCTTGCCCTCATCTTGTTCTGTAATTGTGATCCTGCACACGCCTCCGGCTGACCCGCGACCGTGCGTCATCAGCAGCATACAGGGTGCAGGCTTAAGATCAGGTTAAGGATTGGAAGGCGACGACCGGCATGCGCGCGGCACGGCATCCGGGCTGCCTCCGGTACACGTCCAGCCCTTGCCTGACCGCATCAGCAGCAACAGTTGGCCAAAATCACCATAGGCCACAATCATGCCATGGTGTATCACACGATAGCGCCCGATCGTGCACCCTGAAGGCGAGCGCAATGTCTGCTCCGCTTGCTCGGCACCTGCCTGTGCACCACCGGGGGCGGCATCCAGTGCTTGCTGCACCGGGCGCAAGGCGGCGAGCAGGTCCTCGCTATTGCTCAGCGCGCGGTAGTCGGCATACTGGGCTGCAATCATCTGCAGGGCGACAAAGGCCAGTGCACCAGCGAGTAGCCCCAGCAGTATGGGTTTGGGTCGTGATGGCAGGGCGGGGCGTGTGGGCATGGGGCTCAGCATCAGGGTTGTCGCGGTTCGGCGGATAGGCGTCTGGCACACCCGAGCAGCACCAGCACGGATACATTCACCATCAGCAGGGCGAAGTGCTGTTGCTGCCAGATGTCCATGACCAGGTTGCCTGTGCCTTCAGGGTGAAACCGGCTACGGCCAAAGGGCGGGAGCTGCTCCCGATAATGCCACCAGCGCAGCAGCAGGGCGATGCTCAGCAGCAATAGTGTAGCCCAGGCCAGCCGCCACCGCTGCAGCAGGAGCAGCAGTGCGGTGAGCATCCACAGCAGGCCACACAGCAAGGGGCCGTTAAAAGCGGATAGCAGGGTGGCAGAGCGAGCGTGCACATGGCCATGCAGCAGGGCACTCAGGATGGGGATCATCCATCCGACACTGCTGACCAGCAGGACGAACGCGATCCATTTTTGAGTCTGTTTCATGCTGCCCTCCGGGTGGGTGTCGACATGGCACTCATGCGGCCTCCTGCAGCAGCCAGTCGCGGAAGCGGGTGAGTTTGGGCTGGGTGGCGCAGTCCGGGCGGTAGACCACGTAGTAGGCCAGCGGGGAGGGCAGGGTGAGGTCGGGGCTGAGCCGCACCAGCGCGCCGGTGGCGAGGTCGTCTTTCACCATCACGCTGCGGGCGAGGGCGATGCCGTGGCCGTCCATGGCGGCTTGCAGTACCGCGGCGGAGTTGTTGATTTGCAGGCCGCGCCGTACCGGCAGCCCGCTCCAGCCAGCGTGCTGCAGCCAGCCTTCCCAGCCGGGGAAGTCGGCGTGGCCATCCATCGAGAGGTCGTGCAGCAGGCTCTCGTTCGCCAGCAGGGTGGCGATGCTGCCGTGCCGTTCCAGCAGGCGCGGGGAGGCGACCGGGAACAGGTCTTCATCCAGCAGCTTTTCCGCCGTCAGACCGGGCCAGTGGCCGGTGCCATAGCGCACCCCGATGTCGATGCCGTGGGTGATGAAGTCGATCGGCTTGAGGCTGGTGTCGAGGCGGACATCGGTATCTGGGTACTGCGCCTGAAAGCGGTCGATCCGCGGCAGCAGCCATTTGCTGGCAAAAGCGGGGCTGACGGTCACCGTGAGCACGCCGCTGGCCGTCTGCGCCTTGAGCAAGTCCAGCCCCAGGCTGAGCCGGTCAAACCCGGCGCGAATGTCCGGCAGGGCTCGCTGTGCGCTGTCGCTGACGATGAGGCGCTGGCGGCCACTGCTGCTGCGATGAAACAGTGGCGTCCCCAGCCAGGCTTCCAGCGTGCGGACCAGTTGCCCCACTGCGGCGGGGGTGACATTGAGCTCGGCCGCCGCGCCCGCAAAGCTTTGGTGACGGGCGCTGGCCTCGAAGGCGCGCAGGGCATTCAGGTGTACCGGTAGCTTCATATGGTAAAGATTTTCTTTGCTTGATAGACACTTTATCTCGTTTGTCGGCCGCTGAGAAGCGGTGAAAAATGGCAGCACGTTCCATCTGGTGCGGGTTGATGCAGCAGAGTACAGCGACATCCAGCACAGGTATGGCTGAGTGCGGAAAGTTTTTCTAATGAGAGGGTGTTCACATGCAAGCGCATTTTGAAGGCAAGAAATTATTGGTGGTAGGGGGCAGCAGCGGCATGGGGCTGGAAACGGCCCGTCTGGTGATGCAACAGGGCGGCTCGGCGGTGATCGTCGGTAGCCAGGCCGACAAGGTGGAGGCCGCCCGGCAGAAGCTGGTCCCGCTGGGGCAGGTGTGGGCGCTGACGGCGGATCTGGGCAGCGAGGCAGGTCTGGCCGGGCTGCTGCAGGCGCTGGATACCCAGCACCGCGACATCAGCTTGCTGGTGAACGCGGCGGGGGTGTTCTTCCCCAAGGCCTTTCTGGTACATGAGCCGGAGGACTATGAGCAGTACATGCGGCTGAACAAGGCCTTCTTCTTTATCAGCCAGAAGGTGGCAGCCAATCTGGTGGCGCAGGAGCGCCCAGGGGCCATCGTGAACATCGGCTCCATGTGGGCCAAGCAGGCGATTGCGGCCACCCCCTCTTCGGCCTACTCCATGGCCAAGGCCGGGCTGCATGCCTTGACCCAGCATCTGGCCATGGAGCTGGCGCCCAGGCAGATCCGGGTCAACGCGGTCTCTCCTGCGGTGGTGGCCACACCGATTTACGAGGGTTTCATCCCCAAGGCGGAAGTGCGTGAGGCCCTGCAGGGCTTTAACGGTTTTCACCCGATTGGCCGGATCGGCACGCCGCTGGATGTGGCCGAAGTGGTGGCCTTTCTGCTGTCCGACAAGGCGAGCTGGGTGACCGGTGCCAACTGGGATGTCGATGGCGGCGTGATGGCCGGACGCAACTGATTTTCAACGAGGAGCAACAACATGGTTTATCTGCAAATCACCCTGAGCATTGCCCAGGCCAACCGTGCCGCTGCGGCGGCTGTGTACGCACAGTACAAGGCGGCCTTTCTGCAAGGCATTGCCGGCGCACGCTCCAAGCAACTGCTGGTGCGGGACGAAGACGTGCAGGTGCTACACGGTTTTGATACTCAGGACCAAGCCCAGACCTACCTGAAGAGCACCCTCTTCAACACCGATGTGGTGGTAGCCCTGCAGCCGCTGCTGGACGCCGCGCCGGAGGTTCGGCTCTATCAGGAGGCGTAAGCCTGCGAGCCGCAGCGTGGCAGCGGGTGCCATGCTGCAGCTCGGGTGTGAGGTTTACTGCGCACCCTTGTCACTGATCGACTGCGCCATTTTTTCGACGTCTGCCGGGTTCAGGCCGCTGGCGTCCCATTGCAGGTTGACGGCCAGCGGGCCGCTGCGCACGATGGCGAGGTGGGTGATGCTGGATTCGCCGTTTTCATCCGGGCGGGCCTTGCAGTAGAGCCCGGCCTTGGCGTTGGGCAGCGGGCGGGCTTTGTCGGCACAGCGGTTCTGGAAGGCGGCGGGGTCGTACACGCTGTCGTTGCGCCAGATTTCCAGGAAGAATTCACCAGGCTTCAGGCTGAACTCGGCCGAGCTGGTCTGGTAATTCTGAATGCGGTAGGTGTAGACGCTGCGCTTGGCGGGCTGCTTGCGGATGAGGAGCTGTTCGCGCTGGTCAAACATCGGCAGGGTGATCTGCACCCCGCCTTCCACACCCACCGTGGTCCAGCTCTGGGCGCGGGGTGCGGCGGCGGCAGCAGCGAGGCCACAGGTGAGCAGGGCAAGCAGCAGGGCAGGGCGGGTATAGCGGGGCATGGCGGCATCCTTGGCGGTGAAGGTAAGCCGGGCTGCCTGCAGGCCTGCCCGGCGCGACATGCCTGCATCATATCATCGCAATACCCTGCCGAACGCCTTGTGAAGAATCATTCCTGCAGCAGGCGCTCCCGGTGCTGCCGCAGGGCCTGGCCGAAGTCGTACACGAAGCTGACCTGCCGGGCCGGCTGATCGGGTTGCGGCAGGCGGATGCGGTAGCGGGTGAGCATGAAGCGCTCGGGCTGCGGTACCTGCAGCGCGGCCATGATCTCCGCGGTGAGTGTGCTGCGGTCATGGCTGCCTTGCTGGAGGCGCTGCAGGTTGCGGACCATGCCGACGAGCCCCAGCAGGAAAATGGCCATGAAGGCCAGCGCAAAAATATCGGCTGACCAGATGGTATCGCGGAAGAACAGCAGGGCCAGCAGCAGGGATACCGGTACCACCAGCCAGAGCAGCCACATGCTGCGTTGCACTTGCTGCGCGTTATAGCCAAGGTCGTCCCGCAGCCACAACCAGCCATCACGCGGGCGCAGGATGGCCAGCACCGATTGCAGGGGATCGCCGCTCGCCTGCACCAGCTGTACCTCATCGCCCACCTGCAGGGATTGCGTATCCTGCAGCTGCGCCAGATACAGGCGCTGGTCCAGCTGCAGCATCACCCAATCATAATGGGCGGGTGCTGTGCGCTGATGGGTACGACGCGGCCCATGCCGCACCAGCCGGGCGCGCAAGGCGCGCTGGATGTCCTCATCCGCCAGATGTTGCCACGCCGCCTGCTGCCGGATGGCCTCTGACAGCGCCTGCAGCGAGGGACTGATCTTGTCCTCGTGGACCACGAAGGGGAAGCGCTGGAGGTTCGTAATGCGGCCTTGCCGCTGCTGCAATAGAGTTTTACTCATCAGGCTTGAGCTACCACCTGCAGGTAGCGTTGTTTTTGCGCTTGTATAGCGGCGCGGAAGTCATAGGCGACCGGATTGCGGGTGCCATCGGGCCGCCGTCTGGGCAGGCGGTGCAGCGAGGGGTTCCAGCGCTCGGGAATCGGCAGGCCCAGCAGGGTCAGCATCTGTGGCAGATGGCTGCCACGCCTCAGGTTGAAGACATGGTTGGGGTTGCCAGGGGTATGGCCCTGGCGGAACAGTTCAACCAGCGCCAGCATAGAAAGGAACAGGGACAATTGCCACCGCTCGGACTGGTTATACAGCGTCATCCCGATGTACAGCATGAACAGGACGATGGGAACGACGAATGTGCTTCGCGGCAGCAGATACGGCAGCCACAGCCACTGATCCTGCTCGCGCAAGATGGCCTGCACGATCTGCACCGGGCCTTGCCGGTGCTTTTGGGTGGGTCGGAACAGGCGGATTTTGCCGGGGATGAACGAGCACACCAGCTTCACCTGCTCACCCACTTGCAAGCCTGTGGTGTCTTCAAATACGCCGATCAGCACCTGCTCATTCACCTTCAGCGCGACGAATTCCAGCGTCGCGCGGGATGTCCACGGTAGCGTGCTCGACTGGGTGAGGTATTCCTCAAGCTCCTTCAGGGCTGGCTGGCCGAAGGCCGGGTCTGCCTGTAGCTGTACCCGGAATTGATCCACCGCCGCCTGCCGCCCCCTCGCGCTGCGCCGCCGACGGACCGGTGTGCGCAGAATGGCCTGCAGCTTGCCTTCCAGTAATTGATAGGGTGGGGTGCTGGCCAGTTCGAACATCGTGGTACGGGCTCCGGGCAGGGGGGCGACCCAAGCTTAACACATCCGTATTGCCGGGAGAGGGGATGGGGGGGTAGGGAAGACTGGGCTGCACCGACCACCATACTCACCCCGCATCCAGACTACTGATCAAAGCCCCCGGCCACCGTATGCGGCTCAATGGCGGCCAGTTCTTCGGCGCTAAAGTCGGCGTTTTGCAGGGCGGCGACCAGCTCGATGATTTGCGCCGGGCGGCTGGCGCCGATCAGTACCGAGGTCATGCGCGGGTCGCGCAGCAGCCAGGCCACGGCCATTTGCGCCAGGCTTTGCCCGCGCTGCTCGGCGATGCGGTTGAGGGCGCGCACGCGGTTGAGGTTAGCCTCGGTCAGTACCTCGTCGATGGAGCTGCCGCCGGGGCGGTTGACCCGGGCGTCCTGCGGCGTGCCGTTCAGGTATTTGTTGGTCAGCAGACCCTGCGCCAGCGGGCTGAAGGCGATGCAGCCCATGCCTTGCCGTTCCAGCTCGTCCAGCAGGCCATGCTCCACCCAGCGGTTGAGCATGCTGTAGTTGGGCTGATGGATCAGGCAGCGCACACCCATCTGCTGTAGTAGCGCTGCCGCTTGCCGGGTTTGCTCCGGCGGGTAGCTGGAGATGCCCACATACAGTGCCTTGCCTTGCTGCACGCTGCTGGCCAGCGCGCCCATGGTTTCTTCCAGCGGGGTCTCCGGGTCGTAGCGGTGCGAGTAGAAAATATCCACATAGTCCAGCCCCAGTCGCTGCAGGCTTTGGTCCAGGCTCGCCAGCAGGTATTTGCGTGAACTGTTGCTGGTGCCGTAGGGGCCGGGCCACATGCTCCAGCCTGCCTTGGTGGAGATGATCAGCTCGTCGCGGTAGGGGCGAAAATCCTGCCGCAGGTGCTGCCCCATGCATTCCTCAGCGCTGCCCGGCGGCGGGCCGTAGTTGTTGGCGAGATCAAAATGGGTGATGCCCAGATCAAACGCCGTGCGCAGCATCTCGCGCTGCTGCGCCATTGCCACATGGCCGCCAAAATTGTGCCAGGTACCCAGCGACAGCGCGGGCAACTTCAGCCCGCTGCGGCCACAGCGCCGGTAAGGAATGCGCGCGTAACGGTCTGCATGGGCTTGGTACATGGGTTGGTCTCCACCACAAAATTGAAACGTTACGATAGCAGAGCTGCCAGAGGGTGAACAGGGGCAGGCACGGCGCTCGCCTCGTTAGAGCCGTATGCCACCGTAGTGCTGTACGGTCTGGCGCATGATGCCGGGTTGGGGTCATGTGGGGCGGGTGACTATTGATTAAAATATTTCACTTCTTAATCTAAATTTGAGTGGGTTGTTTCATCATCATGCGCTCCCTATGATGCCGGTTCCTTAACAGCAAAACCGGTTTCCCCACATGACATCCCCGCGCTTATCCCTGTTGCTGGCTGCCGTCTTGACCGCCGCCACCGTCACCGCAGCACCTGCCGTCACCCCGCTACCACAGACCGACCTCGCCCGGCAGTGGGGCCTGCCGGATGACTTTTATCCGGAGAGCATCACCGCAGACAGCCGGGGGAACGTCTATGTCAGCAGTTTCCGCCAGGGCGCGGTAGCGCGCCTGTTGCCCGGCCAACAGCAAGCACAGGTGTTCATCCCCAGCGGCAGCAATGGGCTGGTCAGCGCACAAGGGCTGGTGGTCGATGAAGCCCGCAACACCCTCTGGGTCTGCTCGGGCGACTTTGGCTACAGCACGGCTGCACCCGCCGCCTCGGCCCTGAAGCGCTTTGATCTGCAGACAGGGGCGCCCATGGCCAGCTACCCACTGCCGGGCGGCGGCTACTGCAACGACATGGCGCTGGACAGCAAGGGCACGCTCTACATTACCGACTCCATCCAGCCGCGCATCCTGCGCTGGCGCAGCCACAGCGCCGGGCTGGAAGTCTGGGCGCAAGGGGGCGCACTGGCCGCCGGCCGCAGCGGGCTCACCCTCAATGGCATCGCACTGGACGGCGATGACACGCTCTACCTCTCCAAGGTGGATGCCGAAAACTACCTGGTGCAAATCCCGGTCAACGCCGACGGCACGGCGGGCCAAGCCAGGCAGGTACAGTTCCCGCGAACCCTGCAGCGAGTAGACGGCCTGCGACGGCTGGCCCACGGGCAACTGGTGTTCTTTGAAAATGACGTGGGCGGGACGCAATCCGCCATCAGCCTCGCCCGTATCACCGGAGAGACCGCCACCGTACAGCCCCTGGCCGATGCCCGCACCGCGCCCACCCCCTCGTCCGGAACGATAGTCGGCAAGCGCGTGTACTACCTGAACTCAAAATTCAGCCAGCTACTGGCCTACACCCCCCAGCAACTGCACCAGCTGCCCGTGGGGGTCTCCTTCTCCGTGCAAGTCATGGACCTGCCGTAAGGGGGAGTGCGTAGGCCTGCGCTGGCTGAGCGCCGCTGTTTTGGCTGGCTACAGCTTGGCGTGTACTTCATCCTGATTGGCGTGCAGGTGTTGCTGATGGAGGCGGTGCACTGGGGCTATGTGGGGTTGTTGCGCTTATTGCCCTCTACCTGACCGCCAACGGACGCCACTTACACACTACCGCCCAACAGCGTATCCACTTTTGCCAGCGAGGCGGGGTTTCGGCTCATGAAGTAGATGAAGCCATCCTGCACGGAGAGATGCTGGCCGTGTGTGCTGTTGGCTGCAACGATCTGGAAGTGGTAGCCAAACAGCAGCAGTTTGTGGGCCAGGTCCAGCAGGGCGTACCAGCTCAGCGTCGCTTGGGAATCACAGGTTTCAAACAGGAAAGCGCGGTAGTGGTCCAGCATGCCTGCATCGACCTCGACGGGCGAGAGCGGGAAGACGGACCACGCTGCTTCCGGGTTGGCGAAATTGCTGCTGTAGTCGATCTGCAGCAGTGCCCAGCCTTGCACCTCCAGCCATTGTAATGCCTGGTCCATGCACTGGTAGAGGGCGAGGGCATCACGCGGGGCTTGCCGAGCCTCAACCCCATCCGGGGAAAAGGGGCGGTCTGTGGCGTCGCACAGCTGCCCCCAGCTGCCGATTTTCATATGCACGGTATTCAGCAGCGGCTGGGCTTGCGGTGGTGAAACGGGTTTCATGGCTGCGCCTGTGTTGTTTGAGCGGAACCCCTGCCAAAGCGGGCTGCAATGGGCGAGAATCCATCCCATGAAACCCATCATATCTGTTTTGTTACTGTGCGCGGCGTTGAGTGTACCCTTGTCCAGCGTAGCTGCCTGTGTGCTGCCGGTGCCGGATGGCGATGAGGTGCCACCTTCGCCCGCCAACCTGTTTGGCGAGATTGAGCGGGTGCAGCTGCCGTATGTGGTGATCCGCAATGGGCGGACGGGGGCGCGGCAGACGGTCTCCCTGAAAGGGGCAGCTGCGGTGTATACCGTTTACGGTGGGGATGGACCGGTATCCGGCTTGAAGCGCGGGCTGCAGGTCTGGGTCTGGTACCGGCACTGCGCGCGCCCGGCCCGGGGCATCCCGCATGCGGCGTATTTTCAGGTGTTTTCCCTGGACCCGGGCGACCGGGCGACGCTGGACCGTGAAGGACGTATCATTGCGGTGCCGTCCTTACCCTCAACCCCTCAATAACCCGCATTGGAGCCTTGGATGCGTCTGAAAGCCCTGTTGTTGCCTTTGCTGTTGTTGCCCGGTCTGGCGCTGGCGGAGCCGCTGATGAAGGTGTCACCGCCTGCCTTTAGCGAGGCGTTCAATCGCTACGCCAAGAAGCTGAAGTGGCCGCTGGTAATGGCGTCGTGGCCAGCGGCGGCGGGTACGCACCGTGCCAAGGTGGCATCGGGGCTGACGGTAACGGCGGAGGCGGTGTCGCCTGACAGCCTGCGCCGGGTCTTGCTGCATTGTGATGTGGAGGCGCATTGCAGCCAGGCGATGTTTGCGGTGGCGCTGGGGCTGGACAAGGATGCGGACCTGAACCAGCTGGCGGATAAGCTGCAGGATTTCATCACCCAGCGGCTGGACGAGGCGCTGGCGGAGGATGAAACGCTGGAGCTGGATGGGGTGGTGTACCAGCTGAGCATTGACCGCTACATGGGGCGCTTTGATTTTGTCGCACAGGCGGCGCAGCCAAAGTAGGGACGAATGCGGCTCGCCGGCGTGGGCTGCGATCAACGGGATGCCCCGGCCTGGCGCGCGCCAGCATGCCGGCTGCGGATGGTGACATCGGATGCAGGAGGGTGGTGTGAAGTCAACCTTGTGGCGCTTGCTGGATCTGCGGCAGGATCAGGATGACGCGGCTTCGATTGATGAGGCGATACGTCGTGGCGTGCAGTTGCGCGGCACCAATCTGTGGGTGCTGATGTTTGCGATCCTGATTGCGTCGATCGGGCTCAATGTCAATTCAACCGCTGTCATCATCGGGGCGATGCTGATTTCACCCTTGATGGGGCCGATTGTCGGTGTCGGCTACGGGGCCGGGGTCAACGATGTGGCCCTGATCCGGGCGGCGCTGCGCAGTTTCGGCGTGTTTGTTGCCATCAGCTTGTTGACAGCAACGCTGTATTTTCTGTGTACGCCTTTGTCCCAGGCGCAGTCCGAGCTGCTGGCGCGGACCACCCCCACGGTGTGGGATGTGCTGATCGCCTTCTGTGGTGGCGCGGCGGGGATTGTGGCGCTGACCCGCAAGGACATTTCCAATGCGGTACCCGGTGTCGCCATTGCTACTGCGCTGATGCCGCCGCTGTGCACCGCAGGCTTTGGATTGGCCACCGGCAATCTGGGGTATTTTGCCGGGGCGTTTTACCTGTTTTCCATCAACTGCGTGTTCATTGCGTTTGCCACGCTGCTGTTTGTCAAACTGCTGAAGCTGCCGATGCGTGCGCCGCTGAATGAGTCCGCCCGGCGGCGCAGCCGATTGCTGATCGGGGTGGCCGTTGTCGCCACCATGTTGCCCGGCGTGGTATTGACTTACCGCCTGATCCAGCAGGAGGTGTTTACCGCCACCGTAGGCCGTCAGTTGCAACGGCTGGAGCAGGATAGCCGCTTTATCCTGCTGGCCAAGACCATTTCCGCTACGGATCGTACCGTGACCCTCACCGTAGGTGGCAAGGCGCTGCCTGCGCGGCTGGATGACGAGGTGCGCCGCCAGCTGCTGGCCGCCGGGGTGGGCGAGGTCAAGGTGGTGATCCGCAATTCCAGCGCCGCCAGCCTGGATACCGCCTCCCTCAAGCAAGAGCTGCGGCAGGACCTGTACCGCAATACCCTGCTGCAACTGGAGGAGCGCAACGCCACCATTGCGCGGCTGCAGGCGGAGCGCAACCAGCTTCAGGCGCGGGGCCTCCAGCGGCAAGCCTTGATCCGCGAGCTGCTGGCGCAGTATCCGGAAGCACAAAAGGTAACGGTCGCGTTCGGCGAGCAGGCCATCGCCCACGGTACGCCGCTGCCGCCGGTGTTGATGGTTTTCATGCAAACCCCATCAGTCCTGCCCGCTGCCGACCAGCAACGCCTGAAAAGCGGCTTGCAGGTACGCTTTCCGGATCTGGACATTGAACTGGTGGTGCAGGCGGGGAGCAACGGCGTCTCCCGCTAAGCCGCAGCCGGGGTGCTGCGGGTGACCGCGCGCTGCCCTGGTCCGGCTACGCCAGCCATGCCCGCATCACCGCCCCCAGATCCACCAGCACAGAGGCCCACCCAGCAACAGGAGTCCAAGCAGGGCGTGCATCAGTCCGCGCACCAGCCGTGGCGGCATGCGCCGCCGTCCGCAGCTGGGGCAGCGGGGCGGTCGGGCTGGGCGCAGGGTCTGGCAGTGCAGGCAGGTTACGGATTTCACCGGTTTAGTCCCACTCCAGCCCGGCGGTGTTGTCGAAGATGAACTGCTGATCGCCTTGCTGATAGAGGCCCACTTCAATCACCAGCTGTCTGGATTTTTTCAGCAGGGCGAGGAATTTCCGGTTGCTGCCCTCCGCAAGGAACACGGTGCGGGTGTCGTCATCGTTAGAAGCGGTGACGCGCCAGCTTTTCTCCGGCTGGTCGTCAAACCTGGCGTGAAGGGTGCAGCTGCCGCCCATGCTGCACTGGAAGCGGCCCTGCCGGATGCTGAGGTAGATGTCAAAGCCATACTTGGGGCTTTGCCGTACGGTCAGCTTGGCATCCAGATCACTGCTGCGCAGGCTGGCCTCGCGGGTTTGAGCCTTGCGCAGCGGGTCCGGGTTGGCACTGTATTCCCATGGGGAGGGCGGGGTCGCCGCGCTATCCGGAACAGGGACACTCTGCAGGCTGGCGACGTTGGGCGGCGCTTCCACGACGGCGGTCGCGGGGGCGGTGCTGGCCGTGTTGCGGTCGGGAGCAGGCGCGTTGCTGCGGCTCAGCCACATCACCCAGCCGAAAATCACCAACGCAATGAACAACAGCGAGCAGCCCGTGTTGCCGGGTTGACGCACCGCCGCACCACAGCCAGGGCAGTTGGCGACATTCGGGCTGATCTGCAGATTGCATTCGCGGCAGGCTGTGGTGCTCATGGGGCTGGCATTCCCGGATTGGATGGGGTGGCTCTGGTATGGTTAAAGCCGGGGGGATCCTTCCAGTGTTGATGAGGTTTTGTATAACAACAGCGGTACGGACAACTCCCTGCCGACCCGCAGCAAATGTACTGGCGGGTCAGTGGGCGTTATTGAACATTTGTTCTATTTGAAATGTCAGCGGAAGGATTCGTAACGTTTCAACGATTGTGGCTGACACGGTATTCTGCTGTTCTTTTTTGGGCTGGGCAGTCCGTTACCGTGGGTGCTGCGGGTGAGGGTGAGGCGGGGGGCCGGGCCGCAGCCGCAGCCCGGCGCGAGGTGTGGCTTATTCCAGCCGCAGGCCGGTGATATTGTCGAAGGTGGTGGTTTGCGGGTCCATCCTGTAGATGTCAAAGCCCACCGTCAGCTTCTGGCTCTCACGCAGCAGATTGACCAGCTTCTGCGGGTCTTGCAGGATGACCTGTTGCAGCGCTTCGCCGCGCCTGGCGCGCCAGCGGACGGGCTTGCGCTGGTCAAAGCGGAGCTGTACGGTGCAGCCGTCATCGCATAGAAAGCGGCCATCATCCACCTCCAGCATGGCTTGCAGCAGGTTGCCGGGGCCTCGGCGGATGCTCAGCGTGGTGCTTTTGCTGAACGGGGCTCCGGGGTAGGGCTGTCGCTTGGCGGTGAGCAGGGCGGTCATGGTATCCACACTGTTGCCCTGGCTGGCGGACTGCACATAGGTCCAGCGCGGGCCGCCGCCTTCATCCGCCGCCGCGCTGGCCATGGTTTCATCACACGGGCCGACGACGGGGGCAACGGCACCATCCTGTGATGTGATTTCATACGCGCACTGGGTGGCATCCGGGCCTTGCGCGGTGGAGGGGGCACTGCCACATGCCGCTACCAGCGGCCCTGGATCTTCAGTGGTATCGGCGGGTGCGACGGCGGCAATGGGCATGGAGGCCAATGGCTCAGGCGGCGGCGGAAACTCACCACATGCCGATACCTCGCTGGCCGGGGCAACGGGGGCCGAGGCCACCGGTACGGCGGCAACGGCAAGCTGGGCGCCAGAGGCCTCCTGCATGGCCGGGCGCTGCACATACCAGATCAGTGGCAGAGACAACACGCCCAGCACCAGCACCGTCAGCCCACCATACCACTGCCATTTACTCACCCCGGCCCGTGCGGGCGAGGCGGCGGGCGGCAGGGCTGCGCCGCACTGCGGGCAGGTTTGCACATGAGAGGGCAGGGGGTGCTGGCAAGCGGGGCAGGTTGAGGTTTTCACACAGATTCCGGGGGCGGGTTACTGGGGGGCTTGTGGCGGCCACTGTAGCGGCTCGGCCTCAAAGCGGGCGGTCAGGGTGATATTGGGGTAGCTGCGTACCGTCATCACCATGCGGTGGCTGTGCTGCAGGCGCTGGATCAACTCACGGCTGCGGTCCAGCTTGAAGGTGAAGTGATTATAACTGCGCGGCGCCCATGGGGTCGGGGCCGCATGCGCAGGCCACGGCTCCGCGGGCTGGTCGTCAAACTGCAGGGTGACATCACAGCGGTGGCGCGGGCAATAAAAGCTGCCTTTCTCCTGCCCCAGCGACACCTCCGGCGCACGGCGGCCCTGCTGGCGAATGGTCAGCCCGATCGGGTTCGGGCTGCGCCCCTGCGACGCCTCATACGCATTCACCACCTCGCGGCTATACAGCCAGGCCGTGGGGTTGCGCGGATCGCTGCCATACTGCCACTGCGCCGCACTACCGGCCAGCGCAGGCAGGGCCAGTAGGCATAATAGAGGGCCGTACAGAGGGCGGAAAGGCATGGCGGTCCGGAAGGGGTATGTCGATGGCATGGCAGTCTAAGCCAGCCACCGGCAAGGGGCAAGCCCGGGGCCCTGGCAAACGCGCCCGGGCGGTACCTTATGCGCGGGAGCGGGCCTGCACATGGCGGGCAAAGCGATCCAGAATCGCCTGCCAGCCCGCCTGCTGCTGCTCCAGCGGATAGACCGTCTCCGCCTCAAACGTCACCCGCACGGTGACACCCTGCTCACCGGCGACAAATTCCACCTGCGCCGAGCGCTCACCAAACGCATACTCAATCCGCTGCAGCGGCACAATGCGGGTGTAAGTACCGGCAAAATCAAAGCCCATGCTGCCATCCCGCGCCTCCATGCGGGAAGAAAACACCCCGCCTTCGCGCAGGTCCACCGACGCCCGCGGCGTATGCCAATCGTCCGACGCCGCATTCCACTGCATGATGTCCTCCGGCGTGGTATACGCCCGCCAAACTTCAGCAACCGGGGCCTGGACAAGGGTTTCGACGGTAAGGGTAGTCATGGGGAAGCTCCGGGGAAAGGTAAGCCAGTCTAGCCCATATCAGCCGCCGCAATCCAGATTCGCAGGGCATTGCGCCCTACGCGGGTTGTCAGGCAATTACCGGCAAAAATATACGTAGAACACAATAAAACGATCAAATCATTCTAACTTTAGAATGAAACGCTCAGTTTCAGGGAGGTTCCATTGAGCATCTTGGTGCTCGATTTTTCGCAATACCGTAATAATTTTATCGAAATCATCAGGCATCGAATTTTTTGAAATGGAAGAATGATTCCATATCAACAATACGGGCCTTTCAATGTCAGTGCTTAAAATATCCCACAAAGCATCAAGATTGTTTCCATAATAGGAAGAAAGGTTAAGTCCTTGCGATATGGCCCTATGAAAATCCATCTCTGAAAAAATATTCAAACCATCAATTTCAATAATCATTTCAATGCACGCAGATTAAGTAAGCTGTTTCATATTAATCAGCCCGCGTAGGGCGTAATAACCGCAGGGCATTGCGCCGCACGGCCACGCCTGCCAGGCTCTCAGCGTGGATTATCGACGAGCATGGCATCCGGGAGGAACCTATTTCTTCACCGTCAACCTGCTGCAGCGTGGTGAATATCCCCCGCTTAGGCCGGGGGTGTGGATGAATCGCAGCAGTATGGGGAGTGAGGGACGGATACGGCGCAATGCCCTGCGGTTATTGCGCCTTACGCGGGCTGGAGCGAATTGTCATGCCGCTCCATCTGCAAATACCTTCTCTCTGTGCCATTTCAGATATTTTGCATGTTCGGATTTGAGGTGCACCTTGCAGTCTGTGGAAACCCCAAGTGCTTTACGGGCATTGGCTGACAAGAATTCCGATATCAGGATATCTCCGCTATCTGTAAATGAGATGAGTCCCTGATCAAATAGAGCGTCAAAATTTGGGGACAGAAGGAGCCCGTTAAATTTGTCGAGCCGCTCAGCGTTCGTAGAATCTATCCACGGTTTGATATGAGACGCACGAAGAATTCTGACACAATCGCATGCAGTAATACAGCACTTACCCCACATACCGATAAGGCTCTCGCGAAACGCTCCTTGGCCGCGACGCGCCTTTACCAATTGTTGCTTTTCTGTCTCTGTTAAATTAGGGCTCTGAGCGATTTCTTTCTCAGCTGCATTCTCAAGCAACTCGGAAATATCAGCCGTCACCCAATATTTCCTTTCAACGCCAAACGTCCCTGTCGGATTTACCCCAATGACCCCGCAGAATTCAATATAGGCCTGCTCTAGCGCCGGGTTCGTGGTGGGGCGAGCACCAAGAACCTGATTAATAGCGGCGTTTGTGACGCGTCCATCTCTTGCTGGATTAGTTGCATGATGTGCAATTTTGTTATCGACGTACCCAATAAATCTGGATGGCGCGAATGAGAGTCCAATTTGAGATTCGTACGGCAGGAAGCATGTACCACGCTTGATCAGCGCCAGATACTCCTCTAAC
Organism: Leeia sp.; assembly: GCF_041909055.1. Taxonomy (NCBI): domain Bacteria; kingdom Pseudomonadati; phylum Pseudomonadota; class Betaproteobacteria; order Neisseriales; family Leeiaceae; genus Leeia; species Leeia sp. The sequence continues at coordinate 35,730 of NZ_JAYREC010000001.1, read as the reverse complement.
GCGCTGCCTGTTGCTCTTCGCCCTCGCTCTAATTCTTCGATGTTATGCTTTATTTGCTCAAGGCTAGTGATAACGTCCATTAAATGACCTTAGGAAAGTGCTGGGTCATTATACCTGTCCCATTTCAGAGAGGAAGCGTTGCTTGCGGGGGGGGCTTTGGGCTGGTGGACAAAGGCTTGGTCGGCAAAGCTGATCTGTTTCATGGTGTGGGCGCAGGTGACGGACGGGTTGTGTGTTATGTTGCCAGGTCGGGTGCTTGTTCAGGGGGGCCTTAGCTATAGCTGCATAATGTTTGAGTTCAGCGGACGACTAAATGTTTCAGCCCGCCTAGCCCGCCATCACCGTAGGGCATTGCGCCGACCGCTTGGCGTCCTCCCCCCTCAATCCAGATCTGCCGACACACTCACCGGGGCGCCGAGTACCCGCAGGGCGTCGGCGTGTTCGGGGGAGATGGGCCAGTCCGGGTAGCGGGTTTTGTCCGGGTTGTCGCTGCGTACCAGTAGCGAGCCATCGGGCTGGCGCAGCAGGCGTTTGATGAAGAATTCGCCCAGGTAGTCAATCGCGTGCAGGCGGCCATTGCGCAGGGTGGTGTCGGCGGTGTTGACGGTGACGCTGGCGCCATCCGGTATGGTGGGGGCCATGGAGTCGCCTTCGATCATGACGGTGACCAGCTTTTCGGCGCGCAGGCCTTTCTTGGCGCACCAGCTCTTGCGAAAGCGGTTGGAGGCGCCGTGCTGGTCGATCTCCCATTGCAGACGGCCACTGCCGCCGGAGAGCTTCAGTGTCAGGCGCGGTACTTCCACCTCGTCGGCATCCAGCGGGTCGCTGTCTTCAAACGCGCGCACCGGGCGCGGGGCGGAGGCGATATTGCCGCCCTCGGCCACCATCGGTTCCTGGCCGCCGGCCAGCCACTCCGGCCGCACGCCGCAGGCGGTGGCGAGCCCGACCACATGCGCGCTGCTGTCTTGCCCGCCGCGCTCGATGCGCGAGATGTTCGGCTGCGGTACGCCGGAGCGGTCGGCCAGCGCTTTCTGGGTGAGGCCTGCGTACTGGCGGGCGGCTTTCAGGCGGTCGGCAAAGGTGCTCATCGGGGCTTATCCATCATGGGTATAAAAACATCCCTTGGTGTATTTCAAGGGGTATGGTCTGCAGCACATCCGAGGCGGCAAGTCCAGCGCGATGCCCTGTTCTTCCGTACAGCAGACGACTGTGGACAGCATATAGCGGTCGGTATTTTTTCGCAAACATCGCTTGATATATTCGTGAATATATCTTAAGATATCGAAACCGTAACCGATCAGGAACCCGCCGCCCATGAGCAAGAAAACCGATATCTGGATGCCGCTGTACGTGGGCGACTATCTGGCCGACACCACCCACCTCAGCACTGCCCAGCACGGCGCCTACCTGCTGTTGCTGATGGCCGCCTGGCGGCAGGGCGGGCGGCTGCCGCTGCAGGATAGCCAGCTTGCCGCCATCTGCCGCTACAGCGTGCGCAGCTGGCAGCGGGTGAAGCCGGTGCTGCTGCCTTTCTTCCGGCAAGAGGGCGATAGCTTGGTGCAGCCGCGTCTGCTGGCGGAGTGGGAACGCGCCGAGGCGATTGCCGAGAAGAACCGGCAGAATGGCCGCAAAGGCGGCCGCCCGCGCAAGCAGCCGCTGGCCGTGGATAGCCTGCTGGCACGGCTGGCTGCACTGCCGGATCAGACAAACCCAGCGCTGAACCCAGACGAAACACCGTCACCGTCACAGACACACTCACCCTGGGGGGACAGCGCTCCGTGGACCCCGCTCACCCGGACGGCGTAAACCATGCACGACCACCACCAGCCCGAATTCCGCCAACTGCTCACCGCGGTGTACGACTTCTACAACAAACCGCTCAGCCGGTTTGCCCACGCCATCTGGAGCGAAGCCATGCGACCTTACGACTACCCGGCAGTACGCGAAGCCTTCAGCCGCCACTGCACCAACCCGGATGGCGGCCAGTGGCTACCGAAACCGGCAGACATCGTGCGCCTGCTGCAAGGCGGCAGCAAGGACGCCGCCCAGATTGCCTGGGCCAAGGTCGACCGTGCGCTGCGCTCCGTTGGCACCCACCGCAGCGTGGTGTTTGACGACCCGCTGATCCACCTCTGCATTGCCGACCTAGGCGGCTGGACCCGGCTCGGCCAAGTGAGCGAACAAGACTGGCCCTACCTCGCCAACCGCTTTGAAACCCTCTACCGCGGCTACCGCCTGCGCGCCGAGCCCCCCGCCTGGCTGCCGCTGCTGCAAGGCCTATCCGACAGCCACAACCGCCAGCACGGCTACGCGGGAGACGACCCACTGGCGATTGGCGACGCCCACCGCGCCCAGCGCGTCTACCACGACGGCCAGAACAGCCCACCGCTGCTACCGCTGAGCCGCATCACCCTGCGGCTGCCCGACACCCGCTAAGCACCGCACGCACCGCCCGGCAGGCGCAGCGCGCCCGCCACGAAGCCCCCCGACCGTGACCGCACGGCCGGCCAGCCCCCTGCGCCTAAAGGAAAGCCCATGCACACCCCGTTCCGCGACGTTGACCACGCCCTCAAATTCGCCTTCGCCATCCGTGAATACCGCATCGAGCCGCGCAACATGCTCTCCCGCCTCGTTGTCACCGAACACGGTGCCGAGCTGCTGCCCGCCGGGCCCGCCACCCTCACCGCGTGGGATTGGCACGCCCAGAGCGCCCTCATCCTCGCCCGCGTGGGCCAGCTGGAGCGCCCGCTGCTCGCCTACTGCCTCGCCTTCTACTCCTGGGGCGCCGAGCGCGTGGTCGCCTTTGCCGAGCTGGAACAGCTGATGATGGAACGCTGCGGCATCACCGACCGCATCGTCGTCGAAGGACTGGTGCGCCGCCACGTCAACCGCTTCCGCGGCCTCAAAGCCCCCACCCCCTACAGCATCCACAAACGCAGCGGCACCTCCCGCCGCGCCATCGACTACCTGGCTGAACTCATCCGCACCGAACTGGAACACCTCGAAACCACCCTCGAAACCCAGCTGCATGATTATTGGAAGGAGACGGGGTTGGTGGGGTAGGGGGGGGCACTGCGATGTGGGTATAATGTGGGTGGTATGAAATTTTTGTTAATCCTATCTCTATTGAAACTGGCGCTTGATGAAGGTCAGTGTTTTATTGTGGATTTGCCTTTTGTTTTGCTAAGGGGGTGTTGTGCCTTTTTATGATTTTCTAACTAAGACCCTATTGATATTGGCATGTACGTTTGTTGCTGGTTGCGCAACGTCGGTAAAGCTAGACCATAAACAGTATGAAGGGGATCCTCTGCCAAATGAAAAATTGGTTACCATTCAGCATATGAGGTCATGGAGTAATATTAACGCTGCTGCAGCGGTGACTGCTGTCGATGGTAAAGCATTGTGGCAAGAAAAGGGGTGGTCGGTGTTAAGTGACTCCGGTTATGTGCAGATTTTGCCTGGAAAGCACTCCATTAAAGTTGAATATACTCGTGTTACTGGACTGTCGGTTGTTAAAGGTAAAGTGATATTCTCTGTAGATTTTGAAGCAGGGCATGGTTATACATTCTCTGTAAGAGAAATGCCTGATGAAAAAAAAGGGAATGGCCGTTCTATTTCGCCTGCTATGGCTGAGTTTGCTATTGTAGATTTAGGCTTTGGTTATGACCCGGTGTGCTTTGAGCCTAAATTTGATGAAAACCATAGATATCTAGGGAGTGGCGGGCCTGGCTGCTAAGTGGTGGATCACCACCTCAGTACGCATAGTGATAACTTGAGCAGTTTAAAATATATGTGCTCAAGCACAGAGGTGTACCTGCATCAAGGTGTGCATAGCACGAAGAGCATCATATGGGACTTAACGCACAGCTCATCGCAATCGGGCCGTTCTCATCTGGGGTGGTCTTGGCGTTGGAATACGGGCCAGACGCTTACTCAATGGTGCCGCCTGGCAGCATTGTGGTCAGTAACGTGTTCATTGCAGAAACTTCAGATGCAAGCCACAGACTAGCTGCTGCCTTTGGTGTCGGAGCTATGGAGTTGGGTCGGCACAAGCTGGATGCCAGCCACGCCAATACTGATGCCCTGGTTGATCTCTTTGGTGAAGAGGAGGTCGCTCAGTTCCAATGCTTGGTTCGTCATGGGTTCACCTTTTACTTTCTTCCAAATGCTTAGCTGTTGAGTCCCAGATGTTATCGATCAGGCTGATGTTGATGCACAGGCTGCACCCATTGTGGCGTTAAACCTCTTGGATTAGGTCGGTACTGGTTTGGTGACTGAGCTTTGCAGCGACCTATTCGACTTGATGTACGACTGATTCACCCTCTCATCCTCAGAAAGGACTGCATGCGTCTCTCTGCAAAAATTGCGCTGGTGGTACTGGGAGGTTTTGTTCTGATCGGCTGGGAAGTGCTGCTGTCCTGGCTATTGCCTCCACTGGGGGTGGTGTTCTTTTTGGTGACGATAGCGGTGTTGGAGCCCTTGGAGGGTTTGGGCTGGCCTACCTTGCAAGGCTCTCCAGACGGCTGGCCCATCCCGACGGCGCAAGGTTGGTACTTTGCCGTACTGTTTTGGTGGCTGCTATGGGCGGTGCTGCTGTCGTTGGGCTTGTGGTGGTGGAGGCGACGTACGCCACGAACCCGCATGCATGAGCCAGGCGCCTCTGCCTGAGCGCGAGCCGGCCGGGCAGGTGTGCCCGGTGTCGCTCGCGGCTATCATGAGGGCCGTGTCGGTAACGTAAACAAAAGGAGCAGGATGTGCGGTGGCGTGCTGGGGTTTGGCTGGTGCTGTTTTGTCTGGGGCTGCCAGCGGTGGCGGCGGAGAACAAGGCGCAGAAGAAGCTTGATTTGTATCTTGCCTTGCAGCTTTTTGCGCATACCCATGACATGACTGACAATGAAGTGAATACGCTTTATATGGACGCTCTTTTAAATGGCGAGGGACTTGTCAAGGGCGGGATCGGGGTCGTCAATAAGAATATCCATATTGTGGTCAACTCGCCGGTGAATGAGGTGATTATCGGCAAAAAAAAGTACTGGCGGGGGGCGCCTGTCGCCCAGCCGGAGGTGCTGATTACGGATGGGGTATCCATCCTCAAGAACTCGGGCAAGTCCAAGGTTGATATGAGCAAGGCCGTGCTCTTGATCTTTTCGCAAGATGATGTGCGGTTTTTGAACTTGAGCGACTACAGCGGTGGTCGCTATTTGCGTCGCTCAGGGTGGCTTAAGGCTGCCGCTGCCGAGAAAGCGTGCCAGGCGCAAGCGGAAAAAGGGCAGCCATGTCCCCCGCTGTGAAGGGGTAAACCGGGCGCGAGGGGGCTGTGTCGGTAACACAAACACAAGGAGCAGGATGTGCGGTGGCGTGCTGGGGTTTGGCTGGTGCTGTTCTGCCTGGGGCTGCCGGCGGTGGCGGCGGAGAGCAAGCAGCAGCGGCTGCATGCGCTTTCCCAGGCGCGGACGCAGTTTGCCCGCGCCCATGGCATGTCGGCAGCCGAGGTGGATGCGCTGACTGGGGAGGTCTTGTTGAATGGCGAGGCTTGGGTGAAGGGCGGGGTGGGCGTGGTGAACCGCAAGATCTTCATCGAGGTGGATGCGCCGGTGAATGCGGCGCGGATCAACGGGGTACGATGGCAAGGCGCCCCGATCTCCCAGACACAGGTGCTGATGACCGATGGGGACGCTATCCTCAAAGACCCCGCCCAGCCCAATATTGACATGCGCAAGGCGGTGCTGCTGATCTTTACCCCGCAGGAGGTCCGCTTTGTGCGACTGTATGATCATCACGGCGCACGCTACCTGAGGCCTGCCGAGCGGGCCAGGGTTGCGGCGGCACGGGCTTGCCAGACGCAGGCCACCAAGGGGCAATCTTGCCCGTCACCTTGATTTCACATTGATATCTGATGGACTTGCCATGACCTATATCCTTGCCGAGCAAAGGGATCAGGATGATCTGAAAGCGGCGGCCCAGTGCTGGGCGGCGTATCAGGCTTTCCTGCAGGATAACCAGCAGCACTTCCCACCCGGCGCGTATGCACTGGCGACCAGTGACTGGTTCTATAATTTTCGCGACCCACGTTGTCCGCATGATGCCTGGCTGGAGTGGGCGCGCTTTGAAGAGCCCTCAGAGGGCGAGCGCAGTGAAATCCGCACCACCTCGCTACGGGTGCGTTTGCTGGGGGCTTATCATGATCTGTGGCTGGAGCTCTATTACCCTCGCGTTTATGCCTACACCTGCGAGGTGACCCCGGCGGACCATGGGCATGGTGACTGGCGATACGATGAATTCCGCCTCTCAGAGCGCGGCCATCTGCTGCACGAGATTGAGTGGGCAGACGGTGGCCGCTGGCTGATTGAAGCGTCGGACCTGCAGTTCTCCTGGCTACCGCGTGAGCGAACATCTGTCACATAATGTCATCATCATCACCTGCAGGAACCTTCTGCCCGCAGGATCGCACCAAGCGGTTCAAGCGGGGTGGCCGGGGCAGGGGCAGCGGGGTGTTCAATCTTCTCAAGGAGTGCCGTGATGGGTGCATGGTCGCATGAACCGTTTGGTAATGATGATGCGCTGGACTGGGTGTACGAGCTGGAAGAGTCCGAGGGTTTCTCGGTGATTGAGCAGGCGTTTGAGGCTGCACTGGCGGCTGAGGACTATCTGGATGTGACCGACGGGTGCAACGCGGTGGCGGCGGCGGAGTTGCTGGCCAAGCTGCTGGGCAAGGGTACTGTGGAGTATTACCCGGAGCATGCCGAGGCGTGGCTGCAGCGAATGGATACCCCACCCAGCGCCGCCCTGCTGGCCAAAGCCCGCCAAGCCTTGGCCAGGGTGCAAGGCGAGGACTCCGAGCTGAAGGAGCTGTGGGACGAAGCCGAGGATGAAGAATGGCTGCCCTCGGTCAAGGCCATCGAGGCCGCGCTGGCGTGAGGGAGCAAGCGGGCCCGGCAAGCACTGGTGCTTGACCTCAGCCCGCTTGATGCCTAGGCCATGTTCGGACAGGGGTACCTTGCCCGGCAAGCGAGGCGTGGATAGACTGCCCCTTTGCCAGCTGAAGCGTATTCAACGTGGTTTCTCTGCGAAGTGTCTTTTCCGCTTTACTGCTGGTGCTGCCGCTTTGAAAGTTTGGTATGAAACACAGTTGTGAACTGTTCCCTCCAAAGATGCCACGGGTAGCCCAACAACTTCATCTTGAAGAGCAAGATACCTCGCTACTCGGTTGGCTGGCACTATTGGAGTTGATTGAACTGGCAGCAAAAGATGGCCGCGAGGTCATGTCGCCAGGGCAGGAGTTAGGGGCTGATCTATGGAGCCAGATTCTCACCTTGCCGCCGACGATCGCCAAGCTCAAGAACGTCAAGCGCCTCAATCTTCATGGCAGTGCATTGCTGCGGATCCCTCCGGAGATTGGTGAAATGGAGGCGCTTGAGGTCTTTGATCCTTATACCTCATATGGTTTGCACTGGTTTCCGTACGAAATTACCCGTTGCCGACAGTTGCGGTTAAGCTATGTAAGTACACGAGCTTTGTATGGTAATTACAAGCACCATCCACCTTTTCCCTTTCTGCGTCCTGTGGTCAAGGCACTGGTACCACCTTGCTGCAGCGTGTGCAATGGTCCGCTTGATCCAGAGTATGTTGCGCAGCGGTGGGTATCGCTGCAAGTGGCGACGGATGTTCTACCATTGCTGATCAATGCCTGTTCCGGAGCGTGCTTGGGCAAGATTCCTGCGCCACCTGCAGGCTACATCAGTCGACCACATCGGGGTGGTCCATCCATGCAACCCCCGCGCAAATAAAGGCATGATGGCTTATTCACAGCACACTTGCCCATCCTCCCTCACCGCACTAGAACGCCACGCGCTCACTGCTTTGTGGCGCACAGCCATGCCGGATGCCGGGCGGGGGGCGTTGCTGATCAGCCAGCTACAGGTGCGCCAGCGTGATTTCAGTGCGGTGGACCCGGCGCATTGCTGCGGCTTTTATGTAACCTTGGCCCCTTGTGCCGAGTGGGTCGAGATGTCGGCGGCTCTACAGCACGCCAGCGTGGCGGGTACTCACCCCGCGCTGCCAGCCGGAGCCATGTTCATGCTGTTCACCGTGCCGGATGGTAGCATGGTGCTGGAGATGGCCTGCTTTGGTGAAGCCTCTCTGCCAGTGGCGCTGCTGCTGGCCGATGAGCATGGCTTCGGGCCTTTGGCGTAACGGGGGGGCGTGAGTGGGGCTGTATCATCTGGAGCAAGCGCCTGATCTGGAGGTTTGGCGCAGCATGACAGGGGCCGAGCGCTGGCGAGTGGTCCAGCATGCCCACAATGCCGCCAGAATCAAGATATCCAAGCAGCATGCCTGGAGCCATATGCTGGTGGAGGATCGGGTGCTGGCGGGCGACCGGGCCGTGATCCGGGCGCTGCAGCGCTTGCAGGGGGAGGGGATGTCGCGCCATAACGCCATCCATGCCATAGCCGACCTGCTGATCCGCTTCATGCGGCAGCAGCACGCCTTCCCCACCCCGGCTGAGCAATCCCAGGCACAACGGCAGTTGAATGCAGCGCTGGATGCGCTGACGGCGGTGCCGGTGACCATGAGCAAAGATTAAATGATTCAACAACACGAGGTGATGCCCCTCCTGCTGCAAGCCTGCCCCAGCTTTGCACCGCTGTGGGAGGCGCATCTGCGGGAGTATGAGGGGGAGGTGCTGTTTTACATCGTGATGGGAGAGTTAGCCCACCACGTGCTCAAGCTGCAGCAATCGGGAGAGGCGGCGTGCTTTGCTGCACTGGGCGTGGCCATTGAGCGGCTGCATGTCGAGGGTGATGCCTGGGTGCAAGAGCTGGCCACCATCGGGTTGCTGGAAGGCATCCAGAATGTCTGGGGACATACCGGTGTAGACCCCGCCCAGTTCGAGCCTTACCTTGGGCCGGAGAGTCAGCGGGCGTGGCGCGCCCTGAATGCCTTCTGGTCGGGTCAGGCTGAGACTGTGGCGGTTTAAGTCGAGGGGATCGAACGCTATCTTTACAAAGCATGCTGCTATAGCACGCTTACTGAAAACCCCAAGCCTCAGCCAATTTGCGTTGCAGGGCCGATCCCTCATCATTGATCGCCTGGTATCGCTTTTTCTGGGCCTCGTTGAGCTGTGGGGTTTGCCAGTTCTGGGTGGAGGAGAGCCCGAGCGAGGGTGCATCCGTGTTATAGCTGAGCGCAATGAAGAGCATGTCGCCTTGCTTGGTCAGGATGGACGAGTGCGTGGTCATCAACGTTGGGACGATGTATTGCCGGGATGCGAGGTAGGCAACAGCGTCACGTCCTGCTGGGCCGATTTTGGCGGTATCGCGGATGTCGTCAAGCTCTGCTACCCCACAGTATTGCAGGTCTTCCGTGACGGAGACCTTTTGGTTGGCAAAGGTGGTTTCTCCGGGGCTGTCCTTGCAGATGGAGTGGAGACTAAACCAGGTTTTGCTCCGCTTCGGGGTGGGCAAGCGTGATTGCAGGAAGAGCCACTTTGTAATGTGTGGTCCATCGTGCTGAAAGAGGGCCAGGGTGACTTCCGCTGCGGAAGGTTCTGTTGTGCCATCCTGATATTGGGCGCTGACAACACGCCCCCGCGTTACCATCACGGTCCAATCCCCCGCGGGGAGGGGGAATTGGCGTTGGTCAAATTCGACGGTGCCATTGAACGTCAAGCCAATCGGGTACCAGGCTTTGAAGTCCGTTACGTAGTCGATATAGGTTTTGCTGCCCAATAATCCGGTTTTGCTGTTGAGGCGTACCCGCTCAGGCTGCGCGCTTGCCGCATTGGCACCAGGCGCATTTTCTGCATGCACAACGTTGAATAATGCCAAACACAGCAAAACGGTACACCAGCTGCGGTACATGATCTCTCCAGACAATCCACATCAGGCCTGATTATACATGGATGTCCGCCGCAACCGGCGCAGCAGGACGCAGCCACCATCAGCCCTTGCGCTGCCGGTGCCTGCGCCCTGCCTGCCCGTATCACGGGGTAGCGGTGTGCCAGACGTTGTTGACGCCGTTGCCGGTCTGGTCGCCCGGTTTCTGGTCCTTGATCCAGTAGTACAGCGGGTGGCCTTTGTAGGCCCATTGCTTGCTGCCGTCGTCGCGTGTGATGATGCTGTAGTCGCCGTCCATCATGGCGTCGGCGGCGGCCATCAGCGGCGGCCAGTTGGCGGCGCAGGGGCCGTTGCAGGCGCTTTTGCCGCTGCCTGCGGCATCTTTGTCAAAGGTGTACAGCGTCATGCCGTTGGGGCCGGTGAGCATGCCATTGGTGACGTGGGCCGGGGCGGCGGCCCAGGCTGCGGTGGCACTCATCAGGCTGAGGGTGGTGATCAGGATACGGCGGTTCATGGGGGTACTCCTGTCGGGGCGGTGGGGTGTTTGTATTGTTGGTCAGCCTGCGGGGGGCTTCCAGTTTTTCCGCTGGACGGTTGCTTGCGGCGAGGGGATAGCTGGCTGTGCCGTAGGCGGTTACCATGGCGGCTACGGACCCGCGCGTCCCCTCCCTGATTCTTGAGAAAGCGTGAACATGATGCTTCGTATCCTGGCTGCCGTGCTGTTGGCGTTGACCCTGGCCGCGTGCAATCCGCTGGAGAGCCTGTCCGATGGGCTGAGAAACTCTGAAGCGGTGGCCACTGAGCTGGAGCAGTCGCTGGGGGTGAAGCCCTTTGTCGGTTTCAATATCCACAATGGCACGCTGAGCTCGGTCACGGTGACGTTTGAGAGCGTGCCGGCCCATGCCACGCTGCCGGAGATCGCCGCCAAAACCCGTAGCGCCGTGCTCAAGGCCTTCAAGCAGACACCGGGATCGGTGCTGATCTCCTTCAAAGCCTGAGACAAGCCCGCCATCGGCTCGGTGGCTTGCGGGCGGGCGATCCGCGCCGCTTGGCTGGATGGGCAAGCGCGGCGGTAGGGCTCGCCGTTAGCGCTGTGTTTCTGCGTTGCCGCGCAGTTGGTGCACGGCCTGTATGACGGCCTCGCCAACGGCAAGCGGGGCGCCCCAGTAGTCAAAGATGCCACCGCGCGCGGTGTTTTGCCCGCACACCACCATCACGCCGGTGCCGACACGGGCTTTAAGGTGGCTGGCCAGCCAGCCGACAAAGCCTGAATTGTCGAGGCCGGGGGGGAAGTGGAAGCTGAACAGAATGAACGCTTCCGGATCATCTGCGCCCTCTTGGCAGGGTATCAGGGCGCTCCATACCGCATCATCCCGCACAAAAGCCAGCGCGTGCTCCAGCGCATGCAGGGGGAAGGCTGAGACCGGGGTTTCCATGAAAGTATAGGCCCCCTCATGAACCACCAGCTCGGCTTGCGCCAGTACCTGGCACAGGCGGGCGTGGGTGGCTTCAGGGGTTTCCTGGCTGATGTACATGCTGGGGCTCCGGGATCGTAGCTGGCAGGACGGCCAGGTCGTGACAGCCATGCTACCTTGCGTGGTGCTCATGTTGCCAGGGCTGATCTGGCAGACCTCCGGACGTATTCCGCCGCGTCAGAGGGGTGCTGTTCAGCCGTCCTCGCCAACCACCGCCCGATACGCTCGTAGCAGCACCTCACGCTCATCCGGGCTGAGCAGGGCGTCGGGGGCGGCGATGCCGTAGAGGGCGTTTTGCAGGGTGTCGGCAGCGGCGTGCCATTGCGGGTGCAGGCATTCGTCGCCGTCTTCGTCCAGCACCAGGGCGGCTGCACCTTCCAGTGCGCAGGCGCGTTTGCGCAGTTCGTCATACAGCACGGAACTGGCGTTGCCCACCGGGGAGCGCGGGTTGAGTCCGCCCATGGCGATCACGCCGTGGTGATCCTGCCCCAGATGCAGGGATTCCGGGTTCATCCGTGTCAGCCAGCGGTCAAATACGCGGTTGTAGAGCTGATGGGCGATCGGGTCTTGTGCCTCAGCCAGCGCCATCTTCTGGGCGGGGGTGAGCAGGCGAATGCCATTGAGAAAATCCACCACGGCGTCGCCCTGATGTTCGAATAGCATCGACAGCGGCAGGGCTTCCAGCACCTGCACCGCCGTGGCGCGAGTGTAGCGGGCGTAGGCCAAGGGTTGGTCGGATGCTGACTGTAGCACCTGCACCCGCCACAGCCGCCCCGGCCAGCGGGTGAGCAGGGTACGCTCCAGCGTGTGGTCCACCACGATATACGGCGGCTGGTCCACGCCGCTGCCGATCTGCGCACCCACTACGGCGGCGGACATCGGATCGTCCCGGTCTGCACCGACATACACATAGCCGATCAAGGGCGTGTTGTCCATGCTAGCGCCCTTGCCCCACCACCACGTCAAAGCTGCGCTGTTGTTTGCCCAGTGTCACCGTCATCCGCACGCTTTGCGGGCTGAGGGTGGCATCGCTGTCTGTGGTGAGCGTGGTGGGGGTAGCGGGGGACAGGGCTTCGATGCGCACGGTAATGCCGCGCCCGGTGTACTCCCCCAGCAAGGAACCGTGTGCGGGCGGGGTGCGGGCGGTCAGTGGGTGCAGCTTGCCATCCACACTGATCAGATAGGGGCTGAACTGGGGCAGGGTGGCGCAATCCTGAATGAAGACCCGCATCGCATGCGGGCTGTTGGCATGCTCCATGCAGGAGGCACGCATGAATTCCGAATCGGCAAACGTGCTGGCACAGAACTGGGTGCGCTTGCTGCGCTCCAGTGCCGATACCGGCGCATACAGGCCGGGCGAGAGGCACTCATGGCGCTGGCCGACATCGGTCAGCACCAGCTCGGCATGGGCGATGCTCGAGAGGAGCAGCAGCGCCAGAGCGGCGCGGACGCATAGGGTCAGTCTGGAGGTCGACATGGGATTTCCGCGTTTGAAGCAGACATCATAGCCGAGGACGCCGGGCAGAGCACCCCAGCGGCGCGTGGCCGCCGGGGGGATCGGTTGTTCAATCGGGCTGGCTGTTGAAGGTGGCTTCGATTGTCTGCCAGTGTTCGTCCAGCCGCTTGCTGGCCAGCGCCGCCTGCGCCTCGGGAATCTGTGACAGGTCGTTGACCGTGGGGTCGATGATGGTCTCCCCCTCGCCGTAGCACAGGTAGGCCATCACATCGCTGTCGCCCCAGAAGAAGGGGTAGACCAGCGCAAAATCATCCGGCAGGATGGCCGTAGCACAACGGTAGTTCCCCAGGTCCACCAGCATGGCCAGCATCGGCAACAGCTCCAGATAGTTTTCGCTGAACTGGGTGATGCCAAAGGTCCAGGTAAAGGTATCAAAATGGTAAGAGGAGAACGCCGCAGCCGACGGCTCATCCAGCCAGGCTTGCACGTAGTCCCGATAGCAGCGGGCGCGTGTGGCCTGGAGCGCATCCTGCGTCAACGCCATCTTGCCGGACATCTCCCGGCTCTGCCACCACGCCTGCCACATCGCATCCAGCACCGGCTGTGACGGCTCGGCCTCCATGAACTGCTCGAACTGCATCGGCATGAAGCTGGCTTTGACAAACAGGGAACGGGGTTCAGACATGGCGGGCCTCTTGAGTATGCCGGGAGGTACATTGAGCGAACGCACAGGCTAACGTGGCTAGCTTAATGAATGCCAAAGGCATGGTTGATTGCTGGGGTGTTTCTGTGAGATTCCATAAACTGTGCGTGACCACGTCGAGATGTCCCCCATGTCAGGCAGCATCATGGTGACACTGGGAGGTATCTTGTATGATGAGGCCTGATTTTAAGTCAGCAGGAGGTCCGCTTGAGGCCAGGCTGGAATCCGGGGCGTCGTAACCGGAATGTGGGTACCAAGGCACATGGCCATGGTAATGACAACAAAATGAAAATCCCCCAGTCGTGGCGGCGGCGCTACTATTTTGAGCGACTGGAATCGGCAGTCACGGTCAAGCGCATGCTGGCCGGGCGTGAAATACTGTTCTTTGTCGAGCCACCACGGCCTGACTGGTTTTATCCCTGCACGGTGGATGATATCTGTACTGTGTTGGAACATTGCCCGCCAGAAGACCTGCGGCTGATTGATTTCATTGTGTTACGCCAGCACACTCGCAAGCAGCGCCTGTTGAGCCCGGTTTGGGGGCGCGCTCAGTATTACTATGATTTGGCCTCCCACTCGGGGTCGGCCATCATGATCGAAGCCCAGTCGCTGGAAACAATACGCTGGTCGGAGGCATCCATTCACCCCGAAAGCCAGCGGGAGCTTGAACGGTTGCGTGCAGATGGCCATACCATTTGTCAGACACGACGTGGCATAGACATTATTCCCAGCCCGGCCTCGTTACGGCATACCCTGCTGTACCGTACTGTGCTGCATGAGCTGGGGCACCATGTGGACTACTTTGACCGTTGCCCGCCGGGTGAGTGGTGGAGCCGCACCTCAAGTTCCAAGGAGGATTTTGCGCACCGCTACGCTGCAGAATGCTACCGGACACTGGAATTGCAGGGCATCGTGCCGTTCGCGCCAAAACTGGAGCAGGATGTTCTGGTGAAGGACGGCTTGGACCCGGCGTGGTTTACTGCACCCTGACCTTGGCTTGACTCAAGGGATAGCACCCGCAAGAACCCGAGCTTTAGCGCGTAGGGCGCAATAAGCAAAGCGCATTGCGCCGCGAGCTTGGACTCGGCGCACGTTATCCTGACTGCCGCTGCCGCGCAATGCGCTGCGCTTATTGCGCCCTACGGATGGTCATGCTGGCTTGGCGCAAGCTGGCGAGGCGGCCAGCAGTTGGCGCGCCTCTTCCTCACCCTGTGCAGCGGCTAGTGTCAGGTAGCGGCAGCCGCTGGCGGTTTGGCCTTCGCGCAGCAAGTCGTTACCCAGCTGGTATTGCCAGGTGGCGATGCCTTTGTCGGCGGCTTGGGTCATCCAGTAGCGTGCTTGCTTGGGATCACCCGGCACCGAGAGCTGATAGTGCTGGATCAGGGCCACCATCGCCTTGCTGTCCCCCGCTTGCGCCAGCTGCAGCTGCTGTGACAGCGCGGCGGGCGAGAGGCTGGGGCCGCGCACATAAAGCTGCTGCCAGCCCCACAGCGCCGCAACAGGCAATACGCACAGCGCGGTCAAGGTATAGCGGTTCCACAAGCGGGAGGAGGCCATGGGGTGTCTTTCAGGTGGGGGTACTGAGCCGCTGCGCCCAGTCCTGCATCACGGCCTCAAACAGCGGGCGGGTGAGGCAGGGCGCATCGACAATGGAAATCAGGTAACGGTGGCCTTGCGGGTCTGGTTGCATCTGCACATGCTGTACGGGCTGCGCGGCGGCTGCCTGCGTGCTCACCTGCAGCATCAGCACCTCATCCCCGCACGCCCAAAGTGCATCCACCGCCGTACACTGCGCCGCCTGCCAGCCCAGCTGTACCAGCAGCGCGGCTTCATCGGCAAACGGGTGCACCGGAATATAACGCCAGCCACACGCCTCATGCCGATAGACCTCATCCGGCGCAAAGCGGGCGCGCTGTTCAAAGTCGGCAAGCAGGGTGGGGTTCATGGTGCAGGCAGCAAGGGCGAAGCGGGCAGCCTATACAAGGCGTGGGCTGGAGGCAAGGGCCAGTATGGGGCATGGATCATGAGGTAGAACCGTCATGCTGTGGTGGGGTGCCTGATACGGATAGCAGCCAGAATATCAGGCTGGAGAGGGTGGTGCTAAGGGTACCCAGCAAGCTGAGGGCACCACAAGCCAGCCAGCTACCCTCTTCGGCCAACAGTGCGAGCAGCAGCAGATAGAATGCAAACAGTACAGCAGCCAGCCCCAGGTGCCGCCAAGTTGTGTTCGACAACCAGTGCAGCAGGTTTGCCCAGCCAGGAGGCTGCGCAGGCTCGGTCAGGGCTTCCAGCAGGATCAGGGCAGCTGCGACGGCAAAGGCAACCCAAAGCAGCACACCTGCCACCAGCGCAAAAACCATCTGGCTGAATACCATGCCGATAAGGCCACCCGCCCGCAGGTAATGCTTCAGCGCTATCAACTGCTCCCGCTTCAGCGCATGGTAGGCCGGGCGGCCCAGCAGCAGCGCCGCCATATAGGCACAGGGCAGCATGGGCCAGAACAAGGGGCCAATGACCGGGTAGGCCAACAGCAAGGGTAGGCCCGGCGCAAGCATGAAACTCAATGCAGCGGGCAATAAAGGTCTGGTCATCCGTCTGATGCATCGTGAGGTGGCAGTGCTGTGGAAATCTGCTTGAGCCGTGGGGCGGCCTGATCATAGCATGGCGCTGCCACAATGTAGGCTGCCACGCGGCCCGATGGCTCAGCCTTGGCTCACACCCGCCGCCAGCGCCACCGAATCAAAATACCGCTGAGGGTTCTGCACAAACGCCTGCGGCATGATGCGGTAATCGGCCAGAGCGGCCTCGACGCGATCCAGCCCGATGGCCTCTGCCCGGCGGTAAGCCTCCAGCCCGTGCGCGATGCGCTCGGCCTTGCTGGAAAAATTCTGAAAGCGGATCGGGTTGCGGCGGCCAAAGTAGGCAAACTCGATCTTGGGCCGCAGCGCCAGCGCCTTGATCAGCGGCCAGTCAAAGCTGAGGAACGCCGCTTTCACCGCTGGTGCCACGATATGATCCTGCTCCCAGCCAAAGAAGGCCGAGAACAGCGCGGCCCGTTCCTCCGGCGCAAACACACTGCCGTGCCGTTGCGAGTCATGGCAGCGACAGAGCAGCGCCGCAAAATCCTGCCCGATCACCGACTCAATCTCCGCCGTGTGCCCATACTGCCTGGTGTAGTAATAGAGGGCATACGATTCGGCACAGACCCGGCGGTTGATATCGCGAAACTGGTGAATAAACCCCGCCAGCGACGCCAGCAGGGCCCGCCGCCGACGTGGCCACAGCACATGCAGCAGCGAAAGCACCTGACCGGCCAACGCCCCTTTCCGATAAAAATCCACCGCATGCAGGCCCACATGAGCCGCAATCAGCGGAAACACATTACGCCCGCCAGAATCCCGATACATATGGTGATAGACCCCGACCCGCTGGCAGAGGTCATCCATGCCGCCCGCCAGTTGCATGCCAAGCTGCCTCAGGTGTTGATAGGCCTCGATCGTCATGATGGCTCCCGGGTGTTTGATTGTTGTGTTTGTAATTTCTGTATTAACAGAAATTAATGTCAGACTATACCAGCACCTGCAGGATTGCAAGGGGTGGGGTGGCTGGCTGGACGCTGCTGTTGCGCTGCGCCATACTGACAGTGAGGTCAGTATCGAGGAGAGTGGTGTGGAGACCTTGCAGGGCTTTATCACCAGCATGTTCTGGATGGCGTATGACCATGCTTTCTGGCTGACGCCGCCGGTGGCGCTCTGCGCGGCGCTGCTGATGCTGCGGCGCGGGCGCAGTGGCCCGCAGTGGCTGGCCGTAACGGGCGCCACGATGGCGGTGGTGGGCGAGGGGTATCGCCTCTTTATGCGCCAAGGCTTCCTCTGGACAGAGACGGGTATTTTCCAGATCAAGATCATCAATACCAGCCTGTTCAATGCCATCGCCATGCGCGCGTTTCCAGAGCTGGGCTTGCTCCTGTTTGTGCTGGGCATCGCATGGCTAGCCTGGCGGCAAGCGCCGGAGGTCGCTGCTTCGCAGACCCGATCAGAACAGGAGAACCACCATGTTTGATGCCATGTTCAGGCTGCTGCGCGTGGGCGGCGAGCTAGCCCACTTAGTGCTGCCTGCCTTCTGCGTCATGCTGGCGGCGCTGGCCTTATGGCGACGCCGCCGGTGGCGGGGCTACGCTGGTGGGGGTGGGGGCCGCGTTGAGCCTGGTGCCGTTCGTGATGAAGCTGATCGGCGGGCCGTGGACCGCCATCTCGCCAATCCATTCGTCCCCCGCCGAAATCGAGCAGCATCACGCTGTACTGTTCTTGTACTGGCAAGGCACGCCGATAGGGTTCATGCTCTGCGCCGCCGGTATGCTGTGGCTGCTGTGGTGCCATCTGTCGCCGCGTGGGCACGGCAGCCGGGCGGATGAAACGCCAGCCGATCGACCACAAAGGGGGCAAGCATGAGTACAAGCGCAACCATCTCATGGTGGATGGCGGGAGCGTATCTGCTGCGCTATGCCGTACCGCTGCTCTGCTGCGCCATGCCGTACCGCTGCTCTGCTGCGCCACCGCCTTGCTGGTGCTGATCCGCAGGCCGGATGGCTGGTCCGCCCTGGTGGGCTTGGGCGCGGTGCTCACACCGATACCCGCTATGATGCTCCTGATCCGGGGGCCAAGACCCCGCTTGAGCGAGCTGCCCTTTCCGGAACGCGTGGCCGATCTGCTGCTGATGCGCGGCCCAGACTACGGCTACCTGCTGTTTAGCATCGGCCTGCTCGGCTTGATATGGGACCACCTGCCCCGGCGGCAGGCTGGGGATCCGTCTTGAGAAGGGGGCGACAAAACCGATTCTCCCGGCAGCCCGGCGGCGACTCGGTTAAAATCCGGGTTTAGCCATGAACCTTGGAGTCTCTGTCCCATGTCCACCTTGCCCCATTGCCCGCAGTGCCAGTCCAGCTATACCTACGAAGATGGGGCGATGTTTGTGTGCCCGGAGTGTGCGCATGAGTGGAGCCGTGAGGCGGTGGCGGAGGTGGTGACGGCACGGGTGTGGAAGGATGCGCACGGCACGGTGCTGAACGATGGGGATACCGTCACCGTGATCAAGGATCTGAAGGTGAAGGGTTCCTCGCTGGTGGTGAAGGTGGGGACCAAGGTGAAGAACATCCGCCTGATCGACGGCG
Source organism: Leeia sp. (assembly GCF_041909055.1). NCBI lineage: Bacteria > Pseudomonadati > Pseudomonadota > Betaproteobacteria > Neisseriales > Leeiaceae > Leeia > Leeia sp. Next base: position 17,090 of record NZ_JAYREC010000001.1, on the reverse strand, counting down.
ACCATGACATCGACTGCAAGATCGACGGTATCGGTGCCATGCAGTTGAAAACCGAGTTTGTGAAAAAAGCCTGATCCCCCGGCAGCGCTACCATGCCGATCCGGATTTTCCTGGACGACGAACGCGCCACGCCAGCGGGCTGGGTGCGGGCGTGGTGGCCGGATGAGGTGATCACCCTGCTGCAGACCTGCGAGGTGGCGGAGGTGAGCCTGGACCATGATCTGGGCGACGACCAGCGCGGCATGTTTGGTGTCGATGCACTGCACCGAATGGAGGCAGGCGTTCCACATGGATGATCTAAAAGCACACGAGGTCATTAGGCGGGCTGAAGATTTGATAGAGACAGGAGACTGTCAAGCAGCCTATGATTTGTTACTGCCCTTACTCGCAGAAGGCAGGTCAGAGGCGATGTTTTTGTATGCGCAGTTTAGTATTTCAAGGCTAGAGACCGACGATGAATTTGAGCTCCGCAGCTTTAAGCTTTTGCAACAAGCTTCGGAGCGAGGATATGCACCAGCAACTTATGCACTTGGCGTTTGCTTTGAAATGGGAGACCTCGTCGAGCAAGACATCATTAGAGCGTCTGGTTTGTACAAGAGCGCTTCGGATAGTGGATATCCAAAAGCAAAACTGATTCATGGCCTGAATCTGTTTTACGGCTCACTCGGCGTACCTAAAGATGAAGCACAGGGCCTAGCATTAGTAAAACAGGCTATTGCTGAAGGGGTTGAAGGGGCTGCCGAAGCATTGGATCTAATCAAGGCTGCAGGACAGGGCGGAACTTGACTGAATGCTGGGTGCAGAGAGGGCATGACCTTGTGCGCCAGAAATGGAAAAAGCCCCACCCACCCGCTACGCGGGTCGGTGGGGCTTCTGTTTAGCCACGGGTGTTTGCGGCTGCGGGCTGTCTAAGTTGCTTCTATCTGCACATGGATGTGAAGTACCTGCTGCAGATGACAGATGACACCGCCCAGCGTGATGTCTTGGTGGTATAGATCGTGCCACCCGCTGGCCACCCTCGGCAGCCTGATCGCGCCCGATGAGCCGCTGTGGCTACTGGCAGAAGCGGCTGCGCACAAGCAGGTGGGCAGTGTCTGGCTGTAAGAGGGGGAGGCGGCAGTCATCCTCGCCGTCCTGGCGGAGTGCCCGCTGTTTGAGTTCTATCTGGTCTCCCGCAAGATGGACTGGCTGCTGTGCGAGAACCTCCACCGCGTGCTGATCGCCAGCGGCCAGCACGCGGTGGATGCATTATTGCAAGCTCCCGGCTAACCCTCAGCCCGGCTGGCCTTGCTGGCGGCGGGCCGGTTCGTCCTGGTGCAGGAACACCGCGTAGGTGTCCCACGGCATGGTCAGGGTGGTGCCGGGTACCGCAGAGGCCTGCTTGAGCAGCATGCCCACTTCGCCACGGTGATAGGTGTTGTGGGTGACCACATGCGCCAGCATCTCATTGCGGCTCATATAGCCCGCCTCGCCATCGGTAAAGCGGAAGGGCAGCCTCTCCGCCAGCGCTTCGGCGCTCAGGCTGGGCAGGTAATCCAGATACCACTGGTCCAGCGTGGCGTGCGCCGCGCGCAGTGCATCCAGCGCGGGGGTGTCCTTGGTGTTTACTGCGCTGTGCGGCGAGGGCTGGCGCTGCAGGTGGGCCTGGAAAATCTGGTTGATCACCAGACAGTGGTTCATCAGCCGGATGCCCAGATGCCGCTGGTCCTGATGCAATGCCGGCTCCAGCTCACCCAGCGCCCGCAGCATGTCAGCATTGGCCCAGGCCTGATAGCGGAACATCTGGGCATACAAGGGGAGGGCAGACATGGCAGGGCTCGCTTTCGCTGGGGGAAGAAGAGTGGAACATCATAAGGTAGACTGGATGACAGGCGTACTCGTATTTGATGCAATAAGCTGCAGCGTAGCTAAAACGGCGCCGCACCCCTTACCCATAAAGAGCCAGCCATGAGCGACCCCACTCCCAAGCCCGCATTTGACCTCAAAGACTACCGCCAGCCGATGGTGACCTCCATCGGCGTGATCCTCGGCTTTCTGGTTGGCTTCCTCGGCCAGTGGGTGACGGACGAGCATTTCAGCCTCGAGCGGTGGGACGACCGCATCGTGTTTGGCGGCTGCCTTGCCGGCTCGCTCTGCCTCTTCGTCGCCCTCTTCCGCATGCTCGCCATCCTGCCGGACAGCGACATCAAGGCCTACTACCAGCGCACCCTGCGCATCTACCTCGGCGGCGTGGTGCTGGCCTTCAGCGGCATTTTGCTGTCGGTGTTTTTTTGAGGGGGGGCGATGAAAGACCTTGAGTTGGATCTGGATGCGCTCCGACGGGTGATCAATCTCATACTGGACCGCATGGAGCAGGAAGCAGGCAGCAGCCGGGTAGCGGTTACCCTGGATAACTACTGGGATGTATCGTCATTCATGCGCTACGATTTTTCAAAAGTACCGGATGGCCAGACCTTTGAGCATGGCCAGCTTTACCATGACTGGGAATTCTTGACCGCAATCCTGGAGGATGAAACACAGGCCGTGCGGCCAATGCTGATGCATGTGGCCCCCTTGCTGCGGTATCTGGGGGAAAGAGGCTACTAGCGGGCAACCACGCTTTGTCACCTTACGTTTCTGTCGTTCGCGAAATAAGCGATAAGGCTTACTGTGTTGTTACTCCGGCATGTTTTTTTCTTTGATGAAAATTTGCTTGTGTGGTAATAGGTATTTTAGTATATCTGAGCGAATGCTTTCCAAATACTCTGATAGTTTCTCTGGAATAAAGCTGGAGTGGTGGTGAATAAAATTATCCCAGTTTTTAATTTCCTTTGATGCAACTTCTATAATATATTCCCCATCATATTCGTAACAGGCAATGTTGCCATGATTGCTACAAAATTGAGCATATTTGGTTACTACATCATAAATTTCCTCATCGTCAGCTGTTTGCGTATCATTTAAAAATCGCCGCCAGTATCCTGCGATGCATTCATACCATTTGCCGGATTCAAAATATGCTTTGCTTGTATCAGTGTTGGGCGGGTTTTTGCAATATTTTATCAAGTCCCTTAAATCTTCAAAGAAATTTCCCATGTCAGATGAGGGCGTAACTAAAAAACAGCCCTTCTCATTTTCCAGCCAGATATCAGCCTCTGCATAGAAGTAGTCATCCATATTGGGCGGGGGATATTTGCATCCTTCTATTGAGCTGCTGGTGTCAATTAAAAAAATGATATCAAAGCCATTGAATGGTAACCGGTATGTGAGTCGCTCTATATCCATTGTTTCGACTTTCCTGGTATGCTTGTAAATCTTGCATTTTTTGTGGCCATCAATTGCGCCATGGTCAGATTTATCACGCCAAAAACGAGTATATACCTGTCACCTTAAATTTCCTGTTGCTCGCGTAATAAGCGATAAGGCTCGCTGTGCTGTTACTTCGTCATGATTTTTTCTTTGATGAAAATTTGCTTGTGTGGTAATAGGTATTTTAGTATGTCCGAGCGAATATTTTCCAAAAACTCTGATAGTTGCTCTGGGATAAAGCTGGAGTGGTGGTGAATAAAATTATCCCAGCTTTTAAATTCCTTTGACACAACCTCTATAATGCACTCCCCATCATATTCGTAGCAGGCAATGTCGCCATAATTGCTGCTAAATTGAGAGTAAATGATTGTTTTATCATAAAGCTCTTCATCATTAGGATTTTGATCGTCATTTAAAAATCGCCGCCAGTATCCTACGATGCATTCATACCATTTGCCAGATTCAAAATATGCTTTGCTTATGTCAGTATCGGGCGGATTTTTGCAATATTTTATAAAGTCCCTTAACTCTTCAAAGAAATTTCCCATATCATGTGCAGGTGTAACTAAAAAACAGCCCTTCTCATTTTCCAGCCAGATTTCAGCCTCAGCAGAGCAAAAGTCATCTATTTCGGGGAAAGAGAATTTACTTCTTTCTATAGATCGTGTAGTGTCAATTGAGAAAATGATATCAAAACCATTGAATGGCAACCGGTATGTGAGTCGCTCTATATCCATTGTTTCGGCTTTCCTGGTAGGCTTGGAGGTCTTGCATTTGTTGTCATCAATTGCGCCATGGTCAAACTTATCATGCCAAAAACGAAAGTCTGCCAATATGGCATGAAATTTAATTGATCGGTACACGCCAGCTGAAAGGTCATCAAAGCATCAGTAGAATCGCCATATGTTCTTGGTGCGGCCGCGCACGGATTGTGCACTACGGGAGCGCTCAGGGGGAGTGCCCTGTCATGGTAGGGAGTATTCAACCGAATGACCATCACCATTGAAAAGATCAACGAAACCCACATCAGCGGGTTCCACGCCTGCCTGGATGCGGTGGCGCGTGAAGGGCGCTTTCTGGGGCAGACGCAGGCGTCGCCGCTGGAAGCCATCGCGGCCTTTGTGCGTAACAATATTGAGGGCAACTTGCCGCAATACGTGGCCCTGCACCAGCAGGGGGTGGTGGGCTGGTGTGATGCCATTCCGTGCTGGGCGGCCGGGCTGGCGCATCGGGCCGAGCTGGGCATGGGGGTGCTTGCGGCGTACCGGGGGCAGGGCATCGGCACCCGGCTGCTGTCGCATACGCTGGCACACGCCCGCCGCCTCGGCGTACGCCGGGTGGACCTCGAAGTCCGCGCCGACAACGCCAGCGCCATTGCCCTCTACACCGCCGCAGGCTTCCAGCCCGAAGGACGCCGGGCGATGGGGCTGTTCCACCACGGCGCGTTCCACGATACCCTCAATATGGGGCTGATTTTTGAGGGAGGGGCAGCTTGATGGCCCGCATTGAGCACTTGGCGAGTAATACTTCTGGCTACATGATCTGTCTGCACTACGGCGGCAAGGCGCAGTATGCGCTGTGGCTGACAGGTGAGCAGCCGGAGTATCTGCTGATGCACGAAGGGCGGCTGTTGCTGGCAGCCTCACGCGAGGCCTTGCTGCAACTGGTGCCTGAGCATGTCACGCTGATGGAGGTGGAGTCGGTCACGCATTACCATCTGGATGACGTGATGGTGATGATCCGGTCTGCGCGGCCGGCTCGGGTGCCGGACAAAGCCTGGTTCTCCACGATATTGAATGCGTGGAACATGATGGAGGATATCGCCCGCACGCTGGGCTATACCTTGCCACCCTATGCGACGACCAGGCGAAAAGCGGTGGATTGGGCTTACCATCTGCTGTTTTGCGGTGCAGATGTGCTGGACGATCTGTCCGCCGAAGACCGCCAGACTTTGCCATGGCGACGGCGGGATCATGTTGTCACACGGGATTATCTGACCCGCGCCTGGGCACGGTTGCGGCCGCATCTGGCCTTGGAGTCAGACAGGGCGGTGCTGCGCCCTTTCCGCCCGCGCAGGCCACGCCGGGCTTGACGCCTCAGAAGTCCATCCTGTTAGCATGCCTGTTTCATATCCCGCTCAGGAAGAGAACACATCATGATCGTTCATGGCAGCTTTGACATTACCCTGCAACCCTTGGAGCCTGCGTTTGCCGGGCAGGATGGGGTGCAGCTGGGGCGCATGTCGTTCGAGAAGACCTTTCACGGTGAGCTGAGCGCGCAGAGCCGGGGCGAGATGCTGAGCGCCCGCACCGCGGTCGAGGGCGCCGCGGGCTATGTGGCGATCGAACAGGTGAGCGGCAGTCTGAGTGGCAAAACCGGCAGCTTCCTGCTGCAACACTTCGGCACCCGCAGCAGCAGCCACAGCCGTCTGACACTAGAGGTGGTGCCACACTCCGGCAGCGGCGAGCTCAGCGGCCTCGCCGGGCAGATGGTCATCCGCATCGAGGGTGGCCAGCATTATTACGATTTTGACTACACGCTGGATTGAGTGTGAAGGGGTAACCTGGTGGGCATCAAGTTAACGTGGTCTGCCCTGAAACCTTGGCTGGAAGCCCTGCTGATGTTGCTTTACCTCTTGGGGACGGCGTTGGGTGCCATCGCGCTGGTGATGGTGCCCAAGTGTGCAGCCCCTGCTGGTTGGGTGCGCCCTGTGTCAGTGGATGTGCTGCACTGGCTCGCCGTCATTGCGATGGTGGTGGGGTGGGGGCTGGGGACGCAGGGAGAGCGCTGGCGCTGGGCGCGGTTGGGCTTTCTGTGGCTGGTACCGCTGGGTATCGTGTCGGCGGTGGCCTCTCTCTTTGTGTGGGCCTGCAGCATGGGCTGAGGGCGAGGGCAGCGGCCTAGTGGGCGGGTTGGGCGTAGCGGCCCGGGGTGTAGCCGAAGCTGCGAACAAAGCAGCGGGTCATGTGGCTTTGGTCGGCAAAGCCGCTGGCGTGGGCGGCTTCGGATGAGAGTACATCAACGCTGCGGCTGTGCGCCTGCAGGCAGCGAGGTGAGTTAGCCCATAGATGGGGCGTTTGCGTGACGTCTCATTCATTAGTCAAGCGTTTTCGTCCTTTGCGTTGTAATATTCTGCAGCTCACGCTATGGTATTCGCCGCGGCGAGTCTGCGTATGCAGCCGTAAGGGAGTAGCGTTTTTCAATATCAAGCACGATTGGGATTTTAATGCATTTGTCATTTTATTATAAGAAGCTAACCCACAGGATGTCGGGTGCTCTGGTTCTCTTTGCAGCCATGATGCTGACGGGTTGTGCCAACTTCTATGTGGATGGTACGACCAAGGAAGTGCCGGTGTCTGAGATGAAGGCGGTGGCGAATGCCAAGCCTGTCGCCGTGGTGTTCGAGTTTCAAACCAATGGCGTATCGAATGCCATGGGTACCAAGGCATTGAAGGAGATGGTTGTTAAACAAATCTCCGAGAGTGGCTTGTTTTCATCGGTGGAAGGTACACCTAGCGCAAATACACCCATCCTGAATGTGACATTGAATAATGTTGCATTGGTTGATGAGGCGATGCGTAAGGGCTTCTTGACCGGCCTCAGCTTTGGGGCTGCAGGCAACACGGTCACGGATGGCTATATCTGCACGTTGACGTATCTGCCTGCTGGTCAGGTCAAACCTGTCGTCACGACTGCACGCCACGCCATTCATACGGCGCTGGGTAGCGCAGGTGCGCCTCCAGGGGGCATCAAGGTGGGCAGCATTGATGAAGCTGTGACCGTTATGACCCGTGCTATCTTGAGCAATGCGCTGCGCGACTTGTCGCGTGACGCTGGTTTCAATAACTAAAACAAGACAGGGAGTAGAAATTGAAAGTGGTGTTCAGGCATGTCGTAGGTGCAGTGGGTTTGGTCTGGTTGTTGCAGTTAACAGGGTGTATGCAGTTGAGCATGTCACCACCGCAACCCACCATCGCCACTACCAGCAAACTCCGCGCAGCTAGCTTTACCATGATGAAGGTTGGCGCTTTCGCACTGGATGCTGCGAAAGATCCGCAGACGGACAAGGGAATCAGTATTCGGACCAATACGCTGAGCTCCCCGGTAAACGGTGCCTTCAGCCAGCACTTGCGTGAACTGCTGCGTGTGGAGCTACAAGCAGCTGGATTGCTGGATGATGCTTCTCCCGTGGTGATTACAGGTACTCTGCTGGAGCATGATGTCCAGGCGCCTATTGGTAAGGGCAGCGCTGTACTCTCGGCCCGCTTCATTGTGACGTTGGCTGGCGTAGAGCGCTATAAGCGCGACCTGAGGGTGGAGTCTGGCTGGGACTCGCCTTTCCTGGGGGCTGTAGCCATTCCGGGTGCGGTTGGGCAGTATGAAAACCTATACCACAAGCTGGTGGATAAACTGCTGGACGATCCGGATTTCCGCAAGGCAGTTGCCAAGGGCGTATAAGCCACGCCGGTCTGTGAATCAAATGCCCTTCTCGTGAAGGGCATTTTTTATTCATGAGCGTAGCAGCAAGTACGGCAAGGCATGATCGGGATGCATCATGTGTTCAGAGTGTGTCCCTGCCATCAAGGTTGAAATGAATATGCCCAGAGTTAGCTCATGCTTTGGGTGAAAGCTCCTCAGTAGTTCCTCTACTCATCTGGGAATAACGCTGGAGTTGGGATGGTCTTGGTTAGTATGTACGCGCCGACGAGGGCTGCGGCCTAGCGGGCGGGTTGGGCGTAGCGGCCCGGGGTGTAGCCGAAGCTGCGAACAAAGCAGCGGGTCATGTGGCTTTGGTCGGCAAAGCCGCTGGCGTGGGCGGCTTCGGCCAGCGGCATGCCTGCTGCGATCTGCTGGCGTACCCACAGCAGGCGCCGCTGTAGCAGGTAGGCGTGCGGGGTGAGTCCGGTCAGCCGGGTGAAGGCGCGGATCAGCTGAAAGCGGCTCAGGCCCGCCTCTTGCGCCAGCTCGGCCAGCGAGACGGCTTGCAAGGGGGCATCGTCGATGCGGCTGCGGGCGCGCCCGGCGGCGCTGTCGGCAGCGGGGGCAGGGGCCAGCGGGCGGTCCAGCAACTGCGCCAGCAGCAGCGGCAGGGTTTCATCCAGCACCAGCGCATGGTCGCGCCCGCCGGGTTGGCGCACGGTCTGATACAGGGTCTGGAACAGTGCGGCAGCTTGCGTATGGCGCAGTACCGGGAAGGAGAGCTCCGCTGCAGGCAGGGCGCGGTCGGCAGCCATGTCGTCGAGCACGGCCTGCACCCGCTGCGGCGACAGGTAGAGCATGTGCCAGCGCCGCCCTTGCGGGCCTATTGGCTTGCCGTCGTGCACCTCGCCGGGGTTGACGCTGATCAGGTCGCCCGCCGTGGCTTCCACCGGGCCACGTCCACTGGCCGATTGCTGCGCGCCATGCAGCAGCAGGCCAATGCCGTATTGGTCGTGGATGTGCTTGCTGAAGGTGCGGCCAGATGCCGCCTCGACCACTTCCAGGTCCAGACTGGCGATGCGCTGCACCCTGACGGCATGTTCTGCCAAATCGGCCTCCCCGGCCTGCTACGTGCAAACAATTACCTTAATCACAATCGGCAGGGCTGGCAAGGCTGGGCGTCGGCCAGTGGGGCGCTTACTGCTGGCCGCCTTTGTGCGTGAGAGGGGGATGGCCTGCACAAATGGTTTGGCAAGGCTTGGCCGAGCAGCATTTAATGACAGGTTGGGTCATGGGGCGCAAGGGCTGGTTCAAGGATAGGGCGGAGTAAGTGAGCATGGCGATCCACGCAGGTCAAAAATATCGGCGACAGTATGACCATCTGAAGTTCATCTTGCGGGAAAGAGCGCTGTTTCTGCTGGAGGAGCCCATGAAGGGGCTGGAAGACTTTGTTGCGGGGAAGGCGGGGCGGTCACACTTTCTCGTAGGACAGGATTTCCATGATTTGTCGTACTGGCATCTTTGCCATGGCATGTACAGCCTGTTGCGCAATGATCTGGAGGCCGGTCTGGAGGCCAATCGGCTGGCCGCCTGGTATTGCTACTGGTATGCGCAGCTTGAAGTCCAGTTTGTGCGGGTGCAGCGCGTCAGCTTCTACTTCGACTTGCCGCTGGAGCTGTTGCATATGCTGGTGGCCGGGTATGACGAACCCGCGAGCACGCTGCTGACCATACTGGACACCGATCAGCCCCAGCGGCTGGAGTATCTTGGGGGGTACGGAGGGCATACCCCCTATTCAGCAAGACTGCTGCAATGGTTCTCGGGCTACGATGCCCTGCATGGCCGGCATGATGGGGTGCTGCTGCCGTGGTATCAGACCCTGCTGGACCATGCGCTGGAGCCGGATACCGAACGCCTGCTGCCTGCGGTAACGGCGGCATGTGACTGGCACATCCGGCAGACGCGCAACACCACGGATCACACAACCTACTGTTTCGACTCGCCGCCCTACATGCTGTATCCGGTCGAAATCCTGGCCTGGCTGCGCTTGCGGCAGCGGCATGGCCTGGAGGATGGTGACGCCTTTTGTGCTGCTCATCCCTTGATGCAGCTACCCAGCGGTCGGCTGTATGACTATGCGCCTTTTCCGGAAGGCCCGCCGCTCGCCCGAGCTGCACTGCACAAGATGCGGGAACGCTACCCGGGCCTGCCACTGGCGTAAGGTGGAAGGCCTCCCGCTTTGTCCCGACGCAGGAGGCGCTGCACCTTGACGACATGCTCTGCCAAATGGGGTCTCCACAATCACCTTCATGGCAATCGGCAGGTTAGGCCAGCGGCAAGGCCTGTCCGCAGGTGCATGCTCAGGGAATGCGGCGCAGCTTGAGCAGTTTCTTGTTCCAGTCGGCCACGGCTGCCGGTGCAACGCCCAGTACCCGGACATTGACCAGCCAGCCGCTGCGCTCGTAGCTAATATTGGGGAAGGGGCTGACCCCGGCGGGCGGGATTTCATGCAGTGCTTTGTTCGGGTCGCCTGCTGCCGCTTTCCACTGGGTGCCGGGCGGGGTGGACATCTTGCGCCATTGCTCTGCGGTAGGGGCGGGCAGGGGGCCGGCATCGACCAGCAGTTTGAGGTCTTTGCCCTTGTACACGCAGCCTTTGCCGATGATGCCTTCGCCGGGGGTGCCGGCAGCAAAGGTTTGCCCCAGCTGGGCTTTCAGTTCATCTGCGCTGAACGGGCAGACCGGGGCGCTGGCGGCGTGGGCCGTACTGAGCGCGACCAGGCTGCTGATCAGCAGGGCGGTCATGGGCAAGGTTCGTGTGTTCATGGGTGTCCTCCTTGGCGGTATCGGCGGGAGGGATGCCCTCATGCCAAGTATGCAGGCGCTCATCCCTCATCTGCGGATGGTACGGTAGCGTTAATCCATCGGCATATCAAGTCGGTGTCGGGTTGGCTGTTGTTGCAGGTTTGTACTATGCCGTACGTTGCACCCCGCTTTTTACCTGTACGAAAGTCGCGGTCGACCGGTTCCACACAACGCATCAAATGAGAGCTGTTCTATGCTCGTGCTCCCTGTTGGTCGGTGGAGGTGCAGCTTGCGCAACGCCGCTCCTGTGCTGTGATGGTCTGCATGGTTCAGGTTCGGCAATCACATGACACGAGGATTGCTGACCTGCTGTTGTAGCTCGCCCCGGCGTGCTGCACTGCTGCTCTGCAAGCCGGTAACCCCCGACCCTTGCCTGCTTTGGCATCGTACCGTCGTTCTGCCGGTACGCCAGTAGTGTGCTTCCTCCCTTATCCCCCTGGTGCTGACGTGTGGCGTTGGCTGGCCCTGTGTGGCCGCCCACGCCCCTGGGGGAGCGTGCGCCCTGTTGTTCTCCATCGCCGTTAACGCTGTGGGGCCAGAAACGGCCCGGAGATGGAGCAGACATGGTGCGTCCGGCTTTGAGCCCGCGTGAGCGGGCGGTGTTGCTGTGCATGGTGGAGGGGCTTGGCGAGAAGGCGACGGCGCTGCGCCTGCAGATCAGCGTCTACACGGTGAAGGAGTACCGGGCCAGCCTCTACCGCAAGCTGGAGGTGCGCAATGCCACCGAAGCCGTCAGGGTGGCCCGGCAGCAGCTCCTGATCCCGGTGGCGGGCGCTTCCCCCCTGTGCGCCTGAAGGATTGACCCGGCGCGAGCGCGAGGTGGGGTTCTGGCTGGCGCAGGGGTTGAGCAACAAGGAGGTGGCGCGCCAGCTGGGCATCAGTGACCAGACGGTGCGCAAGCATCGGGAGAACCTGTTGCGCAAGCTGGGCTTGAACGATGGCCTGCAGTTACAGCAGTTCGACTGGAGCTGAGCGCTACGGTCAATACGACATCGGAGGGGTGGGGCGGGGGCGGCAATCGGCGCATGCTTGAGCCTCCGTTGCAGCACAAAGCGTTTTCTGGCGTTGCTGTGTTTTGGCGGATTTTATCTTGTTTTAACCACTTTTATGGAGTAATGGACATGCCTAGCTACAAGTTGAACATTGATTTCGCTGCTACCGATCTGGGTACGCTGCTGTCGGCTGGCGAGAATGTGGTGATCACCAAGACGGTGAACGGCAGCGCCGGTTCCTCGGTGGCGTGGGTGAGCTTCAGCCCGCTCGAGCAAAACACGGTGAGCTGGACCGACAGCTACACCCTGTATGCCTCCACCTCCAGCGTGCAGAACGGCGCCACCATCAACATGCTGTCGCAAGCGCCGGGTGCGGAAACCATGCAGCTGCCGTTCACCAACCTCGCCAGCTTCGGTTCAGCCACGCCGGGCCTGACCTTGCCGGTGGACACCTACGGTCTGGTCAACCAGTACCTGCGTCAGCCTGCCATGACCTTTGGCCTGGCACAGGAAGCCAATGTGTCCGGTACCGGCCTGCCTGCCAGCCCGATCAACGCTGCGCTGGTGCCGATGAACCATCAGGCCACCTTCCAGCCGCTGGAAATCATCCAGGTCTTCATGCAGGCCAACATCGACAGCGGCATGGTGCTGACCGAAGTCTACAGCAACACCATCGACCTGACCTTCGGTGCCGGTGTCAATGAGCAGACCATCGTCTACAGCCCGGCAGTGGGTGGTTTCGTGCTGAAGCCGCGCGGCTGATCGTTCAAGGGGACAGCGCCATGTCGTATGCCAGCAAAGTGATTGAACTGGATCTGGGAGTTCTGGCTTCGCCGCAGCAGGACGTCGAGCAGGTCGTATCCTGCATGTTCAATGGTGGTTGGCTGCTGTACGGCAGCTATGTTCTGGACCAGATCCGCGACGGTCACACGCGGGAGCAGGTGTTGCACCTGCTGTTTGTCCGCAAGGAGAAAGACGCGGTCAATCCCATGGCCATACCGTGCCCGGCCTGCGGCGTGCTGCGCTGAGCCCCGCCCCCTTGGGCCCACTCCGGTGGAGTGGGCCGTTTGATGGCTTTGCAATACAAGAAGGACGAATCATGAGTACTTTTACAAGCGATGACGCCGCCACGGCGTTGATCTGCATCCCGGATATGTCGCAGTCGCCCAAAGACCGGGTGGATCAGAAAACACTGGATGCTTACGCAAACAGCGTGGAGTGGAATGCAGCCGTTGTCAGCGATGGCATTGCTGCTGAGCTGGCCAAGAGTACGATCCAGGTGGAGCAAGCACAGGGTATGTGGGTGGTTGCCCTTGATAGTCAAGAGAGTCGTACCATCCAGGCTGCGGCTCCCCTGCAGCTGGATGTAGACCCGCCACCGCAGCGGACCATCTTCAACATCCGCATCAGCTCGCGGGATGTACCCCCCACCGTGAATGCTTTAGCCAATTTCTTTGGGCGCCCTCGCACGGTTGGCGGGCTGATCCTGACCGTGGTGGCGGTTGGCGCTACGGCAGCAGGCTATCAGCTGGCGGTGCGGCGGGTACCCAATCCGCCCTCTGACGCTGCTTAAGCAGATCAAGGCCTTTGGCAGTATTGCCCCACCAGCCTGGCTGGTGGGGTTTTGGCCTGTCCGAAAGTCGAGGTTGCCATTCGGTCGAATTCCGACCGCGACGGTCTGCGCTATGCTCTTGCTGCCCCATTTCGGGTTTGCTGGAGCGTCGTGTGCAACATTATCAATTGACCCTCAATATTGCGCCAAAAGTGCTGGCCACCGTACTGGATGCGGACCTCTCTGTGGTGGTGGCCCGGCAGAACAAGGGCAGCACCGGCCCGCTGCTGGCCTGGGTTGCGTTCAGCCCCTTGCCATCCAACCAGGTGAGCTGGGAAGAAGCGTATTCCCTGTATGCCTCCACCACCGAGGTGTTGTCTAATGATGTGGTGATGGTCCAGGCGCTGCAAGACGCAGCGATGCCGGGCAAGGTCTATCCTTTCGACCGGCACGCCAGTTTTGGTCCGCCCACTGCCGGTGCGGCAGCCGGGCAGTATGCCATCTCCAATAGCTACACCCATGCCCGGATGATGACCTTTGGCCTGGCACAGACAGCGGTGCTGTCTGGCAATGTACAAGCGCCGAGCCCGGTAACGGCGGTCTCCATACTGCAAGAGCAGACGGTCACTTTTACGCCACCAGATACCCTGCTGGTTTTCCTCGCCCGGCCCGTGGAGCCCGGCATGGTGCTGGCACCGGTCTCCCGCCTGCAGGCCAATGTGGCCGAGTACCCCATTGAGGCCATGCAGCAGGGCCTGACGTTGTTTTATAGTGCTGAAACCGGACGATTTGAACCACGCCAACCGTGAGGAACCCAGCATGCCTAGCTACACGTTGAATATTGATTTCTCTGCCGCCGATCTGGGTACGCTGCTGTCGGCAGGCGAGCATGTGGTGATCACCAAGAGGATGAACTGCAGTCCTGGCGCCTCGGTGGCGTGGTTGGCCTTCAGCCCGCAGGCGCAGAACACCGTAAACTGGTCGGAAGACTACACCTTGTACGCGACGATGTCGGGTGAGCATACGGCATCGCCACAGGTACTGGAATGGCAGCGCGGGCAAGCGTTGCCCTGGCCGGTGGCGGGGACGGGGGAGCAGTCACTGGAAGGTGAACCTGCCGCAGTCAATGCCACGGGATGGTCCTTCGCGCTGCAAACCCGGGTGGACGGTGAAACCGTGCTGATTCCGCTGCAAGGGCCTGACTGGCCAGCAGTGGCTACAGCCGGCAGCCTGAGCTGGCAGCCGGGATCGGGCCACGTTGTACTGACCACGGCAGATTGAGCGGCGGACAATACACGTAGCCGCATGCGGCTTGGGGCACATAGCAGGTGCGGCCCCTCGGATTGTGATGACCCACACCCTCGGAGAACATCATGCAGCAGCTGTTTCTGGCATTCTGGAATGTGGAAAACCTGTTTGATCTGGAGACGGCGCCCAGGCTCGACAAGCTGCAGAAAGAAATCGGCAAGAGCCTGCAGGGTTGGGACGATGCGGTGCTGTCCAGCAAGCTGGGCCAACTCTCCAAAGTGATCCGCAGCCTCAATGAGGGCAAGGGGCCGGACGCGCTGGGGGTGTGCGAGGTAGAGAGCGCCGCCGTGCTGGGCAAACTGTGCCAGCGCATTGCTACTGATGGCGGGCGGCAGTACCAGGTGGCGCATGCCGACAGCAACGATGCACGCGGCATTGATGTCGCCTTCCTCTACGACCCGCAGCGCATGCAGGCCGGGGCCACCTTCCAGCACTGGGTGGTCAAACGCAAAGCCACCCGCGACCTGCTGCAAGTGAATTTCACGGTGGACGGCAAGCCGCTGGTGCTGATTGCCAACCACTGGCCGTCCCGCCTGGGCGGGCAGTATGAATCTGAGCCCTACCGCATGACGGCGGGCGAAACGCTGGCCTATTGGCACCAGCGCATTCAGCAAGAATTGGGGCCGCAGGTGGCGGCCGTGGCGATGGGGGATTTCAACGATGAGCCCTTCAACCGCTCGCTGCAGGAGTACGCGCTGGCGGTGAACGACCGCGACACCGTGCTGAACGGACGCAACCCCTACTGGCTGAACCTGATGTGGCCGCTGCTGGCCACAGGGCAGGGCAGCCATTACTACGATGGCTGGGGCATGCTGGACCAGATGCTGGTCAGCAAGGGCGTGGTGAATGGGCAAAGCGGCTGGCGGGTGGAAATGCCATGCCGTATCGAAGGACAAGGCCTGATGGCGCAAAGCAACCGCCAACCGCACCGCTTCGGGCTGGAACCCGGCAAGCGCGACCTCAACGGCTTCAGCGATCACTTTCCAGTGAGCCTGACCTTGCAGCGGGTGGGGTGAGGCATCAGGGGGCGATGGTCCAGCGCAGGTCGCAGTTTAGCTTGGCCAGCAGCTGCTGCGGTACCTTCTTGCGGTAGAGTTCGGCCAGTGCCTTGTTGAAAGCCTTGAGGATGGCGGGGCTGGCCGGGCGCTGGCGGCTTAGCATCAGGTGGGTGGTGAATTGATCGGTCATCCGCTTGGGGTGCGCGGCCAGTTGCTGGATCTGTGCAGCGGAAAACTGCTTGTGCAGCAGAAAGCAGGCCACATTGCGCTCAATCGGCAGCAGGTCCACCCGTTTGTACAGCAGCTTGCGCAGGCCGGAGAGGTCATCCGGGGTGGTATCACCCTTTAACTTGCCTTCCGTCAGCAGCTTGCGGAAGGCGGGGGTGTAGGTGTAGTCCGGTATCACGGCGATGGTATAAGGGGCCAGATCGGCCTCGCTGTGCCAGTCAAATGGCATGTCCTTGCGGTGCAGGAAGACCCACTGCTCGGTCAGCACATTATCACTCAGCCAGAAATCCCGCACCCGATCTGTCGTCTTGCCCCAATAAGCCGTCCCATCCCATCGACCAAGTCGGGTTTCCACCTGGGCGCGGCTCCATGGCATGAAGTGGTATTGCACATCATAACCCGCCTGATCGAACGCCTGACGGATCAGCGCCAGCACCACGCCTTGGTCCGGGCGGGATTCCGTCGCATAGGGCGGCAGCTCTCCGGTAGCCAGATGCAGGGTGGTCCGCGCCTGTGCGCCCACCGGCAGCCAGGCTAGGCAACCATACAGCAAGCCAGACAGCCAAAGCATCAAACGGGTCGGCATGGTCTCATCAAGGTAGTGAGCAGATGTCCCTTTACTGGAACACCTCATCCAGGAAGGTGCGCATCGCCGCAAATGAACGCCGGTCGGCATTGGCATTATAGGCCGAGCCCTTGCTGATGTCGTTGCCAGCGGTGGGCAGGGTAAAGGCATGCACCGCGCCGCTGTAGGCAATGAATTGATAGTCCACCCCGGCGTTATTCATTTCCTGCTGGAAGCCACGCACTTGATCGGCGTTCACCGCTGGGTCCAGCGCGCCATGCAGCACCAGTACCTTGCCCTTGATGTTACGGGCGTCTTCTGGTGTCGGGCTGCTCAGGCTGCCGTGAAAGGTGATGGCGCCGACAATCGGTGCGCCGCTGCGTGCCAGCTCCAGCGCACCCATGCCACCAAAGCAGTAGCCCATGGCCGCGATCCGGCTGCGGTCTACTTCCGGGCGGGCCTGCAGCCAGTCCAGTGCTGCCTGCATGCGCGCACGGTACAGCGGCCGGTTGCCGCCAAACTGGCTGGACACCGCCCGCGCATCCGGGCCGCTGGCTGGGCGCACGCCCTTGCCATAGATATCTGCTGCAAAGGCCACATAGCCCAGCTCGGCCAGCTGGCGGGCGCGGCCTTTCACATAGTCACCCACCCCGGTCCAGTCATGCACGATGATCACCGCCGGGCTGTTGCGGTTGGCCTTGTCCGGCCACGCCACATAGCCCTCCAGTACCGCATCACCTTGCCGGTAGAGCACCGTCTCGGTTTGCACCGCATGTGCTGTGATGACGGCCAGACAGGCCAGCAGGAAACCACTTAATCGCTTGAACATGATCGTCTCTCCTTGGCTCATTTAATCAGCATAGCAGGGTACGAAGT